>NZ_JBICAJ010000001.1:878370-1408225 GCF_043088925.1 Streptomyces sp. NPDC014006 | reverse complement strand
TATCAACATATCTGGCGTTGACTTTTGGCACGCTGTTGAGTTCTCAAGGAACGGTCGCTTCCTTTGTACTCACCCTCTCGGGCTTTCCTCCGGGCGCTTCCCTTCGGTCTTGCGTTTCCGACTCTATCAGATCTTTCGGATCTGATTTCCGGCCGGTGTCTTGGGGTTTTCGGCTTTCGCCGTCCGCCCTTTCGACATTCACTACGTTAGCTCATTCTCTCGGCGACTCATAATCGAGCCTCGCGAGTTCGAATTCGGGTACGCGGACGCACCAGAAGCGACCCCGCCGAGGGGCTGTAGCTAGGTAGTGGGTTGGCCGCTCCGGCTGCAGGCGATCGCCGTACCCGGTTCAGCGGCTCGGGCCACATTACGCACCTTCCGGCGCCGCGTCAACTGCGGCGCCGCTTCGGGGCATGGGCTCGGTACGGGCTCACTGTCGGGTCGTTGGCGACCCAGAAGCGCCAGGGGTGGACGTCGCCGTTGCCGCCCTCGCCGGCGACGCCGGTGCGGGGGCCGTTGCGTACCTGGTCGGAAGGGATCGGCGTGCCCGTCAGCATGCGCAGCGGGGTCTCTCCCTCGGCGCACGCGTCCGTACCGTCCAGGGCCCGGCCCACGTCCAGGGCGGTGGCCAGGCGGGCGGGGCCCTTGGCCAACTCCTTGTCGTTCTTGGCTGAGAGGCGACGGACACGGGCCAGTTCGGCGCCCTCGACGATCTCACCGGCGCGGAGCAGGACGGCGCTGGCTCGTCCGACCGGTCCGCAGACCAGGTTCATGCAGTGCCACATGCCGTAGGTGAAGTAGACGTACACATGTCCGGGCTCACCGAACATCACGCTGTTGCGGGCGGTCTGGCCGCGGTAGGCGTGGGAGCCGGGGTCGTTCGGGCCGTCGTAGGCCTCGACCTCTGTCAGGCGCAGGGCGATCGGACCGTCCGGGGTGCTGCGGACCAGGATGCGGCCGAGGAGGTCGGGGGCGACCTCGAGGACGGGCCGGTCGAAGAAGGCGCGGGGCAGGGGCGTACGGTCGGGGCTCGCGATCATGACCTCCGAGCGTACTGGAGTCGGTCCGTTCCATGGGGTGGTCAGGGGGCGTGCGGCTTGCCAGGGTGAGGGCGCGGAACCGGCCGGGGCCGGATCGCGTTTGTACGGATCAAGGACGCAGTCGCAGTCGTTTCAGTCGTAGTCGTTGAGGAGAACCATGGCGTTCAAGAAGCTGCTCGCGAGCCTGGGGGCCGGCGGGGCCTCGGTCGAGACCGTGCTGACCGAGGTGAACGTGGTGCCGGGTGGCGTGGTCCAGGGTGAGGTGCGGATCCAGGGCGGGTCCGTCAGCCAGGATATCGAGGGTCTGGCGGTGGGGCTCCAGGCCAAGGTCGAGGTGGAGAGCGGCGACCAGGAGTACAAGCAGGACATCGAGTTCACCAAGGTGCGGCTCGGCGGTGCCTTCGAGCTGCAGGCGGGGGCCGTGCACGCGGTGCCGTTCGGGCTGGAGATCCCCTGGGAGACGCCGGTCACCATGATCGACGGGCAGTCTCTGCGCGGGATGCACATCGGTGTGACGACCGAGCTGGCGATCGCGCGGGCCGTGGACTCCGGCGATCTGGACCCGATCAACGTGCATCCGCTGCCGGCGCAGAAGGCGATCCTGGACGCGTTCATCCAGCTGGGCTTCCGCTTCAAGAACGCGGACATGGAGCGCGGCCACATCCGGGGTACGCGGCAGAAGCTGCCGTTCTACCAGGAGATCGAGTTCTTCCCGCCGTCGCAGTACAGGGGTCTGAACCAGGTCGAGCTGAGCTTCGTCGCCGACGAGCACGCCATGGACGTCGTCCTGGAGATGGACAAGAAGCCGGGTCTGTTCAGTGAGGGCAGTGACACCTACCGGTCCTTCCAGGTGGGTCTGAACGACTGGCAGGGGACCGACTGGGCGGGGTATCTCAACCAGTGGCTGTCCGAGGTCGGCAGCAAGCGGAACTGGTTCTAGGCTCGGACCTACTGAACGCAAGCGATCAGGAGGTACCGAGGTGACCGAGCTCAAGAGGCGGCCGCTCCCCCACGACTTCCATCCGCCCGTGCCGTCCTTCACGGTCACGAGTGAGGACGTCCAGGAGGGTGCCACCCTCAAGGACGCTCAGGTCTACGCGAAGGGCAACACCTCGCCGCAGCTGCGGTGGGAGGGCTTCCCGCCGGAGACCAAGAGCTTCGCCGTGACCTGCTACGACCCGGACGCCCCGACGGGCAGCGGGTTCTGGCACTGGTCCGTCTTCGACATCCCGGCCTCGGCCACCGAGCTGCCGGCGGGTGCGGGCAGCGGCAAGTTCGAGGGACTGCCCGAGGGTGCGGTCCAGGTGCGCAACGACTACGGCTCGAAGGACTTCGGCGGTGCCGCGCCGCCGCCCGGGGACGGGCCGCACCGGTATGTGTTCACGGTGTACGCCGTGGACCAGGAGAAGCTCGGTCCGGATTCCGACGCCTCTCCCGCCGTCGTCGGGTTCAATCTGCGGTTCCACACGATCGCCCGGGCGCAGCTGATCGGTGAGTACGAGGAGCCCGCACAAGCCTGACGTTCACGGAAGGTTTGCCCGTCTCTGGTCTTGGAAGTGATCGGAGGCGGGCATTTTTATTGCGTTGTCCATCTCGGCGTGCCCGTCCAGAGTTGATCCAAGCCCGCCGGGGGGTGGGCCGGTGCACACGGGAGGTGGGCTTGATGCGGGACACGCTCGTTCTGAACGCCAGCTTCGAACCGTTGTCGACGGTGACGCTGAACCGAGCCGTCGTTCTGGTGCTGCAGGACAAGGCGGTCGTCGAGCAGGCCCACCCCGAGCTGCGTATGCGGGGCGCCGATGTCGACATACCCGCGCCCCGGGTGATCCGGTTGTGCCGGTACGTACGGGTGCCGTTCCGAAGACAAGCGCCGTGGTCGAGGCGGGGTGTGCTGGTCCGGGACCGGCACCGGTGCGCGTACTGCGGGCGCAGGGCCACGACGGTGGACCACGTGGTGCCTCGGTCGCGGGGTGGGCAGGACACGTGGCTGAACACGGTGGCCGCGTGCGCGGAGGACAATCACCGCAAAGCGGACCGGACGCCGGAGGAGGCGGGGATGCGGTTGCTGCGGGAGCCGTTCCAGCCGACGCCGGCCGATGCGATGCTGCTGACGCTGGGGGCGGATGATCTTGCCGCCCTTCCCGGGTGGCTGGCCCGGGATGCGGCCTGACTCTTCGCCGTAGGGCCTGTTGTCCGTTGTCGGCTGCGGGTTCGTCGTGGCTTGTCGCGCATTTCCCCGCGCCCCTTTCGGGGCGCGGTTCGCAGCCTTGGACCCAGATGAACCCTCAGTCGATCGACGGCTTTTCTCGGCGGTCCGCGCCGTTGCCTGTCGAGCCGCCGCCCGAACCGCCGCCCATCGCACCGAAGTTGCCCATCGCGCCGGAAAGACCCTTGAGGGCGTCGCCGATTTCGCTGGGGACGATCCAGAGCTTGTTGGCGTCGCCCTCGGCGATCTTCGGGAGCATCTGGAGGTACTGATAGGAGAGCAGCTTCTGGTCGGGGTCGCCGGCGTGGATGGCCTCGAAGACCGTGCGGACGGCCTGGGCCTCGCCCTCGGCGCGCAGGGCCGCGGCCTTGGCCTCACCCTCGGCGCGCAGGATCTGGGACTGCTTCTCGCCCTCGGCGCGCAGGATCTCGGACTGCCGGACACCTTCGGCCTGGAGGATCGCGGCGCGCTTGTCACGGTCGGCGCGCATCTGCTTCTCCATCGAGTCCTGGATGGAGGTGGGCGGTTCGATGGCCTTGAGCTCGACGCGGTTGACGCGGATGCCCCACTTGCCGGTGGCCTCGTCGAGGACGCCGCGCAGGGCCGCGTTGATCTCCTCGCGGGAGGTGAGGGTGCGCTCCAGGTCCATGCCGCCGATGATGTTGCGCAGCGTGGTGACGGTGAGCTGCTCGATCGCCTGGATGTAGCTGGCGACTTCGTAGGTCGCGGCCCGGGCGTCGGTGACCTGGTAGTAGATGACCGTGTCGATGTTGACGACCAGGTTGTCCTGGGTGATCACCGGCTGCGGCGGGAAGGGGACGACCTGTTCGCGCAGGTCGATGCGGTTGCGGATGGTGTCGATGAACGGGACGACGATGTTGAGGCCCGCGTTCAGCGTCCGCGTGTAGCGGCCGAAGCGCTCCACGATGGCGGCGCTCGCCTGCGGAATGACTTGGATGGTCTTGATCAGGGCGATGAAGACCAACACCACCAGAATGATCAGGACGATGATGACCGGTTCCATCGTGGCTGCCCGTACCCTTCTCCGCCTCGGCGCTTTTGGAAGATCTTATGGCTGTTGAAGATCTTGCTGGTCGAGTCTGACAGACCGTCGGAGGGCTCGTGGGGTGTTCGGCCGAGTCCGTGCCCGGTCGTCGCTTGTCGCATCGCAGGAGGTCACATGACGATCGCGGTGGCCCCCTCGATGTCCACGACGTCCACTTCCTGACCCACTTCGTAGGCGCGGCCGGTGTCCAGGGCGCGGGCCGACCAGATCTCTCCGGCGAGCTTGATACGGCCGCCGGAGCCGTCGACGCGTTCGAGGACGACGGCCTGACGACCCTTCAGGGCGTCGATTCCGGTGGCGAGTTGGGGGCGCTGGCGGCTGTGCCGGGCCGCGATGGGCCGTACGACGGCGATGAGGGCGATCGAGACGGCGAGGAAGACGAGCACTTGGACGACGACGCCGAGGCCGAAGCCCGCGGCGACCGCCGCGGCGACGGCGCCCACGGCGAGCATCCCGAACTCCGGCATCGCGGTGACCACGAGCGGGATTCCGAGCGCTGCCGCACCGACGAGCCACCACACCCATGCGTCGATGTCGTTCACACGGCAATCGTAGGGCCGCCGGCCGGGTTGCCGACAGGGCGCCGGGCGGGGCGCACGGGGTCAGGACAGGGGCAGGCCCTGGGCGGTCCAGCGTTCGCCGACCTGCTCGACGACGAGCGGGAGGCCGAAGCACAGGGAGAGGTTGCGGGAGGAGAGTTCGAGCTCCAGCGGGCCGGCGGTCAGGACCTTGCCCTGGCGGATCATGAGGACGTGGGTGAAGCCCGGCGGGATCTCCTCGACGTGGTGCGTGACCATGATCATCGAGGGGGCGATGGGGTCGCGGGCCAGGCGGCCGAGGCGGCGGACCAGGTCCTCGCGGCCGCCGAGGTCGAGGCCGGCGGCGGGCTCGTCGAGGAGCAGCAGTTCCGGGTCGGTCATCAGGGCGCGGGCGATGAGGGTGCGCTTGCGCTCGCCCTCGGAGAGGGTGCCGAAGCGGCGGTCGAGGTAGTCGCTCATGCCGAGTCGGTCGAGGAAGGCGCGGGCGCGCTGCTCGTCGATCTCGTCGTAGTCCTCGTTCCAGGTGGCGGTCATGCCGTAGGCGGCGGTGAGGACGGTCTGCAGGACGGTCTGGCGCTTGGGGAGCTTCTCGGCCATGGCGATGCCGGCCACGCCGATGCGGGGGCGCAGGTCGAAGACGTCGGTGCCGGGCTTGCCGAGCGTCTCGCCGAGGATGGTGGCGGTGCCCTTGCTGGGGTAGAGGTAGCTGGAGGCGACGTTGAGGAGGGTGGTCTTGCCGGCGCCGTTCGGGCCGAGGATGACCCAGCGCTCGCCCTCCTTGACCGACCAGGAGACCTGGTCCACCAGAGCCCGGTCCTCACGGACCACGGATACGTCCTGAAGCTCCAGAACATCGCTCATGAGCGCGTTGTCTCCCCTTGCAGTGTGGCCGGTCGCGGCAGTCGCGTACGCCTGTGGCTCTGTTCGCCGCGCCGGTGGGCGCGGCCCTGAACGAATCTACGCCACCGACCGGGCGGGCCGTTCCATCGGTCCGGTCCTTAGGGTGGGGGGCATGCTCGTGGAACCGCGCGCCGGCCGCCTTGCCGCCTGGGGAAATGCCCTTCTTGCCGGACTTGTCTCTCCGGATGACGCCATGCTCGCCATCGTGGCCGAGGACGCGGTGCACCGGGTGGAGGGACTGCCGGGTGAGTCGGCTCCGGTCGGTCTCACGCTGGCGCTGGGGCGGCTGCGGTCGCTGGGGGTGAGCGGGCTGCGGGTCGCGCTGCCGGCGCCGGGGCATCCGCTGGGGCTGAGTGGTCCGCCGGAGTTCAACAAGCGGGCGCTGGAGGCCGAGGAGGCGGTGGTCTGCCACGGCGGCGCGCTGGGGCTGGTGCCGGAGGTGTACGAGGCCGGGCCCGAGGGCGATGTGCATGTGGAGGTCGTCTGGCACTGCCTGCCGGTGCGGGAGGCTCCGCCGGCCGATGTGCCGTCGCTGGGTGAGGCCGAGCGGGAGCTGGCGGAGGCGTTGCGGGAGGCGACGGCCGCGCTGACGCGGCTGGACGTCGCCGGGTCGGGGCCGGTCGCGCAGGCGGCGCTCGACGCGTACCGGGCGCGGGCCGAGCGGGGGCGGGAGGTGCTGGCGCCGGGGTATCCGCCGCGGGCGGTGCGGGTGCTGGAGCTGGCGCAGCGGGTGGGGCTGCTGGTGTCGCTCGCGTCGGAGAAGGGGCACGGGGGTGCGGTGAGCGCCGGGGAGATGTTCGCGCGGGCGGAGGCGTTGCGGCCTGTGGAACGGGTGGCCCGGCGGGCGCAGGTGGCTGCGTACAACGCGTATGTGGAGGAACGGGAGCGGTGAGCCTGCGGCGGGAGTGAGGGTGCGGTGAGCGTTCGTTGTTCTTGTGCCCTGGGTCGGGGCGGGGTTGGCTCAGCGGGTTCGTCGCGAGGTGACCGGCGTCGGTGCTGAGGGGTCGGGTGCATGGCCCGATGCCGAGGAGTGCCGCCCTGCGGCACGACTGCCCGCGGCTTGTGCGGCCGCGCGGTTGGTGCGGTGGGGGTGGCCGCGGCCGGCGCCGGCCTCCCGGGTGAGGCCGGGAGGCCGGGGGCACCGAGGGAGGTGCGGGGAATGTCAGTGGTTCAGGCCGAGGTTGCCGAGGCCGGGTTCAGCGCGCCGATGACGTTGACGGTGTTGCCGACGACGTTGACCGGCACGTGGACCGGGGCCTGGATGGCGTTGCCCGAGACGACACCCGGCGAGCCCACGGCCGTGCCGTCGGCGTGGGCGCCCTCGGCGGCGGAGGCCAGGCCCGCACCGGCGGCGATCAGCCCGCCGGCCACCATCGTCACGGCCGCTGCCTTCTTCAGGTTCTTCACTTTCAAAGCCCTCCTTGCGATGGCCGCGGCAGTCGCCGCGGCACGCACTGGAGAACGGCGGGGCCCCGCCGTGGGATGCGCCATTCGGGGGACATTCCCACGACGGTATGAATCTCAGTCCGGAAGGGAACCTTCCGAGTTGTCGATCATCCGGACACACCATGACGAACGGCCCACAGCGCGGCCTGTGTGCGATCCGCCAGGTCGAGTTTCATCAGGATGTTCGAGACGTGGGTCTTCACCGTCTTCTCGGACAGGACCAGCGCACGGGCGATCTCCCGGTTGGAGCGGCCGTCCGCGATCAGGCCCAGCACCTCGCGCTCCCGCTCGGTGAGCGCATTCCCCCGGCCCTGCCCGGAGTTCGCCTCCTCCTGGGAGAGCAGCGCGGTGGCGACCTCGGGCTGGAGCAGCACATGCCCGGCGTGCACGGAGCGGATGGCGCCGGCCAGCGCGTCGGGGTCCACGTCCTTGTACAGGTACCCGGCGGCGCCGGCGCGCAGGGCCGGGACCACCGTTCGCTGCTCGGTGAAGCTGGTGACGACCAGCACGCGCGCGGGGTTGCCGAGTTCGCGGAGCTTGCGCAGGGCCTCCACGCCATCCATGCCGGGCATTCTGACGTCCATGAGGACGACGTCCGGCCGCAACTCCTCGGCGCGGGCGACGCCTTCGGCGCCGTCGGCGGCCTCCCCGACGACCTCTATGTCGTCCTGCACCTCCAGGAAGGTGCGCAGGCCCCGGCGCACGACCTGGTGGTCGTCGACGAGCAGCACCCTGATTGCCTCAGCCACCGGGGACCTCCATCTCGATCGTGGTGCCCTTGCCGGGCGCCGATTCCACGGTCAGCCTGCCGCCGACCCCGTCCGCCCGGTCGCGCATGGAGACCAGGCCGAGGTGGCGTCCCGCACGCCGAATCGCCTTCGGGTCGAAGCCGGTTCCGTCGTCGGTGACACGCAGGACGGCACCGGGACCGCGGCGGTCCAGGGTGACGTCGACGTGCTCGGCCGCGGAGTGCCGCAGGGCGTTGTGCAGGGCTTCCTGGGCGACGCGCAGCAGGGCCTCCTCCTGGGCGGAGGGCAGGGCGCGGATGCCGCGGGCGGCGAACGTGACCCGGGCGGAGTGGGCGCGGTCGAGGACCTGGATCTGGGTGCGCAGGGTGGCGACCAGGCCGTCCTCGTCGAGCGCGGCGGGACGCAGCTCGACGACGGCGGCGCGCAGTTCGTCGGCGGCCTCGGCGGCCAGGGCCGCCACCTGCTGCAGCTCGCACTTGGCACGGGCCGGGTCGCGATCGACGAGGCGGGCGGCGGCCTGGGCGGTCAGGCGCAGGGAGAACAGCTTCTGGCTGACCGCGTCGTGCAGTTCGTGGGCGAGGCGGGAGCGTTCCTCGGCGATGGTCAGCTCGCGGCTGCGCTCGTACAGGCGGGCGTTGGTCAGCGCGATCGCCGCGTGCTGGGCGAGGATGGCGAGCAGTTCCTCGTCCTCCTGGGTGAAGCCGCACCGTCCCTCTGCCCTCGGGGCCGGGGGCTGCGGGGGGTGTTCCCCCACGGGGCGCACCTT
Source organism: Streptomyces sp. NPDC014006 (assembly GCF_043088925.1). NCBI lineage: Bacteria > Bacillati > Actinomycetota > Actinomycetes > Kitasatosporales > Streptomycetaceae > Streptomyces > Streptomyces sp. NPDC014006. Next base: position 1,399,513 of record NZ_JBICAJ010000001.1, on the reverse strand, counting down.
GTTGGCCAGGAACAGCGCGCCGATGACCTCGTCCCCGTCGCGGATGGGCAGGCCGAGGAAGTCGGCGAGTTCCGGGTGGGCGGAGGGCCAGCCCCCGAAGCGGGGGTCCTTGCGCACGTCGGCGAGGCGCTCGGGCCTGGCCTCCTGGAGCATCGCCGCGAGGATGCCGTGCTGGCGCGGCAGCGGGCCGATGGCCTTCCACTGCTCCTCGCTGACGCCGTCGACGACGAACTGGGCGAAGCCGCCGTGGTCGTCAGGGACGCCGAGGGCGGCGTACTGGGCGTCGAGCAGCTCGCGGGCCGAGGCGACGATCGTCTTCAGGACGTCGCGTACCTCGAGATGCCTGCTCATGGCGAGCAGCGCGGCGCTCACCGCGGCGAGGCCGGACCGGGGACCGTGACTCATGACCTCACGGTACCGGCGCAGTACGACAGCGCGGATCCGCCCCGTGACGGCCATCGCCCAGGACCCGGGACCTAGGCCGAGGGGCGGTGTGGCGGGCGCCGGCGGGCACGCGGCTGGGGTCTGGCGATGGCCGCGCGGGGCGCCGGGGCACTGCAGGAGACGGCTGCGGCGCTCGGGTCGTACGGCACGCGGGGGGGGGGGGGGGGGAGGCGGTGCCCGGGGATGTGACCTATGCCCGGTCACCGATCGGAGCCGGTGGCGGCGGCCTGGAAGCTGCGCGGCGTCGATCTGCTGGTCGACGACGCCGGGGTGCTGGGCATGGAACCGCTGGTGCCGAGCCATCCGCTGGCTTCCGGGCAGTGCTGGAGACGAACGTGGTCGCTCCGCCCGCGCTGGTACAGAAGGCGCTGCCGCTGCTGGCCGGGCGAAGGCCGGTGCCGTGCTCGCGCGGCACACGGGTGTCGCACCACACGTTCGTAGAGCTCCCGCGGCTGCTGCGGGCCGGGTACCTGCACCGGCACACGCGCGTGGCGGTGCACTTCTCCACGCGCGGGGACGACGGCCGGTGGGCGGTGGAGCTGCGCGAGCCGGACGGCAGGGGTACTACACACGCGCGCGCGTGGGCGGGCCCGCGGGTGCAGAGGTGGGGCCGGCCGGGGAAGTGCGCCCGGTCCTGGAGGGGCCGGTGGGCGATCGCGGCGCACCGCTGTGGTGGATCGGCCAAGGGGCACGAGAGCCGTGTCCGGAGCGGTTCGCGGTGCCGCGGGCGTCGGCGCGGCTGATCAACGCCGTCGGGGCGGGTGATCGCCGTGGGGACGACCGCGGTGCGGGCCGTGGAGTCCGCGGGGGCGTCGACTGGGTCGTACGCGCGCGTGGGGGTGGACGGATCTGGTGGTGACGCCCGCGCGCGGGATGCGCTTCCTGGACGGGCTGCTGAGCGGGCCGCACGAGCCGTGGGCCCCGCACCTTCTGATCGCCCTCACCGAGCGCATTGCTCACGCAACTGCCGGTGAGACCGGACGACCACGCATGTGAGCCCGCACATAGGGCCCACGTCACGTACGAAGGGGATTAGGAGGACAAGCCCCCCACATGAACGGGGCAGACAGTCCAATCTGTCCCGTTTTGCCATTACCTGATCCACTACCTGGCTTCGTACGTCACACCTTTGCCACGCGATTTTGCGGCCGCTAAGAATTGCTTCGTCGCTCAGCGCCGCGGGCTCACCGTCCGCGGCGTTCTTGCGGGAAGTGCCCGTAGTCCCCCGCCGGACGTGAGCGAACTCCGCGCTATTCGAAGAGGTCCGTTACGCATGTCCAAGAACTTTTCCAGCCGTCTTTATAGTCGCTCGCTGACCAAGCACCACAAGATCGCCGCCGCCGGTGTCGGTGTCCTCGGCGCCGCCGCGATCGCCATGTCCGCGGTGCCCAGCAGCGCCGAAGGCAAGACCACGGTCACCACCGAGGCCGCCGCGCCCGCGAAGGTCGCCTACAGCACCGAGCAGATCAAGGACGTCAAGGCGAGCATCACCGACCAGCTCGCCAGCGCCGACCTCAAGGCCCAGCAGATCGCGGCCCAGAAGAAGGCCGAGGCCGCGAAGAAGGCCGCCGTGGCCAAGGCCGTCGCCGCGAAGAAGGCGGAGGCCGCTGAGAAGGCGGAGGCCGCGAAGAAGGCCGCCGCAGTCAAGAAGGCCGCGGCCGCCCGCAAGGCCAAGGAGGCCGCGAGCCGCGCCGCCAAGCGCCCCGCCCTCAAGCCGCACGTGGTCAAGAGCTACCCGAACAACCTCGACGGCTGGATCCGTGAGTCGCTCGCCATCCTGAAGAAGCACCACATCCCGGCCAGCTACTCCGGCATCCACCGCAACATCATTCGGGAGTCCTCCGGCAACCCGATGGCCATCAACAACTGGGACATCAACGCCATCAACGGCATCCCGTCCAAGGGCCTGCTCCAGGTGATCCCCCCGACCTTCAAGGCGTACCACGTCCCCGGCACGTCCTGGAACATCTACGACCCGGTCGCCAACATCACCGCCGCCTGCAACTACGCGGCCGACCGCTACGGCTCGATGGACAACGTCAACAGCGCGTACTGAGGTCGGCGCGGACCTCTTCTCGCACCCGCGACGTATCCGCGAAGACACTGTTTTCGCGAGCACAGACGCCGAAGGGCGGCACCCAACTGACGGGGTGCCGCCCTTCGGGGTCGTACGGCCGTCCTACTTGCGCATGACCTCCGGCTCGTGGCGGCGCAGGAAGCGCGCCACGAAGAAGCCGCAGACCACGCCGAGCGCGATCAGCGCGACCATGTCCAGGCCCCAGGCGCCGACCGTGTGGTCCCACAGCGGGTCGGTCTCGCCGGCCTTCTCCGGCGGGCTGATCCGGTTGAAGTCCAGCGTGGCGCCGGCTGCGGCCACCGCCCAGCGCGACGGCATCAGGTACGAGAACTCGTTGACGCCGAGCGAGCCGTGCAGGCTGAACAGACAGCCGGTGAACACCACCTGGATGATCGCGAACATCACCAGCAGCGGCATCGTCTTCTCTGCGGTCTTCACCAGCGAGGAGATGATCAGGCCGAACATCATCGAGGTGAAGCCCAGCGCCATGATCGGCAGGGACAGCTCGACCAGCGTGGCGCCGCCGAGGACCAGGCCCTTGGAGGGGATCTCCCGGCTGGCGAAGCCGATCACACCGACCAGCAGGCCCTGGCCCACGGTGATCAGGCCGAGCACGAAGACCTTCGACATCAGATACGCCGACCGGGACAGACCGGTCGCGCGCTCCCGCTCGTAGATCACCCGTTCCTTGATCAGCTCACGGACGGAGTTGGCGGCGCCGGCGAAGCACGCGCCGACCGCGAGGATCAGCAGGACCGTGGTCGCGGTGCCGTTGGGGATGATCCGGCCGGTCTGCGGGTTGACCGGGTTGGGCAGCAGGCCGCGGTCGTGGTCGATGAGCAGGCTCACCGCGCCGAGAACGGCCGGAAGGATCACCATCAGGGCGAGGAAGCCCTTGTCGGAGACGATCACGGAGACGTAGCGGCGCACCAGCGTGACCCACTGCGACAGCCAGCCCTGCGGCTTCGGCGGCTTCATCGCCTGCATCGGCGCGACCTGTACGGCCTGCGGGGCGACGGCGTCGATGTCCGCGGCGTACATCTGGTAGTGCTGCGAGCCCTTCCAGCGGCCCGCCCAGTCGTAGTCGCGGTAGTTCTCGAAGGCGGAGAAGACGTCGGCCCAGGTGTCGTAGCCGAAGAAGTTCAGCGCCTCCTCCGGCGGGCCGAAGTAGGCGACCGCGCCGCCCGGCGCCATCACGAGCAGCTTGTCGCACAGTGCCAGCTCGGCCACCGAGTGGGTGACGACGAGCACGGTGCGGCCGTCGTCGGCGAGGCCGCGCAGCAGCTGCATCACATCGCGGTCCATGCCCGGGTCGAGGCCCGAGGTCGGCTCGTCGAGGAAGATCAGCGACGGCTTGGTCAGCAGCTCCAGGGCGACCGAGACGCGCTTGCGCTGGCCGCCGGAGAGGGACGTGACCTTCTTGTCCTTGTGGATGTCGAGCTTGAGCTCGCGCAGCACCTCGTCGATGCGGGCGTTGCGCTCGGCGGTCGTGGTGTCGGCCGGGAAGCGCAGCTTGGCCGCGTACTTCAGGGCCTTCTTGACGGTCAGCTCCTTGTGCAGGATGTCGTCCTGCGGGACCAGACCGATGCGCTGACGCAGCTCGGCGAACTGCTTGTAGAGGTTGCGGTTGTCGTACAGGACCTCGCCCTGGTCGGCGGGCCGGTAGCCGGTCAGCGCCTTGAGCAGCGTGGACTTGCCCGAGCCGGACGGGCCGATGACCGCGATCAGCGACTTCTCGGGGACGCCGAAGGAGACGTCCTTGAGGATCTGCTTGCCGCCGTCGACCGTGACGGTCAGGTGACGGGCCGAGAAGGACACCTCACCGGTGTCCACGAACTCCTCGAGCCGGTCGCCGACGATCCGGAACGTCGAGTGGCCGACGCCGACGATGTCGGTGGGGCCGAGCAGCTGCGAGCCGCCCTTCGGGATCGGCTGGCCGTTGACGTACGTGCCGTTGTGCGAGCCGAGGTCGCGGATCTCCATGCGCCCGTCGGGCGTCGAGTGGAACTCGGCGTGGTGCCGGGAGACCTGCAGGTCGGAGACCACCAGCTCGTTCTCCAGCGCACGGCCGATGCGCATCACGCGGCCCAGGGAGAACTGGTGGAAGGTGGTCGGGCTGCGGTCGCCGTAGACCGGCGGCGCCCCCGCGCCACCGCCGGGCGTGTGCTGCGCCGGGCCCTGCTGCTGCGGGATGCCCGGGGCGGGCTGCTGCTGCCAGCCGCCCTGCGGCTGCGCGGGCTGCGGCTGGGGCGTCTGCTGCCAGTCGGCCTGCGGCGTCTGCGGCTGACCCCAGGCCGGGTTGGCGGCCTGCGCGGCGTACGGCTGCTGGGGCTGGGCCACCGCGGCGCCCGTGCCGGTCAGATTCAGCAGCGGGCCGTCGGAGGCGTTGCCCAGGTTCACCGACGTGCCGGGAGCGAGTTCCAGATGGTGGATCCGCTGCCCCTGCACGAACGTGCCGTTGGTGCTGCCATGGTCCTCGATCACCCAACTGCGGCCGTCGAAGCTGACCGTGGCGTGGCGCCAGGAGACCCTGGCGTCGTCGAAGACGATGTCGCCCTGCGGATCACGTCCGAGGGTGTATGCCCTGGACGGATCGAGCGTCCAGGTACGTCCGTTTGATTCCAGTACGAGTTCCGGCACTCCATGCCCCACTGAGTTGTCCCCCGAATTACCCCCGTCGCGGGGAGTCTAGGGATGTCGAACATCGGGGGGAACTATTTCAGTAGCGGCCCCCTGACCGAAAGTCGGGCCTTGTGAAGACCTCTCAACGGCGTCTCGGCCGTTGCCATTGATGGGGTCAAAACCGGGCCGGAGAGTGGTAATCCCCCACGAGGGGGGCAAGCGCGGCGCAAGCCGCAGCCCGGGTCGGGGGGTCTGCCATGGATTCGGCTGCGAAGGGCGACGGCGCGCGGTACGGCGCCCAAGTTCCATGGGGGGACGTCCTGTTGTCCGCGATCACCGCGGTGAGCTGGGCATTCGCGGGGATGGCGGGCACGGCCGCGCTCGGCCTGCATCTTCTCGGGGCCGATCGGCGGGCTCGTTGGGCCCGATGACCGCGGCGGTGGTGGCGCTCGGGGCGGGTGGGGCGGTCATCCCGTCCGGGGATGTGTCCGCGTTCGGGCTGCAGGGCGCCGAGGCGCACACCGCCATCGAGATCACGCCACCGGGCGTGAGCCTGGCCGGTGCGCTGCTGCTGTCGTGGTTCTTCCTACGCTCTCTGCGGGCGGCCACAGTTGTCGTCGCACCGGCCGAACTCCTCGCGCGCGGGGGCACGGTGGTCGCCCTGTTCACCGGCCTGATGGGCCTGCCGGGCTGGGCCGGACACGATGTGGTGCCGATCGACGGCGGCGCGCTGGGGCTGGACCGGCTGCCGGGCGGTGGCGGCGGCGGGCTGGAGATCCCCGGGCTCGGTGCGTCGGGACATCGGCGGGTCGCTCCCGGACCGGATCGGCGATCTGGTCGGCGCCAGGGCGGCCGTGGGGTTCAGGGTCGACGCGGCGCCGACGCTGCTCGGCGGGCTCGGCTGGGCGGCCGGAGTGCTGCTCGTCGCGCTGCCGGCCTCGCGGCACACTCCCCTGCCGCGCGGCTGGGAGGCCGTCCACCGGGTGATTCGGCCGGCCGCCTCCGCCCTCGTGACCGTGCTGCTGCCGGCGGTGGCCCGCCGGGGTCGCGGCGGCGGCGTTCGCGGCGACCGGCGACGCCCATCCGCGGCGGATCGCGGGCGCGGCACTGCTCGGCGCGCCCAACGGGGTCTGGATCGGCGTACCGCTCGGCCTGTTCGTGCCGTGGGACGGCCGGGCGACGGGGAGCCTGACCCACGTCCTGCCGCATCCCGTGGACGATCTCCTCGGCTCCGGCTCCGGCTCCGGCTCCGGCCGGCCGCTGACGCTCACCCGGCTGGCCGATCTGGACGGCCGGGTATGGCTGCTGGCGCTCGGCGCGGCGTCGCTGATGCTGCTCGCGGGAGCGCTGACGGGGGTACGGCTGCCGGTGGGCGGCGCGGGGCTCGGGGCCGCCGCCTTCGCCGGGCGGTGCGCGGCGGGGCCGGCCGCCGCCCCCGCGCCGGCGCTGGTGCTGCTCGGGTGGCTGGCGGGGGTGTCGGCCGACGCGTCGCTGTCCGTCCTCGGCCTCGACGCCTTCGGCGCCGGGATCGAGCTGCACCAGCGGTGGGGCGTCGCCGTGCTGCTGGGGGCCGCGTGGGGCGCGGGGGCGGGGGCTGCCGGGGGGTTTTGCTCACGCGGTGGGGGCGGCCGGAGTGCGGGCGGCGGCTCGGCGGTTCGGCGGGGCGAAGGGCGGTGCGGTAGGGGGTGGTGGCTCGGCTGAAGGCGGCGGGGGCGTGGGTGGTACGGGGCGTGGCTCGGCTGAAGGCGGCGAGGGCGTGGGGGGCGGTCATGGGCGGGGCGGGGTGCTCAGGGGGTCGGGGGCGGGATCGGGAGCTGGTGGGGCGTGGCGAGTTCCGGGGACCGGAGGCGGGAGGGCAAGCGCCGAGGTCGGACGGGTCTGGCGGGTCGCCGGGGCCGTACGAACCGGCCGGGCCGTCGGGGGCGTACACCCGGCTCGAACCGTCCGGGCCGTACGCCCCCAGGACCACGTTCCGGCCGCCGGATCCTGACACGAACCCCTGTCTCCGGGTGCCGGAGAGCCCGCCGGAGCCGGAGGATTCGCGCCCGGCCGCGGAGCGCGAGCGTGAGGGGACAGGGCCCGACCTGCACGGCGCTCCCACCGTCGTCGGCCCGCTGCCGCCGTCGCCGAAGGGCCGGCGGTCGCCGTCCTGGCGCGACGAGGTGCCGCCTCCGCCACCGCCCCCGCCCGCTCCCCCGCCGCGCAGGCCCGAGGGGCCTCGCTGAGCCCGTGGCGCCCGGCGGTGCGGGAACCGACGTCAGCGGCGGATGCGCCGACCGCACACCCTCCCTGCGCACCCCTCCAAGCCCCCAGCAGCGCAGGTCTCGGTCGGCCCACGCCGGACTCCTCCCCTTCGGCCCGGCGTCACCCGAGTGTCGTCGAGTGTTCCGTGTCCGCCAGGCGGACCTCGAGGGCGCGCGGCACTCGGTGCCGGATACGGTGGGAGCACCATGAGCGCTTCGCAGACCTCGACCCCCGGGACTCCCGAGACCCCCGAGTCCTCGGACGTCCCCACCCTCCTCGTCAAGATCTTCGGCAAGGACCGGCCTGGCATCACGGCGGGACTCTTCGACACCCTCGCCGCCTACTCCGTCGACGTGGTCGACATCGAGCAGGTCGTCACCCGCGGCCGGATCGTGCTGTGCGCGCTCGTGACCCAGCCCTCACAGAACCTGGAGGGCGATCTGCGGGCGACCGTGCACAGCTGGGCCGAGTCGATGAAGATGCAGGCCGAGATCATCTCCGGCCACGGCGACAACCGTCCGCGCGGGCTCGGCCGCTCCCTGGTCACCGTGCTGGGCCACCCGCTCACCGCCGAGGCCACCGCCGCCATCGCCGCGAAGATCACCAAGGCGGGCGGCAACATCGACCGTATCTTCCGCCTGGCCAAGTACCCGGTGACCGCGGTGGAGTTCGCGGTGTCCGGCGTGGCGACCGAGCCGCTGCGGACCGCCCTGGTGACGGATGCGGCGGCACTCGGTGTCGATGTCGCGGTCGTCGCCGCGGGCCTGCACCGCAGGGCGCAGCGGCTCGTGGTGATGGACGTCGACTCCACGCTGATCCAGGACGAGGTGATCGAGCTCTTCGCCGCCCACGCCGGATGCGAGGACAAGGTCGCCGAGGTGACCGCGGCCGCGATGCGCGGGGAACTGGACTTCGAGCAGTCGCTGCACGCGCGCGTGGCCCTGCTGGAGGGGCTGGACGCGTCCGTGGTGGACAAGGTGCGCAGCGAGGTACGGCTGACGCCGGGCGCGCGCACGCTGATCCGCACGCTGAAACGACTCGGCTACCAGGTCGGCGTGGTCTCCGGCGGTTTCACCCAGGTGACCGACGACCTCAAGGAGCGGCTGGGCCTCGACTTCGCGCAGGCCAACACGCTGGAGATCGTCGACGGCAAGCTGACCGGCCGGGTCACCGGCGAGATCGTCGACCGCGCGGGCAAGGCGCGGCTGCTGCGCCGGTTCGCCGCGGAGGCGGGCGTACCGCTGTCGCAGACGGTGGCGATCGGTGACGGCGCCAACGACCTGGACATGCTGAACGCGGCAGGTCTCGGGGTCGCCTTCAACGCCAAGCCGGTGGTGCGGGAGGCCGCGCACACCGCGGTGAACGTGCCGTTCCTGGACACGGTGCTGTATCTGCTGGGGATCACCCGCGAAGAGGTCGAGGCGGCGGACACCGTCTCCGGGGAGTAGCACGACGGACACGTCAGAGGCCCGGCACCGCGAAGGTGCCGGGCCCCTGTGCGTCGGGGTCCGCGCGGGAGGCCGGGGCCCGCGCAGGGGTGGGTTCAGTCGGCGGGCGCCCAGTAGTCGGCCAGGGTGGCCACGCCCGGCTCCAGGGACTTCCAGGGGGCGTCGAAGGTGAGGGCGGCGAAAGCGGCGGCCGGGAAGCCGCGTCGGCTCATGCTCGCGCGGGCGTCGTCCTCGGCCGCGCCGGCCAGGACCTCGGCGAGGCCCTGGATGCCCGGGTTGTGGCCGATGAGCAGCAGGTTGCGCACCTCGTCCGGGGTCTCGTTGAGCAGGGTGATCAGTTCACCCGGGGAGGCCTCGTAGATCCGCTCCTCATAGACCGTTTTCGGCCGGTGCGGGAACTCGTGCGCGGCGAGCTTCCAGGTCTCGCGGGTGCGGGTCGACGTGGAGCACAGGGTCAGGTCGAAGGGGATGCCGGTGTCGGCCAGCCTGCGTCCGGCTTCGAGGGCGTCCTTGCGGCCTCGTTCGGCGAGCGGCCGCTCGTGGTCGGGCACCGGTGGCCAGTCGGCTTTCGCATGCCGGAAGAGGACGATCCTGCGGGGTTCTGCGACGCTCATGCGTCCCAGCTTCGCACGAAACAGGCCATGAGGCGCAGGGAGTTGGCAGGCCTTCCCACCATGGGAGTCCTAGCGCGCGACGAGTGCCTGGAGGTGCTGCAGCAGCTGGGTGATCGCCGGCTCGCCGGCTGCCGCCTGCGCGTCCGTGGGATTCAGTATCAGCGCGAACAGGGTGACGAAGGCGAGGGCGGGCAGGGCGAGGCCCCACCAGGGCAGCCGGGTCTGGACGCCGCCCGTGGTCGCCGAGTGGGGCGGGGTGTGCGAACGGGCCGACATGGGTGCCTCCGCGGTCGTCGAGCGTGCCGTGAACGTAGTGGTGGTCCGCCGTTCTGCGGCCACGTCTCGACGCTACGGAATCCGCGGGCTCCGGCCCATCCGGTGATCCACCCACTTGACCCTGACCCTCACCCCCTAGGGGATGGTGGGGACAGCCCCACCATCGGCCGGTGAGGGCCGGGGGAGGTTCACGGGGAGGCGATCGTCGCGATGATGGCGATGATCACGAAGATGGCGAGGAACGAGCCGAAGACGATGAGCATCTTCTTCTGGCCGTTCTGGGGGTTCGGCTCGAGCACGGGCATGCCGCCAGTCTCGCATCCCCGCCCGAAACGCCCGGCTCCGGGGTCGGCCGAAGGGCACCCTCAGCGGGCGGACGCGGCCTCGTCCTCCACCGTGCGGTCGCGCCCGGCGAGGAAGCCCACCGCCATCTGCGGCACCATCAGGGCGGCCATCAGGGCGATCGGCAGGCCCCAGCCGCCGCTGCTCTGGTACAGCACGCCGACCAGCAGCGGACCGGGGATCGAGATCAGGTAGCCGGTGCTCTGGGCGAACGCCGACAGCTGGGCCACACCCGCTCCGGTCTTCGCGCGCATACCGACCATGGTCAGGGCGAGCGGGAAGGAGCAGTTGGAGATGCCGAGCAGCACGGCCCAGGCCCAGGCGCCGGCCGCCGGAGCGAAGTACAGCCCGGCATAACCGGCGAGGCCGCAGACGCCGAGGGCGAGCACGATGGAGCCCTGGTGGGGCAGCCGGGTCGCCAGCCGCGGGATGACGAAGGCGAGCGGCACGCCCATCACCATGGTGACGGCGAGGAGGAGGCCCGCGGTGCCCGCCGAGACCCCCGAGTCACGGAAGATCTGCGCCATCCAGCCCATCGTGATGTAGGCGGCGGTGGCCTGGAGGCCGAAGAAGACGGCGAGCGCCCAGGCGGTGCGGCTGCGGGTGATGCGCAGCGCGGGCGCGGGCTCCTCGGCGGGCGCCTGCCGTGATGCGCCGGGCACACGCGGCCGCGATGCGCCGTGCTCGCTCTCCCTCGACGCGGTGGTCGCGCCCTGCCGCGGCACGGCCGGCTCGGCGGTGCCGCGGTCGCGCAGCACGGGGAGCCAGGGGACCACGGCCGCGACGGCGAGGAAAGCCCACACGGTGAGGCCGGACTGCCAGCTGCCGCCCAGGGCGCGGGTCATCGGCACGGTGGCGGCGGCCGCGATCGAGGTGCCGAACGCGAGGAACATCGAGTACAGGCCGGTCATGGAACCCACCCGGTCGGGGAACCAGCGCTTGACGATGACCGGCATGAGCACATTGCTGACGGCGATGCCCATCAGGGCGAGCGCGCTGGCCGCGAGGAAGCCGGCCGTGCTCCCGGTGTACGGGCGTATGACCAGGCCGGCGGCGATGGCGGCCATGCCCGCGCACACGACGGCGACGGGGCCGAAGCGGCGGGCGAGCCGGGGGGCCGTCACGCCGAAGACGGCGAAGCACAGCGGAGGCACGGAGGTGAGCAGGCCCGCCACGCTGCCGCTCATCCCGAGCCCGTCGCGGACCTCCTCCAGGAGGGCGCCGAGGCTGGTGATGGCCGGGCGGAGGTTGAGCGCGGACAGCATGATGCCGAGCACGACCAGGCGCGTCGCCCACGCGCGCGGGGCGGCACCGCCCGTCTTCCCGCCTGCCGCGGGCTGGGTCGGGGTCGTCCTCGTCCGTGTTTCCTCACTAGCCATGCCACCCATCATAGAATCATGGGATGATTGGTTGTCCATTCCCGGGCGGTCGGCCCCGGCCGCGCGCGTGCGAAGGTGTCCCATGCCCCTGAGCCATCCCCGACGCTCGGTCCTGTCCGAGCAGGTCATCGCCGAGCTGCGCGACCAGATCACCTCCGGCGAGTGGCCGGTCGGTTCACGCATCCCGACCGAACCCGAGCTGGTCGAGCAGCTCGGGGTGGCGCGCAACACCGTCCGCGAGGCCGTGCGCGCCCTCGCGCACAACGGCCTGCTGGACATCCGCCAGGGCTCCGGCACGTATGTGGTCGCGACCAGTGAGCTGGCCGGCGTGATGCACCGCCGGTTCGCCGGCGCCGATCCGCAGCACGTCGCCGAGCTGCGCTCCACGCTGGAGTCGAGCGCGGCCCGGCTGGCGGCGCACCGGCGCACGGAGAAGGACCTCAGGCAGTTGGACGCGCTGCTGCTGCGGCGCGAGGAGGCGTGGGAGTCGGGGGACGCGGAGGCGTTCGTGACGGCGGACGCCACCTTCCACCTCGCGGTGGTCTCGGCGTCCCACAACGACGTGCTGAAGGCGCTCTACGCGGACTTGGGCGAGGTCCTGCGGGACTGGCTGCGCGAGGACGTCGGCGGGCGGCTGACCCCGGAGACGCACATGGACCACCGGCGGCTGCTCGACGCATTGCGCGCGGGCGACGCCGAGGCGGCCGCCGAGGAGGCCGCGAGCTACCCCTTCCTGTGCCGCCCGGGCCGGTTCACCCCGTCCGGCGGCTGACGGACCCGCACGTGCGCGTGGTGCCGCTCACGCCTTGTCGTGGCTGATCCAGACCGCCTCGACCTCCTTCCAGCAGCGCCCGTCCAGCCGTACGGTCGTGGCCGGTCCGACCTCGGCCGGGGCGCTGTCGGTGTCGAGGTCCCACCATCGGGCGCACTCGATGTGCAGAGCGACGCGATCGGTGTCCACATAGGGGTTGTGGCACCAGGCGACGACCTCGGAGCCGTGCACGGTCGTGCGGCACTCGGCGCCGAAGGGCTGCTCGGCGGCGGGGCGCGCCGCACGCGCGTGGGGCAGCGCGTCGGACGGCAGACAGAGGACGGCAGCGGCGGCGACGGTCACTGGGGCGAGGCTGCGGAACAGGCGCACAAGCAGACCTCCTCGGCCGTACGGCTGCGGGGCGGTGCCCTTCCAGCGTGCGTGGTGAGCGCCGCTGTCCGCCCGGCCGGTGAGCCGAACGGGTGACACGGAAAGGGCCCGCACCCCAGGGGTGCGGGCCCTTCACGGGTCGGCCGTGATCAGGCGCCGATGGCGTGCAGACCGCCGTCCACGTGGATGATCTCGCCGGTGGTCTTCGGGAACCAGTCGCTCAGCAGGGCGACGATGCCGCGGCCGGCCGGCTCCGGGTCCTTCAGGTCCCACTCCAGCGGGGAGCGGGTGTCCCACACGGCGGCCAGGTCGCTGAAGCCCGGGATGGACTTGGCGGCCATGGAGCCGAGCGGGCCCGCGGAGATGAGGTTGCAGCGGATGTTCTGCTTGCCCAGGTCGCGGGCGATGTAGCGGCTGGTGGCCTCCAGGGCGGCCTTGGCCGGGCCCATCCAGTCGTACTGCGGCCAGGCGTACTGCGCGTCGAAGGTGAGGCCGACGACCGAGCCGCCGTTCTGCATCAGCGGCAGGCAGGCCATGGTCAGCGACTTCAGGGAGTACGCCGAGACGTGCATGGCGGTGGCCACGGACTCGAACGGCGTGTTGAGGAAGTTGCCGCCGAGCGCGTCCTGCGGCGCGAAGCCGATGGAGTGCACGACGCCGTCCAGGCCGCCCAGCTCCTCACCGACGAGGTCGGCCAGGCGGCCGAGGTGCTCGTCGTTGGTGACATCGAGCTCGATGACCTTGGTGGGCTTCGGGAGCTTCTTGGCGATGCGCTCGGTCAGCGTGGGCCGCGGGAAGGCGGTCAGGATGATCTCGGCGCCCTGCTCCTGGGCCAGCTTCGCGGCGTGGAAGGCGATGGAGGACTCCATCAGCACACCGCTGATCAGGACGCGCTTGCCCTCGAGAATTCCGCTCATGGTGATCAGTGACCCATTCCCAGTCCGCCGTCAACGGGAATGACGGCTCCAGTGATGTACGAGGCGTCGTCCGAGGCGAGGAACCGCACCGTCGCGGCGATCTCCTGCGGCTGCGCGTACCGGCCGAGCGGCACCTGCGACACGATGTTCTGCCGCTGCTCGTCGGTGAGCGCCTTGGTCATGTCGGTGTCGACGAAGCCGGGCGCGACGACGTTGAAGGTGATGTTGCGCGAGCCCAGCTCACGGGCGAGGGAGCGCGCGAAGCCGACGAGGGCGGCCTTGGAGGCGGCGTAGTTGGCCTGCCCCGCCGAGCCGAGCATGCCGACGACCGAGGAGATCAGGACGACGCGGCCCTTCTTGGCGCGCAGCATGCCGCGGTTGGCGCGCTTGACGACCCGGAAGGTGCCGGTGAGGTTGGTGTCGATGACCGAGGTGAAGTCCTCCTCGGACATGCGCATCAGGAGCTGGTCCTTGGTGACGCCGGCGTTGGCGATGAGCACTTCGACCGGACCGTGCTCGGCCTCGATCTCCTTGTAGGCCTGCTCCACCTGCTCGGGATCGGTGATGTCGCACTTGACGGCGAGGCAGCCCAGTTCCTTCAGGGCGGCCGGCGGCTCCCCCGAGCGGTACGTGATGGCGACCTTGTCGCCGGCGTCGGCGAACGCGCGGGCGATGGCGAGGCCGATGCCCCGGTTGCCTCCGGTGACGAGAACCGAGCGGCTCAACGGATCACCCTTTCGATTACGGTCGGACACCCGCCCGAACAGCTGGAATGCAGGCGGCTTCCCGGAAAACCTATCGGTCCGCCGGGGTGCGCGGACATTCGGGCACCGACAGCGGCATACGGAACTGACTGTGGGGTCCCTACAGAAAGCGACGCACGTCAGCCGCAAACCTGTGGTCCGCGGCCCGGCGGGCGCGACATGATCGGGGCAGCCACAGGTCACGATGACAGGTCACGACGACAGGAGAGACCTCGGTGAGTCATACGATCGACGAAGCCTTCACGGCACTCCCCCTGCGCGCCCTCGCCGACGCCGCACTCGCACGCGCGCGTGCGCTCGGGGCCGAGCACGCCGACTTCCGGCTGGAGCGGGTGCGCAGCGCCTCCTGGCGCCTGCGGGACGCCAGGCCGGCCGGGTCGTCGGACACCACCGACCTCGGGTACGCGGTGCGGGTCGTGCACGGCGGGACCTGGGGGTTCGCCTCGGGCGTGGACCTGACGATGGACGCCGCCGCCAAGGTCGCCTCCCAGGCCGTGGCCATGGCGAAGCTGTCCGCGCAGGTCATCAAGGCCGCGGGGTCGGATGAGCGAGTGGAACTGGCCGACGAGCCCGTGCACGCCGACCGGACGTGGATCTCGGCCTATGAGATCGATCCCTTCACGGTGCCGGACGAGGAGAAGGCGGGGCTGCTGACCGAGTGGAGCCGGCGGCTGCTGAACGCGGACGGGGTCGACCACGTCGACGCCTCGCTGCTCACCGTCCACGAGAACAAGTTCTACGCCGACACCGCGGGCACCGTGACCACCCAGCAGCGGGTGCGGCTGCACCCCGTGCTCACGGCCGTGTCGGTGGACGACTCCAGCGGCGAGTTCGAGTCGATGCGCACCCTCGCGCCGCCCGCCGGGCGCGGCTGGGAGTATCTGACCGGCACCGGCTGGGACTGGGACCGGGAGCTCGCCGAGATCCCCGAGCTGCTCGCGGAGAAGATGCGCGCGCCGAGCGTCGAGCCGGGGCTGTACGACCTGGTCGTCGACCCGTCCAACCTGTGGCTGACCATCCACGAGTCCATCGGCCACGCCACCGAGCTGGACCGCGCCCTCGGCTACGAGGCCGCCTACGCCGGCACGTCCTTCGCCACGTTCGACCAGCTGGGCAAGTTGCGGTACGGCTCGGAGCTGATGAACGTCACCGGTGACCGCACCGCCGAGCACGGGCTCGCCACGATCGGCTACGACGACGAGGGCGTGGCGGCGCAGTCCTGGGACCTGGTGAAGGACGGGACGCTGGTGGGCTACCAGCTGGACCGTCGGATCGCGAAGCTCACCGGCTTCGAGCGGTCCAACGGGTGCGCCTACGCCGACTCCCCCGCGCATGTCCCGGTGCAGCGCATGGCCAATGTGTCGCTCCAGCCGGATCCGGCGGGGATGTCCACGGAGGGTCTCATCGGGTCCGTGGACCGCGGGATCTACGTCGTCGGGGACCGGTCCTGGTCGATCGACATGCAGCGGTACAACTTCCAGTTCACCGGTCAGCGGTTCTTCAGGATCGAGAACGGCCGGATCACCGGGCAGCTGCGGGACGTCGCCTACCAGGCCACGACCACCGATTTCTGGGGCTCGATGGCGGCCGTCGGCGGCCCGCAGACGTACGTCCTCGGCGGTGCCTTCAACTGCGGCAAGGCCCAGCCGGGGCAGGTCGCGGCGGTCTCGCACGGCTGCCCGTCGGCCCTGTTCAAGGGCGTCAACATCCTCAACACCACGCAGGAGGCCGGTCGATGAGCGCCGCGACGAACAAGCCGCACGAGATCGTCGAGCGGGCCCTTCAGCTGTCGCGGGCCGACGGCTGTGTGGTGATCGCCGACGAGCAGTCCACCGCCAACCTGCGCTGGGCCGGGAACGCTCTCACCACCAACGGCGTCACGCGCGGGCGCACGCTCACCGTGATCGCGACCGTCGACGGCAAGGAGGGCACGGCGTCGGGTGTGGTCTCCCGGTCCGCGGTGACCGCCGACGAGCTGGAGCCGCTGGTGCGGGCCGCCGAGGCCGCCGCGCGTGGCGCCGGGCCCGCCGAGGACGCGCAGCCGCTGGTCACCGGGGTGCCGGAGTCCGCCGACTTCGCCGAGCCGCCCGCCGAGACCTCGTCGGCCGTCTTCGGGGACTTCGCTCCGGCGCTGGGTGAGGCGTTCGCACGCGCGCGTGCGGGCGGACGGGAGCTGTACGGCTTCGCCAACCACGAGCTGGTCTCCTCGTACCTGGGCACCTCGACGGGGCTGCGGCTGCGGCACGACCAGCCCACCGGGACGCTGGAGCTGAACGCCAAGTCGCCCGACCGCACCCGCTCCGCCTGGGCCGGCCGCGCCACGCGGGACTTCAAGGACGTCGACCCGGCGGCGCTGGACGCCGAGCTGGCCGTACGCCTGGGGTGGGCCGAGCGGCGTGTGGAGCTGCCCGCCGGGCGGTACGAGACGCTGCTGCCCCCGACCGCCGTGGCGGATCTGCTGATCTACCAGCGGTGGTCGGCGTCGGCGCGGGACGCGGCCGAGGGCCGGACGGTGTTCTCCAGGCCGGGCGGCGGCACGCGCGTGGGCGAGAGGCTCACCGATCTGCCGCTGACCCTGCGCAGTGACCCGCACGCACCCGGCCTGGAGTCGGCGCCGTTCGTGATCGCCCACTCCTCGGGCGGGGACCAGTCGGTGTTCGACAACGGTCTGCCGGTCCAGGACACCGAGTGGATCAGCCGGGGTGAGCTGCGGCACCTGACCACCAGCCGGTACAGCGCGGGCCTGACCGGGCTGCCGGTCGCACCGGGCGCGGACAACCTGATCCTCGAGGGTGGCGAGGACCGCTCCCTGGACGAGATGGTCGCGAGCACCGAGCGCGGGCTGCTGCTGACCTGCCTGTGGTACATCCGCGAGGTGGACCCGGCGACGCTGCTGCTCACCGGTCTGACCCGGGACGGCGTCTACCTGGTGGAGAACGGCGAGGTGACCGGCGAGGTGAACAACTTCCGGTTCAACGAGTCGCCGGTGGGCCTGCTCGGGCGGGCCACGGAGGCCGGGCGCACGGAAAAGACGCTGCCGCGGGAGTGGAGCGACTGGTTCACTAGGGCCGCGATGCCTGCCCTGCGCGTGCCGGACTTCAACATGAGCTCGGTCAGCCAGGGCGTCTGAGGTGTCGGTGGCCCCCCATAGACTGGGGGGGACCCCTTCCTTGGGGGACTGGTTTTTTCTTCGTTTTTCCTTCGTTCGAGGAGACATACGACCGTGACGGACATCGTCGACGAGCTGAAGTGGCGGGGGCTGTTCGCCCTGTCCACTGACGAGGACGCATTGCGCAAGGCTCTCGCGGACGGTCCCGTCACGTTCTATTGCGGCTTCGACCCGACCGCGCCGTCGCTGCACGTGGGGCACCTGGTGCAGGTGCTCACCGTGCGCCGGCTCCAGCAGGCCGGCCACCGGCCGCTGGCGCTGGTCGGCGGCGCGACGGGCCTGATCGGTGACCCGCGCCCGACCGCCGAGCGCACGCTGAACGACCCGGAGACGGTCGCCGGCTGGGTGGACAAGCTGCGCCGCCAGATCGAGCCGTTCCTGTCCTTCGAGGGCGAGAACGCCGCGGTCATGGTGAACAACCTGGACTGGACCGCGGGCCTGTCCGCGATCGAGTTCCTGAGGGACATCGGCAAGCACTTCCGCGTCAACAAGATGCTGACGAAGGACTCCGTGGCCCGCCGCCTGGAGTCCGACCAGGGCATCAGCTACACCGAGTTCAGCTACCAGATCCTGCAGGGCATGGACTTCCTGCAGCTCTACCGGCGCTACGGCTGCACGCTCCAGCAGGGCGGCAGCGACCAGTGGGGCAACCTCACGGCCGGCCTGGACCTGATCCACCGGCTGGAGCCGGACGCCACGGCGCACGCGCTGGCGACGCCGCTGATGACCAAGGCGGACGGCACCAAGTTCGGCAAGACCGAGGGCGGCGCCGTCTGGCTGGACCCGGAGATGACGACGCCGTACGCGTTCTACCAGTTCTGGCTGAACGTGGACGACCGCGACATCAACCGCTACCTGCGCATCCTGTCCTTCAAGTCCCGCGAGGAGCTCGAGGAGCTGGAGAAGCAGACGCAGGAGCGTCCGCAGGCGCGTGCGGCGCAGCGTGCGCTGGCGGAGGAGCTGACGACGCTGGTGCACGGCGCCGATCAGACGGCCGCCGTGATCGCCGCGTCCAAGGCGCTGTTCGGCCAGGGCGAGCTCGCCGACCTCGACGAGCGCACGCTGGCCGCGGCGCTGTCCGAGGTGCCGCACGTGAAGGTCACCGAGCCGGCCTCGGTGGTGGACCTGTTCGCCGAGGTCGGCCTCGTGCCCAGCAAGTCGGCCGGGCGGCGCACGGTGAAGGAGGGCGGCGCCTACGTGAACAACGTGAAGGTCACCGCCGAGGACGCGGTCCCCGAGGCGGAGGACCTGATCCACGGGCGCTGGCTGGTGCTGCGGCGCGGCAAGAAGAACCTGGCGGCCGTCGAGGTCACCGGAGCGTGAGCGCGGTGCCGGGCCCCGCATCCCCCAGGGGTGCGGGGCCCGGCCCGTTCAGGCCCGCTGACGCTGCTTGCGGTTCCCCCACATGGCCATGTACGCCATGTCGCCGACGGCCACGATGACGATCGCGGCGACGAGCTGGAACAGGTGGCGCATCCAGTCGATGCCCGAGGTCGCCTCGACCCCCGCGGCGCGGGCCACGGCGTTGCCGACGATGGCGCCGAGCATGCCGAAGATGGTCGTCAGCCACAGGGGGCTGTGCTGCTTGCCCGGGATGATCGCCTTCGCGATCAGCCCCAGCACGAATCCGACGATGATCGCCCACAACCAGCCCATGGCTGCCTCCTCGTCCCGCTCGACGTGAGCATTACGACGAGTCTCGGGCCGTACGCCGTACGGCGCCTGCCGGGTGCCGCCGTACGCGCTACGGCGCAGGTCGCGCGCTCCCTCAGGACGGGGACCCGGTCTCGTGGGCGTCGCAGGGGCGGCGTACCGTGGACGGTGTCCGGGATGTCCGGGGGAGTCCGAGCGGGCGGGTGGTGGAATGTGATGCGGAAGCTGCAGCACGACGGCGGCAACACCCAGGTGTTCCGGATCACGGGAGCGCGCACGGGCCTGCAGGAGGACGTGCGCGGTCGGCAGCGGCGGTATGTCATCTCCATGACGATCCGCACCTTGTCGGTGATCCTCGCGGTCTCCCTGTGGAACGTGGAGCGTCACGTCGCGATCGCGGCGCTGGTCCTGGGCGCGGTGCTGCCGTACATCGCGGTGGTGGTCGCCAACGCGGGGCGGGAGAACGCGCCGGGGCTCCCCTCGACGTTCCTGACGACGCCGGTCCGGACGATGATCGCGCCGCTGCCGGACGAGGATCCGTTCGGCGAGGGCAGCGCGGAACCGGGAGCGGAACGGGCCGGGCGGGCCGTCAAGGAGCCGCCCGGGCCGCAGGTGTGAGTACGGTGCGCGCCGGCTGTGCGCGGCCTGTGCGCGAAGCTCAAGAAAAGCTCAGATCAATCCTGTTGTTCCGCTGCCGTGCGGCCTGTGGGTCGTGACATACTGCGTACGCGCTCCGCATCCCCCGTCGGAGCGACGGACCGACGCCGGGCAGCTCCCCCCGTGGCTGCTCGGCGTCGCCTTTTGTGCGCCTCTTTCTGTGAGACGAACCTGTGAGTGACGAGACCCCGATCTGTTCCGCCAAGGGCTGCCGCGCCGACGCCGTGTGGGTGCTGGCGTGGAACAACCCGAAGATCCACACGCCGGAGCGGCGCAAGACGTGGCTGGCGTGCGAGGAGCACCGAGAGCACCTTGCCCAGTTCCTCGGGGTGCGGGGTTTCCTGAAGGACGTGGTGAGGTTCGACGAGTGGCAGGCGCCCGAGGACGCCTGAGCCCCGTCCTGGGACCCGCCCGGGGCTACCCCCCGATCGCCGACATCGGCCGGTCCGGCTGGATGAAGCTCGGGTCGTCCAGGCCCGCTCCCGCCTTCTTGCCCCACATCGCCAGGCGCCAGATGCGGGCTATCTCCTCGTCGGGTGCGCCCGAGCGCAGGGCGGCGCGCAGGTCCGTCTCCTCCGTGGCGAACAGGCAGGTGCGGACCTGACCGTCGGCCGTGAGACGGGTGCGGTCGCAGGCGGCGCAGAAGGGGCGGGTGACGGAGGCGATGACGCCCACCACATGCGGGCCGCCGTCGACGAGCCAGCGCTCGGCCGGGGCCGAGCCGCGCTTCTCCTGGCCCTCGGCGGTCAGCTCGAACCGGGTGCGCAGCGAGGCCAGGATGTCCCCGGCGGTGATCATGCCGTCGCGCTTCCAGCCGTGCTGGGCGTCGAGCGGCATCTGCTCGATGAACCGCAGCTCGTAGTCGTGCTCGACGGCCCAGGCGAGGAGGTCGGGGGCCTCGTCGCCGTTCAGGCCCGGCATCAGCACCGTGTTGACCTTGACGGGGGTCAGGCCGGCGTCGCGGGCGGCGCCGAGGCCTTCGAGGACGTCCTTGTGGCGGTCGCGGCGGGTGAGGGCCTTGAAGACGTCGGGGCGCAGGGTGTCGAGGGAGACGTTGACCCGGTCCAAGCCGGCCGCCTTCAGGGCGGCGGCGGTCCGCTTGAGGCCGATGCCGTTGGTGGTCAGGGACATCTGCGGGCGCGGGGAGAGCGCGGCGACGCGCTCGACGATGCCGACCAGGCCCGGGCGCAGCAGGGGCTCACCGCCGGTGAAGCGGACTTCGGTGATGCCGAGGGAGGTGACCGCGATGTCGATCAGGCGGACGATCTCGTCGTCGGTGAGCAGGTCGGGCTTGGCCAGCCACTGCAGACCCTCCTCGGGCATGCAGTAGGTGCACCGCAGGTTGCAGCGGTCGGTCAGCGAGACCCTCAGGTCGGTGGCCACCCGGCCGTAAGTGTCGATGAGCACGTGGGCCCCCTCCCTCGTCACGGAGCAGTCGTACCTGTCACTAGTCCTCAGCTCAGCAGCTGTCGTCACGTGCGAGCCTACGCGACAGCACTGACAGCGACACCAGCCCGATCCCACGACGTAAGACGCGGCCGTGTCGTAGGTACCTACCAGTCACCCACGCCACGGCCGCTCGGAGGATGTGCCAGGCGCGCGCTCAATGGGCTCCGGTGCCGGTCAGCGAGCGCACCTCCAGTTCGGCGTACTTGCCGGTGTCCGGCGTCTCCTTCGACAACAGGGTGCCCAGGACGCCCAGCAGGAATCCGACCGGGATGGAGATCAGGCCGGGGTTCTCCAGCGGGAACCAGTGGAAGTCGACGTCCGGGAACATCGACGTCGGCTTGCCCGAGACGACCGGGGAGAACAGCACCAGGCCGACCGCGGTGACCAGGCCGCCGTAGATCGACCAAAGGGCGCCGGCGGTGGTGAACCGCTTCCAGAACAGGCTGTAGAGGATCGTCGGCAGGTTGGCGGAGGCGGCGACCGCGAAGGCGAGGGCGACCAGGCCGGCCACGTTGAGGTCGCGGGCGAGGGCGCCGAGGACGATGGAGACCGCGCCGATGCCGACCGTGGCCCAGCGGGCCGCGCCCAGTTCCTGCTTCTCGGTGGCCTGGCCCTTCTTGATGACGTTGGCGTAGATGTCGTGCGCGAAGGACGACGAGGACGCCAGGGTCAGGCCGGCGACGACGGCGAGGATGGTGGCGAAGGCGACCGCCGAGATGGAGGCCAGCAGGATCGCGCCCCAGCTGGAGTCGGTGCCGCCCAGATGCAGGGCGAGCAGCGGGGCGGCGGTGTTGCCGGCCTTGTTGGAAGCGATGATCTCGTCCGGCTTGATGAGCGCGGCGGCGCCGAAGCCGAGGGCGAGGGTCATCAGGTAGAAAGCGCCGATCAGACCGATGGCCCAGATGACGGACTTACGGGCGGCCTTGGCGGTGGGGACGGTGTAGAAGCGGATCAGGATGTGCGGCAGACCGGCGGTGCCCAGCACCAGGGCGATGCCGAGGGAGAGGAAGTCCAGCTTGGTGGTGCCGGTGGCGCCGTACTTCAGGCCGGGCTCCAGGAAGGCGGCGCCCTTGCCGCTGTTGTCGGCGGCCGAGCCGAGCAGGTCGGAGACGTTGAAGTCGAACTTCAGCAGCACCAGGAAGGTCAACAGCACGGCGCCCGCGATGAGCAGGACCGCCTTGACCATCTGCACCCAGGTGGTGCCCTTCATCCCGCCGATCGTGACGTAGACGATCATCAGCAGGCCGACCAGGGCGACGATCCCGATCTTGCCGCCGTCGCTGGTGATGCCGAGCAGCAGCGACACCAGCACGCCGGCTCCGGCCATCTGCGCGAGCAGGTAGAAGATCGACACGACGATGGTGGAGGTGCCGGCGGCCGTGCGCACCGGGCGCTGGCGCATTCGGTAGGCGAGCACGTCGCCCATGGTGTAGCGGCCGGAGTTGCGCAGCGGCTCGGCGACCAGGAGCAGGGCGACCAGCCAGGCGACGAGGAAGCCGATGGAGTACAGGAAGCCGTCGTAGCCGAAGAGGGCGATGGCGCCGGCGATGCCGAGGAAGGACGCGGCGGACATGTAGTCGCCGGAGACGGCGAGGCCGTTCTGGAAGCCGGTGAACTGCCGGCCGCCGGCGTAGAAGTCGGCGGCGTCCTTGGTCTGCCGGCCGGCCCAGACGGTGATGACGAGGGTCGCGGCGACGAAGACGGCGAACAGGGTGATGATCAGCGTCCGGTGTTCGCTCGCCTCGCCCGCGGCGAGCGGGGTCAGCGCGGCGTGGGCGATCGCGGGGCTCATGTCCGGTCCTCCATACGGGACTTGATGGCCTTCGCCTTGGGATCGAGCTTGGCGGCGGCATGCCGGGCGTACCACCAGGCGATGAGGAACGTGGTGAGGAACTGGGCGAGGCCGAGCGCGAGGGCGACGTTGATGTTGCCGACGAGCTGGGTGCCCATGAAGTCGCCCGCGTAGTTGGACAGCAGGACGTACAGCAGGTACCAGGCGATGAACGCGACGGTGAGCGGGAAGGCGAAGGAGCGGTGTGAGCGGCGCAGTTCACGGAATTCCGCGCTGGCCTGCATATGGACGAACTCCTCTGTGGCGGGGAGCGCAGTGGGGGTTTCGGAGGGGGGTGGTGTCTCGGTGGCCACCTGGTTCTCCTCGCGTCGCGGGACGGTTGCGGCCGGGGCTCCCGGCACTGCGGGGGGCTCCCTGTACAACGGCACGGCGCGGGGCGAGGACCGGTTCAGTGCGCGGTTTTTCTTTCATCCGCATCGCCATAGGTCATTGCTGGCCGTCGAGGTGGCGGGATAGCTTCGGCCTGCACCACCCGTCATGTACCTGCCCGAGGACCACCTGTGTCTCGGGCCGGTGTCGTTTTCCGGATGATGTGGAGACCCCATGGCTCATCTGCGCTCCAGACGCCGTCTCGCCCTCGCGGTGCCCGTCGTGATGTCGCTGACCGCCTCGCTCGGCTTCCTGCCGTCGGTGGCGTCGGCGGCGCCGCACGCCGCGACCACCGTCGAGGCGAGCACGGCCGGAACGCTGGCGTACGTCGTCAACACGCGGACCGACCACCGCACGATCGAGTCGGTGCGGCAGGCGATCACCGCGCACGGCGGGACCGTCGTGGCGACGTACGCGCGCATAGGCGTCTTCGTCGTGCACTCGGCCAACCCGGACTTCGGCAAGGAGATACGCGCGGTGCGCGGCGTGCAGTCGGCGGGTGCCACGCGCACCGCCCCGCTGAGCGCGGCGGGCACCACCGAAGAGGGCGCGGTGCAGTACCTGTCGAAGGCCGAGGCCGCGAAGGTCACGCAGGGCGCTTCGGCGGGCGAGGAGCCGCTGGAGGCCGACCAGTGGGACCTGCGCGCGATCGGCGCCGACAAGGCGGCGAAGACTCAACCGGGCAGCCGGAACGTCACCGTCGCGGTCATCGACACCGGTGTGGACGACACCCACCCCGACCTCGCGCCGAACTTCTCCCGGTCCCAGTCGGCCAACTGCGTCGGCGGTGTCGCGGACACCAGCGAGGGCGCCTGGCGGCCGTACAACCCGGCCGAGGACTACCACGGCACCCATGTCGCCGGTGAGATCGCCGCGGCCCGCAACGGCATCGGGGTGGCCGGTGTCGCACCGGGTGTGAAGGTCGCCGGCATCAAGGTGAGCGACCCGAAGGACGGTCTGTTCTACCCGGAGAACGTGGTCTGCGCGTTCGTGTTCGCGGCCGACCACGGGGTGGAGGTCACCAACAACAGCTACTACGTTGATCCGTGGCTGTACAACTGCATGGACGACCCCGACCAGCGGGCCATCGTGGACGCGGTCAACAGGGCCCAGCTGTACGCCCAGCGCAAGGGCACCCTCAACGTCGCCTCGGCGGGCAACTCCAACGACGACCTGGACTCCGACGCGCTGGTGGACGACTCCAGCCCGGACGACGCGACGCCGGTGACCCGGACGGTGAACCCGCACGAGTGCTTCGACGTGCCGACCCAGCTGCCCGGCGTGGTCACGGTGAGCGCGACCGGCGTCAAGGGCACCAAGTCGTACTACTCCAGCTACGGCCTGGGCGTGGTGGACGTGGCGGCGCCGGGCGGTGACAAGTACCAGATCCCGGACACCCCGTCGAAGAACGGCCGCATCCTGTCGACGATGCCGGGCAACCAGTACGGCTTCCTCCAGGGCACCTCGATGGCCTCCCCGCACGTGGCCGGTGTGGCCGCGCTGCTGAAGTCCGCGCACCCGCACGCGACCCCGACCCAGCTGCAGGCGCTGCTCAAGGCGCAGGCGGACAACCCGGGCTGCCCGGCCGAGCCGTACGACGGTGACGGCGACGGCGTGGTGGACGCGACCTGCGTGGGCG
This sequence comes from Streptomyces sp. NPDC014006, assembly GCF_043088925.1. Classification (NCBI taxonomy): domain Bacteria; kingdom Bacillati; phylum Actinomycetota; class Actinomycetes; order Kitasatosporales; family Streptomycetaceae; genus Streptomyces; species Streptomyces sp. NPDC014006. The sequence continues at coordinate 1,374,457 of NZ_JBICAJ010000001.1, read as the reverse complement.
GCGAGCGCGTCAACGGCTTCTACGGCTTCGGCGTCGTCGACGCGCTGCGCGCTGTCAAGTGACCGGATCTCTCCGGCACTTCCGCACGGCCCGCTCGTACCGCGAACGAACTGGAGATTCTCACACCATGACAGCGCCCCACCCGCGCCACCGCCGTCTCGTGGCGATCCCGGCCGGCATGGCCCTGGCCACCGCTCTGGCGTTCCTGCCGAACGTCACCGCCTCGGCCGCGCCGCAGCAGCCGGCGCCCGTGGCCGCCGACTCGGCCGCGCTCAGCTATGTCGTCAACGTCCCGCCGGGGCACGGCGTCTCGGCGCACGTGGAGCAGGCCATCACCGAGGCCGGCGGCACGATCGTGACGTCGTACGACCAGATCGGCGTGATCGTCGTCCACTCCTCGAACGCCGACTTCGCCAAGACCGTGCGCGAGGTGCCCGGTGTGCAGTCGGCGGGCGCCACGCGCACCGCGCCGCTGCCGGCCCAGTCCACGGGCGACATGGGCGCTCCGCAGGTGCTCAGTGCCCAGGAGGTCGCCGCCGCACAGGCCGGCGCCGGGCAGGACCCGCTGGAGCCGTTGCAGTGGGATCTGCCGGCCATCAAGGCGGACAAGGCGCACGAGAAGACGCTGGGCAGCCGGGACGTCACCGTCGCGGTGATCGACACCGGGGTCGACGACACCCATCCGGACATCGCGCCCAACTTCGACCGGGCCGCGTCCGTCAACTGTGTGTCGGGCAAGCCGGACACCGCCGACGGGGCGTGGCGGCCGAGCGCGGCGGAGAGCCCGCACGGCACGCATGTGGCCGGGGAGATCGCCGCGGCCAAGAACGGCGTCGGCATGACCGGGGTCGCGCCGGGTGTCAAGGTCGCCGGCATCAAGGTGGGCAACCCGGACGGCTTCTTCTACACGGAGGCGGTCGTCTGCGGTTTCGTCTGGGCGGCCGAGCACGGCGTCGACGTCACGAACAACAGCTATTACACCGACCCGTGGTACTTCAACTGCGCCGACGACCCGGACCAGAAGGCACTGGTGGAGGCCGTCACGCGCGCGTCGCGGTACGCGGAGAAGAAGGGTGCGGTGAACGTCGCCGCGGCGGGCAACGAGAGCTACGACCTCGCGGCCGACGAGATCACCGACCCGGTCTCGCCGAACGACTCCACCCCCGGTGACCGGGTGATCGACCCGTCGAAGTGCTTCGACATCCCGACCCAGCTGCCGGGTGTGGTGACGGTGGCGGCGACGGGTGCCAAGGGGCTCAAGTCGTCGTTCTCCAACTACGGCCTGGGCGTGATCGACATAGCCGCCCCCGGTGGCGACTCGACCCGCTACCAGACCCCGGCCCCGCCGGCCACGAGCGGCCTGATCCTGGGGACGCTGCCCGGCGGCAAGTGGGGCTACATGGCGGGTACGTCGATGGCGACGCCGCACGTCGCGGGCGTGGCCGCGTTGATCAAGTCGACCCACCCGCACGCCTCGCCGGCCCTGGTCAAGGCCCTGCTGTACGCCGAGGCCGACGCCACGCCCTGCACGGACCCCTACGACATCGACGCCGACGGCGAGGTCGACGCGGTGTGCGAGGGCACGAAGAACCGGAACGGCTTCTACGGCTGGGGCATGGCGGACGCACTGGACGCGGTCACCAAGTAGGCGATCAACGGTAGGGGGTCAAGGTGATCCCCTACCGCATGTTGATTCAGTCAATACTGCATAGTGCAGTCATGACTGACATCGAGTCCGCGTGGTCCGCGCTGGGCGGCGATCCCGCCCTGGCCGCGCGGACGTCCACCGTGGTGCGGGAGGGCGCGCTGACGGCGCGCCTTCCCGTGCGGGAGCTGGCACGCGCGTGCGTCGGGGCATGCGCGCTGGCCGCCGCCGAACTGGGCGCGCGCCGGGCCGGACTCCCTGACGTGCCGGCCGTGCGGGTGGACGACGGCGCCGTGGCCGCCGCGTTCGCCAGTGAGCGGCTGCTGCGCGTCGACGGGCGGGCGCCGGTCTCGTTCGCGCCGCTGTCGCGGTTGTGGCGCACGGCCGACGGCTGGGTGCGTACCCACGCCAACTACCCGCACCACCGCGCCCGGCTGCTCGCCGCGCTGGGCCAGGTCTCCGAGGACGTGAGCGCCGTGCAGGCCGTGCTCGCCGGGCGGTCCGCCGCCGAGATCGAGGAGAACGTGTACGCCGCCGGGGGGCTCGCCGTCGCCCTGCGCACCCGCGAGGAGTGGGCCCGTCACCCGCAGGCCGCCGCCCTCTCGCAGCGGCCCCTGGTCGAGCGGGAGCGGTTGGACGACTCCCCCGCGCGCGCGCTCGCGCCACTCACCGGCACTCCCCTGCTGCCTGCCGCCGGGCTGCGCGTGCTCGACCTCACCCGGGTCCTCGCCGGGCCCGTCGCCACCCGCACCCTCGCCCTGCTCGGCGCCGAGGTGCTCCGGATCGACGCCCCCTGGCTGCCCGAACCGGCCGACCAGCACGCCGACACCGGCTTCGGCAAGCGTTCGGCACTGCTGGACCTGGCGGCCGACCGTGCGGCGTTCGAAGACCTGCTCGCGGGCGCGGACGTCGTCGTCACCGGCTACCGTCCCGGCGCCCTCGACCGGTTCGGACTGTCTCCGCGGGCACTCGCCGCCCGCCGGCCCGGGATCGTGGTGGCGCAGATCTCGGCATGGGGTGCGCACGGGCCGTGGGCCACGCGGCGCGGTTTCGACAGTCTGGTGCAGGTCGCGACCGGCATCGCGATCACCGAGGGGTCGGCCGCGGAGCCGGGGGCGCTGCCCGCGCAGGCGCTCGACCACGGCACCGGGTATCTGCTCGCGGCGGCCGTGCTGCGGGCGGTGACGGAGCAGACGCGGCAGGGCGGCAGCCGGTGCGTGCGGGTGGCGCTGGCGCGCACGGCGGCCTGGCTCACGGACGGTGTCCGCGACACGCCGGCCGGGTCGCCCGAGACGTACGAGGGGCCCGGGCCGTGGCTCGCCGAAGCCAACAGCGCGCTGGGCCGGCTGCGCTACGCACGGCCCGCCGTGTCGTTCGCCGGCGGGCCCACCGACTGGGCCCGGCCCGCCGGCCCGTGGGGCGCCGATCCCGCCCGCTGGACGTGAGCCTGTCCTGCGGAACGGAAACGGACGGATCGCGCCATGCCGTTCGTGCTCGGGGGGATCCCCATGCCCGGCTGACGGGGTCACCTCGCCGCCCGCCCCTCGGGCCCGCCGCCCCGTCCCGTCAGACCCCGGCCGCCCCCAGCAGCGCCCCCGCCGCGTAGGTCACGCCCATCGCCAGGGCACCGCCCGCGGCGTTGCGCAGCACGGCCCGCCCCGGACGCGCCGCACCCAGGCGGGCACTGCTCCACCCCGTGAGCACCAGGGCGGCCAGGACGGAGACGACCGTGACGGCGAGCCGCCAGTCGGCGGGCGGCAGCACGATGGCGAGCAGCGGCAGCAGCGCGCCCACGGTGAACGCGAAGAAGCTCGCCCACGCCGCGTGCCAGGGGTTGGTCAGCGCGTCGGGGTCGATGCCGAGCTCCACACGCGCGTGCGCGCGCAACGCGTCCCGTTCGGTCAGCTGCTCGGCCGCCTCCCGGGCCACCTCGTACGACAGCCCGCGTTCCTCGAGGAGTTGGGCCAGCTCCTCCAGCTCCGCCTCCGGCTGCTCCTTCAACTCCCGCTTCTCCAGGGCGAGCGCGGCCAGCTCGGAGTCGCGCTGGGTGGACACCGACACGTACTCGCCTGCCGCCATCGACATGGACCCGGCGAGCAGCCCGGCCAGGCCGGCCGTCAGCAGAGCCGCGCGGTCGTCGGTGGCTCCGGCCACGCCGACGACTAGACCGGCGGTCGACACGATGCCGTCGTTGGCCCCCAGCACCGCCGCCCGCAGCCAGTTCAGCCGCTCCCCGAGGGCGCCGCCGTGGGCTTCGTCATGGTTGGAGTCGGTCACATCGGGAGCATGGCACCCGGCGCGCCGGGCGGGAACGCCGACCCGCCGGGCCGCCACGGCGGGCGAAGGCGGCGGACGCTGCGGCGTTTCGGAAGAAGACGGGACGTATCGGGCGCACCGGTGGGGCGAATCCGCCTGGCCGCGGGCGGACCTGACGGACGGTGCTGTCAGTGGCGGCCCGTATCCTCGTGAACCATGCTCGAAGACCTCGCGACCGCTGTCTCCTCCCCCACCGAGTGGCCGACCGCGTATCCCCAGGGATACGCGGTCGTTGACGTGGAGACCACCGGCCTGGCCCGCGACGACCGCATCATCTCCGCGGCCGTCTACCGGCTGGACGCGCGCGGCGAGGTCCAGGACCACTGGTACACGCTGGTCAACCCCGAGCGCGACCCCGGGCCGGTGTGGATCCACGGCCTGACGAGCGACGTCCTCGAAGGGGCGCCGCTGTTCCGGGAGGTCGCCGAGGAGTTCGCGGCGCGGCTGTCCGGGCGGGTGCTGGTGGCGCACAACGCGGTCTTCGACTGGCAGATGATCGCGCGGGAGTACGCGCGCGCCGAGAGCGAGGCGCCGGTGCGGCAGCGGCTGTGCACCATCGCGCTGTCCAAGGAGTTGGGGCTGCCGCTGCCCAACCACAAGCTGGAGACGCTGGCCGCCCACTTCGGTGTCGTCCAGCAGCGGGCGCACCACGCGCTGGACGACGCGCGCGTGCTGGCCGAGGCGTTCCGGCCGAGCCTGAAGGCCGCGGCGGCGAGCGGGGCGCGGCTGCCGCTGCAGGAGTGCCGGCCGCTGACGGAGTGGCGGGACGGGGCCGCGCCGCTGATCGGGCGGCAGCCGGGCGGCTCCTACGGCTACGGCGGCCAGGCCTCGGGCAGTTGGCGTCCGTCCCGCAAAAGGCCCGCCTGCCCCTATCCCAACCCGGGCCGGTACGAAGAGGGCAAAAGGCTCAAGCAGGGAATGCGGATCGCCTTTTCCGGTGACACCTCGACCGATCGGGAGCTGCTGGAGGACCGGGCGGTCGAGGCCGGGCTGCATGTGGCGACCAGCCTTTCCCGGCTGACCAGCCTGCTGGTCACGAACGACCCCGATTCGGGCACGTCGAAGGTGGTCAAGGCCCGGCAGTACGGCACGCCGGTGGTGGACGAGGCGGCGTTCGGCCAACTGCTGGCCGACGTGGAGCCGGCGTAGGGCGGGGCGCCGGCGTAGGGCGGGGCGCCGGCGTAGGGCAGGACACCGTCGTAGGGCAGGACACCGGTGGGGCGGGGCGGCCATGACGCCGGTCACCCGGAGAAGGGCCACGGGGGGCCGGTCACCCCGGAGAGGCCACGGCAGCGCGCGGGTCACTCCGGAGCGGCCACCGCGGGGCGGGGCAGCTGGGGCCGCAGCCACCCGCGACCGGTGCGGACGGGTGATTGCCGTGCGACTCGCCCGGCGCCCACTCGCACGCGTCCGGCCGACGGCCCACCCTGTGGCCCATGGCGAGATGCGAAGTTTGCGGCAATGACTACGGAATGACCTTCGAGGTCCACGCCCAGGGCGCGGTGCACGTCTTCGACTGCTTCTCCTGCGCGATCCACCGCATGGCCCCCATCTGCGAACACTGTCGTGTGCAGATCATCGGTCAGGGCGTGGAGGTCGAGGGCCACTGGTACTGCGGCGCCCACTGCGCCCGCGCGGAGGGAAGGGCGGGCATCGTCGACCGGGTCTGAGCCGGCCCGGGAGCACCTCCCGGAGCACGCCCTCGGCACACCCCCTGTGCGAGCACCCCACGGCCCGAGTTGTACCGTCGTGGGGTGTACCGCTTCCTGTTGACCCGGCAATGGGTGATCCTCACGCTGGTCGCTCTGCTGCTCATCCCCACGATGATCAAGCTGGGCTTCTGGCAGATGCACCGCTACGAGGAGCGCAGCGCCCGCAACCAGCTGGTGTCCGACGCACTCGGCTCGAAGCCGGTGCCCGTGGAGCGGCTGACCTCCCCGGGGCACAGCGTGACCACCGACCAGCGCTACCGCAACGTGACCGCGACGGGCCGTTTCGAGCCCGAGCGTGAGGTCGTCGTCCGGCGGCGGGTCAACGCCGACGGCGAGGTCGGTTTCCACGTCCTCACTCCCTTCGTGCTGCACGACGGCAAGGTCGTCCTGGTCAACCGGGGCTGGATCCCCGCCGACGGCCCGACCCAGACCGCGTTCCCGAAGATCCCCGCCCCGCCCGGCGGTGAGACGACCGTCACCGGGCGGCTGATGCCCGACGAGACGACCGCGGCCAGCGGCATCAAGGACGTCAAGGGGCTGCCGGACCGGCAGATCATGCTGATCAACAGCGAGCAGGAGGCCCGGCGCCTGGGCGCGCAGGTGGTCGGCGGCTACCTCGTGCTGAGCACCCCCGAGCCCAAGGGCGGCACGCCCGAGCTGATCGGCAAGCCCGGCATGGAGGACTCCGCGCTGAACTACGCCTACGCCATCCAGTGGTGGCTGTTCTCCGCCTGTGTCCCCGTCGGCTGGGTCGTCATGGCCCGCCGCGAGATCCGGGAGCGGGCGGAGAAGGCCGCGCAGGAGACGGCGGAGGAGGCCGAACCCGCCGCGGTGTGACCCGCGCGGACCCCTGCCGGGGCCGGGCCCTCACTCCCCCGGGCGCACCCGTTGATTGCCGTGATCCCCGCGCGGGAACCCGGAACTGCGTGCAAGCCCGCATCGAGGACTACGCCCTGATCGGCGACGAGCAGACCGCGGCCCTGGTGGGGCGCGACGGCTCCGTGGACTGGCTCTGCCTGCCCCGCTTCGACTCCGGCGCCTGCTTCGCCAGGCTCCTCGGCGACGAGGACAACGGCCACTGGCGTCTCGCTCCGAAAGGCGCCGAAGGCCCCTGCACCCGCCGCGCCTACCGTCGCGACACCCTCGTCCTCGACACCGAGTGGGACACCCCCGACGGCCGCGTGCGGGTCACCGACCTGATGCCGCAGCGCGACCGTGCGCCCGACCTGGTCCGCATCGTCGAGGGCCTGGACGGCCGCGTCACGATGCGCGGCACGCTGCGGATCCGCTTCGACTACGGCTCGGTCGTGCCGTGGATGCGCCGCTCCCGCGACCACCGGGTGGCCGTCGCCGGACCGGACTCGGTGTGGCTGCGCAGCGAGCCGTCCGTGCGGACCTGGGGCGAGGACTTCTCCACCCACTCGGAGTTCAGCGTCGGCAAGGGCGAGTCGGTCGCGTTCGTGCTGACCTGGCACCCCTCGCACGAGCCGCGGCCGAGGCAGATCGACCCCTACGAGGCGCTGCGCGCCAGCGTGCGCGACTGGCGCAGCTGGGTGGCCCGGTGCCGCTACGACGGCCCGCACCGCGACGCCGTGGTCCGCTCGCTGATCACCCTCAAGGCGCTCACCTACGCCCCCACCGGTGGCATCGTCGCCGCGCCGACGACCTCCCTGCCGGAGGAGATCGGCGGCGTGCGCAACTGGGACTACCGCTACAGCTGGCTGCGCGACTCCACCCTCACCCTGGGCGCGCTGCTGTCGGCCGGTTACCGGCACGAGGCGGAGGAGTGGCGCAACTGGCTGCTGCGCGCGGTCGCCGGCGACCCGGCCGACCTGCAGATCATGTACGGGCTGGCGGGTGAACGGCGGCTGCCGGAGGTGGAGCTGCCGTGGCTGTCCGGCTTCGCCGGCTCCACGCCCGTACGCATCGGCAACGACGCGGTCAGGCAGCTGCAGCTCGACGTGTACGGCGAGGTGATGGACTCCCTCTGGCTGGCCCGCCGCGCGGGGCTGTCCACCAAGCCGCACATGTGGGCGATCCAGCGCTCCCTGCTGGACTGGTTGCGCGACCAGTGGCGCCGGCCCGACGAGGGGCTCTGGGAGGTGCGCGGCGGACGCAAGCAGTTCGTGCACTCCAAGGTGATGGTGTGGGTCGCCGCCGACCGGGCCGTGCGCACGCTGCAGACCTACAAGGAGCTCGACGGCGACCTCGACGGCTGGCGCGCGATGCGCGACGAGGTGCACCGCGAGGTGTGCGAGAAGGGGTTCGACAAGCAGCGCAACACCTTCACCCAGCACTACGGCTCACGGGAACTGGACGCCGCGCTGCTGCTCATCCCGCGCGTGGGCTTCCTGCCGCCGGACGATCCGCGCGTGCTCGGCACGATCGAGGCCATCCGCGAGGAGCTCGGCCACCACGGCTTGGTGCGTCGCTACACCACCGACGGAACCACCGTGGACGGGCTGCCCGGCGACGAGGGCACGTTCCTGGCGTGCTCGTTCTGGCTGGCGGACGCCCTGCACGCGAGCGGCCGTACGAAGGAGGCGCGGGAACTGTTCGAACGCCTGGTGGGCGTGGCGAACGACGTGGGGCTGCTGTCCGAGGAGTACGACCCGGTCGGCCGCCGCCAGCTGGGCAACTTCCCGCAGGCGTTCAGCCACATCGGTCTGGTCAACACCGCCCTCGCCCTCTTCGGCGAGCAGCATGCAGGATAGGGGGCATGGATCTTGGACTGAAGGACCGGGTGTACGTCGTCACCGGGGCCACGCGCGGGCTGGGCAACGCCACCGCGCGGGAACTGCTCGCCGACGGCGCGAAGGTCGTGATCACCGGGCGGGACGAGAAGCGGGTCGCGGACGCGGCCGCCGAACTGGGCGCGCACGCGGTCGGGGTGGCCGTGGACAACGCCGACGCCGACGCGCCCGAGCGGCTCGTCGCCGCCGCGCGCGCACACTTCGGCGGCTTCCACGGCATGGTCGTCAGCGTCGGCGGACCGCCGCCCGGCTTCGTCGCCGACAACACCGACGAGCAGTGGCGGGCCGCGTTCGACTCGGTGTTCCTCGGCGCGGTACGGCTGGCGCGGACCGCGGCGGCCGAACTGGAGCAGGGCGGCGTCATCGGCTTCGTACTGTCCGGGTCGGTGCACGAGCCGATCCCGGGGCTGACCATCTCCAACGGGCTGCGGCCGGGCCTGGCCGGATTCGCCAAGTCCCTCGCGGACGAGCTGGGGCCGCGCGGCATCCGCGTCGTGGGGCTGCTGCCGGGGCGTATCGACACCGACCGGGTGCGGGAGCTGGACGCCCTGTCGGCCGACCCGGAGGCGACGCGGGCGGCGAGCGAGTCGCGCATCCCGCTCCGCCGCTACGGCGCCCCCGAGGAGTTCGGCCGCGCGGCGGCGTTCCTGCTCTCCCCGGCGGCCTCCTACGTCACCGGTGTGATGCTGCCGGTGGACGGCGGCACACGGCACGGGTTCTGAACCACCGGGCGCCCCGGCTCAGCTGACCCGCTCCGCGCCGTGTCTGACGCCCCGTAGCCGTACTTCGGCGGGCAGGGAGGTCAGGCCCGTCGCGTCACGGGCGTGGGTGAGGGTCTGGTCGGTGAGGTGGTTCAGGGCCGTCTCCGGGTCCACGTGCGGTTCCAGGTGGACCCGGATGCGCGCCGAGGGCGCGGTGCGGTGGCCCCTGAGGTGGGCGTGCGCGCGGGCGACGCCGTCCAGCGTGCCCGCGTCGCCGACGAGGACGCGCTCCAGGGCCCGGCCACGCAGCCGCGCGCCCTCACCGTCACCCGTGTCGACGAGGACCTCGGCGAGCCTGTGGCGGCGCAGCACCGCGGTGAGCCACCACAGGGCGAGCAGGAGCAGGACGGCGAGCGCGGCGATGACCGCCGGCCACCACCAGCCGGCGTCCCGCCAGTGGGTGCGTTCGGCGTCGCTGAGCAGCACGTCGTGCCGGTCGGCGTGGATCCACCAGGACGGGGCGGGCGCGCCCAGCCCCACGGCGAGGACCGCGCCGCCCAGCGCCAGGAGCACCAGTCCGGCCAGCGCGAGCAGCACGCGGTTGACGGTGGTGAGCATGCGGTTCACCCCTTGCGTCCGGGCCGCCGGACGCGCACGGCGAGGCGGGGCGGCCGGGCGAGGCCCAGTCCGCGCACCGCGTCGCCGAGCACCTCGTCCAGGTCGGCGTGCACGTCGTCCAGTTCACGGAAATGCGACATCGCGCGGACCTTCGCCTTCCTGCGGCGCACCCGCACCCGCGCCGACTGCACGCCGGACACCTCCATCGCCCGGTCGCGCAGCACCAGGGCGGCCGCGTCCCGGGTCAGTGCGGCGCGCACGTCGGGGTGCGTGCGGCGCATCGGCAGCAGGGCCCGCAGGCCGGGCGTGAGGGCCAGCACGATCAGCCACAGCCCGAGGGCCGCGGCGACACCCGCACCGATACGCACCCAGACGTCGTCCAGGGGCCGCGTGGCGAGCTGGTGGGCGAGGACCCGGCGCCAGCGCATCGCCGAATGGCCGGCCCGGACGGCGCTGATGTCGTACAGGAAGAGACCGAAGCCGCCCACGAGCAGCGCGGCGACGATGCCGGCCGGGACGCGGCGGGCCGACCAGAAGCGGCGCGCGTGGGGGTGCCCGCCCTCGTCGGGGGCGGGCTCGGCCTTCTCCAGTACGGGCAGCCGCTGGGTGGCCCCCTCGGGTTCACTCATGACGTCCTCCCCTGTGGCGTGTCGAACGCCGGCGTCAGGTGCAGCCGTTCGACGTGGACGGCGACGTCCGGAACGTCCATGCCCACCAACGTGCCCACACGCTCGGCGACATGGCCGCGCACCGCGCGGCAGCGGGCGCCGATGTCGGTGGGGTAGTCGAGTTCGAGGTGGACGCGCAGATGGGCGGCGTTGTGGCGGACGACCACCGTGGCGTGCGGGGTCGCTGCGTCCTCCGGCAGCGTGCCGATCGCCTCGCGTGCCGCCTGCGCGGCGACCTTCGCCACGACCCGGTCGGCGATCCTGGTCGCGCCGCGCTCGCCGGGCAGCACGGCGCCCCGGGGTTTACGGAGCTCACCGGCCCCACTGGTCACGGGCGTCACCGCCGCCGGTCGCTGCGCGTGCGGAAGAGGTCGCCGATGTCGAGGTCTCCCTCTGCGAACCGGCCGACCACGAAGCCGATGGCGCCCAGTGCCGCCACCAGCACGAAGGCGCCGAAGCCGCCGAAGTATCCGGCGAAGGCCAGTGCCATGCCGGCGATCATGCCGGCCACGGCCATGCTCATGCTGTGCTCCTCAGCTTGTCAGCCTGCTCGACGGCCCGCTCGGCCGTCACTGGATACGGGGCTGCTCGGGCTCCTCGTCCTCCTCCTCGGGGAGCTTCACATCGCTGACGGCGATGTTGACCTCGACGACCTCCAGGCCCGTCATCCGCTCGACGGCCGCGATGACGTTCTCCCGCACATCGCGCGAGAGCTCCGAGATCGACACGCCGTACTCGACGACGATCTCCAGATCGAGCGCGGTCTGTACCTCTCCGACCTCTACCTTCACGCCCCGGGTCACGGACTTGGAGCCGCCCGGTACGCGGTCGCGCACGGCGCCGATGGTGCGGGAAAGACCGCTGCCCATCGCGTGCACGCCCGATACGTCGCGGGCCGCGAGACCTGCGATCTTCTCGACGACGCCGTCCGCGATCGTCGTCTTGCCGCGGCTGCCGAGGTCACCGCCACCGCGACGGGTGCTTTGCGGTTCCTTGCGGATCTCGGACGCGCTTGTCCGGTTTCCGGCCGTCATGTCGCTCATCGCCGTGTCCTTCCGCATCGTCGTCCTTCGACCACCGTAAGTGCGGTTACGCGATCGCGCGCCCGCGATGCGGCAGGCTGGAGGAATGACAGCGGATCGGTGGACGTGGGACGTGCGGCAGCGGCTGGGTCTCGGCAGACTGCTGCCTCTCGGCGAGGCGCGCGACGGCGCGTGGCTGGCGGAGGCCGCGGCGCAGGCGTTTCTTGCGCGGGCCGCGATGGGCCTGCCTGGTGTGCTGCTGGGGGCGGTGCGCGTCGCCCTCGCCGATCCGGCGGACGTGGCCGAGCCGGTTGTACCCCCGCCGCCGAGCGCCCTGCCGCCGGGGCCGCTGCGGGTGACGGCGGAGTTCTCGGCGACGGTGGCCGAGCCGCTGCCGGTGACCGCGGACCGGGTGCGGGCGGTGCTCGGGACGGCCGCGCGGGACGGGCTGGGGCTGACGGTCGCGGAGGTGGACCTGCGGGTCGTCGCTCTGCTGGACGAGGCCGTGCAGCCCGTGGTGGGGCCGGCGCCCGCGGAGGCGCCCCGCGGTTACGAAGGCGGCGCGGGCGGCGACACGACGGGTCCCGATGAGGCGCGTGCCGCCGCGGCGGCTCTCGCGGTGCCGGGCGTGGCCGGGCTCGCCGGTGCACTGGGCGGGCTGGGCCGTCCGGTACATCTGGAGGAACGCGCGCAGGACGGCGCGGCCCTGCCGCACCGCCACGCACGCGTGGAGATCGCCGTACGCACCGGCCACCGGCCCGTGGACGTGGCACGGGCCGTCCGCACGGCGGTGGCCCAGGCACTGCCGTACCGCCCCACGGTGGCGGTACTGGTCACGGCGATCGGCTGAGGCCCCGCCGCAGCGGCGCCGGCTCGGCCGACCGTGGCGGCACCGGCTTACGCCGATCGGGTGAGGCGGCACCGCGGCCCGCCGGACAGCCGACCGCGGCGGCCCCGATACGGCCCGCCCGATCAGCCGACGCGACGAAACCCGATGCGGCCCGCCGTCAGGCGGGACGGCACCGCGGCCCGCCCGGTCAGCCGGCCGTGGCGGTGCCCCGTGCGGCGATCGGGTGAAGTTTCGTGGTCACTCGCCCATGCCGGCCAGGTCGCGCAGGCGGCGGGCCTGGGCCTGGCGTTCGGCCGCGCGCTGTTCGTCGTAGGTGCGGTCGGCGGCGCCGCGCAGCAGGGCCTTGGTCTCGATGACCGCGTCGCGGGGCGCGGCGAGCAGGGCGGCGGCCAGGTCCTTGACCGCGCCGTCCAGCTGGTCGGCGGGCACGGCGAGGTTGGCCAGGCCGCAGGCCACCGCTTCCTCGGCCGCCACGAAGCGCCCGGTCGCGCAGATCTCCAGCGCCCGGGCGTAACCGACCAGCGCGACGAGCGGATGCGTGCCCGTCAGGTCGGGCACCAGGCCGAGGCTGGTCTCGCGCATGGCGAACTGCACGTCGTCCGCGACGACGCGCAGGTCACAGGCGAGTGCGAGCTGGAAGCCCGCCCCGATGGCATACCCCTGCACGGCGGCGATGGACATGACGTCGTTACGCCGCCACCAGGTGAACGCCTCCTGGAACGCGGCGATGGACGCGTCCAGGTCGGCGTCGCTGCTGCGGGCGAGGTCGACGAACGACGGCTCGCCCTCGATCCCCTCGGGCGTGAACATCTGCCGGTCGAGCCCGGCGGAGAAGGACTGGCCCTCACCGCGCAGCACGACCACCCGGACGGAGCCCGGCAGCCGCCGGCCGGCCTGGGCGAGCGTCCGCCACATGGCGGGGCTCTGCGCGTTGCGCTTGGCCGGATTGGTCAGCGTCACCGTGGCGATCGCGCCGTCGACGGTGAGCCGTACGCCGTCCTGGTCGAGCAGGGGAACGAGTTCCGGGCCGGGCGTGGCCATGGGGCGCCTCCGATGCGTGCGGTCACTGTGGATGCCCAGGTGGGCATCCATCGGTTGGATGCCCCTGCGGGCCATCCGTAAGTGACTGCACAGTAACCACCCGCCCGGCCGGTCGGCCGACCGGGTGGCCACCATCGGAGTCGTGGGGCCGCCCGGGGATCAGGCCGTCTGAGCCTTCTTGCCCCGGGTAGCCCCGCCGCGTCCGCGGAGCGTGACGCCCGACTCGCTGAGCATGCGGTGCACAAAGCCATACGAGCGGCCGGTCTCCTCGGCCAACGCCCGGATGCTCGCACCGGCGTCGTACTTCTTCTTCAGGTCTGCCGCGAGCTTGTCGCGCGCGGCGCCGGTCACCCGGCTGCCCTTCTTCAGAGTCTCGGCCACCCGTGCCTCCTCATGGGAAGTGCGCTCTGGTCTCCTCATGATCACCCCTCCGGCGCGGGTTGGCCACCCATTCGGCAAGGTCTGTGCGACACCGTTGTGACGACAGGAGCGCGTCCACACAATCGGAAGTTGAAATTCCGCGTGTCGCCGTTCGCAGGATCGAACCGGCTCGCCAGGAAATCCGCAGGTCAGAGACGCAGAACGGCCGGCCCTCCGGACAGGGAGGAACCGGCCGCCAGATACGTGTAGGACACACCTCGATACGAGGAGATCTCACACAGATGATGGATCACGGATCGGCCGAATGATCCATACCGCTGGATCATCCATTCGATCAAGCCAGGGCGACGAGGTCCGCGTAGTCCGAGCCCCACAGGTCCTCGACACCGTCCGGGAGCAGGATGATCCGCTCCGGCTGCAGCGCCTCCACGGCTCCCTCGTCGTGGGTGACCAGGACGACGGCGCCCTTGTAGGTGCGCAGCGCGCCGAGGATCTCCTCGCGGCTGGCCGGGTCGAGGTTGTTGGTGGGCTCGTCCAGCAGAAGGACGTTCGCCGAGGAGACCACCAGGGTGGCCAGGGCCAGACGGGTCTTCTCACCGCCGGAGAGGACCCCGGCCGGCTTGTCGACGTCGTCGCCGGAGAACAGGAACGAGCCGAGCACCTTGCGGACCTCGACGAGGTCCATGTCGGGCGCGGCGGAGCGCATGTTCTCCAGGACCGTGCGGTCCGGGTCGAGCGTCTCGTGCTCCTGCGCGTAGTAGCCGAGCTTGAGGCCGTGGCCGGGGACGACCCGGCCGGTGTCCGGCTCCTCCACACCGCCCAGCAGACGCAGCAGGGTGGTCTTGCCGGCGCCGTTGAGGCCGAGGATGACGACCCGGGAGCCCTTGTCGATGGCGAGGTCGACGTCGGTGAAGATCTCCAGCGAGCCGTACGACTTCGACAGCCCCTCGGCCATCAGCGGGGTCCTGCCGCACGGCGCGGGCTCCGGGAAGCGGAGCTTGGCGACCTTGTCGGACTGGCGGACCGCTTCCAGTCCGGAGAGGAGCTTGTCGGCGCGGCGGGCCATGTTCTGCGCGGCGACCGTCTTCGTCGCCTTGGCGCGCATCTTGTCGGCCTGCGAATGCAGCGCGGCGGCCTTCTTCTCGGCGTTGGCCCGCTCGCGCTTGCGGCGCTTCTCGTCGGCCTCGCGCTGCTGCTGGTAGAGCTTCCAGCCCATGTTGTAGACGTCGATGGTCGAGCGGTTGGCGTCCAGGTAGAACACCTTGTTCACGACCGTCTCGACGAGGTCCACGTCGTGGCTGATGACGATGAAGCCGCCGCGGTAGGTCTTCAGGTAGTCCCGCAGCCAGACGATCGAGTCCGCGTCGAGGTGGTTCGTCGGCTCGTCCAGGAGCAGCGTGTCCGCGTCCGAGAAGAGGATCCGGGCCAGTTCGATACGGCGGCGCTGACCACCGGAGAGGGTGTGCAGCGGCTGGCCGAGCACCCGGTCGGGCAGGTTCAGCGCGGCGGCGATGGTGGCGGCCTCGGCCTCGGCGGAGTAACCGCCCTTGGTGAGGAACTCCGTCTCGTGCCGCTCGTACTGCTTGAGGGCCTTCTCGCGGGTGGCGCCCTTGCCGGTGGCGATGCGCTGCTCGTTCTCGCGCATCTTGCGGATCAGTACGTCGAGGCCGCGCGCGGAGAGGATGCGGTCGCGGGCGAGGACGTCGAGGTCGCCGGTGCGCGGGTCCTGCGGGAGGTAACCGACCTCGCCGGAGCGGGCGACGGTGCCGGCGGCGGGCATGCCCTCGCCGGCGAGGACCTTGGTGAGCGTGGTCTTGCCGGCGCCGTTGCGGCCGACGAGCCCGATGCGGTCGCCCTTGGTGATGCGGAAGGTGGCGTTCTCGAGGAGGATTCGGGCACCAGCGCGCAGCTCGATACCGGAGGCGGAGATCACGGGGTCATACTCCTGGGCGGTGGGGATTGACGGTGGAAGGCTGGTGGACGGTCCCGCCGTCTAATGCGCGAGGAGAATGGCCATGGGGCCAGTCTAACGGGCCCCTGCAACTGGTTTTCCGGCCTGCGGTGGGGGACGCCTCGGCGGAGGCGGCCCACGGTGGGGGCGTACGTCCGCTGCGGGTCGTGCGCCCCCGGTGCGGTCAGCTGCCGCCGGTGTGCACCTGGAAGGCGGCGCGGCGCACGGCCTTGGCCAGGGCCGGGTCGGGGTGGGCGGCGGCCAGGGCGACCAGGACCTGCACGGTGCGCGGGTGACCGACGGCGCGGACCTCGTCGAGCAGGGCCGGCACGGTGGGCTGCAGGGCCGACTCCAGGTGCCGGACCAGCATCGGGGCCTCGCCGTGGTCGGCGACTGCGGCGGCCGTGTCGACCCACAGCCAGGTGGCCTCCTCGCGGGTGAGCACCTCGTGGGCGTCCTCGGGGTCCACACCGTCGTGCTCGGCCAGCCACAGCAGGGCGTACGGCCGCAGCGTCGGCTCCTCGACGACGGCACGGACGTCGGGCTCGGCGGGGGCGCCGACGACGCGCAGCGCCTCGAAGGCCAGGCCGCGCAGCAGGGCGTCGTCGCCGCGGGCGGCGGCGAGCAGCTCGGTGACGGCGTTGCCCACGGGGCGGGCGGCGAGCCAGGCGCGGTACTCCGCGCGGGCGGCGTTCGGGCGCAGCTGGGCGCAGCCGCGCAGCATGTCCTCGGCCGCCTGCTCGATGTTGCCCGCGGGGCTCTGCGCGGCGACGCAGATCTGCTCCAGCTTGACCCATACCGCCCAGCTGCCGAGCGGGGTGAGCGTGGCCTGCCCGTCGCCGTAGGTGAGGGCGCCGACCGCGGCGAGGGCCCGCAGCGCCCAGTCGAGCAGCGGCGCCAGCTCGGCCTCGCCGACCGGTACGCCGACGGCGGCGTCGGCGGCGCCCCCGACGGTGGCTGACGCGCCGGTGGGCGGCACCTGCGGAGCGCCCGACGTGGGGGCGTAGGGGACCTCGCAGCGCTCGGTGCGCAGTTCGGTGACCCGCTGGCGGAGCAGGTCGAGGAGCTGTTCCACGGGGACGGGGCCGGCGGAGAGCTGGAGGAAGGAGAGGACCTGCGGCATGGCCGAGACGACCTCGGCGACGGCCGCGGGTTCCTGGTCCCCGGGTTCGGGGTGGGCGAGCGACCAGGCGTCGAACAGGGCGACCCAGCCCCGCAGGACGGCGCTGTCGTCGCGGTCCCAGGCGCGCAGCCGCCAGCCGGGGCGGGCGCTGTCGCCGTGGACCTCGACGAGGCCGGCGAGGCGGGCGATGTCCCAGTCGGCCCGGACCTGGTCCACGGTCAGGCCCAGCTCGTGTGCGGCGCGTTCCGCGGTCGTGTCGGAGAGGGTGGCCTTGCCGTCGGCGGTGGCACCGGTCCGGCCGGGGCCGAGCGCGGCGTCGGCCCAGCGGGCGACGCGGGCGGCGGCGGCCAGGCCGGAACGAGCCATTCCGGCCAGCTCCGCGGGCGCCGGGGTGCCCTCGGGCGGGCGGGGCGCCCGACGGCGCGGGCGCCGCTGGTTCACTGCTCTGGGGGCGGCGGCCAGGGGTCGGGGACGGACGAGTCGAAGCCTGGAGTCGCGCGGGATACGGGACGTCACGGGTGCAGTCTTCCGGTTGACGGTCCGAAAACCCAAACGGAATGCCACGGCGGGCGACGGGGCGGGAGCGTGGACCTGCTCGGGACGGCGAAAGCAGGCGTGATCAGGCCAGTCGTACGGCCTTGAACGGAGCCCAGAAGCGGAATGATCCCCACCGCCCCGCAGCCGGAGCGACACCGCGACGCGCCCCCCGGCGGGATCACCCCTGCTCCCGCGGCGACGCCGACGGCCGGCACCTCACCCGCCGGCTCCGACGCCCGGACGGCGCCGCGCGCCCGTCGGCGGCCGGCCCACGGCGGTGCGCCGCTCCCAGGCCGGTGGACGGCCGTCTCGGCGCCTCCCGTCCTCGGCGCACGCGCCCGCGCAGGAACCGTCCCGGCGGATCGGCGGCACCGACGTGGGCGGTCCACCGGATCACATCAAAGGGGTCAGGAAGCGGCGGAGTGCTTCCTCGTAGGACTCCGGGTCGGCGTTCCACATCGCTCCGTGCGGGGCGTGGGCCACCGTGTGCAGGGCGACCAGGTCGGGGCGGCGGTCGGCGAAGCGGCGGGAGAAGCGCCAGGGGGCCACCGTGTCGCCGGGGCCGTGGACGATCAGCGTCGGCACCGCGAGGCCGTCGGCGTCCGCGGCGATGGTCCCGTCGGCGGGGCCGTCCTGCAGCCCCGTTCGGCCCTGCGCGGCGCGCACCGCGAGCGGCAGCAGCGCGCCCGGCGTACGCCGGGCCAGGGCCAGGGAGCGCAGTGTGGTCGGCCAGCTGAGCACCGGGGAGTCCAGCACGAGCCCGGAGACGTGCTCCCGCATCCCGGACAGCTGAGCGGCGCGCAGCGCCATCGTGGCTCCGGTGGACCAGCCGTAGAGAACGACCCGGCGGGCGCCGTAGCGCACGGCGTAGCGGATCGCGGCGTCCACGTCGCGCCACTCGGTCTCGCCGAAGTGGTTGAGGCCGTCCGGGGGGCGGGGGGCGCCCAGGTCGCCGCGGTAGGCGAGGGCGAGCACCGGGAGGCGCAACCGGTTCAGCATGCCCATGACGTTCATGGGGAGCTCCCGGGTGGTGCCGAGGCCGTGCACGGCGATCACCCAGGTGTCCCGGGCGGCGGGTACGAACCAGGCGGGCAGCGGGCCGAGTTCCCCGGGCACGTCGACGTCGGCGTGCTCCAGGCCGAGGGCGGCCCGGGGGTCGCCGACGTGCAGGTTCGCGGTGAACCACACTTTGTCGCCCGGTTCCAGCGTGCCGTGCGTGACGCGCTCCAGACGGCGTACGACGGTGTCGGCGGTGTGCTCGGCGGAGTCCAGGACCTGGCCCACGACCGCGTGACTCCCGTCGCCGGCGAGTCCGTAGGTACCCGGGCGCAGGGTGGCCAGGTCGCGGGTGAGCGCGATCCGGCCGGCCGCCGTGGCGTGCACGGTGAGCCGGGGCTCGGTCGGCAGCGGCCGGCCCGGCGGCGCCTTGAGCGCGGCGTCGCTGGCGAGTCGGCCGGCGACCACGGCTGCGGCCCCGGCACCCATCACGGCGGTGACGGCAGCGGCCGTCGCTTTGACAGTGCGCACGGGAACCAGTTTCCCGGCGTGGTCCGTCCCAAGCCACCGGAAGCGACATGCGCAGTGATCAACCCGGGCGTCGCCGCCACCGCGCCGCGCTCACCCGGCCCCCGTCACCCCCGCTGCCCGTACCCCCGCAGCCGCTCCCCCACCTCCGCCAGCTGTTCCTCGGTCAGCAGGCTCGGGGCGAGGCCGGGGACCGAGGACGCGGTCAGCCACAGCCGGCACATCCACTCCAGCTGGGCGGTGCGGTCGTAGGCCTGGTCCAGGGTGGCGCCGTAGGCGATCGTGCCGTGGTTCTGCAGGAGGCAGCCGGTGCGGCCGGTCAGGGCCCGCAGCATGCTCTCGGCCAGCTCCTGCGTGCCGTACGTCGCGTAGGGGGCGACGCGGACCGGGCCGCCGAGGGCCGCGGCCATGTAGTGGACGAGCGGGAGCTCCGGCACGAGCGTCGAGACCGCCGTGGCGTGGACGGCGTGCGTGTGCACCACGGCCCGGGCGTCCGTGGTGCCGTATACGGCGAGGTGCATCGGCAGCTCGCTCGTCGGCACCAGCGAGCCGCGCACCTGCCGGCCGTCGAGGTCGACCGCCGTCAGGTCCTGCGGCCGCAGCCGGTCGTAGGGCACGCCCGACGGCGTGACCAGCACCAGGTCACCGACGCGTACCGAGACATTGCCGGAGGTGCCGACGACCAGACCGTCGGCGACGGTCCGGCGCGCCGTGGCGACCAGATCCGCCCAGGCCAGAGCCTCCCGCTCGGCGTCGTCCCCCTCGTCGGCCACCCGTCCGCCCTGCCGCTCCCACCGCTGCTCCGTCATGCCGCGATCCTGCCAGTCCCGGGTGACGGAAATCTCCTTCTCCGACCCGCGCACGGCCACGACGCCCCGCGCCGGGCACCCGGCCCGTGTGCCGCCCGGGCCGTGGGCGGGGGAACGGAGCAGCGACCCCCTCTTTCCGACATCGAGACGCCCGGCCCAGTTCACCTTCCGTTCACCCGCGTTACCTACGTTCGACCCGCCAATGACTTCGAACGAATGCCTGGGTAAATGGAAAGCTTCTCGCTGATCCTCGCGATTGTGGTCGTCACCGCTCTCGCGTTCGATTTCACGAACGGTTTCCACGACACCGCCAACGCGATGGCCACCACCATCTCGACCGGCGCGCTGCGGCCCAAGATCGCCGTGGCCATGTCCGCCGCCCTCAACCTCGTGGGCGCCTTCCTCTCCGTGGAGGTCGCCAACACGATCTCCAAGGGTCTCGTCGACGAGAGCGGCATCCGTCCCGAGGTCATCTTCGCCGCCCTGGTCGGCGCGATCCTCTGGAACCTGCTGACCTGGCTCGTGGGCCTGCCCTCCAGCTCCTCGCACGCCCTCATGGGCGGTCTGATCGGCGCCACCGTCGCCTCCGCCGGCTTCGGCGCCGTCCACGGTGACGTGCTCGTCACCAAGGTGCTGCTGCCCGCGGTCGCCGCCCCGGTCGTCGCCGGCGTCGCGGCGATGGTCGCGACCCGTCTGTCGTACACGCTGGGCAAGAAGGCCGACGGCAAGGCCGCCGAGAAGGGCTACCGGGCCGGCCAGATCGCCTCCGCGGGCCTGGTCTCCCTCGCCCACGGCACCAACGACGCGCAGAAGACGATGGGCATCATCACCCTCGCCCTGGTCGCGGGCGGCGCCATCGCGCCCGACTCCGACCCGCCCACCTGGGTGATCCTCTCCGCCGGCCTGGCCATCGCGCTCGGCACCTACATCGGCGGCTGGCGCATCATCCGCACCATGGGCAAGGGCCTGACGGACATGCAGCCGCAGCAGGGCTTCGCCGCCCAGACCAGCGCGGCCACCGCCATCCTCGCCTCCTCCCACCTCGGCTTCTCGCTGTCCACCACGCACGTCGTCTCCGGCTCCGTGATGGGCGCGGGCGTGGGCCGCAAGGGCGGCGTGGTGCGCTGGTCGACCGCGACCCGGATGCTCGTCGCCTGGGTGCTGACCCTGCCGGCCGCCGCGCTGGTCGGCGCGCTCGCCGAGTACGTCACCGGCTTCGGCGCCTGGGGCACCGCGCTGGTCGCCGTCTTCCTGGTGTCCGCCAGCTTCGGCATCTGGAAGGTCTCCCGCCGCGAGGTCGTCGACCACACCAACGTCAACGCCGTGGAGGAGGAGCCGGCCGGCGTGGTCACCACCGCGATCGCCGCCGTGACCCCGCCTCCGGCCGCCGGCCCGGCGGTCACGGACGGCCTGACGGCCACCATCCCCGCCCCCGCCGCCGCGACGGCGGAGCAGCCGGCCACCGCGAACCCGGCCCCGGCCGTCTGACCGCCGCTTTCGGGTACGAAGGAAGAGAAGCAGCATGAAGATCGACTGGGCGGCCCTCGGCTCCGTCTTCGGTGTCAGCCTCATGGTCACCGTGGGTCTGGTGGCCCTGTTCACCCTCGGCATCATGGGCCTGTCCCGCCGCGAGCGGGTCCAGGCGCAGGGCGGTTCGGCCGCCCTCGCGGTCACCGGCGCGTACGCCTGCTTCGCGGCGTGCGCGGCGGCGGTGGCGTACGGCATCAGCCTGATCGTCGCCTGACCGGCCTCGTCAACGAAAAACGCGGGGTGCCCGAGCGGCACCCCGCGTTCCTTTGTGACCTGGCAGGTCGCCTCCGTGTGGGCCTGCCCACACTCCTCCGCCCCAGGTCAAGGGCAAGTTGACGGCCCTCTGACAGCCGTGGTGGACTGCCGGAGCCAAGTTTGCGGCGTGCAGGAGAGGAAGCCGGTGGAAGTCCGGCGCGGTCCCGCCACTGTCACCGGGGTGTGCAACCCCGGGAGCCAGGAACTCTCACCGCCGAATCTCCTTCTAACCAGGGCGCGGACACCCTGAGTGAGGACATGACGCCATGCGCGGCTGCCGGTTGAGGACCAGGCCCATCAGCGACGCTCCGCTCGACCCCACGGCCGGCTGAGCCCGATGCGAGCCGAACGCGTCTTCGCGTACGGCGCCGCCGCCGGCCTCCTCGGTGACCTCCTCCTCGGTGATCCGCGCCGCGGGCACCCGGTCGCCGTGTTCGGACGGGCCGCGGACGCCGTCGAGCGCACCCTGTGGCGCGACCACCGCGGCTGGGGCGCCCTGCACACCGCCGTCTGCGCCGGAGGCGCCGTCGCGCTCGGGGCCGTGGCCGCCCGCTCGGTGCGCCGCTCCCCCGCCGCCTCGGTCGCGCTGACCGCCGCCGCCACCTGGTCCGTGGTCGGGGGGACCTCCCTCGCACGCGAGGCCGGCGCCATCGGGCGCGCCCTGGAAGCCGGGGACGTGGAGGCGGCGCGGGCCCGGCTGCCCCATCTGTGCGGCCGTGACCCCCAGGCGCTGGACGCCGACGGGATCGCCCGGGCCGTGGTCGAGTCGGTCGCCGAGAACACCTCCGACGCCGTCGTGGGCGCGCTGGTGTGGGGCGCCGTCGGCGGGGTGCCCGGGCTGCTCGGGTTCCGGGCCGTCAACACCCTGGATGCGATGGTCGGTCACAAGTCGCCGCGGCTGCGGCGCTTCGGCTGGGCCTCCGCCCGCCTCGACGACGTGGCCGGCTGGCCGGGCGCCCGGCTGACCGCCGCCCTCGCCGTGCTCACCGGCCCGGACCGGCGTGGCGCCGTACGGGCGTGGCGGGCGGACGCGGTGAAGCACCCGAGCCCCAACGCGGGCCCCGTGGAGGCCTCCTTCGCGGGCGCGCTCGGCCTGCGGCTGGGCGGCACCCTGTCGTACGGCGGGCGCGTGGAACACCGGCCCGTGCTGAACCCGCGGGGGCGCGCCGTCGGGACCGAGGACATCGCGCGGGCGGTACGGCTGTCCCGGCGCGTGAGCTGGCTGGCGCTCGGCGTGTGCGCGGGCGCACACCTCATCCGGAAGGGGCGCAATCGATGAACGTCATCGGGAAGGGGCGTGATCGATGAACGGCGGTCTCCTCGTCGCCGGCACCACCTCCGACGCCGGCAAGAGCGTCGTCACCGCCGGGATCTGCCGGTGGCTGGTGCGGCAGGGCGTGAAGGTGGCGCCCTTCAAGGCGCAGAACATGTCCCTGAACTCCTTCGTCACCCGCGAGGGCGCCGAGATCGGGCGGGCGCAGGCCATGCAGGCCCAGGCCTGCCGGATCGAGCCGACCGCGTTGATGAACCCGGTGCTGCTCAAGCCCGGCGGCGAGCAGAGCAGCCAAGTGGTGCTGCTGGGCAAGCCGGTGGGCGAGATGAGCGCACGCGGCTACCACGGCGGACGCCAGCAGAAGCTGCTGGGGACGGTCCTGGAGTGCCTGGCCGAGTTGCGGGGCACGTATGACGCGGTGATCTGCGAGGGGGCCGGCTCACCGGCCGAGATCAATCTGCGCCGGACCGACATCGTGAACATGGGCATCGCGCGGGGCGCGCGGCTGCCCGTGCTCGTCGTCGGCGACATCGACCGCGGGGGCGTCTTCGCGTCCTTCTTCGGCACGCTCGCCCTGCTCTCACCCGAGGACCAGGAACTGGTCGCCGGCTTCCTGGTGAACAAGTTCCGCGGCGACGTCTCCCTGCTGGAGCCGGGCCTGGACATGCTGCACGGCCTCACCGGGCGGCGCACCTACGGCGTCCTGCCCTTCCGGCACGGGCTCGGTATCGACGAGGAGGACGGCCTCAGGGTGTCCCTGCGCGGCACCGTCCGCGAGTCGGCCGTCTCCCCGCCCGTCGGCGAGGACGTCCTGCGGGTCGCCGTCTGCGCGATCCCGCTGATGTCCAACTTCACCGACGTGGACGCGCTGGCCGCCGAACCGGGCGTGGTCGTGCGGTTCGTGGACCGGCCGGAGGAGCTGGCCGACGCCGACCTGGTGGTGATCCCGGGCACCCGCGGGACGGTGCGGGCGCTTCAGTGGCTGCGCGAACGCGGCCTGGCCGACGCCCTCGTGCGCCGGGCCGCCGAGCAGCGGCCCGTGCTCGGCATCTGCGGTGGTTTCCAGATCCTCGGTGAACACATCGAGGACGAGGTCGAGTCACGCGCCGGTGCCGTCGACGGGCTCGGCGTGCTGCCGGTGCGGGTGCGGTTCGCCCGCGAGAAGACCCTGACCCGGCCGAGCGGGGAAGCCCTCGGCGAGCGGGTCGAGGGGTACGAGATCCACCACGGCATCGCCTCCGTGACGGGAGGGGAGCCCTTCCTCGACGGCTGCCGCGTCGGCCAGACCTGGGGCACCCACTGGCACGGCTCGCTGGAGTCCGACGGCTTCCGCCGCGCCTTCCTGCGCGAGGTGGCCGCCGCCGCGGGCCGCCGCTTCGTGCCCGCGCCGGACACCTCCTTCGCCGCGCTGCGCGAGGAGCAGCTCGACCGGCTCGGCGACCTGATCGAACAGCACGCGGACACGGACGCGCTGTGGCGGCTCATCGAGTCCGGCGCGCCGCAAGGACTGCCTTTCATTCCACCGGGAGCGCCCGCATGAGCACAGTGTTGTTGTTGTCCACCGCCGACACGGATCTGCTGGCGGCCCGGGCCTCCGGTGCGGACTACCGGATCGGCAACCCGACCCGCGTGGACGTCGCCGAGGAACTCCCGGCGCTGGTCGAGGGCGCCGACCTCGCCGTCGTACGGCTGCTGGGCGGCAAGCGGGCCTGGGAGGACGGGCTCGCCGCGCTGAAGGCGTCCGGCATCCCTACCGTGCTGCTGGGCGGCGAGACCGTCCCGGACGCCGAGCTGATGGCCGAGTCGAGCGTGCCGGCCGGCGTGGTCGCGGAGGCGCTGCGGTACCTGGTCGAGGGCGGTCCCGCGAACCTGCTGGAGCTGTCGCGGTTCCTGTCGGACACGGTGCTGCTGACCGGTGAGGGCTTCGAGGAGCCGCACACGATGCCGGAGTACGGCGTCCACGGCTCGTACGCGCTGCAGGACGGCCGTCCGACCGTCGGGGTGCTCTTCTACCGCGCCCACGAACTGAGCGGCAACACCGCCTTCGTGGACACCCTGTGCGAGGCGATCGAGGCGCAGGGCGCCAATGCGCTGCCCGTGTACTGCGGTTCGCTGCGCGGCGCGGACCCTGGGCTGTACGAACTCCTCACGCGCGCCGACGCCCTGGTCGCCACCGTGCTCGCGGCCGGCGGCACGCACGCCTCGCAGGCCTCCGCGGGCGGCGACGAGGAGGCCTGGGACATCGGCGCGCTCGCCGACCTCGACGTCCCGGTGCTGCAGGGCCTGTGCCTGACGTCGTCGAAGAGCGCCTGGGAGGAGTCGGACGCCGCCCTGTCCCCCATGGACGCGGCGATGCAGGTCGCCATCCCGGAGTTCGACGGCCGGCTGATCACCGTGCCGTTCTCCTTCAAGGAGCAGGGCCCGGACGAGGTCCCGGTGTACGTCGCCGACCCGGAGCGGGCCGCGCGCGTCGCCGGCATCGCCGTGCGGCACGCCCGGCTGAAGCACAAGCCGAACGCCGAGAAGAAGATCGCGCTGGTCTTCACCGCGTACCCGACCAAGCACTCCCGCGTCGGCAACGCGGTCGGTCTGGACACGCCCGCGTCGGCGGTGCGGGTGCTGGACGCGCTGCGGGACGCCGGGTACGCGGTGAGCGGGTACCCCTCCGGCGGTGACGAGCTGATCCACCGGCTGATCGAGGCCGGCGGCCACGACGTGGAGTGGCTGACCGAGGAGCAGCTGGCCTCCGCGCCCGCGCGGGTGCCGCTGGCGGACTACCGGGCGTGGTTCGACAAGCTGGACCCGGAGCTCAGGGACGCCATGCTGGAGGCGTGGGGTGAACCGCCGGGCTCCCTGTACGTCGACGGCGACGACATCGTCCTGGCCTCCCTGCAGTTCGGGAACGTCGTCGTGATGATCCAGCCGCCGCGCGGCTTCGGCGAGAACCCGATCGCGATCTACCACGACCCGGACATGCCGCCGTCCCACCACTACATGGCGGCCTACCGCTGGCTGGACAACAGCTTCGGCGCGGACGCGATCGTGCACATGGGCAAGCACGGCACGATGGAGTGGCTGCCGGGCAAGGGCCTCGGCCTGTCGGGCGGGTGCGCCCCGGACGCCGTCCTCGGTGACCTGCCGCTGATCTACCCGTTCATCGTCAACGACCCCGGCGAGGGCACCCAGGCCAAGCGGCGCGGGCACGCCACGGTCGTCGACCACCTCGTACCGCCGATGGCCCGCGCCGACACCTACGGCGACCTGGCGAAGCTGGAGCAGCTGCTCGACGAGTACGCGCTCGTGTCCGACCTGGACCCGGTGAAGGCGCCGGCCGTGCGCGCGCAGATCTGGACGCTGGTCAAGGCGGCCGAGCTGCACCACGACCTGCATGTGGACGAGCAGCCGGACGACGAGGCGTTCGACGAGTTCGTCATGCACATCGACGGCTATCTGTGCGAGATCAAGGACGTGCAGATCCGCGACGGCCTGCACATCCTGGGCGGCGGTCCGGTCGCCGAGCCGCGCGTCAACCTGGTGCTGGCCGTGCTGCGCGCCTCACAGGTGTGGGGCGGGCAGGCGAACGCCCTGCCGGGTCTGCGGGCCTCGCTCGCGGCGCACTTCGGGCTGGTGGAGAAGGAGCTGCTGGGCGAGCCGGGCGCCCCGGTGAAGGTGCCGGTGGAGCTGACGGACCTGGTGGACGGTCCGGCGCGCACCGCGTCCGACGCGATCGACCTGCTGGAGCAGTTGTGCCGGCGGATCGCGGAGGGCATGGAGGCGCGGGGCTGGGAGCGGGCGGCCGTGCCGGAGGTGCTGCGCGGCGCGCTGAACGCCGAACTGCCCGACGCGACGGCCGTGCTGGAGTTCGCGTGCGACGAGGTCGTGCCGCGGCTCGCCCGTACGACCGACGAGATCGGGCACATCCTGAAGGCGCTGAACGGCGGTTACGTCCCGGCCGGGCCGTCCGGTTCGCCCACCCGCGGTCTGGTCAACGTCCTGCCGACCGGCCGGAACTTCTACTCGGTCGACCCCAAGGCGATTCCGTCCCGGCTGAGCTGGGAGGTCGGGCAGTCGCTCGCCGACTCGCTCGTGGCCCGCTATCTGCAGGACACGGGCGAGTACCCGAAGTCCGTCGGCCTCACGGTGTGGGGCACGTCCGCGATGCGCACCCAGGGCGACGACATCGCCGAGATCCTGGCGCTGCTGGGCTGCCGTCCCGTCTGGGACGACGCCTCGCGCCGTGTGACCGGCTTCGAGGTGGTGTCCCTGGAGGAACTGGGCCGGCCGCGCATCGACGTCACGGTCCGTATCTCCGGCTTCTTCCGGGACGCGTTCCCGCACGTCGTGGGGCTGATCGACGACGCGGTCCGCACGGTGGCGGAGCTGGACGAGCCCGCCGAGCGCAACCATGTGAAGGCGCACGCCGACGCGGACACCGCCGAGCACGGTGACCGGCGCCGGGCCACGGCCCGTATCTTCGGCTCCAAGCCGGGCGCGTACGGCGCCGGTCTGCTGCCGCTGATCGACGCCCGCAACTGGCGCTCGGACGCCGACCTGGCCGAGGTGTACGCGGTGTGGGGCGGCTACGCCTACGGGCGCGGGCTCGACGGGCGGGCGGCGCGCGGGGACATGGAGACCGCGTTCAAGCGGATCGCCGTCGCCGCGAAGAACGTCGACACCCGTGAGCACGACCTGGTCGACGCCGACGACTACTTCCAGTACCACGGCGGCATGGTCGCCATGGTCCGTCACCTGACCGGCGCCAACCCCGAGGCGTACGTGGGCGATTCGGCCACGCCGGACCAGGTGAAGACGCGCACGCTGGGCGAGGAGACGCACCGGGTGTTCCGTGCCCGGGTGGTCAACCCGCGCTGGATGGCGGCCATGCGCCGGCACGGCTACAAGGGCGCCTTCGAGATGGCGGCGACCGTGGACTACCTGTTCGGGTACGACGCGACGGCGGGCGTGGTCGACGACTGGATGTACGAGAAGCTCAGCGCCGAGTACGTCTTCGACCCGGAGAACCGGGACTTCATGAAGAAGTCCAACCCGTGGGCGCTGCGGGGCATCACCGAACGACTGCTGGAGGCCGCCGAGCGTGGCCTGTGGGCGGAGCCGGACGCGGACACGCTGGAGCGGCTGCGCGCCACCTATCTGGAGCTGGAAGGCGACTTGGAGGGCGACGAGAAGTGACCACCCCCTTTCCCTTCACGGCCGTGGTCGGCCAGGACGATCTGCGGCTCGCGCTGCTGCTGAACGCCGTCTCGCCGGCGGTCGGCGGGGTGCTGGTGCGCGGCGAGAAGGGCACCGCGAAGTCGACGGCCGTGCGCGCGCTGTCGGCGCTGCTGCCCGAGGTCGACGTCGTCGCCGGGTGCCGCTTCTCCTGCGACCCGGCCTCCCCGGACCCGGCATGCCCCGACGGTCCGCACGAGCCGGGGGCCGGTGTGGCACGGCCCGCCCGCATGGTCGAACTGCCCGTCGGCGCCTCCGAGGACCGCCTCGTCGGCGCGCTGGACATCGAGCGGGCGCTCGCCGAGGGCGTGAAGGCGTTCGAGCCGGGCCTGCTGGCCGACGCGCACCGCGGCATCCTCTACGTCGACGAGGTCAACCTGCTCCACGACCACCTGGTCGACCTGCTGCTGGACGCGGCGGCGATGGGTGCGTCGTACGTGGAGCGCGAGGGCGTCTCCGTGCGCCATGCCTCGAAGTTCCTGCTGGTCGGCACCATGAACCCGGAAGAGGGCGAGCTGCGGCCGCAGTTGCTCGACCGGTTCGGGCTGACCGTGGAGGTCGCCGCCTCCCGTGAGCCCGACCAGCGGGTGGAGGTCGTCAAGCGGCGCCTGGCGTACGACGCCGATCCGGCCGCCTTCGCCGCCCGCTGGGCCGAGGAGGAGAGCGCCGTACGGCAGCGGATCTCGGCGGCGCGGGCGCTGCTGCCGCAGGTGCGCCTGGGCGACGGCGCGCTGCGCCAGATCGCGGCGACCTGCGCGGCGTTCGAGGTGGACGGCATGCGCGCCGACATCGTCATGGCCCGCACCGCGACCGCGCTGGCCGCGTGGGCCGGGCGGACCGACGTACTCGCCGAGGACGTGCGGCAGGCAGCGCTGCTCGCGCTGCCGCACCGGCGGCGCCGCAACCCCTTCGACGCGCCCGGTCTCGACGAGGACAAGCTCGACCGGACGCTGGAGGAGTTCTCCGGCGAGTCCCCCGACGACGATCCCGACCCCGACGGGCCCGGCGGGCCCGGCGGGGGCGGCGGGCAGCCGGCGCCGGACTCCGGTCCGCAGGGCGGGGACACCGGGGCGCGGCCCGAGGAGGGCGACGGCGGCGAGCCGCAGCCGTCCGGCGCGGGCGCGGGTGAGCAGCAGGCGGCGCGCGCCTCGGAGCCCTTTCGCACCAAGGTGCTGAGCGTGCCCGGGATCGGCGAGGGTGCGTCCGGGCGGCGTTCGCGGGCGCGCACCGAGCAGGGGCGCACCACCGGGGCGCGCCGCCCGCAGGGTGCGCTGACCAAGCTGCATCTGGCGGCGACCGTGCAGGCGGCCGCGCCGCACCAGCGGGCGCGCGGCCGGTCCGGGCCGGGGCTGGTGATCCGCCGGGACGATCTGCGGCAGGCGGCCCGCGAGGGGCGTGAGGGCAACCTCGTGCTCTTCGTGGTGGACGCCTCCGGGTCGATGGCGGCACGGCAGCGGATGAGCGCCGTGAAGGGCGCCGTGCTGTCGCTGCTGCTGGACGCCTACCAGCGGCGGGACAAGGTGGGTCTGGTGACCTTCCGGGGTTCCGCCGCCGACGTGGCGCTGCCGCCGACCTCGTCCGTGGACGCGGCCGCCGCGCGGCTGGAGTCGTTGCCGACCGGCGGGCGTACCCCGCTGGCGGCCGGGCTGCTCAAGGCGCGCGAGGTGCTGCGGGTGGAGCGGCTGCGGGACCCGGCGCGCCGGCCGCTGGTCGTGGTGGTGACGGACGGGCGGGCCACCGGTGGTCCGGAGCCGGTCGCGCTGGCCGGGCGTGCGGCACGGCTGTTCGCGGCCGACTCGCTCGCCTCGGTGGTCGTGGACTGCGAGTCGGGGCCGGTGCGGCTCGGGCTCGCCGGG
This sequence comes from Streptomyces sp. NPDC014006, assembly GCF_043088925.1. Taxonomy (NCBI): domain Bacteria; kingdom Bacillati; phylum Actinomycetota; class Actinomycetes; order Kitasatosporales; family Streptomycetaceae; genus Streptomyces; species Streptomyces sp. NPDC014006. Next base: position 1,344,663 of record NZ_JBICAJ010000001.1, on the reverse strand, counting down.
CAGCTCGCCGCCGATCTGGGCGGCACCGCCGTCACGCTCGACGAGCTGCGGGCGGACTCGATCGCCGGTCTGGTCAAGGACGTGCAGGGGACTTCTAGGAGGGCCGCGTAATGCCGCAGGGACAGCCGAGTGTCGTACCGGACGACGGTCTGACGACCCGTCAGCGACGCAACCGTCCGCTGGTCGTCGTGCACACCGGCGTCGGCAAGGGCAAGTCGACGGCCGCCTTCGGTCTGGCGCTGCGCGCCTGGAACCAGGGCTGGCCGATCGGGGTGTTCCAGTTCGTCAAGTCGGCGAAGTGGAAGGTCGGCGAGGAGAACGCACTGCGCGTCCTCGGCGCCTCCGGCGAGGGCGGCACCGTCGACTGGCACAAGATGGGCGAGGGCTGGTCGTGGGTCCAGCGCGACGCACAGATGGACAACGAGGAGAAGGCCCGCGAGGGCTGGGAGCAGGTCAAGCGCGACCTGGCCGCCGAGACGTACCGGCTGTACGTGCTGGACGAGTTCGCCTACCCCATGCACTGGGGGTGGGTCGACACCGACGAGGTGATCGACGTGCTGCGCGACCGGCCGGGCACCCAGCATGTGGTGATCACCGGGCGGAACGCCCCCGAGAAGCTGGTGGACTTCGCCGACCTGGTCACCGACATGTCCAAGGTCAAGCATCCGATGGACGCCGGGCAGAAGGGCCAGAGGGGCATCGAGTGGTGATGTCCGTTCCCCGGCTGGTCGTCGCCGCGCCCTCCTCGGGCAGCGGCAAGACCACCGTCGCCACGGGGCTGATGGCCGCGTTCGCCGCGCGGGGGCTCGCCGTGTCCCCGCACAAGGTGGGCCCGGACTACATCGACCCCGGCTATCACGCGCTGGCCACCGGGCGGCCGGGCCGCAACCTCGACGCGTACCTGTGCGGGCCGGAGCTTCTCGCTCCGCTGTTCCTGCACGGGTCGCGGGGCTGCGACCTGGCCGTGGTGGAGGGCGTGATGGGGCTGTACGACGGTGCCGCCGGGGAGGGCGAGCTGGCGTCCACCGCGCAGGTCGCGAAGGTGCTGCGGGCGCCGGTCGTGCTGGTCGTGGACGCCTCCTCGCAGTCGCGGTCGGTGGCCGCGCTGGTGCACGGGTTCGCGTCCTGGGACCCCGAGGTGCGGGTCGGGGGCGTGATCCTGAACAAGGTCGGCTCCGAGCGGCACGAGTCCCTTCTGCGGGAGGCCCTCGATTCGGCCGGGGTGCCGGTGCTGGGCGTGCTGCGGCGGGCGCCGCAGGTGGACACGCCGTCGCGGCACCTGGGGCTGGTGCCGGTCGCCGAGCGGGGCACCGCAGCCGTGGAGGCGGTCGCGGCGATGGGGGCGCAGGTCGCCGCCGGGTGCGACCTGGAGGCGCTGGAGGCGCTGGCCCGCGGCGCCGGTGCGCTGACGGACGAGCCGTGGGAGGCGCCCGTCGCCTCCGTGGCGGAGCGGCCCGTGGTCGCCGTCGCCGGTGGACCCGCGTTCACCTTCTCCTACGCCGAGCACCCCGAACTGCTCACCGCCGCCGGGGCCGACGTCGTCACGTTCGATCCGTTGCGGGACGAGCGGCTCCCGGACGGAACACGAGGGCTGGTCGTCGGCGGCGGCTTCCCCGAGGTGTACGCGGCCGAGCTGTCCGGCAACGAGCCGCTGCGCAAGGCGATCGCGGAGCTCGCCCTGTCCGGCGCTCCCGTCGCCGCCGAGTGCGCCGGGCTGCTCTATCTGTGCCGGGAGCTGGACGGGCAGCCGATGTGCGGGGTGCTGGACGCCACCGCCCGGATGACCGAGCGGCTCACCCTCGGCTACCGGGACGCGGTGGCCGTCGGCGACAGCGTGCTCGCGCCGGCCGGGACGCGGATGCGGGGGCACGAGTTCCACCGCACGGTCGTCGAGCCCGGCGCCGGCGCGGCTCCCGCCTGGGGAGTACGCACTCCCGTCAGGCGGGTCGAAGGTTTCGTACAGGGCGGTGTGCACGCGAGCTATCTGCACACCCACTGGGCGTCCGTGCCCGGTGTCGCCCGTCGGTTCGTGGAGAGGTGCCGGACGTCATGAGCAGCAGGCTGATCGGGGTCGGAGTCGGTCCGGGCGATCCGGAACTGGTGACCGTCAAGGGCGTGAACGCGCTGCGCGCCGCCGACGTGATCGTCGTCCCCGTGATGGACACCGGGGAACGCGGGCGCGCCGAGGCGACCGTGCTGCACTACGTGCCCGAGGAGAAGGTCCTGCGGGTCGTCTTCGCGCTGAACGAGCGCACGGACCGCACGCGCCGGGAGGCGGCCTGGGACGCGGCCGGCGAGCGGGTCGCGGCGCTGCTGCGGCAGCACGGCACGGTGGCGTTCGCGACGATCGGCGACCCCAACGTGTACTCGACGTTCACCTACCTCGCGCAGACGATCGCCGAGCTGGTGCCCGGCACGGTCGTGGAGACGGTGCCCGGCATCACCGCGATGCAGGACCTGGCGGCCCGCTCCGGCGCGGTGCTGACCGAGGGCACCGAGCCGCTGACGCTGGTGCCGGTGACCGCCGGTTCGGCGGTGCTCAAGGACGCGCTGAACGGGCCGGGCACGGTCGTGGCGTACAAGTTCGGGCGGCAGGCGGCGGAGGTCGCGGAGGCGCTGCGGGAGACCGGGCGGCTCGCCGACGCGGTGTGGGGTTCGGCGCTGGGCCTGCCGGAGGAGTCGATCCGGCCGGCCGGTGATCTGGACGGCGCCCCGCTGCCGTATCTGTCGACGCTGATCGCGCCCGCGCGGCGGGACGGCGGCCGGGGCGGCAAGCTGTGAGACGCAGGCCGTCAGCCCATCATGCCCACGACCAGCCAGATGAACGCCGCCCCCGCGACCGTGCACAGCACGGTGGAGCGGGCGGGGTGTTCGTGGTGGGCCTCGGGCAGGATCTCGGCGGCGGCGAGATAGAGCAGGACCCCGCCGAACAGGCCGAGATAGCCGCCGAGGACGCCCTCCGGGATGGCGAGGTACGCGGATGCGGCGGCTCCGGCGACCGGTGCGAGGGCATCCGCGAACAGCATCGCGTAGGCCTTGCGGCGGGCGTTGCCGTACAGGCTGGTCAGGGTGAACGTGTTGAAGCCGTCCGCGAAGTCGTGGGCGATGACGGCCAGCGCGACGCCCGTGCCCATGGAGCCGCCCACCTGGAAGGACGCGCCGATCGCCACGCCGTCCATGAGGCTGTGGCCCACCATCGCCGCGGCGGCCGTCAGGCCCACCTCCGGCGCCCGGTGGTTGTGTTCGTCCCCTCCGTGGGAGGCGCGGCGGGCCGCCAGCAGGCGTTCCACCAGATGGGCCAGCAGGAAGCCGGCCACGAACAGCAGCAGGGCCGCGGGGACGCCGTGGACCTCGGTGCCGGCCGCCTTGAGGGCCTCCGGCAGCAGGTCCAGGCCGACCACGCCGAGCATCAGCCCGCCCGCCAGGCCCAGCACCAGGTGGCGGCGGTCGGTCACACGCTGTGCCGTCCAGCCGCCGGCGAGCGTCATCAGGAACGCCCCGATCGCCACGAAGACCGCCATAGGCCCTTGCTATCCGATGCACGGGCGTGCGCGCACGTCCGACAGCCCCTGACGCACTGACATACCGATCTGTAGGAGAGGACCGATTCCCATGGCCGATGCCCCCACCGGCAAGGTGACCTTCGTCGGTGCCGGCCCCGGCGCCGCCGATCTGCTGACGTTCCGTGCCGCGCGCGCCATCGCCGAGGCCGATGTCGTGATCTGGGCGGCGAGCCTGGTCCAGGCGGAGGTCCTCGAACACGCCCGCGAGGACGCCGAGATCCTGGACTCGGCGACCATGTCCCTGGAGGACGTCGTCGCCGTGTACCGACGTGCGTTCGACGAGGGACTGAAGGTGGCCCGGATCCACTCCGGCGACCCGGCCCTGTGGGGGGGCACGCAGGAGCAGCTGGACCGCTGCCGGGAGATCGGCATCGCCACCGAGGTCGTGCCGGGCGTGTCGTCGTTCTCGGCGGTGGCCGCGCTGGCGCAGCGGGAGCTGACGATCCCCGAGGTGGCGCAGTCGGTGGTGCTGACCCGGCTGGGCGGCGGCAAGACGCCGATGCCGCCCGGTGAGGAGGTCCGCGAGTTCGCCAAGCACGGCACCACCATGGCGGTGTTCCTGTCGGCGGCGCGCAGCGGGCAGCTGGTGCGGGAGCTGCTGGAGGGCGGCTACCCGACGGACACTCCGGTCGTCGTGGCGTACCAGGCGACCTGGCCGGAGGAGCTGATCGTGACGTGCACGATCGGCACGCTGGAGGAGACCGTCAAGGAGCACAAGCTCTGGAAGCACACCCTCTTCCTGGTCGGCCCGGCGCTCGACGCGCATGGCACGCGTTCGCACCTGTACCACCCGGGCCATTTCCACGGTTTCCGCAAGGCGGACCCCGAGGCCCGCAGGGCGCTGCGCGAGCGGGGTGCCGGCACGTGATCACCGTCGTGGGCGCGGGGACGGGTGAGCCCGTCGGCGCGGACGTCCTCGCGGGCGCGGAGCTGGTCGTGGGCGGGCGGCGGCATCTGGACGCGGCCGCCGTGCCGGAGACGGCGGAGCGGATCGTGCTCGGACCACTGACTCCGGCGCTGGACGCGATCGAGGAGTACGTCCGCAAGGAGCGGCGGGTGGTCGTGCTGGCCTCGGGCGACCCGGGTTTCTTCGGGATCGTGCGGATGCTGGCCGAACGGTTCGGCGCGGACCGGCTCGATGTGCGGCCCGGGGTGTCGTCCGTGGCGGCCGCGTTCGCGCGGCTCGGGCTGCCCTGGGACGACGCCGTCGTCGTCAGCGCCCACGGCCGTGATCTGCGCACCGCCGTGAACGTGTGCCGGGCGCAGCCGAAGGTGGCGGTGCTGACCGGTCCCGGCGCGGGCCCCGCCGAGATCGGTGCCGCGCTGCGGTCGTACGACCGGACCCTCGTCGTGGCGACGGCGCTGGGCTCCCCTCGGGAACGGCTGGAGCGGGTGACGCCCGCCGAGGCCGCGGCCCGCGACTGGGGTACGGCGGTCAGTGTCGTGGTCAGCCTGGACGAGCGGCGGGCGCTCGGCCCTGTCCGGACGCTGGCCGGGCGCGGTCCGGGGCCCGCCGGATGGGCGCTCGCGGAGGACGCGTTCGCCCACCGCGACTCGATGATCACCAAGTTCGAGGTGCGGGCGCTGGCACTGGCCCGGCTCGGGCCGCGCCCCGGCGACCTGGTGTGGGACGTCGGCGCCGGTTCCGGTTCGGTGGCCGTGGAGTGCGCGCGGCTCGGGGCCGCCGTCACCGCGGTGGAGAAGACCGTGGACGGTGTGCAGCGGATCCGCGCCAACGCGGCCGCGCACGGTGTCGACGTGCACGTGGTGCACGGGGCGGCGCCGACCGTGCTGGCCGGTCTGGACGAGCCCGACGCGGTGTTCGTCGGCGGTGGCGGGCGGGAGCTGCCCGCCGTCGTCACGGCCTGCGCGCGGCGTGCCCGGCGGACCGTGGTGATCGCGCTGGCCGCCCTCGACCGGGTGCCGGCGGCGCGTGCCGCGCTGGCGGACGCCGGGTTCGACGTGGACGGCGTGCTGCTGCAGTCGTCGCGGCTCGCGCCGCTGCCCGGGGACGTGACCCGGCTCGCGGCGGCCAATCCCGTTTTCCTGCTGTGGGGCGAGCGGCCCCCGGCATCTGCTGATGAAGGAGTTGCCCAGTGATCGGCCTCATTTCCGCCACCGCGGCGGGGGCGGCGGCGCGCGACCGGCTGGCCGCGGCGTGGCCGGACCGCACCCGCGTGTACGACGGCGCTGTCGCGGACGCCGTGCGGCGGGCGTTCGCGGAGTGCGAGCAGCTGGTGTGCTTCCTGGCGACCGGCGCGGTGGTCCGGCTGGTCGCGCCGCTGTTGGGCGACAAGGCGACCGACCCCGGTGTGGTGTGCGTCGACGAGGGCGGCCGGTTCGCCGTGCCGGTGCTCGGCGGGCACGGCGGCGGCGCCAACGAGCTGGCCGCCGAGGTGGCCGAGGTGCTGGGCGCGGTGCCGGTGGTGACGACGGCGACGGACGCCGTCGGGCTGGCCGGCCTGGACACCTTGGGCCTGCCCGTCGAGGGCGCCGTCGCGGCCGTGTCGCGGGCGCTGCTGGACGGGGAGCCGGTGGCGTTGGAGGCGGAGGTGGCGTGGCCGCTGCCGCCGCTGCCGGTGGCCGAGCGGGGCGCGTACACGATCCGCGTCAGCGACCGCGCGGTGGCCGCCGGGGAGCGCGAGGTGCTGTTGCGCCCGCCGACGCTGGTGGCCGGTGTGGGGGCGTCCAAGGGCGCCCCGGTGGACGAGCTGCTGGCGCTGGTCGAGGCCGCGCTGGCCGAGGCGGGGCTGTGCGTGCGGTCGCTCGCCGAGCTGGCCACCGTGGACGCCAAGGCCGGTGAGCCCGGCCTGGTCGAGGCCGCCGAGCGGCTCGGGGTGCCGCTGGTGACGTACCCGGCCGAGGAGTTGGCCGCGGTCGAGGTACCGAATCCGTCCGACGCGCCGCTCGCCGCCGTCGGCACACCGTCCGTCGCCGAGGCCGCAGCGCTCGCGCGGGGCGGTGAACTCCTCGTCCCCAAGCGGAAGTCGGAGCGCGCGGACAGCTCCCCCGCCATGGCCACCTGCGCCGTCGTACGGCGTCCGGGCCGCGGGCGGCTCGCGGTGGTCGGCCTCGGGCCGGGCGCCCGTGACCTGCTCACCCCGCGCGCCAAGGACGAACTGCGCCGCGCCTCCGTCCTGGTGGGTCTCGACCAGTACGTCGACCAGATCCGCGACCTGCTGCGCCCCGGCACCCGCATCCTGGAGTCCGGGCTCGGCGCCGAGGAGGAGCGGGCCCGTACCGCCGTCGCGGAGGCCCGGCGCGGGCAGGCCGTGGCGCTGATCGGCAGCGGTGACGCCGGCGTGTACGCGATGGCCTCGCCGGCGCTGGCGGAGGCGTCCGACGACATCGACGTGATCGGGGTGCCGGGCGTGACCGCGGCGCTCGCGGCCGGGGCGATCCTGGGCGCGCCGCTGGGCCACGACCATGTCTCGATCTCCCTGTCGGACCTGCACACGCCGTGGGAGGTCATCGAGCGGCGGGTGCGGGCCGCGGCCGAGGCGGACCTCGTGGTCACCTTCTACAACCCGCGCTCCCGGGGCCGCGACTGGCAGCTGCCCAAGGCGCTCGCGATCCTCGCCGGGCACCGGGAGCCGACGACGCCCGTCGGTGTCGTACGCAACGCCTCCCGGCCGGACGAGTCCAGCCGCGTCACGGCGCTGGGCGACCTCGACCCGGCGACGGTCGACATGATGACGGTCGTGACCGTGGGCAACACCGCGACCCGGAACATCGCGGGGCGCATGGTGACCCCGCGCGGCTACCGCTGGCAGACCACCCAGGAGGAGGCCCGGTGAACCGTGTGGTCCATCCCATCGAGGAGGAGTCCTACCGGCGGCTGCGCGCCCGGCTGGACACCTCGCACTTCCCGCCGCTGACCCGGGCCGTGGTGGAGCGGGTCATCCACTCCGCCGCCGACCTGGAGTACGCGAGCGACCTCGTCATGGACGAGGACGACCTGGTCACGGCGCACGCCGCGCTGCACGCCGGGGCGCCGGTCGTCGTCGACGTCGAGATGGTCGGGGCCGGCATCACCCGCCGCGAGACCGTGTGCCGGCTCAAGGACGCCACGGCCGGTCCCGGACTGACCCGGTCCGCGCACGGCATCCGGCTCGCCTACGAGCAGGTCGGGCCCGGCGCCCTCTGGGTGATCGGCAACGCGCCGACCGCGCTGGAGGAGCTGCTGACGCTGGACGCCGCCCCGGCGCTCGTCATCGGCCTGCCCGTCGGTTTCGTCGGGGCCGTCGAGTCCAAGGCCGCGCTGCGCGAGAGCGGGCTGCCCGCCGTGAGCAACGTGTCCGAGAAGGGCGGGTCGGCGGTCGCCTCCGCCGCCTTGAACGCCCTGCTGTACCACCCCCTTTCATCTGAGGAGACCGCGTGACCACCCCGCCCGCCCTGCTGATCGCCGGCCACGGCACCCGGGACGACGCCGGAGCCGAGGCGTTCCGCGACTTCGTCCGCGAGCTGGGGCTCCGCCACCCCGAGCTGCCCGTCGCGGGCGGCTTCATCGAACTGTCCCCGCCGCCGCTGGGCGAGGCCGTGACCGAGCTGGTGGAACGCGGGGTGCGCCGCTTCGCCGCCGTCCCGCTGATGCTGGTGTCCGCCGGGCACGCCAAGGGCGACATCCCGGCGGCGCTGGCCCGCGAGAAGGAGCGGCACCCCGGCATCACCTACACCTACGGCCGTCCGCTGGGCCCGCACCCGTCGCTGCTGAACGTCCTGGAGCGGCGCCTGGACGAGGTTCTGGACGGCGTCGACCGCTCCGAGGTGACGGTGCTGCTGGTCGGGCGCGGCTCGACCGACCCGGACGCCAACGCCGAGGTGCACAAGGCGGCGCGGCTGCTGTGGGAGGGGCGCGGATACGCCGGTGTGGAGACGGCGTTCGTGTCGCTGGCGGCGCCGGACGTGCCGAGCGGGCTCGAGCGGTGCGCGAAGCTCGGCGCGCGGCGGATCGTGGTCCTGCCGTACTTCCTGTTCACCGGCATCCTGCCGGACCGGGTGCGCAGGCAGACCGGGGAGTGGGCGGCGGCGCACCCCGAGCTGGACGTCCGCTCGGCGGACGTCATCGGGCCGGAGCCGGAGCTGCTGGACCTGGTGATGGAGCGGTACGAGGAGGCCGTCAAGGGCGATCTGCGGATGAACTGCGACTCGTGCGTGTACCGAATCGCGCTGCCGGGCTTCGAGGACAAGGTGGGGCTGCCGCAACAGCCGCACTTCCACCCGGACGACGACGGGCACCATCACCACGGACACGGGCACGGAGGGCACACGCACTCCCATGCGCACTGACGGGCACGACCTCCGTCACCACGGTGACGCCGAGGTGCGCGACGACGGGGCGGCGCTGGTCGACCTCGCGGTGAACGTGCGCGCGGACACGCCGCCGGCCTGGCTGCGGGAGCGGATCACGGACTCGCTGTCCTCGCTCGCCGCCTACCCGGACGGACGGGCGGCGCGGGCGGCGGTCGCGGCGCGGCACGGGCTGCCGGCCGAGCGGGTGCTGCTGACGGCCGGGGCGGCGGAGGCGTTCGTGCTGCTGGCGCGGGCGCTGAAGGTGCGCCGGCCGGTCGTCGTGCATCCGCAGTTCACGGAACCCGAGGCAGCGCTGCGGGACGCGGGCCACAGCGTGGACCGGGTGCTGCTGCGGGAGGGAGACGGCTTCCGCCTGGATCCGGCGCTGGTCCCCGAGGACGCGGACCTGGTGGTGGTGGGCAACCCGACCAACCCCACGTCGGTGCTGCACCCGGCCGCGTCGATCGCCTCGCTGGCCCGCCCGGGGCGGACGCTGGTGGTGGACGAGGCCTTCATGGACGCGGTGCCGGGTGAGCGGGAGGCGCTGGCCGGGCGGACGGACGTGCCCGGCCTGGTGGTGCTGCGCAGCCTGACCAAGACCTGGGGCCTGGCCGGGCTGCGCATCGGGTACGTCCTCGCCTCCCCCGAGGTGATCGCCGAACTGGAGCGGGCCCAGCCGCTGTGGCCGGTGTCCACGCCGGCGCTGGCGGCGGCGCGGGCCTGCGTGGAGCCCGCGGCACTGGCGGAGGCGGCCCGGGCGGCGGACGCGATCGCGGCGGACCGCGCACACCTGGTCGCCGGACTGCGGCGCCTGGGCGTGCGGGTGGTGACCCCGGCCGAGGGGCCGTTCGTGCTCATCCGGCTGCCGGGGGCCGCCGCCGTACGCCGGCGCCTGCGCGCCCTGGGGTACGCCGTCCGGCGCGGGGACACCTTCCCGGGGCTCGGGGAGGACTGGCTCCGGCTGGCCGTGCGGGACCGGGCGACGACGGACGGCTTCCTCCAGGCACTGGCGTCGGCGCCGTAGGGATCAGCCCCGGCGGCGGGCCAGCGCGACCGCTCCGGCGCCCGCCGCGAGCAGGGCGACCGAGCCTGCCGCGATGTACGGCGTCAGGGAGTTGCCGCCGGTCTCCGCGAGGTCGGCCTGAGCGGGGGCGCCCTGCGGTTTCACGTCCGGGGCCGGGTCGGCGGCGGCCGGCTTCGGCGCGGGCGCGGCCGGCTTCGGCGCCTCGCAGGTCGCCTTCGCCAGGGTCACGGTGCCTTCGACCTCCGCCACGTTGAGTTTCAACGGGTTGACGGAGACCTTGAGTTGCAGGGCCGTCGCCGCCGCCGTGCGGGACGTCGTCTCGCTCTTGGACAGGTCCAGGCGGACCTCGCCCACGCCCGGCACCTTCACGTCCGTCGTGCCGCCCGACGTCAGCGTGACCCGCTTGCCGAGGACCGTCACCGCGCCCAGCACGTTCGACGTGGCCACCGGAGCCTTCCCGGCCTCGCAGGTCGCCTTGGCCGTGACGTCCTCGACCTCGATCAGCGACAGCAGCGGCAGGCCGGGGACGTGCAGCCGGGCGTGCGCGAGGCGGGTGGCGGCCTCCGCCTTGTGCGCGGTCGTCGTCGCCTTCGCGGTGGCCACCTCGGCGCTGAGCACGCTGAACGGGTTGCCGTTGTTCACGCCGTCGAGGCGGACGGCCAGCGCGGTCTTCTGCGCGCTGCGCGGCGCCTGGACCTCGTTGAGGGAGACCGCGAGCGGGACGTTCACGGTCTTGTCGAGCAAGGACACGTCGAGGCCGGTGCGCAGGACCACGGCGCTCGCCCGGCCCTGGTCGCCGGTCGCGTGGGCCGGGCCGGCGCCCGCGAGGACCACGGGTGCGGCGGCGAGGGCCGCGACGGCGGTCAGGCGTCGGCGGCGTGCGGGCATGCGGAAGGTGTTGCCGTTCAAGGGTGGGCCCCCCAGAGAAGGAACGCTTCGGGACCCCGCAAGGATTACGGCTCGAACGCGGGGCGGTCGGCACGGAGAGGGGACTTCACCCCAAAGGGTGTTCGTCGCGCACGTCTTCGAATCCCGCGCCTCATGAGACCGCTCAGCTCACCGGTGTCCCGTTCACCACGACCCGGCGCGGTGCGGCCAGCACGCGTACGTCCGCGCGCGGGTCGCTGTCGTAGACGACGAGGTCGGCCGGGGCGCCCTCGTCGAGGGCGGGGCGGCCCAGCCAGGCGCGGGCGCCCCAGGTCGTCGCGGACAGCGCCTCGATCGGCGGGATGCCGGCCGTCACCAGCTCGGCCACCTCCGCGCCGACCAGACCGTGCGGGAGGGACCCGCCGGCGTCGGTGCCGACGAACACCGGGATGCCGGCGTCGTAGGCGGCGCGCACGGTGTCGTAGCGCCGCTCGTGCAACCGGCGCATGTGTTCCGACCAGCGCGGGAACCTGCTCTCGCCGCCGGCCGCGAGCTGCGGGAAGGTGGCGATGTTGACGAGCGTCGGGACGATCGCCACCCCGCGCTCGGCGAACAGCGGGATGGTGTCCTCCGTCAGACCCGTGGCGTGCTCGATGCAGTCGATGCCGGCTTCCACCAGGTCGCGCAGGGAGTCCTCGGCGAAGCAGTGCGCGGTGACGCGGGCGCCGAGGCGGTGGGCCTCGGCTATCGCCGCCTCGACCGCCTCGCGGGGCCAGCAGGCGGACAGGTCGCCGAGGTCGCGGTCGATCCAGTCGCCGACGAGCTTGACCCAGCCGTCGCCGCGCCGGGCCTCCTGGGCGACGTACGCGACCAGGTCGTCCGGTTCGATCTCCCAGGCGTAGTTGCGGATGTAACGGCGGGTGCGGGCGATGTGCCGGCCCGCGCGGATGATCTTCGGCAGGTCGTCGCGGTCGTCGATCCAGCGGGTGTCGGACGGCGAGCCGGCGTCCCGCAGCAGCAGGGCGCCCGCGTCGCGGTCGGTGAGGGCCTGCTTCTCGGCCGTCTCCGGTTCCACCGGGCCGTGTGCGTCGAGGCCGACGTGGCAGTGCGCGTCGACCAGACCGGGCAGCACCCAGCCCTCGACCGTGCGCACGTCACGGGCGCCGGCCGGGCGGTCGTAGGAGATCCGCCCGTCGACCACCCACAACTCGTCCCGGACGTCGTCGGGCCCGACCAGGACCCGTCCCTTCACGTGCAGCACCGCGCGATCGCTCATGCACGGCACTGTAATAAGCCGGCGCTCACCACGTCAGGGAGCCCCTACTCGCCGTTGCCCACCTGGTCGGAGGTCTCCTCCTCCACCTCGGCCATCGCCGGGTCGAGGAGGCGGGAGAGGAAGTGCCGGGTGCGCTCGTGGCGCGGGTGGGTGATGACCTGCTCCGGGCTGCCGTCCTCGACGATGACGCCGCCGTCCATGAAGACGACCCGGTCGGCGACCTCGCGGGCGAAGGTCATCTCATGGGTGACGACCATCATGGTCATGCCCTCGCGCGCCAGCCTGCGCATGACGGCGAGGACGTCGCCGACCAGCTCCGGGTCGAGCGCGGAGGTCGGCTCGTCGAACAGCATCACCTCGGGGCCCATCGCGAGCGCCCGCGCGATGGCCACGCGCTGCTGCTGGCCACCGGACAGGGAGGACGGGTAGGCGTCCGCCTTCTCGGACAGGCCGACGCGCTCCAGGTTCTCGGCGGCCACCTTGGCGGCCGCCGCCTTGTCCCGCTTGAGGACCCGGCGCTGCGGCAGCGTGAGGTTCTCGGTCACCGTCAGGTGCGGGAACAGGTTGAACTGCTGGAACACCATGCCGATACGGCGGCGTACGGCGTCGATGTCGACGTCCGGGTCGGTGACCTCGGTGCCGCCGACGAAGACCTGGCCCTTGCCCGGTTCCTCCAGGAGGTTCACGCAGCGCAGCAGCGTGGACTTGCCGGAGCCGGAGGGGCCGATGACGCAGACCACCTCGCCCTGGCCGATCTCCAGGTCGATCCCGCGCAGCACCTCGTTGTCGCCGAAGGACTTGTGCAGGTCCCTGATCTCGATCTCGGGTCGGCTCACTTGACCGCCTCCTGGGCCTTGGCCTCCATGCGGCGCACGACGAAGCCGAGCGGGATCGTGATCAGCAGGTAACACAGGCCGGCCACGAGGATCGGGGTGGAGTTGGCGGTCGTACTGGCGAGGTCGCGGCCGTACTTGGACAGGTCGCGCTCCTCCAGGGTGACGCCGAGGAAGAGGACGAGGGAGGAGTCCTTGAAGAGCAGGACGAGTTCGTTGGTCAACGGCGGGAGGATGATCCGGAACGCCTGCGGGATGATCACGGAGATCATGGCACGGGCGGGCGAGAAGCCCAGCGAACGGGCGGCCTCCATCTGCCCCTTGGGCACGGCCTGGATGCCGGCGCGGATCGTCTCGGCCATGTAGGCGGCGGCGACCAGCCCGAGCGCGATGGCGACCTTGCCGTAGGTACCGCCGATGATCTCGGTGCCGGGGAAGGCGAGCGGGACGGCGACACCGATGAAGATGAAGATCAGCAGGGCGGGCAGGCCGCGGAAGATCTCGATGTAGATGCCGGCCAGCCAGCGGTAGGGGCCGACGGACGACAGCCGCATCAGCGCGATCACCATGCCGAGCGCGAGTCCGACGACGAAGCCGGACACCGTGTACAGCACGGTGTTCTTCAGCGCGAGCGTGATGACGTCCGGGAACATCTGGCGCGCGATGCTGCCCTGCGCGAACTGGTTCTTCAGCCGCCCCCAGTCCGCCGTGACCGCGAGCGCGATCACGGCGGCGACGAAGACGGCGTACTGCACACCGCGCGAGACGCTGCGCTTCTGACGCCGGGTCAGGCCCTTCTTGCGAGGCTGGAGTTCGGTGTCCGTCGCGGTCATGAGGCGGACGGCGAGGCGACGGAGGCGTCGTAGGGGCCGATCCACTGCTCGTACAGCTTCTTGTACGTGCCGTCGGACTTGGCCTTCGCGATCGCCTTGTTGATGGCCTCGCGCAGCTTGGTGTTGCCCTTCTTGACGGTGAAGCCGTACTGCTCACCGGTCTTCAGGTTGTCGACGACCTTGAACTTGTCCGCGTTGGCCTTGTCCTTCAGCCAGCCCTGGACGACGGGGTAGTCGATGATGACGGCCTTGACCTGGCCGGTGCGCAGGCCGTTGATGACGGCGTCGGAGGACTCGAAGGAGACCGGGTCGAAGCCCTTGCTCTTGGCATAGTCCTCGCCGGTGGTCTGCGCCTGGGCGCCGAGCTTGACGCCCTTGGCCTTGACGTCGGCGAGGGAGTTGACGCCGCTGTTCTTGTCGACCAGGACGGCCTGGGTGGCGTCGAAGTAGGGGTCGGAGAAGTCGACGTTCTTCTTGCGTTCCGCGGTGATGGTCATGCCGGCCGCGGCCAGGTCGCACTTGCCGGCGTTGAGGAAGGCACCGGTCTTGAAGTTCTCGAACGGCGTGTCGAGGATCTCCTGCTTCACGCCGAGGTCCTTGGCGACCAGGTCGATCAAGGAGACGTCGAAGCCCTGCACCTTGCCGTCGATCTCCGACTGGAAGGGCGGGTACGGCAGGTGGGTGCAGGTGGTCAACTGCCCCGCCTTGACCAGCTCGACCCCGCCGGCGGCGGTCTTGGAGCCGCTGCCGCCGTTGCCGGTGGAGGTGCACGCGGCCACGAGCATCAGCCCGGCCGTCGCGGTGGTGGCGGCCAGAACGCGGGTCCGGCGCCCGGGGAGCGTGTTCACGGGGGAGCCTCCTGTGTTGGAACTGAGAGTTCCGATTATAAGGAGAGGTTTGGGCCTCTCAAATCAAACCCATGGTTACGGGGCGGTCTCACCTTAGAAAGGCGCGCCGGGCAAGGGGGACCAACCCGCCCAAGACGCCGTGACGGAGGGGGCCTGGGGGGTGACGGTTACCCTCGATATGGCCGTACCCCGTGAAGTGAAGAGAGCACCCCCGTGACCCACCCGTTCCTGGACCTCGCCCCGCTGAGCGCCGCCCGCTTCGCCTCCATCGAGGACCGGGTGGCGCGGCTGCTCTCCACGGAGCAGGACGTGCTGATCATGCAGGGCGAGGCGCTGCTTCCGCTGGAGGGCGCGATCCGTGCGACCGCCGGGCCGGGCACGACCGCGCTGAACGTGATCACGGGGCCGTACGGGCAGACCTTCGGCGACTGGCTGCGGGACTGCGGGGCGAAGGTGATCGATCTGTCGGTGCCGTTCCGCACGGCGGTGAGCGCCGAGCAGATCCGTCGGGCCTTCGCCGAGCGCCCGGAGATCGACTTCGTCTCGCTGGTGCACGCGGAGGCGGCGACCGGCAACACCAACCCGGTCGCGGAGATCGGCCCGGTGGTGCGGGAGCACGGCGCGCTGTTCTACCTGGACGCGGTGGCCTCCGTCGGCGCCGAGCCGGTGCTGGTGGACGCGTGGGGTGTCGACCTGTGCGTGATCGGCGCGCAGAAGGCGATGGGCGGTCCGGCCGGGGTGTCGGCGGTGTCGGTGAGCGAGCGGGCATGGGCGCGGATGGCGGCCAACCCCGGGGCGCCGCTGCGGTCGTACCTGTCCCTGCTGGACTGGAAGGAGCGCTGGCTCGACGGCGGCCGCCGGGCGCTGCCGCACGCGCCGGCGCAGCTGGAGATGCTGGCGCTCGAGGCCTGCCTCGACCGCATCGAGGCGGACGGCCTGGAGGCGGTGACGGCCCGGCACGCGCGTGCCGCGGCGGCCACACGCGCGGGTGCGGTGGCGCTGGGCGGCGGCCTTCAGCCGTATGTGGACCGGGCGGCCGAGGCCGCGCCGGTGGCCACGACCCTGCGGGCGCCGGCCGGCGTGGACGCCTCGGAACTGGTCGCGCTGGCCCTCGCGAGCGACCCGGCGCTGCCGCTGGCCGCGGGCGGGGGTGCGCTGGCCACGGAGATGATCCGCGTCAACCACTACGGCCCGGACGCGACACCGGGCACGGTACGCGGCTGCCTGACGGCACTGGGGACGGCCCTGGCCGGCAGGAACCTGGACGCCGACCTGCCGTCGGCACTGCAAGCCGCGGACGAAGCCTGGCGCTGACCGCCGGGAGCTGCCCGCCGGGAGCTGCCCGCCGGGAGCTGCCCGCCTGGCGCCGGCCGCGCGGGCGGGGGTGCGCCGGGCGTGGGTGGCCCGGCGCCGAAGCCGGACGCCGGGACCGGACACCGAGGTACGACGCCGGGACCAGACACCCGCGTCGGACGCCGAGGCCGGGTGCCAGGCACCCGGACCGGCGGCCGGGCCGGACGGCAAGGACGGGTGCCTGGGCCGGGGGCCGAGGCCAGACGCCGGCTGGCGCCCCCGGGGTCGCGCAGCGCCGCACGCAGTGTGGGCCCCGCTCCCCCGCGGTGCCAAAGGCCGGAGCCTTGGCGCCGGGACCGGGGCCAGAGGCCGGGACCGGAGCCTGGCGCCGGAGCCCGAGGCCGCGACCGGAGCCCGAAGCTGGGGCGCGAGCCAAGGGCTGGAGCCCGCCGCGGCCCAGCCTTGGCCGGACCCTGGCTGGCGCCCCCCGGTTCGCGCGGCGCGGCAGGCCCCACGCCCCGCTCCCCCGCAGGGCCCAAGGCCGAGGCTGGAGCCCGACGCCGAGGCCGGACGCCGAAGGCAAAGGCACCGGTCGGACGCCGAGACCGGACACCGGAGCCTGAAGCTGGAGCCCGAGGCCGACGCTGGAGCCCGGGGCCGGAGCCCGACACCCGGGTCAGACGCTGGAGCCGGACGTCGAGCCGGACGCCGGACACGGGGCCGGAGGCCGGGGTGGAGGACCGTCCGGCGGCACCGCCGCGGCCGTGTCGGCGAAGGTCCGGCCGCGGGGTGGCGTGCCATCCTCGGGCCATGGCCAACGACGCGCACCAGACCCTGCCCGACGGTCGCCCCGTGCCGCTGCTGACCGGGGAGGAGCGGCCCATGCTGGAGAGCTGGCTCGCCTTTCACCGGGCCACGCTGGAGCTGAAGTGCGCGGGGCTGGACGACGGGCAGGTGCGGCTGGCGGCGGCCGAGCCGTCCTCCATGACGCTGCTCGGGCTGGTGCAGCACCTGGCCGAGGTGGAGCGCACCTGGTTCCAGCGGGTGTTCGCGGGCCTCGACGTTCCACCGGTGTTCGGTGAGGAGACCGGGTACGCCCTCGACCCCGACCGGGGGCTGGCCGAGGCGCTGGCCATCTGGCGCCGGGAGGTGGCCCGCGGGCAGGAGCTGTGCGCCGGGCGCTCGCTGGAGGCCACCGGGCGTATCGCGGACGGGCCGATGACCGGCCTCGAGGTCTCCCTGCGCTGGGTGCTCATCCACATGATCGAGGAGTACGCCCGGCACAACGGCCACGCGGACATCCTGCGCGAGCGGATCGACGGCACGATCGGCGCCTGAATTAACGGCACACATCTATTCCGGGAATTCCATTCCCTTATTTCAGCCCTATTCTCATGGGTAGCTTCCCGTCTTCTTCTGCCCGCTTCTCGCGACCCTAAACGCGGAGATTTCGCGAACGCCGAGCGGGGGAATTCGGGCGGATCTCGCGCGGGTTACATGGTTGTGACGCGTTACACATCGCGTCCGTTTCACCACCTTTCTGCAGGACTAATACGGACAAACTTCCAGCAGATCGCCCACCTGCCCGCGCCCGCGCGATAACACAGAACGGGCGCGCAGGAAAGACCCACCCTCCATGCATTTTTCAATTTCACTCGGTAAATTCAATCCGCATGACTGCCGCACCAGCAGACCTGCTCATAGACCGCCCGTCGGTGGCCGACGGAGCCGCCCTGTGGCGTATCGCCAGGGACTCCGAGGCCCTCGATCTGAACTCCTCCTACAGCTACCTGCTGTGGTGCCGCGACTTCGCGGAGACCTCCGCGGTGGTGCGCCGGGAGGACGGCGAGCCGGTCGGCTTCATCACCGGGTACGTACGGCCCGAGCGGCCGCACACCCTGCTCGTCTGGCAGGTGGCCGTCGACGCCGCGTACCGCGGCAAGGGCCTCGCCGCCGCGCTGCTCGACGGGCTGACCGCCCGGCTCGCCGCCGAGCACCGGATCACCGACGTCGAGACCACGATCACCCCGGGCAACACCGCCTCCGAGCGGCTGTTCACCTCCTTCGCCGCCCGGCACGGCGCGCGGGTCGAACGGGAGGTCCTGTTCGACGCCGGACTGTTCCCGGACGGCCCGCACGACCCCGAAGTGCTGTACCGCATCGGCCCGCTGACCCTGACTTCCCACTGAGGAGCGATTCGTCGTGACCATCACCCAGCCCGACCTGAGCGTCTTCGAGACCGTCGAGTCCGAGGTACGCAGTTACTGCCGCGGCTGGCCGACCGTCTTCGACCGCGCGCAGGGCAGCCGCATGTACGACGAGGACGGCCACCAGTACCTGGACTTCTTCGCCGGTGCCGGGTCACTGAACTACGGCCACAACAACCCCGTACTGAAACGGGCGCTGATCGACTACCTGATGCGTGACGGCGTCACGCACGGCCTGGACATGTCGACCACGGCCAAGCGGTCGTTCCTGCAGACGTTCCAGGACCTGGTGCTGCGCCCCCGTGACCTGCCGTACAAGGTCATGTTCCCGGGGCCGACGGGCACCAACGCCGTGGAGGCGGCGCTGAAACTGGCCCGCAAGGTGAAGGGCCGCGAGGCGATCGTGTCGTTCACGAACGCCTTCCACGGCATGTCGCTGGGCTCCCTCGCCGTCACCGGCAACGCCTTCAAGCGGGCCGGCGCCGGCATCCCGCTGGTGCACGGCACCCCGATGCCGTTCGACAACTACTTCGACGGCACCATCCCGGACTTCCTGTGGTTCGAGCGGCTGCTGGAGGACCAGGGCTCCGGTCTGAACAAGCCCGCAGCGGTGATCGTGGAGACCGTGCAGGGCGAGGGCGGCATCAACGTCGCCCGGCCGGAGTGGCTGCGCGCGCTCAAGGAGCTGTGCGAGCGGCAGGACATGCTGCTCATCGTCGACGACATCCAGATGGGCTGCGGCCGCACCGGCGCCTTCTTCTCCTTCGAGGAGGCGGGCATCACGCCGGACATCGTCACCGTCTCCAAGTCCATCAGCGGCTACGGCCTGCCCATGTCACTGTGCCTGTTCAAGCCCGAGCTGGACGTGTGGGAGCCGGGCGAGCACAACGGCACCTTCCGCGGCAACAACCCGGCGTTCGTCACCGCCACCGCCGCGCTGGAGACGTACTGGGCCGACGGCGCCGCCATGGAGAAGCAGACCCGCACCCGCGGTGAGCAGGTCGAGCAGTGGCTGATCGCCATCACCGAGGAGAACCTCGCCGACGTCAAGGAGTACCGCGGCCGCGGCCTGGTGTGGGGCATGGAGTTCCACGACAAGGCCCGCGCCGGACGCATCGCGCACCGCGCCTTCGAGCTGGGGCTGCTGGTGGAGACCTCCGGCCCCGAGTCCGAGGTCGTCAAGCTGCTGCCGGCCCTGACCATCACCCCGGACGAGCTGGACGAGGGTCTGAAGACCCTGGCCCGCGCCGTCCGCGAGACCGCCTGAGACTCCCCTCACCCGCCCGCACCCGTACACCCCGACCTAGGAGGCATCGCAACACCGTGATCGTCCGTTCGTTCAAGGAGATCGAAGGCACCGACCGCCATGTGAAGGCCGCGTCCGGCACCTGGGAGAGCAAACGCATCGTGCTCGCCAAGGAGCGCGTCGGCTTCTCGCTGCACGAGACGATCCTCTACGCCGGGACCGAGACGTCGATGTGGTACGCCAACCACATCGAGGCCGTGGTCTGCACCCGGGGCGAGGCGGAGCTGACCGACCACGAGACCGGGAAGACCCACACGATCACGCCCGGCACCATGTACCTCCTGGACGGCCACGAGCGGCACACGCTCAAGGTCAAGGAGGACTTCCACTGCATCTGCGTGTTCAACCCGCCCGTCACCGGGCGTGAGGACCACGACGAGAACGGCGTCTACCCGCTGCTCACCGAACCCGAGGAGGTGTGAACCGCATGACGGCCACCACGACCCCGACCACCGTCACGGACCTGTACCCCACCCGCGGCACCACCGAAGTGACGGTTCCCCGGCAGGACCCGGTCGTCTGGGGCGCCCCGGACGCCCCGGGCCCCTTCGAGCCGGCCGACCTCGGCGCCTTCGAGCGTGACGGTTTCATCGCCGTCGACCAGCTCATCCGCCCCGACGAGGTCGCCGAGTACAAGCGCGAACTCGACCGGCTGGTCAGCGACCCGGTGATCCGCGAGGACGAGCGGTCCATCGTGGAGCCGCAGTCCAAGGAGATCCGCTCCGTCTTCGAGGTGCACCGCATCAGCGAGGTGTTCGCGAAGCTGGTGCGCGACGAGCGGGTCGTCGGCCGCGCCCGGCAGATCCTCGGCTCGGACGTGTACGTCCACCAGTCCCGGATCAACGTCAAGCCGGGCTTCGGCGCCAGCGGCTTCTACTGGCACTCCGACTTCGAGACCTGGCACGCGGAGGACGGTCTGCCGCGGATGCGGACCGTGTCCGTGTCGATCGCGCTGACCGAGAACTTCGACACCAACGGCGGTCTGATGATCATGCCGGGGTCGCACAAGACGTTCCTCGGCTGCGCCGGCGAGACGCCGAAGGACAACTACAAGAAGTCGCTGCAGATGCAGGACGCGGGCACCCCGTCCGACGAGGCGCTCACGTCGCTCGCGAGCGAGCACGGCATCCGGCTGTTCACCGGCAGGCCGGGCTCGGCGACCTGGTTCGACTGCAACGCCATGCACGGCTCCGGCGACAACATCACGCCGTACCCGCGCAGCAACGTCTTCATCGTGTTCAACAGCGTGGAGAACACGGCTGTGGAGCCGTTCGCGGCGCCGATCCGGCGGCCGGAGTTCATCGGCGCGCGGGACTTCACTCCCGTCCGGTGAGCTGACCGGGCACCCGACCACCGGGCCGGGACCTCCTCGTGTGGGACGGGGGGTCCCGGCCCGGTCGTGTGCCCGGGCCGGGGCGGGTGCGCTCAGCGGGCCAGCACGTCCAGCAGCCGGTCCACGTCCGCGGCCGTGTTGTACAGGTGGAACGCGGCGCGCAGGTTGCCGGCACGGTCGGAGACCTCGATGCCCGCCTCGCTCAGCCTGCTCTGCCGGTGGCCCAGGCCGGGCACGGACACGATCGCGGAACCCGGCGCCGCGATCGGCTCGTGGCCGAGGGCGTCGAGCCCCTTGCGGAACCGCTCGGCGAGCGCCACGTCGTGTGCGTGGACGGCGTCCACGCCCAGTTCCTCGATCAGTTCGAGCGAGGCGCGCAGCCCGGCGTAGCTGAAGAGGGCGGGGCTGACGTCGAACCGCCGGACGGCGCGGGCGAGTTCGGTGACCGGTCCGTAGCAGCTGTCCCAGGGCTTCTCCCCCGCGGACCAGCCGGCGAGCAGCGGGGTGAGCCCGCCGAAGTCCCGGGTGACGTCCGGGGCGACGAAGAACGCGGCGCCGTGCGGGCCCATGAGCCACTTGAATCCGACGGCGGCGAGGAAGTCGCAGGCGTCCGCGTCGACGGGCAGCCAGCCGGCCGACTGGGAGGCGTCGAGGTAGACCCGGGCGCCGTGCGCGCGGGCCGCCTCCCGCACCGCTGCGAGGTCGGCGAGGCGCCCGTCGGCGGACTGGGCGACGCTGACCGCGACGAGCGCGGTGCCGGGGCGCACGGAGTCGGCGAGTTTCTCCAGCGGTACGGCGCGCACGGTGAGGTCGGCGCGCATGTGGAAGGGGTTCACCAGGGAGGAGAAGTCGGCCTCGGCGGTGAGGACTTCGGCTCCCTCGGGCAGCGAGGCGGCGATCAGCGCGCCGTACTCGGCGACCGAGGCGCCGGTCGCCACCCGCTCCACCGGGACGCCGGTCAGCCGGGCGAAGGAGGCGCGGACGGCCTCCACGTCCTCGTACAGGGAACCGAGCGGCCTGCCCTCGGCGCGCAGCCGGACCGCTCGGTGCAGGGCGGTCACGGTGCGGGCCGGGAGCAGGCCGTTGCTCGCGGTGTTCAGGTAGGTGTTCTCCGGGGCGAACTCGGCGCGGACGAGGCTCTCGAAGGTCTCCATGGGACCACTGTGCGGCCCCTTGAACTCCCCGTCCATTGCGATTTTTTGCCCGGTACCGCCAAGGACTGCTTATGGGTACGCGGTGAGCTGCGGCTTTGTGGGGGTCAGCCGTGATGGGGCACCGCGCATCCGTCCGGACCGCACGCCTCGGCGCCGCCGTCGTCCAGGAGGGTGAGCGGGGAGCGCTCGCCCCATGCCTGGGTGAGCGCCTGGGTGAAGACCTCGGCGCTCTGGGCGCCGGAGACGCCGTAGGCGCGGTCGAGCACGAAGAACGGCACACCGCGCGCCCCGAGCCGGGCGGCCTCGCGCTCGTCCTCGCGGACGGCGTCGGCGTAGGCGTCCGGGTCGGCGAGGACGGTGCGGGTCGCTTCCTCGTCGAGTCCTGCGGTCACGGCCAGGTCGACCAGTCGCTCGTCGTCGTTGTAGACAGACCGCTCCTCGGCGAAGTTGGCCTTGTACAGCGCGTCCAGCAACTCCTCCTGCCTACCCTGCTCCTTGGCGAAGTGCAGCAGGCGGTGCATGTCGAAGGTGCTGCCGTGGTCGCGGCCGCGGGTGCGGTAGTCCAGGCCCATGGCGGCGGCCTGGGCGCCGAGGTTGTCCTCGCCGGCCTGCGCCTGCGCCTCGCTCATGCCGTACTTCTTGGTCAGCATGGTGAGCACGGGCTGGATGTCGTCCTTGGCCCGGCCGGGGTCCAGCTCGAAGGAGCGGTGCACGACCTCCACCTGGTCGCGGTGCGGGAAGGCCGCGAGCGCCTGCTCGAAGCGGGCCTTGCCGACGTAGCACCAGGGGCAGGCGATGTCGCTCCAGATCTCGACGCGCAGGGTCACGGCTCACTCACTCCAGGGTCGCGGGGCGGGACGGGATGATCCGCCCTCAGTTGTGTGAACGTTCAAGGAGAGGGGTTCATTCCCCGGCCGGTCCCGCACCACGGTCCTCTGCGCCGGCCAGGAGAGCCCGCGCCTGTTCGCGGGCATGGTGGACGGGGTCCGCGAAGGTGTTCAGGCCGTGGGCGACGAGCGCTCCTTCGTGCAGCAGCATGAGCGTCCGGCCCAGATGGCCGGCCGCGTCCGGGGCGATGTCCGCGGCCAGGTCGGTGAACAGGTCGAGCATCCACCGCTTCTGCGCGGTGATGATCGCGTAGGCGGGATGAGACGGGTCGCTGATCTCGGCGTGCGCGTTGACCATGCTGCACCCTTTGGGGCTGTACGGCACCGCCCACGCGCGTGAGGCGTCGAAGACGGCCAGGACGCGCGCCGCCGGTCCGGGTGCGGCGTCCAGGTACGGGGCGAGGAAGGCCCGCCAGCGTTCGTCCCGGTCGGCGAGGTACTCCACGACGATCTGCTCCTTGGAGCCGAACCGGTCGTAGAGGGTCTTCTTCGTCACGCCGGCCTCGGCGGCGATCAGGTCCACCCCGACGGCGTGGATACCGCGCTCGTAGAACAGCCTCGCGGCGGCCTCGAGGACGCGTCGTGCGGCGGGCGTCATGGTGATCCGTCGCGGTCCTTCGGTGGTACTCACACCGCCAGAGTATACCGATCTGTATAGTACGCTGGACGCCAGCGGGTATACCGATCTGTTTAGTGGAGGTGGGGCGTGAACATCGTTCTCTCGACCGCCTTCGTGCTCTGCTGGAGTTCCGGATTCATCGGCGCGAAGCTCGGCGCCGGCAGCGCGGCCGCGGTCACGATCCTCATGTGGCGCTTCCTGCCGCCGGCCATCACCCTGGCCGTCATCGCCGGCGTGCGCAGAGCCACGTGGCACCACCTCGGCAGGCGGGACCTGGCCCGGCAGGTCGTGATCGGCGTGCTCTCGCAGAGCGGCTATCTGTTCACCGTCTACTACGCGATCCAGCTCGGGGTCTCCAGCGGCACCACGGCCCTGATCGACGGCGTCCAGCCCCTTGTCGCCGGGGCGCTCGCCGGGCCGCTGCTGCATCAGTACGTCTCACGTGTGCAGTGGCTCGGCCTGTGCCTGGGGTTGGGCGGCGTCGTCGTCGTCACCCTGGCCGATGCCGCGGTCGGCGCCAAAGTTGCCTGGTGGGCCTATCTCATCCCCTTCCTCGGCATGCTCTCGCTCGTGGCGGCGACGTTCCTCGAGAGCCGTTCGCGGGTGCGGGTCGCCCCCGCGATGTCGCTGACCGTCCACTGCGCCACCAGCGGCGCCGTCTTCACGGCACTTGCCGTGAGCGCCGGAGCCGCGAAACCGCCGCTCGAGCCTTCGTTCTGGGCAGCGATCACCTGGCTGGTGCTCTTGTCGACCTTCGGCGGGTACGGGCTGTACTGGCTCATCCTGAACCGCTCCGGAACCACCCAGGTCAACACGCTCATGTTCCTCATGGCTCCGGTCACGGCGGTCTGGGGTGCCCTCATGTTCGGCGAACCGTTCGGTGCACAGACGGCCCTCGGCCTGGCGATCGGCCTCACGGCCGTCGTCGTCGTCCGTCGCGGTGCCACCTCATCCACCAAGGCGCAGGTCAGGCAGGCCGGCGAATGATCACGCCGCGGGCTCCAGGCGGTTGAACCGGGCGCGGTACGCGCTCGGGGTGACTCGGCGACGAACATCGCCCCCGGCGAACTGGCGGCTTACTACGGCACCCGCGTGCCGATGCCGCTGGGCTGGGCACAGGGCTCGGGCAACGCCGTCGAGGGGCGCGGGGAACTGCGCGGGCAACTCACCACGCCCCGCAGCCCGCATCCCGCCCCGCAGCCCGCATCCGCCCCGCACCCCTACGGCGAAGCCGCGACCCCTCAAACCGCTAGCGCTCCAGCCGCCCGTTGAACCGGCGCGGCAGCCCCAGCGGGTTGTCGTCCCGCAGCTCCGGCGGCAGCAGCGCCTGGGGCGCCCCCTGGTACACCACCGGCCGCAGCCACCGCTCGATGGCGGTGCCGCCCACCGACGTGGACGTCGACGTGGTCGCCGGGTACGGCCCCCCATGGTGCTGCGCCGGCGCCACCGCGACGCCGGTCGGCCAGCCGTTGACCAGCACCCGACCCGCCAGCGGGGTCAGCTCCTGAAGGATCTCCGCCCCGCGGCCCTCCCCGGCGGCCTCGTCCGACGACAGCTGAACCGTCGCCGTGAGGTTGCCCGGGAGCCGGGACAGCACGCCCTTGACCTCGGCCTCGTCCTCGTAGCGGGCCACGACGGTGACCGGGCCGAAGCACTCCTCGAGGAGCAGGTCGTACGCCCCCTCCTCGGCCAGCCTGCTCGCCGGCACGGTCAGGAAGCCCGGGCTGACCGTGTGCTCGCCACCGGCGCCCGGAGTCACCGGCGTCTCGACGTCGGGGAGCTGGGCGCGCTCGGCGACCCCGGCCACGAAGTTGTCCCGCATGCGGTGGTCGAGCAGCACGCCGGCGCCGGTGTTGCTGACCGCGTCGGTGAGGGACTTGACTAGCCCGTCGCCCGCCGCGCCGGACGGCACCAGCACCAGGCCCGGCTTGACGCAGAACTGGCCGACCCCGAGGGTCATCGACCCGGCGAGCCCGGTGCCGATCGCCTCCGGGCGCTCGGCGGCCGCTGCCTCGGTCACCACGACCGGGTTCAGCGAGCCCAGCTCGCCGTGGAACGGGATCGGCACCGGACGGGCGGCGGCCGCGTCGAACAGCGCCCGGCCGCCGCGCACCGACCCGGTGAAGCCCGCGGCGGTGACCAGCGGGTGCTTGATCAGCTCGACGCCGGCCTCGAAGCCGTGGACGAGACCCAGGACGCCCGCGGGGATGCCGTGCTCCGCGGCGGCGTTCCGCAGGACCTTCGCGACCAGCTCGGACAGTCCCGGGTGGTCGGGGTGGGACTTGACGACGACCGGGCAGCCCGCGGCGAGCGCGCTCGCCGTGTCGCCGCCGGGCACGGAGAAGGCGAAGGGGAAGTTGGACGCGGAGTAGACCGCGACGACACCGAGCGGGATCTTGTAGCGGCGCAGGTCCGGGACCGGCGGGGTCGCGGTGTCGTCGGGGTGGTTGATGACGACGTCGAGGAAGGCGCCCTCGTCGACGATGTCCGCGAAGGCGCGCAGCTGGTAGCAGGTGCGGGCGAGTTCGCCGGTGAGCCGGACCGGGCCGAGCGCGGTCTCCGCGTCGGCGACCTCGACGAGGTGGTCCTGCGCCGCGTGCAGCCGGTCGGCGGCGGTGCGCAGGAAGGCGGCTCGGACGGTGCGGTCGGCGAGCGAGTCGCGGGCGGCGTGCGCGGCGCGGACGGCGGCGTCCACCTCCTGGGCTGTGGCTTCCACCGCAACCTGTTCCCGCTGCTTCCCGGTTCGGGGGTCGACACTCCAGACTGGTGCTGCTGCCACCGTGGATCCCTCCCAGTACGTCGCCGCCCACCAGGGCGTTCGATATACTGAACACTGTCTCTGATGATGAACAGTTCGGAGACTATTTCCCGTCCAACGAAGGGGTCAAGGGCGATGTCGGCAGGCGAGACGGGCGGCGGGGCGCAGGTCAAATCGGCGGTACGGACGGTGGAGCTGCTGGAGTACTTCGCGGCGCGCCCCGGCATGCACTCCCTGGCGTCGGTGCAGGAGGCGGTCGGGTATCCCAAGTCCAGCCTGTACATGCTGCTGCGCACCCTCGTGGACCTGGGCTGGGTGGAGACCGACGCCACGGGCACGCGGTACGGCATCGGGGTGCGGGCGCTGCTGGTCGGCACCTCCTACATCGACGGCGACGAGGTGGTCGCGGCGGCCCGGCCGACGCTGGACCGGCTCTCCGACGACACCACCGAGACCATCCACCTGGCCCGGCTGGACGGCACCAACGTCGTCTACCTCGCCACCCGGCAGTCGCAGCACTATCTGCGGCCCTTCACCCGGGTCGGCCGCCGGCTGCCCGCCCACTCCACGTCCCTGGGCAAGGCGATCCTCGCGACGTACAGCGACGAGCAGGTCCGCAAGATGCTCCCGGAGACGCTGCCGGCGCTGACCGAGAACACCATCACGGACCGCGAGAAGCTCATCGAGGAACTGCACCAGGTGCGCGAGCAGGGCTTCGCCGTGGACCGCGAGGAGAACACGCTGGGGCTGCGCTGCTTCGGCGTGTCGATCCCCTACCGCACCCCGGCCCGTGACGCCATCAGCTGTTCGGTGCCGGTCGCCCGCCTCACACCCGCCCACGAACAGCTCGTCAAGGACGCCCTGTTCGACGCCCGTGACCGGCTGACCCTGGCCACCCGCCGGCTCTGAGGGACGGGCACCCGTCCGGGGCGGCCCGTAGGCTCTGGGGCATGGATGTCGTACTCCGTGAGGTCCACGACAGTGATCTGCCGGTGTTCTTCCGGCACATGAACGACCCGGAAGCGCTGCGCATGGCCGCCTTCACGCCGAAGGATCCCGCCGACCGGGACGCCTTCGACGCGCACTGGCGGCTGCTGAGAGCGTCGTCCCACGTGCTGCGCACGATCCTCGCCGAGGGCGACGTGGTCGGCTCGGCGGCGGTGTACGGGGAGCCCGGTGAGCGCGAGGTGACGTACTGGGTGGACCGGGCGTACTGGGGGCGCGGGGTGGCCACGGCCGCGCTGCGGGCCCTGATCGGCGAGGTGCCCGAACGCCCGCTGTACGCGCGGGCGGCCGCCGACAACGCGGGCTCGCTGCGGGTGCTCGGCAAGTGCGGCTTCCGGGAGACGGCCCGCGCCACGGGGTTCGCGCAGGCGCGCGGCGAGGAGATCGAGGAGGTCGTGCTCCGGCTGCCGGGCTGACGACGTCCCGGCGGCCGGTCCGCCGTGCCGGGCGGCCCCTGTCCGCCGGGCTGACCCCGGTCTCCCCCCTGCGGCGGAGGCGGATCGTCACCGCGCAGGAGGCGAGGGCGCACGGGCGCGCGGGAGCGTGGGGGCATGACCCAGTCGCTCCCCCTTCCGCCTGCCGACCGGCCGGGCCGCCTGCTGCGGGCCGTCACCATCGCCGCCTGCGTGCCGTATCTCGCCCTCAAGACCGTCTGGATCAGCGGGAGCCGCGTCGGGATCCCGGACGGCAGCCCGCTGCTGGAGCACCCCGCCACCATGGCTGTGGCCAACGGGGTCACCGTGCTCATGGACGGCGCGGTGATCGTGCTGGCGCTGCTGCTGACCCGGCCGTGGGGGCGGCGGGTGCCGGCCTGGCTGCTCGCCCTTCCCGCCTGGGTGGCCACCGGGCTGCTCGCGCCGATCATGGCCGGGTACCCGCTCCAGTTGCTGGTCACGGCGCTGGGCGGGCGCGCGCACGCGGCCGGTGGCGGTGAACCCTTCCTGGACGCCTGGGTGTTCGCCGTGGTGTACACCGGCTTCATCGTGCAGGGCCTGTGCCTGGGCGCCCTGTTCGTGCGGTACGCCCGCGACCGGTGGGGCGGGCTGTGGCGCGGCCGCGTGGGGCAACTGCCGTCCGGGGCACCGGGGTCCGCACGGCGGATGTCCGCCGGCGCGGCCGCCGTCCTCGCACCGCCCGTCATGGCCCCGCATCTGGTCTGGCTGTCCGGCGGCACGGCCGGGCTCAGCGCGGGCCGCGTCGCCGGCCGGGACAGCGGGTTCTACGTCATGGAGGTCCTGTACGTCGTCTTCCTGGCGTCGGCCGTCGTCGGCGGCCTGCTCCTGGCGTTCCGCCGGGGCCGCAAGCTGCCCGTCGCGGTTCCCCTGACGGCGGCCTGGCTCGGCTCCGGCGCGACGGCCTGCTGGGGCGGCTGGCTCGCGGTGGCCTCGCTGACCGGCGTGGAGAAGGACGCCGACCGGCCCACATCCCTGATGAACCTCACCTACGCTGGCCACATGATCGTCGGGCTTCTGGTCGCCGCCGTCGGCGTGTCCTTCCTCGTGGAGCGGTCGGTGCGGCTCGGCGGACGGCCCGCGCCGGGCGCCGCGCGAGCGGCGGCGCTCGCCGGACGGGCGGCTGAGGCCGCCGGGCCCACCGCGGCGGGCACCGCGCGCGTGGCCTCCGGCGCCGGCCGACCGGCCGCCGGCCCCTGCGCGTCGGACACCAAACCGGCGGCGACCGGGAAGCCGACGACGTGAGATCCGGGGGCCGGCTGCTGTTCGGAAGGCGGGCGCGCCGCCGCTGGATCCACCTGATCCTCGGCGGTGCGCTCGCCATGCCGTACGTCTTCGTCGGCGAGGTGATCGTCGGGCCGGCCCTGGACTCCCGGTACGTCTTCGGCGATCTGCCGCTGCAACTGCTGTCGTTCGTCGTGGGGTTGCCGCTGGCCGCGCTCACCGGCGCCCTGTTCCCGATGACCCGCCCGCTGGAGGCGGGCGCGGCGCGCACCCTGTGCGGCATCGACCCCGACGCCCTCTCCCCCACCCCGGCCCGCGGCCGTGCCGCGCGCGGCCGGTCGGCGGCCTGGTTCACGCTGCATCTCGGGCTCGGCGGCATCCTGTCCGGAATGTCGCTGGCCGTGCCGCCGTTCGCGGTCGTCCTGATGGTGCTGCCGCTGTTCGCGGGGCTGCGCGGCACCGGTCTCGGCCTCCCCGAAGTCCTCGTCCACGGCTGGGGTCTGGCACTCGCCCCGCTCGCCGGTCTGGCCATGCTGGTGGCGCTCGCCGGGTGCGCGGCCGGCAGCGGGGCGCTGCTGGCCCGGTGGGCGCCCGCGCTGCTCGGGCCGACCCCGGAGGAGCGGCTGGCGGCCGCCGAGGCGCGCGCCGCCGACCTCGCCGTGCGCAACCGGCTCGCCCGCGAACTGCACGACTCCGTCGGGCACGCCCTCAGCGCCGTCACCCTGCAGGCGAGCGCGGCCCGCCGGGTGCTGGACAGCGACCCGGAGTTCGTCCGCGAGGCGCTCGCCGCGATCGAGGACACCACCCGGCGAACCGTCGGCGAACTCGACGCCGTCCTCGGCGTGCTGCGCGCCGGTGACACCCCCGGTACCGCGCCCGCGCCCACCCTCGCCGCCGACCTCGACGCCCTGCTGCGCCGTACCCGTGCGTGCGGGCTGCGGGTGCGGGCCGAGGTCGCTGTGGACCCGGCCGCGCTGCCCGACCTGGTCTCCCGGGAGGCGTACCGGATCGTGCAGGAGGGGCTGAGCAACGCGCTGAAGCACGGTGACGCCGGGATGGCGGTGGACGTGCGGATCACGGCGGCCGGCGCGCGTCTGGAGATCACCGTGACCAACCCCGTCGGCACCTGCCGCGCACCGGCCGTCCGGCCCGGCGGCGGCCACGGCCTGCGGGGCATCGCCGACCGGGCCCGGCTGCTGGGCGGCGCCGCCGAGGCCGGCCCGGCCGGGCAGGCGTGGCGGCTGCACGTCCACCTGCCGATACGACAAGCCGCACCACCCGGTGGAAGCAGCCGCACGGCCCCGCCGGGCACCACCGCATGATCCCGAGGAAGGGGGCCGTATGAGCCGGGAGCCGATCCGGATCGTCCTCGCCGACGACGAGCGCATGGTCCGCACCGCGCTGCACGCCATCCTGTCCGCCGAGCCGGACCTGGAGGTGGTCGGGGAGGCGGCGACCGGCGCCGAGGCCGTGACCGTCGTACGCGACCGGCGGCCGGACGTGGTGCTGATGGACGTGCGCATGCCGCAGATCGACGGCATCCGCGCCACCGAGCAGATCCTCGCCACACTCGCCGACCCGCCCCGTGTCGTCGTCGTCACGACCTTCGAGAACGACTCCTACGTGTACGACGCCCTGCGCGCCGGAGCCGCCGGGTTCCTGCTGAAGCGGGCGGACGCCGACACGCTGGTGCAGGCGGTACGGCTGGTCGCGCACAGCGACACCCTGCTGTTCCCCTTCGCCGTGCGCACGCTCGCGGCCGCGCACGCGCAGGCCCGGCCCGCGCCCCCGGCCTGGGTGACGCGCCTCACGGACCGCGAGCGCGAGGTGCTGCGCCTGATGGCGGCCGGGCTGACCAACGCGGAGATCGCCGGGCGCATGGGCGTCGGCCCCGCGACGGTGAAGACCCATGTGGCGTCGGTGCTGGCCAAGACCGGCGCCCGGGACCGGACCCAGGCGGTGATCGCGGCGTACGAAGCGGGCTTCCTGAGCGGACGATGAGAAAACCGGGCGCGAGGGAACGATCGACGCCTTTCCGCTCGTCTTCTGATCGGGATGAACAAGACGATCAGGCGCGCATCGGTCTTCGCGCTGCTCCTGGTGCTCGCCCTGCTGGCGCGGGCGACCTGGGTGCAGTTCTACGACGGCAAGGCGCTCGCGGACGACAAGGACAACCGGCGCAACGCGATCCAGACGTACGCGGAGCCGCTCGGCAACATCATCGTGGCCGGACGCTCCGTGACCGGCTCGGCGCGGACGTCGGGCGGTGACCTGGCGTACAAGCGCACGTACACGGACGGGAGGCTGTACGCGGCGGTGACGGGCTACGCCTCGCAGGCGTACGCCCCGACGCAGCTGGAGGGCATCTACGCGGAGCTGCTCAACGGCACGGACCCGCGGCTGCGGACGGTGATGGACACGGTCACCGGCAAGCGGGCCGACCCGGGCAACGTGCTGACGACCATCGACCCGGACGTGCAGAAGGCGGCGTACCAGGCGCTCGGCGGCAAGAAGGGCGGGGCGGTCGCCATCGACCCGAAGACGGGCCGGATCCTCGCCGTCGTGTCGGCGCCGTCGTACGACCCGTCCGCGCTCACCGACGCCAACACCGCGGGCACGGCGTGGAAGGAGCTGAACGCCGACCCGGACAAGCCGCTGAACAACCGGGGGCTGCGCCAGCCGCTGCCGCCGGGCTCCACGTTCAAGCTGGTGGTGGCCGCGGCCGCGCTGGAGGACGGGCTGTACTCCTCGGTGGACCAGCGCACGGTGAGCCCGGACCCGTACCGGCTGCCGTTGACCACGCAGGATCTGAGCAACGAGAATCCGTCGGCGCCGTGTGAGAACGCCTCCATCCGGGTCGCTCTTCAGTACTCCTGCAACAACGTCTTCGCGAAGATGGCGGTCGACCTGGGCCAGGACAAGGTGCGGGCGATGGCCGAGAAGTTCGGCTTCAACGACGAGCAGCGGGACGTGCCGGTTCGGGCGTACCCGAGCGTGTACCCCAAGGACATGGACAAGGCGCAGACGGCGCTGAGCGGCATCGGCCAGTTCGACGTGACGGCGACGCCGCTGCAGATGGCGATGGTGTCGGCGGCGATCGCCAACGGCGGCAAGCTGGTCTCGCCGCACATGGTGGCCCAGGTCACCGACAGCGGCGGTGACGTGCTGCAGAACTACGACGACGACGCGGGCAGCAAGGAGATCGTCAGCTCCCGCACCGCCGAACAACTGCAGTCGGCGATGCAGACGGTCGTCGAGGAGGGCACGGGCACCAACGCGCGGATCTCCGGCGCGACCGTCGGCGGCAAGACCGGTACGGCCCAGCACGGCGAGAACAACAGCAAGACGCCGTACGCCTGGTTCACCTCCTACGCCAAGGCCGGCGGCAAGGAGGTCGCGGTGGCGGTCATGGTCGAGCAGTCGGACGCGGCGCGCTCCGAGGTCAGCGGCAACGGGCTGGCGGCGCCGGTGGCGAAGGCCATGATGAAGGCCGCGCTGAAGGGCTAGCAAGGGACAGCAGGGCAGGGGGACTTGGGGGCAGCCGCTCGGGGCTGCCCCCTTCGTCCTGCCCGCATTCCCGCGGCGGGTTCGGTCCGCCATACGGTGTTCGAATTCCCGTACGCCGCTGGTACAGTTCCGGATCTCGTCCCGGCGCACCTTCGTTCGACTGTTCCGACGTCGGGACACCGCTGCGAGGAGAGACCGCCCGTGGGCACAGTCGTCGACGACGCCGCCTCCGTGGAGTTCCACGCCTTCTTCGAGCGCCACTACGCCGAACTCGCGCGCCTCGCCCATCTGCTGACCGGCGAGTCGGACGCCGCGGACGATCTGGCGGCCGACGCGTTACTGGCGCTGTGGCACCGCTGGGACCGGGTGCGCGCGGCTGAGCATCCGGTGGCGTACGCACGCGGGGTGGTCGCCAATCTGGCCCGCACCCGGATCCGCAGTGCGGTGCGGGAGCGGCGGCGGATCGCCCTGTTCTGGCCGCACCGCGAGGAGCGGACGGAGAACCCGGACGTCGCCGGCGTGGTCGATGTGCGCCAGGCGCTGCGCCGGCTGCCGTTCCGCAAGCGGGCGTGTGTGGTGCTGCGGCACGCCTTCGATCTGTCCGAGAAGGACACGGCGCTCACCCTCGGCGTGTCGGTGGGTACGGTGAAGAGCCAGACCTCCAAGGGCATGGCCGAACTGCAGCGGCTGCTCGGCCCGCAGGGGGCCGCGCCGACGATCCGGGCGGCGATGGCGCGCGCCACCGGCGAGGCGCAGGGAAGGAAGCGATGAGCATGCGGCGGGAGGGGCACGACGAACTGCGCGCCCGGCTGCGGCAGGCGGCCGGGGAGCATCAGCCCGACCGCACGCGCATGCTGGCCCGGATCGAACGCGGCATGACGGGGCGGGACCGCCCGGCGGCTCATCCCCCGGTGTGGGGCTGGACGCGGATCGCCGGCGCCGCGGCAGCGGTCGCGGGCCTGCTCGCGGCGGGCGGCTACGCGGTCGCCTCCGCCGTACGGGACGGCGCACCCGCGCAGCAGACGGTCGCCGTCTCCCCGACCCCGGTGACCTCGCCCGACGTCACACGCCGTCCATCCGCCGCGCCGGACACCGAGAACGGCCCGCTGTGGTCGGACGGCTCCATCGATCCGCACAGCAACGCGTTCTGGGCGCAGAGCGATCTCACCCTCAGGACCCGGGAACCACTGACCTCGCTCACGGTTCGGTTGCGGGTCGCGCAGACCGGCGGCGTGTCCTCCACCGGTGCCTGGCGGACCCTGCCGGAGGATGACTTCACGCTGACGGTCGGCGAGCGCGACGGCTTCCTGGTGTACACGTGGACCCTCAAGGCGGGGCGTACGGTCCCGGCGGGCGAGTGGGTGTTCGCGGGGCAGTACAACCACGGGCGCGGCGGCCGGGACGCCGGGGACGACCGTTACTCGATCACGGCGACGGCGGCCGGCGAGCCGTACACGGTCGGCGGCGACTTCGCGCCGCACCCGCCGAACAGCGGCGGCTCGTAGAGAACTTCACCGGGCACGGCAACCTTTTCCCCACCGGTGGCGACCACACGGCGCAAGAGTCACCACCCACTTGAGGAATCGGTACATGACTGCACCAGCTCAGCGCCGCGTCCGGCACCGCCGCACGGTCACCCGGCGGCGCGCCCTGATCGCCGGCTCCGCCGCCCTCGGCATCACCGGTGCCGCGCTCGTCACCACGACGCTGCTGTCCCCGGCGGGCGCGGCCACGCCGTGGCCGACGGCCAGGGGCAGCAAGGCCGTGGCGCAGACCATCGAGGTGTCGGGCACCTACGACGGCAGGCTGACCGAGTTCCACGGCACCGGCGACCTGGGGACCGACAGCCAGGACGAATCACAGGGCCCGATCTTCGAGCTGAAGGACGGCGCCGTCCTGAAGAACGTGATCATCGGCACTCCGGCCGCCGACGGCGTCCACTGCCTGGGCAGTTGCACTCTGCAGAACGTGTGGTGGCTCGACGTCGGCGAGGACGCCGCCACTTTCAAGGGCACCTCCGCGTCGGCCGTCTACACGGTCCACGGCGGCGGCGCGAGGAACGCCGACGACAAGGTGCTGCAGTTCAACGGCGCCGGGAAGCTGGTCGTGAGCAAGTTCCGGGTGGAGAACTTCGGCAAGCTGGTCCGCTCCTGCGGCAACTGCAAGAAGCAGTACAAGCGCACGATCATCGTCGATGACGTGGACGTGACCGCGCCGGGCAAGGCGATCGTCGGCGTCAACGCGAACTACGGTGACACGGCGTCGCTGCGGAACGTGCGCATCCACGGCGACACCAGGAAGAAGACCAAGATCTGCGTCCGCTTCCGGGGCAACAGCACCGGCAAGGAGCCCACCGAGCTGGGCACCGGCCCCGACGGCACGACCTGCCTGTTCTCGGCCTCGGACATCAGCTACGACTGACAGCCTCCGCCCACGGCGCGCCCCTGCCGGTGCCGACCGGCGGGGGCGCTGCCGCTGCCGCGTGCGCGGAACTAGGGCCTCTCGTTTGGATCATGCCGGGCTCGCGGCCTGATCCAGACGAAAGACCCTAGCCGACGTAGTACGTCGGGTTGGGCAGTTTGTACGTCCGGTCGGCGTAGCCGCCCTCGAGGTCGGAGTACTGGTCGCCGAAGTCGGCGATGACCTCGTAGCCGAGGTCGTCCTCGATGTGCCGGCGGGTGCCCGCCTTGTACTGCACGGTGGTGCAGTTCCAGGTGCCGGGGGTGGCGCAGTCGCTCAGGTAGGCCGGCGGGGCGGCCTTGTCCTTGAGGAACATGTGGCCGGCGTCCAGGTTCACATCGGCGCCGACCTTCTTCAGGTTCTCCACGGCGGCGGGGCGCTGGGCCTCGCTCAGACCGGAGTTGTAGAAGACCTCGACGCCCTTGGACTCGGCGTAGCGCACGAGTTCCGGGCTGCCGAACACGGCCGGGCGGTCGGCCTTGTTGACGTAGTCGTTCCAGGTGGTGCCGTTGTACGTGTAGTTGGTCTTCTTCTCGTAGTCGAGGCTGAGCAGCAGGGTGTCGTCGATGTCGAAGACGACGGCCGGCTTCTCGCCCTTTTTCAGCGCCTTGCGGGCGGCCTTGTCGATGTACTTGCGGGCGGCCGCGTCGATCTGCGCGAGGTCCTTGGCGTACGGGCTGGTGGGCGAGGCCTGGTAGACGCCGTTGCCGTCGAGCGTCGTGCCGTAGTAGCCGTCGATGTCCTTGACCAGGACGCCGATGTTGTACGGCTCGTGCGTGGAGTTGGCGGTCGACTGGTCGGCGGTGGCCGCGCCGGCGCCGTACAGGGCGGCGCCGGCGACGGCACAGGCGGCCGCGGCGGCCGCGAAACGCAGTGGCTTATGCATGACAAGTTTCTACGCGCGTCACCCCCTCGGGCGCGAGGTCCGTGGCCCGATCGATACCTCTTCCGCAGGCAAAAATCCGGTCAAGGTGCCCTGCGTCCAAGGCGTCCAGTCCCCCAGCCAGGCCGTCCGGGTGTGCTGGCGGGCCGCCTCCGCGTCGAGTTGCGGCCGGTTCTCCGGCACGGAGACGACGGCGCCTGGACCGGTGTCGCGGTACTCGGCGAAGCGCATGCTCTGCCAGGGGTAGGCGTCCCGCATGTTCGCGTAGGGCGCGGCCGGATCGATGCCGGGGCCGAGCCAGGTGTCGCGGACGGTGAGCATGGGGCGGGCGGTCGGGTCGGAGCTGGGCACCCACGGGCGGGCCAGCTTGTAGAACCCGTCCGGGGCCCCACTGGTGACGTGGCTGCGGGTGACCAGGTAGCCGCGTGGGTTGGCGCCCGCCGTGGAGGGCGCGAAGACGAAACCGTACGGCGGCGCGGCGAGGTCGGTGCGGTCCAGCGTCCAAAAGCGGCAGTGCTCGAACACCGCCGTCGCCCGCCCGAAGACGAAGTCGACGTCACCCTCGGCGTAGCAGTGGGCGAAGTACTGGCGGGCGAAGGTGCCGAGCGCCATGGTGTCGGCGTACAGGGTGTCCTGGTGGCCGAGGAAGCGGCAGTGCCAGAAGGAGCTGCGGTCGCCCTGCACCTTCAGCGCCACCGCCTGGGTGCCCTCCACGCCGGGGTGGCCGGCGCGCAGCCAGTCGTTGGCGAAGGTGATCCAGCGGGCGGTGAAGGCGTCGGCCTGCACGGTGACGGTGGCCGAGCCGCTGGTGCCGAAGGTGCCGCCGCCGGGCTTGGGCGTGCCGGCCGCGTTGTCGTACACGATCACGACATCGCGCGGATTCTCCGAGGCGCCGATCCAGGTAGCCCCCGTACGGCCGGTGTCGACGGCGACGGTCTCCCGGTAGATGCCCGGTGCGAGGACGAGCGTCCAGCCGGGACCGGTCGCGGCGGCGAGGGCGGCGCCGACGCTCGTCACGTCACCGGCGCCGCCGGGGTGGACGTACAGGGTGCGCTCGGTGAGCCGGGCCGCCGGTGAACCGAAACGGCCGAAGGGCGAGCGGCGCGCCGCGCCCGCGGGGGCCGCGAAGCCCAGCGCCAGGGCGGCGCCGGCACTCGCGGCCAGGAAGCCTCTGCGTCCGGTGACGAGGGGTTCCATGTCAGCGGACCTCTCCGGCGCCCGCGCCGTGGTCGACGATGGCGGGCACGGCGCGCGGCGGGTCGACGTGCGTGCGCCGGGTGGGCGTCCAGCCGGCGCCGGAGGCGAGGGTCTCGCCGGGGATCTCCGCGTTGTGCACGGCGATCAGATCGGTCGCGCGGCCGTTGACGTAGTTGTCGGCGGCGGTGACCGGGGCCTCCTTCCACTTCTTGAGGATCTTCCCGGCGGAAGCGCCCTCCGGCAGCGTGAAGGCGTTGTGCTCGGCGACCAGCTGGGACTCCATGCCGATGCCGTAGCTGTAGGAGTAGCCGTCGCCGGCCACGAAGTGGTTGTTGTAGGAGTCGACCTGGCCGAACCGCACACGCGGCGCCCGCTCGACCAGGTTGCGGAACAGGTTGTGGTGGAAGGTGACCTTCAGATGCCCGCGGTCCACGGCGGCCGTCGCGGCGCTGTCGCTGTTGCCGATGAGGATCGTCTTGTCGTGGTCGGCGAAGACGTTCCAGGAGGCCGTGACGTAGTCGGCGCCCTTGACGATGTCCAGCTCGCCGTCGTGCTGCTGATAGGTCATGCCGAAGTACACCGGCAGGGACGAGTCCGGGTGGGCGCCGTCGGTGAAGGTGTTGTGGTCCAGCCAGACATGGGTGGAGCCGTAGACCACGGCGCTGTCGTACTCGGAGTTCCAGTTGCCGGTGGCGCCGTCGGTGGGGTCCCACTGCGGGAAACAGTCGAGCGGGCTCTCGAAGGCGAGGTTGCGGACGATGACGTTGTCCACGCCGCTGATCTGCAGGCTCGCACCCTTGAAGCCGGCGTTGCGGCCCACTCCGATGATGGTGGTGTTGCCGGGCACGTTCGCCTTGATCTCCCTGGCCTGGTCGGCGGCGGACACCCGGCGCAGGCCCTCCGGGCTGTCGGCCGGCTCCTTGTCCAGGTCGGTGTCGTACCCCCACTTCTCCGGCGCGTACGTGTCCAGGTAGGCGGCGAAGTCGTAGCCGGGCGCGGCGAAGGCGTCACAGCCCTCGGAGACGGCGTCGATCGTCCCCGTCACCTTGATGATCTTCGGCGCGTCGCCGCCGGCGGCGAGGGCGGCCTTGAACTGCGCCCAGGTGCCGACGGTGTAGACGTGCGCGGCGTCGGCCGCGGCCCCGCCGGTGGTGCCGGTCCCAAAGGCGCCCCAGCCGTCCCGCGCGCCGAGCACCTGCCGGGCCGGGTCGCGGTGCTGCTCGTGGGCGGAGGCGGTCCCGGTGACGGACAGTACGAGGGCGGTGCAGCCGACGAGCGCGGCGGTTCTCTTCATGGCATGGGCATGCCACATACGTGCGTGCATGGTGCGGCTCTCCTTCTCGAAGGGGAAGTGTCAGACGGTGGCGTCGGGCCAGGTGATCCACGACCCGGGGATCTCCTCGTCCAGCCGGCGCGTGTCGCGCGGCGCGAGCACCCGCGTGCGCAGCAGCTCACGCGCCACGAGACGGGCCACGGCGATCGCGCCGGGCGGATTGAAGTGCGTGTTGTCCTGTTCGGTCGCGGTCCAGTTGAAGTAGGTCTTGGTCTCCTCGACGCCCAGCTCCTGCCAGAGGGCGAGCGACAGCCGCTGGACGTCCAGCAGCGCAACCCGCTCCTCCTCGGCGAGCGCCCGCATGGCCGCCGGGTAGTCGCCGTGCGTCGGCTGCGCGTCGCCCGCGGCGTCGAACCGCCGCCGCTCCACGGGCGTGGCGAGCACAGGGCGCGCCCCGCGCTCCCGGGCCCCGTCGACATACCTGCGCAGGCACTCCCGGTACGTCGTCCACGGCTCGGTGTAACGGGTGGGATCGGTGGCCTTCTCGTCGTTGTGCGCGAACTGGACGACCAGGACGTCCCCGGGCCGGATCACGGAAAGGATGGCGCCCAGCCGCCCCTCGTCGATGAAACTCCTGGAACTGCGCCCGTTCATCGCGTGATCGGCGACGACGAGTTCCCGGTGCAGAAAGAATGGCAGAGCCATTCCCCACCCGGTCTCGGGCGCGGCATCGGCGTATTTCTGAGCGGCGGTGGAATCACCGGCGATGTAGAGGGTGCGGGAGGCCTTCGGCGAGGGAGCGGCGGCCACGGTGAGGGGAACGGCGGCAAGAACGGCTCTACGACTGAGGGACACGAACGGCACCTTTCAACGCAGGGTAAGTGGAACCGCCCGGGGGCGCGGGGCGGTATCGACATGCGGCTCCGCCGCGGGGGCGCGACCAGCCACACCGGATCCGCAGCCCCCCACAGACAGCAACCGGCCGAGCTCTCAGTGGTTGGCCTTCCAGTCGGCCTGAGCCTTGTTCAGCTGATCGGCGAGCGTGTCCAGGAACTGCTTCGCCGACATCTTCCCGAGCAGCACCTTCTGGAACCCCGGCTCGTTGTCGGCCTTGGAGATCGTGTTCCAGTCAGGCAGGTAGTACGGCAGCTGCACGATCGACGTGGAACCATCACTCAGTGCCGCGGCGGCCAGCTTCGTCGGCTCGGCCTTCTGGATCCACGCATCGCCGGAGGCCTCCGTGTTGGCCGGCACCTGCCCCGCCGACTCGTTGAACTTGGAGTTCTCCGCGTGGGAGAGCGCGAACTCGATGAACTTCCAGCCCGCCTCCTTGTTCTTGGAGCTCTTGAACAGCCCCAGTCCGTCGACCGGGTTGGAGACCTGGACCCGCTTCCCGCCCGGCCCGGTCGGCTGCGGAATGCCGCGGAACTTGGCCGCGCCGAGCGCCTTCACATGGTCCTGGTAGGAGCCCAGGTTGTGGTTGAGCATGCCGATCGTTCCGGAGTCCCACTGGGCGACCATCTTCGTGAAGTCGTTGTTCACATCGGCGGCCGGGGTGACCTTCTTGTAGAGCGCGGCGTACTTCTCCAGCGCGGCCACGTTCTTCGGGTCGTTCACCGTGGTCTTGTCGCCGTTCCAGAACGACGTGATCCCGGACTGCCCGTACATCGCGTCCAGCGCCTGCGCGATGGAGCCGGCGCCGCCGCGGATGGTGTAGCCGAACGCGTTCTTCTTCGCGTCGGTGAGCTTCTCGGCCGCCGTGTAGAACTTCTCCCAGGTGGTCGGCGCGTCCAGACCGGCCTTCTGGAAGAGGTCGGTGCGGTAGTACAGGACGCCGTTGTTGGCGGAGGTCGGGATCGAGTACAGAGTGCCGTCACCGCCGCCGGCGGCCTTCAGTGAGGCGACCATGTCCTTGTTCAGCTTGCCGTTCAGCGACGACTTGGCGAGCCGCTCGTCCAGCGGCTCCAGGGCGTTCTGCGCGGAGAACTCCGCGAGCATCGCCGCGCCCACACCGCCGACGTCCGGCAGGCCGCCGCCCTGGATGGCGGTGTCCACCTTGGACTGGTACTCCTTGGCGGCGATGCCGACGTACTTGACCTTGATGCCGGGGTGGGCCTTCTCGAAGTCGGCGATGACCTCCTTCCAGATGTCGGTGCGGACACCGCCGTTGTTGTCCCAGAAGACGATCTCGCCCTTGCCGCTGCCCTCGGACCCCTTGTCGCCGCCGGTGCCGTTGCCGTCGTCACCGCAGGCGGTGGCGGTCAGGGCGAGCACGGAGCCCAGGGCGACGGCCAGCGCGGCACGCCTGCTTCTGCGGTTTGTGATCTTCATTGATCGGCTCTCTTCTTCTGGATCAGCGGGATGTGAAGTGGTGGGGGGTCAGCGGCGGGCGAACGGCGCCCAGCCGTCCGTGCCGCGCAGATAGTCCGCGACGGTGTGCATGCGCGCGTCCGCGTCGCTCATCTGCGGTCGGTCGGCGGTGACGGCGGCTCCGGGGCCGTAGGTGTGGTACTCGGTGAAGCGGGCGTCCTTCCAGGAGAAGCCGCTCATGTCGGTCCAGGGTGCCGACTTGATCGCGGCGGGCAGCTCGGTGTCACGGATCAGCACCTGGCCGACGGCCTCCGGTTCCCCGCCCGGGTGCCAGGGCCGGCCGAGGTGGAAGGACTCCGCCGGCGCGTCGCTGACGATCTTCGAACCGGTGATGAGGAAGCCGTACGGGTTGCCGGACCACGTCGAGGCGGCGGTGACGTAGCCGTTGTTCGTGGTGGAACCGCGGCTCAGCGCCCGGATCACCGACCGCTCGATGACGGTGGTGGCCCGCCCGTAGAGGAAGTCGACGTCGCCCTCGATCAAGGAGTCGCGGACGTAGACGCGGCTGATCGTGGTCAGCTTCGGGCTGTCGGTCATCAGGGTGTCCTGATTGCCGAGGAACGCGGTGTCCTCGAAGACGATCCGGTCACCGGTGGTCTTCATGGCCAGCGCCTGCTCGCCGTTCAGCTCGACGGCGGCCTCGTCGAAGTCGTTGCTGAAGGTGAGGTGGCGGGCGGTGGTGTCGTTCGCGGCGATGCGGACGGTCGCACTGCCGGTGGAACCGCCGTACGCGGCCGGGGTGTCGTGGACGATCACCGTGTCGGAGCGCCGGTCCCCCGTCCCCACCAGCGTGACGTACGGCTTGCCGGCCGGGACGTAGACCTTCTCGCGGTACGTGCCCGGCGCGATCGCGATCGTCACCGGCAGGTCGTTGCCGTCGGGCACGGCGTCCACCGCGGCCTGCACGGTCGGGTAGGCGCCGGGGACCGGGAGCGTCACCGAGTCGCCGATCTGCTTCTGCGGGCCGGAGAAGCGGGTGACCAGGGCCGGGACGGCGGCCGCCGGGTCCAGCCGGTAGTCGTAGAAGTCCCGCGGGTCGAACGCGGTGCCCCAGGCGTCGGTACGGCCGGTGGTGTTCCGCAGGATCGATCCACGCTGCACCAGCTCGGCGGTGGCATCGGCCTGGTAGGGGTGCTGGACACCGTCGTAGTAGCTGTTCTCGATGACCATCTTCGTCCTGCCGCGCGACCAGTTCCCGTACGTCCACACCGGGTCGCCGTCGGCCACCTGCCCGGAGAGGTAGTTGTCGTACAGGTGGGCGTAGGCGCAGTTGTCGGCGGACGGGTTGCGCTGCTTGGTGCCGGAGAACCAGTTGTGGTCGATGGTGATCTGCGTCTTGACGTCGGTGGTCCAGCCGATCCCGAACGCCTTGTTGTGGTTGCTGAACCGGTTGTAGGAGACGGTGATGTACTGGCTGTCCTTGCGGATGTCGAGCAGGCCGTCGCCCATGTGCGTCAGGCGGTTGTGGTCGATCCAGACGTGGTCGACGGTGTCCATCTGGATGGCGTCGAAGTCGGTGGTCTTGCCGTCCCAGTCGCCCTCGACATAGGAGTCGCGGATCGTCAGGTTGCGGATGATGACGTTGTGCGTGCCGGGGTTCAGGTGCAGTTCGCCGTGGACGATCTCGCCGGTGTCGCCGACGCCGACGATGGTCTTGTTCGAGCCCACGACGATGTCTGAGCCGAAGGGCGCGACGGCGATCGCACCCTTGACCCGGATGATGTACGGCTCCGGGGCGGCCGCGTACCGGGCGAGCGAGGCCTGGTCGGTGACGGTGACGACCTTGCCACCGGCGCCGCCCGTGGTGCCGCCGGCGAGGGTGGCGAAACCGTGCGGCTGGTCGGTCCAGCGGTCGGCGGCGGCCGCGGAAGAAGAGGCGGGAGGCGTGACGGTGGCGGCCTTGGCCTCGCCGAGGGCGCCGAGACCGAGGGCGGCGACCTGGCCGGTGACGGCGACCAGGACGACACCCGCTCTCGGCAAGCGCTTGCTAGGGACGTGCGGCATTGCGGCTCCCAACAGGCGTACGGGGTACGGACATCACAGGGCGGTGATACGGAAGTGCTCGAAGGTCGCCGCGCCGGCGTGTCCCGTTCCTTCCGGGGCGAGCGCGAACAGGCCGAGCAGTGCGCCGACCCAGCGCCACGGGGTGGCGGCGAAGACGGGGCCGGAGGGCGTCGGCCCCGCCCCGGTGTCGTAGAAGAAGCGGCAGCGCGCGCCGGCGCCGATCTCGATGCGCAGCCGGACCCGGCCCTGCGGGGCGGGACGCGGGTGGGCGGCGTCCCGTTCGGCCTCCGCGACGGGCTCGGCGAACCGGTGCACCAGCTGCACGCCGCCGTCGGTGCCGCGCTCGAGCCCGATCCAGCCGAACGCGTCCCCGAGCACCGCGAGCCCGGCCCGGGCCCCCGGCTCCTCGGCGTCCAGGCGCAGCTCGACCTCGACGGCGCTGGGCAGGCCGGGCAGCCGCTGGGTGAGCAGGTTCGGCAGCGTGCGCAGATCGTGCGCGTCGGCGGAGCGCACGCAGGTCAGCCGCAGGCCGTCGCCGGAGTGCTGGGTGGCCCAGCCGTCATGGGGGTACCCCCTGCTCGAGCGAAGCCGAGAGCTTGGGGGAGGGTTGGCGGTCCACTGCCACTGACGTCCGTACCGTCCGCCGGGGAAGTCGTCGTCGGTGGCGGGCGCGGCCGGCGGCTGCGGCGGCAGGGCGGGCCTGGGGTGCACGGTGACGGGGGCGCCGTCGTTCCCGAGCACCGGCCAGCCGTCGGTGCCCCAGCGCATCGGCTGGAGGTGCACGACCCTGCCGTAGGCGCCGCGCTGCTGGAAGTGCACGAACCAGTCCTCGCCCGCGGCCGTGCGCACCCAGCCGCCCTGGTGGGGGCCGTTGACGTCGGTGTCCTTCTGTTCCAGGACGATCCGCTCCTCGTACGGGCCGAAGAAGTCCCGCGCGCGGAAGGCGCCCTGCCAGCCGCTCTCCACTCCCCCGGCGGGCGCCAGGATCCAGAACCAGCCGTCGTGCCGGTAGAGCTTGGGCCCTTCGAGGGTGAACCAGCCGGGGATGCGGTCGGCGTCGACGATCAGCTTGCCCTCGTCGAGCAGCGAGGTGGCGTCGGGGTGCATACGGTGGCCGGTGAGGCGGTTCTTCACGCCGGCGCGGGACCTGGCCCAGGCGTGCACGAGATAGGCCTCGCCGCTCTCGTCGTCCCACAGCGGGCAGGGGTCGATCAGGCCCCGGCCGGCCTTCAGCAGGTGCGGGCGGGTCCACGGGCCGCGGATCTCGGGCGCGTTGACCTGGAAGATGCCCTGGTCAGGGTCGCCCCAGAAGATCCAGAACCGGCCGTCGTGGTGGCGGATCGACGGCGCCCAGACGCCGCAGTCGTGCCGGGGCCGGGCGAACTCGGC
Source organism: Streptomyces sp. NPDC014006 (assembly GCF_043088925.1). NCBI lineage: Bacteria > Bacillati > Actinomycetota > Actinomycetes > Kitasatosporales > Streptomycetaceae > Streptomyces > Streptomyces sp. NPDC014006. The sequence goes on along the minus strand of NZ_JBICAJ010000001.1, from coordinate 1,300,806 downwards.
TTCCGGCTCGAGGCGTTCGAGGGCATGGCCGACCAGGGTCCAGTTGACGAGGTCCCGGGAGTGCAGCAGGGGCAGGCCGGGGGCGCGGCCGAAGCTGGAGGCGGTGAGGTAGAAGTCGTCGCCGACGCGGACCACGTCCGGGTCGGACCAGTCGGCGTTGAGGATGGGGTTCTGATACGTGGTCACTGGGCGACTGCCTTTCCGACCAGGGCGGCCGCCTCGTCCCGGTCCGGCCTGCCGTCCGCGACGACCGTGACGATCCGCCGTACGACGGTCTCACCGGCCGGGACCGTCAGCCGCTCGGTGGACGCCAGCGAGGAGCCGACGCCGGGGTACTCGGTGGCGCGCACGAACCACGGGTCGCGCCGGGTCGCGCCGGTGGCACCGGCGAAGACCAGCGTCCAGCCGGAGCCCGCGAGGGCCAGCCAGTCGGCACGGCGGCCGTGCACCGCGTCCTCGCCCTCGGCGTCGGCGGTGAACACCCAGGGCGGCCCGGCTTCCTTGCGGGCCCGCCAGAAGAAGCCGCCGTACGCGGCGCCGGGGCGGCCGTTGGTGGCGGGGCTGCCCAGGGACAGCGGGCCGGGGGTGACGTTGGTGAGGGAGAAGGTGAAGTCCAGCGCCCAGGCGGTGGACGTGAGAGGGGTGGCCGCGACCGTGCGCCGCTCGCGCAGCAGCTCCGCACCGGCCGCCACCCAGCGCAGCTCCTCGACGAAGCCGTCCGGATCGCGCAGCGCGAACGCGGTGTGCCGCTGGGCGCCGTGGTTGTCCAGCTCGGTCGGGCCCTTCTCGCGCAGGAAGGTGCGCCCGCCCCAGAAGTTGTGCCCCTCGACGTCGGGAACGGCGACACCGACGCCGAGGTGGTGTGCGTGGTCGGCGGGGGTCAGCTCGGTGACCGTGGTGCCGGCCAGGGTGGTGACGGGGTGCAGATAGGGGCGCGGGGAGAGCCGGGCGGGCAGCTCGGGACGGATGACGTAGCGGCCGACGGGACGGCCGGCGACCCGCAGGACGGCGCCGTCGTGGGCGGTCATCGGGTGCTCACCTCTCTCGGCAGGGCGCTCGGGGCCCAGGGGGCGCCGAGTTCGGAGTACAGGGCGAGGGTGTCGGCGGCGGCCGCGACGAGGCCGTCCACGCCGCGCACGACCCGGCGGCCCTCCTCGGGCAGCAGGTGCCAGGCGCCCGCGGGCAGCGGGGCCGGGTCGGGGGCGAGCCGGATCCGCTCGACCACCTTCATGAAGGCGCCGGTCGCGTCCGGCGGGACGAGCAGGCCGGCGCCGTGGGTGAGGTGCTCGACGAGGTTGGCGAGCAGGTCGGTGCGGCCGTACTCGAACTCCTCCGGGCCGTGGCCGGCGCGCTGGAGCAGCACCCGGTCCTGCTTGTACCAGAAGGTGATCCGGCCCCGGCTGCCGTGGACCAGCACGTACGGCTCGTCGGGCTGCTCGGCGCACAGGGTGGCCGCGACGACGACGCGCCGGCCGCGTGCGGTGGTGATCCGCACGCAGGAGGTGTCGTCGGACTCGATGGCGTTGGCGCGCAGCAACTCGGTCTCGATGCCGGTGACGTCCTCGGCGCGCACCGAGCCGTCGAGGGCGAGGGCGGTGGCGACGGCGTGCGCGAGGGGGTTGGTGAGCACCCCGTCGACCACGTCGGTGCCGTCCAGCCGCCGCCGGCCCGCCCAGGGCGCCCGCCGGAAGTACGCCTCGGCGCGGGCCCAGGCCCCGGCACCGCCCACGCCCTCCACCTCGCCGATCACGCCGTCCGCGAGCATGTCCCGGATGGCGGGCAGGGCGTGCGAGCCGAGCGACTGGAAGCCGACCTGGCAGGCGACACCGGCCCGCGCCACCCCGTCGGCCATCCGCCGGTACTGGGCGTACGAGGGTGCGGGCGGCTTCTCCAGCAGCAGGTGCACGCCCCGCTCGGCGGCGGTGAGCGCGAGGTCGGTGTGGGTGGGGATCGGGGTGCAGATGACGGCGATCCGGGCGGCGGTGGCGTCCAGCAGGGCGCCGAAATCGGCGGACTGCTCGGGGGCGCCCAAGCCGTCGGGGATCTCCCGCGGGGTCAGCGGGGTCAGCTCGCAGATTCCCACGAGCCGGACCAGGCCCCGGTCCTGGAGGCGGCGGATGTTGTCCAGGTGCCAGCGGCCGTGACCGCGGGCGCCGGCCAGCACGACCGGCACGGGTGCCGTGGTCATCGGATCCTCCCCGCGCCCGCGCCGCGCGCCACCGCCCGGTCGGCCACCGCGGCGCTGTCGACCGGCCCGTGCAGGGCGGGGGTCCAGCCGACGTCGGCGGTCAGATCGCGTTCGCTGCCGGAGTTGTAGGCGTTGTAGAGGGTGAGCAGGTCGACCGGGTAGCCGTTGAAGAGGGTGCCGCTCGCGTGCAGCGCGCTGCCGTTCCAGCTCTTGACCAGGTCGGCCGCCTCCACATGGTTCGGGGTGTGGAAGGCGTTGTTCTCGGCGTGGATGCGGGACTCGGTGGAGACGCCGATGGAGTAGCGGTACTCGCCGTCGTCGGGGACCACGTACCGGTTGTCGTAGAGGTGCACCTGGCCGAAGCGGACGCGCGGGGCGCGCTGCACGACGCCGTCGAACTCGTTGTGGTGGAGGGTGACCCGCAGCTTGCCGCGGTCACCGGTGACGTTGTCCCCGTTGCCGATGAGCATCGCCTTGTCGTGGTCTGCGAACCGGCTCCATGAGACGGTGACCAGGTCGGAGCCGTTCGTGATGTCGAGCAGGCCGTCGTGGCGCAGGTAGTTGCGGGCGAAGCAGGTGGGCTCGTCGGCGTCCGGGTGGCCCTTGTCGGAGGCGGTGACGTGGTCGACCCACACATGGGTGGCGCCGTTCAGCCACAGGGTGTCGTACGCCGCCTTCCAGTCGCCGAGGCCACCGGAGTTGGGCTGCCAGACGGGGAAGCAGTCGTAGGCGTCGCGCAGTTCGACGTTGCGGACGATGACGTTGTCGGCGCCCCTCACCTGAAGGCTCGCGCCCTTGAGGACGGCGGAGGAGCCGAGGCCGACGATGGTGGTGTGGGAGCCGACGGTGAACACGACCCGTTCGGCCTGCCGGGCCGCGGACGCCTGGCGCGCCTCCTCCTGCGGGCCGCTCGGCTTGGCCGCGCCCCAGCTGCGGGGGTCGTACGCGGCGAGGTACCGCTTCGGGTCGTAGCCGCCGGTGGCGTAGTCGGCGCAGTCGAGGTGCCGGCCGCGGTCGTCGGTGTTGGCGTCGATGGTCCCGGCGACCTTGATGATCTTCGGGGTGTCGCTGCCGCCGTCGAGGGCGCGCACCAGGCCGGCCCGGTCGGTGACGGCGTACACGTGGGCGTCGTCGGCGGCGGCGCCTCCGGTGGTGCCGGTGCCGTAGGAGGCCCAGCCGTCGTTCGGGGCGAGGGGGTCGCGACTGATGTCGTGGACCTGTTCGCCGGCGTGGGCGGGCAGGCAGAACGTGCCCAGCAGTGCGGCAGCCAGAGCGAACTGACGAAGCCTCATCCCTTCACCGCCCCGGCGCTGAATCCGGTGATGAGCCACTTCTGGATGAACGCGAACACGATGACCACCGGGACGGCGGCGATGATGCCGCCCGCGGCCAGCGCGCCGAGGTCGACGCTGTCGGCGCTCATCAGGGAGTTGAGGCCGACCGGGATGGTCTGCTTGTCCTGGTTGTTGAGGAACATCAGGGCGAAGAGGAAGTGGTTCCAGGAGTGCACGAAGGCGAAGGAGCCGACGGCGATCAGCCCCGGCCGCAGCAGCGGCAGCACGACGACCCGGAAGGCCCGCAGCCGGTTGCAGCCGTCGACCCAGGCGGCCTCCTCCAGGGAGTACGGCACGTTCTTGATGAAGTTGCTGATCAGGATCATCGACAGCGGCAGCTGGAAGACCGTCTCGGCGATGATGACGCTGCCCAGCGAGTTGATCATCTTCAGTTCGGCGAAGATCTGGAACAGCGGCACCAGCAGCAGTGCGCCCGGCACGAACTGCGAGCACAGCAGGGCCAGCATGAAGGCGCGCTTGACCTTGAAGTCGAACCGGGCGAGGGCGTAGCCGCCGGCCAGCGCCACGACCGTGGTCATCACCAGGGTGGCCAGGCCCACCAGCACGCTGTTGCCGAAGTAGGTGCCGAACGAGCGTTCCGTCCACACCTTCTCGAAGTGGTCGAAGGTCAGCGGCCACGGCACCAGCGAGGTGGAGCCGGCGGGGCGCAGCGCGAACAGCAGGATCCAGTAGAACGGGACCAGCGTGAAGACCAGGTAGACCGACAGCGGCAGGTAGATCTGCCGGCGCGGGGCCTGGTCCCAGGGACGGCGCCGCCCGCGCGGCCGGGTCGGTTCGGGCACCACACGCTCGGGTGCCGGAGCGATCTCGGTGATCACTTGTCGCCTCCGAACTTGCTCAACCGCAGGTAGACGATCGAGCAGAAGAGCAGGATCACGAACGCGACCGTGGTCAGGGCGGACGCGTAGCCGAAGTTGTGGGCGTCGACGGAGGTGTGCGCGATGTACAGCGGCAGCGTGGTGGTCTCGCCGGCCGGCCCGCCGCCGGTGAGGGTGTACAGCAGGTCGACGTTGTTGAACTCCCACACCGCGCGCAGCAGCGTGGACAGGACGATCGCGTCCTTCAGATGCGGCAGTGTGATGTGCCAGAACTGCTTGAGCCGGCTCGCCCCGTCGACCTCGGCGGCCTCGTACAGGTCCTTCGAGACGGACTGGAGGTCGGCGAGGATGAGGATCGCGAAGAACGGCACGCCGCGCCACAGGTCGGCGACCACGGCGGCCGGGAAGACGGTGGAGGTGTCCGACAGCCAGCTGGTGCCGTAGGAGCCGATGCCCATGTCGGCGAGGTAACGGGTGATGCCGGTCTGGGAGTTGTACAGCAGCACCCAGATCGCGGAGGTCAGCACGCCGGAGACCGCCCACGGGGAGAACACCAGGGCGCGTCCCAGCGACCGGCCCACGAAGGTCTGGTTGACGATGAGAGCCAGCGCCAGACCCAGCAGCAGCTGAAGCCCGACCTCGACGACGACCCACTTGGCGCTGAAGGTCAGCGTGTCCCAGAACTGCGGGTCGTCGGTGAAGGCGTGGGTGAAGTTGCCGAGGCCCGCCCAGCCGTTCCGCCAGGGCTTGGTGGGGTTGTAGTTCTGCAGGCTGTAGTAGAAGACGCTGATGACGGGGTAGGCGATGAAGCCGAGCATCAGCAGGGCGGCGGGCGCGATCAGCAGGTACGGCAGCCTGCGCGGCGTGGCGGAGGCATGGCGCCGCCTCGGTGGCGCGGGCGGTTTCGCCACGGCTGCGGCTTGGGCCATGACTGTTCTCCGTTCTGGTACGTCGTGCGGGAAGCGCTTTCTCGGGGTGCAGCGTGGAGCAGGGCGACGGGGAATGGGGGGTTCAGCCCGCGTACGGGTCCTGCACCGTGCCGGGCCGGGCCAGGAACGCGAAGTCACAGCCGGTGTCGGCCTGGGTGATCTGCTCGTTGTAGAGCGCTCCGTAGCCGCGTTCGTACCGGGTGGGCGGCGGCGTCCACGCGGCCCGGCGGCGCTCCAGCTCCTCGTCGTCCACGTGGAGATGGAGGGAGCGGGCACCGACGTCGAGGGTGATCAGGTCGCCGGTCTCGACGAGCGCGAGCGGTCCCCCGACGTAGGACTCGGGGGCCACGTGCAGCACACAGGTGCCGTAGCTCGTGCCGCTCATGCGGGCGTCGGAGATCCGCACCATGTCGCGCACACCCTGCTCGAGCAGGTGCCGCGGGATGGGCAGCATGCCGTACTCGGGCATGCCCGGGCCACCCTTGGGGCCTGCGTTGCGCAGGACGAGCACGCTGTCGGCGGTGATGCCGAGCGCGGGGTCGTCGATGGTGCGCTGCATGGTCCTGTAGTCGTCGAAGACGACCGCGGGGCCGGTGTGCTTGAGCAGCTGCGGCTCGGCGGCGATGTGCTTGATGACGGCGCCGTCCGGGCAGAGGTTGCCGCGCAGTACGGCCACCCCGCCCTCGCTCGCGACCGGGTTGTCGCGCTGCCGGATGACGTCGTCGTCGTGCACCTGCGCCCCGGCGAGCTGCTCGCGCAGGGTGTCGTGGGAGACGGTGGGCCTCTCCAGGTGCAGCAGGTCCGTGATGCGGGAGAGGAAGCCGGGCAGGCCGCCAGCGAAGTGGAAGTCCTCCATCAGGTACGTCTGGCCGCCGGGGCGGACGTTGGCGAGGACCGGGACCGTGCGGGCGATACGGTCGAAGTCGTCGAGGGTGAGGGTGACGCCCGCCCGCCCGGCCATGGCGATCAGATGGATGACGGCGTTGGTGGAGCCGCCGAGACCGAGGACGGTGGTGACGGCGTCCTCGAAGGCCTCCCTGGTGAGGATGTCGCCGATCCCTCGGCCCCGGTGCACCAGGTCGACGGCGGTCATGCCGGCCTTGGCGGCCATCCGGTCGTGCCCCGAGTCCACGGCCGGGATGCTGGACGCGCCCGGCACGGTGACGCCGAGGGCCTCGGCGGCGGCGGTCAGCGTGGACGCCGTACCCATGGTCATGCAGTGGCCGGGCGAGCGGGCCAGGCCGCTCTCCAGTTCCTGCATCTCGCAGTCGCCGATGAGGCCGGCCCGCTTGTCGTCCCAGTACTTCCACATGTCGGTGCCGGAGCCGAGGACCTCGCCGCGCCAGTGGCCCGGCAGCATGGGCCCGGCGGGCACGAAGACGGCGGGCAGGCCCGCAGACGCGGCGCCCATGAGGAGAGCGGGCGTCGACTTGTCGCAGCCGCCCATCAGCACGGCCCCGTCGACCGGGTACGACCGCAGCAGCTCCTCGGTCTCCATGGCGAGGAGGTTGCGGTAGAGCATCGGGGTCGGCTTCTGGAAGGTCTCGCTGAGGGTGGAGACCGGGAATTCGAGCGGGAAGCCTCCGGCCTGCCACACCCCCCGCTTCACGGCCTGGGCGCGGTCGCGCAGGTGGACGTGGCAGGGGTTGATGTCGGACCAGGTGTTGAGGATCGCGACGACCGGCTTGCCGAGGTGCTCCTCGGGCAGGTAGCCGAGCTGGCGGGTGCGGGCGCGGTGGCTGAAGGAGCGCAGGCCGTCGGTGCCGTACCACTGGTGGCTTCTGAGTTCCTCGGGCTTCTTGCGGGGCGCGTTCATATGGACCACCCGGCGGCGAGGGCGGCGACCTCCGCGCGTTCGTGCTCGGGCAGCGCTCGGCTCGGCGGGCGTACGTCGCGGCGGCACAGGCCGAGGGAGGCGAGGGCCTCCTTGACGACGGTGACGTTGTTGGCGCTGCCGTTGGCGGCGCGCAGCTCCTCGAAGCGGCGGATCTGCTCCCAGACCTTCATGGCGGCCGGGTAGTCACCGGCGCGCAGGGCCTCGAGCATGTTGCGGGAAACGGCCGGGGCGACGTTGACGAGCCCCGAGGTAAAGCCGGTGGCGCCGGCGGAGAAGTAGGACGGCGCGTACGGCTCGGCGAGGCCGGCGATCCACACGAAGCGGTCGAGGCCCGCGTCTCGGGCGAAGGCTGCGAAGCGGGCGGCGTCGGGAACGGCGTACTTGACGCCGATGACGTTCGGGCAGACGTCGGCGAGTTCGGCGAGGCGGGCGCCGGTGAGCTGCGCGTTGCGGATGTAGGGCACGACGCCCAGCTCGGGGACGGCCTCGGCGATGGCGCGGTGGTAGTCGACCCAGCCGGACTGCGAGACGTAGGGGTGGACGGGCTGGTGGACCATCACCATCTGCGCGTCGAGAGAGCGGGCGTGGCGGGCGGAGGCGACGGCGGTGGGCACGTCGTGGCCGACGCCGACGAGGATTGCGGCACTCTGCCCTGCCTCCTCGACGGTCAGCTCGGTGACCTGGCGGCGCTCGTCGGGGGTGAGGGCGTAGAACTCGCCGGTGTTGCCGTTGGGGGTGAGGGTGGTGATGCCGCCGTCGAGCAGGCGACGCAGCAGGGCCCGGTGGGTGCCGGCGTCGACGGTGCCGTCCTCGGCGAACGGGGTCACCGGGATCGCCACCACGTCGGCCAGGGCCGCCCGCTGGGTCTCGAACGCCACGCTGCTCATGCCTGACCTTCCTGGTCCTGGACCTGCTCCTCGGTGAGGGGCTCGGCCTCGGGGAACGCGCGCCGGACGAACGACGCGATGTGGGCGTGCAGGGCACGGCCGGCGCCGTCCGCGTCGCCCGCGAGGGCGAGCCGCAGGATCTCGCGGTGTTCGGCGGCCTCCCGCTCCCAGGAGGGGTCGGCGGCCCAGGCGACGGCGGAGACCAGGGCGGCCTGGTCGCGGACCTCGTCGAGCATCCGGCCGAGCAGCGGGTTGCCGCACGGCAGGTACAGGGCGCGGTGGAACTCCCGGTTGGCGAGGGAGCGTTCGGCGGTGTCGGTGGCCTCGTCGGCGCGGGTCAGCGCGGCCTGGGCGGCGTCGAGGGAGGCGCCGCGCGTGACGGCCCGCTTCAGCGCCTCGGGTTCGAGGAGCAGCCGGACGTCGTAGACCTCGCGCGCCATGTCCGCGTCCACCATGCGCACCGTGACGCCTTTGTACTGGCTCATCACGACCAGTCCGGTGCCGGCCAGGGTCTTGAGCGCCTCGCGCACGGGCGTCTTCGACACTCCGAACTGCGCGGCCAGGTCGGTCTCGACGAGGGCCTGCCCCGGCGTCAACCGGCCGGTGAGGATGCGGCGTTTGATCTCCTCCAGCACGAACTGCGTGCGGGAGGGGATCGGCGTGGGCACAGAGGTCATGCGCGCCTCTCGGATCTTCGCGGGACCCGGGGTCTCGCGTATGGGATCTCACGTATCGCGTCTCATATATGACGTACGAGGTACGACGCGATGACGGTAGGAGTGCGCGGATGTTTCGTCAATGCTTCTGACAAAGGAAGGTGAGGTGGCCTCAGACGGGAGGTGAGGACGCCTCAGACGGTGTGGATGTCGCCCTCCCGGGCGGTGGCCGTGGCGTCTCCGAAGACGGCGGCGGCGCGGGCGGTGGCCGCCGCCGGCGTCAGCGTGGGCCCCACATGGGTGATGAGCAGCCGCCGTGCGGGGGCCTCGCGGGCGGTGCGGCCTGCGTCCTCCGGCGTCAGATGGACCTGTTCGCCTTCGCGATGGGCGCCGATGTCGGCCTCGCACAGGAACAGGTCGGCGTCCCGGGCGAGTTCGGTGAGCGCGCCACAGGGCCCGCTGTCCCCGGAGTAGGCGAGCACGCTCCCCCGGCACTCGGCGCGCAGCCCGTACGCCTCGGTGTCGTGGACGACGGCCCGCGCGGTGAGGGTGAGGTCGCCGTGCCGGGCGACGTGCCCGTCGTAGAGGGGGCGGACGTCGAGAATTCCGGCCAGGAATCCGGCGTCGGGCCGACCGAAGAACCCGGCGAGCCGCTGCGCACACCCCTCGGGCGCGTACACCGGGACGGGTTCCGGCGGGGTGAGCCCGCCGAAGGCGAGGCCGTAGACGGCGGCCAGCAGGTCGGCGCTGTGGTCGGCGTGCAGATGGGAGATCCATACGGCCGCCAGCCGCGCCGGGTCGGTGTACTTCTGCAATTCCGCGAATGTCCCGAACCCGGCGTCCACCCACACCTCGGCGCCCCCTCCGCGCAGCAGATACCCGGAGCTGGGGCGCCCGGGGCCGGGGTGCGGGGAGGCGGTGCCGAGGACGGTGAGGGTGAGGGACATGCACGGCAGCGTATGGGGCTGCGGGGGGCGAGCGCCGCCGGATTACGGGCGGCGGCGGCGACCGCGGCCGGCGCGCGGAAGTTGGTGAGCCATGGAGGCGGCCCCCGCCGACGATCGTCGTCTTGCCGCGGCTGCCGGGGTCACCGCCACCGCGGCGGGTGGTCTGCGGTTCCTTGCGGATCTCGGACGTACTTGTCCGGGCGGCCGGTCGCCTCCGCGTCCCGAAGAGTCACCAGCCCACCGCAGGTCCCGTGGAAGGCGGTTGCGTCAGCTCTGCGGCCGCTCCCACCGGGGGTCCCGCCCGCTCAGCCCCACCGCGCGGTCCAGCAGCGGCGCGTCCTGCGGGACCTGGACGACGGGGCCGAAGACGCCGTTGCCGCTGTCGTCGGCGGCCGAGTCGAGGAAGGCGTGTGCCGCCTGGAGCGCGGCCGGGTCGGGCTCGTAGGGCTGACCGGTCGCGCGGGCCAGGTCCCAGGCGTGGATGACGAGCTCGTCGGCGGCGACGGCGGCCGCGACCGCGCCGGGCAGGTCGACACCGCCCGCGCGGGTCATCCCGGTCCAGGCGGCCGGGTCGCGCCAGGCGTCGGCGAGTTCGTCGAGGGCCTTGGGGAGTGCGGCGCGCCAGTCGGGGCCGATGTCCGGCACGTGCGTGGCCGGCGGGGTGTCCGTGGTCGGGCCGAGGTCCTTGCGGGCCGCGTCCCGGAAGGCGACGGACAGGCCCAGCAGGTGCCCGAGCATGTTGCGCACCGCCAGCTCGGGGCACGGTGTCGGGTCGGCGAGCTGCTCGTCGCGCACGCCTTCGGCGAGGCGGGCGACGATCCGGGCCTGGGGTCCGAGGTCGAAGGTGGTCGTGTCGTCGGTCATGCGCTGCTCCCGGGGCTGGTCGGTGGCCACTGGGAAGGCAGACCGAGTCGGACACCGGAACTCATCGCCGCCGGGGCGACTGTTCTACGGCACCTTTCCGACCCCTGCCCCGGGGCCTTGGCTCCACGATGACCAGGCATGACGACTTCCTTTCACCGGTGTGGTGGTCAAAGGACCTCACCGGCTCGGACGGGGCGGCGGCGCTGTCCCTGCCGGCGATGTGGGCGCCGACCCTGGCCGGCCCGGCGCTGGGCACCCTCGCCGACCGCGTCCGCCGCAAGCCGCTGCTCGTCGGCGGCAACCTGCTCCTGGCGGCCCTGCTGCCGGCCTTGCTGTGGGCCGACTCCACCGCCGACGTCTGGCTGGTCCTGGCGGTGCTGGTGGTCTACGGCGGCGCCGGGTCGTTCACGACGCGGCCGAGTCGGCACTGGTCGCCGCCGCCGTCGACCCGGCGCTGCTCGGCGACTTCAACGGGCTGCGGATGACGGCCACCGAGGGCAGAACTGCTGGCCCCGCTTGCGGGCGCCGGCCTCTGCGCCGGGTACGGCGGGCCGGCCGTGGCGCTGCTGGACGCGGCCACCTTCGTCCTCGCAGCGCTCCTGTACGCCCGTCTGCGGGTGGCCGAGGCCCGTCCCGAGCCGCGGCGGGGGGGGCGGCGAGCGCGGACGGCCGACGGCGCGCGTGCCCTGTGGGCGCACCCGGGTCTGCGGCCGCTGCTCGTCGCGGGGGGCACGGCGATGTTCTTCGCCGGCCTCGACGGCGCGCAGGTGTACGCCGTGGTGGACGCCCTCGGGCGGCCCGCCTCGTACGCCGGTGTGCTCGCCGCCGTGCAGGGTGCGGGTTCGGTGGTGACGGGGCTCGTCTCGGGGGCCGTGCTGCGGCGACTGGGCGAGCGGCGCTTCGCCGCGTACGGCATCGCCGTCACGGCGGTCGCGGTGGCGGGCGGTGCCCGACGAGGCCGTGGCGCTGGTGTGCAGCACGGCGATCGGGGCGGGTCTGCCCTGTGTGCTGATCGCCGCGCTCGCCGCGGTGCAGCGGCAGGTGCCCGGCCCGCTGCTGGGCCGGGCGGTGGCCACGGCGAACACGCTGGTCTTCGCGCCGAACGTGGCCGGTCTGGCCCTCGGCGCGGCGCTGGTGGAGTCGCTGGACCACCGGCTGGTGCTGGTGGCTCTGGGCGTGGCGCAGCTGGCGGGACCCGTTCAGCGACTGCTGAGGGCATCACGCACGACCGCCGAGCCACCGTCCGACGCGGGCCCGGCGTAAAGAGAACCCAGTTCGCCGAAGGCCCTGCTAGCCGCCGGCCAGGGCATCGCGCACGGCCGACAGGTCGGCGTCCGACGCGAGCCCCGCGTGATAGAGCCGGACCTGGTTCGCGCCGAGGTCACGCGCGCGTGCCGTGTCCGCCGCGAGTGTGCCGGGACTGCCGCCCATGCCGGTGACCACGGTGAAGTTGGCGGCGAGTACGCCCCGGCGCTGTGCGGCGAACGCCTTCAGCAGGTCCGGCCCGCCGGTGCAGGGGACGACGACGCCGTCCGCGACGGAGAGGATGTGCGCCGGGTCGACGCCGGCGTTGGCGCCGCAGTGGTACGACACCGGGTCGGCGTGCAGCAGCACCTGGAAGCCCGGCGGCGCGGCGGCGCGGACGGCGGCGACGGCCTCCTCCTGGAGAGTGCGGGCGCTCTCGTCGCGGTACGCGCGCGTGGCGGCGGCCGTGGACTCGCCGAGCAGCTTCTCCACGCCGGCCCACCCGGGCTCGCACGGCTCCTCGCGCCACACCGGCTCCAGCGCGGTGCGCACCGCCGCGGCCAACTCGGCCGCGTCCAGGCCGTGGCGTCCGTAACCCTCCCGGCAGGCCGGGCAGAAGCACAGCGACATCAGGTACTGCCCGGCCTCGCCCAGCCCGACGCCGCCCGTCTTGTCGTGGGCGTGCAGATGGGCGAGCCCGTACCAGCCGAGGGACTCCAGCTCGGTGCCGTGCGCCCCGGGCCGTACCGCGGCCTCGGCGGCGAGCGCGACGAGGTACGCGCGCGTGGCGGGCTGCGCGATGCACGGGGCCCACGGATAGCGGTCGCCGTAGGCGTTGACGACCGAGGTGCGCGGATGCTCGGCGCCCAGACGGGAGTTGTGGGCGAGGACCACCCAGCTGTGCACGCTCAGGCCCGCGTCCGCGAGCGCCACGGCGGCCTCGCCGTAGGCGTCGCCGGGCGCCCAGTCCCCGGCCGGGTACGGGCGCAGGGTGCGCTCCTGCCACGCCCCGCCGGGCGGGTAGAGCACGGCGGCGTACTCGGCGGTGACGACGCGGTGCTGCGGGTGGCGGGGTGTCAACGCGCGCGTGGAGTGGTACGCGGCGGCCAGCGTCACCTGCTCGACCCCGAGGGCGGCGATCCGGGCGGCGGCCCGCGGGTCCCCGTTGACGTCCCAGGGGTAGACGAACGCCGACGCCTTCACTTGCCCTCCTCCAGCAGCACCTGTCCTCGCTCGATCAGCCGCGCGAGCTGCTTGACATGGTCCTCGGCCGGCTCGTGCAGCGGGGGCCGCACCTCCCCCACGTCCAGCCCGCGCAGCCGTACCCCCGCCTTGACCAGGGAGACGGCGTACCCGCGGCCGCGGGAGCGCAGCTCCACGAAGGGGCGGTAGAAGCCGTCCACGAGCCGGTCGGCGATCGCCTGGTCCCCGTCCTGGAGCGCCCGGTAGAAGGCGAGGGCGATCTCGGGGGCGAAGCAGAAGACGGCGGAGGAGTACAGCGGGACGCCGACGGCCCGGTATGCGCTCTGGGTCAGCTCGGCGGTGGGCAGGCCGTTGAAGTACAAAAAGGCGCCCGGCACTTCGCTGCGCACGGCGCTGACCGTGCGCTGCATCAGGTCGAGGTCGCCGAGGCCGTCCTTGAGACCGATGACGCCTTGTGTGCGGGCGAGTTCCACGACGGTGCCGGGCGTGAACACGGCGTTGTCGCGCTGGTAGACGATCACCGGCAGGGCGCTCGCGGCGGCGATCTCGCGGTAGTGCCGCAGCAGCCCCTCCTGCCCGGCGACGACGAGGTACGGCGGCATAACGAGCAGCCCGTCGGCCCCGGCGTCCTCGGCGAGCCGGGCGAAGTGGGCGGCGAGGGCGGTGCCGTACCCGGTGCCGGCGAGAACGGGGACGCGCCCGTCGGCGGCCTCGACGGCCGTGCGCACACAGGCCGCGAACTCCTGCGGCGTCAGCGCGTGGAACTCCCCGGTGCCGCAGCAGGCGAACACGGCCGCGGCCCCGTCCTCGACGCCCTGGCGCACATGGGTGCGGTAGATGTCGAGGTCGACGGAGCCGTCGGGGCCGTAGGCGGTGACGGGGAAGAACAGCGGCCCGCCGGGGACGCCGAGTCGAGCGGCGAGGGGGACTGACGTCACGGGCACTCCCTGAGGCACTTATGTTTCCGACCGCTTATGTTCCTGATCGATGTCCATATTCATGAACGCAATCAGCCTAGAGAGCCCGTTCGGCGCCGGTCAAGCACGCAGGCCGGGCCGAGTGCACCGGTCATGGCTCGGGAGCAAGTCGACTCCCCCACGCCGGCCACCCCTTGACGACGCAGCGCATCGATCTTTAGCGTGTCCACGCATGTGAATGCCATCCATGCACGCGGCTCTTGACGCAAGGAGACCGAGGATGCCCGCTCCCCGCACCGTTCTGCTCACCGGCGCCGCCGGCGGGCTCGGCACCCTGATGCGGGACCTGCTCCCCGATCACGGCTACACGCTGCGCCTGCTCGACGCCCGCCCGATCGACGACGCACCGGACGCGATCACCGCGGATCTCGCCGACGCGGACGCCCTGCGGGTCGCCGTCCGGGGCGTCGACGCGATCATCCACCTCGCGGGCATCTCCCTGGAAGCTCCCTTCGCCAAGATCCTCTCCGCGAACATCCAGGGCACCTACAACCTCTACGAGGCCGCCCGCCAGGAAGGCGTGCGTCGCATCGTCTTCGCGTCCTCCAACCACGCCGTCGGCTACACCCCCCGGCCGCAGGGCGACGACCCGCTGATCCCCGTCGACACCCCGCGCCGCCCGGACACCTTCTACGGCCTGTCCAAGTGCTTCGGCGAGGACCTCGCCCAGCTCTACTGGGACAAGCACGGCCTGGAGACCGTCTCGGTGCGCATCGGCTCCTGCTTCCCCGAGCCGACCAGCGTGCGCATGCTGTCGCTGTGGATGAGCCCCGCTGACTGCGCCCGCCTCTTCCACGCCGCCCTGACCGCCGACCACGTCGGCCACACCGTGGTCTACGGCTCCTCCGCCAACACCCGCCTGTGGTGGGACCTGACCTCCGCGCGGGCGCTCGGCTACGAACCGCAGGACGACTCCGAGCCGTACGCGGCCAAGCTGATCGCCGAGCAGGGCGAGCTGGAGCCGGACGACGAGGCGCATGCCCACCTGGGCGGCCACTTCGTCACCGACCCGCCGATCTGGCCGTACTGATCCGGAGCGATCCGGCGGAAAATCATCGCCTCCGGGGGCGGGCGGGCACCGAACGGGCCCGCCCGCCCCCGTATTCGGGCACCGGCCGTGCCCGATCCCACGCCCGCACACGGCAGTCCCGCAGGTCCGCGACGGGCACGGTGCGACGGACACGGGCACACCCGGGCAGCATCGGGCAGGCAACAGACCTGGTCAGCCCCTCGCGCCCGCTGTAGAACTTCCCCCATGGGCCCGAACGGGCACCACGGCGAGGGAGGTGCAGCCGGCCATGACGACGAGAAGTGCGGAAGAACGCCAGCGGGAGATCGTGCGGGTCGCCCGCGCCACCGGATCGGTGGACGTCACCGCACTCGCCGTCGAACTGGGCGTGGCCAAGGAGACCGTACGACGGGATCTGCGCGCCCTGGAGGACCACGGACTGGTCCGCCGCACCCACGGCGGGGCCTACCCGGTGGAGAGCGCCGGCTTCGAGACGACGCTCGCCTTCCGCGCCACCAGCCACGTCCCCGAGAAGCGCCGGATCGCGGCCGCCGCGGCCGAGCTGGTCGGGGACGCCGAGACGGTCTTCGTCGACGAGGGTTTCACCCCGCAGCTCATCGCCGAGGCCCTCCCCCGGGACCGGCCGCTGACCGTCGTCACCGCCTCCCTGCCGGTCGCGGGCGCGCTCGCCGAGGCCCCGAACACCTCGGTGCTGCTGCTCGGCGGCCGCGTCCGCTCCGGCACCCTCGCCACGGTCGACCACTGGACGACGAAGATGCTCGCCGGGTTCGTGCTCGACCTCGCCTACATCGGCGCCAACGGCATCTCCCGCGAACACGGTCTGACCACGCCCGACCCGGCGGTCGGCGAGGTCAAGGCACAGGCGATGCGGGCCGCACGGCGCTGTGTCTTCGCCGGAGTGCACACCAAGTTCGGTGCGGTCAGCTTCTGCCGGTTCGCCGAGGTCGGCGCACTGGAGACGATCGTGACGAGCACCCAGCTCCCGGCGGCCGAGGCCCACCGCTACTCCCTGCTGGGCCCGCAGGTCGTCCGGGTCTGATCCGAGCCAAGTCCCCTCCCGGGACGCCGCCTTGCCCGCGGCGCCCCTTATCTCCCCATACCTCCAGGAGCGATCCATGCGCACCCCGAGCCGACGGAGGCCGCGAGCCGCGCTCGCCATGGCCGCCGCAGGGATGCTGCTCGCCACGCTGTTGTCCGGCTGCTGGGCCGGCGCGGGCGGGTCCGGTTCCGGCGGCGACTCCCTCAACGTCCTGATGGTCAACAACCCGCAGATGATGGAGCTGCAGAAGCTGACCGCCGCCCATTTCACCCGCGAGACCGGCCTCAAGGTCAACTTCACCGTCCTGCCCGAGAACGACGTCCGCGACAAGATCAGCCAGGACTTCGCCAACCAGGCCGGCCAGTACGACGTGGCGACCCTGTCCAACTACGAGATACCGATCTACGCCCGCAACGGCTGGCTGCACGAGATGGACTCCTACGTCGCCAAGGACCCGGCGTACGACGAGAAGGACGTCCTGCGGCCCATCGCCGAGTCCCTCACCGGCGACGACGGCAAGCGCTACGGCCAGCCCTTCTACGGCGAGTCGTCCTTCCTGATGTACCGCAAGGACGTGTTCGCGGCCAAGGGCCTGACCATGCCCGCCCACCCCACCTGGCAGCAGGTCGCCGCCCTCGCGGCCAAGGCGGACGGCGCCGAACCCGGCATGAGGGGCATCTGCCTGCGCGGCCTGCCCGGCTGGGGCGAGCTGACGGCGCCCCTGACCACGGTCGTGAACACCTTCGGCGGCACCTGGTTCGACAAGGACTGGAAGGCGCGGCTCGACTCCCCCGCCTTCCGGAAGGCGACACGGTTCTATGTCGACCTGGTCCGCGCGCACGGCGAGTCCGGCGCCGCCCAGTCCGGCTTCGCCGAGTGCCTGAACAACATGACCCAGGGCAAGGTCGCCATGTGGTACGACGCCACCTCGGCCGCCGGCTCCCTGGAGACCGCGAACTCCCCCGTGAAAGGCAAGGTCGGCTACGCCCCCGCGCCCGTGGAGCGCACCGAGTCCGCCGGCTGGCTCTACACCTGGGCCTGGGGCATCCAGAAGGCCTCCCGCAACTCCGACAAGGCATGGCGCTTCGTCTCCTGGGCCTCCGGCAAGGGCTACGAGCAGCTGGTCGGCGAGGAGTCCGGCTGGTCCAACGTCCCGGCCGGCAAGCGCGCGTCGACGTACACCCGTCCGGCCTACGTCAAGGAGGCGTCCGCCTTCCAGGAGATGACCCGCGAGGCCATCGAGACGGCCCGCCCCCGCGACCCGGGCGTACAGCCACGGCCCGCGCCCGGCATCCAGTTCGTCGGCATCCCCGAGTTCACCGACCTCGGCACCAAGGTCTCCCAGGAGATCAGCGCGGCCATCGCCGGACGCCAGTCCGTCGAGACGGCCCTGAGGAAGTCCCAGCAGCTCGCCGAGCGGATCGCGAAGGAGTACGAGGGACGATGACCGCCACCACCACAACCCCCCTGGCGACAGCCACCGTTTTGGCGATACGGCAGCCCTCCGCCCGGCTGCGCGCCTGGGCCACCCGCGCCCCGCTGCTGCCCGCCCTGGTCTTCATGATCGCCGTGACCCAGCTGCCGTTCGTGGCCACCCTGGTGATCTCCTTCTTCGACTGGAACGCCCTCTACCCCAAGGCCCGCCGCTTCACCGGCCTCGACAACTACCGCCAGGTCCTCACCGACGCCGGCCTGCGCCACTCCGTGTGGACCACGGTCCTGCTGACCGCGGCCGTGGTGCTGGTGAGTCTGGTCCTCGGCCTCGCCCTCGCGCTGCTGCTGGACGTGAGGTTCCGCGGCCGGGGCGTGGTGCGCACCCTGCTGATCGCGCCGTTCCTGATCGTGCCCGTGGCCGCCGCCCTGCTGTGGAAGCACGTGCTCTACAACCCCGAGTACGGCCTGCTCAACGGCCTGTTGCACTACGTCGGCGGTCCGCAGCCGGACTGGATCTCGAACACCCCGCTGCTCGCCGTCGAGGCGTCCCTGGTGTGGCAGTGGACCCCGTTCATGATGCTGATCCTGCTGGCCGGGCTGCAGAGCCGCGACCCGGAGCAGATGGAGGCCGCGCGCGTGGACGGCGCGAACGACTGGCAGGTCTTCCGCCACCTCACGCTGCCGCACCTGCGCCGCTATCTGGAACTGGGCGCATTGCTCGGCTCGATCTACATCGTGCAGAACTTCGACGCGGTCTTCACGATCACGTCCGGCGGTCTCGGCACCGCGAACCTGCCCTACACCGTCTACCAGAGCTTCTACCAGGCCCACGAGAACGGCCTCGCCTCCGCGGCGGGCGTCCTGGTCGTCATCGGCTCGATTCTCATCGCGACCCTCGCACTGCGCGTGGTGTCGTCCCTGTTCCGTGAGGAGGTGGCGCGCTCGTGATCACCGTGATGCGCCGAGGCGGCCCGGCTCTGCTGGCCTGGCTGGCCGGGATCGTGTTCTTCCTGCCCGTCGCGTGGATGGCGCTGACGTCCCTGCACTCGGAGCAGGACGCGGCGGCCAACCCGCCGTCCTTCGCGGCGTCGCTGACGCTGGACGGCTACCGCGAGTTCTTCGGCGCGGGCGGCGGGGCGAGCCCCTGGCCCGCGCTGATCAACTCGGTGGTGGCGTCGGTGGCCTCGACGGCGCTGGTGCTGCTGCTGGCGCTGCCGGCGGCGTACGCGCTGTCGATCCGGCGGGTGCGCAAGTGGACGGACGTGCTGTTCTTCTTCCTGTCCACCAAGATGCTGCCGGCCGTGGCGGGCCTGCTGCCGATCTACCTGTTCGCCAAAAACGCGGGCCTGCTGGACAACATCTGGCTGCTGGTCCTGCTGTACACCTCGATGAACCTGCCGATCGCGGTGTGGATGATGCAGTCCTTCCTCGCCGAGGTACCGGTCGCGGTCATCGAGGCGGCGCGGGTGGACGGGGCCTCTCTGCCGGTGATCCTCGCGCGGGTGGTCGCCCCGATCGCCCTGCCCGGCATCGCGGCGACCTCGCTGATCTGCTTCATCTTCAGCTGGAACGAGCTGCTGTTCGCCCGGGTCCTGACGGGCGTGGTCGCCGAGACCGCCCCGGTGTTCCTGACCGGCTTCATCACCAGCCAGGGCCTGTTCCTGGCGAAGGTGTGCGCCGCGTCGCTCGTCGTCTCCCTGCCGGTGCTCGCCGCGGGGTTCGCCGCCCAGGACAAACTCGTCCAGGGCCTGTCGTTGGGAGCTGTGAAATGAAGGCCGCCGTCATCGAGTCCGTGGGCCGTGCCGTGGTCACCGAGGTGCCGGACCCGGCGCCGGGCCCGCGCGAGGTCGTCGTCGAGGTGGCGGCCTGCGGTCTGTGCGGCACCGATCTGCACATCCTGCAGGGCGAGTTCGCGCCGAAGCTGCCGATCGTGCCGGGGCACGAGTTCGCGGGGACGGTCGTCGCCGTGGGCACGCAGGTCACGGAGGTCGCGGAGGGCGACAGGGTCGCCGTGGACCCCTCCCTGTACTGCTACGAGTGCCGCTACTGCCGCAGCGGCCACAACAACCTGTGCGAGCGGTGGGCGGCGATCGGCGTGACGACGGCGGGCGGCGCGGCGCAGTTCGCGGTGGCCCCGGTCGCGAACTGCGTCAAGCTGCCCGAGCATGTGCGCACCCAGGACGCGGCGCTGGTGGAGCCGCTGTCGTGCGCGGTGCGCGGCTACGACGTGCTGCGCGCCCGCCTCGGCGCGCACGTCCTGATCTACGGCTCAGGCACGATGGGACTGATGATGCTGGAGCTGGCCAAGCGGACCGGCGCGGCGAGCGTGGACATGGTGGACGTGAACCCGGCCCGCCTCGAGACGGCCCGCCGGCTGGGCGTGTCCGCGTCGGCCGCCGGCGCCGACGAACTGGACCGCCCGCAGGGCTGGGACGTGGTCGTGGACGCGACGGGCAACGCGGCGGCGATCCAGGACGGCCTGGGGCGGGTGGCGAAGGCGGGCACGTTCCTGCAGTTCGGGGTCGCGGACTACGCGACGCGGGTGACGATCGACCCGTACCGCATCTACAACCAGGAGATCACGATCACCGGTTCGATGGCGGTCCTGCACAGTTTCGAACGGGCGGCGGAGCTCTTCTCCAACGGCGTCCTCGACCCGGAGATCTTCATCAGCGACCGGCTGCCGCTGGAGCGGTACCCGCAGGCCCTGGAGCAGTTCGCGGCGGGGGTGGGACGCAAGATCGTGGTGGTGCCCTGAGCGGGACGCCGGCCACCACCGCGTGAAAACCGCTGAGGGCCGGGCCCGCCCGGGCCGTACGATCCGGGCATGCCCCGCCCCGAGGGATTCGCCTACGACGCCTACGCGAGCGGAACCGTGCGCATCACGCACCACGGCCGCCCCGCGACCACCCTGCACGGCCCGCGCGCGGCCCGCTTCCTGGCGGAGGTGGAGGGCTCGCAGCACCAGCTCGTCATGGCCCGCTGGACCGGGAACTACAAGCGGGGCAACGAACGCGGCGCCCGCGACCACCCGCGCAACCGGCGCTGAGCCGTCCGGGCGGTGGTAAGGGAACGGTAAAGCGGGGTCGTTCGTTCACCCGGCATGACAGCTATGACCCCTGGCTCGAACATCCCTCTGCCGACCGCGCGTGTGACGGTGGACGTCGCCGCTCCGGTGCGGCTCGACGTGTCGGGCCTGCTGCTCACCTCCGACGGCAAGGTGCGCTCCGACGACGACTTCATCTTCTACAACCAGCCCGCCGGCCCGGGCGTCACGTACCGCTCGGGCGGCGGCACGGCCCCGGACGCGATCACGGTCGACACGGCCGCGCTGCCGCCGGGCATCGAGAAGGTGGTCGTCACCGCCAGCCCGGACGCCGCAGGGCAGACCTTCCAGGGCATCGAGCCGACGGCCACCCTGCGCAACGCGGACGACGGCTCGGTCCTGGCCACCTTCACGCCCCCGCAGCTGGGCACCGAGACGGCCCTGATCGTCGTGGAGATCTATCTGCGCGGCGGCCAGTGGAAGGCCCGCGCCGTCGGCCAGGGGTACGCCGACGGCCTGGCCGGCATCGCCACGGACTTCGGTGTGACGGTGGAGGAGCCCACCGCGGCGGCCGCGCCCGCGCAGCCGACGGCTCCCCCGCAGCCGGCCGCCGTGCAGCCCCCGCCCGCACCACCCGCTCCCCCGGCCGCGCCGCCCGCCCCCGCCCCCGTCCCCGGCGCCGGGAAGATCAACCTCGACAAGGGCCGCGTCAGCCTGCAGAAGAACCAGACCGTCTCGCTGGTCAAGGGCGGCCGCCCGCTGCTCTCCCAGGTGCAGATGGGCCTCGGCTGGGAGCCGGCGTACCGGGGCAAGGACATCGACCTCGACGCCTCGGTCATCGCCTACGGCCCGCAGCGCAACCACATCGACAGCTGCTACTTCGGCAAGCTGACCATCGTGGGCGGCGCGATCCGGCACTCCGGTGACAACCTCACCGGTGAGGGCGGCGGCGACGACGAGGTGATCACCGTCGACCTCGGCCGGCTGCCGCAGGAGGTCACCGGCCTGGTCTTCACGGTCAACTCCTTCTCCGGCCAGAAGTTCACCGAGGTCGCCAAGGCCTACTGCCGGCTGCTTGACGCGGCCACCGGCGAGGAACTGGTCCGCTTCGACCTCACCCACGCCGAGGCGCAGACCGGCGTGATGATGGCCAAGCTCATCCGCCAGTTCACCGGCGAGTGGGAGATGACGGCCCTGGGCGACTTCGTGAAGGCCCGCACGGTCCGCAACATGGTCAAGCCGGGGGCCGAGTCGCTGTAGTGATCCGGCGAGTCCGTACGACACCGGGCGCCCCTCGTGCGGGGCGCCCGCGTCCGGGCGGTCACCCGCGCCTCCGCAAGCCCTCCGTCAGCAGGGACAGATACCGCGGAATGCACCGGCCGGAGTCGTCGGCCAGTTCCGAGGCCGTCGCGACGCCGTGGGCCAGCCGCAGGATGTCGACCGGCTCGACGTCCGGGCGCAGCGTGCCCTCGGCCTGAGCCGCCCGCACCAGGCGTTCCCCGGCGCCGTTGAGCACGGTGCCGCAGACCGTGCCCGCCACGGAGCCGCCGTCGGCGACGGCGGAGCCCAGCAGCGCCTTCAGGCCGCGGACCTGGATCATGCCCTCGGTGAGTTCCCGCAGCCACTGCCACAGCGCCTCGCCCGGCGCCAGCTCCTGCGCGATGGCGTCGGCCCGCGCCCCGAGCGCCTCGACCCGGTCCACGTACGCCGCCTCCAGCAGCGCCTGACGTGTGGGGAAGTGCCGGTACAGCGTGCCGGACCCGACCCCGGCCCGCTTGGCGATGTCGTCCAGCGACGCGCCCTCCCCGTGCTCGGCGAAGGCCTGCGCCGCCACCTGCAGCAATCGCTCGTAGTTGCGCCGAGCGTCCGCGCGCATGGGCCTGACCTGCGTCATCCAGCAACTCCTTGGCGAGACCGCGGCATACGGAGAGCCTCTCCGCATGGTATGCCCGCATGGTCCACCACGTCGTACCGGGACGTCGCACAAGGGCGCGGCCCGGATGGCCCGCGCGCGAGCGCTGATCACCCGGGCCGCGGTGTCCCGCCCTCACGGGAGACAGGTCACCGCTTCTGACGCTTCCAGGGCCCGGTGATCGCCAGCATGATGCCCGGCTCCTGGATGTTGGCGAACAGCGTCCGGCCGTCGGGCGAGAAGGTGACGCCGGTGAACTCGCTGTACTCGGGCTCCTCAGCGGTGCCGATGTTCAGCTCGTTGCGGGCGATGGGGTAGGTGCGGCCGCTCTCGGTGGCCCCGAACAGGTGCTGCACGCCCTCGCCGTCCTCCGCGATCACCAGACCGCCGTAGGGGGAGACGGTGATGTTGTCGGGGCCGTCGAAGGCGCCGTCCTTGGCCGGGTCGGGGTTCACGCCGAGCAGCACCTTCAGCGTGAGGGTGCGCCGCTTGGGGTCGTAGAACCAGACCTGCCCGTCGTGCTGGACGGGGCTCTCCTCACGGGCGAAGGAGGAGACGATGTAGGTGCCGCCGTCGCCCCACCACATGCCCTCCAGCTTGCGGGCGCGGGTGACCTGGCCGGTGGTGAACTGCTTGCGCACGGAGACGGTCTTCGCGTCGCGGTCGGGAACGTCGACCCAGTCGACGCCGTACACCGTGCCGGTCTTCGTGGCGCGGGAGAGGTCGTCGACGAACTTGCCGCCGGAGTCGAAGCACTTGAAGGCCTGGAGCACGCCGGCGTCGTCGGCGAGGGTGCGCAGCTTGCCGCGGCCGTGTTCGAAGCCCTGCGGCGGGACCCAGCGGTAGAGCAGGCCGTTGGGGCCGGAGGCGTCCTCGGTGAGGTAGGCGTGGCCGCGCTCGGGGTCGATGACGACGGCTTCGTGGGCGTAGCG
The DNA here is from genome assembly GCF_043088925.1 of Streptomyces sp. NPDC014006. Taxonomy (NCBI): domain Bacteria; kingdom Bacillati; phylum Actinomycetota; class Actinomycetes; order Kitasatosporales; family Streptomycetaceae; genus Streptomyces; species Streptomyces sp. NPDC014006. Next base: position 1,277,507 of record NZ_JBICAJ010000001.1, on the reverse strand, counting down.
GCCGAACGCCTTGATGGGCCTCGGGTCGCGGTTGGCGCGCCGGTCCTCGGGGTCGACCTCGAAGACGTAGCCGTGGTCCTTGGTCATGCCGTTGTGGCCGGCCTTGTCCTCGGTCTCCTCGCAGGTGAGCCAGGTGTCCCAGGGGGTGCGGCCGCCGGCGCAGTTGGTGGAGGTGCCGGCGATGCCGACCCACTCGGCGACGTGGTCGCGGCGCACCTCGACGACCGTGCAGCCACCGGAGGCGGCCGGGTCGTAGACGAGGCCCTCGGTGAGCGGCACCGGGTAGGTCCAGTTCGCCCGCGGGCCCTTGAGCTCGTGGTTGTTGACCAGCAGGGTCGCGCCGCGCGGGCCGTCGAAGGTGGCGGTGCCGTCGTGGTTGGACGGGGTGGGCTCGCCGGACTCCAGCGTGGTCTTCCCGCTGTAGGTGATGACGCGGTAGGAGAAACCGGCGGGCAGGGCGAGGATGCCCTTCGGGTCGGGCAGGAGCGGCCCGTAGCCGACCCCGTGGTGAGCGTCCGCCGACGCCTCGCCCGCGGTCTCGGTGTCGGCGAAGGCGAGGGCGTTGGGCGCGCTGGCCAGGGCGCCGACCGTGCCGGCCAGGGCGACCCCGGCACCGGTGGCCGCGGTGTTCCTGGCGAAGTCCCTGCGGGTGAGCGACATGCATGTCTCCTGAGACGGTGGGTGTGCCGTGGAGGGTGGCGGACCTCTGAGTCGGCGCCACCGTCGCGCCCGCGACTGAACGGGGGTTGAACGCGGGGCGTCATGAGCGGGTCGGCTTCCCTGCATCCCTACGGCACGGCCCATGAATCCGTATGGATCCCACCAAGCCGGCGTACGGCTGCGCCCGTGCCCCTGGTCGCAGGGGCGCGCGCGTGATGCATCACGACGCCACCGACGCCCCCCATCGGCCTGCCCGTGAGCGCAGACGGCCGCGCCGGGACCTCGCGCATCCGCGCTGCCTTCCGGGCCCCGCCGGTGATCTCTCACGACCGCACCGTGACCCCCGCATCCGCCTGCCGTTCGGGGCGCGCCCGTGAGCCGGCATCGCAAGCACCCGCGCTCCGGCACGGCTCCGCCCGAAGTCGGCGGCTCCGCACGAAGGCCGCACGGTCCCGCCCGTCGGAGGCGCGGAAGGGCCCCCGCGCGCCCAGCGGCGGGGGCCCCGTCGTTCGGTGCGGGCGGGCGCTCAGCCTCCGTGCGCCGACCGTGCCTTGAAGGCGGCCTTCCGCGCCTCCTTGGCAACCTTCTTGTCGGGGTGCAGCCGGCCCATCGCCTCCAGTACGTCGGCGGTGCCGGGGTGGTCGACGCGCCAGGCCGCGGCGAAGAAGCCGTCGTGCTGGGCGGCCAACCCCTCCACCAGGCCCTGGAGTTCCTCGGAGTTGCCCTCGGCGGCTAGCTGGGCGGCCACGGTGTCGATGGTCAGCCAGAAGATCAGGGCCGGGGAGGGCGGGGGTACGTCCTGTGCGCCGTGCTCGGTGAGCCAGACCCGGGCCAGTCCGCCCAGTTCGGCGTCGTCCAGCACCTCGCGCAGGGCCGGCTCGGCGGCCGTACCGACGAGGGACAGCGCCTCCTGGCAGCGCAGCCGCCGCAGCGGTGCGCCGGCGTCGCTGCCGCGGGCGGCGGCGAGCAACTCCCGTGCGGCTGCGAGGGGTTCGCGCCGGACCAGCCACTGCTCGGTCTCCGCGCGGGCGGCCCGCGGGCCGTAGTGGGCGGTGCCGTCCAGCAGCGCGTCGGCGCCCTTGTCGGCGAGGTCGCCGACGGCCGGCGCCGTGAACCCGGCCTCCAGCAGCCGCGCCCGCAGCCCGTACAGGCCGAGCGGGGTGAGCCGGACCATGCCGTAGCGGGCGACGTCTGTGTCGTCGACGGGCGCGGCGGGCTCCTCGTCGGCGTCCGCCATCAGGGCCTCGTCGACCGGCTGGTAGTCGACCAGCCCGACCGGCTCCAGCAGCCGGAACTGGTCGTCGAGGCGCATCATCGCGTCCGAGACCTGCTCCAGCATGTCGTTGGTGGGCTCGCCCATGTCACCGGGCACGATCATCGACGCGGCGAGCGCGGGCAGCGGCACCGGCCCGTCGCCGGGGCCGTCCTCGGTCACGGTGAGCAGGTAGAGATTGCCGAGGACGCCGTCGAGGAACGCGGCCTCCGCCTCGGGGTCCCAGTCCAGCTGCGAGAAGTCGACCTCCCCGCCCTCACCGAGCGCGTCGACCAGGTCGTCGAGGTCAGGCACGCTCGCGTCCGCGATGACCGTCTCCAGGGCGCCGAGCCAGAGGCCGAGCACCTCCTGCGGCGCACCGGTGAGCAGCGCCAGGTCCGGCCCGGCGGCCACGGTGCCGGCCTCCTCGTCGGTGATCTCCACGAGCCCGGTGTCCACGGCGACCCGCCAGGCCTCGCTCGCGTACGCCGCCGCGTCGTCCCCGGTCAGCCCGAGCGCCTCGGCGGCACCCGGCAACTGCTCCTCCAGCAGGCCGCCCCCGGCGTCCACACGGGTGTCGGGCCCGGCCCAGCGGGCGAGTTTCGCGGCCCGGGCGAGCAGCGGCGTGGACAGGGCGTCCCTCGCCAGCTCCGCTTCCGAGCTCAGCCGCACCGGGGGCAGGGGGGAGCTGTCTGACATGGGCTGGTTCTCCTCGGACGCGATGTGCCTCTCTGCCCGTTCAGCCTAGACGGGTTTCGACCCATGCCGCCCGGTTCATCTCCCCGCCGTCGGCCGTACATGGCCGAAACCTTGACAACTGCCCCGCCCAGGCTGGAAATTGACGCGCGTAGAAAGAAGGGAACGACCGTTCACTCGCTTCTACGCGCGTCACGCGCCGACCCCGCACCACCCTCGTCCCGGCGCTGCATTCACGTCCCCGGAGGGAATCCCTTGCCGAGCAAGTCGTCCGCGCGTCTCGCCGCGCTCACCGTCGCCGCCGTGTGCTCCGCGGCGTCCACCGTCGTCCTCAGCTCCACCGCGCACGCGGACTCGGTGCGCATCCACGACATCCAGGGCACGACCCGGACCTCCCCCTACGCGGGCCAGAAGGTCACGGATGTGGCCGGAATCATCACGGGCATACGCACCTACGGCTCGTCCAAGGGCTTCTGGATCCAGGACCCCGACCAGGACGACAACCCCGCGACCAGCGAGGGCGTCTTCGTCTTCACCAGCTCCACGCCCAAGGGTGTGGCCGTCGGCGACGCGGTGAAGGTGTCCGGCACCGTCTCGGAGTACGTTCCCGGCGGCACCTCCTCCGGCAACCAGTCGATCACCGAGATCACCAAGCCGGCGGTGACCGTCGTCTCCGGCGGCAACGCGGTCCCGGCCCCCGTGGTCGTGGACGCCGACTCCGTCCCGGACGCGTACGCGCCCGCCGGGGACGGCGCCGCGGGCAACTCGGTCAACGGCCTGGTGCTGCGGCCCGCGCAGTACGCCCTGGACCGCTACGAGTCCCTGGAGGGCATGAACGTCCAGGTCGCCGACGCCCGTGTGGTCGGCGCCAGCGACCCGTACGCCGAGCTGTGGGTGACGGTGAAGCCGGACGAGCACGCCGCTCGCCGTGGCGGCACGGTCTACGGCTCCTACGGCTCCCAGAACACCGGCCGCCTGCAGATCCAGTCCCTGGGCCCGACGGCGGCGTTCCCCGTCGCGAACGTCGGCGACACCCTCACCGGCGCCACCACCGGCCCGCTCGACTACAACCAGTTCGGCGGCTACACCCTCGTCGCGAGCAGCCTCGGCACACTGCAGAGCGGTGGCCTGGAGCGCGAGACCACGCGCAAGCAGCACAACGGCGAACTGGCCGTCGCCACCTACAATGTGGAGAACCTCGACCCGTCGGACGGCACCTTCGCCGCGCACGCCTCCGCGATCGTGAACAACCTCGCGTCGCCCGACATCGTGTCCCTGGAGGAGATCCAGGACAACAACGGCGCCAAGGACGACGGCACGACCGCCGCGGACGTGACGGTGACCAAGCTGATCGACGCGATCGTCGCCGCCGGCGGCCCGCGTTACGACTGGCGCTCCGTCGACCCGGCCAACGACACCGACGGCGGTGAGCCCGGCGGCAACATCCGCCAGGTGTTCCTGTTCAACCCCGAGCGGGTGTCGTTTACCGACCGCCCCGGCGGCGACGCGACCACCGCCGTCGGCGTGACCCGCGAGCACGGCAAGGCCGCGCTGACCGTCTCCCCCGGCCGGATCGACCCGACGTCCGACGCCTGGAAGTCCAGCCGCAAGCCGCTGGCCGGTGAGTTCGTCTTCCGCGGCCGCACGGTGTTCGTGATCGCCAACCACTTCAACTCCAAGGGCGGCGACCAGGGGCTGACCTCCCAGTACCAGCCGCCGGTGCGCAGCTCCGAGACGCAGCGCCACCAGCAGGCGGCGGAGGTCAACACCTTCGTCAAGAGCCTGCTCGCGGTGCAGAAGAACGCGGACGTCATCGCGCTCGGCGACCTCAACGACTTCGAGTTCTCCGACACCGCGAAGATCCTCGAGGGCGACGGCGAGCTGTGGTCGGCGATCAAGTCGCTGCCCAGGAGCGAGCGGTACACGTACGACTACCAGGGCAATGCCCAGGTGCTGGACCAGATCCTGATCAGCCCGGCGATCCGGCGCGGCTGCGACTTCGAGTACGACAGCGTCCATCTGAACTCGGAGTTCCACGACCAGGTCAGCGACCACGACCCGCAGGTGCTGCGCTTCCACCCGTAGGGACGGGCACCGGTCTCCTCCCCGGTCAGGAGGGGAGGAGACCGAGGGCGTGCTCGTAGCGGGCGGGGGCGAACCCCGTGACGGCCGGGTACGTCCGCACGCGCTCCCACTGCTCGGTGGGCGCGCCGATGCCCTCGCCGGGGGCCGCCAGCACCTCGTCGTAGGCGCGCTCGCTCTCCCACTCGGCGTAGTTGAGGACGTGGCCGCCGTCCGTGCTGAGGTGGAAGTGGGCGGCGATCAGGCCTCGGTGGCCGACCGGGTCGTCGTCGAGCGCCTTGAGCACCAGGTCGATCCAGTGGCGCCGCTCCTCGGCCGCGGCCGGCTCGAAGTCGATCCGCACGGCCACGATCAGGCCGGGCACGCGCGTGTCCCCGACGGCGCGTTCACGGCTGCGGTGGTGCCGGTAGCGGTCGAGCCCCACCCGCTCGATGCCCGGCACGGCCGTGTCGATCTCGTCCACCCGCTCCTGGCGCCGGGTGCGCACGAACGCCTCGTACGCCTGCTCGCTCGCCCACTGCGAATGGTGCATCAGCGTGGACCCGTCGCGGCCGGTGTAGACGTGGTAGCTCAGCAGGTCGCCGGTGGGCCAGGGCTGCCGCTCCCAGGTGTGCGCGATCGCCTCCACGGTCAGCTGCTGCCGCTCGGGCGTGCCGACCCGCCAGGTGCTGAAGAAGGGCGCGCGGGCGCGCGGGTCGGTGAGAACGGGGTGGGCATCGGTACGACGGGTCATGACGACCTCCGGTGATCGGCAGCGGGTGCGTGCGGAGATCACCTTCCAACCTCAAGTCCTGTTGAGGTCAACCCCGTCGGGACGAACGCGCCACGGCCCGGGCCGGACGTCCACCGGCCCGGGCCGCGACCCGTCACTGCTTGTTCTTCGGCTACTTCATGTGCCGGTACGCCCGCCAGGCCCGCCAGGCCCCGGCCGCGGTCAGTACCGCCAGGGTGGCCCAGGCCAGTCCCGGATGGCGCCTTCCCGTCACGACGACGGTCTGCACCGGCCGCGGGAGCTGCCGCTCGGCGCCGTGCCGGCCGTGGGCCGTGCGCTCCTGTACGGCGTGCCCGGCGTGGGAGGCCCGGTCGTGCACGGTGTGGCCCACGTGGGAGGCCCGCTCCTGGACCGTGTGACCCATGTGGGACGCCCGCTCCTGGACCGTGTGGCCGACGTGTGACGCCTTGCCCTGTACCGCGTGCCCGACGTGGGACGCCTTGTCCTGTACCGCGTGCCCGGCCTGTGCGGCGCTGCTGCGCAGCTGGACCGTCATGGCGCCGGCCTTGTCCCGCAGATCGGCGGCGCGGGCCCGGGCCCGCCCCTTCACGTCCGCCTTCGCGGCCAGCTCCTCGACCGTGGCCCCGAGCCGGCTGCGTGTCTCGGCGATCTGCTGCCGCAGCTCGTCGGGGCCCTTGGCGCCCCCGGCGGCCTTGCCGGTGGAGCCGTTCCTCGCGTCCGTCATCGATGCGCCCTTTCCCTGATCTCCTCGACATCGGCCCTCACACTGCCGAGCGCCTCCTGAGGCGCGGGCGGCGCGGCACGGCGCAGCTGGGCGCGGCCGGCGGCGGCCAGCAGGCCGGCGACCGCGAACAGCAGCGCCGTCACGATCAGCGCGGCGGCCCACACGGGCAGCGCCAGCGACAGCGCGGCGATCGCCGTGCCCGCGGCGGCGAGCAGCCCGGCGTAGGCGAAGGCCCCGGCGCCGCCCAGCAGCCCGCCGCCACGTCCGGCGCGCCGGCCCTTCTCGGCCAGCTCCTGCTTGGCCAGGCCGATCTCCTGCCGTACCAGGCGGGAGAGCTGTTCGGTGGCCTGCCCGACGAGCTCGCCGACGGAGTGGTGTGCGGTGTCGTGCGGGGCCCGGCGCTTGTCGTGCACAGGCCGGGTGTCCAAGGTCCCGGTCACGGTGTTCCGCCTCCTCTCGGTCACGGAAACTCCCGAGTACCCTGACCGGCCGTCACTAGACGGGCCGCAGGACACCGCCCCCGGCACCGGGCGGGGCCCGGGCCGTGCGGTCGCCGCTACCCCTGCGGCGCGCTCCCGGTACCCCGGTCTCCGAGCCGGGCCAGCTGGGTCTGGAACCAGTCGAGCCGGGCCTGCAACAGGGCGGCCTCGGCGACGAGTTCGGGCACGTCGAGGCTCTCTCCGGACTCCTGGCGGACCTCTGCGCCGGCCTCGGCCACCACCCGCAGCCCCTCCCCGGCCAGCCGGGCGAAGGCGGCGAGCGACAGGGACGTACGCGCCCGCACACAGCCCGCGCAGGACGGGACGAGCGCGCGCCACCCGGGCCGGCCCCAGCCGGCGTCGGCCAGCACCACGCCGGGGGCGCCGCAGGCGCACGGTCCGACGGTTGCCGTACGCACCCGCTGGCGGGCGCTGCGGAAGCCGCGCTCGAAGCGGATGTAGGCACCCAGGACCGACACCCGGAGCAGCACGGCGTCCCGGTGCTCGGCGGTGCTGAGCAGGGCCTCGGCGTCGGCGCGCTCGTGCACGCTGTGGAAGCCGCAGTCGCACAGCCGGGCGGGCGGCCGGTGCCGGCGGCCGTAGACGCAGGACGCCTCGGCCAGGACGCCGTACGGGAGCGCCCCGCCGAGCGATACTCCGGTGAAGCCGGCCCGGGTGCCGTCCTGGGAGAGCACCGGGTAGGCGATCTTGTATCCGGTCGGCGGCTCGGACGGGCGCTCCTGCGGAAGCCGCAGCCTCATCGGGCGGCGGGCACCTCTTCGGGCACGGAGATCTCCACGTCCGTGATCTCCTGGGTGGGTTCGGGGTCCTCGTCGCGCATCTGCGGCTCTTCCTCCGCGACGCCGGTGGCCAGTGCCTTGCCGAGCTTCATGACGCCTCCATGAGCGGTGGGTGCATGACCGTTCTGACAGCCATGGTGACTCATCAGGGGCCGACTTGGACACAGGGCGGCTGTCGGACTCCCATGGCCGCCATGTCGCAGCGCCTCTTACCCATACCTCGTAGCAAATTTAAGTGGAGCTTCACGATCGGGCTGCCGACACTTCTCCCATGACCTACGCACCCTCCACCGCCCCGCCCTTCGGCCGCGCCCTGTGCGCGATGATCACGCCCTTCACCGAGGAGGGCGCCCTCGACGTGGCCGGCGCGCGGCAGCTGGCCGCGCATCTGGTGGCGGAGGGCTGCGAGGGCCTGGTGCTCTCCGGAACGACGGGCGAGTCAGCGACGACGAGCGACGCGGAGAAGGCGGAGCTGATCCGCGCGGTGCGCGAGGCGGTGGGCGAGCGGGTGCCGGTCGTCGCCGGGGTCGGCACCGCGGACACCCGGCACACCGTCGCCCTGGCGCTGGACGCGGAGAAGGCGGGTGCGGACGGCATCCTGCTGGTCACGCCGTACTACAGCCGACCGCCCCAGGACGCGATCGAGGCCCATTTCCTGGAGGTGGCGGACGCGACCGCCCTGCCAGTGATGCTGTACGACATCCCGGGCCGCACCGGTACCCGCATCGCACCGGAGACGATGCTGCGCCTCGCCGAGCATCCCCGGATCGTCGCGGTGAAGGACTGCTCCTACGACTTCCTCGGCACCCAGAAGGTCCTCGCCGCGACGGACCTGGCGTACTACGCCGGCTGCGACGAGCACAACCTCGCGCTGTACGCGGTGGGCGCGGCGGGCTGCGTCAGCACGGTGGCGAACGTGGCCCCCGGCCACATCCGCGCGGTCCTGGACGCCTTCGACAGGGGCGACACGGCCCTGGCGACGCGGCTCCAGCACGGCCTGACGCCCCTGATCGACCGCATGATGTCCGCGGGCCTCCCCGGCACCGTCACGGCCAAGGCCCTGCTGACCACCCTCGCCCTCCCGGCGGGCCCGGTCCGCCCACCACTGCGCCCGGCGGACACGAAGACGACGGCGGCCCTGCGGGCGACGTACGACGACCTCGTCACCGCCTGACACCTTCCGTAGGGTTCCCCTGCCGAGAGGACTGCGACGGGCCCCGAAATCCCCGGCGGCTGCTGGGCCCGTGACTCCCGCATCCAGACGGAAGGCTTCCGCGCCTCACCGGGCGCTCCGCATCAGCGAGGTGCCGAAAGCATCGCCGGCCCTGGCGGCGAAGTTGAGCCAACAGCCCGTCGAGGGCGGCGAAGCGTGATCAGCTTGCATGGTGGAGTCCATCATCGCCAGCGCCATAGCCGTTGTCGGAGCCCTGCTCGGATCGGGGATCACCCTGGCGTTTCAGCAACGCACCACCGACAGGAGCCATCAGTTCGCTCGCCGCGAGAAGCTTCGCCAGGAACGACTCGACGCCTACTCCGCCTATGCCGGCGCATTGGTCAACTACCGCCGCTGCATGGTCCATCTCTGGTTCTGTGAGCACGAACAGCCACCACCGGAGGATCCCGACGCGGTGCGGATCCGCGCCTACGACCTGCGCTCCAGCACCCAGGAGGCCCTCTTCCGGCTGCAGATGCTGACGGACGACGGACGGCTGAGTCAGACCGCGGAAGACGTACTGACGGACGTCACGAAGCTGGCCAAGGCGGACAACAGGGCCGAGCTGGACGAGTGGAGAGTGCGGACACGCGACGACATCAGCCAACTCGTCGGCTCAGCGAAACAGCACCTTTGAGGTCGCTCACGCGGACTGCTGCGCCGAATCCGAAGCCCACGGCATCCGAGCAAGGTCGGAGCCGTGGGCTTCGTCAGGTGTATCAGGACGCTGATGACGGCCTCGGAACACGGCCGCCGGTGGTCAGTTGTGGCTGTGCAGAATGTCGTTCAGGCCGCCCCAGACCGCGTTGTTCGGGCGGGCCTCGACCGCGCCGGTGACCGAGTTGCGGCGGAAGAGGATGTTGGACGCGCCGTTCAGCTCGCGGGCCTTGACGATCTGGCCGTCGGGCATGGTGACGCGGGTGCCGGCGGTGACGTAGAGGCCCGCCTCGACCACGCACTCGTCGCCCAGCGCGATGCCGACGCCGGCCTCGGCACCGATCAGGCAGCGCTCGCCGATGGAGATGATCACGTTGCCGCCGCCGGAGAGCGTGCCCATGGTGGAGGCGCCGCCGCCGATGTCCGAGCCGTCGCCGACCACGACACCGGCGGAGATGCGGCCCTCGACCATCGAGGTCCCGAGCGTGCCGGCGTTGAAGTTGACGAAGCCCTCGTGCATGACCGTGGTGCCCTCGGCGAGGTGCGCGCCGAGGCGGACCCGGTCGGCGTCGGCGATGCGCACGCCCTTGGGGGCGACGTAGTCCGTCATGCGCGGGAACTTGTCGATCGAGGTGACCTGGAGGTGCAGGCCCTCGGCGCGGGCGTTGAGGCGCACCTTCTCGACGTCGTCCACGGCGACCGGGCCGAGCGAGGTCCAGGCGACGTTGGCGAGGTGGCCGAAGATGCCGTCCAGGCTCTGGCCGTGCGGCTTGACCAGGCGGTGCGAGAGCAGGTGCAGGCGCAGGTAGACGTCGTGGGCGTCGATCGGCTTCTCGTCCAGGGAGGCGATGACCGTGCGGACCGCGACCACCTCGACGCCCCGGCGGGCGTCCGGGCCGATCGCCGCGGTCGCGCCGCCGCCCAGCAGCTGCGCGGCCTGCTCGGCGCCGAGCCGCTCGGTGCCGGCGGGGCCGGGCTGCTCGACCAGCTCGGGCGCGGGGAACCAGGTGTCGAGAACGGTGCCGTCGGCGGCGATGGTGGCAAGGCCGGCGGCGACGGCGCCGGTGGTGCGAGAAGCAGTCGAGTCGGTCATGAGGGCAACCTAACCGGCCGGGGGCCACGGTGGCCAACCAGCGGGCCGTCGTCTCAGGTGGCGGGCGGTGGGAGGGGTCCGCGCTCCCTGCCACCGGACCGTCGGCGCGCCCGCTCACAGCAAGGGGCCACGGCGCCGGCCCGCGCCGACCGGCGCCCCGGCGGCCGCCTCCCGCGCCCGCACCCGACGGGCTTCGCCCACGCGGACCCGCTCCAGTCGTCCCCCCGCCGCCACCGCGCAGGCGGCCACCGCGGCGGCGCTCGCGCACAGCGGCCACAGCCACCCCGGTGCCGCCTGGTACAGCGCGCCGCCGAGCGGGGCGGCCAGGACCACCCCCGTGATGGACGCACCGGCGTACAGCGACTGGAAGCGGCCCTGGAGGTGCGCCGGGGCGCGGTCGGCGACGTAGGCCGTGGCGGGGGTCTTGTAGAGCAGCTCCCCGAGGGTCAGCAGGACCATCATCACCACCGCGGTGCCGGTTCCCGTGCCCGCGAGCAGCGCACCGTAGCCCGCCGCCACCAGCAGCAGGCCGGTCGCCACGACCGGCAGCGGTGAGCGGCGGCGCAGGGCGAGCGCGGCGGGCAGCTCGAGGCAGAGCAGCACCCCGCCGTTGACGGCGAGCAGGGAGCCGTAGACGCCGGTGTCCAGGCCGTGGTCGGCGAGGTGGACGGGAAAGGTCGTGTACTGCTGCCGGTAGACGACGTCGACGACCATGATCGCCCCGAGCAGCACCAGGACCGCCGGGCGCGCCCGCAGTGCCGCCCACAGACCCTCCCCGGCGGCCTCCGTCACCCCACGGCCCTCCCCGGCGGCCGCCTTGCGGGTCGCCGCCCCCGCACGTCCCCGCACGCTCACACCCTTCGGAATCACCCGTGCCGTCCAGCACGCCAGCCCCACACTGCCGAGCCCGTCGGCGACGTAGAGCCAGTCGTACGACAACCGGGTGGCGACCAGCGCGCCGAGCAGCGGGCCCACGGTGAAACCTCCGTTGCCCGCCGCCCGCATCACCGCGAACGCCTGCCGTCGCGCCCCCTCCGGCACGATCACCGCGACCAGCGCGGAACTCGCGGCGCGCTGCACCCCGGCCGCGTACTGGGCGAGCGGCAGGGCGGCGTACAGCGCGGACGTCGGGAGCACGGGTACCGCGGCCAGCAGCAGCCCGCCCGTGGCGGCGGAGGCGAGGAGGGCCGGGCGGTGGCCGAACCGGTCCCCGAACCAGCCGCCCGTGAAGTTGCCGGCGAGCAGGCCGACTCCGCCGGCGCCGGCGAGCAGGCCTGCCTGGCCGGGGCCGAGGCCGCGCGGGCCGGTCAGGTAGAGGAAGAGGTAGGCGAAGGTCACGCTCACGGCCATGTTCACGAAGGTCCCGCAGGCCAGCAGCCACACCGTGCGCGGAACGTCCCTCAGGCCTCGCACCGCCCCACCCCCCGAGTAAGTTTCTTTTGGGAACTGACTATGTCAGCATGGCAGCCTCGGGTCAACGACGACCGGGGGACGAAGAGGTGGAGGGACATGGCCCGCAGAACGAGCCTGGAGGATTCCACCTGCGCCATCGCCCAGGCGCTGGACGTGGTCGGCGACTGGTGGACGCTGCTGATCGTGCGGGACACCGCCCGCGGCGTGCACCGCTTCGACGAGCTCCAGCGAGAGCTGGGCATGTCCCGCAAGGTGCTCACCGAGCGGCTGCGGCTGCTCGTGGAGGCGGACGTCCTCGCCCGCGTCCCCTATCAGGAGCGCCCGGTGCGCCACGAGTACCGGCTCACCCCACGCGGCCGCGCCCTGCTGCCGGTGCTGGTCGCCCTGCAGGACTGGGGCGACGCCTGGGTGCTGGGCGACGGCACCACCTCGGCCACGGCGGCCGACGCGTCGGCCGAGGCCCGGCGGGTGCACGAACTCCTCGGCACGCACGTCCCCGAGCTGACCCTGCCGGACGACACCGGCGCGCCCCGCGACCCGGTCGCCGCGGACACCGCGTTCACGGTCCTGTACTGCTTCCCCGGCGCCTACGCCCGCGCGGACGCTTATCCGCCGGGCTGGTCGCGGATCCCCGGTGCACCCGGCTGCACCCTGGAGTCCTGCACCTACCGCGACCGGCTCGCCGACTTCACCGCCGCCGGCGCCACGGTGTACGGCGTGTCGGTCCAGCGCCCGGACGAGCAGCGGGCGTTCGCCGACAAGGAGCGGCTGGGCCAGCGTCTGCTGTCGGACGCCGACCTGGATCTGGTCACCGCGCTGCGCCTGCCGACGTTCCGCGCGGCGGGCGCGAGCCGGCTCAAGCGGCTGACGCTGGTGGTGGACCGGGAGCGGATCGTCCGCCACGTCCAGTACCCGGTGAGCGACATCGCGGGCAGCGTGGAGGCCGCGCTGGCTGCCGTCAGGGGGCCGGAGGGCCCCCGGGGATGACGCGCGCCAGGATCTCGCGGGCGTAGCGCTCGTCGTACACCGCGTCCGTCAGCAGCACCTGCAGACATATGCCGTCCATCAGCGCCACCAGCGCCCGCGCCGTGACCTCGTCGGTACGGCGGGCGAGCAGCTCGACGAGGCTTCCCACCCACTCGGCGGCGACCGGGCGCAGGGCGGGCCGGCGCAGGGCGGCGAGGTAGAGCTCGTACTCCAGCTCGACACCGGAGCGCTCGCCGGCCAGCCAGGTGCCGAGCAGGGCCGCCAGCTCGCCGGCCAGGTCGGTGCGGGCGTCCGTCAGTCCGCCGCGCGCCGCCAGCAGCCTGCCGAAGCCCTCCGTCGACTGCCGCAGCGCGGCCACCATCAGTTCGTCGAGGCCGGCGAAGTGGTAGGTCGTGGAGCCGAGCGGTACGTCCGCCTCGGCGGCGACGCTGCGGTGGCTCAGCCCGGCCAGCCCCTTGCGGGCCACGACTCTGAGAGCGGCGTCGATGATCCGCTGCCGGCGTTCGGGGTCGTACCGCCGGGCCATCAGCGGGCGCCTCCGAGATTGAGCACGGCCACGCCCAGGATGATCAGCACGATCCCGGCGATCTTCGCCGCGCCCAGTGCCTCTCCGAAGAAGACGAGCCCGATCACCGCGATGCTCGCGGTGCCGAGCCCCGACCAGATCGCGTAGGCGGTGCCGACCGACACCGACTTCAGGGTGCGTGCGAGCAGGACGAAGGAGAGGACGTACCCCACCACGGTCAGCACGGAGGGCCACAGTCTGCTGAAGCCGTCGCTGTACTTCAGGGCCGTGGTCGCGGCCACCTCGGCGGCGATGGCGGCGACGAGCGTGAGGTATCCCATGTGTACGACCGTACACAACGGGATGCGGTGGCACGAGAGCGGATACGGAAAAGGGCGACACCCCGGGGGTGTCGCCCTTTCGCGGCCGGTGACCGTCAGACGTTGAAGCCGAGCGCCCGCAGCTGGTCGCGGCCCTCGTCGGTGATCTTGTCGGGGCCCCACGGCGGCATCCAGACCCAGTTGATACGCAGCTCGTTGACCAGGCCGTCCGTGGCGGACTTCGCCTGGTCCTCGATGACATCGGTCAGCGGGCAGGCCGCCGACGTCAGGGTCATGTCGATCGTCGCGATGTTCGCGTCGTCGATGTGGATGCCGTAGATCAGGCCGAGGTTGACGACGTCGATGCCCAGCTCGGGGTCGACGACGTCGTACAGCGCCTCGCGGAGTTCCTCCTCCGAGGCCGGCTTCATCTCAGCGGTCTCGCTCATGCCGTCTTCCTTTCGGCGTCGGCGCCACCCAGTGCCTGGGCCGTCGCGTCCTTCCACGCCATCCAGCTGAGGAGGGCGCACTTGACCCGGGCCGGGTACTTGGACACCCCGGCGAACGCGACCGCGTCCTCCAGGATGTCCTCCATCGCGTCGTCGGGCTCGATCTTGCCCTTGGACTGCATCAGCTCCAGGAAGGTCTCCTGGATCCTCTGCGCCTCGGACAGCTCCTTGCCGACCAGCAGCTCGTTCAGGACGGACGCGCTGGCCTGGCTGATCGAGCAGCCCTGGCCCTCGTACGACACGTCCGCGACCTTGCCGCCGTCGTACTTCACGCGGAGCGTGATCTCGTCGCCGCACGTCGGGTTCACGTGGTGGACCTCGGCGTCGCCGTCCCGCAAGCCCCGCCCGTGCGGGTTCTTGTAGTGGTCCAGGATGACTTCCTGGTACATCGAGTCCAGCTTCACGGTCTTGAATTCACGCCCCTCAGCCGAAGAAGTTCCGTACGTGCTCCAGGCCGTCGATCAGAGCGTCGATCTCGGCCGGCGTGGAGTACAGATAGAACGACGCTCGCGTGGTCGCAGGAATTCCGTAGCGCAGGCACACGGGGCGCGCGCAGTGGTGACCGACGCGCACCGCGATGCCCTGCTCGTCGAGGACCTGGCCCACGTCGTGCGGGTGGATGTCACCGAGCGTGAAGGAGATCGCCGCGCCGCGGTCCTCGGCCGTGGTGGGGCCGATGATCCGCAGGTCGGGGACGTCCGCCAGCCGCTTCACCGCGTACTCGGTCAGCGCGTGCTCGTGGGCGAGGATCTTGTCCATGCCGATCGAGTTCAGGTAGTCGATGGCCGCGCCCAGACCGACCGCCTGCGCGATCGGCGGGGTGCCCGCCTCGAACTTGTGCGGCGCCGGGGCGTACGTCGAGGAGTGCATCGACACGGTCTCGATCATCTCGCCGCCGCCGAGGAACGGGGGCAGGTCCTCCAGCAGCTCCTGGCGGCCCCACAGCACGCCGATGCCGGTCGGGCCGCACATCTTGTGGCCGGTGAAGGCCACGAAGTCGGCCTGCAGCGCCTGCACGTCCACCGGCATGTGCGGCGCGGCCTGGGAGGCGTCGATGCACACCAGGGCGCCGACCTCCTGGGCCCGGCGCACTATCGCCTCGACCGGGTTGAGCGTGCCCAGGATGTTGGAGACCAGCACGAAGGAGACGATCTTCGTCTTCTCGGTGATGACCTCGTCGATGTTGGACAGGTCGAGACGGCCGTCGTCGGTGAGGCCGAACCACTTCAGCTTCGCGCCCGTGCGCTGCGCCAGCAGCTGCCACGGCACGATGTTGGAGTGGTGCTCCATCTCCGTGATGACGATCTCGGTCTCGTGGTCCACCCGGTAGGGCTCGTCGGCCCAGCCGAGCATGTTCGCCACGAGGTTCAGCGACTCGGAGGCGTTCTTGGTGAAGATCACCTCGTCGCGGCTGGGCGCGTTGATGAAGTCCGCGACCTTGTCACGCGCGCCCTCGTAGAGCGCCGTGGCCTCCTCGGCGAGGACGTGCACGCCGCGGTGGACGTTGGCGTTGTGCTGTTCGTAGTACTCGGCGAGTACGTCGAGGACCTGGCGCGGCGTCTGCGAGGTCGCCGCGTTGTCCAGGTACACCAGCTTCTTGCCGTCGTGGATCACGCGGTCCAGGATCGGGAAGTCCTTGCGGATCGCCTCGGTGTCGAGGAGGCCCGGCATCTGTGTCACGCGGATGCGCCACCCTTCACGTACGACTCGTAGCCCTCGTTCTCCAGCTTGTCGGCGAGCTCGGCGCCGCCGGACTCGACGATCCGGCCCGCGGAGAACACGTGCACGAAGTCGGGCTTGATGTAGCGCAGGATGCGCGTGTAGTGCGTGATCAGCAGGGTGCCGACCTCGCCGGTCTCGCGGACGCGGTTGACGCCCTCGGACACGATCCGCAGCGCGTCGACGTCCAGGCCGGAGTCGGTCTCGTCGAGGATCGCGACCTTCGGCTTGAGCAGCTCGAGCTGGAGGATCTCGTGGCGCTTCTTCTCACCGCCGGAGAAGCCCTCGTTGACGTTGCGCTCGGCGAAGGCGGGGTCCATGTTGAGGCGCTCCATGGCCTCCTTGACCTCCTTCACCCAGGTGCGCAGCTTCGGGGCCTCGCCACGCACGGCGGTGGCGGAGGTGCGAAGGAAGTTGGAGACCGAGACGCCGGGGACCTCGACCGGGTACTGCATGGCCAGGAACAGGCCGGCGCGGGCGCGCTCGTCGACGGACATCTCCAGGACGTCCTCGCCGTCGAGCAGCACGGTGCCGCCGGTGATCGTGTACTTCGGGTGACCCGCCAGCGAGTAGGCGAGGGTCGACTTGCCCGAGCCGTTGGGGCCCATGATGGCGTGCGTCTCGCCCTGCTTCACGGTGAGGTCGACACCCTTGAGGATTTCCTTCGTGCCGTTCTCGACCTCGACGGTGACGTGCAGGTCTCGGATTTCAAGCGTTGCCATGGGTGCCTCAGGACTCCTGGGAGAGGGAGACGAGCACGTCGTCCCCTTCGATCTTTACGGGGTATACGGGGACGGGACGCGTCGCCGGAAGACTGTCGGGCTTTCCGGAGCGCAGGTCGAAGCGCGAGCCGTGCAGCCAGCACTCGATGTGGCAGTCGTCGACCTCGCCCTCGGAGAGGGAGACGTTCGCGTGCGAGCAGATGTCGTGGATCGCGTAGACGTCGCCCTCGGTCCGCACGATGGACAGGGGCGTGCCGTCGAGTTCCACCCGTTTCGGGGTGTCCTCCTCCAGCTCGCTGACGCCGCAGGCGCGTACGAAGGTCATGCGACCGCGGCCTCCAGCTCCTGCTCGATCTTCGCGATCAGGCGCTCCTCGATGTCCGCGACGCCGATCTGCTGGACCAGCTCGGCGAAGAAGCCGCGCACGACCAGGCGGCGGGCTTCGTGCTCCGGGATGCCGCGGGCCATCAGGTAGAAGAGCTGCTCGTCGTCGAAGCGGCCGGTGGCGGAGGCGTGGCCGGCGCCGACGATCTCGCCGGTCTCGATCTCCAGGTTCGGCACGGAGTCGACCCGGGCGCCGTCGGTGAGGACCAGGTTGCGGTTCATCTCGTACGTGTCCGTGCCCTCGGCCTTGGCCTCGATGAGCACGTCGCCGATCCACACCGCGTGCGCTTCGTCGCCCTGGAGCGCGCCCTTGTAGACGGCGTTGGACTTGCAGTGCGGCACGTTGTGGTCGACCAGGAGGCGGTGCTCCTGGTGCTGGCCGGCGTCGGTGAAGTACAGGCCGAACAGCTCGGCCTCGCCGCCGGGGCCGGCGTAGGTCACGCGCGGGTGCAGACGGACGACGTCGCCGCCGAAGGTGACGACGACCGACTTGAAGGAGGCGTCGCGGCCGACGAGGGCGTTGTGCTGGGCCACGTGCACGGCCTTGTCGTCCCAGTCCTGCACGGAGACGACGGTCAGCTTGGCGCCGTCACCGAGGAGGTAGTCGACGTTGGCGGCGAGCACCGCGTCACCGGTGTGGTCGATGACCACGACGGCCTCGGCGAACGCGCCCAGCTCGATGACCTGGTGACCGAAGGCGGTGCCGCCCTCGCCGTGCACCGCGATGCGGATCGGCTCGGTGAGGACGGTCTCCTTCGGCACGGTCACGACCGAGGCCTTCTCGAAGGACGAGTACGCCTGGGCGGCGACGCGGTCCACCGGCGTGCCCGCCTTGCCGAGCCGCGCGTCGTCACGGCCGACGGTCTCGACGATGACGCCCTCGGGGGCCTGCACGTCGACCTTCACACCGTCGCCGGTGGCGGTTGCGGTGCCGTCGTGCAGCCCGCGCAGGCGCTCCAGCGGGGTGAACCGCCACTCCTCCTCGCGGCCGTGCGGGACCGGGAAGTCCGCGACGTCGAAGGAGGGCGGGGCGCTCATGCGGGTGGCGACGGTGGACTCCCCGGCCACCGCGATGGCGCCGGAGGTCGTCGACCCCACGGGGATGTTCTGGGCCTCAGCCATGGCTGTCGTAGTGCTCGCTTTCCGTTACGTGTAGGGCGTGATGGGCAGGGGCGGCGGGCTGGGTCAGCCGACCGCGCCTTCCATCTGCAGCTCGATCAGCCGGTTGAGCTCCAGCGCGTACTCCATGGGCAGCTCCTTGGCGATCGGCTCGACGAAGCCGCGCACGATCATCGCCATCGCCTCGTCCTCGGCGAGACCGCGGCTCATCAGGTAGAAGAGCTGGTCCTCGGAGACCTTGGAGACGGTGGCCTCGTGGCCCATGGACACGTCGTCCTCGCGGACGTCGACGTAGGGGTAGGTGTCCGAGCGGGAGATGGTGTCCACGAGCAGCGCGTCGCACAGCACGTTGGACTTCGACCCGGCGGCGCCCTCACCGATCTCGATCAGACCACGGTAGGACGTACGGCCGCCACCGCGCGCCACCGACTTGGAGACGATGTTGGACGAGGTGTTCGGCGCCATGTGGACCATCTTGGCGCCGGCGTCCTGGTGCTGGCCCTCGCCCGCGAAGGCGATGGAGAGGGTTTCGCCCTTGGCGTGCTCGCCCATGAGGTAGACGGCCGGGTACTTCATCGTCACCTTGGAGCCGATGTTGCCGTCGACCCACTCCATGGTCGCGCCCTCGTAGGCCACGGCGCGCTTGGTGACCAGGTTGTAGACGTTGTTCGACCAGTTCTGGATGGTCGTGTAGCGGCAGCGGGCGTTCTTCTTGACGATGATCTCGACGACCGCGGAGTGCAGCGAGTCCGACTTGTAGATCGGGGCCGTACAACCCTCGACGTAGTGCACGTAGGCGCCCTCGTCGACGATGATCAGGGTCCGCTCGAACTGGCCCATGTTCTCGGTGTTGATCCGGAAGTAGGCCTGGAGCGGGATCTCGACGTGCACGCCCTTCGGCACGTAGATGAAGGAGCCGCCGGACCACACGGCGCTGTTGAGCGACGCGAACTTGTTGTCCCCGACCGGGATCACCGTGCCGAAGTACTCCTTGAAGAGCTCCGGGTGCTCCTTCAGAGCGGTGTCGGTGTCGAGGAAGATGACGCCCTGTTCCTCCAGGTCCTCGCGGATCTGGTGGTAGACGACCTCCGACTCGTACTGGGCGGCGACACCGGCGACGAGGCGCTTCTTCTCGGCCTCCGGGATGCCCAGCTTGTCGTAGGTGTTCTTGATGTCCTCGGGCAGGTCCTCCCAGGACTCCGCCTGCTTCTCCGTGGAGCGCACGAAGTACTTGATGTTGTCGAAGTCGATCCCCGACAGGTCCGAGCCCCAGTTCGGCATGGGCTTCTTCTCGAAGAGCCGCAGGCCCTTGAGGCGAAGCTTCGTCATCCACTCCGGCTCGTCCTTCTTGGACGAGATGTCACGGACGACGTCCTCGTTCAGGCCACGCTTCGCCGACGCACCGGCCACGTCGCGGTCGGCCCAGCCGTATTCGTACTTGCCCAGGCCCTCGAGCTCAGGGTGGGCAGTCTCCGTGGGGAGAGTCATGCGGGGTTCCTCCCGGCCGTGCTTGCAGATGCGTTAGGGGAAATCTTGGGGTCGTTCCTGGGGATGAACGTCGTGCAGACGCCGTCACCGTGGGCGATCGTCGCGAGCCGCTGCACATGCGTACCGAGAAGGTCGGCGAAAAATTCCGTCTCGGCCTCGCACAGCTGCGGGAACTGCTCGGCGACGTGGGCGACCGGGCAGTGGTGCTGACACAGCTGCTCACCGATGGGCGCGCTCCGCGCGGTAGCAGCGTACCCGTCGCCGCTCAGGGCCTTGGCCAGCGCTTCGGTCCGCTTCTCCGGGGGCGCGGCCTCGACCGCCTTGCGGTAGGCGCCGGCCTGCGCGGCGATCCGGGCGCGGGCGAAGGCGGCGACGGCGTCCGGGCCGCCCTCCTGCTGCGCGATCCAATGCAGGGCGTCGGCGGCGAGCTTGTCGTACGACTGGTCGAAGGCGTCCCGGCCGCAGTCGGTGAGCGCGAAGACCTTCGCGGGGCGCCCGCGCGTGCGCGTGCCGTACACCCGCTGCTCGCGCGCCTCCACCACGTCGTCCGTGACGAGGGCGTCCAGGTGGCGTCGTACGGCCGCCTGGGTCAGGCCCAGTCGCGTGGCCAGCTCGGCGACGGTCGACGGGCCGTGGTCCAGGATCGACCGCGCGACCCGGTTGCGCGTCGAGCGCTCCCCGGTCGCGAACTCCTCCTGCGGGGTCCCCGTGGGGGTCTCCCGAGCCTCGCCGACGTTTTTCACAACGCCATTGTTGCGTAATTCCTCGGAGCGTGACAAGCGGCGTCCGAACGGGCCGGCGGTGCCCTGCGTCACTTAGGCATACCTAATGTGACCTGCGGAAAGGATCTGTGATCGATCAAAAGGCCGGCGTCCGCGCAGGTCGCGGGCACGCCGGCGGATCCCTGCCGGCACCGCCGCCGACCGGCCCATTTGTCCCGCGGGACACTCCGGCCACACAGCTACGGCACTGGGCGTGGCGCCCGGCGAGGCGCCCCTCGTCCACGGGGGAGATCCCGCACGGGCCCGCCCGACCGGCAGTCCGGCACCCGCGCGTCGGAGACCGCCGGCGGCTCCCTAGACTCGGGTGTCATGCAAAGTGAGCCCGTGGTCCAGGTCCAGGCCCTGGTGAAGCGGTACGGCACGAAGACCGCGGTGGACGGCCTCGACCTGGTGGCCCGGGCGGGCGTGACCGCCGTCCTCGGTCCCAACGGAGCCGGCAAGACGACCACGGTCGAGACCTGCGAGGGGTACCGGAAGCCGGACGCCGGCACGGTGCGCGTCCTGGGCCTCGACCCGGTCGGGGACTCCGCCGCCCTGCGGCCCCGGATCGGCGTGATGCTCCAGTCCGGCGGCGTCTACTCCGGCGCGCGCGCCGACGAGATGCTGCGGCACATGGCCAAGCTCCACGCCCACCCGCTGGACGTGGACGCGCTCATCGAGCGGCTCGGGCTCGGCTCGTGCGGCCGGACGGGTTACCGGCGTCTGTCCGGCGGCCAGCAGCAGCGGCTCGCGCTCGCCATGGCCGTCGTCGGCCGCCCCGAGCTGGTCTTCCTGGACGAGCCGACCGCCGGTCTCGACCCGCAGGCCCGCCGGGCCACCTGGGACCTCGTACGCGACCTGCGCGCCGACGGCGTCTCCGTGATCCTCACCACGCACCACATGGACGAGGCCGAGCAGCTCGCCGACGACGTCGCCATCATCGACGCCGGCAAGGTGATCGCGCAGGGCTCGCCCGAGCAGCTGTGCCGCGGCGGCGCCGAGAACACCCTGCGCTTCTCCGGCCGCCCGGGCCTCGACGTCGCCTCCCTCCTCAAGGCCCTCCCGGCCGACTGCTCGGCCGCCGAGCTGACCCCCGGCTCGTACCGGGTGAACGGCAAGGTCGACCCGCAGCTGCTCTCGACGGTCGCCTCCTGGTGCGCCCAGCACGGTGTGATGCCGGACAAGATCTCCGTCGAGCGGCACACCCTCGAAGACGTCTTTTTGGAGCTCACCGGCAAGGAGCTGCGCTCGTGACCGCCACCGGCACCTACGCCCCGAACCCCGGGGCGGCGCCGCTGTCCCGCATGATCGCGGCCCAGGCGGCGCTCGAGACCCGCATGCTGCTGCGCAACGGCGAGCAGCTGCTGCTCACCGTGATCATCCCCACGCTGCTGCTGGCGCTCTTCAGCTCCGTGGACATCGTCGACACCGGCGCCGGCAAGGCCGTCGACTTCCTCGCCCCCGGCATCCTGGCCCTGGCCGTGATGTCGACGGCGTTCACCGGGCAGGCCATCGCGACGGGCTTCGAGCGGCGCTACGGCGTACTGAAGCGGCTGGCGTCCTCGCCGCTGCCCCGCTGGGCGCTGATGACCGCCAAGACGGCGTCCGTGCTGGTCACCGAGGTGCTCCAGGTGATCCTGCTGACGGTGATCGCCTTCGCACTGGGCTGGTCGCCGCACGGCAACCCGTTCGCCGTGCTGCTCCTGCTGATCGTCGGTACGGCCGCCTTCTCCGGACTCGGCCTGCTGATGGCCGGCACGCTCAAGGCCGAGGCGACCCTGGCCGCCGCCAACCTCGTCTTCCTGCTGCTGCTCGTCGGCGGCGGCGTGATCGTGCCGCTGGACAAGTTCCCCTCCGGCGTCCAGGACGTACTGGGTCTGCTGCCCATCTCCGCCCTGTCCGACGGTCTGCGCGACGTGCTCCAGCACGGCTCCGGCATGCCCTGGGCCGACCTCGGGATCCTCGCCGCGTGGGCGGTCGTGGGGCTCGCGGCCGCGGGGAAGTTCTTCCGCTGGGAGTAGCGCGCGATGGACCCTCGTGAAAGCGTGCACAAGCAGGCGCCTACCATGGAGCCCGTGCCCAAGCTGACCCGCGCCGACGCCACCGCGGCCGTGCGCAACCCGCTCGCCTTCATCGCCGCACGCTGGACGCCGACCCCGAGGACGGTCCAGCGGGCGGCTCTGTCCGCCGTCGTGATGGCCGTGATCATCGTGGTCACCGGCGGTGCCGTCCGGCTGACCAGTTCCGGACTCGGCTGCCCGACCTGGCCCAAGTGCACCGACGACTCGCTCACCGCGACCAGCGCGATGGGTTTCCACGGCGCCATCGAGTTCGGCAACCGGATGCTGACCTACGTGTTGTGCGCCGCCGTCGGCTGGGCGATCATCGCCGCACGCGCCCAGAAGCCGTGGCGGCGCGGCCTGACCCGGCTGGGCTGGGCCCAGTTCTGGGTGGTCATGGGCAACGCCGTGCTCGGCGGCATCGTCGTGCTCGTCGGCCTCAACCCGTACACGGTCGCGGCGCACTTCCTGCTCTCCACCGCGCTCATCGCCGTGGCGACGCTGATGTGGCAGCGCAGCCGCGAAGGTGACGGGGAGCCCCGGCCGTTGGTCGGCAAGTCCGTCCAGCAACTGGTGTGGTTCCTGGTGGTCGCCTCAGTGCTGCTGATCGCGGTGGGCACCGTGGTGACCGGCGCGGGACCCCACGCGGGTGACTCCAGCAAGGTGGACCGCATCCCCGTGGACTGGGAGGCCGTCGCCAAGCTGCACGCGGTCCTGGCGTGGATCGTGGTCACACTGACCTTCGCGCTGTGGTTCGTACTGAAGGCGGTCGACGCGCCCAAGGGTCCGCTCGCGCGGACGCGGGATCTGTTCCTCATCCTGCTGGCGCAGGGTGTGATCGGCTATGTCCAGTACTTCACCAAGCTCCCCGAGCTGCTGGTCGGACTGCACATGCTCGGTTCGGCGCTGGTGTGGATCGGGGTGCTGCGGGTCCTGCTGGCCCTGCGGGAACGTCCGGAGGCCGCGAAGGCGGACCTGCCGGGGCCGTCGGCCGAGGCGAAGCTGGCGAAGGCCTGAGACCTCCGGGACGGGCTGGTCACCCCAGCCCGTACACCCGCCGTGCGTTCCCCGACGCCACCATGATCGCGACCCGTTGCGCGTCCTCCAGGGACCAGGCGCCCTCGGCCGCCCAGCCGCCCAGCACGCGGCCGAGGGCCTCGCGGAACAGGCGGGCCGCGACGACGTGCAGCTCCGGCAGCCCCCGGGCCCCGCTGGAGAAGAGGACCTTGCCGAAGGGGGCCAGTTCCAGCACCTCGGCGAGCACGGTCGCCGCGCGGGCGCCGGTGCGCACCAGCGCGGCGCCCACGTCGGCGTACACATGCGGGAAGACACCCGCGAGGTGGGCGGCGTGCCGGTGGTAGGGGTAGCCGTGCAGCAGGACCAGGTCGGTGCCGAGCCCCGCGGTCGCCCGGACGAAGTCCGTCAGCAGCACCGGATCGGTGCGGTCGGTGCGCTGCCCCGGCCCCCCGAGCCCCGCGTGCAGCTGGAGCGGCAGCCCGGAGGCCACCGCGATCCACAGCAGGTGCTGTAAGAGCACCGGGTCGCTCAGCTCGCCCCCGACCCGGCGCCCGGCCAGCCAGCGCCCGGCGGCGCCGCGCACCTGTCCCGGCCCGGGCGGCTCCGGCGCGAGCGCCAGTCCGTGCCGTACGCCTGCCACGGAGGTGAAGGCGACCGCGTGCGCGGCGGCGCCGTGCACCGATTCGGCGAGGTTGACGAGGAAGGACCCGACGGTCCCCGAGGTGTCGGCGACCTGCTCGGCGAGCAGTTCGAGGCGCACGATCTCGTGGGCGTCGGCGTCTGCGGCGGTGGCCATCTCGCCGGGCCCGGTGAGGTCGCCGGGCAGTCCCGTGTCGACGAGGTACGTGGTGATACCGCTGCCGCTCAGCAGCCTGCGGCCGGCCTCCAGGACGCCCAGCTCACGGCGGCGGGCGAGGTAGCGGGCCGGCGCGCAGTGCGGTTCCAGGCCGAGCAGGGGCGGGCACCAGCGGCGTACGGCGAAGCCTGTCTGGGTGTCGAAGAGGGTGGTGCCGGGGGCGGGTGGTCCCTCGGTGCGGGCCAGCTGGGCCTCGAAGGTGCCGAGGCCCAGCTCCGTTCTCAGTACGCCGTGGCAGTACTGGTCCACGAGGGACGGCGTTTCGATCATCCGGGTTCCCCCTGAAGGACGCGGTACCCTACCGGTCCTAACGGGTGAACCGGGGATGAGGTGTTGCTCAGCCGCCGATCTGAATGCCGGCCATCCGCTTCCACTCGTACGATCCGGTCTTCACCTTGGCCGCGAACTCGCCGTCGAAGGACTCGTGGGCGGTGATGCCGGACTTCTCGACGGCCTTCTCGGCGATCTCGTACGACGGGGCCACCAGGTCGCCCCAGCCGCCGTCCTCGCCGACGAGGACGATCCGCGCGCCCCGCTCGCCGATGTAGGACACCTGGCCCTCGGCACCGCCGTGCGCCTTGGAGAAGGCGCTGATCCGCCGGGCGAGCTTGTCCGCCGTGCGCTCGGCCTTCGCGTCAACCTGCTGCGTGTCTGCCATGGGCAGGATGCTACCGATCGGTAGATCGAACGGCGACGGGCGGGGGGCGTGGGATAGCCCACGCCCCCCGCCCGGGATGTCCAGAGATGGGCGTTACCGCAGGAACGGGTCCACGGCCACTGCCACGAACAGCAGCGACACATAGGTGATGGACCAGTGGAACAGCCGCATCTCCTTCAGCTTCCCGCCCGTCACCTCGGCCTTCGCCCGGTTCTGCAGGGCGTGCGCCTCCCACAGCCACCAGCCCCCCGAGGCCAGCGCCACCGCCGTGTAGAACCAGCCGGTGTAGCCCAGCGGGGTCAGCAGCAGCGAGACGGCCACCATCACCCAGCTGTAGATCACGATCTGCTTGGCGACGACCTTGTTCGAGGCGATCACCGGCAGCATGGGCACGCCCACGCGCGCGTAGTCGTCCTTGACCTTCATCGACAGCGGCCAGTAGTGCGGCGGCGTCCAGAAGAAGATGACCAGGAAGAGGATGACCGGCGCCCAGGTCAGCGAGTCCTTCACCGCCGTCCAGCCGATCAGCACCGGCATGCAGCCGGCGATGCCGCCCCACACGATGTTCTGCGCGGTGCGGCGCTTGAGGATCATCGTGTAGACGACGACGTAGAAGAGGAGCGCGCCGAGGGAGAGCCAGGCGCTCAGCCAGTTCACGGTGAGGCCGAACAGCAGCGTCGAGACCACCGCGAGGGTGATGCCGAAGGCCAGGCACTCCGGGGGGCTCACCATGCCGGTGACCAGCGGACGCTGCGAGGTGCGGTCCATCAGCGCGTCGATGTCGCGGTCGATGTACATGTTGAGCGCGTTGGCGCCGCCGGCGGACAGGTAGCCGCCCAGGCAGGTGAGCAGCACCAGCTTCAGATCCGGCACGCCCTGCTGCGCCAGGAACATCACCGGAACCGTGGTGATGAGCAGCAGCTCGATGATCCGCGGCTTGGTAAGCGCCACGAACGCCTTGACTCGGGCCCCGAACGGCCGGTGGATCGGGCGCTCATCACTCCCGAGCACGCCCGCTGGACGGGATTCAACGGCCGTCACGCACACCCCTGACAGAGACATCCCAGCAAGCCTCCCCGTGTGAAGTGGCGGTGAAGGCTCGCGCGTACCACGCCACTTTAGACGTTGCCCATACCCCGGCCTTCGCGGGGGTCGGGTCGTGTTGGCAGGAGAGATCGTTGCGGGCCGGACGGCGCCCCGCCGGATGGTGATCGTTCCCGACCCCGTCGGCGCGTTTGCGGAATGCGTTCTTCCGGGCGAACCGAAGCTCGATTGAGCGGTCAGATGAGCGCCTCCGTATTCATGTGCCGAATGCCTTACGGCCCAGTCGGGAGGCGGATCGCACTCAGTCCCGGCAGTCTGTATTGACGGGGAAAAACGCACGTCTTCACGGGGGTAGGCTCGACAGCGGCCGGTGGGCGCCCAGTGCACCGGCGACCGGTGGGCACACGCCCGACCAGACCGGTATTCGACATGTGGAGAGGAGCCCTGAAAAGGGTGAGCACCAAGCCGACCACCACAGACTTCGAGTGGACCGAACTGGACCAGCGGGCCGTGGACACCGCCCGCGTCCTGGCCGCCGACGCCGTACAGAAGGTCGGCAACGGCCATCCCGGCACGGCGATGAGCCTGGCTCCGGCCGCCTACACCCTCTTTCAGAAGGTGATGCGGCACGACCCCGCCGACGCGGACTGGGTCGGGCGTGACCGCTTCGTGCTGTCCGCCGGACACTCCTCCCTGACCCTGTACACCCAGCTGTACCTGGCCGGCTTCGGCCTGGAGCTGGACGATCTGAAGTCGTTCCGCACCTGGGGCTCGAAGACCCCCGGTCACCCGGAGTACGGCCACACCACCGGCGTGGAGACCACCACGGGCCCGCTCGGACAGGGTGTCGCCAACGCGGTCGGCATGGCGATGGCGGCCCGCTACGAGCGCGGCCTGTTCGACCCGCAGGCCCCGGCCGGCGAGTCCCCCTTCGACCACTTCGTCTACTGCATCGCCGGTGACGGCTGCCTGCAGGAGGGCATCTCCGCGGAGGCGTCCTCGCTGGCCGGCCACCAGAAGCTCGGCAACCTGATCCTGCTGTGGGACGACAACCACATCTCGATCGAGGGCGACACCGAGACGGCCGTCTCCGAGGACACGGTCAAGCGGTACGAGGCGTACGGCTGGCACGTGCAGCGCGTGGACGCCAAGGAGAACGGCGACCTGGACCCGGAGGCGATCTTCGCCGCGATCCAGGAGGCCAAGGCGGTCACCGACCGGCCGTCCTTCATCGCCATGCGCTCGATCATCGCCTGGCCCGCCCCGAACGCGCAGAACACCGAGGCCGCCCACGGCTCGGCGCTCGGCGAGGACGAGGTCGCCGCCACCAAGCGCGTCCTCGGCTTCGACCCGGAGAAGACCTTCGAGGTCGCCGACGAGGTCATCGAGCACACCCGGCAGGCGCTGGAGCGCGGCCGCCAGTTCAAGGCGGAGTGGGAGAAGTCCTTCCAGGAGTGGCGGGACGCCAACGCCGAGCGCGCGGCCGAGTTCGACCGCATCGCCAAGGGCGAGCTGCCCACCGGCTGGGAGGAGAAGCTCCCGGTCTTCGAGACGGGCAAGGGTGTCGCCACCCGGGCCGCCTCCGGCAAGGTGCTGCAGTCGCTCGGCGCGGTGATCCCGGAGCTGTGGGGCGGCTCGGCCGACCTCGCGGGCTCGAACAACACGACGATCGACAAGACGTCGTCGTTCCTGCCCGAGGGCAACCCGCTGCCGGAGGCCGACCCGTACGGCCGCACCATCCACTTCGGCATCCGCGAGCACGCGATGGCCGCGGAGATGAACGGCATCGCCCTGCACGGCAACACCCGCATCTACGGCGGCACGTTCCTGGTGTTCTCCGACTACATGCGCAACGCGGTGCGCCTGTCGGCCCTGATGCACCTGCCGGTGACGTACGTGTGGACGCACGACTCCATCGGTCTCGGCGAGGACGGCCCGACCCACCAGCCGGTCGAGCACCTCGCCTCGCTGCGCGCGATCCCGGGCCTGAACATCGTCCGCCCGGCCGACGCCAACGAGACCGCCATCGCCTGGCGCGAGATCCTCACGCGCTGGACGAAGGAATTCGG
The DNA here is from genome assembly GCF_043088925.1 of Streptomyces sp. NPDC014006. Taxonomy (NCBI): domain Bacteria; kingdom Bacillati; phylum Actinomycetota; class Actinomycetes; order Kitasatosporales; family Streptomycetaceae; genus Streptomyces; species Streptomyces sp. NPDC014006. Next base: position 1,249,487 of record NZ_JBICAJ010000001.1, on the reverse strand, counting down.
CAAGGGCCAGCCGCACGGCCTGGTCCTCACCCGCCAGGGTGTGCCGACCTACGAGCCGAACGACGACGCGGCCCGCGGTGGCTACGTGCTGTTCGAGGCCGACGGCGGCGAGGCGCAGGTGCTGCTGATCGCGACCGGCTCCGAGGTGCACGTGGCCGTCGAGGCCCGTGAGCAGCTCCAGGCCGCGGGCATCCCCACGCGGGTCGTGTCCATGCCGTCGGTGGAGTGGTTCGAGCAGCAGGACCAGGGGTACCGGGACAGCGTGCTGCCCCCGTCCGTGAAGGCTCGTGTCGCCGTGGAGGCCGGTGTGGGTCTCACGTGGCACAAGTACGTCGGGGACGCCGGCCGCATCGTTTCCCTGGAGCACTTCGGTGCTTCCGCGGACGGCAAGCTGCTCTTCCACGAGTTCGGCTTCACGGCCGAGAACGTGGCCGCCAAGGCCCGGGAATCCCTCGAAGCCGCTCAGCGCTGACGCTCATATACGACACGTAGGAGATGTAATTTCCATGACAGACGCACTCAAGCGCCTCTCCGACGAAGGCGTCGCGATCTGGCTGGACGACCTGTCGCGCAAGCGGATCACGTCCGGCAACCTGGCCGAGCTGATCGACGAGCAGCACGTCGTGGGCGTCACCACCAACCCGACGATCTTCCAAAAGGCGATCTCCGAGGGCGACGGCTACGACCAGCAGCTGTCCGACCTCGCCGCCCGCAAGGTGACCGTCGAAGAGGCCATCCGCATGATCACCACGGCGGACGTCCGGGACGCCGCCGACATCCTGCGCCCCGTCTTCGACGCCACCGACGGCCAGGACGGCCGGGTCTCCATCGAGGTCGACCCGCGCCTCGCGCACGACACCAAGGCGACCGTCGCCGAGGCCAAGCAGCTCGCCTGGCTGGTGGACCGCCCGAACGCCCTGATCAAGATCCCGGCCACCCGGGCCGGCATCCCCGCGATCACCGAGGTCATCGGCCTCGGCATCAGCGTCAACGTCACGTTGATCTTCTCGCTGGAGCGCTACCGCGAGGTCATGGACGCGTACCTGGCCGGCCTGGAGAAGGCCAAGGAGCGCGGCCTGGACCTGTCGCAGATCCGTTCCGTGGCGTCCTTCTTCGTGTCCCGCGTGGATACCGAGATCGACAAGCGGATCGACGCGCTGGGCACCGACGAGGCCAAGGCGCTGCGCGGCAAGGCCGCCATCGCCAACGCCCGCCTGGCCTACCAGGCGTACGAGGAGGTCTTCTCGTCCGAGCGCTGGCAGGCGCTGGAGAAGGCGGGCGCGCGCACGCAGCGTCCGCTGTGGGCCTCCACCGGTGTGAAGGACAAGGCGTACAAGTCCACCATGTACGTCGACCAGCTGGTCGCGCCGAACACCGTCAACACGATGCCGGAGGCCACTCTCCTCGCCACCGAGGAGAGCGGCGAGATCACCGGCAACACCGTCGCCGGCACCTACGAGCAGGCCCGCGCGGACCTCGACGGGCTGGAGAAGCTCGGCATCTCGTACGACGAGGTCGTGCGGCTGCTGGAGGACGAGGGCGTCGAGAAGTTCGAGGCGTCCTGGAACGACCTGCTCAAGTCGACGCAGGCGGAGCTCGAGCGCCTGGCTCCTTCGGAGGGCTGACAACTTGTCAAGCAGCAACCCGCTGCGTGACCCCGCAGACCGACGGCTCCCGCGTATCGCGGGGCCGTCGGGTCTGGTCATTTTCGGCGTCACGGGCGATCTGTCGCGTAAAAAGCTGATGCCGGCCGTGTACGACCTCGCCAACCGGGGTCTGCTGCCGCCGGGCTTCTCGCTGGTCGGCTTCGCCCGCCGCGACTGGGAGCACGAGGACTTCGCCCAGGTCGTGCACGACGCCGTCAAGGAACACTCCCGCACGCCGTTCCGCGAGGAGGTCTGGCAGCAGCTCATCCAGGGCATGCGGTTCGTCCAGGGCACCTTCGACGACGACGATGCCTTCGAGCGGCTGCGCGGCACGATCGAGGAGCTGGACAAGGCGCAGGGCACGGGCGGCAACTTCGCCTTCTACCTGTCGGTGCCGCCGAAGTCCTTCCCCGTCGTGATCCAGCAGCTCAAGAAGCACGGGCTCGCGGACCAGAAGCAGGGATCCTGGCGGCGCGCGGTCATCGAGAAGCCCTTCGGCCACGACCTGAAGTCGGCCGAGGAGCTCAACGCGATCGTCCACGAGGTCTTCGCCTCCGACCAGGTCTTCCGCATCGACCACTATCTGGGCAAGGAGACCGTCCAGAACATCCTGGCGCTGCGCTTCGCCAACCAGATGTTCGAGCCGATCTGGAACCGGTCCTACGTGGACCACGTGCAGATCACGATGGCCGAGGACATCGGCATCGGCGGCCGTGCCGGCTACTACGACGGCATCGGTGCCGCGCGGGACGTCATCCAGAACCACCTGCTGCAGCTGCTCGCGCTGACCGCGATGGAGGAGCCCGCCTCCTTCGGCGCCGACGCGCTGGCCGCGGAGAAGACCAAGGTGCTCGGCGCGGTCCGGCTGCCCAAGGACCTGGGCCGGGACACCGTGCGCGCCCAGTACACGGCCGGCTGGCAGGGCGGCGCGCAGGCGGTCGGTTATCTGGAGGAGGAGGGCATCGACCCCGGCTCCACGACCGACACCTACGCGGCGATCAAGCTCGGTATCGACAACCGCCGCTGGGCGGGCGTCCCCTTCTATCTGCGCACCGGCAAGCGGCTCGGCCGCCGGGTCACCGAGATCGCGGTGGTCTTCCAGCGCGCTCCCCACTCCCCCTTCGACACCACGGCGACGGAGGAGCTCGGCCAGAACGCGGTCGTCATCCGGGTCCAGCCGGACGAGGGCGTGACGGTCCGCTTCGGGTCGAAGGTGCCGGGCACCTCGATGGAGATCCGGGACGTGTCCATGGACTTCGCCTACGGCGAGTCCTTCACGGAGTCCAGCCCGGAGGCGTACGAGCGGCTGATCCTGGACGTGCTGCTCGGCGACGCCAACCTCTTCCCGCGCACGGAGGAGGTCGAGCTGTCCTGGAAGATCCTCGACCCGATCGAGGAGTACTGGGCGGCCCACGGCCGGCCGGCGCAGTACGAGGCCGGGACCTGGGGTCCGGCCCAGGCCGACGAGATGCTGGAGCGGGACGGACGGAGCTGGCGCCGGCCATGAGGATAGACCTGACGGACACCACGGCCAGCAAGGTCAACAAGGCACTGGTGCAGGGCCGCCGCGCCATCGGCACGCCGGCCGTCGGCATGGTGCTGACCCTCGTCATCGTCACCGACGAGGAGAACGCCTACGACGCGCTGAAGGCCGCCAGCGACGCCTCGCGCGAGCACCCCTCGCGCACGCTGGTGGTCATCAAGCGGGTCTCGCGCACCCCGCGCGACCGCACCCAGTCCCGCCTGGACGCCGAGGTGCGGGTGGGCGCGGAGGCGAGCACCGGAGAGACGGTGGTGCTGCGTCTGTACGGCGAGGTCGTCGACCAGGCCCAGTCGGTGGTCCTGCCGCTGCTGCTGCCGGACGCGCCGGTCGTCGTGTGGTGGCCGGTGAGCGCCCCGCTCGACCCGGCGAACGACCCGCTCGGCGCGCTGGCGCAGCGCCGGGTGACGGACTCCTACGCCGCGGAGGAGCCGGTACGGGAGCTGGCGGTGCGCGCCCGGACCTACGCGCCCGGCGACACCGACCTGGCCTGGACCCGGCTCACGCCGTGGCGCTCGATGCTGGCGGCCGCGCTGGACCAGGTCACGTGCAAGGTCCAGGCGGTCGAGGTGGAGGGCGAGGAGTTCAACCCGAGCTGCGAGCTGCTGGCGATGTGGCTCGCGGACCGGCTGGACGTGCCGGTGAAGCGGTCGCCGTCGGCCGGCCCCGGCCTGACCGCGGTCCGTATGAAGACCGACTGCGGTCCGATCAAGCTGGACCGCGCGGACGGCACGCTCGCCACCCTGTCCATCGAGGGCCAGCCGGACCGTGCGGTGGCGCTCAAGCGCCGGGAGACCTCCGAGCTGATCGCGGAGGAGCTGCGCAGGCTGGACCCGGACGACACGTACGCGTCCGCGCTGCGGTTCGGGGTGGAGAAGCTGAACGCCGCCCCGGCCTCCGACGAACCGGCTCCCGCCGAGGAAGCCACCGCCTCCGACAAGCCCGCCGAGGCCGGCGAGCCTGCCGAGGCCGGCGAGGACGCCGTCGCTGTCGAGACCCCCGTCGAGGAGGCCGCGAAGGCGCCGGCGAAGAAGGCTGCCGCCAAGTCCGCCCGGAAGTCCCCGACGAGGAAGGCGGCGGCGAAGTGAGCACTCCGCAGCTGGTCGTGCACCACGACAAGGAGCTGATGGCGCAGGCCGCCGCGGCCCGCCTCATCACGAAGATCGTGGACGCGCAGACGTCCCGCGGCTCGGCGTCGGTCGTCCTCACCGGCGGCCGCAACGGCAACGGCGTCCTCGCGGCGCTCGCCGCCGCGCCGGCCCGGGACGCCATCGACTGGGCCCGCCTCGACCTGTGGTGGGGCGACGAGCGGTTCCTGCCCGAGGGCGATCCGGAGCGCAACGTCACCCAGGCGCGCGAGGCCCTGCTGGACGCCGTACCGCTGGATCCCAAGCGGGTGCACGCCATGGCCGCCTCGGACGGGCCGTACGGCACCGACGCCGACGCGGCGGCCGCCGCCTACGCGGAGGAGCTGGCGCAGGCGGCGGGCCCGGAGAACCATGGCCCGGTCCCGGTGTTCGACGTGCTGCTGCTGGGCGTCGGCCCGGACGCGCACGTGGCGTCGCTGTTCCCGGAGCTGCCGGGGGTCCGGGAGACCGAGCGGACGGTGGTCGGGGTGCACGGTTCGCCCAAGCCGCCGCCGACCCGGATCTCCCTCGCGCTGCCCGCGATCCGGGCGGCCCGGGAGGTGTGGCTGCTGGCGGCCGGCGAGGACAAGGCGCAGGCCGCGGCGATGGCGCTGTCGGGTGCGGGCGAGATCCAGGCCCCGGCTGCGGGCGCCCGGGGCCGCTCCCGCACCCTGTGGCTGCTGGACACGGCGGCGGCCGCCCAGCTGCCGAGGTCGCTGTACCCGCCGGCGTCGCCGTGAGCGCGGGTCGTTGACGCGGGGCGCCGGGCGGACCGGGACATCGGTCCGCCCGGCGCCTTTTCCGCCCGGTCGGTTCGGGGTGGGGCCAGGGCTACTTCACCGACCCCGCCATCACGCCCTGCACGAAGTGCCGCTGGAAGGCGAAGAAGACCACCACCGGGACGATCAGGGACAGGAACGCGCCCGGGGCCAGGACGTCGATGTTGCTGCCGAACTGGCGGATCTGGGACTGGAGTTGCACGGTGAGCGGCTGGGAGGAGCTGTCGGCGAAGAGCAGCGCGACCAGCATGTCGTTCCACACCCACAGGAACTGGAAGATGGCCAGTGACGCGATCGCCGGGCGCCCCACCGGGAGCACCAGGCGGATGAAGATGCGCCACTCGCTGCCGCCGTCCATCCGGGCCGCCTCCAGCATCTCCTTCGGCATCTCGGCGAAGTAGTTGCGCAGCAGGAACACGGCGAACGGCAGCCCGTAGGCGACGTGGAAGAGGACGACGCCGGGGATCGTGCCGAACAGGCCCAGTTGACCGAAGAGTTTGGCGACCGGCAGCAGGCCGATCTGCACGGGCACCACCAGCAGCGCCACCACGAGCAGGAACAGCGGCTCGCGCAGCGGGAAGTCCAGCCAGGCGAAGGCGTATCCGGCCAGTGCCGCCAGGACCACGACCAGGACGGTCGTCGGCACCGAGATCATGACGGTGTTCCAGAACGCCTGGGTGATGCCCGCGTTCTTCAGCAGTGCCGAGTAGTTGTCGAAGGAGAGCTCGCCGGGGCTGGCGAACACCGTCCACCAGCCGCCCTTGGCCGTGTCCGAGGCCGACCTGAGCGAGGACAGGAACAGTCCCGCGAGCGGGGTCACCCACATCAGGGCGATCACCACGAGGAAGGCCTGCACCACGGCGCTGCCGAGGCCCCGCCTGACCGCGTTCATCGCTGACTCCTTCGGAAGCGGCGGACGTTGAAGACCATCGCGGGGATGACCAGGAGCAGCAGCAGGACGCCGAGGGCGCTGCCGAGGCCCTGGTTGTTGCCGCCGCCGAAGGACACCAGCCACATCTGGGTGGCGAGCACGGTCGCGTCCTCCTGCACCGGTCCGGGCGCGATGATGTAGACGAGGTCGAACACCTTCATCACGTTGATGACGAGGGTGACGAAGACGACCGTGAGGACCGGCGCGAGCAGCGGCACGGTGATCCGGCGGAAGATCTGCCACTCGTTCGCGCCGTCCATCCGCGCCGCCTCCAGGGCGTCGCGGGGCAGCGTGGACAGGCCGGCGCCGATGAGGACCATCGCGAAGCCGGTCCAGATCCACAGGTACGCCCCGATGATCGCCGGGGTGACCAGGGTCGGCCCGAGCCAGGAGACGCCCTGGTAGGGCGGGGCGAAGTTGGTCTTCGGCAGCTTCAGCCGGTAGGTGCCCTCGTCGAGCCCCGAGAAGCGGAAGGAGCCGTCGGTCCCGGTCGTCGCGCTCGCGACCGTGCGGCCGTCGCGGACCGCCTCGACCTTCATCCCGGGCAGGCCGCTCTCCTTGGGGTCGACGCGGCCCTGCTGTCCTCCCCCGCCGGGGGTGAAGTCGAGGTAGACCACCCCGCGCACCTCGTCGGCGCCGGCTGTGCGCGCGGCGGCCCCGTAGGCGGGACGGACGTCCTTCGGCAGGTCCCCGGGCAGCACGCCGACCAGGCCGAGCGCCGCCGACTGTCCCGGCCGCACGCTCGCGGTCGTCAGGTAGGAGCCGTCGCGCCCCGGCTCGAGACCCTGCCCGTCACGGACGCGGGCCGTCGGGTAGGACGAGGTGCCCGTGAACGCGTCGTGGACGGAGACGACGGCCGCGTTGAGGACGCCCTTGCCGGGGTCCTCGTCGTAGGCGAGGCGGAAGATGATGCCGGCGGCGAGGAAGGACACGGCCATCGGCATGAACAGCAGCAGCTTGAAGGCGGTGGCCCAGCGGACCTTCTCCACCAGCACGGCCAGGATCAGGCCGAGTCCGGTGAGCAGCGCGGGGGCCACCACCACCCAGATCGTGGTGTTGCGGATGGCTTTGAGGGTCGCCGGGTCGCGGAACATCTCGGTGTAGTTGTCGCCGCCGACGAAGCGGGTGCCGGAGGCGTCGAAGAAGCTGCGGCCGACGGAGAACAGCACCGGGTAGACGACGAGCGCGCCGAGCAGCAGCAGCGCCGGGAAGACGAACAGCAGGGCGATGACCCGCCCGCGCCGCTTCAGCCGCCGGGCGCGGGTGGCGGGCGGCGCGGTGCGGGGCGGCCCCGCTTCTGTGGTCAGGGTGGCGGTCATCGGCGATCAGCCCTGGTACGCCTTGGCCGCAGCGGCCTCCAGCTTGGCGGCGGTGCCCTGCGGGTCGGACGGGTCGCGCAGGAAGTCCTGGAGCAGCTTCCACTCGCCGACGCCCTTGGTGCCGCCGAAGGAGGCGGGCGCCTGGTCGGACATGTCGAAGCGGACCGAATCACCGGCGGTGATCAGCGACTTGGCGGTGGCGCGGGTGACGTCGTCGCCGTACTGGGCGAAGTCGAGCTTCTTGTTCGGGGACAGGAAGCCGCCCGCCTTCGCCCACACGGCCGCCGCCTCGGGGGTGGCCAGGTACTCCAGCAGCTTCATGCCGGCGTCGGCGTTCTTGCCGTCCTTGAGGACGACGGCCGCGTCGCCGCCGCTGACGACCGGGGCCTTGCCGCCGTCGACCGCGGGGAAGGGGAAGAAGTTCGCGTCCGTGCCGATGTTCCTGCCGAACTGGTCGTGCGCGACGCCGGCCACGAAGTCGCCCTCGTAGACCATGCCGGCCTGCGGCTTGGGCCCGAACACCTTCTCCACCGAGCCGGGGAAGTCGGTGTTCAGGGCTTCCTTCTGCCCGCCGGCGATGAGCTGCTTGTCCTTGAAGAGCTTGCCGAGCGTCTGCAGCGCCTTGACCACGCTGGCGTCCGTCCACTTCAGCTTGTGGGCGGCGAGGGCGTCGTACTTCTCCGGTCCGGCCTGGGAGAGGTAGATGTTCTCGAACCAGTCGGTGAGGGTCCAGCCGTCCTGCCCGGCCACTGCGAACGCGGCGCGCCCGGAGTCGGAGACGGTGCGCCCGGCCTTGAGCATCTCGTCGTACGTCGTCGGCGGCTTGACGCCGGCCTGGGCGAGCGCGTCGGGGCTGTACCAGACGGTGGACTTGTGGGCGGCCTTGAAGTAGAGGCCGTACAGCGTGCCGTCGACGCTGCCGTACGTCTTCCACACGGGCGCGTAGTCGGCGCCGATCGTCTGCTGAGCGGTCGCCGACAGCGGCTTGAGCCAGCCCTTCTTCGCGAACTGCTGGAGCACGCCGACCTGCGGGACCATCACGACGTCGGGGGCGTTGCCGCCCTCGATCTTGCTGCCGACGACCGTGGAGACGTTGTCGCCGGTGGAGACGAACTGCGTCTTGGCGCCGGTCTTCTCGCTGAACGCGTCCAGCACCTTCTGGAAGTTCTTCTGCTCGCTGCCGGACCAGACACCGGCGACGGTGACGGTCTTGCCGCTGAGCGCCTTGTCGCCGCCGCCGGCCGTGACCGGGCCGCCGCCTCCGCAGGCGGTGGCGCCGAGGGCGAGGGCGAGGGCGGTGCAGCCGGTGAGCAGGGTGGTACGTCGTCGCATCATCGTCGATGTCCTTCGAAGGGTGAGGAACGAACGGGCGGGTTCAGAGGTCGGCGATCCACCAGGCGGCCGTGGAGCCGGGCAGTTCGCCGGGGGTGGGGCAGGGGCCGCTGGACAGCAGCGGGGTGCCGGGGGCAGGTGCGGCGGCCGGGGCCGTGGTGAAGTTGACGGCGCAGACCAGGCCGTCGCCGCGGGTGAAGGCGAGCACGCCGGGCGAGGTGTTCAGCCAGCGCAGCTCCCCCTCGCCCAGCTGCGGGAGGTCCTTGCGCAGCTGGAGGCCGTCGCGGTAGAGGTGCCAGAAGGAGCGGGTGTCGGCGAGGGCCCGGTCGGTGGCGTACTCGGCGAAGTAGTCCGGCTGCGGCAGCCAGGGCTTGGCGCTCTCGGCCCCGGAGGTGAAGCCGAACGGGGACGCCTGTCCGGACCAGGGCAGCGGCACCCGGCAGCCGTCACGGATGCGGGCCCGGCTGCCGGTGCGGCGGAAGATCGGGTCGGTGAGCACGTCGTCGGGCAGGTCGACGACCTCGGGCAGGCCCAGCTCCTCGCCCTGGTAGATGTACGCCGCGCCGGGCAGGGCCAGCATCAGCAGGGCGGCGGCGCGGGCACGGGCGGCGCCGAGGCCGCTGCCGTGCGGGGTGGGTTCGCCGTAGCGGGTGACGGTGCGGACCTGGTCGTGGTTGTTGAGGACCCAGGTGACCGTGGAGCCGGTGCCGGCGATGTCCTGCATGGCCTCGCAGATGACCTTGCGGAAGGCGTCGGCGTCCCAGGGGGCGCCGAGCAGGTCGAAGAAGAAGGCCTGGTGCAGTTCGTCGGGGCGCACGTACTGGGCGTGCTCGCGGGCGGTGGGCACGGAGACCTCGCCCACCAGGAGGCGTTCGCGCCCGTCGCGCCCGGCGTACTCCTCGCAGACCGAGCGCCAGTGCCGCCACACCTCGTGCACCTCGGGCTGGTTCCAGGCGAGCGGGTTGACCGAGTCGCGGGTGCGGGCGTCGGCCTCCGGGTCGTCGGAGTCGGGCAGCTCGGGGTGCTTGTACAGGCCGGCGGCGACATCGATGCGGAAGCCGTCGACGCCGCGGTCCAGCCAGAACCGCAGGACCCGGTCGAACTCGGCGGTGATCTCGGGGTTGCGCCAGTTCCAGTCGGGCTGCTCGGGCGTGAACATGTGCAGGTACCACTGGCCGTCTCCGACCCGGGTCCACGCGGGGCCGCCGAACATCGCGTGCCAGTTGTTGGGCGGCTCGCCGCCGTCGGGGCCGCGGCCGTCTGCGAAGTGGAAGCGGGCGCGGGCCGGGCTGCCGGGCGCGCTCGTCAGCGCCTCGCGGAACCACGGGTGCTCGCTGGAGCAGTGGTTCGGGACGATGTCCAGCAGGACCTTGATGCCGAGGCGCCGTGCGGCGGCGATCAGCAGGTCGAACTCGGCGAGGTCGCCGAAGAGCGGGTCGACGTCGCAGTAGTCGGCGACGTCGTAGCCGTGGTCGTGCTGCGGCGAGGGGTAGAAGGGGCTCAGCCAGATCCCGTCCACGCCGAGCTTCTTCAGGTACGGCAGTCCGGCCCGTACGCCCGCGAGATCGCCGATGCCGTCGCCGGTGCTGTCCAGGAAGCTGCGGACATACACCTGGTAGATCACCGCGTCACGCCACCAGCGGTACTTACTCAACATGCATGCATGTTAGGTAGCCATGTCGCAGGGGTGTCAATGAAAAGAACAGAAGCTACTGCCGAGTTGACGAGGCAAAGACGGACAGATCAGGGTATTCTTCGAGCAGATGAGATGTCCGCGTTACCTAACAGGTAACTATCGCTGGGAGGTGGCGGCAAGCTCCCGCGCAAGGCGCCGTACCGCTGCCGCGGGCGTCTGGCGCCCGGTCAGCGCGTCGTGCACGACCGCCTGCACCACCAGGCTGACCTGGTCGTAGTGCGGGCTCTTGGGGCGCGGCGCGGCGTTCAGCACGCTCTCGCGCAGGGTCGGCAGATACGGGAACTGCCGCACCAGGGCCGGATCGTCGTAGAGATCGGCGCGTACGGGCGGCAGCGCGCCCCGCGTGAGGACCTGGCGCTGGACGCGCTCGCTGGTCAGGTACGCGATCAGGCGCTCGGCGGACTGCGGATGCCGGGCATGGGCGTTCACGGCCAGGTTGGACCCGCCGAGCACGCTGGTGCCGGGCCCGTCAGGACCCGGCAGCGGTACGACGCCGATCTTCCCGGCGACCTTGGAACCGGGGGCGGAGGCGACGGCGTAGGCGTAGGGCCAGTTGCGCAGGAAGAGCAGCCGGCCGTCCTGGAACGCCTGCTTGGACTCCTCCTCCTTGTAGGTCAGCGCCGCCTTCGGGATCCAGCCCTCCCGCAGGCCGCGCACCAGGAAGCCGATGCCCTCGCGGGCGGCGGCGGAGTCCACGGTGACCCGGGTGCCCTCGTCGCCGAGGATGGTGCCGCCGGCCGAGTAGACCGCCTCGGCCGCGTTCACGGTCAGCCCCTCGTAGGGCAGGAGCTGGCCGGCGTACCCGTCGAGGCCGTACTTCGGCGCGATCGTCTTCGCGTCGCGCTCCAGCTCGGCCCAGGTGCGCGGCGGGGGCAGGCCCTCCTTGGCGAGGACGTCCTTGCGGTACAGCAGCAGGCCGGCGTTGGTGACGTACGGCACCGCGTACAGCCGGCCGTCGTAGGTGGCCGTGTCCACGACCGGCGGCAGGAAGGTGTGCAGCGGGAAACGGGCGCGCGGCAGCGGGGCGATCCAGCCGGCCGCGGCGAACTCCGAGGTCCAGTCGACGTCGATGTTGAGCACGTCGAACCGGCCGCGGTCGCCGCCGCGCAGGTCGGTGACCATCTGGGCGCGGGTCTCGTCGGCGGAGTCGGGCAGCTCGACGAGCGTGACCTTCTCGCCGGGGTGAGTGCGGTTCCAGCCCTGGAGAAGGGGGCCGAGGTAGCCGGTGAGATCCCCGGCCGTGGCCAGCGTGAGCGGCCCTCGGCCGGCCGCGGCCCCCTCGTCGACGCGGGCTCCGGAGGCGACGTAACCGGTGAGTACGACGGCGAGAACGAGGAGGCCCCTACCGGCGGCACGTATCCACCGCATAGGTTCCTCCCTGTACACCGGCCACGGGCATCCTTGCCCGGGGTCAGAGGCCATGTATACCTGTTAGGTAATGCGCGATACTAGGGCCTGGAGCACATTGGGCGAGACAGGAGGACTGACGGCGTGCGCCTGCCCCTCCTGGCACTCCTGGCCCGCGGTCCGGCCCACGGCTACGAGCTGAAGCAGGACCTTGAGCAACTGCTCGGCTCCGCGTACCCTCAGCCGAACATCGGCCAGATCTATGTGACCCTCGGCCGTCTCGAGAAGCAAGGGCTGATCGAGGGCGAGGAGGTCGAGCAGTCCAGTCGGCCGAACAAAAAGATCTACCACCTCACCGACGCCGGCCGGGAGGCGCTGAGCACCTGGTTCGAGGACACCGAGGACGAGCCTCGGGTGCGGGACGAGTTCTTCATGAAGCTCGCGCTCGCCCTGCAGACCGGTCTCGCCGACCAGATCGCCCTCATCAACCGCCAGCGGCGCCAGTACCTCAACACCATGCGGAGCCTGTCGAAGCTGGCGGCGGCGGAGAGCCGGGAGAACCGCATCGCCCATCTGCTGATCGAGGGCGCGATGCTGCATCTGCAGGCCGACCTGGACTGGCTGGAGCGGTGTCAGGAAGAACTGGAGGAGCTGGAGTGAGCGAGAGCACGCAGACTTCGGCTCCCGTGCTGCGCGCCGAGGGGCTGGTAAAGACACACCACGGCGAGGGCGCCCCCGCGCATGCCGTGCGCGGCGTCGACCTGAGCGTCGCGGCCGGTGAGTTCGTGGCCGTCACCGGCCCGTCCGGCGCAGGCAAGTCGACGCTGCTGCACCTGCTGGGCGGGTTGCAGCGGCCGGATCAGGGCAGCGTCTGGCTGGGCGAGGCCCGCACGGACACCTGGAGCGAGGCTCGCTGGGCGGTGGAGCGGCGCAAGCGCATCGGCATCGTCTTCCAGTTCTTCAACCTGGTGTCCAACCTCTCGGTCGCCGACAACGTCGAGCTGCCCGCGCTGCTCGCCGGAGTGCCGCCGAAGCGGGCCCGCGCCGAGCGGGAGGAGCTGCTGGGCGAGCTGGGTCTCGCCGGCAAGGAGCGCAGCATGCCGGGCGAGCTGTCCGGCGGCGAGCAGCAGCGCGTCGCCCTCGCCCGGGCCCTGGTCAACCACCCGCCGCTGCTGCTGGCCGACGAACCCGCCGGCAGCCTGGACAGCAAGGGCACCCGTGAGGTGATGCGGCTGCTGTCCCGCTTCCACCAGCGCGGCCAGACGATCGTGCTGGTCACCCATGACGCCCGGCTGGCGAGCGCCGCCGACCGGGTGATCAGCTTCTTCGACGGCCGGATCGTGGACGACGCGACCCTGGACGGCGCCCCGCCGGCCCGTGGGCGCGGCACCTCGGGCGTACTGGAGCTGACGGAATGACCCCGGTGAACGGACGTGCGCGACACGGTGCCGGGGCGCGGGCCGGGCTCGTCGGGGCAAGGAGCTGACGGCGGTGCGAGCGACTCTGCGCTGGGCGCACTCCGATCTGCGCGCGCACCGCGGCGAGGCCCTGTTCATCGTGCTGGCCACCGCGGGGATCGTCGCGTCGCTGCTGCTGGCCACGGCCCTGTTCGGGTACGCCACCAACCCCTGGCAGCGGGTCTTCACCCAGTCCCGCGGCGCCCACGTGTGGCTGCACACCACCGCCACGGCCGACACCCACCGGCTCCCCGCACTCGACGGCGTCGCCTCCGTCGCCGGCCCCTACGCCACCGAGCCGGTCACCGTCGCCGCCCGCGGCACCCGTGCCGCGGTCGAGCTGCGTGCCACGGACGGCCGCCCCTCGGTGGGCCGCCCGCTGCTCACCTCCGGGCAGTGGCTGCGGCCGGCGGACCCCGACGGGGTGGTGCTGGAGAGCCGGCTCGCCCACGCGCTGCTGGCCGAGCCCGGGGACACGCTGAGCGTGCCCGGCACCCACCGCACGCTGACCGTCGTCGGCATCGCCGACAGCGCCGAGCCCGGCTACCGCCCCGGTGAGCGGCCCGGCCTGGTCTGGGCGCCACCGGCCGCGCTCCACTCCCCGTACGGCCGGGTCGTCGGCCTGCGGCTGACCGACCCGGGCGACACGGACTACGTCGTGCAGCGGGCCGTGACCGCGCTCGGCGCCGGCACGGTCGGCGAGGTCGCCACCTGGCAGCAGGCGCGCGCCGAGGCACAGGGCGACACCCGGCTGCTGGGCCAGGTGCTGGGGCTCTTCGGCCTCGGCGCGCTGCTCGCCGCCGGCCTGGCGGTGCACGGCGCTCTGGCGACGCGGATCCGCGGCCACCTGCGGGACATCTCGGTGCTGAAGGCGATCGGCTTCACCCCCGGCCAGGTGGTACGGATCTTCCTGCTCCAGCACGTGGCCTACGCCCTGCTCGGCGCGGTGGCCGCGGCCGTGCTGGTGCAGGGCGTCGGCAGTGGCGTGCCGGGCCGGCTGGGGGACGCGGTCGGCGTGTGGCAGGGCCTGCCCGGTCACACCGCGGCGCTGATCGGGGTGCCGGTCGCGGCGGTGCTGTTCATCGCCGCGGTCACGGGGCTCGCGGCCTGGCGGGCGGGGCGGGTCCCGCCGGTGCCGGTACCGCGCCCGGCGGCCCCGGCGGCCGGCCGGCTGACGGGCCCGGCCCGCCGGGCCCTGGGTCTCGGCGTGCCGCCCGGCCTGGTCCTGGGCTGGCACCGCGCGTTCACCCGGGGCCCGCGCAGCGCGGCGACGATCGCCCGTCTGACGCTGCCGCTGCTGCTGATCGTGGTGGCGCTGGGTGCCTGGACGACCATCGACCGTTTCCACACCGCACCCGAGCGGATGGGCCTGCCGGCGGCGCTGACCGTCCGCACGGACGCGAGCATGACCGACACCGCCACGCGAACCCTGCTCGCCCGCACCCCGCAGGTCGCCGCGGCCTATCCGGGGGTCGAGGTGGCGGCGCTGGTCCCCGGCCAGACCGCGACGATCGCGCTGCGCGGCCTGGGCACCCATGCCTCGCCCTACCCCTACACCCTCGCCGAGGGCCGCGCCGCGCACGGCCCGGACGAGGCGGTGGCCGGTCAGGGTCTGCTGGACCTGCTGGACGTCCGCGTCGGCGACTGGGTCCGTATGACCGTCGGCGACCAGCCGCAGATCCTGCACATCGTGGGCCGCAGCATCGAGCCGGAGAACGCCGGCCGGGTCATCTCCACGTCCCTGGACACCCTCCGCGAGAACGACCCGGGCCTGCGCCCGAGCCTGTACCAGCTCCGGCTGCGCGAGGGCGCCGACCCCGGCGCGGTCGCCGCCTCGCTGACGACGGCGGCCCACGGCCATCTGGACGTCCACCGGGTGACGAACCCGGCGGACGGCCTGTCGCCGCTGCGCGGGGTGGTCGCGGGCCTGATCGCGATCCTGGCCCTCATCGGGGTCGTCGAACTCCTCACCGCGATCGGCGCCACGGTCCGCGAGAGCGAGCCGGACCTGCTCGCGCTGAAGGCGATCGGCCTCTCCCCGCGTCAGATCACGACGATCACCGTCACGGCGACGGCCCTCACCACCCTCACGGCGGTCGTGGCGGCGCTGGCGCTGGGCGTCCCCCTGTCCCACTGGCTGGTCGACACCCAGGGCACGACGAGCGGCATCGGCGCGGGCATCGCCCAGACCCCGTCGCCGACGGTCCTGCTCCTGCTGTCGGCGACCGCGACGGCGGGTGCCGTTGCTCTGGCCGCGCTTCCGGCGGCACGCGCGGCGCGCCGGCGCCTGGCGGACACGCTGAGCGCGGTGGCGTAGGGGCGTACGGCCTCCGCGCTCGGACGATCGGGGGTCAGCGCTCGGACGATCGGGGGTCAGCGCCGGCGCAGTGCGCGGTAGGCGGACACCAGGTTCTTCGTCGACGCGTCCAGGCCCGCCACGTCCGCTCCCCGCCTCAGCGCCGGCTCGATCCGCTTGGCCAGGACCTTGCCCAGCTCCACGCCCCACTGGTCGAAGGAGTCGATGTTCCACACGGCGCCCTGCACGAACACCTTGTGCTCGTACAGCGCGACCAACTGCCCCAGCACCGACGGCGTCAGTTCGCGCGCGAGGATCGTGGTCGTCGGGTGGTTGCCCCGGAACGTCTTGTGGCCGACCAGTTCCTCCGGCACCCCCTCCGCGCGCACCTCCTCGGGCGTCTTGCCGAAGGCCAGCGCCTGCGTCTGCGCGAAGAAGTTGGCCATCAGCAGATCGTGCTGCGCCTTGAGGCGGTCGCTCAGCTCCGCCACCGGCTCGGCGAACCCGATGAAGTCCGCCGGGATCAGCTTGGTCCCCTGGTGGATCAACTGGTAGTACGCGTGCTGTCCGTTGGTGCCGGGCGTCCCCCACACCACCGGCCCGGTCTGCCACTGCACCGGCTGCCCGTCGCGCTGCACCGACTTGCCGTTGGACTCCATGTCCAGCTGCTGCAGATACGCCGTGAACTTGGACAGGTAGTGCGAGTACGGCAGCACCGCGTGCGACTCGGCCCCGTGGAAGTTGCCGTACCAGATGCCCAGCAGCCCGAGCAGGAGCGGCGCGTTGGCCTCGGGCGGCGCCGTGCGGAAGTGGTCGTCGACGATGCGGAAACCGTCGAGCATCTCCCGGAAGCGGTCCGGGCCGATGGCGATCATCAGCGACAGGCCGATCGCGGAGTCGTAGGAGTACCGCCCGCCGACCCAGTCCCAGAACTCGAACATGTTGGCCGTGTCGATGCCGAACGCGGCGACCTTCCCGGCGTTCGTCGACAGCGCGACGAAGTGCCGGGCGACCGCGGCCTCGTCACCGAGCGCGTCCAGCAGCCAGGCCCGCGCGGACGTGGCGTTGGTGATCGTCTCGATCGTGGTGAACGTCTTGGACGCCACGATGAACAGCGTCTCGGCCGGGTCCAGGTCGCGGACGGCCTCGTGGAGATCGGCGCCGTCGACGTTGGACACGAAACGGAAGGTCAAGTCCCGCGCGGTGTAGGCGCGCAGCACCTCGTAGGCCATCGCGGGACCCAGGTCCGAGCCGCCGATGCCGATGTTGACGACATGCCGGATGCGCCTGCCGGTGTGACCGGTCCACTCCCCGGAGCGCACCCGCTCGGCGAAGTCGCTCATCCGGTCGAGGACGGCGTGCACCTGCGGTACGACGTTCTCCCCGTCGACCTCGACGACGGCGTCCCGCGGGGCGCGCAGCGCGGTGTGCAGGACCGCCCGGTCCTCGGTGATGTTGATCTTCTCGCCGCGGAACATGGCGTCCCGCAGGGCGAACACGTCCGCCGCGGCGGCCAGCTCGCGCAGCAGGCGCAGGGTCTCGTCGGTGACCAGGTGCTTGGAGTAGTCGATGTGGAGGTCACCGACGCGCAGCGTGTACCCGGTGCCGCGCCCGGGATCGGCGGCGAACAAGTCCCTCAGATGCGTCTCGGCCAGCTCTTCGCGGTGCTTGGCGAGCGCGGCCCATTCGGGTGTCCGGTGGAGCCTCGTGCGGCCGTCTGCGTTCATGTCCGACGTCAGCCTTCTTTCGTACCTGTCCCAGCGGTCCCAACCTATTCGATCACCGGGCGGCACGAGCCGTCGTGGCGTGGTCGTCCGGCGCAACAAGAGGTACGTCCGGATGGCACGCCGGTGTCAGGGAGGTGACCGCCGGGGCGGCACACACGTCCGGCCGGGCGCCCCCGAGGCGCCCGGCCGGTCGTCAAGTCCTAGATTTCGCCGCGCAGTTTGGCGAGCGCCTCGGCGAGGATCGCCTCACCGTCCGCGTCGCTGCGCCGCTCGCGTACATACGCCAGGTGCGTCTTGTACGGCTCGGTGCGCGGCGGGTCCGGCGGGTTGTCCCGGTCCTGTCCGGCCGGGAAGCCGCAGCGCGGGCAGTCCCACGTGTCGGGCACCTGCGCGTCGCTGGCGAAGCTCGGCTGCGTCTCGTGCCCGTTGGAGCACCAGAAGGAGATGCGCAGCCGGGGCGCGGACTCGCCGCGCTCGGCTTCGCCCATCGGCCCAGCCCCGACCCGGCTTCCTCGGATCGCGTTGCCACTTGCCACGGTCGTAACTCCCTGCGTGATGGTGCCGCGAAGCTAGTCGGCGTTTCGCTTCGCCGCGAGCGCCTCAGTCTACGTAAGGCCCAACGCGCGTCCAGTGAGGGGAGTTACAGCCCCCCGGCACGCAGACGCAAGCCCCATGATAGGCCGCGCTCCGCGGCGCGTACCGACCATGGGGCCATACGTATCGGAATGTGCGTGATGTGTGTGATGCGTGCCGTCAGCTGTTCGACTTCATGACCATGCCGAGGACGATGATGCACGCGAGCCACAGCAGGCCGACCACGACGGTGATGCGGTCGAGGTTGCGCTCGGCGACCGAGGAGCCGCCGACGGAGGACTGCACGCCGCCGCCGAACATGTCGGAGAGGCCGCCGCCCTTGCCCTTGTGCATCAGCACCAGCAGCATCAGCAACAGGCTGAAGACGATCAGGGCGATCGAGAACCCCAGAACCACGGCTGGACCAACTTCCTCGGAATCGGATGGACGACGGGGGCCGGCGGACATCCTCCGGCCCCCGCAAGGGTACGACGAAACGCCGTCACCGCATACTCACAGCTCGCCTCACTGATCGCGGAAGCGCACGATCTTGACGAACTCGTCGGCGTCGAGCGAGGCGCCGCCGACCAGGGCGCCGTCGATGTCGGCCTGGGCCATGATCTCGGCGACGTTGCCGGCCTTGACGGAACCGCCGTACTGGATGCGGACCTTCTCGGCCAGCTCCTGCGAGTACAGCTCGGCGAGCTTGGCGCGGATCGCGGCGCAGACCTCCTGGGCGTCCTCGGCGCCGCAGACCTTGCCGGTGCCGATGGCCCACACGGGCTCGTAGGCGATCACGACGGACTCGGCCTGCTCGGCCGGGACGTCCTTCAGACCGCCCTCGACCTGGGTGAGGGTGTGGGAGACGTGGTTGCCCGCCTCGCGGACGTCCAGCTCCTCGCCGACGCACAGGATCGGGGTCAGACCGTGCTTGAAGGCGGCCTTGACCTTGGTGTTCACGATCTCGTCGGTCTCGTGGTGGTACTGGCGGCGCTCGGAGTGGCCGACGGCCACGTACGTGCACTTCAGCTTGGCCAGCATCGAGCCGGAGATCTCACCGGTGTAGGCGCCGGAGTCGTGCGCCGAGATGTCCTGGGCGCCGTACTTGATCTTCAGCTTGTCGCCGTCGACCAGGGTCTGCACGGAGCGCAGGTCGGTGAAGGGCGGCAGGACGGCGACCTCGACGGCCTCGTAGTCCTTGTCGGCCAGGGCGAAGGCGAGCTTCTGGACGTGCGCGATGGCCTCGAGGTGGTTGAGGTTCATCTTCCAGTTGCCCGCCATCAGCGGCGTGCGAGTGGTCATACGGGGTCAGTCCTCCAGTGCGGCGAGGCCGGGGAGCGTCTTGCCCTCGAGGTATTCGAGGGAGGCGCCACCGCCGGTCGAGATGTGGCCGAACGCGTTCTCGTCGAAGCCGAGCGTGCGCACGGCGGCGGCGGAGTCACCGCCGCCGACGACGGTGAAGCCCTTGGACTCGACGAGGGCCTGGGCGACGGCCCGGGTGCCTTCGGCGTAGTCGGGGTGCTCGAAGACGCCCATCGGACCGTTCCAGAAGACGGTCGCGGCGTCGGCGAGTTTCGAGGCGTACAGCTCTCGGGTCTTCGGGCCGATGTCCAGGCCCTCCTGGTCGGCCGGGATGGCGTCGGCGCCGACGGTGGTGTACGTCGCCGGGGCCTTGGTCTTCAGGTCCGGGAACTGAGTCGAGACCAGCACGTCGACCGGCAGGACCAGCTCGACGCCGCTCTTCTCGGCGCGCTCCATGTACTCCTTGACGACCGGGACCTGGTCCTCCTGAAGGAGGGAGATGCCGACCTCGTAGCCCTTGGCCTTGAGGAAGGTGTACGCCATGCCGCCGCCGATGAGGAGGCGGTCGGCCTTGCCGAGGAGCTGGTCGATGACCGCGAGCTTGTCGGAGACCTTGGCGCCGCCGAGGGCGACGACGTAGGGCCGCTTCACATCCTCGGTGAGCTTCTTCAGGACGCCGACCTCGGTGGCGATGAGGTAGCCGGCGTAGTGCGGGAGCTGCTTCGGCAGGTCGAAGACGGAGGCGTGCTTGCGATGCACGGCGCCGAAGCCGTCGCCCACATAGACGTCGGCGAGCGCGGCGAGCTGCCCGGCGAAGGCGGCGCGCTCGGCGTCGTCCTTGGACGTCTCACCGGCGTTGAAGCGCAGGTTCTCGATGACCGCGACCTGGCCGTCGGTCAGGCCGGCGACGGTGGCCTTGGCGGAGTCGCCGACGGTGTCCGTGGCGAAGGCGACGTCGCCGCCGAGGAGCTCCCCGAGGCGCGCGGCGGCCGGGGCGAGGGAGAAGGCGGGGTCCGGCGCGCCCTTGGGGCGGCCGAGGTGGGAGGCGACGACCACCTTGGCGCCCGCGTCGGCCAGGGCCTTGACGGTGGGCAGTACGGCGCGGATGCGGCCGTCGTCGGTGATGGTGCCGTCGGCGAGCGGCACGTTGAGGTCGGCGCGGACGAAGACCCGCTTGCCGCTCACGCCGTCGGCGAGAAGTTCGTCGATCGTCTTCATTGCTGGGGACTCTCCTGAGGAGGGCTCGTGGTGCTCCGTGATCGTAAAGGGGGCCGGTCCTGTACGTGCGTCAGGGCCCGGCCGGTGCGCGACGGTGCGCACCGACCGAGCCCTGCTGGCGCATCGAGATGCCTACAAAGAGGCGATCAGAGCTGGTTGCCGACGAAGACCGTGAGGTCGACGAGGCGGTTGGAGTAGCCCCACTCGTTGTCGTACCAGCCGATGACCTTCACGTTCTTGCCCTCCTGGACCATGGTCAGGGAGGAGTCGAAGGTGCAGGACGCCGGCTCGTTGACGATGTCGGAGGAGACGATCGCGTCCTCGGTGTACTCGAGGATGCCCTTGAGCTCGCCCTCGGCGGCCTTCTGGAAGGCGGCGTTGACCTCTTCCTTGGTGACCTCGCGGGACAGCTCGACGACGAGGTCGGTGACCGAGCCGGTCGGGACCGGGACGCGCATGGCCATGCCGTCCAGCTTGCCCTTGAGCTGCGGCAGCACCAGGGCGGTGGCCTTGGCGGCACCGGTGGTGGTGGGGATGATGTTCTCGGCGGCGGCACGGGCGCGGCGCAGGTCCTTGTGCGGGAAGTCCAGGATGCGCTGGTCGTTCGTGTACGCGTGCACCGTCGTCATCAGGCCCTTGACGATGCCGAAGTTCTCGTCGAGGACCTTGGCCATCGGCGCCACACAGTTGGTGGTGCAGGAGGCGTTGGAGATGACGTTGTGGTTCGCCGGGTCGTAGGTGTCCTGGTTGACACCCATGACGATGGTGACGTCCTCGTTCTTCGCGGGGGCGGAGATGATGACCTTCTTGGCACCGCCGGCGATGTGCTTCTCGGCGTCTTCCTTCTTGGTGAAGATGCCGGTCGACTCGATGACGATGTCGACACCCAGCTCGCCCCACGGGATGTCGGCGGGGTTGCGCTCGGACAGGACCTTGATGGTCTTGCCGTCGACGGTGATGGTGTCCTCGGTGTGCGTGACCTCCTGCTTGAGGCGGCCGAGGATGGTGTCGTACTTCAGCAGGTGTGCGGTGGTCGCGGTGTCACCCAGGTCATTGACAGCCACGATCTCGATGTCGGCGCCCTGCTCAAGCAGTGCGCGGAAGTAGTTCCGACCGATGCGGCCAAACCCGTTGATGCCTACGCGGATCGTCACGAACCGATCTCCTCGCTGGGTACGCCGGCCATGCGGAGCCGGCGAGCTCTGTTTGGGATGTCCCCGACCACCCCCGACCCTACCTCTCCGAGACCCCCGGAGTGACATCGAGATGCCACATACGCGGGCAGGCGGTCCGTACCCGCCGGTAGGGGTACGGACCACGTGGATCGGCGATGGATTCGCCCGGGTTTACTGCGGAATGCCTACCCTTGTTGACGCCGTTGTCACTCGTTCGTGAGCGGGTCGGCTCACCTGATGCGGCCCCTTTTCGTGCACCCCTGAGACGGGCTGCGCTCACCTGTGGAACAACGGGGGCCGCATCTGTCAACGTTGCCTGCGTCACCCGCGCGAAACATCATCTGCGCAGGGCGGCGAACGCCTTGCCCAGAAGTGCCGCACGGTCGGCCGTGGACGTCAGGTGCTCCAGTCCGAAGCCCAGCAGCACGGTGTCCCCGGTGGTGACCGCGCCGTAGGTGCGGAACAGCACTCCGCTGCGGGTCCAGTCCTTCAGGACGGCCGGACTGCCCGCCGGCGGCCCGGCGACCCTCCAGGCGCCGAGCGACGTCTCGAACCCCTCGGTCTCCCGCACGCTCCCCCCGGCGACCAGCTGCACGTCGTCGGCGAGCACGCCGTGCCCGCCGGTGCCCGGGTCGGTGACATAGGCGAGCGAGACCTCGACGGTGCGCCCGGCGTAGGCGCTGAGGTCGAAGCTCACCTGCTGCCAGCCGCTGGAGGCGCCGGTGAGGCTGTTCCAGGCCCCGGTGGTGCCGGTCGCGGTGCAGCCGTTCGCCGTCAGGGTCAGGTAGTGCTTCAGCCACGGGTGCTCACCGACGTAGAAGCCGCCCCCGCACTCCTCGGGCACGGCCCGGCTCGTCGCCCCGCCGGACTCCGGCAGCGTCGTCCAGTCGTCGGCGCCCACGCCGTGCGCTTCGAGCAGCGCGTGGTCGTAGCCCGGTTCGGTGTCCCACAGCAGGCGCATGCGCAGGGCGGGCTGCTCGGCGGCGGTCACGCCGGTGAGGTCGATGGTGCGGGTGAGCCGCTTGTAGGCGTCGTCGGTGTGCACGGCGGCCGCCATCGACGCCCCCGCGTACGGCCCGTACGGGTTGACGGTCCCGGCGAACTGGCCCGCCCCCGCGCTCGCGAACTGCGGATAGGTGCCGACGGGCAGCTCCTCGGAGGTCACGCTGTACGTCCCCGCCTTGTCCAGCGGGTTGCCCGGGGCCTCGGCCAGCGGGCCGGTGAACCCGTTCAATGCGCCGGAGCCGGTGAATCCGGTGGCGCCCGGGGTCGACGTACGCGAGTACGCGCCCAGGTAGTACTGGCTGAAGTCGTCGGACAGGGTGCCGCCACCGAGGTCGACGCTGCCGCCGGCCCGCTCCCCCGCCTCGATCAGCTTGCCGCCCTCGTTGAGGTAGGCGCGCAGCTGGAGCTGGGTGGCGTTGCCGGGGACGGCGGCGCCCGTGTAGTGCACGACGGTCCGGAAGTGCTTCAGCACGCCCAGCGCGTCGGGCGCGCCCTGGGTGGCCACGTCCCACACGACGGCCCGGTGCCCGGCGGCCTTGAGCGCGTCGGCGTACGTCTGCGCCTGCGTGGCCCTGGCGCCCTCCTCCGCGACGACGAGGGTGTCGGCGCGGGGCCGCTCGGCGACGGTGTAGGTGAAGTGCTTGCTCGACGTGGGCCTGCCGCTCTTCGTCTCGCCGGTGAACCACACCTCGACCTTCTCGCCCGGGTCGCCGTCCTTGATCGTGGCCCGGTACTCGTCGAAGTACAGGTTGTCGGCGCCGCCGTAGCGCTCACCGCCCTTCCACGGCCGCAGCGCCATGTCGTGCACCCGGCCGCCGTCGACGCGGTACTTCAGCTCCTTGTCCCGCACCGACTTGCGGACGACGACGGAGACCTCCTGGTCCCCACCGCGGGAGTACGACGTGGTGAACGGCACCGGGGTGAAGTCGGCGGCGCTCAGGCCGACCGAGGACGACGGGCGGTCGGGGTGGGCGGCCGTCTCGGCGACGGACAGCGCGAAGGGGACGTTCTTGGCGAACTCCTGCTGGATCAGCTTCTCGTCGTCCGGGAAGGTGAAGACCGAACGGCAGTCGGCCGCGTTCCAGGCGTCGTTCGGGTCGGCGTCCGACGCGGTCTGACAGGTCGACATCTCCGGGGTGAACATCGCCGTTCCGTTGACGTTCTCCGCGTGCCCGTCCGCCTCGCCGTTGGTGGTGTACAGCTCCGAGGAGACCTGCGGGTGGTAGCCCGGGATCGCGGAGTGCTCCGGCGTGCCCGCGAGCGCCTTGTACAGCACGTCGTCCGGGGTCGGGGTGGCGACCTGCCAGCCGACGCCGTAGAGCAGCAGCTCGGCGGCGGAGTGGTAGTTGATCGCGTACCGGAAGCCGACGCGTTTCTCGAAGGCGTCCAGCGCCCGGGTCTCGGGCTCGGAGGCCGGGGCGGCGCCGCGGTAGGTCTCGCTGGTGGGGTTGGGCGACGAACCCTCGTCGTCGTAGCCCCACTTGTAGGGGAAGTTGCGGTTGAGGTCGACGCCGTCGCCGGTGGAGATGACGCCGTCGCCGTTGACGTCCCGCAGGTTCTTGCGCCACAGGCGCGTGCTCGCGTCCTTGAAGGTGTAGTCGTAGCCGTCGGGGTTGGCCGAGATCACGAACCACAGCTCGGTCGAGTCGACGATCTTCCTGATGCGCCGGTCGGTGGCGTAGTGGTCCAGGTAGTGGTGGAGCAGACGGCGCGTCATCTCCGGCGTGATCCACTCGCGCGCGTGCTGGTTGGACATGTAGAGCACGGCCGGCCTGGAGCCGTCCCTGGTCCTCTTCGCGTTCCTGGTGAGCTTGAGCGCGAGGATGTCCTGGCCGTCGACCGTCTTGCCGATGGAGACGACCTTGGTCAGGCCGGGGTGCTGCTGCGCGGTCCGGACGATCTCCTCCTTGAGACCCCCGGGCCCGCTGTACGGCCGGAAAACGCCCTGAGCGGCGCTCCGGAGGCGTTGGTCGGAGCGGGCGGACAGGGTGTGCTCGGTGAGCGCGACGCCCTGCTCGCGCAGCTTGTGGGCCTGCTCGTCGGTGAGGTAGACCTCGACGGCGGTCCTTGCGTGCCGCGGGGCGCGGGCGCCGAGTTCGTGGGCGTCCTGTCCGGCGGCCAGCAGCAGGGGTACCTGCTCGCTGGTCACGTCGGCGCGGAAGACCTTGACCTCGTCCGCGTCGTGGGCGGGTGAGGGCTGTGCCTGGGCGATGGGTGCGAGGCTCGCTCCGCCGAGCAGGAGCGCGCCGACAGCGAGGATCGATCTCGCTCTGGGTCTCATGAACCCCCCTAGCAGTGGTTCGCCACGGCGGCGAATGGTTGCCAGGCTCATGTCACCGCATGATCGAGTCAAGAGCGCCTCACGGACACGCAAACGCCGGTGGCTCAGACCTGAACGGCCCAAGCCACCGGCGTTCGTGAGGGACGGTCAGCCCACGAGGTTGTCGGCCAGCTCGTCGCTGAGGTTGGCCTCCGTGCCCGGGATGCCGAGGTCGGAGGCGCGCTTGTCGGCCATCGCGAGCAGCCGGCGGATACGGCCCGCCACGGCGTCCTTGGTCAGCGGCGGGTCGGCGAGCGCGCCCAGCTCCTCCAGAGAGGCCTGCTTGTGGTCCATGCGCAGCCGGCCCGCGGCCGCGAGGTGCTCGGGCACGTCGTCGCCGAGGATCTCCAGCGCGCGCTGCACCCGGGCGCCGGCGGCGACCGCGGCGCGGGCGGAGCGGCGCAGGTTGGCGTCGTCGAAGTTGGCCAGCCGGTTCGCCGTGGCGCGCACCTCGCGGCGCATCCGGCGTTCCTCCCAGGCCAGCACCGACTCGTGCGCGCCGAGCCGGGTGAGCAGCGCGCCGATCGCGTCGCCGTCGCGGACCACCACCCGGTCCACTCCGCGCACCTCACGGGCCTTCGCCGCGATCGACAGCCGGCGGGCGGCGCCGACCAGGGCGAGCGCGGCCTCCGGACCGGGGCAGGTCACCTCCAGGGAGGAGGAACGGCCGGGCTCGGTGAGCGAGCCGTGCGCGAGGAAGGCGCCCCGCCAGGCCGCCTCTGCGTCGCAGGTGGCCCCCGAGACCACCTGCGGGGGCAGCCCGCGGATCGGCCGGCCCCGGCCGTCCACCAGGCCCGTCTGGCGGGCCAGCTGGTCACCGCCCGCGACGACCCGCACCACGTAGCGCGAGCCGCGCCGCAGCCCGCCCGGGGCCATCACGATCAGTTCCGAACTGTGGCCGAAGATCTCCAGGATGTCCCGCTTGAGCCGGCGGGCCGCCATCGCGGTGTCCAGCTCCGCCTCGATCACAATGCGCCCGCTCACCAGGTGGAGGCCGCCGGCGAACCGCAGAATGGCGGAGACCTCCGCCTTCCTGCAGCAGGTCCGGGTGACGGGAAGCCGGGAGATTTCGTCCTTCACCGCTGCCGTCATCGCCATGGGCCGATCCTTCCATGCATCCGAAAAATACGGTCGTACGCGGCGGCCAGCAGCTCGGGGTCGTGCCGGGGAGTTCCGTCCGTCCGCGCCACCGGCGCCAGCTCGACCGCGGCGCCGAGCCGCTTGGCGGCCTCGGTGAGCGAGTCGCGGTCGGGCACGGCGGCCTCGTCGGCCAGCACCACGTCGAGGGCGAGTTTAGGGGCGTGTCGCCCCAAAACCTCCAAATGACGCTGCGGTGAGAAGCCTTCGGTTTCACCGGGCTGCGGAGCGAGGTTCAGCGACAGCACCCGGCGTGCCTTGGTCTGGGTGAGCGCGTCCAGCAGTTCGGGCACCAGCAGATGCGGGATGACCGAGGAGAACCAGGAGCCCGGGCCGAGGACCACCCAGTCCGCGTCCAGGACCGCCGCGACGGCCTCGGGCACGGCCGGCGGGTCGTGCGGCACCAGATGCACCGACTGCACCTCGCCGGGCGTGAGCGCCACGGTGGCCTGCCCGCGCACGGTGTCCACGTCCTCCGGGCGCTCCGGGTCGTGCCCCTTGACCAGCGCCTGGAGCTCCAGCGGCACGGCCGACATGGGCAGCACCCGGCCGTGCGCGCCGAGCAGCTTGCCGACCAGGTCGAGCGCCTTGACGTGGTCGCCGAGCTGCTCCCACAGGGCGACGATCAGCAGATTGCCGACCGCGTGCTCGTGCAGCTCGCCCTGGGACTGGAAACGGTGCTGGATGACCCGGGCCCAGGTCTGCCCCCACTCGTCGTCACCGCACAGCGCGGCCAGGGCCTTGCGCAGGTCGCCGGGCGGCAGCACACCGAGCTCGTCGCGCAGGCGCCCGCTGGAACCGCCGTCGTCGGCGACGGTGACGACGGCCGTGAGGTCGCCGGTGATCCGGCGCAGTGCGGCGAGCGAGGCGGACAGGCCCATGCCGCCGCCGAGGGCCACCACCTTCGGCTGGGCGCCCCGGCGGCGGGGGCGGGCGCCGCGGACCTCGACGGGCCGGCTCGCACGCCCTTCCGGCATGACCCGGCGCAGCCGGCTCAGCCGCGGAGTACGTCGCGTCATTCCCGTCCCATGTCCCGGTGTACGACCACCGTCTCCACACCCTCGGCGGCGAGCCGCGCGGCGAGCTTCTCCGACATGGCCACCGAGCGGTGCTTGCCGCCGGTACAGCCGACGGCGATGGTCACATAGCGCTTGCCCTCGCGCCGGTAGCCCGCGGCGACCATCTGCAGCAGCTCGGTGTAACCGTCCAGGAACTCCTTGGCCCCGGGCTGGTTGAAGACGTAGGCGGCGACCTCCTCGTTGAGCCCGGTGAACGGGCGCAGCTCGGGCACCCAGTGCGGGTTGGGCAGGAACCGCATGTCCACGACCAGGTCGGCGTCGACCGGGAGTCCGTACTTGAAGCCGAAGGACATCACGGTGGCCCGCAGCTCGGGCTCCTCGTCGCCGGCGAACTGGGCGTCCATCTTGGCGCGCAGCTCGTGCACGTTGAGGCTGGAGGTGTCGATCACCAGGTCGGCGTCGCCGCGCAGCTCGCGCAGCAGCTCGCGCTCCGCGGCGATGCCGTCGACGATCCGGCCGTCGCCCTGCAGCGGGTGCGGGCGGCGCACGGACTCGAAGCGGCGCACCAGCGCCTCGTCGGAGGACTCCAGGAAGACGATCCGCCGGGTGACGCCCTTGCTGTCGAGGTCGGCGAGGGACTCACGCAGGTTGTCGAAGAAGCGCCGGCCTCGTACGTCGACGACGACGGCGATCCTCGCGACGTTGCCCTGCGAGCGCGCGCCGAGCTCCACCATCGTGGGGATCAGCGCGGGCGGGAGGTTGTCGACGACGAACCAGCCGAGGTCCTCCAGACACTTGGCCGCGGTCGAGCGGCCCGCTCCGGACATGCCGGAGATGATCACCAGCTCGGGGATGGCCGCGTCGGGGACCCCGGGCGTCTCGCCATTCGTGCCCGTACTCACGTGTGCTCCGTCTCCGCTTTGGCCCTGTTGCTCGTCGTGCTTGTTCACGGTCATGTCTCCTGCCCCCGTCGTTCGTCCGGGGCGCCCGTCGTCACGGGTTCCCCGCCGGAACCCATCGTGCCGGGTTCCTCTTCAATGATCTCTCCGGTCGCGGTGTTCACGGCGGGTGCGGCCGGGGACGCCTGGGCGAGGGCCACGGCGACGGTCTCGGCCGTCTTGCGGCCTATGCCGGGGACCTCGCAGATCTGGTCGATGGTGGCGGAACGCAGCTTCTTCAGCGAACCGAAGTGCTTCAGCAGGGCCTGCTTGCGCGTCTCGCCGAGGCCCGGCACGTCGTCCAGGGGGCTGGCGCGGAACCGCTTGGCCCGTTTGCTGCGCTGGTAGGTGATCGCGAAGCGGTGCGCCTCGTCGCGGACGCGCTGCAGCAGGTAGAGGCCCTCGCTGGTGCGGGGCAGGACCACCGGATCGTCGTCGTCCGGCAGCCAGACCTCCTCCAGCCGCTTGGCGAGGCCGCACACGGCGACGTCGTCGATGCCCAGCTCGTCCAGGGCCCGCTTGGCGGCCGCGACCTGCGGCTGCCCGCCGTCGACGACGACGAGCTGGGGCGGGTAGGCGAACTTCCTGGGGCGGCCTTCCTCGTCCTTGAGGCCGTTTGCCTCACCGGGGCTCTCGGGGAGGCTGTGGGCCCCGTCGACGCCGCCGTCAGTGTCGCCGTTCTCGTCGGCCCACTCGCCGGTGCGCTCCTTCTCGGCGAGATAGCGCCGGAAGCGGCGGCTGATCACCTCGTGCATGGAGCGGACGTCGTCCTGGCCCTCGAAGCCCTTGATCTGGAAGCGGCGGTATTCACTCTTGCGGGCGAGTCCGTCCTCGAAGACGACCATGGAGGCCACGACGTCCTGCCCCTGCAGGTGCGAGATGTCGTAGCACTCGATCCGCAGCGGGGCGCTGTCGAGGGACAGCGCGTCGGCGATCTCCTCCAGCGCGCGCGAGCGCGTGGTGAGGTCGGAGGCGCGCTTGGTCTTGTGCAGCACGAGCGACTGCTGGGCGTTGCGCTGCACCGTCTCCATCAGCGCCTTCTTGTCGCCGCGCTGCGGGATGCGCAGCGACACGTTCGACCCGCGGCGGCCGGTCAGCCACTCCTGCACCGGTTCCAGCGGGTCGGGCAGCGCCGGGACGAGGACCTCCCTGGGTACGGCGTCCCCGCTCTCCTCGCCGTAGAGCTGCTGCAGGGCGTGCTCTACGAGGGCGCCGGTGGTGACCTCCTCCACCTTGTCCGTGACCCAGCCGCGCTGGCCGCGCACGCGTCCGCCGCGCACGTGGAAGATCTGCACGGCCGCCTCCAGCTCGTCCTCGGCGACGGCGATGAGGTCGGCGTCGGTCGCGTCCGCGAGCACGACCGCGTTCTTCTCCATGGCCTTCTTCAGGGCCCCTATGTCGTCCCGCAGACGGGCGGCCCGCTCGTACTCCATCTCCTCGGCCGCCTCCATCATCTGCTTCTCCAGACGACGCAGGTAGGTGCCCGTGCGGCCGGCCATGAAGTCGCAGAACTCCTCGGCCAGCTCCTGGTGGTCCTCGGGGGTGATCCGGCCGACGCAGGGGGCGGAGCACTTGCCGATGTAGCCGAGCAGGCAGGGACGGCCGGTGCGGGAGGCGTTCTTGAAGACGCCGGCCGAGCAGGTGCGCACCGGGAAGACGCGCAGCAGCAGGTCGACGGTGTCGCGGATGGCCCACGCGTGTGCGTACGGGCCGAAGTAGCGCACGCCCTTCTTCTTGTGACCGCGCATCACCTGCACCCGCGGGAACTGCTCGTTCATCGTCACCGCGAGGTAGGGGTAGCTCTTGTCGTCGCGGTACTTCACGTTGAAGCGCGGGTCGTACTCCTTGATCCAGGAGTACTCCAGCTGCAGCGCCTCGACCTCCGTGGACACCACCGTCCACTCCACGGACGCGGCCGTGGTCACCATCGAGCGGGTGCGGGGGTGCAGGTTCGCCAGGTCCTGGAAGTAGTTCGCCAGGCGCTGGCGCAGGCTTTTCGCCTTCCCGACGTAGATCACCCGGCGGTGCTCGTCGCGGAACCGGTACACCCCCGGGGAGTCCGGGATCTCACCCGGCCTGGGGCGGTAGCTGGAGGGGTCGGCCATGTCTCACACCCTACTGGCGTGCAGTGACAGCGCGGCGCGGCTGTGGACAACGCCGGCCGGGTGCCCCGGGGGCGTCGGACGCGGCGGCGTTCCGACGCGGCCGTCCGGGGTCTCAGGCCGACGGGTTCGCCACGATCCGGCCGTTCTTGGCCTGGACCGGCAGCTCCTTGAGCGGTTCGGTGGCCGGGGAGTGCAGCACCTTGCCGGTGGTGGCGTCGAACTGGCTGCCGTGGCAGGTGCAGGTCAGTGTCGTGCCGTCCAGCTTGGCGATGGGGCACTGCGCGTGCGTGCAGATCGTGCTGAACGCCTTGAGCGTGCCGGCGGAGTCGCGTCCGACCACCACGTTGTGCTTGCGGTACAGCTTCGCGCCGCCCTTGGGGACCTCGGTCTCGGGGCCGACGTCCACGGGCCCCTCGGACTCGGACGGTCCGGAGCAGGCCGCGAGGCCCAGGCCGGCGGCGGGGACGGCGGCGGCACCCTTCAGCAGGGTGCGGCGGCTGGGGACCGGGCTGCCGGACATGAGGCTCTCCACGGGGTCGGACGGTGCTGCGTGCTGCACGATACCGCCCTTGAACAGGGGGCAGGTCCGTGGGCTCCCTGGCCGTGGAAACGTCGGAGCGCGGTCCAGATGGGTGACGTAAACGCTTGCGTAAACGTTTACGTGCGGGTCTGGGATCGGATAGTTTCCCTCCCAGGTCCGCACCGAGAGCCGGGAAGGGAACCCCCCGCATGCCCACCATGGCCGATGTCGCGCGCTCGGCCGGCGTTTCCGTCGCGACCGTCTCGCACGTTCTGAACGGCACCCGGCCGGTGCTTCCGCAGACCCGCCAGGCGGTGCTGGACGCCATCGACGAGCTGGGGTACACCCCGAACACGCTGGCCCGCTCGCTGGTGACCTCCCGTACCCGCTCCATCGGCCTCGCGGTCTCCGCGATCAGCAACCCGTACTTCACCGAGATCCTCCAGGGCGTCGAGGCGGCCGCGCTGGAGGAGGGCTACAGCCTGCTCATCGCCGATCCGCACGACGACCCCGGGCACGAGCGCCGCGTGGTGCAACTGCTGCACGAGCGCCGCGTCGACGGTGTGATCGTCGCCCCGTCCGCCCGCCCCGACGGCCTGGTCGGCTACCTCGCCCGCCACGCCGTGCCCGCCGTCTTCCTCGACCGGGCCGTCGACGCCCCGACGGACCCGGCCTTCCGCTTCGACCAGGTGTTCGCCGAGAACGCGGCGCCGACCGCCCGGCTCGTCGCCCATCTCGCCGAGCTCGGGCACCGCCGTATCGGCCTGGTCGCCGGGCTGCCCGGGCTCAGCACCACCCGGGAGCGGATGAGCGGCTACCGGCACGGCCTCGCGGCCGCCGCTCTGCCCTACGACGAGCGGCTCGTCGTCCACGGCGACTCCGCGGCCGGCGGTGCCGAGCGGGCCACCGCCGAGCTGCTGGCGCTCGCCGTGCCGCCCACCGCTCTGATCAGCGCCAACAACGCCATGACCATCGGCGCCCTGCGGGCCCTGCGCGCCCGCGGCCTGACCGTGCCCGACGACATCGCGCTCGGCTGCTTCGACGACTTCGCCTGGGCGGATGTGTTCTCCCCCCGCCTGACCGCGATCGCCCAGCCCAGCAGGGAGCTGGGCGCCACCGCCGTCCGCGTGCTGCTGGAGCGGCTCGCGCAGCCGGAGCGGCCCGCGCGGACCGTGCGGCTGCCCTGTTCCTTCGTCCACCGCACCTCGTGCGGCTGCCCTGAACAGCCGTGCGCATGAAAGTCCTGCACCGAAGAGCCCAGAGAGGAACCCGTCGCATGATCGTCGTCGCCGGTGAGGCCCTGATCGACCTGGTACCGCAGGGCACGGGTGCCCTCGCCGCCCTCCGGCCGGCGCTGGGCGGCGGGCCGTACAACACGGCGGTCGCCCTGGGGCGGCTGGGCTCCCCCACCGCCTTCTGTTCGCGGGTGTCGGGGGACGCCTTCGGCGAGGCCCTGCTCGACGGGCTGCGCGCGGCCGGGGTCGACGTCTCCGCCGTACAGCGCGGCTCCGAGCCGACGACCCTGGCCGTCGCCACGATCGACCCGGGCGGTTCGGCCGCCTACTCCTTCTACGTCGAGGGCACCGCCGACCGGCTCTTCTCGACGCCGCCCGCGCTGCCGGCCGGGACCCGGGCGGTGTCCTTCGGGACGTGCTCGCTGGTGCTGGAGCCGGGGGCGAGCGCGTACGAGGAGCTGATGCGGACCGCGGCCGCGCAGGGCGTGTTCACCTCCCTCGACCCGAACATCCGGCCGGGGCTGATCCCCGACGCGGACGCCTACCGGGCCCGGTTCAAGAGCTGGCTGCCTTCCGTGTCACTGCTCAAGCTCTCCGAGGAGGACGCCCTCTGGCTGGGCGGCACCCCTCGGGAGTGGTTGTCCGCCGGTCCGTCGGCCGTGGTGATCACACAGGGCGGCGACGGTCTGACCGCGTTCACCGCGGACGGCGCGGTGCACACCGTGCCCGGTGAGCCGGTGGACGTGGTGGACACGATCGGCGCGGGCGACACGGTGAACGCGGCGCTGCTGCACGGCCTGGCCGCCCGCGACGCCCTCTCCCCGAGCGCCCTGGCGAAACTGGGCCCCGACGGCTGGCAGCAGCTGCTCCGGTACGCGGCCCGCGCGGCGGCGGTCACCTGCTCCCGGGCGGGCGCGGAGCCGCCGTACGCCCGGGAGCTGGAGGACTGACCGGCGCCACGCCTGGGAAACCGGCGCCACGGCTAGGAACCGGCGCCCGCCGCCCCGGTCGGTGTGTGGCCCCGCGAGAGCCCGCGGCGTTCAAGGCGGCCGGAACGGCAGCGGGCGGCGCCCCTGCGGAGGAGCTCCGCGGAGGCACCGCCCGTCGGTGGGCGAGCGTCAGGCCTTGCGCGCCCGCGTCGTCTTCGTCGTCTTCGCCGCGGCCGTCTTCTTGGCCGTGGCCGCCGTCTTCTTGGCGGCCGCACTGCCGACCGCCTTGGTGGCGGTCTTGCGGGTCCCCGCTGCCGCCGCCACCGTCTTCGCCGGGGTCTTCCGGCGTGCCGCGGGCACGGTGGCGTCGCTGATCCGGTCCGCGCCGAGGATCTCCCGCAGGAACTTGCCGGTGTGGCTGGCCGGGACCGCGGCGACCTCCTCGGGCGTGCCCTCGGCGACCACCAGACCGCCGCCGGCGCCGCCCTCGGGGCCCATGTCGACGAGCCAGTCGGCGGTCTTGAT
The DNA here is from genome assembly GCF_043088925.1 of Streptomyces sp. NPDC014006. NCBI lineage: Bacteria > Bacillati > Actinomycetota > Actinomycetes > Kitasatosporales > Streptomycetaceae > Streptomyces > Streptomyces sp. NPDC014006. Next base: position 1,216,289 of record NZ_JBICAJ010000001.1, on the reverse strand, counting down.
CACGTCGAGGTTGTGCTCGATGACGATGACCGTGTTGCCCTTCTCCACCAGGCCGGAGAGCACCTTCAGCAGCTTGCTGATGTCCTCGAAGTGCAGACCGGTGGTCGGCTCGTCCAGGACGTAGACCGTGCGGCCGGTGGAGCGCTTCTGCAGCTCGCTGGCGAGCTTGACGCGCTGCGCCTCACCGCCGGACAGGGTGGTCGCGGACTGGCCGAGGCGGACGTAGCCGAGACCGACGTCGTTCAGCGTCTTGAGGTGGCGGTTGATCGCCGGGACGGCCTCGAAGAAGTTCATGGCTTCCTCGATCGGCATGTTCAGGACCTCGGCGATGGACTTGCCCTTGTAGTGGACCTCCAGGGTCTCCCGGTTGTACCGGGCGCCGTGGCAGACCTCGCACGGGACGTAGACGTCCGGGAGGAAGTTCATCTCGATCTTGATCGTGCCGTCGCCCGCGCAGTTCTCGCAGCGGCCGCCCTTGACGTTGAAGGAGAAGCGGCCCGGCATGTAGCCGCGGACCTTCGCCTCGGTGGTCTCGGCGAACAGCTTGCGGATGTGGTCGAAGACGCCGGTGTAGGTCGCGGGGTTCGAGCGCGGGGTGCGGCCGATCGGCGACTGGTCGACGTGCACGACCTTGTCGACGAGGTCGTCGCCCTCCACGCGCGTGTGCCGCCCGGGGACGCCTCGCGCGCCGTTCAACTCGCGCGCCAGGTGGGTGTAGAGGATGTCGTTGACCAGGGTGGACTTGCCGGAGCCGGACACGCCGGTGACCGCCGTGAACAGGCCAAGCGGGAAGGACACGTCGATGTCCTTCAGGTTGTTCTCGCGGGCGCCGTGCACGGTGAGCTGCCGGGACGGGTCGCGCGGGCGGCGCACGTCGGGCAGCGGGATGGCCTTGCGGCCGGAGAGGTACTGGCCGGTCTGCGACTCCTTGTTGGCGAGGAGTTCCTTCAGGGAGCCGCTGTGCACGACCTTGCCGCCGTGCTCACCGGCGCCGGGGCCGATGTCGACGATCCAGTCGGCGACCTTGATGGTGTCCTCGTCGTGCTCGACGACGATGAGCGTGTTGCCCATGTCGCGCAGCCGGACCAGGGTCTCGATCAGCCGGTGGTTGTCGCGCTGGTGCAGGCCGATGGACGGCTCGTCGAGAACGTACAGGACGCCGACGAGGCCGGAGCCGATCTGAGTGGCCAGCCGGATGCGCTGGGCCTCGCCGCCGGAAAGGGTGCCGGCCGCGCGGTTGAGCGAGAGGTAGTCCAGGCCGACGTCGACGAGGAACCGCAGCCGCTCGTTGACCTCCTTCAGGACCCGCTCGGCGATCTTCTTGTCGCGGGCGGTCAGCTTGAGCCGCCCGAGGAAGTCCGCGCAGTCGCTGATCGACATCGCGGAGACCTCGGCGATCGACTTCTCCATGATCGTGACCGCGAGGACGACCGGCTTCAGCCGCGTGCCCTCACAGGAGGGACAGGGCACCTCGCGCATGTAGCCCTCGAAGCGCTCACGGCTCGCGTCGGACTCGGCCTCGCTGTGCCGGCGCTTGACGAAGGGCACCGCGCCCTCGAAGGGCGTGGTGTACACGCGCTCGCGCCCATAGCGGTTGCGGTAGCGGACCTCGATCTGCGTCTTGTGGCCGTGGAGCAGGGCCTTCTTCGCGCGCTGCGGCAGGCCCGCGAAGGGGATGTCGGTGCGGAAGCCGAGGGCGTCGGCGAGCGCGCCGACCAGACGGTCGAAGTAGTCCCTGGTGTGACCGTGCGACCAGGGGTGGATGGCACCCTCGTCGAGGCTCTTGTCGGGGTCCGGGACGATCAGCTCCGGATCGACCTCCATGCGCGTGCCGATGCCGGTGCACTCGGGGCAGGCGCCGAAGGGCGAGTTGAAGGAGAAGGAGCGCGGCTCCAGCTCCTCGAAGGACAGGTCGTCGTACGGGCAGTACAGGTGCTCGGAGTACATCCGCTCGCGCTCGGGGTCGTCCTCGGGGAGGTCGACGAAGTCGAGCACGATCATGCCGCCGGACAGCCCGAGGGCGGTCTCCACCGAGTCGGTGAGACGGCGCTTGGCGGAGTCCTTCACCGTGAGGCGGTCGACGACCACCTCGATGGTGTGCTTCTCCTGCTTCTTCAGCGTGGGCGGGCTGGAGAGCTGGATCGTCTCGCCGTCCACGCGCGCGCGGGAGTAGCCCTTGGCCTGGAGGTCGGAGAAGAGGTCGACGAACTCGCCCTTGCGCTCGCGCACCAGCGGCGAGAGCACCTGGAAGCGGCTCCCCTCCGGCAGCTCCAGCACCCTGTCGACGATGGCCTGCGGCGACTGGCGCGTGATGGGACGGCCGCACTCGGGGCAGTGCGGCTTGCCGATGCGCGCGAACAGCAGACGCAGGTAGTCGTAGACCTCGGTGATGGTGCCGACCGTGGAGCGCGGGTTGCGCGAGGTCGACTTCTGGTCGATGGAGACGGCCGGGGACAGTCCCTCGATGAAGTCGACGTCCGGCTTGTCCATCTGGCCGAGGAACTGGCGGGCGTACGAGGAGAGCGACTCCACGTAGCGCCGCTGGCCCTCCGCGAAGATCGTGTCGAAAGCCAGGGAGGACTTGCCCGACCCGGACAGGCCCGTGAAGACGATGAGCGAGTCACGGGGCAGGTCGAGCGAGACGTTCTTCAGGTTGTGCTCGCGCGCGCCACGGACGATGAGACGGTCGGCCACGCCGGTCCGCACCTTTCTTGAGAGAAGTGACAGGGGCGGGGCCCCCGTCTTTCCCAGACTAGGGGGAGCCACTGACAACGCCGGTCGGATTCATGTGTTGCCAACAAACCCCGGCTCTCCAGCATGCCCGACGCCACGACCGACCATATAGCACGTGCATTCGAATTACGGCACTGCTTCGCCGACTTCACCCGAAGGTGTGGCGCGGCTAATGTCAGCACCATGATTGATCACGCGCATGACCTGGCGTCTGTACGTGACGCCACCGACCGACTGCTCAGCGCAGTCGCCGAACTGGACAACGCATCGGTGGCCGAGCCGTCACGGCTGCCCGGCTGGAGTCGCGGACATGTCCTGGCTCACATCGCCCGCAACGCCGACGCCCTCGTGAACGTCCTCGAGGGCCGGCCCATGTACGTCTCCGCCGAGGCCCGGGACGCCGACATCGAGCGGGACGCGCCGCGTGCCCTGGACGCCCAGCTCGCCGATCTGCGCGAGAGCGGCGCGCGCTTCCAGGCGGCCGGTGCGGCGCCCCAGGACTGGTCGCGGACGGTCGAACTGCGCAACGGCGTGACCGACGCCGCCGCCCGGGTGCCGTTCCGGCGCTGGGCCGAGGTGGAGCTGCACCACGTGGACCTGGGGATCGGCTACGAGCTGGAGGACCTGCCGGCCGACTTCACCGAGCGGGAGATCGACTTCCTCGCGGCCCGGTTCAGCGGCCACCCCGAGGTGCCGGCGACCCGGATCACGGACGGCACGCGCGTGTGGCGCACCGGACGGGGTGATCGGGAAGGCGCCGGCACCGAGGACACGGACATCAAGGGCGCGGATGCCGAGGTCACCGTCTCCGGCGAGCCGGCCGACCTGCTGGGCTGGCTGGCCGGGCGTCGCGACGGGGCCGCGCTCAGCGTGGACGGCGGCGCGCTTCCGGCCCTGCCGCCCCTGTAGGAGCGGCTCCGGCGTTCCCCTGCGGCGTCCCGGCGATAGGCTGACGGTCATGACGTACAGCGGACAGGTGACGGTCGGCGGCCCGGCGGACGTGCACGAGCTGAAGGACCTGATGATCACCAAGATCGCGGTCGGCCCCATGGACAACAACGCCTATCTGCTGCGCTGCCGGGCCACGGACGAACAGCTCCTGATCGACGCGGCCGCCGACGCGCACACGCTGCTCGGCACGATCGGTGACGACGGCATCGCGTCCGTCGTCACCACCCATCGCCACCCCGACCACTGGCAGGCGCTCGCCCAGGTCGTGGCGGCCACCGGCGCCCGGACCTACGCGGGCCGCGACGACGCGGAGGGCATCCCCGTGGCCACCGACGTCCTGGTGGACGACGGCGACACCGTCCGGGTCGGGCAGGTGGAGCTGACCGCCCGCCACCTCGTGGGCCACACGCCCGGCTCGATCGCGCTCGTCTACGACGACCCCCATGGGCATCCGCACGTCTTCACCGGCGACTGCCTCTTCCCCGGCGGCGTGGGCAACACCCGCAAGGACCCGAAGGCGTTCGCCAGCCTGATCCACGACGTCGAGACCAAGATCTTCGATGTCCTGCCCGACGAGACCTGGGTCTACCCGGGCCACGGCGACGACACCACGCTGGGCTCGGAACGGCCGCATCTGCCGGAGTGGCACGCGCGCGGCTGGTGACAGGCGGAGGGTTGCGCCGAGGGTCCGCGCGCCCGGCTGGCCGCGCACCAGGGAGACGTTCTTCAGCGCGCGGTACGCGCGCGAGGCGCTGCCCAAGGTGCTCGACGGGCTGTGGCTGAACGTGCGCCTGCTGCTGGTCTGCGAGGCCGCGGTGCTGGTCCTCGGCATGCTGATCGCCATCGCCCGCACACTGCGTGGCCCGGTGTTCTTCCCGCTGCGGGTGCTCGCGGCGGCGTACACGGACTTCTTCCGCGGGCTGCCGCTCATCATCAGCCTGATGATCGTGGTGCTGGGTGTGCCGGCCCTGCGCCTGCAGGGCGTCAGTGTCGATCCGGTCCTCCTCGGCGGTACGGCGCTGACGCTGACGTACTCCGCGTACGTCGCCGACGTGTTCCGCGCCGGCATCGAGTCCGTCCATCCCTCCCAGCGCGCCGCCGCCCGCTCCCTGGGCCTGAGCGACCGTCAGGCACTGCGATACGTGGTGCTGCCACAGGCCGTGCGCCGCCACGTGCCGCCCCTGCTGAACGACCGCACCGCACACGGTGACCGCGCTGATCGGCGCCTCCGGCTCCGGAAAGTCGACACTGCTGCGGTGCGTCAACCTGCTGGAGGAGATCGACAAGGCGCGATCTGGCTGGACGGCGAGGAGATCACCGACCCTCGGGTGGACCAGGACGCGGTGCGGCGCCGGATCGGCGTCGTCTTCCAGGCGTACAACCTCTTCCCGCACATGACTGTGCTGGACAACATCACCCTCGCCCCGCGCCGGGTCCACGGCGTCTCCCGCGCCGACGCCGAGGCACACGCGCGTGAGCTGCTTGAGCGACTCGGGCTCGGCGACAAGGCGCGCGCCTACCCGGACCGGCTGAGCGGTGGCCAGCAGCAGCGCGTGGCGATCGTGCGCGCCCTGGCCGTACGGCCCCGGCTGCTGCTGCTCGACGAGATCACCGCCGCCCTCGACCCGGAACTGGTCGGCGAGGTGCTCGCCGTGGTGCGCGGACTGAAGGACGAGGGCATGGGCATGGTCCTCGCCACCCACGAGATGGGGTTCGCCCGCGACGGCGCCGACCAGGTGTGCTTCCTGGACGGCGGGGTCGTCCTGGAACGCGGCACCGCACAGGAGGTCTTCGGCGACCCGCAGCAGGAGCGCACCCGGCGTTTCCTGCGGCGGATCGTGGAGGCGGGGCGGCTGTAGGGGCCGCCGGACGCCGATGGGCCGGGCATCCGGTAAGGGGCGCCCCGCCATGGCCGGCGGGGCTTACGCGTCGGCCTGTGCCGCGCCCACCAGAGCGGCGACCCGTTCCACGCCGAAGACGTAGCCCTGCACGCCGCACCCGGCGATGACGCCGTCGGCGCGCACCGAGACGTAGGAGTGGTGCCGGAAGGACTCCCGCTGGTGGATGTTGGAGATGTGCACCTCGATCACCGGCAGGCCGTCGCAGGTGTTGAGGGCGTCGAGGATCGCGACCGAGGTGTGGGAGTAGGCGGCCGGGTTGATGACGATCCCGCAGTGGCTCAGCCGTGCCTCCTGGATCCAGTCGACCAGCTCGCCCTCGTGGTTGGACTGCCGGAAGTCGATCGTGCCGCCGTGCGCGGCCGCCGCCTTGGCGCACAGCGCCTCGACGTCGGCGAGCGTGTCGGAGCCGTAGATCTCCGGCTGGCGCTGCCCGAGCAGGTTCAGGTTGGGGCCGTTCAGGATCATGATCGGGGCGTTGGCCAGGGTGCGGGGCACGGTTCCTCCGGTCCGTTCGGGGTCGGCGGCCCGGCGGGGCCGCTGCTCGCTCCTCGGTGTATCACGGTGCCCCGGCCCGCCGACGGGCCCTCCCCCGCACTCCCTCTGCCGGCGCATCACCGTCGCCCGCCGAGAGCCCCGTGCCCCCGCGCGCCCCGTAACCGTGGCTGAGCGCGGGTGGTTGACGCGGCATGCACGACGTACGCAGCGCGAGGACACCGTCCATGCCACGGCTCGCGGTCGCCTCGCTCGCGGGCACGGCCATCGAGTTCTACGACTTCTTCGTCTACGGGACCGCGGCCGCTCTGGTCCTCGGCCCGCTGTTCTTCCCGGCCTTCTCACCGCTGGCGGGAACCATGGCCGCCTTCGCGACGTTCGGCGTGGGCTTCGTCGCCCGCCCACTGGGCTCGGTGCTCTTCGGGCACATCGGGGACCGGCACGGACGGCGGCCGGTGCTGATGGCCTCCCTGCTGCTGACGGGCGCGGCGACGGTGGGTGTCGGCTGTCTGCCGACGTACGGCACGATCGGCGCCGCCGCCCCGCTGCTGCTGGTCGCCCTGCGCTTCCTGCAGGGGCTTGGGCTCGGCGGCGAGTGGGGCGGTGCTGTGCTGCTCACCGCGGAGCACGCCCCGCCGGCGCGCCGCGCACTGTGGTCGAGCTTCCCGCAGGTGGGGCCGGCGGTGGGGTTCCTGCTCGCCAACGCGATGGTGCTGGCGCTCTCCGCGGTGCTCACGGACACCGAGTTCGCCACCTGGGGATGGCGGGTGCCGTTCTGGGCGGCGGGTGTGCCGGCGCTGGCAGGGCTGTGGCTGCGGTCGTCGCTCGCCGAGAGCCCCCGGTTCCTGGAGATCGACGACCACGCGCGCGTGCCGCTCGCCGAACTGGTGCGCCATCACGGGCGGCTGGTGCTGCTGACGGCCGGTGCGCTCGCGGCCGGATACGCGATCTTCTACGCCGTGACGACCTGGTCGCTGGCCTACGCGACGGAGCGGCTCGGGGTGAGCCGTCCCGTGATGCTGGGCTGCATCATGGCGGCCGTGGTGCTCAAGGGCGCGCTGACGCCGCTGGCGGCGATGCTCGGCGATCGTTTCGGGCGGCGGCCACTGTGCCTGACGGGATGCGCGGCCTCCGCCCTGTGGATGTTCCCGATGGTCGCGCTGCTCGCCACGGGCGAGCCGCTGACGATGTTCCTCGGCCTCGCGGGCGCCCTGATCGCGTTCGTGACCATGTTCGCCGTCATCGCCGCCTACCTGCCCGAGCTGTACGAGCCGCGGGTTCGCTGCACCGGCGCCGCGGTCGGCTACAACCTCGGCGGGGTCCTCGGGGGCGCGCTGACCCCGATCGTGGCGACCGCGCTGGCCGAGCAGGGCGGCCGGGTGCCGTGGGGCGTCGGCGCGTATCTGACCGGGATCGCCCTGCTCAGCCTCGGCTGTTTCGCCCTGCTGCCGGAGACCAGCCCGGGACCGGTGCCGCCGGTCGTCAGCCCGGCCGCCGGCGCTATGGATTGATCGCCAACTCCAGATATGCCGCGAAGAGCACCAGGTGCACGCCTCCCTGGAGCGGTGCGGCCCGGCCCGGCCCGGTACGACGGTCAGCGAGGCGACCACCACGGGCAGGGCCAGCAACGCCATGTGGAGGGAGTCGAGGCCGAGGACCAGCGGCCCGGACAGCCAGACGGACGCCAGGGCGACCGCGGGAATGGCCAGTGCCGATGCTGGCCATGGAGGAACCGAGGGCCAGGTTCAGGCTGGTCTGCACCCGGTCGCGGCGCGCGGAGCGCAGCGCGGCGATGGTCTCGGGCAGCAGCACCATGGCCGGCCGCCGTTGCCGGAAGCGACCGGCCGCCGCTGTCAGGCCTGCACGTCGTCCTTCGGGGCCTCGGCGCTGTGCTGCTCCGCCGCCTCGACGGCCGCCTGCTTGCGGGAGGCCCGCAGGCTGGTGAGCGTCGTGACGAGCAGGACGGCGACGATGACCCCAAGGGAGACCGGGATGCTGATCTCCGGCACATCGACGCCCGACTCGTGCAGCGCGTGCAACACCAGTTTGACGCCGATGAAGCCCAGGATGATCGACAGGCCGTAGCTCAGGTGCACCAGCTTCCTCAGCAGGCCGCCGATGAGGAAGTACAGCTGCCGGAGGCCCATCAACGCGAAGGCGTTGGCCGTGAAGACGATGTACGGGTCCTGGGTCAGGCCGAAGATCGCGGGGATGGAGTCCAGGGCGAACAGCACGTCGGTGGTGCCGATCGCGAGCATGACCACGAGCATCGGGGTCATGACCCGCTTGCCGTTCTGCTGGAGCCACAGCTTGGTGCCGTGGTAGCGGTCCGCGACACCGAACCTGCGCTCGACGGCCTTCAGGAGCTTGTTCTCCTCGTACTCCTCGTCCTCCTCGTCGGCTCGGGCCTCCTGGATGAGCTTCCAGGCGGTCCAGATCAGGAAGGCCCCGAAGAGGTAGAAGACCCACGAGAAGCTGGCGAGGATCGCGGCACCCGCGGCGATGAAGACGGCCCGCAGGACCAGGGCTATGAGCACACCGACGAGGAGCACCCGCTGCTGGTATTGCGACGGGACCGCGAACTTCCCCATGATCAGGACGAACACGAAGAGGTTGTCGACGCTCAGCGACTTCTCGGTGATGAAACCGGCGAAGAACTCGCCGGCGGGCTGTCCGCCGCCGAAGACGAACAGGCCGAGTCCGAAGAGCGCCGCGAGGGCGATCCAGACGACCGTCCAGATCCCGGCTTCCTTGACGGACACGTCGTGCGGCTTGCGGCCGATGAAGAAATCGACCGTGATCAGGGCGGCGAGGCCCACGATGGTCAGGACCCACAGGGTCATCGAAACGTCCACTGCACCTCCGGCAGTCATCACGGCACGTAGCCGGCGTTTTCGCTACCGGAGGTCTCTTCCACCCGCGAACGGGCCGGCGCCCCGGGATCAATGGTGATCCGTATTGACGGGAACGCCGCAGCGACAGGGAGTACTCCCCTCCGTGCCGTCAACAGTACCGAATCACCAAAGAAAGGTAAAGTGATTGGCAAAGGAAAGGCCAAAATCCCTGGCGGGAGGCGCTTTACGCGTACTTGGTACGTTCGGCGGACACATGGGTCAGGACCTGGCGGAGCACCTGGCTGCCGGGCGGCACGAGCGCGGGCTCGTACGTCCAGGCGTGCCCGACCCACGGGTCGGCCAGGTGGTCGTCGGGCACCGGAGTCAGCCGCAGCAGGGCTCGCCACAGCGGATCCAGCAACGGACCGTAACCGGCGGCGTCCTCGCGGTCGGCGACCATCATCAGATGCACACCGACGGAGGGCCCCTCGTCGGCGAGGTAGCGCAGCTGGGTCACGGCGCGGTCGTCGAAGCCGTGCGGGAAGTCGTTGACCACCAGCAGCTGCTGGGCGGTGTCGAAGCCGGGCGGCAGGGAATCGGCCGCGCCGCCGCGCACCGCCATCTGCACCAGGTCCACGCGCTGCGTCAGCCGGCCCAGCACGTCCGCCACACCGGCGGCGCCCACGGCCGGCGGCTCGGCGAGCACGCCGGTGTCCGTCAGCGGCGCCAGGGCGGATGCCGCCGAACCGGCCGGGTCGATCACGTGCACGGTGAACTCCCCCGCCGGATGCGCGGCGAGCAGCCGCGCGGCATGCGCGACCGCCGCCTCCATGGCCAGCCGTCGCCTGTCGTGGTCGTCGGTGAAGACCCCCGCCTGCGATGCCACGCGCCCGCTGTCGATCCACAGGCCGCGCTCCAGCGGCAGTCGCACGAGCATCGGGATGCGCAGCCGGTCGCTCTCGGGCAGGGTCAGATCGCCCAATCGCAACGCCATCGGCATCTCCATCGGCATCCGGTAGCCGTGCCAGACCGGGCTGTCCCAGCGGGCGTACGCGGGCGGCAGGGCGGGCTCCACCACCTCGGCCTCGGCCATCAGCTGGGCCACGTCCCGGTCGAACGCCTGCCGGGCCTGCTCGACGAGCGCGCCATAGCGGACACGCGCCTCCTCACGGGCCGCGTCCCCCTGGCCGCCGATCCGGCTGCGGGGGTCGGACAGGATCCCATCGAGCTCCTGCTCCTGGCGGGTCTCCGCGAAGTCGACGGCGCTGCGATAGGCGGCGGCCGTGCGGGCGAAGTCCTCGAACATGCCCCACACCTGGTTGTAGAGCCGCTCGTCCATCGTCCAGCCGGTCGCGTCACCGGCGACGGGCTGAGCGGGCTGACCGGGCGGCGGGGCCGGTGCGCTCGGCGGGGGCGGAGGCGGGGCGGTGTGGCGCCGCCCGGGGTGCGTGTAGTCGATCGGGCCACCCGTGGCGGCCGACGGCCGCTCCGATACGGGGGGCGACGGCCGGTCCGTCACGGCGGCCGGTTCCCCCGCGACTCCGGGCGTCTGCGGGGGAACGCCGGCAGGCTGCGGAGGTACGGCACCCGGCGTGCCCTGCGGGGCGGGACCGCCCTGCGGAGCCGAGCCGCCGGCGGTGGCCGGGTCCGCATGAGCGGCGAGGCCGCCCTGTATCGGGGCCGCCGTCTGACGGGTGGGCGCGCCGTCCGGGAGGCGCGGCGCCTGGACGGAGCGGGTGAGCCCCTGTGCCACCGCCTCGTTGATGCCGTTCGCCAACTGCCGGGCCTCGGCCAGGCCCTGGTCGGCGAGGAGTTCCACGATCCCTCCGGCGTATCCCTGGCCGACCGCGCGGACCTTCCAGGCGCCCTGTCTGCGGTACAGCTCCAGGGCGATGACCGCGGACTCGGCGTCCAGGCCGGTGAGGGTGAAGGTGGCGACCTCCCCGCCGTCGAGGCCGGTGACCGCGACGAACGGGGCGGCGACCGCGCCGAAGCGGTCCGGGCCGCCGGTGCCCGTGGGCAGGGCGATCACTACGTTGACGCGGTGCACGGCGTCCGGCACGGCGTCCAGATCCACCGCGAGACGGTGGGCGGCGGCGGCCTGCCGCGGGACTTCGAGGCCGGGCAGCGCGGGGGCTCCGGGGTGGACCACGCACTGCGGTCCGCGCACTGTGCCGGACTCGTCCACGAGCGTCGCGGCGGCCACGACCGGGGCCGCGGCCGAGATCCGGATCTCCAGGCGCACCTGGTCCAGCGGGTGGTTCTGCCCCCGCACCAGCTCCGCGGTCATCGCTCAAGTCCCCCTCGGTGGCACCGTGTCGTCTGGCGCGCCGCCCGCGCCCGCCCCGTCATGCGCCTAGAGCAGCGGCCAGATGGTCGGCATCAGGTCCTGGAAGGTGCGGCCGTTGGCCGGGGACCCCAGGGCCGTCATCGTCCAGCCGCTGCCCGCCCGGTGCACCTTCGCCATGATCTGGGCCGTGTAGGCGCCGCCGCCCGCGAGCGTGTAGCGGGCCAGCTCCTGGCCGTTGGTCTCGTCGACCAGGCGGCAGAACGCGTTCTGCACCTCCTGGAAGGTCTGCCCAGTGAACGAGTTCACCGTGAAGACGATCTGGTCGATGTGGACCGGGACGCGCTGCAGGTCGACGAGGATGGCCTCGTCGTCACCGCCCTGGCCGACGCCGCCGACGAGGTTGTCTCCGGTGTGGCGCACGGAGCCGTCGTCGCTCACCAGATGACGGAAGAAGACGACGTCGACCGGCTGCTTGTCCGCGAAGAGGACGGCGGAGGCGTCGAGGTCGATCTCGCGGGTGCGGGAGCCGAACAGGCCGCGGCGGGGGGCCGCCTGCCAGCCGAGGCCCATGCGCACCGCGGTCAGGCTGCCACCGTCGTCCTTCTGCAGACTGATGGCCTGACCCTTGGTCATGTTGACGGTCACGCGCTGATTCCCCTCTCGAGCAGTCCCCTGTTGCCGCAAAGTCCGCGGTTGATCAGAACCCTACGCAGCCGCACTGACACTGCCGAACCCCGGCGCCTGCTTTGTGTCGGTCTTGCAACACAGTGCGTGCGCACCGGGGTCCGGGCGGGAGGAGTGACTCCGGCCGTCAGGCCAGGCCCGCCTCCTTCATCTGGCGCAGCTCCTTCTTCATCTCGGAGACCTCGTCGCGCAGCCGGGCGGCGATCTCGAACTGCAGGTCCGCGGCGGCGGCCCGCATCCGCTCGGTGAGCTCCTCGATCTGTCCGGCGAGCTCGGTGGCCGGCTGGTCGGTCGGCACGGTCTCCTTGGCCTTGCCCTTGGCGGCCTTGGTGCTCTTGGCTCCCTTGGTGGTGTGCGCGCCGAGGGAGGGCACGGGTGCCTTGGTGCCGCGGCCGTCCTTCTTCGCCCGGTAGCCGGTGCCGAGCAGCTGCTCGGTGTCGACGTCCTCGCGGGCGATCTGGGCGACGATGTCGTTGATCTTCTTGCGCAGCGGCTGCGGGTCGATGCCCTTCGCCTTGTTGTAGGCGACCTGCTTCTCCCGGCGGCGGTTGGTCTCCTCGATGGCCTTCTCCATCGCCGGGGTGATCTTGTCGGCGTACATGTGGACCTCGCCGGAGACATTGCGCGCGGCGCGGCCGATCGTCTGGATCAGTGAGGTGCCCGAGCGCAGGAAGCCCTCCTTGTCGGCGTCGAGGATCGCCACCAGCGAGACCTCGGGAAGGTCCAGTCCCTCACGCAGCAGGTTGATGCCGACCAGGACGTCGAACTCGCCGGAGCGCAGCTCGCGCAGCAGCTCGACGCGGCGCAGGGTGTCGACGTCGCTGTGCAGATAGCGCACCTGGATGCCGAGTTCCAGGAAGTAGTCCGTGAGGTCCTCGGCCATCTTCTTGGTGAGCGTGGTGACCAGGACGCGCTCGTCCTTGTCGACCCGCTTGCGGATCTCGTGCACCAGGTCGTCGATCTGTCCCTCGGTGGGCTTGACGACGACCTCGGGGTCGACCAGGCCGGTGGGGCGGATGATCTGCTCGACCACGCCCTTGGAGCGCGACAGCTCGTAGGTGCCGGGGGTGGCCGACAGGTAGACCGTCTGCCCGATGCGCTGCTGGAACTCCTCCCACTTCAGCGGCCGGTTGTCCAGGGCGGAGGGCAGCCGGAACCCGTGCTCGACGAGGGTGCGCTTGCGGGAGGCGTCTCCCTCGTACATGGCGCCGATCTGCGGGACCGTGACATGCGACTCGTCGATGACCAGGAGGAAGTCCTCGGGGAAGTAGTCGAGCAGCGTGTTCGGCGGGGTGCCCGGGGCGCGGCCGTCGAAGTGCATCGAATAGTTCTCCACGCCGGAGCAGGTGCCGATCTGGCGGAGCATCTCCAGGTCGTAGGTGGTGCGCATGCGCAGCCGCTGCTCCTCCAGGAGCTTGCCCTGCTTGCGCAGCTCGGCCAGGCGCTCCTCGAGCTCGCTCTCGATCCCCTTGATGGCGCGCTCCATGCGCTCGGGGCCGGCGACGTAGTGGGAGGCGGGGAAGACGTACAGCTGCTGCTCGTCGCTGATGATCTCGCCGGTGATCGGGTGCAGCGTGGTGAGCGCCTCGATCTCGTCGCCGAACATCTCGATGCGGACGGCCAGCTCCTCGTAGACCGGGAAGATCTCGATGGTGTCGCCGCGGACCCGGAAGGTGCCGCGGCTGAAGGCCATGTCGTTGCGCGCGTACTGGATGTCGACGAAGCGGCGCAGCAGCTCGTCGCGGTCGATCTCCTCACCGACCTTCAGCGGGACCATGCGGTCCACGTACTCCTGGGGGGTGCCGAGGCCGTAGATGCAGGACACGGAGGCGACCACGACGACGTCGCGGCGGGTGAGCAGCGAGTTGGTCGCGGAGTGGCGCAGCCGCTCGACCTCCTCGTTGATCGAGGAGTCCTTCTCGATGTAGGTGTCCGACTGCGGAACGTATGCCTCGGGCTGGTAGTAGTCGTAGTACGAGACGAAGTACTCGACGGCGTTGTTCGGCAGGAGCTCGCGGAACTCGTTCGCCAGCTGGGCGGCCAGCGTCTTGTTCGGCGCCATCACCAGGGTGGGGCGCTGGAGCTTCTCGATCATCCACGCGGTGGTGGCGGACTTGCCGGTGCCGGTCGCGCCCAGCAGGACGACGTCCTTCTCACCGGCTTGGATACGCCGGGCCAGGTCGGCGATGGCCGCCGGCTGGTCGCCGTTGGGCTGGTAGGGGCTGACGACCTCGATGGGCGCCACCGTGCGTTCGATGTGGGAAACGGGCCGCATGACATCAACCGTACGACCCGCCACTGACAACGGGGTGCGCTCAGCGGTTCTGCGGGGCCCGCGAGCGGTCTCGGGCCAGGTCGCGGCCGGGGCTCAGGCTCGCGCGGCGGGCGGGCCGGCGCGCCGTCGTGTGGGCGGGGACTCCGGGCCGAGGCCCGGCGGCGGGCCGGGAGAGCCGGCCCGCGGCCATTTTCGGATCGAAGATCACCACGGCCGCGGCCAGGCAGAGGAGGGCGAGCGGACCGATCAGCATCGGGGCGAGCAGGGACGCCGGCGAGTCGCCCTCGCCGGGGGCGCCGGTGCCGTGGAGGTGAACGCTGAGGGCGGCCATGCCGGTGTAGTGCATACCGCTGACGGCGAGGCCCATGACGAGGCTGGCGCCCACGCTCCACAGGAAGCCGCGTACCTGCCCGGCGGCCCACAGGGCGGCGGTGGCGGCTGCCATGCCTATGACGACGGAGGCGGCGACGGTGACGGTGTTGTAGTCCAGCCGCCCGTCGAAGCGCAGGCCGGCCATGCCGAGGTAGTGCATGGAGGCGATGCCGAGGCCGGTGATGGTGCCGCCGGTGAACAGCGCCGTTCCGGTGGCGCCCCGGTAGCCGACGATGAAGATCCCGATGCCGACCATGACGACGGCGACGCCGAGGCTCGCGTAGGTCATGGGTTTGTCGTAGTGGATCGGGGCCTGGTCGATGGTGAAGCCCATCATCGCCACGAAGTGCATCGTCCAGATGCCGGAGCCGATGGCCGTCGAGCCGAGGGCCAGCCAGCCCGGGCGCCACGAGTGGGCGAAGAGGAGCGCGCGGGTGGTGCAGCGCAGGCCGAGCGCGCCGCCGAGGCAGGCCATGAGGTAGGCCACCACCGGTGTGACGAGTCCGTAGCTGAATCCGTCGACCGTGCCCTGCATGCGCGGCTGCCCTTCCGCCCTGTTCCGCCCGGGAATCTCCTGAAATGCACCCCCTCCCGGGCGCGCACCAGCGGCCAGGGTTGAGGCAGAGAGTATGGCCCCCACCGGAATGGTCGAACGATTTTCCGGCAAAGAAACACGCCCTTACCTCAGATGTGCGCCCGCGGTGAGCGGACTTGAGCAACTCCATTCATTTTGTGGCCATTCTGCGTTCCTCCGTCGCTGACGCTCTGCTGTCAGAGTTGAGCTGTCTGTGATCGTCATCTGTGATCGTCCGACGCGAGGAGTCCGCATGCACGCGCGCGCACTTGCCGCCACGACCACCGCGCTCCTGGCCAGCGCCATCCTCCTGTTCACCGCATCCGGCACCCATGCCGCCCCCAACGAGCCCCCCGTGGTCATCGCGCACCGCGGCGCCTCGGCCTACGCCCCCGAGAACACCCTGCCCGCCATCGACAAGGCGGCCGCGCTCGGTTTGCGCTGGGTGGAGAACGACGTCCAGCGCACCAAGGACGGCAAGCTCGTCGTGATCCACGACGACAGCCTCAAGCGCACCACCAATGTCGAGGAGCTCTACCCCGACCGCGCGCCCTGGAAGGTGAAGGACTTCACCGCCGCCGAGATCGCCCGTCTGGACGCGGGCAGCTGGTTCGGCCCCGAGTTCAGTGGCACGCGCGTGCCGACGCTGGCTCAGTACATGCGCCGGGTCGAGCACAACCATGAGCGTCTGCTGCTGGAACTGAAGAATCCGGAGCTCTACCCGGGCATCGAGCGGCAGACCCTCAAGATCCTGGCCAACGAGGGCTGGCTCGACGCGCCGCATCTGACGGACCGCCTGATCATCCAGAGCTTCAGCGCGGACAGCGTGCGCACGGTGCATGAGCTGAAGCCGGCGGTGAAGACCGGGTTCCTCGGCACCCCAAACGTGGCGGACCTGCCGGGTTACGCGGGCTTCGTCGACGAGATCAACCCGACGTTCAGCTCCCTCTCCACGACCTACGTCGACGCCGTCCACGCTCTCCTCGGCGCGCACGGCAAGCCGCTGGAGGTCTCCACCTGGACCGTCGACGACGCCGACAGCGCCCGCAAGGCCGCCGGGTACGGCGTGGACGGCGTCATCTCCAACAAGCCCGACGTAGTGCGCGAGGCGCTGGAAGGGTAGCGGGACCGGGCCGCCGAGGTTGCTCCGCGCGGCGTTGTCAGTGGCGGGTCGTACCGTGGTCGCATGAACAGCCATGGGGGTGACGAGCAGCGGGTCGTGTGGGCCGTCATGGACACCGACATCGGCCCGCTGCTGCTGGCCGCGACCGGTGAGGGCCTGGTCAGCGTCGTGTTCCACGCGAGGGAGGCGGTCCGAGACCGGGCGCTGGAGCGCCTCGCGGACCGGCTGGGCGCCGAGCCCGTCGAGGCGCCCGGTTCGCCGCTGCTGACCGAGGCGATACGCCAGATCGAGGAGTACTTCTCCGGTACCCGACGGGCCTTCGCACTGCCCCTGGACTGGTCGCTGATCTCAGGTTTCAACCGCCAGGTGCTGCGCGAGCTGGCCGAGGGCGTGCCCTATGGAACGGTCGTCGGGTACGGCGACCTGGCCCGCCGGGTCGGCCAGCCGGGCGCGGCCCAGGCGGTCGGGATGGCGATGGGGGCCAATCCACTGCCGGTCGTGGTGCCCTGCCACCGAGTGGTGGAGAGCGACGGCGGGATCGGCGGTTTCGGGGGTGGGCTGGAGACCAAGCGCCGGTTGCTCGCATGGGAAGGAGTGCTGCCCGAGCCGCTGTTCTGAGGGCCCGAGCCGCTGTTCTGAGGCGGCAGACGGCTGGGGCGCCGGTGTTTCAGACTGCGGGTCCCGGCTCAGTCGTAGTGCCGGGCCTCGAAGATGTTGCCGTCCAGGTCGCGGAAGTAGAAGCTGCGACGGGCCGCGCCGCGGGCGCCGAAGGAGTCGTGAGCGAGGTCGGACGCCGGGACGGCGCCTTCATGAAGACGTGCGCGCAGGGCGTCGAAGGCGTCCCGGGTCAGGGACAGGCAGATGTGGTTCACCGGGTGGCCCGCGCTGTCCGCGGCGCCGGGCAGCATCGTCATCCGCTGGGCCGTGCTCAGCGGCATCAGGTCGATGATCGTCTCCTCGTTGACCCGTACGGAGGGAAAGGGCGCCCGACCGTCGCAGAACTCGGCGAGCCGGACCGGCGCCAGGCCGACCGCCTTCTCGTAGAAGTCTGCCGCGGCGACCGGGTCGCGCACCCAGACGACGACATGGTCGAGACGTGGCGAGTTGTCCGTCATGCGTCCAGGTTGATCGTCGTCCTCGGCCGTCGCAAGGGTTTGGCCGGGGCCGCCGCCCGCCAGAGATGAGGCAGGAGCGACAGACAGGAGGCTGAAGCCGTGGTGCTGGTGGTGTCCGAAGAGGTGCGTGAGGCGCTCGCCGCGGGTCGACCGGTGGTGGCGCTGGAGTCCACGATCATCGCGCACGGGCTGCCACGGCCGCGCAATCTGCAGGTGGCGCTGGAGCTGGAGGCCGCCGTACGGCAGGAAGGCGCGGTGCCGGCGACGATCGCCGTCCTGGACGGCACCCCGCTCGTCGGCCTGGACAAGGAGCAGCTGGAGCGGGTCGCGAACGAGGACGGCATCCGCAAGCTGGGCCACCGTGACCTGCCGCTCGCCGTGGCGTCGGGGGTGAGCGGGGCGACCACGGTGTCGGCGACCGCCCAGCTCGCGGCGCTGGCCGGCCTGCGGGTGTTCGCCACGGGCGGGCTCGGCGGCGTGCACCGGCAGTGGACTCTCACCCAGGACGAGTCCGCCGACCTGGGGCTGCTGGCCCGGACGCGGATCACGGTGGTGTGCGCGGGCGTGAAGTCGATTTTGGACGTCCCGGCGACGCTGCAGCGGCTGGAGACACTGGGCGTGGCGGTGGCCGGGTACGGCACGGACCGCTTCCCCGGCTTCTATCTGTCCGACTCCGGCCATCCCGTGGACTGGCGGCTGGACACGCCCGAGCAGGTGGCCGCCGTGATGCGGGCGCAGGACGCCCTCGCAGCGCAGGAGTCCGCGCTGATCGTCGCCAACCCGGTGCCCGAGGCGGAGCAGCTGAATCCGCAGCTGCATGCGCGTGTGCTGGCCGAGGCGCTGCACGCGTGCGAGGCGGAGGGCGTCACCGGGCAGACGGTCACGCCGTTCCTGCTCGACTACTTGGTGCGGCACACCGACGGCGCCTCGCTGAGCGCCAACCTCGCGGCGGTGCGCGGCAACGTACGACTGGCGGCGCGCATCGCGGCGGCGTGGACGGGGGCGTGAGCGGGACGGACCGGACGGACGGGGGCGTGGGCGAGACGGACCGGGCGGACGGGGGCGGATCGGGGCACGGCAGCCGCGGGCCGGCAGGGCCGGGTGGGCTGCTGGTCGTGGGCGACGTGGTGACGGACGTCGTCGCCCGGCACCGCGGGGCACCGACACGTGGCACCGACACGGCCGCCGCGATCCGGATCGTGCCCGGCGGCGCCGGCGCCAACGCGGCCTGCTGGGCGTCCCGTTGGGGATGGCACGACGTGCGGCTGCTCGGCCGCGTCGGGGCGGACACGGCGGAGTGGCACGCGCGGGAACTCCAGGCGTGCGGGGTACGACCGCAGCTGGTCGTCGATCCCCAGGCACCGACCGGGACGGTGATCTGCCTCGTGGACACCGCGGCCGCGGCGGAGCGGACCTTCCTCACCGACAGTGGCGCCTCCCTGCGCCTGGATCGCGGTGACTGGTCGGACGCCCTGCTGGACGGTGTGGCGTGGCTGCATCTGTCGGGCTACCTGCTGTTCTCCGAGCCGAGCCGCGGACTGGTGGCCGCCGCTCTGGACGCTGCACGCGCGCGGGGCGTGCCGGTCAGCGTGGATCCCGCGTCGGCCGGGTTCCTCACGGAGTTGGGCGTGGACCGGTTCCTGACGCTGGTGGAGGGGATCGATGTCCTGTTGCCCAGCCGGGACGAGGCGTGCCTGCTCACCGGGTTGTCCGACGCGGCCGAAGCGGCGGCCGAGCTCAGCCGCCGGGTCCCGCTCGTGGTGGCCACGTCGGGTGTCCGGGGGGCGTTGGTGGCCAGGTCGGGCGTCGTGTGCGCCCGGGTTCCGGCGTTCCCGGCCACGGCGGTGGACACCACCGGCGCCGGGGACGCCTTCACGGGCGGTTTCCTCGCCGCTGTGCTGTCCGGTGCCGACCCGCGGGACGCGGCGGCGGAGGGCTGCCGGGCGGGCGCGCTCGCGGTGACCCAGGTGGGCGGCCGCCCCGGCCGGCCCGTCTGACGGCGCGCCAGGCCAGGCTCCTGCCGACGGAGGCGTTACGCCGTGCGCCCCCATGCGGAAATCATCGGAGCCGTCGCCAGGTCCATGGTGCCGGAGGCGACGTTGGCCAGATGGCGGTCGATGTCCTCGTCCGTGGCGAGCCCGGCCTCGACGAGCCGGGAGCGGATCTGGCGGACGGTGGCGGCCTCCAGGGCGGTGCAGGCGGGCGAGGTGAGCGGGAAGTAGGCGTCCGCCTCGACCTGCCGCAGACCCGCCTCGCGCAGCAGACGCGGAAGTTTGCGTCCGTAGGCCAGGTCGGCGCCGCGGTCGGCCAGCAGGGAGCGGAAGCCCTGGCGCAGCCGGTTGGCCAGTCGCTGCTCGGGGCCGTGCTCGTCGGGGCAGACCAGCGGTTGCAGGGCGGGGTCGGCGTCCTCGATCAGCAGCCGCCCGCCGGGGCGCAGGGCCCGCACCATCGCCGCCAAGGCCCGTTCCCGGTCCGGGACATGCACCAGGACGAGACGGGCGTGGACGAGGTCGAAGCCGTGCCCCGGCGGTTCCTCGGCGCCCACATCGTGGACGCGGACCTCCACCGGGGGCCGGGCCGCGGCGGCGAGCCGGGTGGTGTCGATGTCGGTCGCGACGACCCTGCCGGTCGGGCCGACCTTCTTGGCCAGCCAGGAGACGACGGAGGTGCCACCGGCGCCGACCTCCCAGCAGCGCCAGCCGGGCCCGACGCCGAGCCGCTCCAGGTGCCGGAACGTGACGGGGTCGAAGAGATCGGTGAAGGCGTCGAAGCGCTCCGCCGCCTCGCTCTGCCGGTTGTCCAGGAGGTAGCCGTCGCCGTCGGTTCGCGTCATGCCGGGATCATCCCAGTCGTCCGGCCCGAACGGAGCGGTCGACGCTCGGGTACCGGGCGCGCGGCCGTGCAGCTCGTTGTCCACAGGCGGGAACCAAGCGGAATTTCGTCCTCCCACAGGCCCGCCCGCCTGTCGAGGCGGACTGGCAGACTGGCGGCTCCGGCGCGGTCCTCGTGCCGGCAGGGGGCGCGGCGATGCGGCGCGGGGAGATCCACACGAGGAGATCCGTATGTCGATGGCAGGGAATCTGCGGAAGGTCACGGGGTTGGGCAGGGTCGGCGGGTTGCGCGGAGTGGCGCGGCTGGCCCGGCGGCGGCCGAAGGTGGACCTGAGTCATCCGGCGCGCTCCCCGCTCGGTTCCTCGGTGGTCAACTGCGTGACGTACCTCGGCGGAGTGCGCGCGCCGGCCGCCGGGGATCTGGTGGAGGCCGTGCGGCAGGTACGCAAGAGCGGGGACGGCTTCGTCTGGCTCGGTCTGCACGCGCCGACGGACCAGGAATTCGCGGGCATCGCCGAGCTGTTCGACCTGCACCCGCTGGCGGTGGAGGACGCGGTCGAGGCGCATCAGCGCCCCAAGGTCGAGCGGTACGGCGACGTGCTCTTCGCGGTGTTCAAGACGGTCTGCTACGTCGAGCACGAGCAGCTCACGGCGACCAGCGAGGTGGTCGACACCGGGGAGATCATGGCGTTCGTCGGACCGGACTTCGTCATCACGGTGCGGCACGGCCGGCACGGCTCGCTGGGCCCGGTGCGCGAGGGGCTGGAGGCCGATCGGCAGCAGCTCGCCAAGGGGCCGTCCGCGGTGCTGCACGCGATCGCGGACCATGTCGTCGACGACTATCTCGGCGTCATCGACTCCGTGCAGGCGGACATCGACCAGGTGGAGACGGAGGTGTTCGCCGAAACCGGTGCACGGGTCGATCCGGGACGCATCTACCAGCTCAAGCGCGAGCTGCTGGAGCTGAAGCGGGCCGTGGTGCCGCTCGGCCGGCCGCTGCTGGAACTCGCGGACCAGCCGATGCGGGTGATCGAGCCGGAGATACAGGCCTACTTCCGGGATGTCTCCGACCATCTGCTGCGTGCCACGGAGCAGATCGCCGCCTTCGACGAGCTACTGAACTCGATCCTCCAGGCGCACCTCGCGCAGGTCACCGTCGCGCAGAACGAGGACATGCGGAAGATCACGGCATGGGCCGCGGTGATCGCCGTACCGACGATGGTGTGCGGCGTGTACGGCATGAACTTCGACCACATGCCGGAGCTGCACTGGAGGTTCGGCTACGGGCTGGTCATCGCAGTGATATCCGTCGCCTGCATGGCGCTGTACCGGGGTTTCCGGCGCAACGGCTGGCTGTGACGGCGGCCGCCGCGGCGCGCTGCGGACGGGGAGGGGCGGCCTGCCGGCCGGTGACGAGCGGGACCGCTCACCCGCGGGCGTAGACGCTCTCGGCCCAGGACGCGATCTGCCCGTCGGACAGGTGCCGGACGAGGTCGGCCTCGCTGATCATGCCGACCAGCCGCTTGTTGTCGATCACGGGGAGCCGGCGGATGCGGTGCTGCTGCATCTCGCGCAGGACCTCGCTGATGTCGGCGTTCGCGTCGATCCAGCGGGGGGTCCCCTTGGCCAGGTCACCGGCCGTGACACGGGCGGGGTCGTGGCCCATGGCCACGCAGCCGACGACGATGTCGCGGTCGGTGAGGATGCCGCACAGCCGCTCGTTCTCGTCGCTGATGGGCAGGGCACCGACGTTGAGTTCGCGCATCAGCTGGGCGGCGCGGTCGAGGGTTTCATGGGCGGGGATCCACTGGGCACCTCGGTGCATGATGTCTCCGGCAGTGGTCATGGAGTACCTCCCTGAGCCGGACGGCCGGCGCGGCGCGGGACGCACCGCGGTCTCGGCGTCGTCCATTCTCTCCGCGCCGGCCGCGCGCCGCACCTTCGACCACCCGGCGCGCCCCCGCGCGACCCGTCCGGTGCCGGTGCGGTGCTCACCCGCTCCACGCCGGGTGTCGTGGGTCGTCGGCGCGTACCAGGACGTCGGCGGTGCCGGCCGGGTCGGTCTCCTCGGCGTAGCGCTCGTAGACGGGGAGCGTCCAGTGCTCGGCCTCCGGGGTACGGCGGCGCAGCGCCCCCGGGGAGAGGAGGACGTGGACGGTGAGATCGAAGGGGAACCAGTGCCGAAGGAGGAGAGGACCGTGCAGCAACAACGCCGCACCCGGCGGAAGCCGGACGTAGGGGCTGCGGGTGGCGCGGTCGGTGACCGGGTCCCACAGGTCCGGCAGCACGCGTCCGTTGCCGCCGGGTTCGAGCGGTCCGAACACCTCACGCCACAGGGCTTTGGTGTCGAACCAGCCGTCGTAGTACGCCTCCAGGTCATGCCGGCCGTACTCCAGACGCAGCGACGCGGGGCGCAGGAAGCCCTCGGTGCCGACGACGAGGGAGGGGCGGCCGCGGACCCGCAGCGCCTGACTCACGCGCTCGGCGAGGTCGCCCGGGCGGGCGGCCGGGGCGCCGTCGAAGGCGATCCGCGGCCAAGGACCGCCGTCGGCCGGGGTCAGGTCGAGCAGCCGCTCCGCGAGCCGGTCGGCGAGCAGGTCCCAGGTGATCGCTTCGAGTCGCACAGGGCCCATGATGCGGCACCGGCCACCACCGCTGCGCGGGTCCCCGTGCGGACGACGGCACCGAAGGCAGCGCGCTCGCGCATGCCGTGCGGCACGCGCGCCAGGCCCGCGCAGCGCTCGCACCCGGGTGGCGTCGGGCCCGGTGGTGGGCATGAACCGGGTATGTCTTCCGCGACTCCCCCGACCGGTCCGGGCCTCGTCGTCGTCCAGCCGTTGCGGCACAAGCGGTGCGCGGCGTGCGGGCGCGGTCCGTTGCCGATGCTCGTCCTGGAGAGCGGCGTACCGCGCTGCCTGGACTGCGCGGACCTGGGGCATCTGGTGTTCCTGCCGCGCGGGGACACGGCACTGACCCGTCGGTCGCGGGAGGAGAGCAGCCTGTCGGCGGTGGTCGTGCGGTTCAACCGGCGCAAGGCGCGCTACGAGCGGCAGGGCGTCCTGGTGGAGGAGGTGGCGCTGGCCCGGGCCGAGGAGCGCTGCCTGGCGGACGCGGAGGCGCGGCGGCGGCGCCGGGCGCGGGACGCTCGAAGGCGGGCGGCCGAGGACACGCGGTTCACGGCGGCGTTCGCGGCCGAGATCCGGCGGTTGTTCCCCGGTTGCCCGGACGAGCGGGCGCAGGCCATCGCCGCCCACGCCTCGGTGCGTGGCAGCGGGCGGGTGGGGCGCAGCGCGGCGGGGCGGGCGCTGTCGCAGGACGCGGTGGTCGCGGCGGTGCGCGCGGCCGTGCGGCATCGGGACACGCCGTACGACCGGCTGCTGATGAGCGGGATACCGCGCCATGAGGCACGGCGGCGGATCGCGCCCCGCCTGGAGGCGGTGCTCGCGCGGTGGCGGTACGGGGAGCTGCCGTCCGCCGGGTGAGGCTCGCTGCAGGCAAGAGGGGTGAGGCCCTCGAAGGATCACCCTCCGCGGGATCGGCACCCCGGCCCCTGGACGCTCGCGTATGCGTGCGCGCGGCTCGGCGATGGGCGTGCCCGGGCCGTGGCGCTTGGCTGGGGGTGACGGCGGGCGTTCGCCCGGGCAGGATCTACGGCATTTGCCAACGGCGTGACGTGAGGTGGGGGAGCCATGATCGACGGACCGTACCTGGTGCTGGTGGTGGTGGGTGTGCTGGCGACGGCATTGATGGCCGGCGTCTTCTGCGCCTTCTCCGTGCTCGTGATGCGCGGGCTCGCCGCGCTGCCGCCCGCGCAGGGCGTCGCCACGATGAACGCGATCAACCGGGCGGCGATGACACCGGCGTTCATGGTGGTGTTCCTCGGGGCGGCGGTGGTGTGCGCGGTGCTCGCGGTCGTCACCTTCGTGCTGTGGCCGCGGGAGGGCGCCGTGGAGCTGCTGCTGGGCAGCGCGTTGTATCTGTTCGGGGCGTTCGGTGTGACGGCGGCGGCGAACGTGCCGCGCAACGACGCGCTGATGGGGCATACGGCGGGCACCCCGGAGGCGGCCGCGTACTGGCCGTCGTATCTGCGGGAGTGGACGCGGTGGAACCACGTCCGGACGATCGCCTCGACGGCATCCGCCCTGGCGTACCTGCTGGCGCTTGTCTGAGTCCCGACCCGCCCGCCGTACGGCTCGCCGCCCGCCCTGCGCGCCTGCCCGCCCGGACGTATCGTGGCCGCAGGATGTGCCGCCCCGTGGCGCACGGCCTGTCGTACGCGACGCGAGGAAGACGGCCATGGCCGATCCCAAGGGTTTCATGACGACCCCCCGCCAGGACTGGCCGCGCCGGCCCGTCGAGGAGCGGGTGCGGGACTGGGACGAGGTGTACGTCCCCGGGGCGCTGTTGCCGATCGTCAGCAAGCAGGCGGACCGGTGCATGGACTGCGGCATTCCGTTCTGCCACCACGCCTGCCCGCTCGGCAATCTCATCCCCGAGTGGAACGACCTGGTCTCCCGCGAGGACTGGCGGGCGGCGAGCGACCGGCTGCACGCGACGAACAACTTTCCCGAGTTCACCGGCCGGTTGTGCCCGGCGCCGTGCGAGGCGGGCTGTGTGCTGGCCATCGACCAGCCCGCCGTGACGATCAAGAACGTCGAGTGTGCGATCGCGGACCGGGCCTGGGAGGAGGGGTTCGCGCCGCCCCGGCCGCCCGAGCGGCTGTCCGGCAGGACGGTGGCCGTGATCGGCTCCGGACCCACCGGGCTCGCCGCGGCCCAGCAGCTCACCCGGGCCGGGCACACCGTCGCCGTGTACGAGCGGGACGACCGGCTCGGCGGGTTGATGCGGTACGGCATCCCCGCGTTCAAGATGGAGAAGCGCCACCTGGAGCGGCGGCTGGAGCAGATGCGGGCGGAGGGCACGAAGTTCCGCACGTCGACGGCCGTCGGGCGGGACATCGGGGCCGTCGACCTGCGGTCGCGCTACGACGCGGTCGTGATCGCCACCGGGGCCACCGCGTGGCGTGAACTGGACGTGCCCGGCCGGGAGTTGACCGGGGTCCAGCAGGCGATGGAGTACCTCCCCCTGGCCAACCGCGTCTGCGAGGGCGACCTGGGGAGTTCACCGCTGTCGGCCGCCGGGCGGCACGTCGTGATCGTCGGCGGCGGGGACACGGGTGCGGACTGCCTGGGCACGGCGGTGCGGGAGGGCGCCGCCTCCGTCACCCAGCTGGACATCTACGGCCGGCCCGGCGCCGAGCGCGACGAGGACGCCGAGCCGTGGCCGACGTACCCGAAGACCTACCGCCTGTCCCCCGCCCACGAAGAGGCCCGTGACCTGCGGACGGCACCCGAGGCGCACGCCGACGCGCGGCTGTTCGCCGCGTCGACGCTGCGCTTCACCGGGGACGCGGAGGGGCACGTGCGGTGGCTGCACCTGGTCGATGTGGACGCGCACCGCCGTCCGCTGCCCGGCACCGAACGACGCGTGCCCGCCGATCTCGTCCTGCTCGCCCTCGGCTTCACGGGCCCCGACCGGCACGACGGCCTGATCGACCAGCTCGGCCTGGCTGTGGACGTGCGCGGCACGATCACCCGGGACGCGGACTTCGCGACGAACGCCCCCGGCGTGTTCGCCGCCGGAGACGCGGCGCGCGGGCAGTCGCTGATCGTGTGGGCGATCGCGGAAGGCCGGGCGGTGGCGGCCGCGGTCGACCGCCACCTGACGGGCAGCACCCGCCTCACGTCACCGATCGGCCCGTACGACCGCCCCATGACCGCGTAACCCTAAAGAACGCCATCACCGGCCGATCAGGGCTTGCGCGCCACCGCCCCGTAGCCCGGAATCACCCCGTCCTCCTGGCCCGGCACCGGATCCCCGAGCTCGGGGTGCCACCGGTGGACGACCTCGACGCCGGGGTCGACGCGTTCGAGCCCGTCCGAGAACCGGGCGAACTCCTCCCGGGAGCACAGCGCCAGCGTGACACCGGCGGTCTTGAGCTTGGCCGTGGCCGCCGCCGACTCCTCCGGCGTGAAGTCGGCGGTGGCGTGGGTCATCATCAGGTGGCTGCCGGAGGGCAGTTCGACCAGCGGCCGGCCCACCAGCTCGTGCGCGCCGTCCTCATCGGGGACGAAGTGCAGCAGCGCGCCAGGGACAGCGCCACGGGGCGGGAGAGGTCGAGGACCTTGGCCGCCCCCTCCACGAGGGTGGCCGGATCGCGTACATCGGCCTGGAGGTACTCGGTGACCCCCTCGGGCGTGCTGCGCAGCAGGGCGGCGGCGTGGGCGAGCACGATGGGGTCGTTGTCGCAGTAGACGACGCGGGCCGCGGGGCGATGCGCTGGGGTCCTTGCCGTCGAGGTACCAGTCGTACATCCGTGCGGGGTGCGGCTTGCTGGTGTCGATCTCGACGGTGCCCTTGCGGTCCCGCCCGGTCATACGGCGCTCCGTAAGCGTCCGGCGTGGTGAGGGAAGCAGTGAATGATCAAGCGCGGGCCGAGATCTCGTACCAGGATTAGGAAGTGGGGAAAAAGCAACAGACGGGTTCAGGACAGCAGGAAGTCCGCCACCCCCGCCTTCGCGCCCTCGATGAAGGCGGTCATCTCGTCGGAGGTGTAGATCAGGGCCGGCCCGTCGGGGTCGGTGGACTGGCGGACGGCGATCCGTCCGTCGGCGAGCTTCATCGCTTCCAGGCAGTTGCCGCCGTTGCCGCCGCTCCACGGCTTGTGCCAGCCCTCGCTGCCCAGTTCCCGCGCGGGCATGCCGTTGTATATCCCCTCGGCGCGGACCCGCGGGGACGTGGTGTGATCCATTCACAGCTCCTTGCGGAGATCCTGCAGGATCTCCTTCGTGCGATGTGCCGTCGCAGCATGTGCCGCCATGCGGTCCATGACCTCGAGGTGGGCGGCCACCTCGGGGCGCGCGTCGAGATAGACCGCGCCGGTCAGGTACTCGCTGTAGACCATGTCCGGCAGTTCCGGCATGGCGAATCGGAAGAGCACGAACGGCCCGTATGTGCCGGGGTGCGGGCCGGCGGAGAACTCGGCGACCTGCAGCGTCACCTGGGGCAGCTTCGTGGCCTCGAGCAACTTGTCGATCTGGGCGCGCATCACCGCCGGGCCGCCGACCGGGCGGCGCAGGACGGTTTCGTCCATGACGACCCACAGCCGGGGGGCGTCCTCACGGGTGAGCAGTTGCTGGCGTTGCATGCGCAGGGCGACGTGCCGCTCGATGTCCTCCGGCCGGGTCTGGCCGATGGCACCCGAGCGCAGCACACCGCGCGCGTAGTCCTCGGTCTGCAGCAGTCCGGGCACGAAGTGCGGCTCGTACTGGCGGATCAGCGACGCCGCGCCCTCCAAGCTGACGTGCAGGGAGAACCAGCCCGGCAGGATGTCGTGGAAGCGCTGCCACCAGCCGGGCCGGTTGGCGTCCTCGGCGAGCTGCACGAAGGCCTCGGCCTCGGGGTCGTCGACGCCGTACGCCTTCAGCAGCAGCTGGAGGTACGGAATCTTGAGCGCGACCTCGGCCGTTTCCATACGGCGGATGGTGGCGGGGGCGACGTGGAGGATGCGGGCGGCTTCCTCACGCTTGAGCCCGGCGCGTTCCCGCAGGTCCAGCAGGCGCCGGCCGAGGACGACCTGTCCCACGGTCGGCGCGGACCGCGGTTCGCTCACGCTCCACCTCCAGCAAGCGGCTCACCCGACGAAAGCATGCTGACAGCCCTGCGGCGCCATTCGGAGATCCATTCGCAGGTCTGGGCAGACCTCCGGCGATCCGAACTGGCGCCGCTCGACGTGCTGACGCGAGCAGTGTGCCATGACCTGTGCAGCCAGCACATCGCACTCTGCACTTTCCAGAGTGACTCTTGCCAAGTGTTCCCGGCGGGGCGATAGTGGCAGGCGTGATTCCGTCCGCGCCCTTAGGAACAGACGCCGCCGCAGACCCGATCGGTCTCGGTGCCGCCGCGGGAGCGAACCCCCTGGGGAGCGCTGCCGGGCGCCGGTTCCGGTTCGAGCTGGCCGCACACCCGGGTTCCCCGGCGCGAGCCAGACGCCTGACGCGGGCGCGGCTCACCGGCTGGTCGGTAGGCGAGGACGCCTGTGACACCGCGGCGCTGGTCATATCCGAGCTGGTCACCAACGCCATCGTGCACACGGCGAGCAGCCGCGTGGTGTGCGAGCTGCACGACCACGACGACACCGTGCGCATAGCCGTGCGCGACGAGGGCTGTGCGCCAGGCGACCCGCATCCGGCCCCGCAGCGGGGCGAGGCGGAACACGGGCGGGGCCTGCTGTTGGTCGACGCCGTGTGCCGGGCCTGGGGCGCCCAGGAGCACGGGCCCGGACTGCTGGTGTGGGCCGAGGTGCCACGCCAGGCCGGCATGCCGGGCACCCCCGGAGAGCCGCGCAACGACCTGGGCTGGGGTAGTCGCCCCAAGCCTGGCCCGGCCGGCCCCGGAGACGACGGCGACGGCGACGGCGATGAGGGGAAGACCGGCGCCGGGCAGCTGCACCACGCACCGGACGGTTCGCGCGCGGCCGGGCCGGGCGGCCGTGAGAGGGGGAGGCCGTGAGCGCCGGACCCGGCCGCGGCCAGGCACTGACCATGAACACGCTCGTCCAGCTCAACCGCCGTCTGCACACGCCTGCGGCACCTCGCCGACTCACCGTGCCCGAGGGCATGACCGCCCCGCTCGGCTGCGACGCCGTGGCCGTCCCGGCACGCTTCGGCCCCCTGCTCCTGCCCCGCCTGCCGCGCGTCGGCTGTGTGTACGCCGATGAGGCGCGCTGGTGGTGGATCGTCCCGTCCGACTCCGACTACGCGGTGGAATGGCCCGCCCCCGCGCAGTACGCCACCGGCGCGGTCCTGCCCGACTCCGGCGCCCCGCACGCCCCCGGCCTCATCCACCGACCGGACGACACCGTTCCGTACACCCCGCCGATCCCGCTCTACCTTGCGATGTGCCGCCTGACGGACACGGTCCCGAGCTGGTCGCGCCCGGTCAGCGCGTAACGCCTGCTGCGGACCTTCGACTCCGCGCAACTCCGGCTGCCGCCGCACCGACGGCCGGCTCCTCACGATCCACGCGCCCCCCGTGCGCCGCACACCGCGCACGGCGGCCGAGGCCGACATCGACGACGCCCAGCGCCCGCCTGAAGTGGGACGAGGCCCGCCGCATCGGCGCGCCCCGTGTGCCCCGCGCCGCGCCCCTCGGCCGCCCCATCAACGTGCACGGCGTGCGCCCGCGCGCTGCGCCGGTCGGCAGCCCCTGTGCCCGCACCTCCTGTCCCCCGCTCTGCGCCCTCCCCCGCTCCCGCCACCCCCGGGATAGTGACCGTCTGACCGGAGCCGGGGAGGCCATGTGGGTCACGAGCGCGACGCCGCCGAGCGTGAGGTGTCGGAGTCGGAACGCCTGCTGTTCGGCGGGCCACTGCGTTACGACATGGGCTGGAACCAGCACGTGGACGCGTTCCTGGAACTGAACCTGCGCGCGATGGTCACCCGGCTGCCCGCCCTGCTCGGCTCCAGCCTCCGCCTCGCCCGCCAGGCCGACCGCAGGGCCACCCGCACGGTGCTGCTCGCCGAGTCCGGCCGTGGCCTCGGCCAAGCGGTCAGTCTGCTGGCGGTCAACGGCGTGCTGAGCCGGTTGCTCGGCGACGGCACGCTGGAGGCACGCCTGCGCGGCGCCGCCCCGGCACTGGTCGCGCTGTCCGCCGTACTTCTGCTCTCGGCGCTGCTGCGCGCGGCGTCGACGTACGCCACCGGACGCCTGGAGCCCAAGGTGGAGCGGGTGGCCACGGAGCTGTACCTGGAGCGGGCGGCGAACGTGGAGCTGTCCGCGATCGAGGACCACGCCTTCCACAAGCTGCTGGACACCGCCCAGTACGGCGCCTCCTCCGCCCGCCGGATGATCATGTACGGCACGCGTGTGGTGAACGCCGTCATCTCGCTGGCCGCGGCGGCCGGCGTGCTGACCGTGCTGCATCCGGCGCTGTTGCCGCTGCTGGTCACGATGACCCTGCCGAGCGCCTGGAGTTCGCTGACCAACGCGCGGCGCCGCTACGAGTCCTTCCACACCTGGGTGCAGCACGCCCGGGCCGGGCACCTGATCAGCGGTCTGCTGACCGAGCCGCAGGCCGCGCCGGAGATCCGCGTGCACGGCGTGGGCCCGTTCCTGCTGCGCCATTTCCGCGCGATGTCGGAGACGGCGGAGGCCGAGCAGGCCCGCCTCGCCCGGCTCGCCGCCCGCACCGGGCTGATCGCGGCGACCTGGACGGGTCTGGCGACCGTGGCGACGTACGGCACGCTCGGGGGGCTGCTGCTGAGCGGAGCGATGGCGCTGTCGGTGGCGGGCACGGCGGTGGTCGCGATCCGCAGCGGCTCGACGAGCCTGAACACCCTGGTGCTGGAGATCAACGAACTGCACGAGGAGGCCCTGTTCGTCGGTGACCTGGAGCGCCTGTACGTCGAGGCGGCCGAGCGGGCCATTCCGGTCGGCGGCGTGCCCCTGCCCGAGGACCCGCGGGAGATCCGCTTCGAGAACGTCACGTTCCGCTACCCGGGCGACGCGACCCGCCCCGCGCTGGACGACGTCACGCTCGACCTCCCCCTCGGCCGGATCGTCGCGCTCGTCGGGGAGAACGGCTCGGGCAAGACGACGCTGGTCAAGCTGCTGGCGGGACTGTACCGGCCGGACGCCGGACGGATCCTGTGGGACGACGTGGACGCCGCCGGCGCCGACCGGCGGCTGCTGGCCGAGCGGGTGGCGATGGTCGCGCAGGACTTCAAACGGTGGCCGTTCACGGCCCGGGTCAACGTGGCCATCGGGCGTTCCGCTGCCCCGCTGACCGAGGAGCGGCTGGCCGCCTCGATCGCCCAGGCCGGCGCCGAGGACGTGGTCGCTGACCTGCCGCGCGGCCTGGACACGCTGCTGGCCAGGCACTTCTCCGGCGGCCACGAGCTGTCCGGTGGCCAGTGGCAGCGCCTCGGCATCGCCCGGGCCGCCTACCGGCGCGGGCGCATCCTGATCGTGGACGAGCCGACGGCGGCCCTGGACGCCCGGGCCGAGGTGGAGGTCTTCGACAAGATCCGCGCCCTGGCCGCCGCGGGGCAGACGGTCGTCCTGATCACGCACCGGCTGGCATCGGTGCGCCACGCGGACCTGGTGCACGTCCTGGATCAGGGCCGCCTGGTGGAGAGCGGCACCCCGCAGGAGCTGCTGGCCAAGGGCGGGGTGTACGCGGAGCTGTACGCGCTCCAGGCGGAGCAGTTCACGGTGAAGGTGGCGGGGGCGGCGGCGCCCCCGAGGACCGCGGAGACGACGGTGCCCGCCCCGAGGAGTACGGGGGCGGGCTGACCTGTGGCATGTGGCGCGGTCGCCATGCGGAGGGGTCGTCCTGCGGAGCGGTCGCCATGCGGAGCGGTCGTCACTCCATGGCGTCCGCGCTCCGGACGATCACCAGGAATGTGTCTGTCGTGAGGTCCATGACAACCTCGGCCGCCAGGCCCTCCTGTCGCCGCGCTTGCGCGAACTCCTCCGCAGGCCACGATCCGCGCGGCCCACCTGCGGGAAAGCGTTCGAGCACGGTTCGCCCGTTCACCATCTCGCACCTCCACAAAGTGTTGTCCGTGTAGGAGTTAACGCCCTGTGGAGGTCTGACGGCTCGCTCAGTGACCCGACTGAGACGTAGGTGACACAAGTTCACCGCGGACCGTGAGATTCCGTGCACGGACCGCACGCATCCGGTACGAAGCGTGTCAGTCCTCGTACTCGTCGTGATACCGCACCGGCACCCTCGCCTCCTGCCGGCCGAGCACCGTGAGGTCCAGCAGACTGCCCATGGAGCCGATGTCGTCGACTTCTCCTTCGGGCGTCGAGTAGGTGTGGAAGATCCGGTCGCGTTCCCGCAGGAAACAGCTCAGCCCCGGCCGCTCGGCGAGCGAGCCGTCACCCTGCTCCACGGTCACCTCGAAGTCCTGGTTGAAGTCCGTCTCGTGCGACGAGTACCAGGGCACGGTCCATCCCATCCTCGCCTTGAAGGGCAGGATCCGGGTGAACGGCACCCGCGACACCACCGCGAACGACGTCCCCCTCGCACGGAGATGAGCAAGTTGCCCCATTTGGTCCAGGAATGCGGAGCAGCGTCGGCAGCCGCCCTCCCACTCGGGCGCGAACATGAAGTGGTGGACGACGAGTTGGTCTCGCCCCTCGAAGAGGTCGAGCAGGGTCGCCTTGCCGTCGCCGCCCTCGAAGACGTACTCCTTGCCGATCTCCACCATCGGCAGCCGGCGCCGCTCCGCGCTCAGCGCGTCGCGCGCGCGGGTGACCGCCTTCTCCTTGACCAGCAGTTCCTCGCGCGCCGCGCGCCACTGCTCGCGCGAGACGACCTCCGGAAGCGACATGTGCCCTCCTGTGCAACGGTCCGTTCCCAGGAGGTGACCGAGGGTCGGTGCGGAACTCATCGGTGCGGGAGGAAAAATTCTGGAACCGAGGAGGCGACCGCACGCCGGTCGAAGGTGTCATGCTCGGTCAGTTCGTCGAGTTCGCCGAGGAGTTCGGCGAGCCGGCGCTCGTGTCGCGGGCTGAGCCGTCCGGTGTCGTCGAGGTGGACCGCGCAAGCGGTGGTGGTGTCGACGAGGCGTTCGAGGACGGTGGCGACCTCGCCGGTGCCCGCGGTGTGCCGGGCCAGCGGGGGGAGTTCCGCGGCGGCGAGTGCGCTGGCGGTGCGGGCCTCGGACAGGGTGCGGTAGGCCTCTCGGCGCAGGGCCCAGCGCACGGCGCGCGAGCCGGGGTCGGTGAGGACGTGCATCAGGTAGGCGTCCGCGGCGCCGGCCGCCACGGCGAGCCGGTCGCGCACCGTGCCGCCCCGCTTCCCGGGCATCGGCAGATGGCCGACGATCAGCACGATCGCGCAGGCCAGCAGCGTCTCCCCGATCCGGCTCAGGGACGCCTGCGGCTCGCCGCCCACCATGACCAGCCCGAGCACCAGGACGGTGACGACCGCGGTCTGCGCGGCGAAGTGCCGTGCGGCGACGGGGACGAGCGCACCGCACAGGGCGACGAGGACGACGAGCCCGGCCGGCCGGGGCAGTACGGCGGCGAACGCGGCGAAGACGAGGGCCCCGAGCACCGTCCCGGCGGCCCGGCACAGCACCCGCGACGCCAACGGCCCGAGGTCCGGCTTGACCAGGAAGACAGCGGTGACGGGCAGCCAGTACCAGTGGCTGTGCTGTCCGTACCAGTGCGTGCGGTGCAACGCCTGCGCCACGGCGGCCGCGGCGCCGAACGAGACCGCCACCCGCAGCCCGTACTCGCGCCCGCCGGAGCCGACGGCGGCCCGCAGCAGTTGCCGTGCCGTCCGCCGCCGCGCGTGCAGCGCGGTGCCGTGCCCCCGGTCGAAGACCTCGGCGGCCTGCAGCAACGCGTTGTCGAGCGCACGCAGTGCGGGCTCCGCCCGGCTCGGTGCGGGCAGCGGCCCGGTGGGGGTGTTGTCCCGCACCGCGGACGCGAGCCGACGCGGCCCCGCACCGGCCCGCGTCCCGACCGGCTCCCCGGCCCAGGCCAGCGCCGTCGCCGCCTCGGCGAGCGGCAGGGCGGCGGTGTACTGCGCGTGCAGCCGCCGCTCGGCGGCGCAGGAGGCGTACCGCCGCAGCCGGGGGCCGGACAGGCAGTCCTGCGCGTGGTCCAGAGCGGCGGTGAGGGCGGCCCGCCGGTAGAGAGCGAGCGGTCCGCCGACCGCGTCGAGCAGTTCGGCGATCGCGTCATAGACGCGGGCGACGGCGGCCCGCTCCCCGTCGAACCGGAAGTCCTTTCGGAGGTACAGCCGGACAGCCGGCCGGGTGTCCCCGGCGAGGGATCCCGGTGTGGGCAGCGCGAGCCGCAGCGTCAGCAGCCATCCGGCGCCGGCGAGGAAGCAGAGCCCACGCAGCCAGCCGCTCTCCGGCAGCGGCATCCCGGCCCCCACCGCCGCCGCGGCAAGCACCTGCGTCGCCGCCGCCGAGGCGACCGGCCCGACGGCACTGGCCCCACCGGCGAACAGCCCGAGCACGGTGAGCACGGCGGTGAGCAGGACGGGGCCGGCGTACTGCCCGGCGTACGTCCCGACGAGCAGCCCGGCGGCCCCAGCGAGCGCGGGCACCCCGATCCGCTCGACCGAGGCCCGGCGGCTGCCGGGGCGGTCGTTGATCCCGGCGAACATGGCGGCGAGGGCGGCGACGACACCGAGCGACGTACGGCCGGCGGCGAGCGCCCCGAGCAGCAGCGGCCCCGCCGTCAGCGCTCCGCGCGTGACCGCGCTCCAGGGCACCGGTCCTCGCTGGGCGCGCAGGGCGTGGGCGAGCCAGGGCGGAAGGGTGAAGGTGGCGGGGCGGGACACGGGGCTCCTGTTCGGACGAGGGCGGGGTGTGCCTTCGGGCGACGGTGGCCGAGTGGGTGTGTTCCCACCGTAGATCGCGTTCTTGGAGAGGAGAGGACAGTCGTGTTTCAGCCAGGTGACAGTTCCGGCCGGCCGACGCTCGGTCCTCTCGGGCGCAGGGCGATGCGTCGGGATCGTCGCCGGTTGAGCGCGGGACGGCGCGACGGGGATCTGCCGGTTCAGCGCAGTGCGCTCAGGAAGAGTTTTTCGGCGCCGGCGACGGCCGCGGCCAGCCGGCCCGGTTCCGGTTGAAGGCCGGCCAGCAGGCCGTCTATTCCGCGCAGGCCCGCCCGTGCCAGCAGCTGCTTCTCGTTGGTGACCCACTCGCCGCGCGCCGCCATCACCGCGTGCCCGGCCTGTACGGCGGCGGTGGCGACGGCACCGGCCACCTCCGTCAGGCGTGCGGCCGGGGCGTGGTTGTCGCGGGCGTAGGCGAGGGTGAGGCGGGCGCAGCCTAGCCAGTGATCGCGCGCGGTGTGCCGCAGCGGTCCCGGGTAGGCGGCCGGCTTCGGCATCTCACCGCGCAGCACCTGGTTGACGGCCAGCTCCGCGACGACCAGGTAGGTGGGGATGCCGGCGAGGTGGAAGAGGAGCGGCTCCACACGGAAGCGGCCCTGCTCCGCCTCGGCCAGTTCGTGCTCGACGACATCCAGGTCGCGGTAGTGGACGTCGACGCGGCGGCCCTCGACGGTCAGCCACGCTCCGCCGTTGAAGACGCCGCCGCCCCAGCCGCCGACCTCCGACACCTCGCCCTCCCAGCCGACCGCGCGCAGGTCGGCGGGGTCGAAGGGGCCGCGGTAGTAGACGGCCAGGTCCCAGTCGCTGTCGGGCCGGTGCGTGCCCTGCGCCCGCGAGCCCCCGAGGGCGACGGCACGGACGGTGGGAAGGGCGGCCAG
Source organism: Streptomyces sp. NPDC014006 (assembly GCF_043088925.1). Classification (NCBI taxonomy): domain Bacteria; kingdom Bacillati; phylum Actinomycetota; class Actinomycetes; order Kitasatosporales; family Streptomycetaceae; genus Streptomyces; species Streptomyces sp. NPDC014006. Next base: position 1,180,805 of record NZ_JBICAJ010000001.1, on the reverse strand, counting down.
ACGGTCGGCGGTGCGGTCGAGGAAGACGTGGTCGGAGACGGACGGCACGGGTGCGGCTCCAGCAGGCGACGGGTCGGAGTGGGGGTGCGCTCGGGGGGCAGAGTCAGGTCGGTCTCTGCGGGGGGTGGGATCGGGGTCGGGCGCAGCGTACGCGGGGTGTGACGGGTGGGCGAGGCAATCAATCAGGCACGGGTGGCCACTTCCGCCGCTAGATCACGCTCCACGGTGCAGCACCAGTTCGGGGACGAAATCCGCCCGGCTGAACCACGTCCACCGCGGCACCAGGTGCGTCACCCGGCGTACGGCAACCCGGCTGCCCGCGCCGCCGTGCGCAGAACGTCCCGCAGCATCTCGGGAGTGAGCCGCCCGGTGAAGGTGTTGCGCTGGCTGACGTGGAAGCAGCCGAAGAGCTGGAGCGGTGCCCGACCTTCTCCATCCTCCCCGCCCCCTCCGCCTTCCACTCCGGTCCGGCCGTTCCCGCCGTCAAGCGTCACCCTGGCGCCGTGTGCGAAGGCCGGCCGAGGACGGGGCACCGGCCAGCCCGCCTCGGCGAACGCCGGCAGCGCGGCCTGCCAGCCGAACGCGCCGAGCACCACCACCGCCCGCAGCGTCGGACGCATCAGCGTCAGCTCCTGCACCAGCCAGGGCCGGCAGGTGTCCCGCTCCTGCGGCGTCGGCTTGTTCGCCGGCGGCGCGCAGTGGACCGGCGCGGTGACCCGCACCCCGTACAGCTCCAGTCCGTCGTCCGCACTGACCGCCGTCGGCTGCGAGGCCAGCCCCACGTCGTACAGCGCCTGATACAGCACGTCGCCGGAACGGTCCCCGGTGAACATCCGCCCGGTCCGGTTGCCGCCGTGCGCGGCAGGCGCGAGCCCGACGATCAGCAGCCGCGCATCGGCCGGTCCGAACCCGGGAACGGGCCGCCCCCAGTACGTCCAGTCGGCGAACGCGGCCCGCTTCGTCCGCGCCACCTCCTCCCGCCAGGCGACAAGCCGCGGGCAGGCCCGGCAGCCCGCGACCCGCCGGTCGAGTTCGGGAAGGCCGGAGGGTGCGCTGAGGGTCATGGCACCACGGTATGCCGGGGGCCGGAAACCCGTGGGGCGCACCCCGTGCGGCGAGCTAAGGTCGAGGACATGGTTGCTGAAGGTGCGGACCACGAGACGACGGATGCGACGGGCCCTGACGCGGAACCGTCCGGTGCCGCGCCCGCGGCGGACGCCACCGCCGCCACGCAGGGGGCTGCCGCTCCCGAGATCGCCGCTGGGCAGGAGACCGCCGATCCGAAGATCGCCGCTGCCATCGCCGCCGCCGAGGCTGCAGGCCCCGCTCCCGGGGAGTCCGTCCGCATCGACAGCTGGATCTGGGCCGTACGTCTGATCAAGACCCGTTCGCTCGGAGCCACCGCCTGCCGGGGCGGCCATGTCCGGGTGAACGGGGAGCGAGTGAAGCCGGCGTACAACGTGCGCGTGGGCGACGAGGTCCGACTGCGGAGCGAAAACCGGGAACGGGTCGTGGTCGTCAAACGCCTGATCCGTAAGCGGGTCGGAGCGCCCGTGGCCGTCCAGTGCTACATCGACAACAGCCCGCCGCCCCCGCCCCGCGAGGCCGTCGCCCCCGCCGGCATCCGCGACCGGGGCGCAGGCCGCCCCACCAAGCGCGACCGCCGCGAGCTCGAACGCCTTCGGGCTCTGCGCGGCCTGCCGAGCCTGGGCGGCGCGGGACCGAAGCCGGGTGGCGGTGGCGGAGGATCCGGGCACCGGTGACAGGGGGCTCCCGCCTTGAGTCGGGCCCCTCCCCGCGTCGCCTCACGCCCCGCGTCGCAGCCTGGCCACCAGGTCGGCGTTGTGCTGTCGGCGGGCCCAGGCTATGAGGGCGAGCGGCACCAGCAGGATCAGTGGGGTGGCCGCGTTCTGACCGTCGAAGACGGTCACCTGGACGATGAACGCGCCCACCATCAAGGCGCTCCAGGACACCGCCGCGACCGACTGCAGGACCGGGACCAACAGTGCTACGGCCCCCGCCAGCTCCAGCAGACCGATGGCGTACATCCCCGCGCTGCCCCAGCCGATCCGGTCGAACGACTCCGCCGCCGTGGGGTGCGCGATCAGCTTCGGGAGCGCACTGGCAAAGGCGTAGAACAGCGCGAGCAGCACCTGCACGGTACGCAGGGCGATCCGGGCGTACCGACGGCGCTTGGCCGTGGAGGTCGTCGGGATCGACGCCGTGCCGGCGGTCGCCGCGGTGGCGAGGGAGCCAGCGGGAGCGGTGGTCTCGGACATGAGGGTCTCCTGGTTTCGCGTTTCGTGTGATGCACCCGTACAGACCCCGTGGAGCCCCGAAACTCATCGGCCCGGTGTGCACCTGCTTCAGCTCCCTGCCCGTCCAACGGCCCGCTCCCGCACGGCCGTTCCCCCACGTCTCCTGTTCACCCGTTCGAGCGAAGACCCTTCGTTCGTGGGCGGAGAAGCACCTCGCTCGAGATGCCGGCGACCCTCCGTTCGTGGCCGAGTGAAGACCGCTTGGTGAACGTCCCCGGCCGGAGTACGTTGCTGGGAGGAGTGGTGATCGCGATGCGTACAGGCAGTGAGCCGACGACAGCACGCAGTGCGCTGCGGATGCGCTTCTGGCTGAGCGTGTGGGGGCTGATCTGGGCGATCGCGGGCACTGCCGGGTTCGCGCTCGCCGGGCGACCCGGCTGGGCGGCGGCGTGCGGTGTGCTGTGGCTGGTGGTCACCGTCGACATGGCGGTGATCCTGCGGCACATACGGCAGGGCCCGCACTTCCAGCCTGGCCCCGACATCCCGCCCTACCGGCCGCCGGAACACCGCCGGCCGTGAGCCGAGGGCGTCTCACGCGTCGAAGCGCGCCGCCTTGAGGTACTGCGGGTTCGGGTCCAGCGCGGCCGCCAGACGGAAGTGCCGTCGGGCCTGGTCGTCGCGGCCCTGGCGTTCGTAGGTGCGGGCGAGCGCGAAGTGGGCGTAGGCGTTGTCCGGTTCCCGCTCCAGAACGATCGTGAACTCAAGTTCTGCGGGACGCAGTTGCGCGGCGGCGAAGAAGGCACGGGCGCGCAGCAACCGTGCGGCGGTGTTCTCCGGGTGCGCGGCGATCACCGAGTCGAGCAGCTTCACCGCGCCCCGCGGATCGCGAGCGGCGAGCAGTTGCTCGGCGGCACGGAAGTCGATGACGTGTGTCTCCGGAGTACCTCCGGTCGAACCGCTGGTCTGGGGCACGGAAAATTCCTTCCCTCACTCGAGGGCTTCAACGCCCCGACCGAGTACCCCTATTCCAGCGGCGACAGCGGTGACCGCAACGGCTGCGGTGATCGCGGTGATTACGATAAGCGCAACTCCTGCGACTGCTGTGACCGAACTGCGCCCGCCAGGGCCACCGCGTCCACTGCCGCTACTGCGGCCGTCCCGGTCGCTACCGAGCCTCCCGCGCCCTGCGTGCCAGCTCCGCCCAGACCTCCCGCACGCGCGCCTGCAGCTGCTCCAGTGGCACGTCGTTGTCGATCACGATGTCGGCGATCTCCCGGCGCTTCTCCCGCGAGGCCTGCGCGGCCATGCGTGCGCGGGCGTCCTCCTCCGTCATGCCGCGCAACCGCACAAGCCGGTCGAGTTGCGTGGCGGGGCTCGCGTCGACGACGACCACGACGTCGTACAGCGGGGCCAGGCCGTTCTCGGTGAGCAGGGGGACGTCGTGGACCACGACGGCGTCCTTCGCCGCGGCCTGCTCCAGCTCGCGGGAGCGGGTGCCGACCAGTGGGTGCACGATCGCGTTCAGCACGGCCAGCTTCTCGGGGTCGGAGAAGACGATCGAGCCCAGCTTGGGACGGTCGAGGCTGCCGTCGGGCGTGAGCACCTCGGGCCCGAAGGCCTCGACGACCGAGGCGAGGCCGGGCGTGCCCGGCTCCACGACCTCGCGGGCGATGCGGTCGGCGTCGATCAGCACGGCCCCGCACTCGACGAGCAGCCGCGACACCTCGCTCTTGCCGGCACCGATGCCGCCGGTCAGGCCCACTGTCAGCATGAGCGGAAGCTTAGGGCCTGCCGCCGACAGCGGATGCGGCGGAGGTCAGTTGTCGCCCTCCCGTTCGGCGAGGAAGCGCTCGAACTCGCGGCCGATCTCGTCCGCGGAGGGGATGTCGACGGGCTCGGCCAGCATGTTGCCTCGGCTCTCCGCGCCGGCGGCGGCGTCGTACTGGTGCTCGAGCCCCTGGACCAGGGTGGTGAGCTCCTCGTCGCCCTCTCTGATCTGGCGGTCGATCTCGGTCTGCGTGCGGTGGGCGTCGTTGCGCAGGGAGTGCGCGATGCTCGGCAGCACCAGGCCGGTGGCGGCCGTGATGGACTCCAGCACCGTGAGCGCCGCATCCGGATAGGGCGAGCGGGCGATGTAGTGCGGGACATGCGCGGCGACACCGAGAACGTCGTGGCCGGCCTCCATCATCCGGTACTCGACGAGGGCCTCGGCGCTGCCGGGCACCTCGGCCTCGTCGAACGGGCTGCTGTGGCCCGGGACGAGGTCGTTGCGGTTGCCGTGCGGGGTGAGGCCGACCGGGCGGGTGTGCGGGACGCCCATGGGGATGCCGTGGAAGTTCACCGACAGGCGGACTCCGAGCCGCTCGACGATCTGCCGCACGGCGGCGGCGAAGCGTTCCCACTCGACGTCCGGCTCGGGCCCGGACAGCAGCAGGAAGGGCGCGCCGGTGGCGTCCTGGACGATCCGGACGGTGATGTCCGGCTCCTCGTAGTCGGCCCACCGGTCGCGGCGGAAGGTCAGCAGCGGGCGCCGGGCGCGGTAGTCGACCAGCCGGTCGTGGTCGAAGCGGGCGACGACCTGGTGGGGCAGCGAGTCGAGGAGCCGTTCGACGATCTGGTCGCCGGTCTCCCCCGCGTCGATGTATCCGTCGAAGTGGTAGAGCATGACAAGTCCGGCCGACTCCTGGGCGAGCGCCATGTCGACGACGGCCAGCCCCTTCGGCTCCCACGTGTACAAACCCTGCGGATCAAGCACAGTGACCGCTCCTCCTCGTGTCCGTAGACAACAACGAGGAACGGAGCGTGAGCATTCCCGTGATCACGCCCACGCAACCGGCGATCATGAAAGGCCGGAGTGCGGACAACGCCGTCCCGGGCGCGCAACACTGTCAGGGGCGCGAGAAGCCGCGCGACCAACCACGAACCACCCGCACCCGAAGGACGACAGGCACCAGTCACCAAGCACCGGGGCGGACGCCAACGCGCACGACTGAGGGGCCGCACCTCGAAAGGTACGGCCCCTCAGCTACCGACTAACCCTCAGCGGCAAGCGTTCAGCTCTGGCCGCCGGCCAGCTTCTCGCGCAGTGCCGCCAGCGCCTCGTCCGACGCCAGGGCGCCGGAGGTGTCGCCACCCTCGGAGGAGTACGAGCCACCACCGGTCGCGGCCGGAGCGGCAGCCTCGCCACCCTCGGCTGCGGCCTTCTCGTCCGCCTCGCGGGACTTGATGACCTGCTGCTGGTGCTGCTCGAAGCGGGACTGCGCCTCGGCGTACTGGCGCTCCCACTCCTCGCGCTGCTTCTCGTAACCCTCGAGCCAGTCGTTGGTCTCGGGGTCGAAGCCCTCGGGGTAGATGTAGTTGCCCTGGTCGTCGTAGGACGCGGCCATGCCGTACAGGGTCGGGTCGAACTCGACCGCCGACGGGTCGGCACCGAAGGCCTCGTTGGCCTGCTTCAGCGAGAGGCTGATGCGGCGGCGCTCGAGGTCGATGTCGATGACCTTGACGAAGATCTCGTCGTTGACCTGGACGACCTGCTCCGGGATCTCCACGTGGCGCTCGGCCAGCTCGGAGATGTGGACCAGACCCTCGATGCCCTCGTCCACGCGGACGAACGCACCGAACGGAACCAGCTTCGTGACCTTGCCGGGCACGACCTGGCCGATCTGGTGGGTGCGGGCGAACTGCTGCCACGGGTCTTCCTGGGTCGCCTTCAGCGACAGGGAGACACGCTCGCGGTCCATGTCGACGTCGAGGACCTCGACCGTGACCTCCTGGCCGACCTCGACGACCTCGGAGGGGTGGTCGATGTGCTTCCAGGACAGCTCGGAGACGTGGACCAGACCGTCGACGCCACCCAGGTCCACGAAGGCACCGAAGTTGACGATCGAGGAGACGACGCCGGAACGGACCTGACCCTTCTGCAGGGTGGTGAGGAACGTCTGGCGGACCTCGGACTGGGTCTGCTCCAGCCAGGCACGGCGGGACAGGACCACGTTGTTGCGGTTCTTGTCCAGCTCGATGATCTTGGCCTCGAGCTCCTTGCCCACGTAGGGCTGGAGGTCGCGGACACGACGCATCTCGACCAGGGAGGCCGGAAGGAAGCCACGGAGGCCGATGTCGAGGATGAGACCACCCTTGACGACCTCGATGACGGTACCGGTGACGATCCCGTCCTCTTCCTTGATCTTCTCGATGGTGCCCCAGGCACGCTCGTACTGGGCGCGCTTCTTCGAGAGGATCAGGCGGCCTTCCTTGTCCTCCTTCTGAAGGACCAGGGCCTCGATCTCGTCGCCGACGGCGACGACCTCGTTGGGGTCGACGTCGTGCTTGATCGAAAGCTCGCGGCTCGGGATAACGCCTTCGGTCTTGTAACCGATGTCGAGCAGGACCTCGTCCCGGTCGACCTTCACGATGACGCCGTCGACGATGTCGCCGTCGTTGAAGTACTTGATCGTCTCGTCGATCGCGGCGAGGAAGGCTTCCTCGTTACCGATGTCGTTGACCGCAACCTGCGGGGTGGTGGCGGTGGTCTCGGTGCTGCTCGTCATGTGGGAAAGGGCTCCGGTACGGACATTGAAGTCGTAGGTACTGCTACGCCGGAGCCCGTTTCGCTCTGCAGAAGCCGGACAGCCAAGGAAGCGCCACACTTCGAGCACCAGGTGCTCCGTGGCGCCTCGAGAACCGAGGGGACATACATACAGATGCGAGCGCAGCCTGCTACGTCTGAGGTGCGCAGGCCCGCAGCGCAACTTGTAGCATACGGGGGCAGCCGGGCAGGGTCAATGCGCGAAGCCGCACACCAGGGGCGGATCACCGCATTTCCGGCACAAATCCTGTCTCGCGAGGCCACACGGGCCGTATGGGCCCCGTCATGACACCCCAGGACGGGCTGGTTTCGAAGAGTACGACGAGGGAGCAGATCATCCAAGAGTCCGTATCCGCCCAGTCCTCCCCCGCCGGGCCCGACGCCGATGCGGAGGCCACACGGCGCGCCGCCGGGGTCACCGAGAGCGCCCGCGCCAACCGGGGCTGGTGGGACCGCAACGCCGACGAGTACCAGACCGAGCACGGCACCTTCCTCGGCGACGACCGCTTCGTGTGGGGGCCCGAGGGCCTGGACGAGGTGGAGGCCGAGCTGCTCGGCCCGCCGGAGGAGCTGAAGGGCCGGCACGTGCTGGAGATCGGCGCCGGCGCGGCCCAGTGCGCGCGCTGGCTGGCCGCACAGGGCGCGCACCCGGTGGCCCTGGACATCTCCCACCGCCAGCTCCAGCACGCGCTGCGGATCGGTTCCTCTTTCCCCCTTGTGTGCGCGGACGCGGCCGTGCTGCCGTTCGCGGACGCCTCCTTCGACCTGGCGTGCTCGGCGTACGGGGCGCTGCCGTTCGTGGCCGACCCGCGGCTGGTGCTGCGGGAGGTGCGGCGCGTACTGCGGCCGGGCGGGCGGTTCGTCTTCTCCCTCACCCATCCGATCCGCTGGGCCTTCCCCGACGAGCCGGGCCCGGAGGGGCTGACGGTCGCGGCGTCCTACTTCGACCGCACGCCCTACGTCGAGCAGGACGAGGACGGCAACGCGGTGTACGTCGAGCACCACCGCACGCTCGGCGACCGGGTGCGGGACGTGGTGACGTCCGGCTTCCGGCTGGTGGACCTGGTCGAGCCCGAGTGGCCGGACTGGAACACCTCGGAGTGGGGCGGCTGGTCGCCGCTGCGCGGGCATCTGATCCCGGGCACGGCGATCTTCGTCTGCGAACGGGACTGACGCCCACGCCGTCTGCGCCGGTACTGGGGAGGCGGAGTTGTCCACAGGCCCGGCGGGCGCTCGCGCGCACGTAAGAAACTGGATGCGTGATCCGTTACGACGCCCTGGACGCGCTGCCCGTGCGCAGCGCCCTGCCCGCTCTGGACGACGCCCTCGACGGCCACGGTGCCGCCGTGCTCGGCGCGCCGCCCGGCACGGGCAAGACGACGCTGGTGCCGCTGGCCCTGGCCGGACTGCTGGACGGCGCAGGCGAGCGGCGGGTCGTCGTGGCCGAGCCGCGGCGGATGGCGGCGCGCGCCGCCGCGCGGCGGATGGCGTGGCTGCTGGGCGAGGAGCCGGGCCGGTCCGTCGGGTACACCGTGCGCGGCGAGCGGATCGTGGGGCGGCACACGCGCGTGGAGGTCGTGACGACCGGTGTGCTGCTGCAGCGGCTGCAGCGTGACCAGGAGCTTCCGGGCGTGGACGTCGTACTGCTGGACGAGTGCCACGAGCGCCATCTGGACGCGGACACGGTGGCGGCGTTCCTGTGGGACGTGCGGGAGGCGCTGCGGCCGGAGCTGAAGCTGGTGGCGGCGTCGGCGACGACGGACTGGGACGAGTGGGCGCGGCTGCTCGGCGGGGCACCGGTGGTCGAGGCGCACGGGTCCGCCCATGCGGTCGCCATCGTGTACGCGCCACCGGCTCGTCCGGTGCGGCCGTCGCACGGCATGTGGGTGGATCCCGCGCTGCTGGCGCATGTGGCGTCGGTGGTCAGGCGGGCGCTCGCCGAGCGGGAGGGCGATGTGCTGTGTTTCCTGCCGGGCGTGGGCGAGATCGCGCGCGTGGCGGCGCTCCTCGGGGACCTCGGCGAGGTGGACGTGCTCCAGGTGCACGGGCGGGCGCCGGCCGCGGTGCAGGACGCGGTGCTCTCGCCCGGGAAGCGGCGCCGGGTGGTGCTGGCGACCTCGGTCGCGGAGTCGTCTCTGACGGTGCCCGGGGTGCGGGTGGTCGTGGACTCGGGGCTGGCTCGGGAGCCGCGGGTCGATCACGCGCGTGGGCTGAGCGCGCTGGCGACGGTGCGGGCGTCGCATGCGGCCGGGCGGCAGCGGGCGGGGCGGGCCGGGCGTGAGGCGCCGGGGACCGTCTACCGGTGCTGGCCGGAGGCGGACGAGGGGCGGCTGCCGCGGTTCCCGTCCCCGGAGATCAAGGTGGCCGACCTGACGGCGTTCGCCCTGCAGGTGGCCTGCTGGGGCGACCCCGACGCATCCGGTCTCGCGTTGCTGGACCCGCCGCCGGCCGGTCCGATGGCGGCTGCGCGGCAGGCTCTGGAGGCGCTGGGAGCGGTCGACCCGGCCGGCCGGGCCACGGAGCGCGGGCGGGTGCTGGCGCGGCTGGGGGTGCATCCCCGGTTGGGGCGGGCTCTGCTGGACACCGCCGGTGCGGGGGCGGAGGTGGTGGCGCTGCTGTCCGAGGAGCCTCCGCGGGAGTACGGGGACGACCTGGCCGGCGCCTTGCGGTCGGCCCGGCGTGGGGGTGACGCCTACGCCGCGCGGTGGCGGACGGAGGTGAAGCGGCTGCGGGCCGTCCTCGGCGACGCGGCCCGGCCGGCCGACGCGGCCGTCGGCACAGGCGCGCTCACCGGTGACGACCGGGCGGCCGGCGTCGTGGCCTCACTCGCCTTCCCCGAGCGTGTGGCCAAGCTCGACGGTGGTTCCTACCTCATGGTCTCCGGCACGCGTGCCGAGCTGCCCGCCGGCTCGCCTCTGCACGGCGCCCCCTGGATCGCCGTCGCCGTGGCCGACCGGCCCCTCGGCAAGGGGCACGCGCGGGTGCGGCTCGGCGCGGTGATCGACGAGGAAGTGGCGCGGTCGGCCGCCGGGTCGCTGCTCGACGAGCGGCAGGAGGTGCACTGGGCGGGCGGGGACGTCGTCGCGCGGTGGGCCTGGCGGCTGGGCGCGATCGAGCTGGCGGCGCGGCCGCTCACCGGCGCCGACCCCGGTGCCGTACGGCAGGCGCTGCTGGAGGGGTTGCGGCAGGAGGGGTTCGGGCTGCTGCGCTGGTCGCCGGAGGCCGAGGTGCTGCGGCAGCGGCTGGCCTTCGTCCGGCTGCACCTCGGGGAGCCCTGGCCGGACGTGTCCGACGAGGCGCTGCACGCGCGCGTGCAGGAGTGGCTGGAGCCGGAGCTGAGCCGGGCCCGGCGGCGGGCCGACCTGGCGCGGATCGACGCGGGGCAGGCGCTGGCCCGGCTGCTGCCCTGGGCCTCGGGAGAAGCGGTCCGGCTGGAGGAGCTGGCACCGGAGCGGATCACCGTGCCCAGCGGGTCCAGGATCCGGGTCGACTACGCCGATCCGGAGCGGCCCGTGCTCGCGGTGAAGCTGCAGGAGATGTTCGGGCTGCAGGAGTCGCCCTGCCTTGCCGGGATACCGGTGCTCGTGCACCTGCTGTCCCCGGCCGGGCGTCCGGCGGCGGTGACCGCCGACCTCGCCTCGTTCTGGCGCGAGGGTTACAAGGGGGTGCGGGCGGAGCTGCGCGGCCGCTACCCGAAGCATCCGTGGCCGGAAGACCCGGCTGCCGCGGAGCCGACCCGGCATACGAACGCACGGCTCAGACGCGGATGACGACGCGGCACCCCTCGCGAGGAGGGGCGCCGTGCGGAGCGGGGCGGGTCAGGCGCTCGGGCTCGCCGACGGCGAGGACGAGGGCGAAGGCGAAGGCGAGGAGGAGGAGCCGCCCGACGGGGACGGGGACGGGCTGCCGGTCGCGTCCGGTGCCGTCACGGTGAGTTCGACGGTCAGCGTGGCCCCGCCCGCGGTGGTGATGCGCAGCAGGAACGTGCCGGTGGTGTCGTCCGCGTACAGCTTCGGCAGCTTCAGCAGACCGTTGGCGTCGGTGTGCAGGTCCTTCAGGGTGCGGACGGTCTTGCCGTCGGCGTCCTTGAAGTAGGGGCCCTTGTCGTTCTCGGACGGGTCGTCGCCCGACTTGATCAGGGTTGCGGTGGCGGCGACCTGGCCGGCGGCCGCGCCCTTGTAGGTGGCCTTGACCTCGATCTGGTCGGCGAACGTGCCGCCCGCGACGCAGGTCTGCTTGGTGTCGCTGGTGCGGGCGAGGGCGTCGGCGGCGCGCTCGGTCACGGTGGCGGTGTAGGCGACGGCGGGGACCATCCGGCCGACGACGGCCGCGTGGACCGTGACATCGCCGGTCTTCTCGCCCGCCTGGAGTGCGGGGGCGAGGGCGACGCCGGAGGTGTCGGTGAGGACGGCGGCGACCTTCTCGCCGCCGGCGAAGGTGGTGTCGGTGTCACCGTCAATGGAGAAGCGGATGCGCACCTTGGCGACGGCCTTGCCGCCCTTGGTCTCGGCCCGGGCGCCGATCCGCTGGGTGAAGGCGTCGCCGGCCATCGCGGTGGGCTTGTCCGCGTTCGTCCGCTCCAGGTGGTCCACCGTGTCGGTGGGCGTGGGCTTCGGGGCGGGGGTACCGGGCGTGGTGGGCTTGCCGGGGGTGGCCGGCGTGCCCGGCTTGCCCGGCTTCGGGGGCGTGGTGCCGCCGGGCCTGGGCGTCCCGGGCGACGGGTGCTGCGCGGGGGGCGTCGTCGTCGGACCCGGGTTCGGGCCGGAGGTGCCGGTGTCGCTGGGGTGCGAGGGCAGGGTGCCCGTACCGTCGGGGATCTCGTGGGTGCCCTTGCGGTAGTACTCCAGCCACGTCAGGACCGTGCTCAGGTAGTCCTGCGAGTTGTTGTAGCTGAGGATCGCCCGGCTCATGTCCTGCTGGGCGGACAGGTCCCAGCCGTTGCGGCACAGGTAGTGGCCGGCGGCGAGGGCGGCGTCGTAGACGTTGTTGGGGTCCTTGAGACCGTCGCCGTTGCCGTCGCGGCCGGCCCACGCCCAGGTGGACGGGATGAACTGCATGGGGCCCACGGCCCGGTCGACGGTGGTGTCGCCGTCGTACGCGCCGTGGTCGGTGTCCTTGATGAGCGCGAAGCCGTTGCCGTTCAGCGCGGGGCCGAGGATCTTGCCGACCGTGGTGCCGTTCGCGTCGACGCGGCCGCCGCGGGCCTGGCCCGACTCCACCTTGCCGATGGCGGCCAGCAGCTCCCAGGGCAGGTTGCAGCCGGGCTTGGAGGCGCGCAGTTCGGCCGCCGCCTTCTGGTAGGCGTCGAGGACGGTCGCGGGGATGCCGGACTCGGTCGCGCCCGTGGCCGGCGGCGGGACGGTGCCGGTGGTCGGGGCCGGATTGGGGCTGTTGAGGGGCGGCAGGTCGGTGTAGTACCGCGAGTTGCCGGTGGCGGTGTCGGTGTCGTCCGCCTGCACGTCGGGGGTGGGCGCGGTGCCGGCGGCGGACTGTCTGCCCTGGTCGTCGACCGTGACGCCGGGAGCCTGGGACGCGGAGAGCGCCGCGACCGCCGCAGCCGCCACGGCGGTGGTGAACGCTCCCTTGCGCAGCCTGCTGCCGAATTGCGCCGCCATGTGGTGAACCCCTCCCGTGGACGCCTCAGCGTCCGTCCCTGTTGTGGTGCCGTGCCGTCGTGTTGTGTCCGGTGTGGCGTACTCGCCTTGGTGTGACGAACGAACCACCACTCCGGTTGCCCTCATGGGGCCATTGGTCTGCCCGGCGCTGCATCCCCGTGACCCTACGACAACTTCCTTTCGTCGGGCACCTGTTCGTGCCCGGTTTTTACCGGTTGGCCATATGCCGTTCGAGGTCCTGTGCCACACCGCATACTGGACGCCGCTGATCACGTACCGGTCACATCCGGTCAACACGCGTCACAGGGGGACCCGTTGCCGTTCACGCTGAGCCATGCGGCCGCCGTGCTGCCCGCCGTGCGCATCGACGGCTCCGGCCGGGGCCCGCTCGTGCCGGCCGTCCTGGTGGCGGGTTCCTTCTCACCCGACATGACCTACTACGCGGCGAGTGTCGTGCCCGGTGCGATGGAGTTCGGGGACGTCACGCACTCCTTCGCCGGGGTCTTCACCGTCGACGTGCTCATCACCTGGCTGCTCGTGGCGATGTGGCTGCTGGTGCGCGAGCCGCTCGTGGCTCTGCTGCCGCGGACCCGGCAGGGCCCGTGGGCGGCGCTGCTGCGCTGCGGGGCGCCACGCACGCCTGCGCGACCCGCCGTCGTGCTGTGGTGGTATGCCTCGGCGGCGCTGGGAGCGCTGACGCACGTGGTGTGGGACGCGTTCACGCACCTGGACCGGTGGGGGATGCGTGTGTTCCCCGTCCTGGGGCGGCAGCTGGCGGGCGCACCGCTGTACTGGTACCTGCAGTACGGCGGCTCGGCGGTGGCCGCGGTGGTGATCACCGCGTTCGTGTGGCGCGCGGTGCGCCGGGCGCCCTCGGGCGGGCCGGCCGCCGTGCCCGCGCTGTCGGCGCGGGACCGGTGGTGGGCCGCGGCGCTGCTCGGCGGCTGCGCGCTGGCGGGCGCGGCACAGCGGGCCACGCGCTGGTGGGCCTACCGGGGGGCCACCGCCAAACCGTGGGAGCTGATCCCGACGGTGTGTTTCGGCACCGGCACCGGACTCGTCCTCGGGCTGCTTGTGTACGCCGTCGGGGTGCGGGTGCGCCGACCGGTCACCGTCGGTGCGGGCGGGGTCAGCGGCGTGCTCGAGGGGAGCCGTCCGGCCCGGTGACCGCGGCGGTCGGGGGCAGCGGGACCACGAACACCGTGAACGTGCGCGCCCGGCGGGAGGGGCGCGGCAGCCGGCTGAGCAGCAGCGCCAGGTAGCTCAGACCCAGCTCGGTCCACAGCCGCCAGCGCGGCACCTCACCGGGAGCTTCCCCCACGCCGGTGTCGTCGGCCGCGGCCGACGCGTCCCGGCGGATGAGGCGACGGGCGAGGGCTGTGGTGCCGCGGCGCAGGGCCTCGGCGCGGCTGGTGGGGACGCGGCCGGTACTGGCGTCCGCCGCGAAGGGCGGAACGGACGGAAGCGGCGTGGAGAGATTCGCCGTGGCGTCGGCTCGGGCCGGTGCCTGGTGCTGGGCCTGAGCTCGTGCCGTGCGGCGGTGGAGCATGCGTATACCCATGCCCGCATCCTGGCGGCAGGGCGGCGGGCGGCGCGTTTCTGCGGGGGCCAGCCGAGTGACGGTCCCTCCGGGCGCCGGCCGGGGGTGCCCTGGGAGTCGGCTGGCGCTGAGAAGCGTCGCGGGTGGCTTGCGCCATCGAGGAAATGCGGTGGTGGGGGCCGGTCGCGCAGTTCCCGGCGCCCCCGGAGGTGGGGAGCAGGACCGCCGGCTGAAAGCGCCACGGCGGCCGGCACGGGCCGGGGGCAGCCGAGCGGCGGGTGGCCCCCAGGCCGCTCCCCCGGCCCCACCGTTCGGCGGGCTAGTGCGCTGCCGACTCCCAGTCCGGGCCGACGCCGACCGAGACGCCCAGCGGGACGCGCAGCCGGACCGCGGCCGCCATCTCGCGGCGGACCAGTTCCTCCGCCTGCTCGCGCTCGCCGGGGGCGATCTCCAGGACGATTTCGTCGTGGACCTGGAGCAGCATGCGGGAGGTGAGGTTCGCCTCGCGCAGCGCCCGGTCCACGTTGAGCATCGCGATCTTCACGATGTCGGCCGCCGTGCCCTGGATGGGCGCGTTCAGCGCCATCCGCTCGGCCGCCTCGCGGCGCTGGCGGTTGTCGCTGTTGAGGTCGGGCAGATAGCGGCGGCGGCCGAACAGCGTCGCCGTGTAGCCCGTCGCCCGCGCCTCGTCGACGACCCGGCGCAGATAGTCCCGCACCCCGCCGAAGCGGTCGAAGTAGGCGTCCATCAGCGTGCGCGCCTCGGCGGCCTCGATGTTCAGCTGCTGGGACAGACCGAACGCCGACAGGCCGTACGCCAGGCCGTAGGACATCGCCTTGATCTTGCGGCGCATCTCGGCGTCCACCGCGGCGGGCTCCACCGCGAAGACCTGGGAGGCCGCTGTCGTGTGGAGGTCCTCGCCGGAGGTGAACGCCTCGATCAGGCCCGCGTCCTCCGACAGGTGGGCCATCACCCGCAGCTCGATCTGGCTGTAGTCCGCGGTCATCAGCGACTCATAGCCCTCGCCGACGACGAACCCGCGGCGGATCGCGCGGCCCTCGTCGGTGCGGACCGGGATGTTCTGCAGGTTCGGGTCCGTGGAGGACAGCCGGCCCGTCGCCGCGACGGTCTGGTTGAACGAGGTGTGGATCCGGCCGTCCGAGGCGATCGTCTTGATCAGGCCCTCGACCGTGACCCGCAGCTTGGCCTGCTCGCGGTGGCGGAGCATGATCACCGGCAGCTCGTTGTCAGTCTGGCCGGCCAACCAGGCCAGGGCGTCGGCGTCGGTGGTGTAGCCGGTCTTGGTCTTCTTCGTCTTCGGCAGGCCCAGTTCGCCGAACAGGACCTCCTGGAGCTGCTTGGGCGAGCCGAGGTTGAACTCGTGCCCGGCCGCCGCGTGCGCCTCCTTCACCGCCTGCTGCACGGCGCCCGCGAACATCTGCTCCATGGTCTCCAGGTGGGCGCGGTCGGCGGCGATGCCGTGCCGCTCCATGCGGGCCAGCAGCGCGGAGGTGGGCAGCTCCATGTCGCGCAGCAGGTCCGCGGCGCCGACCTCCTGAAGCTTGCCCTCGAAGGCCCCACCCAGGTCGAGGACGGCACGGGCATGGATCATCAGCGCCTCCGCCTCGGCGGCGTCGTCCGCGCCGAAGGCGAGCTGGCCGTCGGCCGCGGCGGCGGGCGCCAGCTCACGGTGCAGGTACTCCGTCGACAGCGCGTCCAGGTCGAAGGAGCGGCGGCCCGGCTTGACCAGGTACGCGGCGAGCGCGGTGTCCATCGAGACACCGGCGATGCTCCAGCCGTGCTCGGCGAAGACCCGCATGGCGCGCTTGACGTCGTGGAACACCTTGGGCCGCGCGGCGTCGGCGAGCCAGGCCGCGAACGCGTTCTCGTCGGCCTCGTCGAGCTGGGAGGGGTCGAACCAGGCGGCCGGACCACCGGCGGTGGCCAGCGCGACCTCGGCGACGGAGCCGGCGCCCAGCGCCCAGGTGTCGACGGTGGCGACACCGAGCGGCTCGCCGCCGTGCTCGGTCAGCCAGCCGGCCAGCTCGCCGCTGCCCAGCACCGTGCCGTCCAGCTCGACGCCGTCCGCCACCACCGGGGTCGTCTCGGCCTCCGCCGCACCCGGGTCGACGGCGAGCAGGCGCTCGCGCAGCGACGGGTTGCGGATCTCCAGGGTGTCCAGGATCATCGCGACGGCCTTGCGGTCGTAGGCCGGGCGCTCCAGGTCGGCGACCGTCTTGTCCAGCGGCACCTGCCGCTCCAGCTCGGTGAGCCGGCGGTTGAGCTTGACGGCCTCCAGGTGGTCGCGGAGGTTCTGCCCGGCCTTGCCCTTGACCTCTTCGACGCGCTCGACCAGCTGGGCGAAGGAGCCGAACTGGTTGATCCACTTCGCGGCGGTCTTCTCGCCCACGCCGGGGATGCCGGGGAGGTTGTCGGAGGGGTCACCGCGCAGCGCCGCGAAGTCGGGGTACTGGGCGGGCGTCAATCCGTACTTCTCGAAAACCTTCTCCGGGGTGAACCGGGTCAGCTCCGAGACGCCCTTCGTCGGGTACAGCACCGTGACGTGGTCGCTGACCAGCTGGAAGGAGTCGCGGTCGCCGGTGACGATCAGCACCTCGAAGCCCTGCTCCGCGGCCTGCGTGGCGAGCGTGGCGATGATGTCGTCCGCCTCGAAGCCGTCGACGGCGAAGCGGGAGACGTGCATCGCGTCGAGCAGCTCGCCGATCAGCTCGACCTGGCCCTTGAACTCGTCCGGGGTCTTGGAGCGGTTCGCCTTGTACTCGGTGAACTCCTGCGAGCGCCATGTCTTGCGGGAGACGTCGAAAGCGACCGCGAAGTGCGTGGGCGCCTCGTCGCGCAGCGTGTTCGCCAGCATCGACGCGAAGCCGTAGATCGCGTTCGTCGGCTGGCCGGTCGCGGTGGTGAAGTTCTCCGCGGGCAGCGCGAAGAACGCGCGGTAGGCCAGGGAGTGCCCGTCCATGAGCATCAGGCGCGGGCGGCTGCCGCCGGGGCTGCTGTCGGTCTTCTTCGCTGCTGTCTCTGCCACGCCCCCGATCCTGCCACGCCCCACTGACACCGAGCCGCCACCGGGTGGCTGCCGCCGGCTGCGGAGGGCGGCCGCCCACCGCGTCACCGGGCCGCCGTCCCCGGGTGCGGCGCCGCGCGGTTCGACCGGCCCGGCGCGCCGTTCCCGGCCCTCCTCACCGTCACCGGGTCCGGCGCCCCCGCCCGCCGACCTCGCGGCGACGGGTGATCGTCGCCGGGGCGGAATGTGAGGGGCGGCACAAGAACGCGGCCGTAGCAGGAGGGCAGGCGGCAGGCGGCGCGCTGCGGCACCCGGCTGGCTGAGACGGGCGGCGACGGGCCGCCGAGACGAGTCGGGGATCGACCGGCGGTCGAGGCGAGAGGCGCGGCGGGCGACTGGGCGCGGGCCGGCGCGCAGGCGAACGGCAGACGACGAACGCCGATCGGAACGCAGGCCAACGGCGGGAGCAGCGGCGAGGCGGTGGGGACGGCCGGCGGCGGTCGTCGGGACGCGGCGGGGCACCCGCGCCCCGTCGACACCGTGTCCTCCTCCGGCGTGATCGAGCGGCGCACCGGCGTCTGCTGCGTCAAGGCCCATGCCCTGGCCGCACCGCTGCGCGCCGAGGACATCCCGACGGCGCTGTGCTATCAGTCGTCCCCGCCCAGGAGCTGATCGTTGTCAGTGGTCCGTGCGAGGATCTGAGGCCGTACCACCGACGTGTACCCGAAGGAGAGTGCGCGATGGCGACGAAGCCGCCGAAGGCCGACCCCGTTCAGGACGCGCCGCAGGTCGCGGAGCCGAAGCGCGCCGCGGCCGGGCTGCCGGCCATCGGGCACACGCTGCGCATGGCCCAGCAGCAGATGGGCGTGAAGCGCACCATGCTCACGCTGCTGAGCGTGAACCAGAAGGACGGCTTCGACTGCCCCGGCTGCGCCTGGCCGGAGCCGGAGCACCGGCACAAGGCGGAGTTCTGCGAGAACGGCGCGAAGGCGGTCGCCGAGGAGGCCACGCTGCGCCGGGTCACCCCGGAGTTCTTCGCCGCGCACCCGGTGTCCGACCTGGCGACCAGGAGTGGGTACTGGCTGGGCCAGCAGGGCCGCCTGACCCACCCCATGTATCTGCCCGAGGGCGCCGACCACTACGAGCCGGTCACCTGGGAGCGTGCCTTCGACATCGTCGCCGAGGAGATCGTCGCCCTCGACTCCCCCGACGAGGCCGTCTTCTACACCTCGGGCCGTACCAGCAACGAGGCAGCCTTTCTCTACCAGCTCTTCGCCCGCGAGCTCGGCACGAACAACCTGCCGGACTGCTCCAACATGTGCCACGAGTCCTCCGGCTCGGCCCTCGGTGAGACGATCGGCATCGGCAAGGGCAGCGTCCTGCTGGAGGACCTCCACCAGGCCGATCTGATCATCGTCGCCGGGCAGAACCCGGGCACGAACCACCCGCGCATGCTCTCCGCGCTGGAGAAGGCCAAGGCGAACGGCGCGAAGATCATCAGCGTCAACCCGCTGCCCGAGGCGGGCCTGGAGCGGTTCCACAACCCGCAGACCCCGAAGGGCCTCACCGCGGGCGCCGCGCTCACCGACCTGTTCCTGCAGATCCGCATCGGCGGCGACCAGGCCCTCTTCCGCCTCCTCAACAAGCTGATCCTCGACACCGAGGGCGCGGTGGACGAGGAGTTCGTCCGCGAACACACGCACGGATACGAGGAGTTCACGCGGGCCGCCCGCGCCGCCGACTGGGACGAGACGCTCACCGCGACCGGTCTGACGCGGGAGCAGATCGAGCGGGCCCTCGCCATGGTGCTCGCCTCGCAGCGCACCATCGTGTGCTGGGCGATGGGCCTCACCCAGCACAAGCACTCGGTGCCGACGATCAAGGAAGTCGTCAACTTCCTGCTGCTGCGCGGCAACATCGGCCGTCCCGGCGCGGGTGTCTGCCCGGTGCGCGGCCACTCCAACGTGCAGGGCGACCGCACCATGGGCATCTTCGAACGCCCGGCGCCCGCCTTCCTGGACGCGCTGGAGAAGGAGTTCGGCTTCGCTCCGCCGCGCAAGCATGGCTACGACGTCGTCCGGGCCATCCGTGCGCTGCGCGACGGCGAGGCGAAGGTGTTCTTCGCGATGGGCGGCAATTTCGTCTCCGCCTCCCCCGACACGGAGGTCACCGAGGCGGCCATGCGGCGCGCCCGCCTGAGCGTGCACGTGTCGACGAAGCTCAACCGCTCCCACGTGGTGACGGGCGCCCGGGCGCTGATCCTGCCGACGCTCGGCCGCACCGAACGGGATCTGCAGGAGAGCGGCGAGCAGTTCGTCACCGTCGAGGACTCCATGGGCATGGTGCACGCCTCCCGTGGCCGCCTGGAACCGGCGAGCCGGCGTCTGCTGTCCGAGCCGGCCATCGTGTGCCGTCTCGCCCGCCGGGTGCTCGGAGACCGGACCGTCGCCCCCTGGGAGGAGTTCGAGAAGGACTACGCGACGATCCGCGACCGCATCGCGCGCGTGGTCCCCGGCTTCGAGGACTTCAACGCGCGCGTGACCGGTTCCACCGGCGGCTTCGCGCTGCCGCACGCCCCGCGCGACGAGCGCCGCTTCCCGACGGCCACCGGCAAGGCCAACTTCACCGCGGCGCCGGTGGAGTTCCCGAAGCTGCCCGAGGGCCGGCTGCTGCTGCAGACACTGCGCTCGCACGACCAGTACAACACCACGATCTACGGCCTCGACGACCGCTACCGGGGCATCCGGGACGGCCGCCGGGTGGTGCTGGTCAACCCCGACGACGCCCGCTCCCTGAACGTCGCGGACGGCTCCTACGTCGACCTGGTCAGCGAGTGGCAGGACGGTGTGGAGCGGCGGGCGCCCGGCTTCCGGGTGGTGCACTACCCGACCGCGCGGGGCTGTGCGGCCGCCTACTACCCGGAGACGAACGTCCTCGTGCCGCTGGACGCCACCGCGGACACCAGCAACACCCCGGCCAGCAAGTCCGTTGTGGTCCGTCTGGAACAATCGGCCACCGACTGAGCGTTCGCTTAAGTCAGCAGGGCTCAGGCGTCCGCCTGAGCCGGCAAGGACGTGTCACGACGACGAACGGAGCCGGGCCCATGGGCGAGCAGCACCACGTGAAGTTCCCGCAGGAGGTCCTCGACGAGTACGGCGCACTCGGCATCGACCTGCCGGCCCTCTTCTCCGCGGGACACCTCGGGACGCGCATGGGCGTGCAGATCCTGGAGGCCTCCGCCGAGCGGGTCGTCGGCACCATGCCGGTGGAGGGCAACACCCAGCCCTACGGCCTGCTGCACGGCGGCGCGTCCGCGGTGCTCGCCGAGACGCTGGGCTCGGTCGGCTCCATGCTGCACGGCGGCAGCACCAAGATCGCCGTAGGTGTCGACCTCAACTGCACCCATCACCGCGGGGTCAGCTCCGGCCTGGTCACCGGCGTGGCGACGCCGCTGCACCGGGGCCGCTCGACGGCGACGTACGAGATCGTCATCTCGGACGAGCAGGGGCGGCGCGTGTGCAGCGCACGGCTCACCTGCCTGCTGCGCGACGCCAGGCCCGGCGACGAAGCCGCCGCCCGCCCCGCCGGCTGACCCGACCCGACCGGCCCCACCATCGGGCACCCGGCGAGCCGGCCCCAACCCACCGGCCCGCCGAGCCCCGCACCCCCCGCCACCTGCCGCCCGTCCACCCCGGACGGGCGGCTTCGGCTTGTGTGGGTGCATCACGGACAAAGAAGCCACTTCCCCCGCGCAAGATCACGATCACCCCCGCACGCCCCAATGCGGAAATCTGGCCAGGAACCAACGATTCCTTTTCCTGATCCGTAACCGTGCGTAATGCGCACGCAATAAATGATCACTCTTTCTTCTTGATCATCTTCGGCGACCCACCCCGGCCCGACCCCCACCAGTGGCCCATGGCAACGATTTCCAGTAATGACCGAAAACGCCGAGACGCCTGAACGCACCCTGGCGAGTCCTGCGCGTTCTCAGAATCCGGACGGGGCGAATCGGCCTGAATTCCGCTGTTCCCCCCACGCTGCACCGCTCTGCATTACGTCGTGTCATAACAAGAGCGTCACAGCATGGGACAGACTCTCCTCCACGTTCCCCACACACGCCTAGAGTCACCGCCAGTCACCGCGCCGTCGGAATGCCACTTCGGCCCAGCGCTCGACTCAGCCGTTTCCACGGGGATCCGGCTGTGCCAGGGAAAGGACTGACCGTGCGTCAACGTTCGCTCATCGCCATCACCGCCGCGCTGGCTGCGGGAGCACTGACCCTCACCGCCTGCGGCTCGCGTGACAAGGACGGTGGATCGGACTCCGGGAACGGCGGCGGCACCAAGGTCGTCATCGGCGTCGACGCGCCCCTCACGGGCGACCTGTCCGCGATCGGCCTCGGCATCAAGAACTCCGTCGACCTCGCCGTCAAGCAGGCCAACAAGAACAAGGCCGTCGACGGCATCACCTTCGAGACGCAGGCCCTGGACGACCAGGCCCAGCCCTCCTCCGGCCAGCAGAACGCCACCAAACTGGTCGCCAACAAGGACGTCCTCGGCGTCGTCGGCCCGCTGAACTCCTCCGTCGCCGAGTCCATGCAGAAGGTCTTCGACGACGCCAAGCTCGTCGAGATCTCCCCCGCCAACACCAACCCGGCCCTCACCCAGGGCACCAACTGGGCCACCAGCAAGACCCGCACGTACAAGTCGTACTTCCGCACCGCGACCACGGACGCCGTCCAGGGCCCGTTCGCCGCCCAGTACGTCTTCAACAAGGCCAAGAAGAAGAAGGTCTTCGTCATCGACGACAAGAAGACCTACGGCGCCGGCCTCGCGGGCACCTTCACCACCGAGTTCAAGAAGCTCGGCGGCACCGTCGCCGGCACCGAGCACATCAACCCCGACGCCAAGGACTTCTCCGCGGTCGCCACCAAGGTCAAGAACTCCGGCGCCGATGTCGTCTACTACGGCGGCGAGTACCCGCAGGCCGGCCCGCTCAGCAAGCAGATCAAGGCCGCCGGAGCCAAGATCCCGGTCGTCGGCGGCGACGCCCTGTACGACCCGACCTACGTCAAGCTCGCCGGCGCCGCCAGCAACGGCGACCTCGCCACCTCCGTCGGCGCCCCGCTCGAGGAACTCCCCTCCGCCAAGCAGTTCCTGGACAACTACAAGGCCGGCGGCTACAAGGACGCCTACGGCGCGTACGGCGGCTACGCCTACGACTCCGCCCAGGCCATCATCGAGGCCGTCAAGAAGGTCGTCGCCGACAACAACGGCAAGCTCCCCGACGACGCACGCGCCAAGATCACGGAGGCCATGCAGAACGTCTCCTTCGACGGAGTGACCGGCAAGGTCTCCTTCGATCAGTACGGTGACACCACCAACAAGCAGCTCACCGTCTACGCCGTCGAGAACGGGACCTGGAAGACCGTGGAGTCCGGCACCTACAACGGTGGCTGACCCACACTTCCCGCACCACCCATGAGCCGCGCGGGGCGCTGTTCCACTTGGCGCCCCGCGCGGACTCACATCCGGACATCCGGCACATCCGTCGAACATCCGAACGTCTCGGAGGACATGCGGTGAACGAACTGCCGCAGCAGCTGGTCAACGGCCTGCTACTGGGATCCATGTACGGGCTGGTCGCCATTGGCTACACGATGGTCTACGGCATCGTCCAGCTCATCAACTTCGCCCACGGCGAGATCTTCATGACCGGGGCCTTCGGTGCCCTCACGGTCTACGCCTACGTCCTGCCCGACGGGACGAGCATGTGGATAGCCCTCCCCCTCATGCTCATCGGCGGCATCATCGTCGCCGTCCTCGTCGCCGTCGCAGCGGAACGATTCGCCTACCGGCCCCTGCGCACCGCCCCCCGCCTGGCGCCCCTCATCACCGCCATCGGCCTCTCCCTCGCGCTGCAGCAAGCCGTCTGGGCCTGGTACCCCGAGGCCAAGTCCGCCCGCACCTTCCCCCAGATCGAGGGCGGCCCCTTCCACATCGGCAGCGTCACCATCCAGACCGGCGACATCTTCCTGCTGATCGCCGCCCCGCTGAGCATGGCCGTCCTCGCCTACTTCGTCATGAAGACCCGCACCGGCCGCGGCATGCAGGCCACCGCCCAGGACCCCGACACCGCGAAGCTCATGGGCATCAACACCGACCGCATCATCGTCATCGCGTTCGCCCTCGGAGCCGCCTTCGCCGCCGTCGCCGGAGTCGCCAACGGCCTCAAATACGGCCAGATCGACTTCAAGATGGGCTTCATCCTCGGCCTCAAGGCCTTCACCGCAGCCGTCCTCGGAGGCATCGGCAACATCTACGGCGCCATGATCGGCGGAGTCGTCCTCGGCGTCGCCGAGACCATCGCCGCCGCCTACATCTCCGACCTCCCCGGCATGGACAAGTTCGGCAGCCAGTCCTGGGCCGACGTCTGGGCCTTCGTACTCCTCATCCTTGTTCTGCTGCTCAGGCCCCAAGGCCTGCTCGGCGAGCGCGTCGCGGACAGGGCGTGACACCGATGACCACACAGACCACCGCACCCGAAACCCCCAGCACCCCCACCGGCGGCACCCCGGCCGGTCTCATCGGCATCCCGGCCACCCTCGGCCGCGCCCTCGCCACCGGCGGCGCCGTCCTCACCATCGTCGCCACCTTCCTCGCCTGGACCTGGACGAGGGAATTCCCCGGCGACCTCACCGTCTACGGCTACCCGGGCGGCCTGCAGGTCCTCGTCCTCATCGGCGGCATCCTCACCACCGTCCTCGCCGTCGCCTCCTACGACGTCAAGTACCTGCGCTGGCTCATCCCCGCCGGCGCCGACGCCGCCCTGAAGTTCGCGGCCCTCGCCACCTTCGCCACCGCCTGGTACACCGTCATCTCCATCAGCGTCGAACTCGGCGGCGTCGTCAACCTCGAACCCGGCGGCTACATCGTCGCCGTCACCAGCCTCGTCGCCTTCCTCGGCGCCCTCGCGCTGCCCTTCCAGCGGCCCGAACCCGACCCCATCGACCCCGACGACAACGGCTGGGAACACTTCAAGAACCGCGCCGCACACAGCCGCGCCACCCTCAAGGCCGCCTTCACCGCAGACACCGCGCGCCCCGCGCCCAAGCTCCCCGCCTACGCCGAGATCCTCGTCATCGTCGCCGTCCTCGCCGTAGCCCTCATCGTCTTCACCTACGGCATCGGCACCGAATACGACGAACTCTTCGTCGGCTTCCTCATCACCGCAGGCTTCGGCTTCGCCGCCCTCGCCAAGGCCGGCCTCGTCGCCCACGCCTCCGAAATCACCAGCCGGCACCAGAACATCACCATGGTCGGCGCCTTCGTCACCGCCGCCCTCTTCCCCTTCACCCAGACCGACGACCAGTACGCGACCCTCGGCGTCTACATCCTCATCTTCGCCACCGTCGCCCTCGGCCTGAACATCGTCGTCGGCCTCGCCGGACTCCTCGACCTCGGCTACGTCGCCTTCCTCGGCGTCGGCGCCTACGCAGCGGCCCTCGTCTCCGGCTCCCCCAGCTCCCCCCTGCACGTCCACTTCCCCTTCTGGGCCGCCGCCCTCGTCGGCGCCGCAGCCTCCCTCGTGTTCGGCGTCCTCATCGGCGCCCCCACCCTGCGACTGCGCGGCGACTACCTCGCCATCGTCACCCTCGGCTTCGGAGAGATCTTCCGCATCACCGTCAACAACCTCGACGGCACCTCCGGACCCGACATCACGAACGGCTCCAACGGCATCTCCTCCATCCCCAACCTGAACATCCTCGGCTGGGACCTCGGCGCCGAACACACCATCGCAGGCTTCACCATCGGCCGGTTCGCCAACTACTTCCTGCTGATGCTGCTCATCACCGCCGTCGTCGTCCTCGTCTTCCGGCGCAGCGGCGACTCCCGCATCGGCCGCGCCTGGGTCGCCATCCGCGAAGACGAAACCGCCGCCCTCGCCATGGGCATCAACGGCTTCCGCGTCAAACTCATCGCCTTCGCCGTCGGCGCCTCCCTCGCCGGACTCGCCGGCACCGTCCAGGCCCACGTCACCTACACCGTGACCCCCGAGCAGTACCAGTTCGCCGGACCCATCCCGCCCAACAGCGCCTTCCTCCTCGCCGCAGTCGTCCTCGGCGGCATGGGCACCATCGGCGGCCCCCTCATCGGCGCCTCCCTGCTCTACCTCATCCCCAACAAGCTGCAGTTCCTCGGCGACTACCAGCTCTTCGCCTTCGGCGTCGCACTCATCCTCCTGATGCGCTTCCGCCCCGAAGGCCTCGTCGCCAACCGGCGCCGGCAGCTCGAATTCCACGACGAGGCCGAAGCGCCCGCAGTCCTCGGCAAGACAGGGGCCTGACACAGATGACCACCCAGACCATCACCACCGGCGAAACCGTCCTCGACGCACGCGGCGTCACCATGCGCTTCGGCGGCCTGACCGCCGTACGCGGCGTCGACCTCACCGTCGGCAGCGGCGAGATCGTCGGACTCATCGGCCCCAACGGCGCCGGAAAAACCACCTTCTTCAACTGCCTCACCGGCCTGTACATCCCCACCGAAGGCGAAGTCCGCTACAAGGGCAACGTCCTGCCGCCCAAGTCCTTCAAGGTCACCGCTGCCGGCATCGCCCGCACCTTCCAGAACATCCGCCTGTTCGCCAACATGACGGTCCTGGAAAACGTCCTCGTCGGCCGCCACACCCGCACCAAGGAAGGCTTCTGGTCCGCCGTCCTGCGCGGCCCCGGCTTCCACAAAGCCGAAAAAGCCTCCCGCGAACGCGCCATGGAACTCCTCGAGTTCGTCGGCCTCGCGAACAAGGCCGACCACCTCGCCCGCAACCTCCCCTACGGCGAACAGCGCAAGCTCGAAATCGCCCGCGCACTCGCCAGCGAACCGGGCCTGCTGCTCCTCGACGAGCCGACGGCCGGCATGAACCCGCAGGAGACACGGACCACCGAGGAACTCGTCTTCGCCATCCGCGACCAGGGCATCGCCGTCCTCGTCATCGAGCACGACATGCGGTTCATCTTCAACCTCTGCGACCGAGTCGCCGTCCTCGTCCAGGGCGAAAAACTCATCGAAGGCGACAGCGCCACCGTCCAGGGCGACGAACGCGTCATCGCCGCCTACCTCGGCGAACCCTTCGAAGGCGACCCCGGCGCCGCAGAGGCCGCCGAGGTCGAAGCCGCCGAAGCACAGGCCCCCGCCGCGACCGCCGAGGCCACGACGGACGCCGCGCCCGGCAAGGAGAACGACCGATGACCACCCTCCTCGAAGTCGAAGACCTCCGCGTCGCCTACGGCAAGATCGAAGCCGTCAAAGGCATCTCGTTCAAGGTCGAAGCAGGCGAGGTCGTCACCCTCATCGGCACCAACGGCGCCGGCAAGACCACCACCCTGCGCACCCTCTCCGGCCTCCTCAAGCCCGTCGGCGGCCAGATCAAATTCAACGGCAAATCCCTCAAGAAGGTCCCCGCCCACCAGATCGTCTCCCTCGGGCTCGCCCACTCCCCCGAAGGGCGGCACATCTTCCCGCGCATGACCATCGAGGACAACCTCCGCCTCGGTGCCTTCCTGCGCAGCGACCGGCCCGGCATCGAAAAAGACATCCAGCGCGCCTACGACCTCTTCCCCATCCTCGGCGAACGCCGCAAGCAAGCCGCCGGCACCCTCTCCGGCGGCGAACAGCAAATGCTCGCCATGGGCCGCGCCCTGATGTCCCAGCCCAAGCTGCTC
This sequence comes from Streptomyces sp. NPDC014006, assembly GCF_043088925.1. Taxonomy (NCBI): domain Bacteria; kingdom Bacillati; phylum Actinomycetota; class Actinomycetes; order Kitasatosporales; family Streptomycetaceae; genus Streptomyces; species Streptomyces sp. NPDC014006. The sequence goes on along the minus strand of NZ_JBICAJ010000001.1, from coordinate 1,154,055 downwards.
ATGCTGGACGAGCCCTCCATGGGCCTCTCCCCCATCATGATGCAGAAGATCATGGCCACCATCGCCGAACTCAAGACCCAGGGCACGACGATCCTCCTCGTCGAGCAGAACGCCCAGGCGGCGCTCTCCCTCGCCGACCAGGGCCACGTCATGGAAATCGGCAAGATCGTCCTGTCCGGCACCGGACGCCACCTCCTGCACGACGAATCCGTGCGCAAGGCCTACCTCGGCGAAGACTGAGATCCACGCACGACAGAGGCCCGCGCCCCCTCTCCAGGGGACGCGGGCCTCACGTGCTTCCGGGCTCAGCCCTTCGCGGCCTTCTTCTCCTCGGCGTCCTGAATAACCGCCTCCGCGACCTGCTGCATCGACATACGACGGTCCATCGACGTCTTCTGGATCCAACGGAACGCCGCCGGCTCCGTCAGCCCGTACTCCGTCTGAAGAATCGACTTCGCCCGGTCCACCAGCTTCCGCGTCTCCAGACGCTGGGTGAGATCGGCGATCTCCTTCTCCAGCGTCTTCAGCTCCGTGAACCGCGACACGGCCATCTCGATCGCCGGAACGACATCACTCTTGGAGAACGGCTTCACCAGGTACGCCATCGCCCCGGCATCCCTGGCCCGCTCGACCAGGTCACGCTGCGAGAACGCGGTGAGCATCAGCACCGGCGCGATGCCCTCCTCGGCGATCTTCTCCGCCGCCGAGATGCCGTCGAGCTTCGGCATCTTCACGTCCAGGATCACCAGGTCCGGCTGGTGCTCGCGGGCCAGCTCGATCGCCTGTTCGCCGTCACCGGCCTCACCGACGACGGAGTAGCCCTCCTCCTCCAGCATCTCTTTGAGGTCGAGCCGGATCAGTGCCTCGTCCTCGGCGATGACGACACGGGTCGTCAGCGGAGGCACGTGCGACTTGTCGTCGTCGGTCACGTCAGCGGGCTGGGGCGACTCGGCGGTCACGGGGGCGCTCCTTGTTCCGGGGCAGGCTGGTACTGCTCCCAAGAGCCTACCTAGCTGCGGTAGGGTAGGGGGCACGGAGTCGAGGTCAACCTTCGATTCCATGGGCCCCGGTAGTCCAATTGGCAGCAGACGATGGTCTCAAACACCATACAGTGTGGGTTCGAGTCCCACCCGGGGCACTTTCTCTTCAATTCCAAGGTCTCAGAGTGTGAGCGGAGGATCACGTTCGCGTGATCCTCCGCTTTTTTGCTGCTCGCAGTAGCCACCGGTTCCGCACAGTGTGCATATGCACGACGTCGGCACGCGCAAGCACTCGCACTGGTGGCGCTGGGACGCAGCCTGAACTCCGTCAGCAAGGAAACCGGCATTTCCCGTGCCTCGATCCGCTCGCGGGCAGAAGCGGGTGGAGCCGCTTCCCCGGATGCAGAGCACGCCTTGCCCGGCGGCGGAGATCCCTGAGGGGCAGGCGGCGGCCTACAGCTACCTGCTCGGCCTCTACCTCGGCGATGGCTGCATCAGCCCCGGCCCGAAGGCCGGCCCCGCAGGATCGCCCTCGAGCCCTGGCAGCAGGTCATCGTCGACGCGCACCCCTGGGACGTCATTCGCGGCTCGCGGGGCCGACCCATTCGACATCTCCATCGCCCGCAAAGCCTCCGTAGCCCTCCTGGACGCCCACGTAGGCCCCAAGCACTGACCTCTCTACTTCGGGGTGTCGTCCTCCCCGATGTGGTGCACCCGGACCATGTTCGTCGAGCCCGAGACCCCGGGCGGGGAGCCGGCCGTGATGACGACCACGTCGCCCTTCGCGCAGCGGCCGTACTTCAGCAGCAGCTCGTCCACCTGGTCGACCATCGCGTCCGTGGAGTCGACGTGGGGGCCGAGGAAGGTTTCCACGCCCCAGCTCATGCTGAGCTGGGAGCGGGTCGCCGGGTCGGGGGTGAAGGCGAGGACGGGGATCGGGGAGCGGTAGCGGGAGAGGCGGCGGGCCGTGTCGCCGGACTGGGTGAAGGCGACGAGGAACTTCGCGCCCAGGAAGTCGCCCATTTCGGCTGCCGCGCGGGCGACGGCGCCGCCCTGGGTGCGGGGCTTGTTCTGTTCCGTCAGCGGCGGGAGGCCCGTGGCCAGCATGGTCTCTTCCGCCGCGGCGACGATCTTGGCCATGGTCTTGACCGTGTCGATGGCGTGCTTGCCGACGCTGGTCTCGCCGGAGAGCATCACGGCGTCGGTGCCGTCGAGGACGGCGTTGGCGACGTCGCTGGCTTCCGCGCGCGTGGGACGCGAGTTCTCGATCATGGAGTCGAGCATCTGGGTGGCGACGATCACCGGTTTGGCGTTGCGCTTGGCGAGTTTGATCGCGCGCTTCTGGACGATGGGGACCTGTTCGAGCGGCATTTCGACGCCGAGGTCGCCGCGGGCGACCATGATGCCGTCGAAGGCGGCGACGATGTCGTCGATGCTCTCCACCGCGTGGGGTTTTTCGACCTTGGCGATGACCGGGAGGCGGCGGCCTTCTTCGTCCATGATGCGGTGGACGTCGAGGATGTCCTTGCCGGAGCGGACGAAGGACAGGGCGATGACGTCGAAGCCGGTGCGCAGGGCCCAGCGCAGGTCGTCTTCGTCTTTTTTGGAGAGGGCGGGCACGGAGACGGCGACGCCGGGCAGGTTGAGACCCTTGTGGTCGGAGATCATGCCGCCTTCGACGACGCGGGTGCGGACGCGGGGGCCGTCGATGTCGGTGACTTCGAGGCAGACCTTGCCGTCGTCGACGAGGATGCGTTCGCCCGGGGTGACGTCGTCCGCGAGGCCGTGGTAAGTGGTGCCGCACTGGTCGTGGTTGCCTTCGGCGCCGTCTTCGACGGTGATGGTGAAGGTGTCGCCGCGTTCAAGGAGTACGGGTCCTTCGGTGAAGCGGCCGAGGCGGATCTTCGGGCCCTGAAGGTCGGCGAGGATGCCGACGCTGCGGCCGGTTTCGTCGGCCGCTTTGCGCACGCGGTGGTAGCGCTCCTCGTGCTCGGCGTGGCCGCCGTGGCTGAGGTTGAAGCGTGCGACGTCCATTCCGGCGTCGACCAGGGCTTTGATCTGGTCGTATGTGTCGGTGGCGGGGCCCAGGGTGCAGACGATTTTTGCTCGGCGCATGAGTCGAGCCTATGACTTACCGGTGGGTAGATAATTGGCCGGGCGTGACTACTCAACAACCTTTGAGTGAAGCGCTATTGACAAGTGTTGAATTGTGCGCAGGTGTGCTCCGATGAGCGGGCGGAGGTCATTCTTTCGGGTGGTCCGGTCGTTTTTTCGAATGCCGGAATTACAGGCTGCTACAAGCGGGGCGGGATCATCGTGAAGCGTGCGGTGATCTCGGCGTGGACGTGCTGGCGCTGGGGTTCCAGGTCGAGGGGTGTGGGTTCGGCTTCCTCGGCGGGGCCGGCGAAGGCCATGGAGCGCATACGGCCGGGGGTGCGGGGCTGGGGGGTGTCTGCGGTGCCGGTGTCGGCGAGTTCGATGAGGGCGGCGAGGGTGGTGCCGAGGGCTTCGGCGTATTCGCGGGCGCGTTGGACGGCGGCGTGGACGGCCTGGGTGCGTGCGGCGCGGTGGACGGGTGAGTCGGGGCGCAGGGACCACCAGGGGCCGTCGACGCGGGTGAGTTCCAGGTCGGCGAGGCGGGTGGTGAGTTCGCCGAGAGTGGTGAAGTCGGTGACTTCGGCGGTGAGGTGGACGGCGCCGTGGTGGGTGCGGATGTGTTCGCCGCGGCCTTTGCGGGTGAGTTCGGGGGTGACGGTGAGGGCGCCGGTTTCGATGTGGTGGACGGCGTCGCCGTAGGACCTGATGAGGTCGAGGGCGGCGGTGTTGCGGCGGGTGAGGTCGTCGAGGGTGGTGCGGCGGTCGCGGCCGCGGGCGGTGACGGTGATGCCGATGCGGGCGAGTTCGGGGTCGGTTTCGAGGTGGGCTTCGCCGCGTACGGAGATGCGGGGTGCGTCGGGGGTGCCGTAGGGGAGGGCGGTGGGTTCCTGAGTGGGCGTCATACCGTCACTGTGGCAGTGGTGGTCACCAGATCGAAACCTCCGGGGCCTGTTGCGGTCCGCCGTGTCCGGGTCAGAATCTACGCGCGTTATCTACGCGCGTCGTCTTCTGCGCGTGGTGCGTGTCGTTGTCCCGTTCCGCGAGGACGTTCTGCGAGGAGAGGCAGCCCCATGGCGTTGAACCGCCGGAAGTTTCTGGAGAAGTCGGCCGCGACCGGGGCGGGGGTGGCGGTGGCGGGCGCGGTGGCGGCTCCAGCCGCACAGGCCGTACCCGCGGGGCGTCCTGGTGAGAAGCGGTACTCGCTGACCGTCATGGGGACGACGGACCTGCACGGTCACGTCTTCAACTGGGATTACTTCAAGGATGCGGAGTACGCCGACAAGGCGGGCAACGCGCAGGGTCTGTCGCGTATCTCGACGCTGGTGAACCAGATCCGTGCGGAGCGGGGCCGGGAGAACACGCTGCTGCTGGACGCGGGTGACACCATTCAGGGCACGCCGCTGGCGTACTACTACGCGAAGGTGGATCCGATCACCGCGCAGGGCGGTCCGGTGCATCCGATGGCGCGGGCGATGAACGCGATCGGGTATGACGCGGCGGCGCTGGGCAATCACGAGTTCAACTACGGCATCGAGACGTTGCGCCGGTTCGAGGAGCAGCTGGACTTTCCGCTGCTGGGTGCGAACGCGGTGGACGCGAAGACGCTGCGGCCGGCGTTCGCGCCGTATGTCATGAAGACGTTCCGTGTGAAGGGTGCACGTCCGGTCAAGGTGGCGGTGCTGGGGCTGACCAACCCGGGTATCGCGATCTGGGACAAGGCGTATGTGCAGGGGAAGTTGGCGTTCCCGGGCCTGGAGGAGCAGGCGGCGAAGTGGGTGCCCAGGCTGAAGTCGATGGGCGCGGACGTGGTGATCGTGTCGGCGCACTCGGGTACGTCGGGGACGTCGTCGTACGGTGACCAGGTGCCGTATGTGGAGAACGCGGCGGCGAACGTGGCGAGGCAGGTGCCGGGGATCGACGCGATCCTGGTGGGGCACGCGCATCTGGAGATCCCGGAGCTGAGGGTCGTCAACGAGCAGTCGGGGAAGACGGTCGTGCTGTCGGAGCCGTTGTGTTATGCGGAGCGGCTGACGGTGTTCGATGTGGAGCTGGTGTTCCGTCGGGGCTGCTGGGAGGTGGAGTCGGTCGCGGCGTCGCTGCGTGACTCGAAGACCGTGGCGGACGATCCGCGGATCACTCAGCTGCTGTCGGAGCAGCACGCGAAGGTGGTGGCGTACGTCAATCAGGTGGTCGGCAGGGCGACTCAGACGCTGACGACGGTGGAGGCACGGTACAAGGACGCGCCGATCATCGACCTGATCACGAAGGTGCAGGAGGACGTGGTCAAGGCGGCGCTGGCGGGCACGCAGTACGCGTCGCTGCCGGTGGTGGCGCAGGCGTCGCCGTTCTCGCGGACGTCGGAGATCCCGGCGGGGAATGTGACGATCCGGGATCTGTCGAGTCTGTACGTCTATGACAACACGCTGGTGGCGAAGCTGATGACGGGTGCGCAGCTGCGGGCGTATCTGGAGTATTCGGCGGAGTACTACGTGCAGACGGCGCCGGGTGTGGCGGTGGATGTGGAGAAGCTGACGAACGCGGGTGGTCGTCCGGACTACAACTACGACTATGTGTCGGGGTTGGTGTACGACATCGACATCGCGCAGCCGGCCGGGTCGCGGATCAGGAATCTCACCTTCGGTGGCGCCCCGTTGGATGATGCGCAGCAGTTCGTGCTGGCGGTGAACAACTATCGGGCGAACGGCGGTGGTGCTTTCCCGTTCGTGGCGTCGGCGAAGGAGCTGTGGTCGGAGTCGACGGAGATCCGGACGCGGATCGCGGAGTGGGTGACGGCGAAGGGTGTGCTGGATCCGAAGGACTTCGCGTCGGTGGACTGGAAGCTGACGCGTGAGGGTGTGCCGGTGTTCTGACGTTCGGTGAGATGACGGGTGGGGCGGGTCGGCCGGGTGCCGGCCCGCCTTTGTGTTCGTGGGGCGGGTCAGCGGGGTTCGACGAGCGGGGTGAGGGTTTCGTGGGGGCGGCGGGCGGCGGGCACCTGGGTGGTCTGCTGGAGGCCGAAGGTGGTGAAGGCGGTGCGGGTGGGGAGGGGATAGGTCTCCTTGCCGGTGAGGGAGTTGAGGATGGTGGCGCTGCGCCAGGCGGCGAGGCCGAGGTCGGGGGCGCCGACGCCGTGGGTGTGGCGTTCGGCGTTCTGGACGTGGAGGGAGCCGGTGACCGTGGGGTCGAGGACGAGACGGTAGTGCTCGTCGACGCGGGGGCGGTCGCTGCTGTCGCGGCGCAGGTAGGGGTCGAGGCCGGCGAGGAGCTGGTCGAGGGGGCGTTCGCGGTAGCCGGTGGCGAGGATGACGGCGTCGGTGGTGAGGCGGCTGCGGGTGCCTTGCTGGACGTGTTCGAGGTGGAGTTCGACTTTGGTGGTGGCGAGGCGGCCGGCGGTGCGGACGCGGACGCCGGGGGTGAGGACGGTGTCGGGCCAGGTGCCGTGCAGGGTGCGGCGGTAGAGCTCGTCGTGGACGGCGGCGAGGGTGCCGGCGCTGATGCCTTTGTGGAGCTGCCATTGGGCGGTGACGAGCTGGTCGCGGACGGGTTCGGCGAGGGCGTGGAAGTAGCGGGTGTAGTCGGGGGTGAAGTGTTCGAGGCCGAGTTTGGAGTACTCCATGGGGGCGAAGGCTTCGGTGCGGCCGATCCAGGTGAGGCGTTCGCGGCCGGCGGGGCGGTGGCGGAGGAGGTCGAGGAAGATTTCGGCGCCTGACTGGCCGGAGCCGACGACGGTGATGTGTTCGGCGGCGAGGAGGGTGTCGCGGTTGTCGAGGTAGTCGGCGGCGTGCAGGACGGGTACGCCGGGGGCGTCGGCGAGGGGTTTGAGCGGGTCGGGGACGTAGGGCTCGGTGCCGATGCCGAGGACGATGTTGCGGGTGTGGGTGCGGCCGAGGGCTTCGGCTTGGCCGTCGGCGTCGAGTTGGGTGTAGTCGACTTCGAAGACGTCGCGTTCGGGGTTCCAGCGCACGGCGTCGACCTGGTGGCTGAAGTGCAGTGCGGGGAGGTTGGCTGCGACCCAGCGGCAGTAGGCGTCGTATTCGGTGCGCTGGATGTGGAAGTGCTCGGCGAAGTAGAAGGGGAAGAGCCGGTCGTGGGCTTTGAGGTGGTTGAGGAAGGTCCAGCGGCTGGTGGGGTCGACGAGGGTGACGAGGTCGGCGAGGAAGGGGACTTGGATGGTGGCGCCGTCGAGGAGGAGTCCGGGGTGCCAGCTGAAGGCGGGGCGTTGTTCGTAGAAGGCGGTGTCGAGTTCGGTCAGCGGCTGGGCGAGGGCGGCGAGGGAGAGGTTGCTGGGGCCGATGCCGATGCCGACGAGGTCGCGGGGGGTGCCGGGGGTGGTGGGGGGCGGGGTCATCGGGGGGTGGTTCCTTCCACGTGGGCGTCCTGGACGAGGGTGAGGAGTGTGGTCAGGTCGCCGGTGCTGGTGCGGGGGTTGAGGAGGGTGGCTTTGAGCCAGAGCCGGCCGTCGGGGCGGGCGCGGCCGAGGACGGCTTGGCCTCGGTGGAGCAGGGTGCGGCGCAGGGCGGCGACGGTGGTGTCGTCGGCGCCGGTGGGGCGGAACAGGACGGTGCTGAGGGTGGGTGTGTCGTAGAGGTCGAGGGCGGGGTGGTCCTTGACGAGGGTGGCGAGTTCCTGGGCGAGGTCGAGGACGGTGTCGACGAGGGCGCCCAGGCCGTGGCGGCCGAGGGTGGTGAGAGTGGCGGCCATCTTCAGTACGTCGGGGCGGCGGGTGGTGTGCAGGGAGCGGCCGAGGAGGTCGGGCAGGCCTGCGTCGGTGTCGTCGTCGGCGTTGAGGTAGTCGGCGCGCTGGTTGAGGGCGGTGAGGTCGGCGGGGTCGCGGACGGCGAGGATGCCGGCGGGGACCGGTTGCCAGCCGAGTTTGTGCAGGTCGAGGGTGACGGTGTGGGCGGCGTCGAGGCCGGTGAGGCGGTCGCGGTGGCGGTCGCTGAAGAGGAGTGCGCCTCCGTAGGCGGCGTCGATGTGGAGGCGGGCGCCGTGGGTGGTGCAGCGGGCGGCGATGTCGGTGAGGGGATCGATGAGGCCGGCGTCGGTGGTGCCCGCGGTGGCGGCGACGAGGTGGGGGCCGGGGACCTGGGTGAGGGCGTCGTCGAGGGCGGCGGGGTCGAGGGTGCCGCCCGGTGCGGGGACGATCACGGGGTCGGGCAGGCCGAGCAGCCAGGCTGCGCGGGTGAGGGAGTGGTGGGCGTTGGCGCCGGTGAGCAGGCGCAGGCCGGGGCCGTGCTGCTCGCGGGCGAGGAGGAGGGCGAGGTGGTTGGACTCGGTGCCGCCGCTGGTGATGAGGGCGTCGGCGGTGCCGGCCTGCCGGGCGAGAGCCTGGGTGACGAGGGTTTCCAGGGCGGTGGCGGTGGGGGCCTGGTCCCAGGAGTCGAGGGAGGGGTTGAGGGCGGAGGCGGCGAGGTCGGCGGCGGTGGCGACGGCGAGGGGCGGGCAGTGCAGGTGGGCGGCGCACAGGGGGTGGGCGGGGTCGGCGGCGCCTGCGGCGAGTGCGGTGATGAGGGTGTGCAGGGCGGCCGGGTCGCCGTGGTCGGGCAGGATGTCGCCGATGGCGTCGCGCAGGCGGGCGGTGACCTGCTGGGGGCCGCCGGCGGGGAGTGGGCCGCCGCGGGCGCGGGTGCCTTCGGCGAGGGCGTCGAGGACGGTGTCGAGCAGGGGGCGCAGCGCCTCGGGACCGTCGGGTCCCGAGGCGAGGGGCGGCGTGCTCATGTCGGTCCTCCGGGCGGCCGCGGGACGGGGCTTCCAGCTTGTACGCGGAAGGTTCGGGCGCGCCCGGAATATCCAACGATCGCCACCCTGAAGGGGGTACGTCCTTGCGGAGGCGGTGAGTGGGGGTACGGGCGGTGTCCTGCGGCCGTGGAGGGGTCAGTTGTGGAAATCGGCGGTGTGGTCGGTGGCCCACTGGGTGAAGGTGCGGGCGGGGGTGCCGGTGATCTTTTCGACGGTGGGGGTGATCTCGGGGGGTGTGCCGACGGTGTCGGCGAAGGTGCGCAGCAGCCGGTCGAGCATGTGCGGCGGTACGTGCGGGAAGAGTTCGGCGCCTGCCTCGCCGGGCGGGGTCTCGACGAAGCGCAGGTCGCGGCCGGTGGCCCGGCCGATGGCGGTGATCTGGTCGGCGTTGCTGATCGCTTCGGGGCCGGTGAGGCGGTGGACGGCGCCTTCGTGGCCGGTGTCGAGGAGGGCGCGTTCGGCGACGGCGGCGATGTCGTCCTCGTGGATGGGGGCGGTGAGGCCGTCGGCGTAGACGCCGCGGATGTCGGTGTGTCCGGCGCGGATCTGGGGTGCGTACTGGAGGGCGTTGGTGGCGAAGGCGCCGGGTCGCAGGAAGGTGAAGTCGAGGCCGCTGTCGCGCAGTTGCTGTTCGACTCGGGCGTGCATGATGTGGATGGGGTGGGTGGGGTCGTCGGCGCCTTCGTGGATGATGCTGGAGGACAGCAGGACGACGTGGCGTACGCCGGCGGCGCGGGCGGCGGGCAGCAGGTGCGCGGCCTGGGCGTAGAGGAACACCCGGGTGACTCCGTCGAACACGGAGGCGGGGCCGGTGGGGTCTGCGGGGTCGGCGGGGTCGGTCTGGGGGACGCGGACGACGTCGGCGCCTTCGGGCAGGGCGGCGCGCTGCGGGTCGCGGGTGAGCGCCCGGACGGGGGCGCCGGCGGCGAGCAGACGGTGGACGAGGGCACGGCCGATGTTGCCGGTGGCGCCGGTCACTGCGATCACGGTGGTCTCCTGACGTTTCAGGGCTGATCGCCCTGGGCTCTTGGAGCCTAGGGAGGGTGATCAGCCCCGCGCATCGTCGCCGGGGACCAGCCGTGCCCTACGCCTGTGGTCCTACTCCCCCGCCTCGCCCCGTACGCGCAATGCCCGTGCGAGGTCGTCGAGTTGGTCGGCGAGCTTGCGGCGCAGGGCCGGGATCGGGTCGGCGCTGTGCAGGCACTGCTCGCCGAGGCGGAGGGTTTTGGCGTCGACGGCGTGGACGGGGAACGCCCAGCGGCCGGCGGCGTCGGCCATGGCGGGGCCGCGGCGGGCGGCGACGGCGACGGCGTCGTCGTAGTAGCGCTCGACCCAGGGCTGCACGAGGTCGGCCTGTTCGGGTTGCCAGAAGCCCTGGGCGGTGGCGATGAACAGGTAGTTGGACAGGTCGTCGCCGCCGAACATGGTGTCCCATGCGCGGGCCTTGGCGTCCGCGTCGGGCAGGGCGGCGCGGCAGCGGGCGGCGCCTTCCTGGCCGGCGGCTGAGGGGTCGCGCTCCAGTTCGGCGGCGATGGTGGCCTCGTCGGTGGCGCCGAGGACGGCGAGCCGGGTCAGGATGCGCCAGCGCAGTTCGGGGTCGAGTTCGGGGCCGCCGGGCACGATGCCGTCGGCGAGCCAGGCGTCGATGGTGTCGGGGTGGGCGGCGGTGTCGATGTAGTGGCGTACGGCGATCAGGCGCAGGCCGGGGTGGTCGCCGTCCTCGGTGCGGCGGATGAGGTCGCGGCACAGGTGGGTGAGGGTGGTCAGGGCGGCGGGCCGCTGGTCGGGGCGGACGTAGCGGTCGGCGATCTGGCCGGAGGCGAAGGCGAGGACGCCTTGGACGAGGGCGAGGTCCCGCTCGTGCGGCAGGTGGGCGCGGGCGGCGTCCAGGTAGGCGGTGGGCGGCAGTTCACCGTCGCGTACGGCGTCGCGCAGGGCGTTCCACACGACGGCGCGGGTGAGCGGGTCGGGCAGGCCTGCCAGGCCGGTGCGCAGCGCCTCGAAGGAGTCGGTGTCGAAGCGGATCTTGGCGTAGGTGAGGTCGCCGTCGTTGAGGAGCAGCAGGGCGGGCTTCTTGCCGAGGGGGTACGGCCGGCTGAGGGGGACGTCGATCTCGACGCGTTCGCGCAGGGTGAGCCGGCCGTCGTCGGTGAGGTCCTGGTCGTACAGGCCGACGGCGATGCGGTGCGGGCGGCTGCCGGTGTGTGCGACGGTGAGCAGGCGGTCGCCGTTGCTGCCGCTGATGTGCGGGGTGAGGGTGTCGACTCCGGTGGTGCGCAGCCAGGCATCGGCCCAGGCGTGGACGTCGCGGTCGGTGGCGGAGGCGAGGGAGTCGATGAAGTCGGCGAGGGTGGCGTTGGCGAACTTGTGCCGGGCGAAGTGGGTGTTGATACCGGCGAGGAAGTCCTTCTCGCCGAGCCAGGTGACGAGCTGGCGCAGCGCGGAGGCGCCCTTGGCGTAGGAGATGCCGTCGAAGTTGAGCAGCGCGGAGGCGGTGTCGGGGACGGCTTCGGGGGCGACGGGGTGGGTGGAGGGTCGCTGGTCGGCGTCGTAGCCCCAGGATTTGCGGGTGACGCCGAACTCGACCCAGGGCTGGGTGAAGCGGGTGGCTTCCAGGGTGGTCTGGTAGCCCATGTACTCGGCGAAGGACTCGTTGAGCCAGATGTCGTCCCACCACTGGAGGGTGACGAGGTCGCCGAACCACATGTGGGCCATTTCGTGGGCGATGACCATGGCGCGGGTCTGCCGCTCGGTGTCGGTGACGGCGGAGCGGTAGACGAACTCGTCGCGGAAGGTGACCAGGCCGGGGTTCTCCATGGCGCCGGCGTTGAACTCCGGGACGAAGGCCTGGTCGTAGGAGTCGAAGGGGTAGGGCTCGGCGAACTTCTCGTGGTAGCGGTCGAAGCACGCGCGGGTGATGTCGAGGATCTCCTCGGCGTCGGCGTCGAGGTAGGGCGCGAGGGAGCGGCGGCAGTGGAGGCCGAAGGGCAGGCCGCGGTGTTCGGTGCGCAACGAGTGCCAGGGGCCGGCGGCGACGGCGACGAGGTAGGTGGAGATCAGCGGGGTGGGTGCGGCTTTCCAGCGGCCGTCGCCGAGGTGTTCGGTGATGCCGTTGGCGAGGACGGTCCAGCCTTCGGGTGCGGTGACGGTGAGTTCGAAGACCGACTTGAGGTCGGGCTGGTCGAAGGCGGCGAAGACGCGCTGGACGTCTTCCATGAACAGCTGGGTGTAGACGTAGGTCTCGCTGTCGCTGGGGTCGGTGAAGCGGTGCATGCCTTCGCCGGTGCGGGAGTAGCGCATGGCGGCGTCGACGCGCAGCTCGTGTTCGCCGGCGCTGAGGTTCTTCAGCGGCAGACGGTTGCCGTCGAGGGTGTCGGGGTCGACGGGCTGTCCGTCCAGGGTGACGCTGCGCAGCTCGGCCGGCTTCAGCTCCACGAAGGTGTCCGCGTTCGTCCGGGCGGTGAAGCGGATCATGGTGCGGGAGTCGAAGGTCTCGTCGCCGGTCGTCAGATCGAGGTCGATCGTGTACTGCTGGACGTCGAGGAGCTGGGCACGGGTCTGCGCTTCGTCGCGCGTGAGTACGGACATGCAGGACATGCTGCCTGATGGCACCGGCATCGCACAGGGGCGGTTCGCTACGTGGCGTATGTCCCCCGCGCGCGCCTGTGTCCCGTCGTGGGCCTGTGTCCCTTGCGGGCCTATGCGCCCTCGCATGCCGGAACCGCCCGTGCGGGGCGTGTCGGGTCGGTGGGGGCGGCGGGGTTTGTCAGGTCGCGTTGTTGCGGTACGGCGGCCGGGCGGGGCTCGGGGTGGGGCAGTGGCGCCGGTCCCGCGCGGCCGGGGCCGGCCGGGCGGGCGCGCAGCCGGCGGATCTCCGCCTCCAGGGCGAGGCGGTGCTGGTGGGTGTCGTAGAGGTGGCGGACGTGGGTGCGCAGCGTCCAGGGGTCGACGGGCGTGCCGATGAGGCCGGCGACGCGGAGGTCGAAGGCGGTGGCGGCCAGTTCGGGGTCGGGGCGGAAACCGGTGAGCAGGACGACGGGGATGTGCTGGGTCTGCTCCAGGCGGCGCATGTAGCGCACCACCTCCAGGGCGCCGGCGCCGGGTGTGCGCACCTGCAGCAGGAGCAGCCCGACGCGGCCGCGCAGCAGCTGTTTGAGCGCCGCGTCGCCGCTGGTGGCCCGGCCCAGGCGGTAGCCGAGCGGGGCCAGGGTGCTTTCCAGGGCGTACAGGGTGCCCTGATGGTCGTCGACGATGAGGATCTCGGCATCCGTCGGCATGGCCCGGCGTCCCTCCCGCGCGCTGAGGGGTCCAGCTTACGTCCGGGTGCTGACGGCCGGTGCCGGTCGGATCACCTGCCGTGCACGCGGTGGCCGGATCGGTGCGGTCGGTCGGTGCCGGAGATCGGTGGCCGGATCAGTGCGCGGGGCGGGCGGCGGGGGCGGATCCGGCGGTGCCGTTCGCGGTGTCCTCGGCGATCCGCTCGTGGTGCCTGATCACTTCGCCGACGATGAAGTTCAGGAACTTCTCGGCGAACGCGGGGTCGAGTTTGGCGCTCTCGGCGAGGCCGCGCAGCCGCGCGATCTGGCGGGCCTCGCGCTCGGGGTCGGCCGGGGGCAGCTGGTGGGCGGCCTTGAGGTGGCCGACCTGCTGGGTGCACTTGAAGCGCTCGGCGAGCATGTGGACGACGGCGGCGTCGATGTTGTCGATGCTGTCGCGCAGCCGGGACAGCTCGGCGCGGACGGCCGGGTCGACGTCACCGGTGTGGGTGTCGCTGATGGTCATGGCCGTCCACCCTAGTGTGTGCCGGGCACCGCCCCACCAGCGAGGATCGGCCGGAGCCGGTCTGGCGGAGGTTCGGCCGGATCTGCGTACAGTGGAGTCGGGCTCCAGCGTCTTGGGGGTTGGGCGTGGGCAACGGCGGACCGGTCCGGCACGGCTACCCGCATCTGCAGACGGTGCGGGCCGCCGTCACCGCGCTGTACAAGCGCCTGTCGTACGACACGATCGCGACGTTCGCGACGAGTGTGGCGCCGGTGGATGTGGCGTTCTGCGACACCGACGACCTGTATCTGGGGGCGCAGCGGGTGGCGCGGGAGCTGGTGCTGCACTACCGGCTCCCCGATGCGCGGATGATCGTCTCCTTCCGTGAGATGACGCATGCGGCGAACATCGAACTGACCGCCGGGCCGGAGTACTTCGTGGAGCTGAATGACCGGTTCCGTACGCATCGGCGGGACATCGGGGCGGCTCTGGCGCACGAGATCATGCACGTGTACCTGCACCGCCTCGACCTGGCGTTCCCGGGCACCCGCGAGAACGAGATCCTCACCGACACGGCGACGACGTATCTGGGCGCGGGCTGGCTGCTGCTGGACGCCTACCGGGAGGACGGGGCGTCGTCGCAGAAGTTGGGCTATCTCACGCCGGAGGAGTTCGGGTACGTGCTGGCGAAGCGGTCGCTGCTGTTCGGGGAGGACCCGTCGACGTGGTTCACCAGCGCGCGGGCGTACGAGGCGTACGGCGCGGGGCTCGCGCTGGCCCGGCTGGACGAGCGGCAGCCGCCGCTGACGGCGGCCGGCTGGGCGGGACGCCGGCGCTACGCGCGCGAGAGGCGCCACGCGCAGGAGCACGCGCGCGTGACGGCGCCGGACGGCGTGCCGTACAGCTTCGCCCCGGACGGGCACGGGCCGTTGCGGGTGTCGTTCCCGTGCCCGACCTGCCATCAGCGGATCAGGGTGCCGGTGCGGGGGCGGGTACGCGCGCGGTGCGCGCTGTGCCGGACGGTGTGGGAGTGCGACACCTAGGCCCTGTCGCTCGGATCACTCCCGCGTCGCCGACGACGGGCCCTGGGCGAGGGTGACCCGCGCTGTGTGTACGGCCCCGAGGGTGCCGGGCGTGATGCGCAGCGTCAGTGCGCTGCCGGTCGCCAGCACCTGCACCGTGGGGTCGGCCGACGTCACCGCGGACACCGGCCGGTTCCAGATGAGGTCGATGGCGGCGCCGTCGCGCAGCGGGCCGGAGACGCACACGGTGGCCGTGCCGCCGCTGCGGCGGATCATGACGCTCGCCGGGGTGCTCGCGGTGAGGTCGCCGACGGTGCCGGCGAGCCAGAAGTTGACGCCGGTGAAGCCGAGCGCGGGTGCGCAGACGCCTTGCTGGCCGCTGGTGTTGGCGAGGATCCGCAGCCGGCCGGCGTCGGCGGCGCGGGCGGCGGTCTGCCGGGCCGTGGCGCCGGGCAGTATCGCGTAGGCGTAGCCGGCCGCGGTCGGGTCGGTGCCGTGGTCCGTCCACAGGGTGAGGTAGCGGCGGGTGACGGGATCGGTGGTGCCGCCGGTGTTGATGGCGGACCAGGATCCGGTGCGGGCCTCGCGCAGGGTCTGCAGGGCGGCGCCGCCGGGGAAGACGTAACCGCCGAAGCCGGCGAGGTGGGCCCAGCGGGCGCGGGTGAAGGTGGTGTGCCGGCCGAGGGTGGTGGGCTGGGTGATGCCGTCGACGGTGAGGGCGTGGCTGCCGTTCGCGCCGAGGTTGCGGTTGTCGACGATCGTCTCCACGCCGGTGCCGTCGCGGCTCTGGATACCGGCGCCGAGGCAGACGATCATGTCGTCGAGGAAGAACCAGGACTTCTGGGCGACCAGCGTGGACGACAGGCCCTTGAGGTGCTGGCCGACGGCCGCGTAGGTGCCGTCGGTGGCACCGCCGACCCAGCGCGCGTCGGGGCGGGCCGCGCCCCAGGCGCCGCCCTCGCCTTCGGCCAGGGTCTTGCGGGAGACGGTGGTGCCGGGCAGCCGCATGGGGTCGACGGTGGCCCAGAAGCTGTCGCTGTACTGGCCGTTGCCGAAGGTGTCGCCCCACCAGTAGAGCATTCCGGAGCCGCTGTGCCAGCCGCGCAGGTGCTCGCCGTTGCCGTTCTCGTAGTAGGTGATCCGCTGGGAGGCCATGGAGACGCTCGCGGCCCAGCCGGGGCGGCGGTGCACGGCCCGGTCCATGCCGGGGAAGAGGCGGTGGCCGGTGGGTTCGGGGGCGGCGGTGGTGGTGGTGGAGTCGGCGATCGTCTTCAGGCGGGCCAGCTGGGCGACGTTCAGGGCGTCGCTGGTGAGGATCGGGCGGTAGGCGGCGCGGGCGATCCAGCCCTTGATCATGGCCTCCCAGCGGCCGCGTTCGGCCGGGGACGCGCTGCGGGCGAGCAGGGCGATGCAGGCGATGATGGCGTGTCCGCGCAGATGGTCGTCCTGGAGGACGGCACGGGTGTCGCTCTTCTGCACCCCGCGGCTGACCGCGCGCCCCGACACGTTGTCCATGGCGAGGCCGTTGAAGAGGAACGGTGCGTAGGCCTTCTCGACGGAGTCGAGGATGACCTGCCGGCCCGGGTCGGTGACCTCCCAGGCCGAACCTTCCAGCAGGGCGAACAGCAGGGACAACCCGCCGAGCATGACCGCGCCGTAGGAGCCGGCGTAGGGGACGTAGGTGTGCTGGATGAAGCTGCCGTCGGCGTAGAGGCCGTCGCCGGAGGTGACGTACGGGAAGACGGGGCTGAGCGCGTCGCGGGCGAGGGCGAGCTTGGCGGGATCCTTGCCGAGGACGCCGCGCAGGGCGATGACCCGGCACAGGTCGACGCGGTTGGCGCCGGTGGAGGTGCCGGTGTACTGGGCGACCGCGCTGTCCGGGACGAAGTGGTCGACGGCCGCGGTGCAGTCGGCGATCCGGGCCGCGCCGAGGCTGTCGTAGAGATGGGTCGCGATGTCGAGCAGGGCCTGCGGGGCGCCGATCTGCCAGCTCCACCAGTTGCCGTAGCGGGCCTGGCCGGCGTTGTACGCCTCGGCGTGCAGATGGTCGAGGCCGGTGATGATCTCGGCGAGCAGCCCGGCGTCGCCGGTGAGGCCGGTGCCGGGCTGGGCGTAGGCCTCGGTGAGGGTGCGCAGCCGGGTGTAGCTGGTGACGAGGTTGCCGGAGTACATGTACGACTCGCTGTCGGTGTCCGGGTCGGGGTCGGCGTAGGGCAGGTCGGGCCACAGGGACCCGGGCGCGGGGTTCATTTTGGCGCGCAGTGCGGCGGCGGTGGCGCCGAGGGTGGTGAGGCGGGCGGCGTAGGGGTCGGCGGTGGGGTCGAAGCCGGTGCCGAGGGTGAGGCTGCGCCATTTCAGGCGGAGGGTGTCGTAGGGGTCGGCGGTTGTGCCTTCGGCGGGTTCGGCAGCTTGTGCGGTGCCGGGGAGGCTGAGGGTGAGCGGTGCGGTGGCTGCTGCGGTGAGGGCGGCGCGGAGGAGGGCGCGGCGGGTCATTCGGGGCATGGCGGACGTACCTCCGGGAGGAGGGGAGGAGGGGTGCGGTGCCTTGCTGGGTCGAGGGGCGCGGTGCGGAGGGGGGTGGAAGCGGTTTCTAGCACGAACGAACAGGGGTCGGCAATGAATCGCGCAAGGTAGCGTTTTTTTGTTCGTTCGTTCAGTAACGTTCACGTTCGATCGAATGCCGGTTAGGCTGCTGGTGAGTGGCGGCGGGCGGAGAGGGGCGCGGCGGTGCATGCCGAAGAACGGCACCGGGAAATCCTGCGCAGGGTGCGCGCGAGCGGGTCGGTGCGGGTCAGCGATGTCGCCGCGGAGTTGGGGGTCTCCCCCATCACCGTCCGGCGTGACGTCGAGGTGCTCGCCGAGCGGGGTTTGCTGGTGCGGGTGCATGGGGGCGCGGTGCTGCCGGAGGCCGTGCCCGGTGGGGGTGGTGGGGGCGGTGGGTCTGTCGTGGGGCTCGTCGTGCCTGCGGCTGACTATTACTACCCCGAGGCGATCAAGGGGGCGCGGGAGGCGGCCGCCGAATGGGGAGTCCGGCTCGTCCTCGGCATCTCGCAGTACGACCCGGAGCAGGAGCGGGCGCAGGTGCGGCACATGCTCTCCGAGGGGATCGACGGGTTGCTGATCGCTCCCTGCGAGCGGGTGGGCGGTGAGGGTTTCCTCCCGGATGATCTCGGGGTGCCGTATGTGCTGGTGGAACGGCAGCCGGAGGACGATGTCACGGACGCCGAGCAGGTGGTCAGTGACCATGCGTACGGGGCGCGGATCGCGGTGCGGCATCTCGCGGAGGGCGGTCGGTCGCGGATCGGGTTGCTGCTGCGGGACGACAGTCCGCACCGGGGCCTGGTGCGGGAGGGGTTCGTCGGTGGGCTTGCGGGGGTGGGGCTGCCGCTGCCGGGTGACTTCGTCGTTCCGCTGCCGTCGCAGGGGCGGGCAGGTGAACGGGACCGGGTGCTGGAGGAGTTCACCGACGCGGTGGTGTCGGGGCGGATCGATGCGGCGCTCGTGCACAACGACCACGACGCGATCGTGGTGCTGCAGCGGCTGCGGGCGCGGGGGGTGCGGGTGCCGGACGATGTGGCGCTCGTGGCGTACGACGACGAGGTCGCGGGGCTGGCCGACGTTCCGCTGAGCGCGGTGGCGCCGCGGAAGCGGGCGGTGGGGGTGGCTGCGGTCGAGTTGATCGCGCGTCGGCTGGCCGAGCCGGGGCGGGCTCGGCATCGGGTGGCGCTGTTGCCGGAGTTGCGGGTGCGGGGGTCCAGCGGGTGAGCCCGCGGCGCCCTGTGCGGGTGCCTGCGGCGCCGGGTCGTGTTTCGGGTGCGGGTTGCGTTGTGACTGGTCGCGCCCACACGGCGGAGCCGCATGTCGAATACAGCCCCGCGCCCCTTTCGTGCCTGCGGCGGCCCGCTGCTGTCCGGTGGCCGGTTGCTGTCGCGCCTTCTGTTGCCTGTGAGTCGGGGCCGGGGTGAGGGTGTCCGTCCTCGTCCGGCCGCCCGTCCCCGACGAGGACCCTTGCCCGGTGCCGGCCGCTGCGGGCGGACCCCCCCCCCCCACCCTGTCCCTTCCCGCCGTCGGCGACTGCCTCCGGTCGTAGCTGCGGGTAAGCGGATACCGCACCGTCACCCCTCCCCCGTCACCGCCCGGTGCGGCAGCGCGACCGTCAGGGCCGCGCAGGCGATGAACGTCGCCGTGACCCAGGGCATCGCCGTGGTGAGGGCGTCGGTCAGGCCGTGGGTGGTGTGGCCGAAGAACACCGTGCCGATCGCCGCCGCGCCCAGCGCGCCCCCGAACTGCTGGGCCGTGGAGAAGATGCCGGACGCGCCGCCGGCGAGGTCGGCCGGTACGGCGGACAGGACCACGTTGACCAGGGGCACGACGAGGAAGCCGAGGCCGGCGCCGGCCATGAGGAGGCCGGGGACCAGCGGCCACGCACCCGTGTGCGGGCCGGAGGCGTCCGCGACGGCCGCCCAGACCCAGCCGAAGCCGCCGGCCATCATCAGCGCGCCCGCGCCCAGCACCACCCGGCCGTACTTCACCGCGAGGGAATCCGCGACGGGCGCGGTGAGGAAGCCGCCGGCCGAGAAGGCCACCGTCACCAGTCCGGCCTGCATCGGCGTGTAGCGCTCCGCGGCCTGCAGCCAGATCGCGAAGACCAGGAAGAAGCCCTGCATGCCGATGGAGAAAAGGAGTTGGACGAGGACACCGAAGGAGAACGCGGGGAGTTTGAAGGCGCGGGCCGGGAGGAGGGGGGTGGTGTGGGTCGTGCGGCGGCGCTCCTCGGCGATCGCGAGCGCCGCGACCGCGCAGACGCCCGCGGCCAGGCACAGCCAGCCCCACAGCGGCCAGCCGTTCTCGCGGCCCTGTACCAGCGGCAGCACGATCGCCACCAGGCCGGCCGCGAGGAGCAAGCTGCCGAAGACGTCGGGGCGTCCGGCCGAGCGCTCCTTCGTGGGCGGCACCAGCAGCAGGCCGCCGATGAAGGTCGCCACCGCGATGGGCACGTTGACGAGGAACACCGAGCGCCAGCCCCAGCCGAACAGGTCGGCGTCGGTCAGCAGGCCGCCCAGCAGCAGGCCCACCGCGGAGGCGAAGCCGGACACCGCGCCGTACATCCCGAAGGCGGCGCCGCGCTCCTTGCCGGCGAAGAGGGTGCGGAACGAGCCGATCACCTGGGGGACGAGGACGGCTGCCATGACGCCCTGCACGGCGCGTGCGGCGATCAGCTGGTCCGGCGACTGGGCGATGCCGCAGGCCAGGCTCGCCAGGCCGAAGCCCGCGGTGCCGGCGAGGAACAGGCCGCGGCGGCCGTAGCGGTCGCCGAGGTGGCCGGAGACGATCAGCGTGGCGCCGAAGCCGAGCAGGTAGGCCGAGACCAGCCATTGGAGATCTCCGTCCGAGGCGTGCAGGTCGCGGCCGATGGAGGGGACGGCGACGTTGACGATGGTGACGTCGAGGAGGTCCATCAGGGCCGCGGTCATCATCACGACGGCGGCCGCCCAGCGGCGGGGGTGGGGCTGCGAGGTGGTGGCGGGTGGGGGTGTGGTCAGGGACGGTGAGTTGGACACGGTGGCTCCCCGGTTCATTATTTCGTTCGGACTAACGAAAGAGTTGCAGGGGTGGCGGGGTGAGCGCAAGTCATTCGTTCGGGCGAACTAAATTTTTAGTAGGGTGGGAGCATGTCGGACGAGAAGCGCGCGGAGACTCTGGGACGGCTCATGGCCGTCGGCCGTGAGCACAGTGGCGTCACGGTGATGTTCCACTCGGCGATCGCCGCCAAGCAGGGGCTGAACGCGACGGAGGAGAAGACGCTCGACCTGCTGGAGCGGCACGGCCCGCTCACCGCCAAGGACCTCGCGCGGCTGACCGGGCTGGCCCCCGCCTCCGTCACCGGGCTGGTGGACCGCCTGGAGTCCAAGGGGTTCGCCCGGCGCGTCAAGCACCCCACGGACAAGCGCAGGGTGCTGGTGGAGCTGGACGCGGACCGGGTCGGTGAGCTCGCCGTGTTCTTCGAGGACTGGGCCCGGGACATCGTCGAGGCGTGCGAGGAGTTCAGCACCGAGGAACTGGACACCGTCGTGCGGTTCCTGGCGGTGATGGCGGAGCGCCAGCGCGCGGCGGCGGCCCGTCTCACCGGGTCCTGAGGGATCGCAAGTGGCCTGATCAGGCCGGGCGCACGATGCCCTGGGCGCGGGCGGCCGCCAGCCACTGCGGGAACTCCCCCACCAGCCGGTCGTACAGCTCGGCGTCGGAGACCGTGCGCGGGTCCGTGCCGGCGGGGAAGAAGCCGGCGTTGTCGACCGCCCGCCTGTCCGGTACGGCGAGGTCGTCGAGCTTGCGCAGGAAGTCGAACTGCTTGCTGTGCGGGTCGCCGAACCCGACGAACTGCCAGAACAGCGGCAGCCGCGCCGCCTTGCACAGACAGCGCTCCGCGGCGAGCTTGTCGGTCGGGCCGCCGTCGGTCTGGAAGACCACCAGGGCGGGGTCCTTGGCGCCGCTGTCGAGGTAGTGGTCGATGACGGCGTCCATCGCCGAGTGGTAGCTCGTCCTGCCCATGTGGCCGAGTCCGGCCACGATCCGGCCGATCCGGCCATGGTGGTCGGCGAGCGCGATGTCGGTGACGGCGTCGACGTCCGTGGAGAAGAAGACGACCGGCACGCTGCCGTCGTCGTCGAGGTGCGCGGACAGGCCCAGTACGCGGTCGGCGAGCGCCTGCACGCTGCCGTCGCGGTAGTACGGCTTCATGGAGCCCGAGTGGTCGACCACGAGGTAGACCGCCGCCCTCAGGCCGTCCAGGCCGTGCTTGGTGAGCGAGATCCCGGCGTTCTTGTAGAGGCTGACCAGCGCGGGTGCGGTCTCCTCCACTGTGGTCAGACTGATCGCGGCCACGCGCTTCTCCCCCTCGGCTTCGTGGTTCCGGTGGGGCGAGGGTATGTCACGCGTGGCCCCTAACATCCCGCCATCCACAGGCGTTCGTTATTTTGTTCGCCGCCGTCCCCACCGGCTCACCGTCCGTCCCATCTCTGTGAGGAGCCGGCGTGGAACCCGAGTCCACCGTCACCACCTGCTATCGCCACCCCAAGGTGGAGTCCTACGTCCGCTGCACCCGCTGCGAGAGGTTCATCTGCCCGGACTGCATGCGCGAGGCGGCGGTGGGCCACCAGTGCGTGGAGTGCGTGAAGGAGGGCGCGCGCTCGGTGCGGCAGGCCCGTACGGTCGTGGGCGGCCGGGTGCCGGCGGCGCCGGTGCTCACCTGCGTGCTGATCGGGATGAACGTGCTGGCGTATCTGGGCGAGCTGGCGCGGCCGGAGATTGTGCAGCGGTTCTCGATGCTCGGGGCCCGGCTGGTCGGCCCGGACGGCGGCTACTACGTCTACGACAGCGGCCTCCCGGCCGGCTACGACGCCCAGGGTGTCGTGGCCGGCGAGTGGGAGCGGCTGCTGACCGGCGCGTTCCTGCATCTGCCGCCGACCGAGGGCGCGTTCGGGATCGCCCACATCGTGATGAACATGTTCGCGCTGTGGCAGATCGGCCGCGCCGCGGAGGTGCTGCTCGGCCGGGTCCGCTATCTGGCGCTGTATCTGCTGTCCGCGCTCGGCGGTTCGGTGCTGGAGCTGCTCATCGCCGACCCGGCGACCGAGTCGGTGGGCGCCTCGGGTGCCATCTTCGGCCTCGGCGCGGCGTACTACGTCCTGGCCCGGCGCATGGGCGGCGACCTCGGGCAGGTCAACCGGTTCATGGGGATGCTGCTGCTGTGGATGCTGGTCTCCGCCGGTCTGACGTCCTGGCAGGGCCACCTCGGCGGCCTGCTGACCGGCGGCGCGCTGACCCTGGCCTACGCCTACGCGCCCCGCAACCGCTACCGCGCCCTGGTTCAGGCGGGCGCCTGTGTGGCGCTGCTGGCGCTGCTCGCGCTGTGCGCGTGGGGCAGGTTCGTCGAGCTGACCTCGGTCACGGCGTGAGAGTGATCGGAGGGACACCCCGGCCCGGACGGAGTCCTGCCGGGTGCCGTAGGCGTGCGGAGAAAGGCGACGGCGCCTGCCCAGGGTCCGGTCGGGGACAGGGCAGGCGCCGTCTGTGTTCCGCACGCCGTTGTACGGGACGTTTTCAGGGCCGTCAGACCGCCAGGGCGCGGTCCGTCGGGCGGATCGGGGCCGGCAGGTCGCTGGCTCCGGTCAGGTGGCGGTCGACGCCGCGTGCGGCCGAGCGGCCCTCCGCGATCGCCCACACGATCAGGGACTGGCCACGGCCGGCGTCACCGGCGACGAAGACACCGGGGACGTTCGTCTGGAAGTCGGCGTCGCGGGCGATGTTACCGCGTTCGTCGAGGTCCAGGCCGAACTGCTCCACCAGGCCGTTGTCCCGGTCGGTGCCGGTGAAGCCCATCGCGAGGGTGACCAGCTGGGCCGGGATCTTGCGCTCGGTGCCCGGCTTGGAGGTCAACTTGCCGTCGACGAACTCGACTTCACTCAGGTGCAGCCACTGCACGTTGCCGTCCTCGTCGCCCTCGAAGTGGGTGGTGGAGGCGGAGTAGATCCGCTCGCCGCCCTCTTCGTGGGCCGAGGTGACCTTGTACAGGATCGGGAAGGTCGGCCACGGCTGGTTCGTCGGGTGCCGCTCCTCGCTGGGGCGGGGCATGATCTCCAGCTGCGTGACGGAGGCCGCACCCTGGCGGTGGGCGGTGCCCACGCAGTCGGCGCCGGTGTCGCCGCCGCCGATGACGACGACGTGCTTGCCCTCGGCGGAGATGGGGGGCGCCACGAAGTCGCCCTCCTGCACCTTGTTCGCCAGGGGCAGGTACTCCATGGCCTGGTAGATGCCCTTGAGCTCGCGGCCCGGCACCGGCAGGTCGCGGGCGGTGGTGGCGCCCACGGCCAGCACGACCGCGTCGTACCGCTTCTTCAGGTCCGTGGCCTTCAGGTCGCGGCCGATCTCGATGCCGGTGCGGAAGCGGGTGCCCTCCGCGCGCATCTGCTCGATACGGCGGTTGATGTGCCGCTTCTCCATCTTGAACTCGGGGATGCCGTAGCGGAGGAGACCTCCGACGCGGTCCGCGCGCTCGTAGACGGCGACGGTGTGGCCGGCCCGGGTGAGCTGCTGGGCGGCGGCCAGGCCCGCGGGGCCCGAGCCGACGACGGCGACGGTCTTGCCGGACAGGCGCTCGGGGATCTGCGGGGCGACGTCCCCGGTCTCCCACGCCTTGTCGATGATCGAGACCTCGACGTTCTTGATGGTGACCGGCGGCTGATTGATGCCGAGCACGCACGCCGACTCGCAGGGAGCCGGGCACAGGCGGCCGGTGAACTCCGGGAAGTTGTTGGTGGCGTGCAGGCGCTCCTGCGCGGCCGACCAGTCCTCGCGGTAGGCGTAGTCGTTCCACTCGGGGATGAGGTTCCCGAGCGGACAGCCGTTGTGGCAGAACGGGATGCCGCAGTCCATGCAGCGGCTGGCCTGCTTGCTGATGATCGGCAGCAGGGAGCCGGGGACGTAGACCTCGTTCCAGTCCTTGACGCGCTCTTCCGCCGGACGGGACTTGGCGACCTCGCGGCCGTGGTTCAAAAAGCCCTTCGGGTCAGCCATTGATCGCCGCCTCCATCATCTTCTCGGTGATCTCGGTCTCCGACAGACCGGCTCGCTCGGCGGCGTCCTTGGCGGCGAGCACTGCCTTGTACGTGCTGGGGATGATCTTGCTGAAGCGCTCGACGGCGGTGTCCCAATCGGCCAGGAGCTTCGCGGCGACGGTGGAGCCGGTCTCCTCCTGGTGGCGGCGCACGACGTCGTGCAGCCACTCCTTGTCCGTCTCGTCCAGCGCCTCGATCGCGTCGATGTTGCCGACGTTGACGTTGTCGCGGTCCAGGTCGATGACGAACGCGATGCCACCGGACATGCCGGCCGCGAAGTTGCGGCCCGTCTCGCCGAGGACGACCGCGTGACCGCCCGTCATGTACTCGCAGCCGTGGTCACCCACGCCCTCGGAGACGACCAGCGCGCCGGAGTTGCGCACGCAGAAGCGTTCGCCGGTCTTGCCGCGCAGGAACATCTCGCCGCCGGTCGCGCCGTAGCCGATGGTGTTGCCGGCGATGACGCTGTACTCGGCGAGGTGGTCGGCGCCCCGGTCCGGGCGGACGACGATCCGGCCACCGGACAGGCCCTTGCCGACGTAGTCGTTGGCGTCGCCCTCCAGGCGCAGCGTGACACCGCGCGGCACGAAGGCGCCGAAGGACTGGCCGGCGGAGCCGGTGAAGGTGATGTCGATGGTGTCGTCGGGCAGGCCCGCACCGCCGAACTTCTTCGTCACCTCGTGGCCGAGCATGGTGCCGACCGTGCGGTTGATGTTGCGGATGGCGACCTGGGCGCGGACCGGCTGTGCGTCCGTCGCGCTCCCGGCGGCCAGCGCGTCGGCGGCCAGCTTGATCAGCTCGTTGTCGAGGGCCTTCTCCAGGCCGTGGTCCTGGGCGATGACCTGGTGGCGGACCGCGCCCTGGGGCAGCTCGGGCACGTGGAACAGCGGGTTGAGGTCCAGGCCCTGGGCCTTCCAGTGGTCCACCGCGCGCTCGACGTCCAGCACCTCGGCGTGGCCGACGGCCTCCTCGATGGAGCGGAAGCCCAGCTCGGCGAGCAGCTCGCGGACCTCCTGCGCGATGAACTGGAAGAAGTTCACCACGTACTCGGCCTTGCCGGCGAAGCGGTCGCGCAGCACCGGGTTCTGGGTGGCGATGCCGACCGGGCAGGTGTCCAGGTGGCACACGCGCATCATCACGCAGCCGGAGACGACGAGCGGAGCGGTCGCGAAACCGAACTCCTCGGCGCCCAGCAGCGCGGCGATGACCACGTCACGGCCGGTCTTGAGCTGGCCGTCGGTCTGCACGACGATCCGGTCGCGCAGGCCGTTGAGCAGCAGGGTCTGCTGGGTCTCGGCGAGGCCGAGCTCCCAGGGACCGCCGGCGTGCTTGAGCGAGGTCAGCGGGGAAGCGCCCGTGCCGCCGTCGTGGCCGGAGATCAGCACGACGTCCGCGTGCGCCTTGGACACACCGGCCGCGACCGTGCCGACGCCGACCTCGGAGACCAGCTTGACGTGAATCCGCGCCTGCGGGTTCGCGTTCTTCAGGTCGTGGATCAGCTGGGCGAGGTCCTCGATGGAGTAGATGTCGTGGTGCGGCGGCGGGGAGATCAGGCCGACACCCGGCGTCGAGTGACGGGTCTTGGCGACCCACGGGTAGACCTTGTGGCCGGGCAGCTGGCCGCCCTCGCCGGGCTTGGCGCCCTGGGCCATCTTGATCTGGATGTCGTCCGCGTTGACCAGGTACTCGGAGGTCACGCCGAAGCGGCCGGAGGCCACCTGCTTGATCGCCGAGCGGCGCGCCGGGTCGTACAGGCGCTCCGGGTCCTCGCCGCCCTCACCGGTGTTGGACTTGCCGCCCAGCTGGTTCATGGCGATGGCGAGGGTCTCGTGCGCCTCCTGCGAGATGGAGCCGTACGACATGGCGCCCGTGGAGAAGCGCTTGACGATCTCGGAGACGGGCTCGACCTCGTCGATCGGGATCGGTCCGCGGCCGGACTTGAAGCCGAACAGGCCGCGCAGCGTCATCAGGCGCTCGGACTGCTCGTTCACGCGGTCCGTGTACTTCTTGAAGATGTCGTAGCGGCCGGTGCGCGTGGAGTGCTGGAGGCGGAAGACCGTCTCCGGGTCGAACAGATGCGGCTCGCCCTCGCGGCGCCACTGGTACTCGCCGCCGATCTCCAGCGCGCGGTGCGCCGGGGCGATGCCGGAGGCCGGGTAGGCCTTGGCGTGGCGGGCGGCGACCTCCTTGGCGATGACGTCGATGCCGACGCCGCCGATCTTGGTGGTGGTGCCGTTGAAGTACTTCTCGACGAAGGCCTCGTCCAGGCCGACGGCCTCGAAGACCTGGGCGCCGCGGTAGGAGGCGACGGTGGAGATGCCCATCTTGGACATGACCTTCAGCACGCCCTTGCCGAGGGCGTAGATCAGGTTCTTGATGGCCTTCTCGGGCTCCAGGCCGTTCAGGAACGTGCCCGCGCGCAGCAGGTCCTCGACCGACTCCATCGCCAGGTAGGGGTTGACGGCGGCGGCGCCGTAGCCGATGAGCAGGGCGACGTGGTGGACCTCGCGGACGTCGCCGGCCTCGACCAGCAGGCCCACCTGGGTGCGCTGCTTGGTGCGGATGAGGTGGTGGTGGACGGCCGAGGTGAGCAGCAGCGACGGGATCGGCGCGTGCTCGGCGTCCGAGTGGCGGTCCGAGAGGACGATCAGGCGGGCGCCGTTCTCTATGGCGGCGTCGGCCTCGGCGCAGATCTCGTCGATGCGGGCGGCCAGGGCCTCTCCGCCGCCGTGCACCCGGTACAGGCCGGAGAGGGTCGCGGCCTTGAAGCCGGGCATGTCGCCGTCGGCGTTGATGTGGATGAGCTTGGCCAGCTCGTCGTTGTCGATCACCGGGAAGGGCAGGGTGACCGAGCGGCACGAGGCGGCCGTAGGCTCCAGCAGGTTGCCCTCGGGGCCCAGCGAGGAGCGCAGCGAGGTGACCAGTTCCTCGCGGATGGCGTCCAGCGGAGGGTTGGTGACCTGTGCGAACAGCTGGGTGAAGTAGTCGAAGAGCAGGCGCGGGCGCTCGGACAGGGCCGCGATCGGGCTGTCGGTGCCCATGGAGCCGATCGGCTCGGCGCCGGCGCGGGCCATCGGGGCGAGGATGACGCGCAGCTCCTCCTCCGTGTAACCGAAGGTCTGCTGGCGGCGGGTGACCGAGGCGTGGGTGTGGACGATGTGCTCGCGCTCGGGCAGGTCGCCCAGCTCGATCTCGCCGGTCTCCAGCCACTCGGCGTACGGCTTCTCGGCGGCGAGCTGCGCCTTGATCTCGTCGTCCTCGACGATGCGGTGCTCGGCGGTGTCGACGAGGAACATCCGGCCGGGCTGCAGGCGGCCCTTGCGGACGACCTTCGCGGGGTCGATGTCGAGGACGCCGACCTCGGAGCCGAGGACGACGAGGCCGTCGTCGGTGACCCAGTAGCGGCCGGGGCGCAGACCGTTGCGGTCGAGCACGGCGCCGACCTGGGTGCCGTCGGTGAAGGTGACGCAGGCGGGGCCGTCCCAGGGCTCCATCATCGTGGAGTGGAACTGGTAGAAGGCGCGCCGGGCCGGGTCCATGGAGTCGTGGTTCTCCCACGCCTCCGGGATCATCATCAGCACGGAGTGCGGCAGCGAACGGCCGCCGAGGTGCAGGAGTTCGAGCACCTCGTCGAAGGACGCGGAGTCGGAGGCGTCGGGCGTACAGACCGGGAAGATCCGCTCGAGGGTCTTCTCGGAAGAGCCGAACAGGTCCGAGACCAGCTGCGACTCGCGGGCGCGCATCCAGTTGCGGTTGCCCTTGACGGTGTTGATCTCACCGTTGTGGGCGACGAAGCGGTAGGGGTGCGCGAGCGGCCACGACGGGAAGGTGTTCGTGGAGAAGCGCGAGTGGACGAGCGCGATCGCGGAGGCGAAGCGGCGGTCGGACAGGTCCGGGAAGAACGGCTCGAGCTGGCCGGTGGTCAGCATGCCCTTGTAGACGATGGTCCGCGCGGACAGCGACGGGAAGTAGACGCCCGCCTCGCGCTCGGCGCGCTTGCGCAGCACGAACGCCTTGCGGTCCAGGGCGATGCCCGTGGCAGGCACCGCGGCACCGTCGGCGACGAAGAGCTGGCGGAAGAGGGGCATGGTGGAGCGGGCGGTGGCGCCCAGCAGCTCCGGGGCGACCGGGACCTCGCGCCAGCCGAGGACGGTCAGGCCCTCGTCGGCGGCGATCGTCTCGATCTGTGAGACGGCGTCGGCGGCGCCGTCCTCCGGGAGGAAGGCGATGCCGGCGGCGTAGGCACCGGCCTCGGGCAGCTCGAATCCGGCCACCTCGCGGAAGAACGCGTCGGGGACCTGGGAGAGGATGCCCGCGCCGTCGCCCGAGTCGGGCTCGGAGCCGGTGGCACCGCGGTGCTCCAGGTTGCGCAGGACCGTCAGGGCC
Organism: Streptomyces sp. NPDC014006; assembly: GCF_043088925.1. Classification (NCBI taxonomy): domain Bacteria; kingdom Bacillati; phylum Actinomycetota; class Actinomycetes; order Kitasatosporales; family Streptomycetaceae; genus Streptomyces; species Streptomyces sp. NPDC014006. The sequence continues at coordinate 1,125,456 of NZ_JBICAJ010000001.1, read as the reverse complement.
TGCTCGACCAGCGTGTGGGACGCCTCGCCGGTGAGGGTGGCGACGAAGCCGACGCCGCAGGCGTCGTGCTCGTTGCGGGGGTCGTACATACCCTGCGCAGCAGGGCGAGCATCCATGAAGGACCAGTTCGAGCGGTCCGTGGAATGCTGGGACGGCTGGCGCGGCGTACGCATCGGCTCTCCCGTCGTCGTCAAGTGGCTGGGGGCACCTCCCAGGCCTTCAGGCTCTGGGGGAGCAAGTGCCGAGGGACGACGTTGGCCCTCTGCGTGTCTCAAAATTTCGTGCAGGTTACATGATGGAGCGGTTCTCGGGAACCGGATACTCCGTTCCAACATGCGGACGCCGCGCGGGTGCTCGGGCGGGGGGTGACGCGACCCTGCGGCGGAAAGTGTGGGGCCCGACACGGACAGATCCGTGTCCGTCGGACCGGTGACCGGGACGGGCGTCGTCGCACGCCCCGGGGGCGCGCCGCAGGCCTCATTGCCCACAGCGCTTACGGCTCATGCCCCGCGGTCACACTGCCGAAACCAGCGGGTAATGGAGAACTTATGCGGCCCATCGCATAAGTACCAGCCGCGTCATCCTACGGCCGTTCCGAACAGGCTGCCCAGGGCGTACGTCACACCGGCGGCGGCACCACCCAGGACAAGCTGGCGCAAACCGCTGTACCACCAGCTGCGCGCGGTCACCTTGGCGACCACCGCACCACAGGCGAACAGCCCGAACAGCGCGAGCAGCAGGGCCGGCCACAGCACGGTCGCGCCGAGCAGATACGGCAGCACGGGCAGCAGGGCACCCAGCGCGAAGGAGCCGAACGAGGACACGGCCGCGACCAGCGGCGACGGCAGATCCCCCGGGTCGATGCCCAGCTCCTCGCGGGCGTGGATCTCCAGCGCCTGCTCAGGGTCCTTCGACAGCTGCCGGGCGACCTCGCGGGCCAGCTCCGGCTCCACGCCCCGCGCCTGGTACAGGGCGGCCAGCTCCGCCTCCTCGTCCGCGGGGTGCTTGCGCAGCTCGCGGCGCTCGACGTCCAGTTCGGCCTCGACCAGCTCACGCTGGGAGGCGACCGAGGTGTACTCGCCTGCCGCCATCGAGAAGGCGCCGGCGGCCAGGCCCGCGAGCCCGGTCAGCACGATCGTGTGCTGACCGACGGAGCCGCCCGCGACACCGGTCATCAGGGCCAGGTTGGAGACCAGTCCGTCCATCGCGCCGAAGACGGCGGGGCGCAGCCACCCTCCGTTGACGTCACGGTGGGTGTGGTTGTCGCGGTGCGCCTCGTGCAGCGCCGCCCGGGTCTCGATGATGGCCATTGCGGTCCCCCAAGAAAGCTAAGGCAAAGCTAAGTCTGGACAGATTCCAACTTCCGACAACGCCAAATCTATGCCAGGTGATTCCCTCGCCGCCAGCAAGGAAAGGCTGGGCTAACCTGCGGTTTTGCCCGCCGCCTGATGACAGCCGACCGGGTGACACCGGGCCCGCATGCGCGAGGCGTGACGCCCGCCGTGGCACACCTGGCGCAAGGGGCTGTACGCCCTCGACGGGACTGTCCGGAGGTGACGCCGTCATGGCCTCGATCCGTGAGCGGGCCCGTGGCGCCCTGCTCGGCCTGGCCGTGGGCGACGCCCTCGGGGCGCCCGCGGAGAACCTCAAGCCCTCCGAGATCCGCGCCCGCTGGGGCCGCATCACCGGATTCGTCGCCGCCGAGCCGGCCGGCACCGACGACACCGAGTACGCGATCTTCTCCGGACTGCTGCTGGTCCGGCACGGTTCGGCCCTGACCCCGGCCGATGTGGAGGCGGCCTGGCACGAGTGGATCGCCGACCGCGCCGAGGGCCCCTTCCGCGGTGCGGGGTTCAGCGAGCGCGGCACCCTGGAGAACCTGCGCCGGGGCCTGGCCGCGCCCATCTCCGCCCAGCACCGGCACGCCTGGAGCGACGGGCTCGCCATGCGCGCGGCGGCGTCCGGGGTGCACGCCGCGGGCCGCCCGGCGGAGGCGGCACGGCTCGCCGCGATCGACGGCGCGGTCAGCCACGAGGGCGAGGGCATCTACGGCGGCCAGGCGGTCGCGGCCGGGGTCGCGGCGGCGATGGGCGGTGCCACGCCGGAGGCGGTGGTCGCGGCCGCGCTCACCGTCGTACCGGACGACTCCTGGACGGCTCGCTCCCTGCGGCGCGCGGTCATCGCCGCCCACCGCGGCGAACGCGCGGTGCGTACCGCCGTCGTCATCGGCGGCTACCCCTGGACCGACCTCGCCCCCGAGGCGGTCGCCCTCGCCTTCGGCGCCTACGCGGCGGCCGACGGCGACTTCCGCGACGCGGTGCTCACCGCCGTCAACATGGGGCGCGACGCGGATACGACGGCGGCGGTGGCCGGCGCTCTGGCGGGCGCGACGCAGGGAGTGGCGGCGATCCCGGCCGACTGGGCGGCGGCGATCGGCCCGGCCCGCGGCAGCTGCCTGCCGGCGATGAAGGGGCGGCATGTGCTGGAGGTGGCGGACCTGCTCGTGGAGGCCGCTTCTCCCGGGGCGGGCGGGGACAAGAAGGCCGAGAGGGCGGCGCAGACCGAGAGGACCGCGCAGGCCGGGGAACCGGGCGCGTGGGCGGCGCGGGTCGTGGTGCCGGACCTCGTCCCGGACACGGCGCCGGACCGTCTCCCCGAGAAGGTGCCGGACTTCGTCCCCGGCAAGGTGCCGCACTACGGCCCCGACAAGATGCTGGACGAGGCGCGCGGCTCCCTCGCGCCCGCCCCTTCCCCGGCCGAGCCGGCCGGCGGAGGGGCGCCGCCCCGCGGGTCCCGGGCGCCGAACCCTCTCGTACCGGCGATGGATCCCGGTGAGCCCGACGAGGTGAAGCCGTGACGCGCCGTATCGAAGGACTGCTCCTCGGGCTCGCCGCCGGAGACGCGGCCGGATGGCCCGCCGCCCGGCACCGGGCCGCGCGCATGCCGGAGTGGACCCGGCGGCTCACCCGCGAGCTGGACACCTTCGCCGAGCAGAACGCCACCACCACCCTGCCCGTCCCCATCGCCCTCAACCAGCCGCCGGAGCCGCTGCGCCTCGGCCCCTCCGACGACGCCGAGTGGGCGGCGTTCGCCGCCGAAGCGGTGCTGCGAGCCGGTGACGACCACGCCCTCGGCGACCTCAGCCGGGAACGCCGGGTGCGCACCGCGCTGGACCTGACCTGGACCGCCGTGGCCGCCGAGGTCGCCGCCGCGGCGGAGCGCGCCGCCGAGATCGAGTCCGCCGTCCTGCCCCTGCGCGCCCGCATCTCCGTGCGCGCGGGCCTCGGCAACCTGGCCGCCGGACTGCGTCCGCCCGCCACCGGCCACGACAACCCGCACCACTTCGACGACGCGGCCTGCGTGCGCGCCTGCGTCCTGGCCGCCGCCCACGTCGGCGACCCCCGAGCCGCCGCCGACCTCGCCGAGTTCGACGCCCGCTACACCCAGGACGGCGACGGCGTGCACGGCGCCCGGGCGATGGCGGCGGCCCTCGCGCTCGCCCTGACCGGCGCCGACACCGGCACCTGCGTGACCGCCGCCCTCGGCGAACTCCCCCCGGACACCGAGATCGGCCGCAACGCCCGGCACGCGCTCACCCTCGCGCGCGACGCCGGCAGTGCCTTCGCGCTGGTCCCGCCGCTGGAGCACCAGATCGTCGACCACGTCTACAGCTACGGCATCGCCGCCGCCGAGACCGTGCCGGTCGCCCTCGCGCTGGCCAGCGCCGCGGACGGCCGCATCGCCGTCGCCGTGCCCGCGGCCGCCTGCCTGTCCCGGGTCGCGGACTCCGCCCCGGCTCTCACCGGCGCCCTCACCGGCGCGCTCGGCGGCGCGGAGGCGATCCCGGAGACCTGGCGTGACGCCTGCCGCACCCTCACCGGCTGCGCCCTGCCCCGTCTGACCGGCACCGACCTGGTGGAACTCGCCGAGCTGCTGGAAGCCGCGCAACCGGCCCTGCCGGGAGGATGATTCGGCACATGACGCCCAAAGGAGAAGAAACCCCAGGGGCCGTGGCCCTGGCGGAGCGGATCACCGGCGCCCTCGTCGGCGCCGCCGTCGGTGACGCCCTCGGCGGCCCGGTCGAGGGCTACTCCCCCGACCAGATCACCGAACGTCACGGCGGCCGCATCCACGGCATCGTCGGCCCCTGGCACGGCGACGCCTGGCGCACCGCCCGCCCGCTCGCGCCGTACCACAAGGGCGACGGGCACGTCACGGACGACACCCTGATGACCCACGCACTGGTCAGGGTGTACGCCACGGTCCGCGACCACCTGGACGCCTACGCGGTCGCCGACCACCTGGTCCCGGACCTGATGACCACCCCGCGCTGGATCCCGGAGCTGGAGGCGGAGGCGCTGCCCCTGCAGCGGATCTTTCTCGCGGAGAAGTGGCTGGTCGCCCGACTGCACTACGGCCATGTCGACCCCCGCGAGGCCGGCGTCGGCAACCTCGTGAACTGCGGCGCCGCGATGTACATGGCCCCGGTCGGCCTGGTCAACGCGGCGAACCCGGCCGCCGCGTACGCCGAGGCGCTGGACGTGGCGGGCGCCCACCAGTCGTCGTACGGCCGGGAGGCGGCCGGCGTCTTCGCCGCGGCCGTGGCGGCGGCCTGCGCTCCGGGCGCGACACCGGAGTCCGTGGTCCGCGCCTGCCTGGGCCTGGCCAAGGACGGCACCCGGACGGCGATCGAGGCGGTGTGCGAAGTCGCCGCCCGCTACACCGACTTCGAGTCGGCGCTCGCCCCGCTGCGGACGGCCGTCGCCCCGTACGACACCGTGGGCCCCGACTACCGCTCCCCCTCGCTGGGCGCCCGCCGCCCGTCCCGGCTGCACGCGATCGAGGAACTGCCCGTCGCGCTGGGGACGGTGCTCGTCGCGCGCGGCGACTACCGGCACGCGGTGCTCGGCGCGGTGAACTACGGCCGCGACTGCGACTCCATCGCGACGATGGCGGGCGCGCTGGCCGGTGCCCTCGGCTCCCCGGTCCCGGAGGACTGGGCGAAGACCGTCGCCGAGGCCAGCCGCCTCGACCTGTGGGAGCCGGCCCGCGCCCTCACCGAGGTCGCCCGGGAGGTCTTCCGGCGGGACGTGGAGCGCCGGCGCGCCCACGAGGAGGCGTTCGCGCGGCTCGGAGGCGCCGGATGCGCCGACTGACCTGGGTCCAGCCCGAGGACCTGATCGGCCACGAGTTGCGCCAGGCGGCGCTGGACGGCCGGGAGCCGAAGGCGATCGCGGCGCGCTGGCGGGCGGCCGGCGGCCCGGACGCCCCCGAGCGGGCCGGGGCCTCCCCGCAGCGCACCTCCCGCTATCTGCGGCAGCTCGCCGAGGACCTGCTGGACGAACTCGCCGATCTGCCCAGCCGGCTGGACGAGCCGACCGACCTGGAGCGGATCGGACGGCTCTGCCCCGACTGGCCCGCCCCCGCACCCCGTACGCCCCTCACCGCGGAACGGCTGGAGGCCGCCTGGCTCGGCCGGGCTGCCGGCTGCCTGCTCGGCAAGCCCGTCGAGAAACTCCCGCTCGACGGCATCCGCGCGCTCGCCCAGGCGGTCGGCAACTGGCCGCTGAGCACGTGGTTCACCGCCCGCGGTGTCCCCGCCGAGCTGCTCGCGGCGCACCCCTGGAACCGCCGCTCGGCCGCTACCTCCCTGGCCGAGACCATCGAGGGCATGCCCGAGGACGACGATCTCAACTACCCTTTGCTGAACCTGTTGTTGCTCCAGCGTCACGGCCGCGCCTTCACCACCGCCGACGTCGCCGGCCTCTGGCTGGACGAGCTGGCGCCCGGCCGGGTCTTCACCGCCGAGCGCATCGCCCTGCGCAACCTGCTGCTCGGCCTCGAACCGCCGGAGACCGCCCGCCACCGCAACCCCTTCCGCGAGTGGATCGGCGCTGTGATCCGCGCCGATGTGCACGGCTGGACCAACCCCGGCGACCCGGCGGGCGCCGCCGCACAGGCCCACCGCGACGCCATCCTCAGCCACACCGCGAACGGCGTGTACGCGGCGATGTTCACCGCGGCCACCCTCGCTGCGGCCGCCTCCGGCACCCAGGACGTGCACGCCTGCCTGCGCACCGGTCTGACGGTGGTCCCGCCCGGCTCCCGGCTGGCGCAGGCGGTCCGGCACGCGGTGCAACTCGCCCACGAGCACGCCGACTTCGACACCGTCGTCGATCGTCTCCACGCCCGTTACGCCTCCACCCACCACTGGGTGCACGCCCTGCCCAACACCGCGCTGACCGCCGCAGCCCTCACCCACGCCGACGGGGACTTCGCCGGGTCCATCTGCCGGGCGGTGTCGGGCGGCCTGGACACCGACTCCAACGGCGCCACGGCCGGCAGCGTCGCCGGACTGCTCGCCGGTTCCCCCGCCGCGCTGCCCGACCGCTTCACGGCCCCGCTGAAGAACCGGCTCGCCACCTCCGTCTCCGGCTTCGACGGCATCGGCTTCGACGCCCTGGCCCACCTCACGCACAGGGAGGCATCCCGTCCATGACCGACGCCCCGCTCACCGGCCTGCGTGTGCTGGACCTCGCCACCCTTTTCGCCGGGCCCCTCGCGGCCACCTTCCTGGGCGACTTCGGCGCGGAGGTGATCAAGGTCGAGCACCCGGCGAAACCCGACCCGTCCCGCGGCCACGGCCCCGCGAAGGACGGGATCGGCCTGTGGTGGAAGGTGCTCGGCCGCAACAAGCGCACCCTCACCCTCGACCTGTCCACCCCGGGCGGCCGCACCACCCTGCTGCGCCTGGCCGCCGGCGCCGACGTGATCGTGGAGAACTTCCGCCCCGGCACCCTGGAGAAGTGGGACCTCGGCTGGGAGGAACTGTCCGCCGCCAACCCCCGGCTGGTCCTCGCCCGGGTCACCGCCTTCGGCCAGTTCGGCCCCTACGCCCACCGGCCCGGCTTCGGCACGCTCGCCGAGGCCATGAGCGGCTTCGCCGCGATCACCGGCGAACCGGACACCCCGCCCACGCTCCCGCCGTTCGGCCTGGCCGACTCCGTCGCCGCGCTCGCCACCGCCTACGCGGTGATGACCGCGCTGGCCGCCCGGGAGCGCACCGGCGCCGGGCAGGTCGTCGACATGGCGATCATCGAGCCGATCCTGACCGTCCTCGGCCCCCACCCGACGTGGTACGACCAGCTCGGATACGTCCAGGAACGCACCGGCAACCGCTCCGCCAACAACGCCCCGCGCAACACCTACCGCACCGCCGACGGCACCTGGGTGGCCGTCTCCACCTCCGCCCAGTCGGTCGCGGAGCGGGTGATGGAGCTGGTCGGCCGCCCCGAGCTGATCGACGAGCCGTGGTTCGCCACCGGCGACGGCCGCGCCCGCCACGCCGGCCTGCTCGACGAGGCGGTCGGGCGGTGGATCGCCGTCCGACCCCGCGAGGAGGTCCTCGCCGCCTTCGAGAAGGCCGAGGCGGCGATCGCCCCCGTGCAGGACGTACGGGAGGTGATGACCGACCCGCAGTACCAGGCGCTGTCCACGATCACCACCGTCGACGACCCGGAGCTGGGCCCGCTGCGCATGCAGAACGTCCTGTTCCGGCTGTCCGCCACACCCGGCGCGATCCGCTGGGCCGGCCGGCCGCACGGCGCCGACACCGACGCCGTCCTCACCGAGCTGGGCCTGACCGCGGCCGAGGTGGCCGCGCTGCGCGCCGAGGGCGCCGTATGACGCGCCCGCCGCGCGCCCCGTCCGCCTCCTCCTCACCGGCCGCTTCCGCGCCGGCCGCGTTCGCGCGCACCGGTTTGCCGCGCACCGGTTTCCCGCTCACCTGGCTGTACGCCCCCGGTGACCGGCCGCGGGTCGTCGTCAAGGCGCTCGGCTGCGGGGCCGACGTGGTGGTGGTCGACCTGGAGGACGCGGTCGCCCCCGACCGCAAGGAGTACGCCCGCGCCGCCACCGCCGAGCTCCTCGCCGAGCGGCAGCCGGTGCCGGTGCACGTGCGGATCAACGCCTTGGACGGCCCGCTCGCCGCGGCCGACCTGCGAGCCCTCTCCCCTCTGCCGGGGGTGGCGGGGCTGCGGCTGCCGAAGGTCGGCGGGCCCCAGCAGATCGTGCGGGTCGCCGAGCGCGCGGTGGCCGCGGACGGCGGGGCGTTGCCGCTGTACGCCCTCCTGGAGTCGGCGCTCGGCGTCGAGCACGCCCACGCCATCGCGACCGCTCACCGTGCCGTGCGCGGCATCGCGCTGGGCGAGGCCGATCTACGGGCCGATCTCGGGGTGCGGGCCGACGCCGGGCTGGACTGGCCGCGCTCCCGGGTGGTCGTCGCCGCGCGGGCGGCGGGGCTGCCACCGCCCGCCCAGTCCGTGCATCCCGACATCCGCGACCTGGACGGCCTCGCCACGAGCTGCGCCCACGGCCGCGCTCTGGGCTTCCTCGGACGCGCCGCGATCCACCCGCGCCAGCTCCCGGTGATCGAACGGGCCTACCTGCCGACCCCGGCGGAGATCGAGGACGCGGAGGCGGTGATCAAGGCGGCGGCCGCCCACCCGGGCGCCCACGCCCTCCCCGACGGCCGCTTCATCGACGCCGCGGCGGTGACCGCGGCCCACCGCACACTGGATCTGGCCCGCCGCCGCTGAGATGCCGAAGGGCGCCCGGAAGACTCCGGGCGCCCCTTATGGCCGTACGACGCGAAGCGTCACGACTTCTTGGTCGCGGACCCCGCCTCGTTCTTCGCCTCGTCGCTCACCGAAGTCCTCGCCACAGCGTCGGGCTCGGCCTCGGACGTGGTCCCGGCCTCGTCCGCCGCGGCCTCGCCGGCCGCGCCGTCACCGCCGGGCACCTCGTCGTCGCCGGCCGCCTCGCCGGAGACCTGCGGTTCCACGACCGCCTCCCGGCCCGGCCGCTTCTTCGCCGACAGCACGATGTAGAGCACCGCGAGCAGGAAGACGAACAGCGCGGTCCAGTTGTTCAGCCGCAGGCCGAGGATGTGGTGCGCGTCGTCCACGCGCAGGTACTCGGTCCAGAACCGGCCCACGCAGTAGGCGGCGACATACAGCGCGAACGCGCGGCCGTGGCCCAGCTTGAAGCGGCGGTCGGCCCAGATGACGAGCAGCGCGACGCCGATGCACCACAGCGACTCGTACAGGAACGTCGGGTGGTAGGTGCCGGGCACCCGCCCGTCCGCCGAGGACGTGATCTTCAGCGCCCAGGGCAGGTCGGTCGGCTTGCCGTACAGCTCCTGGTTGAACCAGTTGCCCCAGCGGCCGATCGCCTGGGCCAGGGCGATGCCGGGGGCCACCGCGTCGGCGTACGCCGGCATCGGGATGCCCCGGCGGCGGCAGCCGATCCACGCGCCCAGCGCGCCCAGGGCGATCGCGCCCCAGATGCCGAGGCCGCCCTCCCAGATCTTGAAGGCGTCCACCCAGTCACGGCCCTCGCTGAAGTACAGCTCGTAGTCCGTGATCACGTGGTACAGGCGTCCGCCGACCAGGCCGAACGGCACCGCCCAGACCGCGATGTCCGCGACCGTGCCGGCCCGTCCGCCCCGGGCGATCCAGCGCTTGTTGCCGAGCCAGACGGCAACGAAGACGCCGATGATGATGCAGAAGGCGTAGCCGCGCAGCGGAATGGGCCCGAGGTACAGCACCCCGCGCGACGGGCTGGGAATGAAGGCAAGTTCCATGGCAAGGTCGACGCTACCGTGCCGGACCCGGCCGACGGCAGGCACCCTGGCTACGGGTCCATAACGGGGCGTGAGAAAACGCCGTGTGGCGCCGCCGGGCCCGGGGTCCGCCGCCGGTCTCAGCCCTTGGCGGCCTCCTTGACCATCTGCTTCAGCTTCGCCGGGGTCATCGTCTGGTCCTGGTAGATGTTCTTGCCGTTGAGCAGCACGGTCGGCGTGCCCTGGAAGCCGGCCTTCTGGAACGCCTGGTGCGACTTGGCCACCCAGCTGTTGTGCTTGCCGTCCTGTACGCAGGAACGGAAGGCGGGCGTGTCGAGGCCGGGGACCTTGCCCGCCAGCCCGATCAGCTTGCTGTCCTCGGCGTAGGCGTCGTCGGTCTCCTTAGGCTGGTTCGCGTACAGCACGTCGTGGTACGCGGTGAACTTGCCCGCGTCCTGGGCGCAGGCCGCGGCGTTCGCGGCGTGCCGGGAGCCGCTGCCGCCGAGGTTGCCGTCGATCAGGGTGACCAGGTGGTACTCGCCTCTGAGCAGGCCGGCGCCGGTGAGCTCGTGGATCGTGGGGCGGTACGCCGCCTCGAAGGCCTGGCAGGCCGGGCAGCGGAAGTCCTCCCAGACGACGAGGGTGGATTTGGCGCCGTCCTTGCCGACCGGGATGGCCAGGGCGTCCTTGCCCTGCGCGCCCGAGGGCGCGACGACGGGACCGGCACTGCTGGAGCCCTTGTCCTTGCCCGCGTTCGCGGCGACGACGCCGATCACCGCCGCAAGGCCCAGCACGCACACGACGCTGGCCCCGATGATCAGGGCGCGCCTGCGCTTCTCGGCGGCCTTCTGCTTCTCGCGCTCGACTGCCAGCCGCTCCCTGGCGGTGCGCTTTCCGTCACGGTTCTTCTCGCTCACACCCCCAGAACGAACCGGGGAGGCGCATTGCGCCTCCCCGGTCCCAGGTCCACCCGTTCGAGTGACCGATACGAAATGTCCCTGTCTGTGTCCCTGTCTCTTACGCCTGCCCGCGGACGCCTACGCCTGTCCGCGCACGCCCTGCGCCAGCTCGCCCGCGAGGGAGCGCACCGCTTCCAGGCCGGCCGCCTCGTCCGGCGCGTCCAGCATCCGCTTGACGAAGGCCGAGCCGACGATCACACCGTCGGCGAAGCCGGCGACCTCGGCGGCCTGGGCGCGGTTGGAGACGCCGAGGCCGACGCAGACGGGCAGGTCGGCCCCGGTGGCGCGGGTGCGTCCGACCAGGTCCTGGGCCTGCGCGCCGACCGACTCCCGGGTGCCGGTGACGCCCATGAGGGAGGCGGCGTAGACGAAGCCGCTGCCGGCCGCGGTGATCTCCCGCAGCCGTGCGTCCTTGCTGCTGGGCGCCACGACGAACACGGTCGCGAGTCCGTGCTTGTCGGCGTGCTCGCGCCACAGCGCCGACTCCTGCACCGGCAGGTCGGGCAGGATGCAGCCGGCGCCGCCCGCCTCGGCCAGCTCGGCGGTGAACCGCTCGACGCCGTAGCGGTCGATGGGGTTCCAGTAGGTCATGACGAGAACGGGCTTGCCGGTGGCCGCGTGGGCCTCGCGGACGGTCCGCATCACGTCGGCGATCTTCACGCCGCCGCGCAGTGCGATGTCGTCGGCGGTCTGGATGACCGGGCCGTCGAGCACGGGGTCGCTGTGCGGCAGGCCCACCTCGACAACGTCGGCGCCGCCGTCGAAGACGGCCTTGATCGCCTCGATGCCGCCGTCCACGGTCGGGAAGCCGGCCGGCAGGTAGGCGATGAGCGCGGAGCGCCCCTCGGCCTTGGCGGCGGCCAGGGTGTCGATCAGCAGCTGAACGTTCCCGCTCACTTGGCGTCCCCCTCGATCTCCGCCGTGTCGGCCTCGTTCGCCGCCACCTCGGCGTCGGTGTCGTACAGCCCGAAGTAGCGGGCGGCGGTGTCCATGTCCTTGTCGCCGCGGCCGGACAGGTTGACCACGAGCAGCGCGTCCTTGCCCAGTTCACGGCCGACCTCCAGGGCGCCCGCGAGAGCGTGGGCGCTCTCGATGGCCGGGATGATGCCCTCGGTCCGCGACAGCAGGCGCAGCGCCTGCATCGCGGCGTCGTCCGTGATCGCGCGGTACTCGCCGCGGCCGGAGTCCTTGAGGTAGGAGTGCTCGGGACCGATGCCCGGGTAGTCCAGACCGGCCGAGATGGAGTACGGCTCGGTGATCTGTCCCTCCTCGTCCTGCAGGACATAGGAGCGCGAACCGTGCAGGATGCCCGGCTCGCCGGCGGTCAGCGTGGCCGCGTGCTCGCCGGTCTCGACGCCGTGGCCGGCGGGCTCGCAGCCGATGAGGCGGACGCCCTCGTCGGGGATGAAGGCGTGGAAGAGGCCGATGGCGTTGGAGCCGCCGCCGACGCACGCGATCGCCGCGTCGGGCAGCCGGCCGGCCCGCTCCAGGAGCTGGCGGCGGGCCTCCACGCCGATGACGCGGTGGAAGTCGCGGACCATCGCCGGGAAGGGGTGCGGACCGGCGACCGTACCGAAGAGGTAGTGGGTGTGGTCGACGTTGGCGACCCAGTCGCGGAACGCCTCGTTGATGGCGTCCTTCAGCGTGCGGCTGCCGGACTTCACGGCCACGACCTCGGCGCCGAGCATGCGCATGCGGGCGACGTTGAGGGCCTGGCGGCGGGTGTCGATCTCACCCATGTAGATCGTGCACTCGAGGCCGAACAGCGCGCAGGCGGTGGCCGTGGCGACGCCGTGCTGGCCGGCGCCGGTCTCGGCGATCACGCGGGTCTTGCCCATGCGCTTGGTGAGCAGGGCCTGGCCGAGCACGTTGTTGATCTTGTGTGAGCCGGTGTGGTTGAGGTCCTCGCGCTTGAGGAACACGCGGGCGCCGCCGGCGTGTTCGGCGAAGCGGGGAACCTCCGTCAGGGCTGACGGACGGCCGGTGTAGTTCACCAGCAGGTCGTCGAGTTCCCTGGCGAACTCGGGGTCGTTCTTGGCCTTGTCGTACTCGACGGCCACCTCGTCCACGGCGGCGACGAGGGCCTCCGGGATGAACTTGCCGCCGAATTCTCCGAAGTAGCCTGCGGAGTTGGGGACTTGACCCTGGGGGTCGGGGATGAAGAAATCGCTGGGCATGCCAGAACCTCACGGTGAGTGCGTGGAAGAACACTGATCGCCGTGGGGGCGGAGCTTGTCGTTCGACCTCAGGCCGTGTGTGGCTGGTCGCGCAGTTCCCCGCGCCCCTGAAGGGCGCGCTGCCATCGGCGTCCGTTCACCTGACCCGGTTCGTCTCCGATGACGTAGCGGACCCTGCGGCCGTGTACCCGGCGGGCGGGCGCGCGGCAGCCACGCGGGCGGCAGCCGCGCGCGAGGCGCGCGTACCGGTCCGTCGTGGTCGCGGGGGTCGTCGCAGTCATCGGGGAAACTCTACCGGGACCTCAGCCCCGGCCGTGGCGGAGCGCCGGGTGTTCGCCCGCGGCGACCAGGTCGGCGACCGCGGCCTTGGGGTCCTTGCCGGTGACCAGGGACTCGCCCACGAGGACGGCGTCGGCGCCGGCGTTGGCGTAGGCGATCAGGTCGTGCGGGCCGCGGACGCCGGACTCGGCGATCTTGACCAGGTGGTCGGGGATCTCCGGGGCGACGCGCTCGAACGTGCCGCGGTCGACCTCCAGCGTTCTGAGGTTGCGCGCGTTGACGCCGATGATCTTGGCGCCGGCGTCCACGGCCCGCTCGACCTCGTCCTCGTCGTGCACCTCGACCAGCGGGGTGAGGCCGATGGAGACGGCGCGCTCGATCAGCGACTCCAGGGCCGGCTGCTCCAGAGCGGCGACGATCAGCAGGGCGAGGTCGGCGCCGTAGGCACGGGCCTCCCACAGCTGGTACGACGTGACGATGAAGTCCTTGCGCAGGACCGGGATGTCCACGCGGGCGCGGACGGCCTCCAGGTCGGCCAGCGAGCCGCCGAAGCGGCGCTCCTCGGTGAGGACGGAGATGACGGCCGCGCCGCCCGCCTCGTAGTCCGCGGCGAGACCGGCCGGGTCGGCGATCGCGGCCAGCGCACCCTTGGAGGGGCTGGAGCGCTTCACCTCGCAGATCACCTTGACGCCGTCGCCCTTGAGCGCGGCCACCCCGTCCTTGGCCGCGGGGGCCTTCGCCGCGCGCTCCTTGAGCTCGTCGAGGCTGACGCGCGCCTGCCGCTCCGCGAGGTCGGCACGGACTCCGTCGATGATCTCGTCGAGCACACTCACGCGAGCGGCCCCCTTCCAGACGGTTGACAGTTCCAGCGACCAGGGGGGAACCATTGGTCACTGCGATGGTATCCGCCCGAAGGCCATGACTTCGCATCCGGTGGATGCCGGTCCCACTACCTGGACATTCACCGATCCCTCACGGATGGAGCCAACCGCCGAACGGCAGGTTCCGGACAACCGTGAAGACCAGCAGCAGCCCGCCCAGCGTCCACAGGTGGACGGGCCGCGGGTCGGGCCGGAAGGGCCGTACACGCACGGCGTGAACCACCCAGACGGTCCACAGCACCGCGAAGCCCAGATAGCCCACAACGGCCGCCGCGTTGTCGTGCAGCGCGCCCGTCAGGTCGCCGTGCGCGACGGCGTGCGCGCTGCGCAGCCCTCCGCAGCCGGGGCAGTAGACACCGGTGAGGCGCAGCAGGGGGCACACGGGGTAGTGGCCGGGCTCGTTGGGATCGACGGCGCCGACGTAGGCGAAGGCGCCCACGACGGCGGCGAGGACGGCGGCGGGCACCGCCAGCCGCTGAAGGAGTCCGTGTCTCACGTGTCGCATTGTGCTCCCCGCGGGCCGAGGACGCCTGAGGGGCGCCCCGGCACGCGTGTGTGCCCGGGCGCCCCTCACGGCATCTTCGTGCGGTCGGTCCGAGGGCTCAGCCCTTGGCGACGGCCGCCTCGCGGTTGGCCGTGGGCTGGTCGGCCATCACCAGCGGCTGCGACGCGGACTTCGGGGCGCCCATGCCCATGGCGCGCATGATGCCGCCGGCTACACCGCCGAGGCACACGACCCCCATGCTGACCCAGAAGCCGACGGGCTGGGCCAGCACCACGAAGGCGCCGGCGGCGCAGAAACCGATGAAGGCGATGATGACACCGGTCCAGGCGGCCGGGGTGTGTCCGTGGCTGCTGCCCGCCATTGCTAGCTCCTCGTTGCCGTGTACGTGTCGTACGTGTCCGTGATGGACGTTGTGTTCAGCTCCATTGTCCCGTACGCACGCGCGTGCCGTGCGCCGGGGTGGGCCGTCGGAGCGCGTCAGGCCGGGCCGGTGCCCGTCGGGTCCTCGCCGCGGTCGAGAGCCTTCCACAGGTCCTCGGGGCGGTCGGTGTCGACGGCCTTGGCGGCGCGGCGCGGGCGGGGGGCGCCGTTGCGCTCGTAGCGCCCGGACATCGCGGGCCACAGCCGGCCGTAGCGCAGGGCGAGCAGGCCGGCCAGCAGGATCAGCGCGCCGCCGACGGCGGCGACGTAGGGCCAGGCCGTGTGGGTGAGGGCGGCGACGGTGGCGGAGGTGTCGCCGGAGGCCGCGGCGGCCTTGTCGTCGAGGGCGGCGCTGTCGCTCGCGCCGACCACGGCGGCGACGACGATCCCGGCGCCGGACAGGGCGAGGACGGCGGACACCAGCAGCCGGCCGGACCGGCGTACGGCGAAGACGGCGACGAGCGCGGCCAGGCCCACTACGGCAAGCGCCGCGGGTACGCCGGTGACGTCGCTGCCCTTGGCGGTGAGCGGGAAGGCGCCGCCGGCGACCGTCGCGGTGCCCTCGGCCCAGCGCTGCCGGGTGGACAGCAGTGCGACGGCCGCGCCGAGCGCTCCGCACAGCAGGGCGAGGGCGAGGCTGCGGCGGCCCGACCGGGCGGGGGCGGCTTCGGTACGGGGGTGAGGTACGGCAGTCACGTACTCCACTATCGCCCGGACCCCGGGTGAACCGTCACCCGGGGTGCCGTGAGAAGCGCCCCACCGTGGGGAGTGCCTACGCGCCGAGCCGGTTGGCGGTGTGCACGGCGCGCAGGACGGCGGCCGCCTTGTTGCGGCACTCGGTGTCCTCGGCGACCGGGTCGGAGTCGGCGACGACGCCGGCGCCCGCCTGGACGTAGGCGGTGCCGTCGCGCAGCAGGGCGGTGCGGATCGCGATGGCGGTGTCGGAGTCGCCGGCGAAGTCCAGGTAGCCGACGCAGCCGCCGTACAGCCCGCGCCGGGACGGCTCCAGCTCGTCGATGATCTGCATGGCGCGCGGCTTCGGGGCGCCGGAGAGGGTGCCGGCCGGGAAGCAGGCGGTGAGCACGTCGTAGGCGGTGCGGCCGGGGGCGACGCGGCCGGTGACCGTGGAGACGATGTGCATCACGTGCGAGTAGCGCTCGATGGACATGAAGTCGACGACCTCCACCGAGCCCGGCTCGCAGACCCGGCCCAGGTCGTTGCGGCCGAGGTCGACGAGCATGAGGTGCTCGGCGCGCTCCTTGGGGTCGGCGAGCAGCTCGTCGGCGAGGGCCTGGTCCTCCTGCGGGGTGGCGCCGCGGTGCCGGGTGCCGGCGATGGGGTGGACCATGGCCCGCCCGTCCTCGACCTTGACCAGCGCCTCGGGCGAGGAGCCGACGACGTCGAACCCGTCGAAGCGGAACAGGTACATGTACGGCGAGGGGTTGGTGGCCCGCAGCACCCGGTAGACGTCCAGCGCGCTCGCCGTGCACGGCGTTTCGAAGCGCTGCGAGGGGACGACCTGGAAGGCCTCTCCGGCCCGGATGCGCTCCTTGACGTCCTCCACGGCGGCCTGGAAGTCCGTGCCGCCCCAGCGGGCGGTGAACTCGGGCAGCTCGGAGGGCGGCAGCACCGCGGGCGGCTGGGCGACGGCGCTGGAGAGGTCCGCCTGCATGGCGTCGAGGCGGGCGATCGCGTCGGCGTAGGCCTCGTCGACGCCGCTGTCCTGGTCGTTGTGGTTGATCGCGTTGGCGATCAGCAGGACCGAGCCCTCCCAGTGGTCCATGA
The DNA here is from genome assembly GCF_043088925.1 of Streptomyces sp. NPDC014006. Classification (NCBI taxonomy): domain Bacteria; kingdom Bacillati; phylum Actinomycetota; class Actinomycetes; order Kitasatosporales; family Streptomycetaceae; genus Streptomyces; species Streptomyces sp. NPDC014006. The sequence continues at coordinate 1,108,828 of NZ_JBICAJ010000001.1, read as the reverse complement.
CGGCCAGGTCGCTGGTGAGGAGCATGGTCAGCTCGGGCAGCTTCAGGTCGTCGCGCTCGCCGGGGCCGATCTTCTCCAGGCGGCGGACGATGTCGTAGCCGAGGTAGCCGACCATGCCGCCGGTGAAGGGCGGCAGGTGCAGGTCGTGGGCGAGGTCGCGCGGGGTGTGCAGTGTCTCGAGGGTGGCGCGCAGCGCGGCCAGCGGGTCGCCGTCGGTGGGCACGCCCACGGGCGGGGTGCCGAGCCAGTGCGCCTGCCCGTCGCGGGCGGTGAGGGTGGCGGCGCTGCGCACGCCCACGAAGGAGTACCGGGACCAGGAGCGGCCGTTCTCCGCGGACTCCAGCAGGAAGGTGCCGGGGCGTTCGGCGGCGAGCTTGCGGTAGAGGGCGACCGGGGTGTCGCCGTCGGCGAGGAGTTTGCGCGTGACCGGGATGACCCGGCGGTCGGTGGCGAGCTTGCGGAACGTCTCGAGGTCCATGGCGGCCGACCCTACTGATCCGAGCCCGGTACGCCGGAACCGGCGTCCTTGAGCAGCACGTCGACGTCGAAGCAGGTGCGCGCGCCGGTGTGGCAGGCGGCGCCGACCTGGTCGACCTTCACGAGCACGGTGTCGGCGTCGCAGTCCAGCGCGACGGACTTCACCCACTGGAAGTGCCCGGAGGTGTCACCCTTGACCCAGTACTCCTGGCGGCTGCGCGACCAGTAGGTGCAGCGGCCGGTGGTGAGCGTGCGGTGCAGGGCCTCGTCGTCCATCCAGCCGAGCATGAGCACCTCCCCGGTGTCGTACTGCTGGGCGATCGCGGGCAGGAGGCCGTCGGGGCTGCGCTTGAGACGCGCGGCGATCTCCGGGTCGAGGCTGCTGGGCGGAGAGCTGTGGTGCGAAGCGCCTCCACCAGGGGCGGTGGTCGGGTGACGGGCGGGCGTGCTGCTGGTCATGGGTGCCATTGTGCCGCGCGCGGGTGATCGCACCGGTGCCGTGTCCACTGGGTGGTCGTAGGCTGACGGTATGTCGACCTTCGCCAAGCGTGAACGACTCCTGCTCGCCGACCTCCTGGAGACGGCCGGTCCGGACGCCCCGACCCTGTGCGAGGGCTGGCAGACCCGCGATCTCGCCGCGCACGTGGTGGTGCGTGAGCGCCGCCCCGACGCCGCCGGGGGCATTCTGATCAAGCCGCTGGCGTCCCGCCTGGAGAAGGTGATGGAGGAGTTCGCGGGCAAGCCGTACGGGGAGCTGATCCGGCTCATCCGCACCGGCCCTCCGCGGTTCTCACCGTTTCAGCTCAAGCAGCTCGACGAGGCGTCGAACACGATCGAGTTCTACGTCCACGCCGAGGACGTCCGCCGCGCCCAGCCGGACTGGTCGACGCGCGAGCTGGACCCGGTGTTCCAGGACGCCCTGTGGTCCCGGCTGGAGCGCACGGCCCGGCTGATGGGCCGCGGCGCCCCGACGGGCCTGGTGCTGCGCCGCCCCGACGGCCAGACGGCGGTCGCCCACCGCGGCACACCGGTGGTCACGGTGACGGGCGAGCCGTCGGAGCTGCTGCTGTTCCTGTACGGCCGGCAGAGCGCGGCGAAGGTGGCGCTGGACGGCGAGGAGGACGCCATCGCCAAGCTGCACGAGGCGAAGGAGCTGGGGATCTAGCGCCCGCGTTCGCCCGGTCCCGGGTCACGGCAGTTCGGCGCGGCGCAGTGGGCGGGCGCCCAGGACGACGACGCCGGCGAGTGCGCTGACGCCCGCGCACACCGCGAACACCGGTCCGGTGCCCCACAGCGTCACGGCCCCGCCGACCAGGGGGAAGGTGAGGGGTGCGACGCCGAAGCCCACCAGGGTGGAGACGGACATGACCCGGCCGAGGTAGGCGGCACCGGCCCGGACCTGGACGAGTGCTCCGCACAGGGCGCCGGACAGTCCGGCGGTCACGCCGATGAGCGCGGCCACGCCGGCCGCGGCGGCGACGGACGGGACCTGGGCGAGCGCGGCGATGGCGAGGGCCGCCACCAGGTTGGTCACCGCGGCCACCACCGCGGCGCGGGGGATGCGGCCGCGCCAGGTGATCAGCAGGGCGGCCCCTGCCGCGCCGGTGCCGAAGCCGGCGAGCACCCAGCCCATGCCGGCGGAGCCCCAGCCGCGCTGCTGGGCGAGGACGGTCAGGCCGAGGTTCATGGGGCCGACGAAGCCGAGGTCGCTGAGCGCGGCGGCGATCACCAGCGGACGCAGCACCGCGTCCCGCCGGATGTGCCGCAGTCCGTCCCGCAGTTCGGCGAGCACGGGCTGCCGGTCCTGGCGTTCGTCCGGCGGCAGCGCACCGACCCGCACGCCCAGCAGCAGCGGCAGGGACACCCCGACGAGCAGCGCGGCCAGGCCGAAGGCGCCGGCGGTGCCGCCGACGGCGACGCCGAGGCCGCCGAGCGGTCCGCCGAGGACGTTGGCGAGCCGGGTGGCCATGCCCCGCATGCCCTGGACGCGGGTGAGCTGGTCGCGTGAGGTGATCCGCGCGGGCAGCGCACCGGCCGCGGGCAGGAAGACGGCGTCGACGATGCCGAAGAGCACGGCGACCGCGCCGAGCACCCACAGGCCCGGGCTGGTGACGAGCAGCAGGACGGCGGCGCCGAGAACGAGGGCGCTGCGGGCGGCGGTGGAGCCGAGGACGACCCGGCGCGGCCCGTAGCGGTCGGCCACCACTCCCCCGCCGAGCATCAGCAGGGCGCGCGGCACCGCGCTGGCCGCGGTGACGAGCCCGGCCTGGGCGGGGGTGCCGCTCTGGACGGCCGCCCAGGACAGGGCGATGTAGTAGACGTTGTCGCCGACCGCGGACGAGGCGTAGGCGCCGAGCCAGCGCAGGACGTTGGGGTCGCGGTGGGCGGGTCTGTCGACCGGGCGGGCGGGTGAGGCGAGGGTGGTGGTCACGCGGACCGTCCTCTCGAAACAGGATCCCGGGTCGCGGGATCTCAGGTGCGGAAGGGGAAGCCGTACGTGTGCATCGCGACGTTCTCGCGGCCTTCCGTGTCGCCCGCTTCGGCTGCGGCACGGCCGAGCTCCTCGTACTTGCGCACGAGGTCGTAGATCTCCTTGGACAGCCGTGCCAGTTCGTCCGGGGTGAGCTTGAGCAGCCACTCGGAGGAGTCGGAGGCGGTGTTCCACGCGGCGCCCCAGTGGGGGCGTTCGTCGAGGAAGCGGCGGTACATGTCGGCGCGCTGCTCGAAGAAGAGGCGGCTGGCGGCGGTGTGCGCGGCGGCCTTCTCCGGGGCGTCGCGGAAGTCCTCGTCGCGGATCGAGACACCGTCGGTGGAGGGCTGCCACCAGCGTTCGCGGGCGTCCGTGCTCTGAGTCCCGGCCTCCTCGATCAGGCCGTGCTCGGCGAGTTTGCGCAGGTGGTAGCTGACCAGCGACACCGCTTCGTCGACCTGTTCGGCGAGCTGGGAGGCGGTGGCGGTGCGGGCGATGGTCAGCGCCCGGTACAGCTTCATCCGCAGCGGGTGGGCGAGCGCCTTGAGCGTGCCCACGTCGCGGATCCGGCGGTCTCTCTCCCTGTCTGGCATGCCTCCACGCTAGATGCACAAGAAAAGTTGCACAATCTATTTTGCGCAACTTTCCTTTCGCTTCTGCCCGCGAAAAAGCCCCGGCCGGTCACGCAACCGGCCGGGGCCCTGGCCGAAGGGGTCAGCGCACGGGGTGGCCCGCTTCCCGCAGCGTCTGCTTCACCTCGCCGATGCGCAGGTCGCCGAAGTGGAACACCGATGCGGCCAGCACCGCGTCCGCGCCCGCCTCCACGGCCGGCGCGAAGTCGGCGAGCTTGCCGGCGCCACCGGAGGCGATCACCGGGATCGTGACGTGCTTGCGCACGGCCGCGATCATCTCCAGGTCGTAGCCGTCCTTGGTGCCGTCGGCGTCCATCGAGTTCAGCAGGATCTCCCCGGCGCCCAGCTCGGCCGCCCGGTGGGCCCACTCGACGGCGTCGATGCCGGTGCCGCGGCGGCCGCCGTGGGTGGTCACCTCGAAGGAGCCGGACTCGGTACGGCGGGCGTCCACCGACAGCACCAGCACCTGCCGGCCGAAGCGCTCGGCGATCTCCCGGATCAGCTCCGGGCGGGCGATCGCGGCCGTGTTGACGCCGACCTTGTCGGCGCCCGCGCGCAGCAGCTTGTCGACGTCCTCGGCCGTGCGCACACCGCCGCCGACGGTCAGCGGGATGAAGACCTGCTCGGCGGTGCGGCGCACCACGTCGTACGTCGTCTCCCGGTTGCCCGAGGACGCGGTGATGTCCAGGAAGGTCAGCTCGTCGGCGCCCTCGGCGTCGTACACCTTGGCCATCTCGACGGGGTCGCCCGCGTCGCGCAGGTTCTGGAAGTTGACGCCCTTGACGACCCGGCCGTTGTCCACGTCCAGGCAGGGAATGACTCGGACCGCCAGGGTCATGCGGACACCCCCTGCACTCCGCCGGAGCGGTACGCCTCCACCTCGACCTCGACGACCAGCGAGGGGTCGACGAAACCGGAGACGATGATCATCGACGTGGCGGGCCGGACGGAGTCGAACAGCTCCTTGTGCGCGCGGCCGACGTCGTCCACGTCCCGGGCGTGGGTGATGTACATGCGCGTTCGCACGACGTCGTCCCGGTCGAGCCCCACCTCCTTCAGCGCCGCCAGGGCGACCTGGAAGGCGTTGACCGCCTGCTCGTACGGGCCGCCCCCGGCGATCTGCCCGTCCACGATGGACGTGCAGCCCGAGACCAGCACCAGGCCGTTCGGCAGCTCCACCGCGCGGGAGTAGCCGAACTGCTCCTCCCAGGGCGCGCCGGTCGACACGCGTCGGACATCGCTCACTTGGCTACCGCCTCCAGAGCCTCTTCGAGGGTGAACGCCTTTGCGTACAGCGCCTTCCCGACGATGGCGCCCTCCACACCGAGCGGTACCAGGTCGGCGATGGCGCGCAGGTCGTCCAGCGAGGACACGCCGCCGGAGGCCACGACCGGGCGGTCGGTGGCCGCGCAGACGTTCTTCAGCAGCTCCAGGTTGGGGCCCTGCAGCGTGCCGTCCTTGGCGATGTCGGTGACGACGTAGCGGGCGCAGCCCTCCTTGTTGAGGCGGTCCAGCGTCTCGTAGAGGTCGCCGCCGTCGCGGGTCCAGCCGCGGCCGCGCAGGGTGGTGCCGCGCACGTCGAGGCCGACGGCGATCTTGTCGCCGTGCTCGGCGATGACCTTGGCGACCCACTCGGGGGTCTCCAGGGCGGCCGTGCCGAGGTTGACGCGGGTGCAGCCGGTGGCCAGCGCGGCGGCCAGGGTCTCGTCGTCGCGGATGCCGCCGGACAGCTCCACCTTGATGTCCATGGCCTTCGCGACCTCGGCGATCAGCTCGCGGTTGTCCCCGGTGCCGAAGGCGGCGTCCAGGTCGACCAGGTGCAGCCACTCGGCGCCGGAGCGCTGCCAGGCGAGGGCGGCCTCCAGCGGGGAGCCGTAGGAGGTCTCGGTGCCGGACTCTCCGTGCACCAGGCGGACGGCCTGGCCGTCGCGGACGTCGACGGCGGGGAGGAGTTCGAGCTTGCTCACAGTGTTCCGATCCAGTTGGTGAGGAGCTGGGCTCCGGCGTCGCCGGACTTCTCGGGGTGGAACTGCGTCGCCCACAGGACGCCGTTCTCGACGGCGGCCACGAAGGGCTTGCCGTGCGTGGCCCAGGTAACCTTGGGAGCCGCGATGACCGGGTTGGTGACCTCGAGGCTCCAGTCGTGGACCGCGTAGGAGTGCACGAAGTAGAAGCGGGCGTCGGCGTCCAGGCCGGCGAACAGCTCCGAGCCGGCCGGGGCGTCCACGGTGTTCCAGCCCATGTGCGGCACGATGTCGGCCTGGAGCGGCTCGACCGTACCGGGCCACTCGTCCAGCCCCTCGGCCTGGACGCCGTGTTCGATGCCCCGCGCGAAGAGGATCTGCATGCCGACGCAGATGCCCATCACCGGGCGGCCGCCGGCCAGCCGGCGCTCGACGATCCAGTGGCCGCGCGCCTCCTTGAGCCCCGCCATGCAGGCGGCGAAGGCACCGACGCCGGGCACGAGCAGGCCGTCGGCGTTCATGGCCCGGTCGTAGTCGCGGGTGATCTCGACATCGGCACCCGCGCGTGCCAGAGCGCGCTCGGCGGAGCGCACGTTCCCGAAGCCGTAGTCGAAGACGACGACCTTCTTCGGGCTGCTCATCAGCTCCACACCTCCAGCCGCATCACCCCGGCGACCAGGCACATGGCCGCGCCGATGGACAGCAGCACGATCAGGCTCCGCGGCATCTGCTGCTTGACGAAGGAGATGATGCCGCCGATCAGGAACAGACCGACGACGATCAGGACGGTGGACAGACCGTTCATCGCTTTTACAGCGCACCCTTCGTGGACGGGAGGATGCCCGCCGCGCGCGGGTCGCGCTCGGAGGCGTAGCGCAGGGCCCGGGCCAGCGCCTTGAACTGGCACTCCACGATGTGGTGCGCGTTGCGGCCGTAGGGCACGTGCACGTGCAGGGCGACCTGGGCCTGCGCCACGAAGGACTCCAGGATGTGCCGGGTCATCGTGGTGTCGTACTCGCCGATCATCGGCGCCATGTTCTCCGGCTCGGTGTGCACCAGGTAGGGGCGGCCGGAGAGGTCGACGGTGACCTGGGCGAGGGACTCGTCCAGCGGGACCGTGCAGTTGCCGAAGCGGTAGATGCCCACCTTGTCGCCGAGGGCCTGCTTGAACGCGGCGCCCAGCGCGAGGGCGGTGTCCTCGATGGTGTGGTGGGAGTCGATGTGCAGGTCGCCGTCGGTCTTCACGGTCAGGTCGAACAGACCGTGCCGGCCGAGCTGGTCGAGCATGTGGTCGTAGAAGCCGACGCCGGTGGCGATGTCGGTCTTCCCGGTGCCGTCGAGGTCGATCTCGACCAGCACCGAGGTCTCCTTGGTGGTGCGCTCTATGCGTCCAACGCGGCTCATGCCTCAAGCTCCTTCTTCACTTCACGGACCGCGTCGAGGAACGCGTCGTTCTCCTGCGGGGTGCCGGCGGTGACCCGCAGCCATCCCGGCACGCCGTTGTCGCGGACCAGGACACCCCGGTCGAGGATCCTCTGCCAGACCTCGTGGGCGTCGTCGAACCGGCCGAACTGCACGAAGTTGGCGTCCGACGCCGTCACCTCGTAGCCGATGGCCAGCAGTTCGCTCACCAGCCGGTCCCGCTCGGCCTTCAGCTGCTCGACGTAACCGAGCAGCGTGTCGGTGTGCTCCAGCGCGGCCAGCGCGGTCGCCTGGGTGATCGCCGAGAGGTGGTACGGCAGCCGTACCAGCTGGACGGCGTCCACGACGGCCGGGTGCGCGGCGAGATAGCCGAGGCGCAGTCCGGCCGCGCCGAACGCCTTCGACATGGTGCGGGAGACGACGAGGTGCGGGCGGCCTTCGAGCAGCGGCAGCAGCGAGTCGCCGTGACTGAACTCGATGTATGCCTCGTCCGCGATCACGATCGAGGGCTTGGCGGCCTGCGCGGCCTCGTACAGCGCGATCACGGTCTTTGGCGGGACCGCCGTGCCCGTGGGGTTGTTGGGGGTGGTGATGAAGACGACGTCGGGCCGGTTCTCGGCGATCGCCTTCTCTGCGGCGGCGAGGTCGATGGTGAAGTCGTCGTTGCGCGGGCCGGAGATCCAGCCCGTGCCGGTGCCGCGCGCGATGAGCGCGTGCATCGAGTACGACGGCTCGAAGCCGATGGCGGTGCGGCCCGGCCCGCCGAAGGTCTGCAGCAGCTGCTGGATGACCTCGTTGGAGCCGTTGGCCGCCCAGACGTTCGCCAGGGCGACCTCGTAGCCGGACGTGCCGGTCAGGTACTCGGCCAGCTTGGTGCGCAGCTCGACGGCGTCGCGGTCCGGATAGCGGTTGAGGGTGCGGGCCGCCTCGCGCACCCGCTCGGCGATCCGCTCGACCAGCGGCTCGGGCAGCGGGTAGGGGTTCTCGTTGGTGTTCAGCCGTACGGGGACGTCCAGCTGGGGCGCGCCGTAGGGGGACTTGCCGCGCAGCTCGTCCCGTACGGGGAGATCGTCGATCCGGACGTTCACTTGCTCTCCGGCACCTTCCAGTCGAACCTCGCCTTGATCGCAGCGCCGTGCGCGGGCAGGTCCTCCGCCTCCGCCAGCGTCACCACGTGGTGCGCGACCTCGGCCAGCGCGTCCTTCGTGTAGTCGACGATGTGGATGCCGCGCAGGAAGGACTGCACGGACAGGCCGGAGGAGTGGCAGGCGCAGCCGCCGGTGGGCAGGACGTGGTTGGAGCCGGCCGCGTAGTCGCCGAGCGAGACCGGCGCCCAGGGGCCGATGAAGATCGCGCCGGCGTTCTGCACGCGGTCGGCGACCGCGTCGGCGTCGGCGGTCTGGATCTCCAGGTGCTCGGCGCCGTAGGCGTCGACCACGCGCAGACCCTCCTCGACGCCGTTGACCAGCACGATCGCGGACTGGCGGCCCTTGAGGGCGGGCACGATCCGGTCGTCGATGTGCTTGGTGGCCGCGACCTGCGGCTCGAGCTCGCGCTCGACCGCGTCGGCCAGCTCCACGGAGTCGGTGACCAGGACGGCGGCGGCCAGCGGGTCGTGCTCGGCCTGGCTGATCAGGTCGGCGGCGACGTGCACCGGGTCGGCCGTGGCGTCCGCGAGGATCGCGATCTCGGTGGGACCGGCCTCGGCGTCGATGCCGATCTTGCCGGTGAAGTAGCGCTTGGCGGCGGCGACCCAGATGTTGCCGGGGCCGGTGACCATGTTGGCGGGCGGGCAGGACTCGGTGCCGTGGGCGAACATCGCGACGGCCGTGGCGCCGCCCGCGGCGTACACCTCGTCGACGCCGAGCAGGGCGCAGGCGGCGAGGATCGTCGGGTGCGGCAGCCCGCCGAACTCGGCCTGGGCGGGCGAGGCGAGGGCGATCGAGGGCACACCGGCCTCCTGCGCCGGCACGACGTTCATCACGACGGACGAGGGGTAGACGGACCGGCCGCCGGGCGCGTACAGACCGACGCGCTCGACCGGCACCCACTTCTCGGTCACGGTGCCGCCGGGCACGACCTGGGTGGTGTGCGTGGAGCGGCGCTGCGCACGGTGGACGAGACGGGCGCGGCGGATGGACTCCTCCAGGGCCGCGCGCACGGCCGGGTCCAGTTCGTCGAGCGCCTTGGTGAGCGCCTCGGCCGGCACCCGTACCCGTTCCAGCCGGACGCCGTCGAATTTCTCCGCGAAGTCGATCAGTGCCGCGTCGCCACGATGATGCACGGCCTCGCAGATCGGACGCACCTTCTCCAGTGCGGCAGAAACGTCGAAGTCGGCTCGGGGCAGCAGGTCACGCAGGGCGGGGCCCTCAGGAAGGGCGTCGCCGCGCAGATCGATTCGGGAGATCACGGTCTCAATTCTCTCAGACCCGCGCCGAGTGCCGTGCGGCCGTATCAATGGCTGATACACGACGTGGTACGACGCGGGGGTGCGGGCGCGGGACCGCGCGGCCGTGGGGGCGCACGGTCTGTCCGGAACACGACCGTCACTTTCGGTGTTCGGCGTGTCACTCACCGGGCATGAACGGCTGTACGAAGACCGAACCCGCGAGTAGCCGGGGAGGAAGTGAGCGTGGTGACCGAGGAGGTGGGCCTCCACGACACCGGCGATCTGCCGGACGAGCTGACCGCCACGGAAGCCGGCATGTGGCTGGCCTTCCGCAACGGCAGTGTGTACGACCTGAGCAGCGGCGACGTGACCGTCGACGACCCGCACGGCGGGCACCCCTGGGGAGCGGAGCGCACGGTGCGGGCGCGGATCGTGGCCTGGCTGCTGCTGGACGGCCCGCCCGCCCTCGCGGGTCGCGTCTCCGCGCTGAAACTGGTCGGGGTGCAGCTCAGCGGCGCGCTCGACCTCGCGGGCGGCACGGTCGCGCCGTACGTGGAGCTGCGCGGCTGCCGCTTCGAGAGTGACGTGCTGCTGCCGGAGGCCCGCTTCACGACGCTGCGGCTGGTGAACTGCTCGGTGCCGCGGCTGGAGGCCGCGCGGTTGCACACCGAGGGCGATCTGCATCTGCCGCACTGCCGCTTCCACCGCGGCGTCCGGCTCACCGACGCGCACATAGGCACCGATCTGATGCTCAACGAGGCGATCGTGCACCGCGACCGCACCGGCCGGTCCATCGCCGGGGACGGCCTGAGCGTCGGCCAGGACCTGCAGGCCGAGCTGCTCCAGTCCGACGGCGAGCTGAGCCTGCGCGGCGCGAAGATCGGCGTGTCGCTGAGCCTGCGCGGGGCGCGGCTGGCCAACCCGTACGCCCGGCACGCCCTGAACGCCCCGCAGCTGACCGTCGAGCGCACGCTGTACCTGACCCCGGCCGGAATCGGCCAGGCGCTGATGGGTGTCACACCGGCGCAGGGCACGCGGATCCAGGCGTTCGAGTGCCGGGGCGGGGTGCGGCTGGACGACGGGCGGTTCGGGGACGCGGTGGACTTCGAGCGGGCCCGGTTCGCGCTCGGCGAGGAGCAGGAGCTGTCGCTGCGCCGGGTGCAGACACCGGAGCTGCGCTTCCTCGGGGAGCAGCCGCGGCTGGGGCGGGTGGTGCTGTCCGGAGCACGGATCGTCACGCTCATCGACCGGGCGAGCGCCTGGCCGGGTCCGGGGCGGCTGCAGATGGCCGGCTTCACCTACGAGTGCCTGGTGCCGCACGGACCCTTCCCGCTGGCCGAGCGGCTCGGATGGGTGGCCGCGGCGACCGCCGAGTACAACCCGGAGCCGTACGAGCGCCTCGCCGCGGTGCTGCGGGGCGCCGGCGAGGACGAGGACGCGCGCGAGGTGCTGCTCGCCAAGCAGCGCCACCGCCGCGAGACGCTGCCGCTCGCCGCGAAGCTGTGGGGATACGCCCAGGACTGGACGGTGGCCTACGGCTACCGGCCGGGCCGGGCTGCGCTGTGGCTGGCGGTGCTGTGGGCGGCGGGTTCGCTGGCCTTCGCGCAGGCGGGACCGCCGCCGGTGCAGCGCGACGAGCACCCGGCGTGGGATCCGGCGCTGTTCGCCCTGGACCTGCTGCTGCCGGTGATCGACCTGGGCCAGGTCGGGCAGTGGCAGCTGACCAGCGGCTGGCAGTGGCTGGCCGCGGCGCTGGTCCTGCTGGGCTGGGTCCTGGCCACGGCGGTGGCGGCGGGCGCGACACGGCTGTTACGGCGCGGATAGCGCGACCTGCGGTTACCCGAGGTACGCGGCACAGGGGTTCGATAAGTTGAGGAAGGGTCACGTTTTGCTCTTCCTTGACCGCGGGGCGTACAACTTTCGGGAGGTTCCGTGTAGCCACTGGCGCCGTCACGACCAGCGGCTTTTCAATGGTCGACACCATGGCTCTGCTGCTGCCGTTCATCCGCTCGGGCCGGATGACCCCCACCGCCGCGCACCCCGCCGGGCCCGACTCGGACGCCCCCCACGTCCCCGACGACGAGGTGCTCCTCGACGCGCCCGACTCCCGGCTGGCCCCCGTGCTGGTCGCGGTCGCGCGCGGCGACCACGCGCCCGCCGCCGGGCTGCTCGGCGCGACCCGCGCCGCCGCCGAGTGGGAACGCCGGGACCGCTACGTCCTGCGGCTCGCCGCCTTCGCGCACTCGCGCCCCGACTGGCTGGACGCCTGGCGCACGGCCGACCCGCACGACCCGCACGGGCTGGTGGTCGAGGCCCAGCTCGCGGTGGACCGCGCCTGGCGTTCCCCGGCCCGCACCGAGGCGCTGCGCGAGGTGAGCCCGCTGATCACCCGGGCCGCCCGCAGCGACGACGGCGACCCGGTGCCGTGGCGCATCGCGCTGGACCACGCGCGCGGGGCGCGGGCCGGGCACCGGTACTTCGAGGAGCTGTGGGAGGCGGCGGTGCGGCGCGCGCCGCACCACTACGGCTGCCATGTGGCCGCGCTGCGGTATCTGGCCGCCTCCGGGCAGGACGCCCACCGCGCCTGCTTCGACTTCGCCGACCGGGCCGCACAGGACGCGCCGGCCGACTCGTTCGTGCAGGCGCTGCCGTTGCGGGCGGCCTTCGCCTTTCTGATCGGCCCGCGCGGTCCGCGCGCATCGCGCGTGGAGCGCGAACGGCTGGACGCGGCGGCCGACCGGGCGATCGCGCTGTCGGCGCGGCTCGGGCCCCCCGATCCCTGGCCCGCACCCATCCGGAACCTGCTGATCCATGTCCTGGCCCGGCTGGACCGGCCGGGCGACGCGCTGGAGCAGCTGCGGATGAACGGCCCGTACGCCACGTCGTTTCCCTGGGAGCGGCAGTCGGACGACCCGCTGGGGCGGTTTCTGCAGGTACGGGAGGAGCTGCGGGTGGCGGTCTCCGGGAGGCGGTGACGTGTGGTGTCCCGGGTGCCGTGGCCACCGGTGACCACCGCTGGGCGGGTGTCGTGACCGCCGCGGGGGGTGTCGTGACCGCTGCTGGGCGGGTGTCGTGATCACCGTCGGGCGGGTGTCGTGGCGTCCGCAGGGCGGGCGGGGCGGACACGGGTGCCGGGTCGGCCATTAGGCTTTGGCGCCGTGACCACCGTCCGGCTCCCGCTCTTTCCCCTGAACTCGGTGTTGTACCCCGGGCTCGTCCTCCCGTTGAACGTTTTCGAGGAGCGATATCGCGCCATGATGCGCGAGCTGCTCAAGACGCCCGACGACGAACCGCGCCGGTTCGCCGTCGTGGCGATCCGCGACGGCCGCGAGGTCGCGCCCAGTCTGCCCGGCATGCCGGACCAGACGGCGCTGCCCGAGCACGGGCCCGCGGCCGGTTTCGGCACCGATCCGGCGAAGGCCTTCCACTCCGTGGGCTGTATCGCGGACGCGGCGACCGTCCGCGAGCGCGCCGACGGCACCTTCGAGGTGCTGGCGACCGGGACGACGAGGGTGCGGTTGCTGTCGGTCGACGCCTCGGGGCCCTTCCTCACCGCGGAACTCGAGGAGCTCCCCGAAGAGCCCGGCGACGAGGCCGGTGCGCTCGCGGAGGGGGTGCTGCGGGCGTTCCGGCAGTACCAGAAGCGGCTGGCGGGGGCGCGGGAGCGGTCGCTGTCGACCGGTGCGGATCTGCCGGACGAGCCGTCGGTGGTGTCCTACCTGGTCGCGGCCGCCATGATGCTCGACACGCCGGCGAAGCAGCGGCTGCTGCAGGCGCCGGACACGGCGTCCCGGTTGCGGGACGAGCTGAAACTCCTGCGCGCCGAGACGGCGATCATCCGTACGCTGCCGTCGCTGCCCGCGGCGGATCTGACGCGAGGGCCGACGAGTCTGAACTGAACTCGTCAACTCGGGCAGCTCGTTAACTGCTGAACTGATCTTGGGGAACGGCCGGGTATGGCGAAGAAGGCGAAGAAGCAGCAGCAGTCCGCAGGGACGCCGGCGACGGTGGCGCTCGCGGCGGCGGGCGTGGACTTCACGGTCCATGCCTACGACCACGATCCGAGCCATCCCTCGTACGGCGAGGAGGCCGCCGAAGCGATGGGCGTCTCCCCGGAACGGGTGTTCAAGACGCTGGTCGCGGACGTGGACGGCGCGCTGACGGTGGCGGTCGTGCCGGTGGCCGGGCAGCTGGATCTCAAGGCGCTGGCCTCGGCGGTGGGCGGCAAGCGGGCGGCGATGGCCGATCCGGCGCTGGCGGAGCGCACGACGGGGTATGTGCGTGGGGGGATCTCGCCGCTGGGGCAGCGGAAGCGGCTGCGGACGGTGCTGGACGCGTCGGCTTCTTCGTTCGACACGATTCGTGTTTCTGCGGGGCGTCGGGGGCTGGAGGTCGAACTGTCCCCGGGGGATCTGGCGAAGCTGACGGAGGCGGTGCTCGCGCCGATCGGGCGGGGGTAGCTTTTCGGGCGCGGGTCGGGTTGTGGCTGGTCGCGCAGTTCCCCGCGCCCCTTTTATGCCTGCGGCGGCCCGTCGCTGTCCGGTGGGTGGCTGGTGTCGCGCCTGCGGTTCGTTGTGGGTCGGGGCCGGGGTGGGGGGTGTCCGGCATCTGGCTTGGCTGCGGGCAGTCGTGCCTCCCCCAGGCTCTTCGAGCAGGGGGACCCCCAGGGCGGCACGGGTGGGCGCAGCGGCACCCGGCCGGCGCCGGCGAGCCCACCTTTGGCAAGTGCCACTCGGTGCGGACGCACCTACGCCGGCGGCACCCCGTAACCTCCCAGCGGCTCCGGGTCTCGGGGGCCGAAGAGGGCTGTGAGGCCGAGGTGGACCAGTAGGGCCGCCAACGGCCACGCCAGCAGCGCGCCCTTCGCTCCCAGCTTCAGCGGCGCGGAGAACGTGACGCCCTCGCCCACCGCCTTCGCGTGGGCGATGACGTCGGATCCCGGGCCGAGCCATACGCCCAGGCGCCAGGCCAGCAGCGACGCGAGCAGGCCGCCGACGCCCAGGCCGGCCACCAGCGGCACGCCCCCGCGCCGTCGCCACAGGAATACGGCGATCCCGCTGAGCACGCCGAACGCGAGCGCCAGCAGCGTGAACGTTCCGTCGACGCCGATCGCCTGCTCGCCCTCGCTGTCCTTGAGGTAGACGACCCAGCTGTCGTCCACGACGCTGCCCACCAGCGGCACGTGCGGGGCGAGCCACCACCACAGCACCCCGAACAGCAGGCCCGCGATGGTCACCGCCCCGGTGACCACGGCGGCCTCACGCAGTTCCGTCTTCATCCCGGGCCCGTCCTGTCCGTACACGGCGTCCTGCGGCGCAGGAGTCACATACCCGTATCCGTCCGCGGCAGGCGGACCGGCCTGGTCGGAGGAGTACGAGGAGTGGTTGTGCGGCCCGGTGGGCGGTGTCAGCGGTGCGGTCACCCCCACATCGTGCCAGGTGCGCCCGCGGGCCGCGTCACCGGACGGCGGCCCGCCGGTACGCCCAGGTGGCGACCGCCAGCGACGCCATCCCGACCCCGGCGCACACGGCGAGGTCACCGAGCACGTACGCCCAGTCGGGGCTCGCCGCGAAGGTCCGCGCGAGGGCCTCGACGCCGTAGGTGGACGGCAGCAGGTCACGGGCCAGTCGTACGACCTCCGGCATCCGGTCGGCCGGCAGCACGCCCAGCAGCAGCGCCGCGGACATGCCCAGCTGGCCCAGGAGCGTGGCCAGTTCCGGGCGCGGGGCGAGCAGGCCGCAGGCCGCGCCGAGCCCGGACAGCGCGGCGCCGGCGAGCGGGATGACGGCGGCCAGCACCCACAGGTGGGTCAGCGGCAGCCCGAACAGCACGCATCCGAAGACGGCGGTGACCACCGTGCCCGGCACCGTGAAGGACGCGTACGCGGCCGCCGCGCCCAGCACCACGGCGGCCGGCGGTACCGGCAGCGTGGCGTAGTGGTCGAGGCCGCCGCTCGCGCGCAGCTGCCCGAAGTACTGAGCGAGCAGGTTGAGCGCGACGAACGCGACGACCAGCACCGCGGACCCGGCGACGACCGCCTCGGCCTCGTTGCCGCCGTCCACCACCCCGCGCATCATGACCAGGATGCCGATGGACTGGAAGGTCGCCACGAACAGCAGCGGGATCCGCGCGACCCGCGCCCGGGACAGCTGCGCCCGGTAGACGGCGCCCAGCGACGGCCACAGCCGGGCGCGCGGCCCGAGCTCGGCCGGGGCCGCCGGGGCGGCGGCCCGGGCCACGCCCCGGGCGCTGCCCGACAGACTCTCGGCGGGTACGACACTCACGTGGAGCTGCTCCTTGTCGGTACGGCACTCGCCCGGCTCATGCCTTCACCAGCCCCTGCCGTGCGGCGCCGCCCAGGGCCAGGTAGACGTCCTCCAGGCTGGGTGTGGCGAGCGTGAAGTCGTCCAGCGCCGCGAAGGCGGCACCGCCGGTGACGGTCGCGACGACCGCGCGGGCCTCCTCGGGCGCGAGCCGGAGCGTCCAGCGGCGCCCGGACTCGGTGGCGCGGTCGCGCAGCGCGGCGACCTCCGGCACGTCCAGCGGGGCACGCTCGCGCCACACCAGTTCGACCCGGACCTCGTCGGCGACCTGCTCCTTGAGGCCGGTGGGTGTGTCGCAGGCGATGACCCGGCCCCGGTCGAGCACGGCGACCCGGTCGAGGACGGTCTCGGCCTCGATGACGTTGTGGGTGACCAGCAGCACGGTCGTGCCGCGTTCGGCGCGGCGGCGGTCGACGGCGGACCACACAGCGCGGCGGGCCACGGGGTCCATGCCGGTGGTGGGTTCGTCGAGGACGAGCAGCGGCCGTTCACCGACCAGCGCGGCGGCGAAACAGGCGAGCCTGCGCTGGCCGCCGGACAGCTTCTTCAGCGGGCGTCCGGCGATCGGCGTGAGGCCCAGTTCCTCCAGTACGGAATCCCGCTCGGCGCGCGCCCGGCGGATGTCCAGGCCGCGCAGCCGTCCGGTGGTCTCGGCGGCCAGCGACACGGTCAGCTCGTCGAGAGCGGTGGACTCCTGGCCGAGGTAGGCGAGGATGCGGGCGGCCCGCTCCGGGTGGCGGACGATGTCGTGCCCGAGGATCTCCACACTGCCCGCGTCGGGGCGCATCAGCCCGGTGAGCTGGCGGACGAGGGTGGACTTGCCGGCGCCGTTCGGCCCGAGCAGACCGAAGATCTCGCCCCGCCGGATGTCCAGCCGTACGTCGTCGGTGGCGCGCACCTCGGGCGTGCCGGGGGCACCGCGCCGGGCCCGCACGGCCGGATACGTCTTGATCAGTCCGCGCACCGCACAGACGACCTCACCGAGGGGCCGTTCCGATGGTGCCGTGCGCGTACTCACAAAGGACGAGACTACGGGGTCGGGGGGCTTTACTTGCCGTTGGGGCGGTTTACCGCCACCGGCTCAGTCCCCCGCCCCGGCGGGTTCCGCTGTCGTCGGGACGTCGATCTCTCTCCAGAAGCCCGCCCGGATGGCGTAGCGGTCGTGCTCGTCGATCTGGTCGTCCTTGTGGGCGAGGAGGCCGAAGCGGGCGGCGTAGCGCAGCAGCTCGCCGTCGATGCGGTGCGGGATGCGCGGGTACATGCCGGACAGCCGCTGGAGGTGGACCGGGTCGCCGAGGCGGGCGATCCAGCGGCGGGCGAAGACCTGCCCCACCTCGTAGGGGTCGCCGCCGACGGTGGTGATGTCCTCCTCGCGGTCGGCCCAGCGCTGCTCGGCGGTGGTCAGCTGGGCGAGCGTGGGCATGGCGGCGGCCTCGGGCGGCTCGGAGGGGGTGCCGGGGCGGTCGACCCAGCCCTTGTCGGAGGACCAGCGCAGGGTCGCCGTCGTGGGCTGCTGCGGGGCGGCGGGCGCGCCGGCGCGCAGTTCGGCGAGGTCCTTGGGGGTCGGGACGCCTTTGGCGCCGGGGACGCGGTCCTGCGAGCCGTTGCGCCCGGCGGCCCCGGGCGTGTGCTCGTCCTCGCGCGGGGGCCGCTCGGCTGTGGTGAGCCCGGACTCGGGCAGGGGCGCGGAGAGGATCGCGGCGATCTCGGGGCGGGGCGCGGGCGGCGGAGCGCACACGCCGGTGAGTTCCTTGGCGCGCACGGCCCGGGTGATCCAGACGCGGTCCAGTACCCGCCGCTCGTCGGCCTCGGCGACCAGGTCCTCGGACTGGTTGTAGTCGCCGTCTGCGGCCTGCACGGCCCACAGGTGTACGGCGACGCCGTGCTCCTTGGCGGACATCATGCCCGGCAGCAGATCGCCGTCACCGGTGACGAGGACGATGTCGGAGCAGGCGCGGTTGCGGGCCAGCTCGGTCAGCTCGGCGTGCATGGCGGCGTCCACGCCCTTCTGCGCCCAGCGGCCGTCACTGCGGGTGAGGGCGCCCAGGCGGACGGTGACGCGGGGCATGACGCGCAGCCGGCGGTGTTCGGGCTGCGGAACGCGGTCGGGGGCGCCGTCGAACCAGTAGATCCGCAGCAGCGGCTGCTGGGTGTCGGCCTCGGCGCGTTCGCGCAGGCCCTGGATGAGGGCGGCGTGGTCGACGGTGATGCGGGACCGGGAGGGCTCCCCCGCGAGGAGGCTGGCGGCGGCCCCCAGCAGGTACCCGGCGTCCACCAGGACGATGCAGCGGTCCACGCGACTCACCCTCTTCCTGGGAGGTTTGCTTCGGGCTTCCTTCGAGTCTGCCCGACCGGGCGGAGGTTAACGGCCGGAACTCGATCTTCGGCGTGGCGTTTCGGTGCGGTGCGACTCCAGAGTCCTTGTCACGCACGGTAATTGTCCGATATGCGCTTGTTGTCAGTCTATGTGAATCTGGTCGCGGCCCTGGCCCCTAGATCCCCCACAGGAGGCATCACCATGGCCAAGAACAAGAACCGTGATCGTAAGCAGCGTCCGACCGAGCGTGGTCAGCAGGCGACCCGGCAGCCGGCGATGGACACCGAGTCGCAGCCCGAGGTGGAGGCGACCCCCGGTGACGTCGCCACCCGCAAGCGGAAGCGCAGCTTCGGCCACAACTGAACACGCGTGACGGGTCCCTTGCGATCCAGGCAATGACGAGGGGCGCACCCGGTACCGGGTGCGCCCCTCCTGCGCGTTCGCCGATCAGCCCGCCAGGCAGGACGGGCCCAGCAGCACCTT
The DNA here is from genome assembly GCF_043088925.1 of Streptomyces sp. NPDC014006. Lineage (NCBI taxonomy): Bacteria > Bacillati > Actinomycetota > Actinomycetes > Kitasatosporales > Streptomycetaceae > Streptomyces > Streptomyces sp. NPDC014006. The sequence continues at coordinate 1,090,351 of NZ_JBICAJ010000001.1, read as the reverse complement.
CAGGTCGCCGAACAGAGCCGGGTCGGGCTTGACCCGGTGCCGGTCCAGACGCAGCACGGTCGTCTTGGTCGGGCCCTGGAGCCTGATCCGGACCTCGCTGTCGCCCTTGTGGTGGCTGAGGATCTCGCCGAGCCGGCTGACCATGGGCGGGGTGACCCTGGTGGCGGGGATGGTGAGGACCACGGGCGCGTTGGTTCCCGCGTTGGACAGGTCCGGGACCATCAGCTCCATGGCGACCAGACGCGGCACGTCCTCCCGCTTGTCGAGCCGTCCCTTGACGAACACGACGGCGTCCTCGACCAGTTGGGTGGAGACCAGCTGGTAGGTGGCCGGGAAGAACATGCACTCGATGGAGCCCGCGAGGTCCTCCACGGTGGCGATCGCCCAGGCGTTGCCCTGCTTGGTCATCTTGCGCTGCAGGCCGGAGATGATGCCGCCGATCGTCACGACCGCGCCGTCCGCGTGCTCACCGCCGGTGAGCTGGGAGATGCCCGCGTCGGCCTTGTCGGACAGGATGTGCTCCAGGCCGAAGAGCGGGTGGTCGGAGACGTACAGACCGAGCATCTCCCGCTCCTGGGCGAGGAGGTAGGTCTTGTCCCACTCCTCGTCCGTGAACTGCACGTCGAGTCCGAAGCCGGGCTCGCTGGACGTCTCCTCGCCCATCCCGCCGAAGAGGTCGAACTGTCCCTCGGCCTCCTTGCGCTTGACCGCGACCACGTTGTCGATCATCGGCTCGTACTGCGCCGTCAGGCCCTTGCGGGTGTGGCCCATCTCGTCGAAGGCGCCGGCCTTGATCAGCGACTCGGTGGTGCGCTTGTTGCAGACGACCGCGTCGACCTTGTCGAGGTAGTCGGGGAAGGAGGTGTACTTCCCCTTGGTCTTGCGGCACTTGATGATCGACTCGACGACGTTGGTGCCGACGTTGCGCACGGCGGACAGGCCGAAGAGGATCACGTCGTCGCCCTGCGCGGCGAAGTTCGCCTCGGACTCGTTGACGTTCGGCGGGAGCACCTTGATGCCCATGCGGCGGCACTCGTTGAGGTAGACGGCCGACTTGTCCTTGTCGTCCTTGACCGAGGTCAGCAGCGCGGCCATGTACTCGGCGGGGTGGTTCGCCTTGAGGTAGGCGGTCCAGTAGGACACCAGGCCGTACGCGGCGGAGTGCGCCTTGTTGAAGGCGTAGCCGGCGAAGGGCACCAGCACGTCCCACAGCGCCTGGATCGCCTCGTCGCTGTAGCCGTTCTTGCGGGCACCGGCCTGGAAGATGGTGAAGTTCTTCGCCAGCTCGTCGGGCTTCTTCTTGCCCATCACGCGGCGGAGGATGTCGGCCTCGCCGAGCGAGTAGCCGGCGATGATCTGGGCGGCCTTCTGCACCTGCTCCTGGTAGACGATCAGGCCGTAGGTGACGTCCAGGACCTCCTTGAGCGGCGCTTCCAGCTCGGGGTGGATCGGCGTGATCTCCTGCTGGCCGTTCTTGCGCAGCGCGTAGTTCGTGTGGGAGTTCATGCCCATCGGGCCCGGGCGGTACAGGGCCGACACGGCGGAGATGTCTTCGAAGTTGTCGGGCTTCATCAGCCGCAGCAGCGAGCGCATGGGGCCGCCGTCGAACTGGAAGACGCCGAGGGTGTCGCCGCGCTGGAGCAGCTCGAAGGTCGTGGGGTCGTCGAGCGGGAGGCTGAGGAGATCGATGTCGATCCCCTTGTTCGCCTTCACCATCTTGACGGCGTCGTCCATGATCGTGAGGTTGCGCAGGCCCAGGAAGTCCATCTTCAGCAGGCCGAGCGACTCACAGCTCGGGTAGTCCCACTGGGTGATGGTGACGCCGTCGGTGTGCCGCACCCAGACCGGGACGTGGTCGACGATGGGCTCGCTGGACATGATCACGCCGGCCGCGTGCACGCCCATCTGCCGCACCAGGCCCTCCACACCGCGTGCGGTGTCGATGACCTTCTTCACGTCCGGTTCGTTCTCGTACATCCCGCGGACCTCGCCGGCCTCGCTGTAGCGGGGGTGGCCGGGGTCGGTGATGCCGGACAGCGGGATGCCCTTGCCGAGGACGTCGGCGGGCATCGCCTTGGTGATGCGGTCGCCCATGGCGTACGGGTAGCCCAGCACGCGCGCGGAGTCCTTGATCGCGTTCTTCGCCTTGATGGTGCCGTAGGTGCCGATCATGGCGACCTTGTCGGCGCCGTACTTCTCGGTCACGTACCGGATCACCTCGACGCGCCGGCGCTCGTCGAAGTCGATGTCGACATCGGGCATGGAGATGCGCTCGGGGTTGAGGAACCGCTCGAAGATCAGGCCGTGCGGGATCGGGTCGAGGTCGGTGATGCCCATGGCGTAGGCGACGATCGAGCCGGCCGCCGATCCTCGGCCGGGGCCGACGGCGATGCCCTGCTTCTTCGCCCACATGATGAAGTCGGCGACCACGAGGAAGTAGCCCGGGAAGCCCATCGAGATGATGACGTCCATCTCGTACTCGGCCTGCTTCTGGCGGTCCTCCGGGACGCCGCCGGGGAAGCGGCGCTCCATGCCGCGGCGGACCTCCTCCTGGAACCAGGTGACCTCGGTGTAGCCCTCCGGGATGTCGAACTTGGGCATCAGGTCGCGCTTCTCGAACATGCCGGTGGTGTCGACCATCTCGGCGACCAGGAGCGTGTTGGCGCAGCCCTCCTGCCAGGCGTCCGAGGAGTCGATGGCGTACATCTCGTCCGTGGACTTCAGGTAGTAGCCGGTGCCGTCGAACTTGAAGCGGTCGGGGTCGGAGAGGTTCTTGCCGGTCTGGATGCACAGCAGGGCGTCGTGCGCCTGCGCCTCGTGCGCGTAGGTGTAGTGCGAGTCGTTGGTGACCAGCGGGGGGATGCCGAGCTTCTTGCCGATCTCCAGCAGGCCGTCGCGGACCCGGCGCTCGATCTCGATGCCGTGGTCCATCAGCTCCAGGAAGTACTTGTCCTTGCCGAAGATGTCCTGGTAGTCGGCCGCGGCCTTGAGGGCCTCGTCGAAGTGGCCGAGGCGCAGCCGGGTCTGCACCTCGCCGGAGGGGCAGCCGGTGGAGGCGACGATGCCCTCGGACCACTGGGCGATGGTCTCCTTGTCCATCCGGGGCCACTTCTGCAGCCAGCCCTCGGCATAGGCGTCGGAGGAGAGCCGGAAGAGGTTGTGCAGGCCGGTGCTGTTCACCGCCCACATCGTCTTGTGGGTGTAACCACCCGAACCCGAGACGTCGTCCCTCTTCTGGTGCGGCTGGCCCCACTGGATCTTGCGCTTGTTACGCCGGGACTCGGGGGCGACATACGCCTCGATCCCGATGATCGGGGTGATTCCGGCCTTCTTCGCAGTGTGGAAGAAGTCGTACGCGCCGTGCAGGTTGCCGTGGTCGGACATGGCGATGTGCGTCATGCCCATCTCGTTGCACGCGTTGAACATGTCCTTCAGCCGCGCGGCACCGTCCAGCAGCGAGTACTGGGTGTGGACGTGCAGGTGCGTGAACGGCGGCTTCGACACTGTGTGGCCTCCAGCGGAAAACAGTCGGCAACGGATGGGCGGACGATTGTGGATTCAGCGTCGAAGTCTATGCCGCAGGACTGACAGCGGCCGGGCACTACGGCGTACCTTCATCCGTTGGAAGCGGCGAAGACGCTTCGCACACCCACTGCACCACCTGCACCAGGAGGCACCCCGCGATGTCGGTACCCCAGCTCAGCGACGAGCAGCGCGGTGAGGAGATTCTCACCGTCTTCGACACCGCCTTCGGCGAGCTCCTGGCCGCCGACCCGGCCGCGTTCCGGGTGAAGTTCCGCAAGATGGCGGCCTCGGCGTTCGCGTTCTACCGGGGTACGGCGTGCCTCTTCTACCACGATGTGGACGAGGACAAGCGGGGCGGCCCGTTCCTGGACGACCGCACCTCGCGCGTGTGGATCCACGGCGATCTGCACGCGGAGAACTTCGGCACGTACATGGACTCCACCGGCCGTCTGATCTTCAACGTCAACGACTTCGACGAGGCCTACGTCGGCCCCTTCACCTGGGACCTGAAGCGCTTCTCCGCCTCCATCGCGCTCGTCGGGTACGCGAAGGCGCTCAGCGACGAGCAGATAACGGAACTGGTGCGCATCTACGCGGGCGCCTACCGCGAGCGGATCCATGCCCTGGCCACCGGCGCCAAGAGCGACGAGGTGCCGCCGTTCACGCTGGACACCGCCCAGGGCCCGCTCCTGGACGCGCTGCGTGACGCCCGCTCGCTGACCCGGTTCGGGCTGCTGGACTCGATGACGGAGATCCGCGACTTCGAGCGCCGCTTCGCCCCCGGCGGTGGCGCCATCGAGCTGGACGCGGCCACCCGCTACAAGGTGCTGGCCGCCTTCGACGGCTATCTGGAGACGCTGCCGGAGACCTCGCTGACCCGCCCGGACTCCTACCGCGTCAAGGACGTCGTCGGCCGCCGCGGTATCGGCATCGGCTCGGCCGGCCTGCCGTCGTACAACATCCTGCTGGAGGGGCACAGCGACGCCCTGGAGAACGACGTCGTGATCTACATCAAGCAGGCCCAGACCCCGGCCGTCTCCCGGCACATCACGGACCGGTCGATCCGCGACTACTTCCAGCACGAGGGTCATCGCACGGTGATCTCGCAGCGCGCCCTGCAGGCGCACGCGGACCCGTGGCTGGGCTGGACCGAGCTGGACGGCACCGGTCAGCTGGTCGCCGAGGTGTCGCCGTACGCGGTCGACCTGGACTGGGGCGACATCGACGACCCGGAGGAGATCGCGAGCGTCGTCGCCGACCTCGGCCGGGCGACGGCCACCATGCACGCGGCGGCCGACGACACCTCGGGCGAGTCGCTGGTGCCGTTCTCCACCGAGCGGGCCATCGACGCGGCGATCGCCGCCGACGAGGAGGGCTTCGCGCCGCTGCTGGTCGACTTCGCGCACACCTACGGGGCACGCGCGCGTGCCGACCACCAGACCTTCCTCGACCTGTTCCGCAACGGCCGCATTCCGGGGCTGTGAGCCGCACGATGACGGTGTGAGCTCTCACAGGGACCCTTTAGGGTTCCCTTACCGGAGCTCGTGCCACACTCTTGACTCGCTATGGACATATCCGGGACCCACCTCAGAGCGCTCCGCGCGGCGCTGTTCACGGCACTCGTCGTGACGGTCAGCGCCGCGTCGCACGTGCTGCTGTCCCGGGTCCCGCTGCCCGCCAACACGGTCGCCGCGGTCGCGGTGGCCGTGTTCGCGCCCGCCTACGCCCTGGCGGGCCGCGAGCGGGGCTTCGGCCGGATCGCCGCGCTGTTGATCCCGCTGGAGCTGGCCGCGGACACCCTGTTCACCACAGGGCAGCACCTCTGCTACGGCGCGGCGGGCGGCCCGGTCGCCGGTCCGCTGCGCTCGGTGGGCTGGGACGTGCTGTGCGGCAACCGCGCCGTCGGCACCCCGCTGGCCCGGATGACCGGCACGGACACCGACCGGCTCCCGGCCCTGCTCTCCCACGCCGACCCGGCGACGGCCTGGCTGCTGCTCGCCGCGCACGTGAGCGTCGGTCTGCTCGCCGCCGCCTGGCTGCGCCGGGGCGAACGGGCACTGACGCAGCTGGTGCGGGCGGTGGCCGCGACCTCCTTCCGGCCGCTGCTGCTGGCCGTCGCCGCGGTGGCCGTCCGGCCGGCCGGCCCGGCCCGCCGGCTGCCACGCCCCGTCCGCCGTACGGCCGCGCTCCGCGGTCCGCTGCTCGCGCACTCCCTGGGACGGCGCGGACCGCCCCGCTCACCGGTGTTCGCCTGACCGTTCGTGCCCGAACGCGCACGACGGGCGAACGCCCGAGCCCGGCAGTCCCCCTTCCCCATCCCGTGCACCACGGTGCGCGTCCTCCACGGAGATCATCACCATGAGCAAGCGGAACACCCAGGCGGCGAAGACGGCGGCACGCGAGCGGCTGCGGGCCGAGCGCGAGCGCGAGGCCAAGCGGGCCAAGGTCAAGCGGCAGGTCACCGTCGCGCTGTCGGTCGTCGCCGTCCTCGCGGCGGCCGGCGGCATAGGTTACGCGGTCGTCCAGGCCAACAAGCCGGGGCACTGGGAGGCCGTCAAGGACCAGAAGCTCGTCAAGCCGGCCAACACCACCGGCGCGGACGGCACCACCGTCGTGATCGGCAAGAGCAGCGCCAAGAAGACCCTCGCGATGTACGAGGACCCGCGCTGCCCGGTCTGCGCGGCCTTCGAGCAGACGGTGGGCCAGACGGTGAAGAAGGACGTCGACGAGGGCAAGTTCAAGATCCAGTTCGTCGGCGCCACCTTCATCGACACGAACATCCCCGGTGAGGGCTCCCGCAACGCCCTCAGCGCGCTCGGCGCGGCGCTGAACGTCAGCCCCGAGGCGTTCGTCGAGTACAAGGCCGCGCTGTACTCGGCGAAGTACCACCCCGACGAGCAGGACGACAAGTTCAAGGACGACGCCTACCTGCTGAAGGTGGCGGACACGGTCGGCGCGCTGAAGAACAACGCCGCGTTCGAGAAGGCCGTCAAGGACGGGACCTACGACAAGTGGGCCCTGGTGATGAGCGAGAAGTTCGACACGGACGGCCAGAAGTACGGCTTCCAGGGCACCCCGACCCTCGTCATGGACGGCAAGAAGGTCACCGGCGCGGACGGCAAGAACGCGCCCATGTCGGTGGACGAGTTCAACACGGCGATCGACAAGGCGCTCAAGGGCTGACCCGGGTACCCCGGGCGGGTCCGACGCCCTGGGCGCTGATCCGACCGCGCACCCAACAGCGGGCGAACTTTTGCCGGTTCGCCCGCTGACGCGCATACCGATCAGTAACCTGATCGGTCGTGACCAGTCGATACAGAGCCGATTCCGATCTCGCCTCCGAGGCGAACTCCTTCACCCCTCGCCGCCGTACGGTCGTCAAGGCCGCGGCGGCGACGGCTGTCCTGGCCGGGCCGCTCGCCGCCGCCCTGCCCGCCCGTGCCGCGTCCGCGGCCCCCGCCTTCCTGCACGGCGTGGCCTCCGGCGACCCGCTGCCCGACGGCATCCTGCTGTGGACCCGGGTGACGCCCGCCCCGGAGGCGATACCGGGCTCAGGCGTGGGCCCGGACACCGAGGTGGCGTGGGTCGTCGCCACGGACCGGGCGCTGACCGACGTCGTCGCCCAGGGCTCGGTCACCGCGACCGCCGCCTGTGACCACACCGTCAAGGCCGACGTCCGCGGCCTGAAGCCGGCCACCGACTACTGGTTCCGCTTCTCCGCCGGCGGCACGGACTCCCCCGTGGCCCGCACCCGCACCACGCCCGCCGCCGACGCCGCCGTGGCCAACCTGCGGTTCGGCGTGGTCTCCTGCGCCAACTGGGAGGCCGGTCACTTCGCGGCGTACCGCCATCTCGCGGCCCGCTCCGACCTGGACGCCTGGCTGCACCTGGGCGACTACATCTACGAGTACAAGTCGGGCGAGTACGCGGCTCGCGGCACCGTCGTGCGGCCGCACGCGCCCGCGCACGAGATCCTCACCCTCGCCGACTACCGGATCCGGCACGCGACGTACAAGACCGACCCCGATCTGCAGGCGCTGCATCTGCGGGCGCCGGTCGTGGCGATCTGGGACGACCACGAGTTCGCCGACAACGCCTGGTCGGGCGGCGCGGTCAACCACACCGAGGGTGCCGAGGGCACCTGGGCCGCGCGCCAGGCCGCCGCCAAGCAGGCCTACTTCGAGTGGATGCCGGTGCGTCCGGCGCTGGCCGGCACCACCTACCGCAGGCTGCGCTTCGGCAAGCTCGCCGACCTGTCCCTGCTGGACCTGCGCTCCTTCCGCTCCCAGCAGGCGTCCACGGCCTCCGGTTCGGTGGACGACCCGGACCGCACGCTCACCGGCCGCGCGCAACTGGACTGGCTCAAGGCCGGGTTGAAGTCCTCGGACACCACCTGGCGGCTGGTCGGCAACTCGGTCATGATCTCGCCGTTCGCGATCGGCTCGCTCTCCGCGGATCTGCTGAAGCCGCTGGCCAAGCTGCTCGGGCTGCCGCAGGAGGGCATCGCCCTCAACACCGACCAGTGGGACGGCTACACCGACGACCGCCGTGAGCTGCTGGCCCATCTGCGCGCCAACGCCATCCGCAACACCGTCTTCCTGACCGGCGACATCCACATGGCGTGGGCCAACGACGTGCCGGTGGACGCCGGGACGTACCCGCTCTCCCCGTCGGCCGCCACGGAGTTCGTGGTCACCTCGGTGACGTCAGACAACCTCGACGACATCGTCAAGGCGCCCGAGGGCACGATCTCCGCGATCACCTCACCCGTGATCCGGGCCGCGAACCGGCACGTCCACTGGGTCGACACCGACCGGCACGGCTACGGCGTACTGGACCTCACCGCCGACCGGGCGCAGATGGACTACTACGTGCTGTCCGACCGCACCGACCCGGACGCGACCTCCACCTGGGTGCGTTCGTACCGCACCCGCAGCGGCACGCAGAAGGTCGAGCGAACCTACAACCCTGTGTGACAGCTGTGAGCGAAGGGCGGTTTTCAGCCATCGCAACGACTTCGTTGAATGGCTGACTTCTCGTCACGCCACCGCGGCGGGTGGTGTGATCCGCACTCGAATCCGGACACACCACCCGCCCCGGTACAGGGGTATCCCTATGAGCCGATGTGGCTTGATCACTGCTCTTCGCGCTTGGTCATGGGCACGTAATCTCCGGGCCACGACACAGGAAACCCCCCTGCGTCGCATACCCCACCGCCTCCACCAGGAGACACCCATGCGTGCGCTTGCCCGGATATCCCCCTCCACGCGCAGACGCCTGCTCGGCACCGCAGCCGTGGCCGGAACCCTGCTGCTCTCCCCGCTGTCGGCCCCCACCACCGTCGCCGCGGCCGCCCCGGCGGCCACCGCCTGCGCCGACAGCGGCAACGCCGCCGCCCGCGAGGCCCGCCCCGCGGCCGGACAGCACATCGCCGAGCCCAACGAGGTCACCGACGCCAAGGCCAAGGCCATGGACGCCGACCTGCACAAGAAGCTCGACCAGCTGCGCGCGAGCGGCCGCAGCTCGCTGGCGGCCACCTCCGCCACCATCCCGGTGTACTTCCACGTCGTCCACGACGGCGCCGCCGGCAACCTGAGCGCCACGGACATCAGCGCCCAGATGAACGTGCTGAACGCGGCGTACGCCGGGCAGGGCACCGGCAACAACGCCACCGGCTTCCAGTTCACGCTGGCCGGCACCGACTACACGGACAACGCCGCCTGGTACAACCTGACCGACGGCTCGGCCGAGGAGAAGGCGATGAAGACCGCCCTGCGCAAGGGCGGCGCGAACGCGCTCAACATCTACACCGCCAACCTCGGCGGCGGGCTGCTCGGCTGGGCCACCTTCCCCAGCTCCTACAAGTCCAGCCCGTCCATGGACGGCGTGGTCATCCTGGACGCCTCGCTGCCGGGCGGCTCCGCCGCCAACTACAACGAGGGCGACACCGCGACCCACGAAGTCGGCCACTGGATGGGCCTCTACCACACCTTCCAGGGCGGCTGCAGCGGCAACGGCGACTACGTCGACGACACCCCGGCCGAGAAGAGCGCCGCGTACCAGTGCCCGACCGGCCGGGACACCTGCACCAACAAGCCGGGCGCCGACCCGATCCACAACTTCATGGACTACACGTACGACGCGTGCATGTACCAGTTCACCGCCGGCCAGGTGACGCGCATGCAGCAGAGCTGGGCGGCCTACCGCGCGGCCGGATGAGCCTGACCCAGAGGCTCCGGATGAGCCTGACCTAGAGGCTGTCGAGGAAGCCGAGCGCCACCCGCCAGGTGGCCTCGGCCGCCTCCGCGTCGTGGTCCGGCAGACCGGGGTCGGTGTAGAGATGGCCGGCCCCGGCGTACCGGTACACCTCGACGTCCGCACCGGTCCGGCCCATCTGCAGATACCAGGCGCTCAGCCAGTCGTCCGTCTCGAAGGGGTCAGGCTCCGCCACGTGCAGCTGCACCGGCAACTCGTCCACCTGCGCGTTCGGCGCGATGTCCGACGTGCCGTGCAGCAGGAGCAGCCCGCGCGCCTTGTCGTCGCCGAGGGCGAGGGTCTGCGCGATGGACGCACCGAGCGAGAAACCGGCGTAGACCAGGCCCCGCTCCGAGTAGGGCGCGGCGGCCAGCACGGCCCGCTTGAGCAGCTCGTCCTTGCCGATCTCCTCCTTGTACGCCATGCCCTCCTCGACCGTGTCGAAGGTCCGTCCTCCGAAGAGGTCCGGGGTCCACACCTCGTGCCCGGCTTCCCGCAGCCGGTCCGCGGCCTCGCGCACCGCGGGGCGCAGGCCGTAGGTCGAGTGAAAGAGCATGATGTTCATGACCCCATGGTGCCGTACCCAGCCGGCCCCGGAACTCACATGTTCATGAGCGGCCGGGCCCGGTTAGGAGCCCAGGCATGGAAGACGTACTCCGCCCGCTGATCGTCATCGGCGGCTCAGTCGTCCTCACCCTGGCCATCGGCTGGGCCACGGACCGGCTGCTGCAGAAGGCCGACACCCGCACCCCGCACACCCCGCTGTGGGGTCTGCTGCGCCGGGGCCGCATCCCCTACCAGGTCGTGCTGGGCGCGGCCCTGCTCAGAGGGTCCTACGTCCAGGCCGGGGTGCTGCCCCACCACCGGGTCGGCGTCGGACAGACCCTGACCCTGGTGCTGATCGGCTCCACCGCCTGGCTGGTGATCCGGATCGCCGCCGCGGTCGTGGAGACCTCCTACACCCGCTACGCCAGCGCCCGTATGCACCGCGATCCCGCCCGGGTCCGCCGGGTGCGCACCCAGGCGACGCTGATCATGCGGGTGGTGTCGGCGCTGGTGGGTGTGGTGGCGGTCTCCGCGATGCTGCTGACGTTCCCCGAGATGCGTGCGGCCGGCGCCTCGCTGCTGGCCTCCGCCGGCATCATCGGCGTGGTCGCCGGTGTCGCCGCCCAGTCCACGCTGAGCAACATGTTCGCCGGCTTCCAGATCGCCTTCGGGGACATGGTGCGCATCGGGGACACCGTCGTGGTCGACGGCGAGTGGGGCACGGTGGAGGAGATCACGCTGACCTTCCTGACCGTGCGGACCTGGGACGAGCGCAGGATCACCATGCCGGTGTCGTACTTCACGTCCAAGCCGTTCGAGAACTGGTCGCGCGGCACCCCGCAGATGACCGGCACCGTCTTCTGGCATCTCGACCACTCAGCGCCGGTCGAGGCGATGCGCCAGAAGCTGCGGGACATCCTGCGCGAGTGCCCGGCCTGGGACGGCCGCGACTACAGCCTGGTCGTCACCGACTCCACGCCCAACACCCTCCAGGTACGGGCCCTGGTCACGGCCAAGGACGCCGACGACATCTTCACCGTGCGGGTCACCGTGCGCGAGCAGATGATCGCCTGGCTCTGCGACCAGCACCCCTACGCCCTGCCCCGCGTCAACACGGCGGACGCCGTACGCCCACCGGGCATACCCCCGGCCCGCACCGCACACCGCGCCTACGAGACGACTCCGCCCTCGGGCCGGGGCCGCGGCTGACGCGGCACAAAGGGGGCGCGGGGAACTGCGCGAGCATCCACGACGCACGCACACCCGGAACCCGACCTTGCGCCGCAGGCACCGCACCCGCAGGTCTCAGTGGCCGCGCTCCGCGCCCCCATTGACCTGAATGATCTGCGAGGTGATGTGCGCGGCGCCGGGTGAGGCCAGCCAGTGCAGCGTGGCCGCCACATCGCCGGGCGTGCCCGCGCGGCCGTTCGAGGTCTCCGCGATCCGCAGCGCCCGCCGCTCCTCGGTCATCGTGCCCCCGAAGAACTCGGTGTCCTCGATGTACCCGGGCGCGACGACGTTCACGGTGACTCCGCGCGGCCCCAGCTGCCGGGCCAGGTCGTGGGCGTACGGGTGCAGCGCGGCCTTGGCCGCCGCGTACGCCCCGCTGCCGGAACCGCGGTAGGCGGCGATGGAGCTGAGGAAGAGCAGCCGGCCGCCGGGGTCGGCGAGCCGGTTCTTGAGCGCCTCGGTGAGCAGCGCCGCGGTGAGCGTGTTCTGCCGGAAGTTGAGGTTCCAGTCGTGGGCGACCCGTTCCAGCGGATCATCGCTCTCGCCGGCCGGCTCCAGATAGCCGGCCCCGCCCGCGCTGTGGATCAGCACGTCCACGGTGCCGAACTCGTCGGCGACGAACCGCTCCACCCGCCGCACCTCGGCCGGCTCGCCGAGATCGGCCGCGAAGGTCAGCGCCCCCGGCACCCCGGCCTTGTCGAGCACCTCGGCCCGGCGCCCGAGCAGCAGCACCCGGTCCCCGTCCGCGGCGAACACCCGCGCCGCGGCGAGTCCGATGCCCGTTCCTCCACCACTGATCACGACGTTGCGAGTCATGATCCGATCATAGGCACCGGGCTCGCTGAGGCGGTGTCAGCGAAGTGAACGTACGTCCAGGTGCCGCAGCACCCGGTCCACGATCTCCGGATCCGCCCCCGGTTCGCTGCGCGCCGCCAGCACCTCGTGCCGCGCCGCGCTCAGCATCTCCTGCTGGATCCCGCGCACCCGCTTCAGCCGCCGCACCCGCTGCTCGTGCGCCTCGCGCCGCTCCTCCTCGCCGATGTCCGGGCTGATCCGCACGCCGATGTCGAAGGCCCGCCGCAGCATCTGCTCGGACAGCTCCTCCGGCAGCTCCTCCACCGCCTCGATCTCCCGCAGCCGTCGCTTGGCCGCCTTGGCCGCGCGGACGGCGAGCTCCTTCTCGAAGTCCTTCTCCCGCTCGGTGTCGGCCCGCACGCCGAGCCGCTTGACCAGCCATGGCAGGGTCAGCCCCTGCACCACCAGCGTCGCCATGATCACGCCGAAGGCGATGAACACGATCTCGTCGCGGTCCGGGAAGGGCCCGCCGTCGTCCGTCTTCAGCGGCACCGCCAGCGCCAGCGCCACGGAGGCCACGCCGCGCATCCCGGACCACCACATGACGACGGTCTCCCGCCAGCTCATCGGGATGTCCTCGTCGTAGTCGCGCCTGGCGTGCAGCCGCTTGGTCAGCCAGGTCGCCGGCAGCAGCCACGCCAGCCGGACGAGGATCACCACACCGACCACGGTGCCGGCCCAGCCGAGCATCTCGCCCCAGCGCCCGGACGCGGTGCGGATCGCGTTGTGCAGCTCCAGGCCGATCAGCCCGAAGGCGACGCCGGTGACGAGCGTGTCGACGATGTCCCAGAAGGTGTGCCCGGCGAGCCGGGTCATCACGTCGTCGGCGTCCGTCGCGTACTCCGCGAGGAAGAGGGCCGTCATCAGCACGGCCAGCACCCCCGACCCGTGCAGCTCCTCGGCGAGCACGTAGGAGGCGTACGGCACCAGCAGGGTCATCCCGATCTGCAGGGTGGCGTCGCCGAGCAGGTCCATCAGTTTGTTGGCGCTCCAGCCGAGCGCCAGGCCGATGGCGATCGCGACGACGGCGGAGAGCAGGAAGTCGAGACCGGCCCGCCACGGAGAGAAGGTGCCGCTGACCGCGGCGGCGATGGCGACGTGGTAGAGCACGATGGCCGTCACGTCGTTGAACAGGCCCTCGCCCTCGAGGATCGACACCAGACGGCGCGGCAGCCCGAGCTGGCCGGCGACGGCGGTCGCCGCGACCGGGTCGGGCGGCGCGACCAGCGCGCCCAGTGCGACCGCGGCGGCGAGCGGCAGCCCCGGCACGATGGAGTGGGCGACGGTGGCCACGCACAGCGTGGTGACGAACACCAGCGCGACCGCGAGCAGGAAGATGGGCCGTCTGTTGGCCGCGAACTGCCGCCAGGACGTCCGCCGCACGGCCGCGTACAGCAGCGGCGGCAGCAGCGTGGGCAGGATCAGATCCGGCGGGATGTCGACATTCGGCACGAAGTCCAGTACGGCGAGGACCACACCGAGGATCGTCATCAGCACCGGTGCCGGCAGCCCCCACCGGTCCCCGGCCGGGACGCTGATCACGGCCCCGAGCAACAGCACGAACAACAGGGCCAACTGATCCACGGTCAGCGCTCCGGGAGACGAGACGACGGGGCTACGCGAGTCGGACGATCAAGAGCGCCCAGACGTCCAGCCTGCCACGCCTGCCGCTTTTGTCGCCCTCAGCACACGGAGTACCCCGGCGGTCGACAAGCGCGCACACCGCTCAGAGCACGCGGCGCATGGCCCGGTGCGGGATGCCGGCGTCCGGGAACTCGGGGCCGTACACCTCGTAGCCGAGGCGCTCGTAGAAGCCCGTAGCGTGCGTCTGCGCGTGCAGGTCCACGGCCGTCAGGCCACGCGCGCGTGCCGCCTCCTCGATGGCCCGCACCAGCGCCGCGCCGACGCCGAGCCCGCGGGCCGCCTGGGTCACGGCGAGCCGGCCGAGGGAGCCGACCGCCGGGTCGCCGCCGTTCTTGGCGGCGGCCGCCTCGCCGTACAGCAGGCGTCCGGTGCCGAGCGGCACCCCGTCCGCGCGGACCGCCAGGACGTGCACGGCACCGGGGTCGTAGGCGTCGTACTCGATGTCCTCGGGGACGCCCTGCTCGCGCACGAAGACGTCCTTGCGCACCGCGAAGCACGCCTCGCGGTCGGCCGGGTCCTCGGCGACCCGGACCTCGTAAGCTTCCGCACTCATGCGTAGGTCTCCTCCCGGACCTGGTCCAGGGCGCGCTGCAGGTCCTCGGGGTAGTCGCTGGCGAACTCCACCCACTCGCCGCTGCCCGGGTGCTCGAAGCCGAGCCGTACGGCGTGCAGCCACTGGCGGGTGATGCGCAGCCGCTTGGCGAGGGTGGGGTCGGCGCCGTAGGTGAGGTCACCGACGCAGGGATGGCGGTGGGCGGCCATGTGCACGCGGATCTGGTGCGTGCGGCCGGTCTCCAGCTTCACGTCGAGCAGGGAGGCCGCGCGGAACGCCTCGATGAGGTCGTAATGCGTGACGGACGGCTTGCCCTCTGCCGTCACCGCCCACTTGTAGTCGTGGTTCGGGTGGCGGCCGATGGGCGCGTCGATGGTGCCGCTGGTCGGGTCCGGGTGGCCCTGGACGAGCGTGTGGTAGCGCTTGTCGACCGTGCGCTCCTTGAACTGGCGCTTGAGTGAGGTGTACGCGTACTCGGACTTGGCGACCACCATCAGGCCGGACGTGCCGACGTCCAGGCGGTGCACGATGCCCTGGCGCTCGGCGGCGCCGGAGGTGGAGATCCGGTAGCCGGCCGCGGCGAGTCCGCCGATGACCGTGGGGCCGCTCCAGCCGGGGCTGGGATGGGCCGCGACGCCGACCGGCTTGACGATCACGACCACGTCGTCGTCGTCGTGCACGATCTCCATGCCCTCGACCGGCTCGGCGACGACCTGCACCGGCGCGGGCGCCTGCGGCATCTCGACCTCGAGCCAGGCCCCGCCGTGCACCCGCTCCGACTTTCCGACCACCGCCCCGTCGACCGTGACCTTCCCGGCCGCGGCCAGCTCGGCCGCCTTGGTGCGGGAGAAGCCGAACATGCGGGAGATGGCGGCGTCGACGCGCTCGCCCTCCAGGCCGTCGGGCACGGGCAGGTTACGGATCTCGGGAAGCGTACTCACCCGTCGAGTATGCCGGACGGGGCCGACAGCCCCGAACGCCCGTCCCGGCGCCTCAGTCCTTGTGGACGGTGCCGTCCGGGTCGAGTCCCTTGAAGGAGAGCAGCACGATCAGGATGCCGCCGCACACGATCGCCGAGTCGGCGAGGTTGAACACGGCGAAGTGCTTGGGCGCGATGAAGTCCACGACGGCGCCCTCGAACACCCCCGGGGTGCGGAAGATCCGGTCGGTGAGGTTGCCGAGCGCGCCGCCGAGCAGCAGGCCCAGCGCGATCGCCCAGGGCAGGCTGTACAGCTTGCGCGCGAGCCGGGCGATGACGACGATCACGGCCGCCGCGATCACCGTGAAGATCACGGTGAAGGCCTCACCGAAGCCGAACGCGGCGCCCGCGTTGCGGATCGCGTCCAGCTTCAGCCAGTCACCGATGATCTCGATCGGGGCGTGGTGCTCCAGCTTCGCGACCACGAGCATCTTGCTGACCAGGTCGACCAGGTACGCGAAGGCGGCGACCGCGAACAGCACGGCGATCCGCCGCCCGCCCTGGGGCCGCGCGTCGGCCCCGGCCCGCCCGTCCGAACCGGACGACTGGTCCGGTTCGGATCCCGGCGCCTCAGGAGTCTCCGGCGTACCGATGATGCGCTCCGCCTCTGCCACGTGAGTCCCTCAACCTAGGTACCTGACTGAGGACGAGGGTACGGCACGCCCACCGGCACCCCGATACCCATCAGTACCCATCAGTACCTGCGCTCCTGCTTCTGCTTGCACTCCACGCAGAGGGTGGCGCGCGGGAACGCCTGCATGCGGGCCTTGCCAATCGGGTTGCCGCAGTTCTCGCACAGGCCGTAGGTGCCCGCGTCGAGCCGTTCCATGGCGTGCTCGATCTGCGTGAGCATCTCGCGCGCGTTGGCGGCCAGCGCCAGCTCGTGCTCGCGGGTGATGTTCTTGGTGCCGGTGTCCGCCTGGTCGTCGCCGGCGCCGTCCCCCGAGTCCCGCATGAGCCCGGCCAGGGACTTCTCCGAGGAGTCCAGCTCCGCGCGCAGCCGGTCCCCCTCGGCCTGCAGCTCCGAGCGGGCCTCCTCGACCTCCTGAGGGGTCCAGGGGTCCTCGCCGGGGCGCACCGCCAGGTCGCCCGGTTCCGCCGCGGCGACGCGTGCCTTGGGCACGGCGGTCGTGGCCGCCGTGGCCGTGCCAGGAGTCTTCTTCGCAACCACCGTCGTGGCTCCCGTCTGCTCCGCGGCCGCAGCCGCGCCCACCTTCTTGGCCGTGCTCTTCTTACGGGTCGTGCTGTTGCCCGTGCTCTTCGCCCGGGCCGTGCCGGTCGCGCCGCGGGGTGTGCCGGTCGCGTCGGCCGCGGCCTTCGGGGCCGCGGCCTTCTCCGCCGCGGCCGCTTCGGCGCCGGCCATGTGAGCCGCGGTCTTCTCGGCAGCGTTCTTTTGGGCCGGGGCCGTCCCGGCGCCGGTCGTCTTCGCCGCGGTCTTCTCGGCCGGGGCTGTCCCGGCCCGGGTCGTCCTGCGGACGGTCGTCTCCCCGGCTGTCTTCTTGGCCGGGGTCGTCTCGGGCGGGGTCGTCTTGGCGGTCCCCTTCTTCGCGACGCCCTCGGTCACCGCTGTGGTCTTCTTCGCCGTCGCCTTCCCCGGCGGTTCCTTCCCCTCCGTGGTCTTCCTCGTCTCGCTCTTCTTCCCTGCCGCCTTCTTCGACGCCGCCTTGTCGACCGCCGCCGTCCTCTCCACCGCCGCCTTCGGTGCCGCCGCCGTCTTGCGCGCCGTCGCCTTCGGTGCCGCCGTCACCTTCTTGGTCGCCGCCTTCCCCGCCGCCGTCTTCTCTGCCCCGGCAGACCGCGCGGCAGACCTCCCCTGTGCCGACGTCTTCGTCAGGGGTGCCTTCTTCGCGGGCGTCTTCTGATCGGCCGCCTTCTTGCCGGCGGTCTCCTTCGTGGCCGTCTTCTTCACCGTGCCGGCTCTCCCCGCAGCCGTTTTCCCCGCGGCAGCGGTCCCGGCGGCCGTCTTCCGCCCACTCACGTCCTTGGCCGCACCGCCGGAGGCCTGCGTGGGCCCGCGGGACGCCGACTGCTGTACGGCGGTCTTTTTAGCCACCATGGCCGCGGCCCCTTCACATATTGTGATCTTGCGCGCGAATCGTGCTGGGACGATAAATCGACTTGAGTCCCGCGGCAACGGGGCACGCCGCCCGATTCGCCCACCCCGCGCCCCCCACGCGGCAGGTCTGCATGCGTTGTGCCCAGCTCTCCGCCGGGTATGCCGCGCAGCGACAGGTACCGGTATCCGGCCACCCGGCGCCTGCCCATTCGGGTCACGGCCGCGGCCCCCGCCCCTGCGTCCCGCCCGCGCGGAACGGGGCCGCCGCGGGAAAACCGGTCGGCCGCTGTCCGAGCGGCGCCGTACACTGGGCGCAGCGAAAAGCGTGGATGGGGACGAGTAGCGGCGTACGCAGCCCAGAGCGACCCGGGGACGGTGTGAGCCCGGGGGCGAGCGCGACGTGAAGATCACCCCGGAGCCGCCGGAAGAACACCCCGTAGGGGTCAGTAGACCCGGCATCGCGACCCCAATGAGGGGGCTCACCGGTGCACACGACGCGCCGGGGGGCCAAGGAGGGTGGTACCGCGGGAGCGCGCCGACAGCGGCGCAAGGCACGACAGGCTCTCGTCCCTCCGACGGAAGACAGAAAGTCCGTTGGAGGAAGCTCGCAGATGACAGCGCCGACGTACCGCCAGGTGCCCGCCCAGGTCGACCTGCCCGCGCTCGAGCACGCCGTGCTCGACTTCTGGCGCGAGCACAAGATCTTCGCCAAGAGCCTGGAGCAGTCCGAGGGCCGCCCCGAATGGGTGTTCTACGAGGGCCCGCCCACCGCCAACGGCATGCCCGGCGCGCACCACATCGAGGCGCGCGTCTTCAAGGACGTCTTCCCCCGCTTCCGCACCATGCGCGGCTACCACGTGGGCCGCAAGGCCGGCTGGGACTGCCACGGCCTGCCGGTGGAGCTGGCGGTGGAGAAGGAGCTGGGCTTCTCCGGCAAGCAGGACATCGAGGCGTACGGCATCGCCGCGTTCAACGACAAGTGCCGCGAGTCCGTGACCCGGCACACCGACGCGTTCGCCGAGCTGACGACGCGAATGGGCTACTGGGTCGACCTCGACGACGCCTACCGGACCATGGACCCCGAGTACGTGGAGTCCGTGTGGTGGTCTCTGAAGGAGATCTTCAACAAGGGTCTCCTCGTCCAGGACTACCGCGTCGCCCCCTGGTGCCCGCGGTGCGGCACCGGCCTGTCCGACCACGAGCTGGCCCAGGGCTACGAGACGGTCATCGACCCGTCGGTGTACGTCCGCTTCCCGCTGACCTCCGGCCCGCTGGCCGGCGAGGCCGCGCTGCTGGTGTGGACGACGACCCCGTGGACCCTGGTGTCCAACACGGCCGTCGCCGCACACCCCGAGGTCACCTACGTCGTCGCCACCGACGGCGAGGAGAAGCTCGTCGTCGCCGAGCCGCTGCTCGCCAAGGCCCTCGGCGAGGGCTGGGAGAGCACCGGCCAGACCTTCACCGGCGCCGAGATGGAGCGCTGGGCCTACCAGCGCCCCTTCGAGCTCGTCGAGTTCCCGGAGCCTGCGCACTTCGTGGTGAACGCCGAGTACGTGACCACCGAGGACGGTACGGGTCTGGTCCACCAGTCCCCCGCCTTCGGTGAGGACGACCTCAAGGTCTGCCGCTCCTACGGCCTGCCGGTGGTCAACCCGGTCCGCCCGGACGGCACCTTCGAGGAGGACGTCCCGCTGGTCGGCGGAATCTTCTTCAAGAAGGCCGACGAGAAGCTCACCGAGGACCTCGGCGAGCGCGGCCTGCTCTTCAAGCACCTGCCGTACGAGCACAGCTACCCGCACTGCTGGCGCTGCCACACCGCGCTGCTGTACTACGCGCAGCCGTCCTGGTACATCCGCACCACGGCGATCAAGGACCGCCTGATCGCGGAGAACGAGAAGACCAACTGGTTCCCGGAGACGGTCAAGCACGGCCGCTTCGGCGACTGGCTGAACAACAACATCGACTGGGCGCTCTCCCGCAACCGCTACTGGGGCACGCCGCTGCCGATCTGGCGCTGCGAGGACGGCCACCTCACCTGCGTCGGCTCCCGCGCGGAGCTGTCCGAGCTGTCCGGCACCGACCAGTCCGAGCTGGACCCGCACCGTCCGTACATCGACGACGTGACCTTCGCCTGCCCGCACGAGGGCTGCGGCGCGACGGCCACGCGCGTGCCGGAGGTCATCGACGCCTGGTACGACTCGGGTTCGATGCCGTTCGCGCAGTGGGGCTACCCGTACAAGAACAAGGAGCTGTTCGAGAGCCGGTACCCGGCGCAGTTCATCTCCGAGGCGATCGACCAGACCCGCGGCTGGTTCTACACGCTGATGGCGGTCGGCACGCTCGTCTTCGACCAGTCGTCGTACGAGAACGTCGTCTGCCTGGGCCACATCCTCGCCGAGGACGGCCGCAAGATGTCCAAGCACCTGGGCAACATCCTGCAGCCGATCCCGCTCATGGACCAGCACGGCGCGGACGCGGTGCGCTGGTTCATGGCGGCCGGCGGCTCCCCGTGGGCGGCGCGCCGCGTGGGCCACGGCACCATCCAGGAGGTCGTCCGCAAGACGCTCCTCACGTACTGGAACACGGTCGCCTTCCAGGCCTTGTACGCGCGCACGTCCGGCTGGGCGCCCAGCGAGGCCGACCCGGCGCCGGCCGAGCGCCCGCTGCTGGACCGCTGGCTGCTGAGCGAGCTGCACGCGCTGACCGACCAGGTCACCCAGGCGCTGGAGGCGTACGACACCCAGCGCGCCGGCAAGCTGCTGTCGGCGTTCGTCGACGACCTGTCGAACTGGTACGTGCGCCGCTCGCGCCGCCGGTTCTGGCAGGGCGACAAGGCGGCGCTGCGCACGCTGCACGAGGTGCTGGAGACGGTCACCAAGCTGATGGCGCCGATCACCCCGTTCATCACCGAGCGGGTGTGGCAGGACCTGATCGTCCCGGTCACCCCGGGTGCGCCGGAGTCCGTGCATCTGTCCGGCTGGCCCGAGGCGGACCTGTCGGCGATCGACCCGCGGCTGTCGCAGCAGATGGTCCTGGTCCGCCGGCTGGTGGAGCTGGGCCGCGCCACGCGCGCGGAGTCCGGCGTGAAGACGCGTCAGCCGCTGTCCCGCGCGCTGATCGCTGCGGCGGGCTTCGACGCGCTAGACCCGGAACTGCACACGCAGATCACCGAGGAGCTGAACGTCTCCGCCCTTGCCTCGCTGTCCGAAGTCGGTGGCTCGCTGGTCGACACCACGGCGAAGGCGAACTTCCGGGCGCTGGGCAAGCGGTTCGGCAAGCGGGTGCAGGACGTGGCGAAGGCGATCGCGAACGCCGACGCGGCTGCGCTGTCGCTGGCGCTGCGCGAGGGCAGGGCGTCGGTCGAGGTCGACGGCGAGACGGTCGAGCTGGCTCCGGACGAGGTGATCATCACGGAGACGCCGCGTGAGGGCTGGTCGGTGGCCTCCGACTCCGGCGCCACGGTGGCGCTGGACCTGGAGATCACGGAGGGGCTGCGGCAGGCGGGCCTGGCCCGTGACGCGATCCGCCTGATCCAGGAGGCCCGCAAGAACAGCGGCCTGGATGTCGCGGACCGGATCGCGCTGCGGTGGGTCTCGACCGACCCGGCGGTGATCGCCGCACTGGCCGAGCATGCGGAACTGATCGCCGAGGAGGTCCTGTCGACCGACTTCGCCCAGGGCGAGGCGGACGACCGCTTCGGTGAGCCGTTCACCGACGAGGGACTGTCGCTCACGTTCCGGCTGCGGAAGGCGTAAGCGCCGAGCGGATCGAGAAGGGCCCGGTCTCCAAGTGAGGGGATCGGGCCCTTCTTGGTCTGTCCCGTTGGCCTGACCACTGTGCGCGGTTCCCCGCGCCCCTCAGAGGCGGTCACCTGCACCGGTACCTCAGACGCAACCCGCGTAAAAAGGGCGGGCCCCCAGGACCGAAGTCCGGGGGGCCCGCCCTAGTGACGTTGCCGACGCCGTTGTCGTACTCGCCTCAGCGGCCCGTCAGTTGTCGTCCTCGTCGATCAGGAAACCGCGCATCGGCGACGGGGCCTGGCCCATCGGGGACGGGCCCTGCGGGCGGACCGGCGCCATCGGCTGGGTCATCGCCGGCGACATCTGCTGCTGGCCGCCGTAGGACGGGCCAGACGGGCCGGAGTTGCCGCCCATCGTCTGGTTGCCACCGTACGACGGGGCGCTCGCGCCGGCCGGAGCCATGGAGGGCGCCGGCGACGGCGGCAGCGACGCCGTCGCCGGGGTGCGCGGCGGGGCCAGCGAGTCGTCGGCCTGGGTCTCCAGCTGACGCAGCTGCGACTCCAGGTACGACTTCAGTCGCGTGCGGTACTCGCGCTCGAAGCCGCGCAGGTCCTCGACCTTGCGCTCCAGCGTGGCGCGCGCGGACTCCAGGGAGCCCATGGCGACACGGTGCTTCTCCTGCGCGTCCCGCTCCAGGGCGTCGGCCTTGGCACGGGCGTCACGCTCGAGACCCTCGGCACGCGAACGCGCCTCGCCGACGATCTTGTTGGCCTCCTGACGGGCCTCGGCGATCGCCTGGTCGGCGGTCTGCTGGGCCAGCGACAGGACACGGGCGGCACTGTCGCCACCGGGGCCCTGACCCATTCCGCCGGGACCCTGACCCATCGGACCGGGGCCGCCCATGGGGCCACCCATCGGGCCGCCGGGGCCCATCTGGCCCTGCATCGGACCCTGGCCCATCGGACCGGGACCCATCTGGCCGGGACCCTGCGGACCCTGACCGCCCGGACCGGCCGGCAGCTGCGGGGCACCGCTCGGCAGCTGGGGCGGGCCGCCCATGGGGCCGCCCATCTGCTGCTGCGGCGGGCCCGATATTCCGGCGGGCACCGGCTGGCCGGGACCTCGCATGCCCTGCGGCGGCTGCTGCTGCTGGTCCTGCTGGTCCTGAGGCTTGCGCATGTTCTGCTGGTTCTGCGCGGCCGCGCGCGTGGCGGCGGCCAGCTTGGCGCGCAGGTCCTCGTTCTCGCGGAGCAGGCGGGTCAGTTCGGCTTCGACCTCGTCGAGGAAGGCATCGACCTCGTCCTCGTCATAGCCTTCTCGGAGGCGGACGGTCGTGAACTGCTTGTTCCGCACGTCCTCGGGGGTCAACGGCATCTCTTCACCTCAACGTAGTCATCGGCAGTCGGCAAGACCGTATCGTCCACATTCACCTCGCGAAGCTGCCCACGATGGAGATCAGGATGTAGACGATGATCATCAGTACGAAGAAGGACAGGTCGAGCGCCACGCCCCCGAGACGCAGCGGCGGAATGAACCGCCGCAGAAGCTTCAACGGTGGATCGGTGACAGTGTAGGTGGCCTCCAGGACGACCACCATCGCCTTGCCGGGTTGCCACGAGCGGGCGAACTGGAAGACGTAGTCCATGACCAACCGGAAGATCAGCACGACGAGGAACACCATCAGCGCGATGTAGATCACCTGCGCGAACACGCTCATGGCTGGTGCTTCCCTCTCCCCTGTTTCGTACTGCGTTTCCGGTCGTGCGTCTCAGCTCTGGTTGAAGAACCCGCCTTCTGCGATGCGGGCCTTGTCCTCCGCCGTGACATCGACGTTAGCAGGCGACAACAGGAACACCTTCTGCGTCACCCGCTCGATGCTGCCGTGAAGACCAAACACCAAACCGGCCGCAAAGTCGACAAGTCGCTTCGCGTCTGTGTCATCCATCTCAGTCAGATTCATGATCACCGGGGTGCCCTCACGGAAGTGTTCCCCGATGGTACGGGCCTCGTTGTAGGTCCGCGGGTGAAGTGTGGTGATCCGGTACGGCTCTCGTTCCGACACGACCTTGGGCATGATCACCGGTGCGTTCTTCTCCAGGGACTGACGTTCTTGTGTGATGGATGACACGGGCGCGATGCGCGCCGGGCGGCTGGATTCCGCGGGGAGCGAAGCGGCGCGTGCCACCGGCTCACGCGGGGCGGGCGGTTGGACGATTCGCACCTCTTCGTCCCTTTGGGACTGATGCGCACCGTGAGACTGGTGGGACGGCTCGTGCCGTCGGTGATCCCGCTCGGGCTCCGGGTCCAGCTCGGGCTCGAAGTCGTCATCGGGGTCGAATCCCCGGCCGTCGTACCCATCGTCCTCCACGAGGCCGAGGTAGACCGCCATCTTGCGCATCGCGCCGGCCATGCTCTGAGTCCTCCGCTCTGTGGTGGATCGGCTGACGCCTGCCGAGTGCCTGCGATCCACGTGGTCCTTCTGCCCGCTTTTCAGCGGAAATGACCATATTTTCTGCTGTGGTCCGACTTCTTGGCGACGTTACCGGAGCCTGGGGCGGACTCCGAGTACCGCCGTACCGACGCGCACGTGTGTCGCCCCGACCGCCACGGCCTCCTCGAGGTCCGCACTCATCCCTGCCGAGACCATGGTTGCAGTCGGATGGGTCCGGCGCAGGTCAGTCGACAAATCCATCAACCGCTCGAACGCCGCGCGTTGGCGACCGGCGTACTCCCCGGTGAGCGGGGCGACGGTCATCAGGCCGTCGAGCCGCAGCCCCGGCGAGGCGGCGACGAGGTCGGCCAACTCTTCGATTCCGGCGGGAGCCACGCCCCCGCGCTCCCCCCTCCCGCTCGCGCCCGCGTCGAGCGCGACCTGGAGGAGGCAGCCGATCTCCCGACCGGCCCGCACGGCCTCCTTCGACAGAGCCGTGACGAGCTTGGCTCGGTCGACGGACTGCACGAGATCGGCATAACCGACCACGGAACGTACCTTGTTGGTCTGCAACTGACCGACGAAGTGCCACGAGAGGGGCAGATCCGCGCACTCGGCAGCCTTGGGCGCCGCGTCCTGGTCGCGGTTCTCCGCGACATGGCGCACCCCGAGCTCCGCGAGAATCCGCACGTCACCCGCCGGATAGGTCTTGGTGACCACGATCAGGGTCACCTCGTCACGCGGGCGCCCGGCCGCCGCGCACGCGGCGGCGATGCGCTCCTCCACCTTCGCCAGATTCCCGGCGAGTTCGTCCTTGCGGTCCGTCATGCCCATCAGTCCAGCCACACATAGCCCGCGAGCCGCCCGGTGGTGCGGTCACGGCGGTACGAGAAGTGGTCGCGCGACTCGCGCGTGCACACCGGCGAGTGCTCCCGGTCGCGCACCCCGAGCCGCTCGAGCTGGGCATGCACGCCGGCGCTCACATCGAGCGCCGGTGTGCCCCAGCTCGTCTCGGCGTACGCCGCCGGTTCGACGGCGGTCACTTCGGCGCGCATCTCCTCGGGCACCTCGTAGCACCGGCCGCACACCGCTGGTCCGGTGCGGGCGACGATCCGGGACGGCTCGGCGCCCAGGTCCATCATCGCGCGTAGCGCCGCGGGCACGACCCCGGCGACCATGCCGGGCCGGCCGGCGTGGGCCGCGGCGACGACCCCGGCGACCGGGTCGGCGAGCAGGACCGGAGTGCAGTCGGCGGTGAGCACGGCGAGGGCGAGGCCGCGCCGGGTGGTGACGATCGCGTCCACCTCCGGCACGGGTCGCTCGCCCCACGGCCCGTCGACCACGGCGACGTCGTCGCCGTGCACCTGGTTCATCCACACCACCCGCGCCGCGTCCAGTCCGAGCGACTTCGCGGCCAGCTCACGGTTGGTGGTGACGGCGTCGGGGTCGTCGCCGACCGCGCCGCCGAGGTTGAGCTCCTCGTACGGAACGGCGCTCACCCCGCCCCACCGGTCGGTGAAGGCGAAGTGCGCGCCGTTCACGGTGTCGCGCTGTCCTATCACTTCAGGAAGTCCGGGACGTCCAGTTCCTCGGCCGCGCTGTCCGAGTAGCTCCGCGGCGCCGGGGTGATGGGCGGGGCGACCGGGATGTCGGGCGCGGGCTCGGGGGCGGGAGCGGGAGCGGGCTCCGGCTCCTCCTTGGGCTTGACGCTCCCGAGCGAGCCGAAGGACGGGCGGCTCTCGGGCTGCCGTACCGGAGCGGGCTCCTCGCGCTTGGCCGAGGAGGAGCCGAGGACGTTGTCCCGCTTGGCCGGGGGCTGGCCGCCGTCGAAGCCGGCCGCGATCACGGTGACCCGGACCTCGTCACCGAGGGCGTCGTCGATGACGGCACCGAAGATGATGTTGGCCTCGGGGTGGGCGGCCTCGCTGACCAGCTGGGCGGCCTCGTTGATCTCGAACAGGCCGAGGTCGGAGCCGCCGGAGATGGACAGCAGCACGCCGCGGGCGCCGTCGATGGACGCCTCCAGCAGCGGGGAGGAGATCGCCATCTCGGCCGCGGCCACCGCGCGGTCGTCGCCGCGGGCCGAGCCGATGCCCATCAGCGCCGAACCGGCCTCGGACATGACCGACTTGACGTCGGCGAAGTCGAGGTTGATCAGGCCGGGGGTGGTGATGAGGTCGGTGATGCCCTGGACACCGGAGAGCAGGACCTGGTCGGCCGACTTGAAGGCGTCCAGGACCGAGACCTGGCGGTCCGAGATGGACAGCAGCCGGTCGTTGGGGATGACGATGAGGGTGTCGACCTCTTCGCGGAGTTCGGCGATGCCGTCCTCGGCCTGGTTCGCGCGGCGCCGTCCCTCGAAGGTGAACGGGCGTGTGACCACGCCGATGGTGAGGGCGCCGAGCGAGCGTGCGATGTTGGCCACGACGGGTGCGCCGCCGGTGCCGGTGCCGCCGCCTTCACCGGCCGTCACGAAGACCATGTCGGCCCCCTTGAGGACCTCCTCGATCTCCTCACGGTGATCCTCGGCGGCCTTGCGGCCGACGGCCGGATTGGCTCCGGCGCCGAGTCCCCGGGTGAGTTCACGGCCGACGTCGAGCTTGACGTCGGCGTCGCTCATCAACAGAGCTTGCGCGTCGGTGTTGATGGCGATGAACTCGACGCCCTTGAGACCGACCTCGATCATCCGGTTGATGGCATTGACACCACCGCCGCCGACACCGATGACTTTGATGACTGCGAGGTAGTTCTGCGGTGCTGCCACGTCGAAGGCCTCTCGCCTCGAGTTACGTGTCGCCGTCTCGCGTTGTGGCGCGCTCCGGCGACTGATGCCGAATGGGACGGTCCGAATCGCCGACCCGAACCCTAACCCTGAAGTTTAGGGTTACCAGTGTGTCTGTTCCTTGGAGTCCTCTGAACAGGACACTAAGTCGACAAGTGGCGCACGTTCAACGAACACGCCGAACCTCCCGTTTTTCTTTTCACCCTATGTGATCAGCCGTAGCGCTGCCCAACCAGGGTGCTGGCCTGCGCGGATGTGCGTCAACTCCCCGCTGACGCCGGGGCGGTGGGGACACTCACGTCGAAGTGCCGTGCACGCGGTGCGGCTTTCATCAGCGCGATGAGGGTACGGGCCTTCAGGGACCCCTTCTCGGCACTCCCCCAGGCCACCGTGCGGTTGCCGCCCAGCTCCAGCGAGATGTCGTCATAGGAACGGACCTTGACCACACGGGTCTCGTGCGCCACGGCGGCCGGGAGGGAGCCCGCCACGGACACCGCCGCGCGCACCAGCCGGCCCTCGCCGAAACGGCGCAGGCTCGCGGTGGCGGAACCCGGTTGAGCGGTCATCAATTGCAGCAGCGGAACGCCATTAATCGGCTCGGAAATCACGGCAAAACGGACGCCTTCTGCGTCCACTTCCATGAAGTTCCTACCGTTTTGCACGAGAAGAACCGGAGTCCGCTCGGTCACTTTCAGCGTGATTCCGTGCGGCCAGGAACGCGCCACGTCCACCGTGTCGATCCGCAGCAGTTTCCGGCGCAGCCGCGCCTCGATCGCGTCGGTGTCGACCGACGCCAGGGGTTCCCCGAGCGGCACCCGCGCCACGTCACGCACCTGCTGCGGCGTCAGTTCCCGGGTTCCGGAGACGGTGACCCGGTCCACGCGCAGCCACTGGGAACCGTAGAGCGCCCACAGGGCTCCCGCCGCGACCAGGACGAACCCCAGCGCAAGAACGATGATCATACGAAGCCGGCGCCGCCCCAGCCTGCGGACCAGGGGCGGGCCGGACGACTCCTGCTGGCGTTCCCCGCGCTCGGCGGTCGTCGATCCGGCCACGCTCCTGCCCTTTCGTCATACGTCCCTAACGGTGTGCACGATGGGCGGCGATCGCCTCGTACACCATGCCGACGAGGAGGTCGTCGGCGTCCCGGCGGCCGAACTCGGCGGCGGCGCGGGACATCTGGTACAGCCGGTGCGGATCGGCGAGCACGGGCAGGACGTTGTGCTGCACCCACTCCGGGGTGAGGTCCGCGTCGTCGACCAGCAGACCACCGCCGGCCTTGACCACCGGCTGGGCGTTCAGCCGCTGCTCGCCGTTGCCGATGGGCAGCGGGACGTAGGCGGCCGGGAGTCCGACGGCGGAGAGTTCGGCGACGGTCATCGCGCCCGCGCGGCAGAGCATCATGTCGGCCGCGGCGTACGCGAGGTCCATCCTGTCCAGGTAACTTACCGGGACGTAGGGAGGCATTCCCGGCATCTGGTGGACCTGCGGCAGTTCGTTCTTCGGACCGACCGCGTGCAGGATCTGGATGCCGGCCTGCTGCAGCCAGGGCGCGACCTGCTGGACGACCTCGTTGAGGCGGCGGGCGCCCTGCGAACCACCGGAGACCAGCAGCGTCGGCAGGCTGGGGTCGAGACCGAACATCGCGCGCGCCTCGGGGCGGACCGCGGCCCGGTCCAGGGTGGCGATGGAGTGGCGCAGCGGGATGCCGATGTAGCGCGCGTTCCTCAGCTTGCTGTCCGGGGTGGCGACGGCGACCTGGGCGGCGTACCGCGAGCCGATCTTGTTGGCCAGGCCCGGGCGGGCGTTCGCCTCGTGGATCACGATCGGCACACCGAGGCGCTTGGCGGCGAGGTAGCCGGGCAGGGCGACGTATCCGCCGAAGCCGACCACGGCGTCGGCCTTGGTGCGCTCCAGGATCTGCTCGGCCGCCTTGATCGTGCCGCGCAGCCGGCCCGGGACGGTGATCAGCTCGGGGGTGGGCTTGCGTGGCAGCGGCACCGCCGGAATCAGCGCCAGCTCATAGCCCCGCTGCGGCACGAGCGTGGTCTCCAGGCCGCGCTCCGTGCCCAGGGCCGTGATCCCCACGGTCGGGTCCTGCCTGCGCAGGGCGTCCGCGAGGGCGAGCGCGGGCTCGATGTGGCCCGCGGTACCCCCGCCGGCGAGTACGACATGCACCGAAATTCACCGCTCTCCGGACGAGCGCGCCGAGGCACGCCGTCGCATCGTGTTCCAACTCCGGGCACTCCGGGCGGACCCGGAGCCCCCGGCCCCCCGCTTTCTACCAAAACGGGGTTGCCGCATCGCAAGCGCCGCCCGCGCAGCGGGATCGTCACGCGCGAAGGCGATCAGCAACCCGATGGCGAACATGGTCGGCAGCAGGGCGGAGCCCCCGTAGGAGAACAGCGGGAGCGGGACGCCGGCGATCGGCAGCAGGCCGAGCACCGCACCGATGTTGATCACCGCCTGGGCGGTGATCCAGGTGGTCACGCCTCCCGCGGCATACCTCACGAAGGGGTCCTCCGTGCGTCCGGCCACGCGGATACCCGCATAGCCTAGAGCCGCGAACAGGGCGAGGACCGACAGCGTCCCCGCCAGACCCAGTTCCTCACCGGTGACGGCGAAGATGAAGTCGGTGTGCGCTTCTGGGAGTTGGCCCCATTTTTCCACACTCGCACCGAGCCCCGAACCGAACAGTCCGCCCGAGGCGAGGGCGTAGATCCCGTGTACGGCCTGCCAGCAGCTGTCCCCCGCCCCCGGATCGGTGGCGCCGATGCAGGCCAGGCGGGCCATCCGGTTGGGGCTGGTCTTGATCAAGATCACACCGAGGGTGGCCGCCACGGACAGCACGCCGACGAACATCCGCGTCGGCGCCCCCGCGAGCCACAGCAGGCCGAACAGGATCGCCGTGAGGATGATCGCCGTGCCCATGTCACCGCCGAGCATGATCAGCCCGAGCAGCAGGAACGCCATCGGCACCAGCGGGACCAGCATGTGCTTCCACTGGTTGAGCAGGTTTTTGTCCTGCTTGCGGGCCATGAGGTCGGCGCCCCACAGCACCAGCGCCAGCTTGCCGAACTCACTGGGCTGGATCTGGAAGGAGCCGCCGAGCGAGATCCAGTTCTGGTTGCCGTTGACCGCCATCCCTATCCCCGGCACCTGCACCAGGGCCATCAGGAACACCGCGCCCGCGAGGATCGGGTAGGCGAGCCCCCGGTGCAGCTTCACCGGCATCCGGGAGGCGGCGTACAGCAGCGCACCGCCGATCACCGCGGCCAGCAGCTGCTTGCGGAAGAAGTACGAGCCGGTCAGCCCCATCTGCAGCGCGGTGATCTGGGAGGCCGAGTAGACCATCACCAGGCCGAGCACGGTGATCAGCGCGCTGCCGCCGACGATCAGGTAGTAGGCGGTCAGTGGCCGGTCCCAGGCCCGCCGCGCCCGCGCGTACGCCAGGGTGACGGCATTGTCGCGCGGCTGGCGGGGGGCGGGGGGCCGGCGCACGGCCCGCTGCACGGGCGGCCGGCCGGTACGGCTACTGGGCATCAGCGCCTCCGCTGCGCATCGTGCGTCCCACGCGTCCCTCCGAGGTCGCCCGGCGCCAGGCGGCCGGGTCAGGCGCCGAGTTCGGACACGGCTTGAGCGAACGCGTCGCCACGCTTGTTGTAATTGGCGAACATGTCCATGGAGGCGCAGGCCGGGGCGAGCAGCACCGTGTCGCCGGGCTCGGCGAGCCGCTGGGCCTCCTGGACAGCCTGGAGCATCGCCCCAGTGTCGGTCCGGTCGAGGTCGACGACGGGTACTTCCGGGGCGTGTCGCGTGAGGGCCTCCCGGATGAGGGCCCGATCGGCGCCGATGAGGACGACACCGCGCAGCCGCTTCGCCGCGCCCGCGACCAGCTCGTCGAACGTCGCACCCTTCGCCAGACCGCCCGCAATCCATACGATCGACTCATATGCCGCCAACGAGGCCTGCGCGGCGTGCGTGTTGGTGGCCTTGGAGTCGTCGACGTAGGCGACGCCGTCCACGTCCGCCACGTGCGCGATGCGGTGCGCGTCCGGGCGGAAGTTCCGCAGACCGTCGCGTACGGCCCGGGGCTGAACGCCGAAGGCGCGGGCGAGGGCCGCCGCGGCAAGGGCGTTGGCGATGTTGTGCGGCGCGGGCGGGTTGACGTCGGAGACCTCGGCGAGCTCCTGGGCGTTCTTGTGCCGCATCTCCACGAAGGCGCGGTCGACCAGGATGCCGTCGACGACGCCGAGTTGCGAGGGCGCGGGCGCGCCGAGGGTGAATCCGATGGCGCGGCAGCCCTCTTCGACGTCCGCCTCGCGCACCAGGTCCTCGGTCGCCTTGTCGGCGACGTTGTAGACGCAGGCCACCCGGTTGCCCTCGTAGATGCGGCCCTTGTCGCGCGCGTACGCCTCCATGGAGCCGTGCCAGTCCAGGTGGTCCGGGGCGAGGTTCAGCACGGCCGCGGAGTGGGCGCGCAGCGAGGGCGCCCAGTGCAGCTGGTAGCTGGACAGCTCCACGGCGAGGACGTCGTAGGTCTCCTCGCCGAGGACGGCGTCCAGCAGCGAGACGCCGATGTTGCCGACGGCGGCGGTGCGCAGCCCGGCGGCCTTCAGGATGGAGGCCAGCATCTGCACGGTGGTGGTCTTGCCGTTGGTGCCGGTCACGCACAGCCAGGGCGCTGCGTCGGGCCCGCGCAGCCGCCAGGCCAGCTCGACGTCGCCCCAGACCTCGATGCCGGCCTTCTGCGCCGCCTGGAAGAGCGGCTTGGTGGGCTTCCAGCCCGGCGCGGTGACGATCAGCTCGGTGCCCTCGGGCAGGGTGTCGCCGTCGCCGAGGCGCACGGTGACACCGAGCGCCTCGAGTTCGGCGGCCTGCTCACGCGCGCGTGCGTCGTCGCCGTCGTTGACGACCGTGACGAGGGCCCCGCGCGCGTGCAGCACCTTGGCCGCCGGGATACCGGAGACGCCCAGTCCGGCGACGGTGATGCGCTTGCCGTGGAAGTCCGGGGACACCGAGGAGGTCACTTGTCCGCTGCCCATCCCGCGTAGAAGAGGCCCAGTCCGACGATCACACAGATGCCCTGGATGATCCAGAAGCGGACCACCACAAGTACCTCGGACCAGCCCTTGAGTTCGAAGTGGTGCTGCAGTGGCGCCATCCGGAAGACGCGCTTACCGGTGAGCCGGAAGGAGCCGACCTGGATGACGACCGACATGGTGATGAGGACGAACAGGCCGCCCATGATGGCCACCAGCAGCTCCGTGCGGGAGAGGATGGCCAGACCGGTGAGCACACCGCCGAGGGCGAGCGAACCAGTGTCACCCATGAAGATCTTGGCGGGCGACGTGTTCCACCACAGGAAGCCCAGGCAGGCACCCATCAGCGCGGAGGCCACCACCGCGAGGTCCAGCGGGTCGCGCACCTCGTAGCAGGCGCCCGGGTTGGTGAGGGTGAGCGCGTTGGCGCAGGACTCCTGGAACTGCCAGACGCCGATGAAGGTGTAGGCGCCGAAGACCAGCACGGAGGCGCCGGTGGCCAGACCGTCCAGACCGTCGGTGAGGTTCACGCCGTTGGACATCGCCAGGATCATGAACAGCGCCCACACGACGAAGAGCACCGGACCGATCGTCCAGCCGAAGTCGGTGATGAAGGACAGCTTGGTGGACGCCGGGGTGTTGCCGCGGGCGTCGGCGAACTGCAGCGAGAGCACGGCGAAGGCGATGCCGACGATCAGCTGGCCGGCCATCTTGGCCTTGGCCCGCAGGCCGAGCGAGCGCCGCTTGACGATCTTGATGTAGTCGTCGAGGAAGCCGACCAGGCCCATGCCCACCATCAGGCCGAGGACCAGAACACCCGAGTACGTCGGCGCGTAGCCGGTGATGACCTTGGCCAGGAAGTAGGCGGCGACCGTCGCCAGTATGAACGCGATGCCGCCCATGGTCGGCGTGCCGCGCTTGCTGGCGTGCTCGCGCGGACCGTCGTCGCGGATGTACTGGCCGTATCCCTTGCGGGCGAGAAGTTTGATCAGCAGCGGGGTGCCGACCAGGGTGAGGAAGAGGCCAATGACTCCTGCGAACAGGATCTGCTTCATCATCGGGCGGCACCCTCACCCTCGGCACCGGTCTCGAGCAGCGCCTGTGCGACTGCTTCCAGACCGACCGAACGCGACGCCTTCACGAGTACGACGTCCCCCGGGCGCAACTCGCTGCGCAACAGGTCGACCGCCGCCTGTGCGTCGGACACGTGCACCGACTCCTCACCCCACGAACCCTCGTTATATGCGCCCAGTTGCAGCCAGGCGGCTTCCCTGCCCCCGACCGCGACGAGCTTGCTGACGTTGAGCCGGACGGCGAGCCGCCCGACCGCGTCGTGCTCGGCGAGCGCCTCGTCCCCGAGCTCGGCCATCTTGCCGAGCACCGCCCAGGTCCGCCGCCCCTTTCCCATGGCCACCAGCGCACGCAGGGCGGCCTTCATGGACTCGGGGTTGGCGTTGTAGGCGTCGTTGACGATGGTCACGCCGTCCGGGCGCTCGGTGACCTCCATACGCCACCGGGAGAGGGAGCCTGCCTCGGAGAGCGCGGTGGCGATCTCTTCCGCGGACATGCCCAGCTCATGGGCGACGGCGGCCGCGGCGAGCGCGTTCGACACGTGGTGCTCACCGTACAGGCGCATTGTCACATCGCTTGCACCGGAGGGTGTGTGAAGCCTGAAGGAAGGCTGTCCGCTGTCCGTGAGTCGCACGTTCTCGGCGCGTACGTCCGCTTCGTCGGACTCACCGAAGAAGAGCACCTTCGCCTTGGTTCGGGAGGCCATGGCGCGGACGTAGGGGTCGTCGGCGTTGAGGACCGCGACGCCGCCCTCCGCCTCGGGCGGCAGGGACTCCACCAGTTCGCCCTTGGCCTGGGCGATCTGCTCGCGGCCGCCGAACTCGCCGATGTGCGCGGAGCCGACGTTGAGCACGAGGCCGATCCGCGGCGGGGTCAGTTCGGTGAGGTAGCGGATGTGCCCGATGCCGCGGGCGCCCATCTCCAGCACGAGGAACCGCGTTTCCCCGGTGGCGGACAGGGCGGTCAGCGGCAGCCCGATCTCGTTGTTGAGCGAGCCGGGGGTGAACACCGTCGGCGCCTTGCGCTGGAGCACCTGCGCGATGAGGTCCTTGGTGCTGGTCTTGCCCGCCGAGCCGGTCAGCGCGACGAGGGTTGCGCCGAGGCGTTGTACGACATGGCGGGCGAGGGCGCCGAGGGCGCGCTGGACGTCGTCCACGACGATCGCGGGCACGCCGACGGGGCGCGAGCCGAGCACCGCGGCCGCGCCCGCCCGGGCGACCTGTTCGGCGAAGTCGTGGCCGTCCACGCGCTCGCCGACGAAGGCGACGAAGAGGCTGCCGGGCTCCACCTCGCGGGAGTCCCGGACCACCGGCCCGGTCACCTGCACCGACGGATCCGGTATGTCGTACGTCTGCCCGCCGACGACGCTTGCGATCTCGGCGAGGGAGAGGGCGATCACTGGTTCATCCCTGGGTCTTCTGGATTGCTTCGCGAAGCACCTGGCGGTCGTCGAAGGGACGGACCACCCCGGCGATGTCCTGCCCCTGCTCGTGCCCCTTGCCCGCGACCAGCACGGTGTCGCCGGGCTGCGCGCGGTCGACGGCCGCGGCGATGGCGGCGGCGCGGTCCTCGAAGAGGACCACTTCGCCGCGCTCGTGCGCGGGCACCGAGGCCGCGCCCTGGAGCATGGTCGCGAGGATCGCGAGCGGGTCCTCGGAGCGGGGGTTGTCGGAGGTCAGTACGGCGGTGTCGGCGAGCCGCGCCATGGCGGCGCCCATCGGCGCGCGCTTGGTCTTGTCCCGGTCGCCGCCGCAGCCGAGCACGACGTGCAGCCGGCCTTTGGTGACCTTGCGCAGCGCCTTGAGCACGGACTCGACGGCGTCGGTCTTGTGGGCGTAGTCGACGACCGCGAGGTAGGGCTGCCCGGCGTCGACGCGCTCCAGGCGGCCCGGCACACCGGGTACGGCGGCGATGCCGTCGGCGGCGGCCTGCGGATCGAGGCCGGCCGTGGCGAGGGCGACGACGGCGGCGAGGGTGTTCGCCACGTTGAAGGGGCCCGGCAGCGGCGACTTGGCCCGGAGGCGCCGCCCGTCGGGCCCGACGACGGTGAACGTCGAGTCCATGGTGCCGACCTCGACGTCCTCGGCGCGCCAGTCGGCGTCGGGGTGGCCCTCGGCGGAGTAGGTGACGACCGGGACGGTCGCCTCCTTGGCGAGCCGGCGGCCGTAGTCGTCGTCGAGGTTGACCACGCCGCGCTTGCTGCGTTTCGGGGTGAACAGCTGCGCCTTGGCCCGGAAGTAGTCCTCCATGTCGGAGTGGAACTCCATGTGTTCCGGGCTGAGGTTGGTGAAGACGGCGACGTCGAAGACACAGCCGTCGACCCGGCCGAGCACCAGCGCGTGACTGGAGACCTCCATGGCGACCGCCTCGACGCCACGCTCGCGCATGACCGCGAACAGCGCCTGCAGGTCGGTGGCTTCGGGGGTGGTGCGCTCGGACTTGATGCGCTCGTCGCCGATCCGCATCTCGACGGTGCCGATGAGGCCGGTGGCGCGGGCGGTCTTCAGGCCGCCCTCGACGAGGTAGGCGGTGGTGGTCTTGCCGGAGGTGCCGGTGATGCCGATCTGCAGCAGGTCCCGGCCCGGGTGACCGTAGAGCGTGGCCGCCAGTTCGCCCATCCGTCCGCGCGGGTCGTCGACCACGAGGACCGGCAGGCCGGTGGCCGCGGCGCGCTCGGCGCCGGTCGGGTCGGTCAGCACCGCGGCCGCGCCCAGGCTCGCCGCCTGGCTGACGAAGTCGGCGCCGTGCGCGCGGGCGCCCGGCAGTGCGGCGTACAGGTCGCCGGGGCGGACCGCGCGCGAGTCGTGGGTGATGCCCGTGACCGCCGCGGCGCTCTCCGGCTGCTGGATCCCCAGCTGGTCGGCGAGGTCCGCGAGGGGTGTGGCGGAGACCTCGGCCGGCCGGGGCGGTCCCGGATAGGTCACGGAAGCGCCCTTCTGGGTGGTTTGGGACTGATCAGCGTGTGGCACGGCGGTGAGCGTACCGGGCGCACCCGCCCCTGAGCGAAGTGAGGGGCCGGAGGCGTTCTGGTTCCCGGGCTGGGGGGTGATCATGGTCACGGCTCGTTCCTGGCTGGTCGCGCTGATCGGCAGGGGTCGGGTCCGGGGTCTGGCGGGGGTCTGGGCTGTGGGTGACCGGGCCGGGGGCCGGCCCGGTCACGGCTGGTAGGAGACGGGCAGGTTCGCGGGGTGCGCGCCGGTCGGCGGGACCTGGAGGGTCTTGAGCGCGAATTCCATCACCTGCTTGTAGATGGGGCCGCAGATCTGGCCGCCGAAGTAGCTGCCCGCGGTGGCGTTCTGGATCGCGCAGTAGACGGTGATGCGCGGCTTGTCGGCAGGCGCGAACCCGGCGAAGGACGAGGTGTAGCCCTTGTAGCGGCCGGTGGCCGGATCCACGCGGTTGGCGGTGCCGGTCTTGCCCGCCACTCGGTACCCGGGAATGCGCGCCTTGATGCCGGTGCCCTGCTCGTCGTCCACGACCGACTCAAGCATCTGGGCGAGCGTCTTGGCGGTCTTCGCGCTCACGACCCTTGTTTCCCGGGGCTTCGGGGCCGGGGCGAAGCGCCCGTCGGGCCCCTTGGTGCCGCGGACCAGGGTGGGTTCGACGCGAACCCCGCCGTTGGCGATGGTCGAGTAGACGGACGCCGCCTGGATGGCGTTGATGGAGAAGCCCTGGCCGAAAGGGATCGTGTACTGCTGCGAGGTCGACCACTGGCCGGGCGGCGCGAGGATGCCCTTGGTCTCGCCGGGGAAGTCGAGGCCGCTGTAGCTGCCGATGCCGAACCGGCGCAGGTAGGAGTAGAGCACCCGGTTCGCCTGCGGCTGGGTCTTGCCGAGTTGGCCGGTGGCGAGGATGGTGCCGATGTTGGAGGACTTGGCGAGCACGCCGTTGAGCGTGAGGTACCAGGTGGCGTGGTCGATGTCGTCCTGGAAGAGCCGGTCGCCGCGGTGCAGCCGGTTCGGCACGACGACGTGCGTGAGCGGCGTGGCGACGTTCTCCTCCAGTACGGCGGCCATCGACATCACCTTGGCGGTGGAGCCCGGCTCGTAGGCGTCCTGCACGGCCGCGTTGCCGAGCGCGGCGCGGTCGGCGTGCCGCAGGTCGCCCGGGTCGAAGCCGGGCGAATTGGCCATGGCGAGGATCTGACCGGTGCGGGTGTCCTGGACGATGACGTAGCCGCGGTCGGCCTTGGACTTCTTCACCTGCTCGGTGATGGCGTTCTGCGCGGCCCACTGGATGTCGCGGTCGATGGTCAGCTCGACCTGGGAGCCGGGCACGGCCGGCGTCTCCGTGGAACCCGCGGTCGGCACCTGACGGCCGCCTGACTGGGCGTAACGGATCTTGCCTTCCTTGCCCGAGAGCGTCTTGTTCAGCTGCTGCTCGATGCCTCCGCCGCCCCGGCCGTCGGCGTTGACCCAGCCCAGTATCCCGGCGGCGAGATCGCCGTTGGGGTAGATCCGCTTGCTGCTGGGGTCGGCGAAGACGCCGGCCAGGACGTTGACGGTGGACTTGTCCGTCTCGGCCTTCTTGGCGAGGGCGAGCCTGAGGTCCTTGATCTGCGTCCACACCTGCGGGGTGCGGCTCAGGGCGAGCCGTACGTAGCGCAGGTCCTTGTCCTTCGGCCGCAGCTTCTCGACCAGGGCCGCCTGGTCCTGGCCGAGGATCGGGGCGAGCAGCGCGGCCGCCTGCTCGGGACCGTCGTCGATCTTGAGCTGCTTGCGGGTGAACATCGTGGGGTCGGCCGTGATGTCGTACGCGTCGACGCTCGCGGCCAGGGCCACGCCGTTGCGGTCGGTGATGCCGCCGCGCTCGGCCGCGAGGGTGTGCACGACGTACCGGTTCTGCTCGGCCTTGGCCGCGTAGGTGCTGGCGTCGACCGCCTGCACCTGCAGCAGGCGGAAGACGAAGGCCGCCATGACCAGGGTCAGGCCGAGGCCGACCAGGCGCAGCCGGGGGCGCGCGCTGGCGAGGCGGAGCGTGCGCGGTGGCACGGACTGGCGGGGCGCCGGACGTCCGCGCGGGCCGGGCTGCCGTCGGCCCGCCCCGGATCGGGCGGGCCGGGTGGGCCGGGCGGGGCCGGGCACGCGGCGGCGCGGCGGTTTCCTGCCGAAGTCATCGACCACTTCCGTCACCTGCCGGGGGGCGTCGTCTGGGATGTGTGGGGCGTGGTGGCGGCCGCCGCGGGGGCGGTGGCCGCGGGCGCGGTCGCTGTGGCTGTGGCTGTGGCTGTCGGCGAGGGGGA
The DNA here is from genome assembly GCF_043088925.1 of Streptomyces sp. NPDC014006. Taxonomy (NCBI): domain Bacteria; kingdom Bacillati; phylum Actinomycetota; class Actinomycetes; order Kitasatosporales; family Streptomycetaceae; genus Streptomyces; species Streptomyces sp. NPDC014006. The sequence continues at coordinate 1,052,400 of NZ_JBICAJ010000001.1, read as the reverse complement.
GCCCGAGGGGGACGCCGGGGGTGTCGTCGGTGCCTGGCCGGTGGGGGCGGCCTCCGGGGCGATGACGAGCGGGGCGTCCTCGAGGTCCGCGGCGGCGGGCGAGGGGAAGCCCTTGACGGTGCCGTCAAGGCCGAGGAAGGCGGGGTCGCCGCCCGGCACCATGCCCAGCTCGCGGGCGCGGCGCTGCAGGGCCTCGGGGGCGGAGTAGGCGTCCACGTCGCGTTGCAGGGCCTGCTCCTCGTCGGTGAGCGACTTGGTGTCCTTCTGCAGATCGTCCTGCTGGAAGGAGCCTTCGCTGAGCGCGGAGTTCAGCACGAGGAGCCCGATGAGCCCGCCGCCCAGCAGCAGGACGACGAGCAGGACGAACGGCGTACGGGCCGCCTGCCCCCGCCCCGCCGCCGGAAACAACCGAGCAAGCCGCGCGGCCCGCCCCTTCAGCTGGGGTTTCCTACTCATCGCCCCTCCCCCGGGTTCGCTGTGCCACGTGGTCGCTGCCGCGCCGTACCGAGGACGCGGGCGGGTGCCGGTCCGACGGGGCTGACGGCATGCACGGCTGCCGCACCGCTCGCGGATGGCGCAGCCGAGGCCGACCGTACGGCAGGTGCGGCCGTCGCACCGCTCGCGGATGGTGCGGTCGGCGCGGACCGGGCGCCGGCAGTCGGCCTCCCGGTGGGCCCGGCCGCGCAAGGCCGCCGGGTGATGCGGGCGCGCGCGTGGGCGACGTGCCGCAGGTGGCCCAGGACAGCCCGGCCAGGTCGCGGGGGCCGGGTGCCCAGGCCGTGGCCGGGCGTGACCGGCGGAGCCTGACACCCCCGCCGGGTGTCGCGGCCGTCGTCGGCCCCGGCCGCCGGGGGGTGATCCCCGCGCGGGCCCGCCCCGTCGCCTGGCTCACTCCACGTCCTCCCTGATGCGCTCGGCGCCGCGCAGCCGCGCGGGGGCCGCCCGGCGGTTCTCGGCGACCTCTTCCTCGGTGGGAAGTTCGGCACCACGGGTGAGCAGCTTGAGCCGCGGCTGGTAACGCTCCGGCACGACGGGCAGCCCGGGCGGCGCGGTGGTGGCGGCGCCGGCCGCGAAGACCTGCTTGACCAGCCGGTCCTCAAGGGAGTGGTAGGACAGGACGGCGATGCGTCCGCCCACGGCGAGCGTCTTGACCGCGGACGGGATCGCCCGCTCCAGTACGGACAGCTCCCCGTTGACCTCGATGCGCAGCGCCTGGAAGGTGCGCTTGGCCGGGTTGCCGCCGGTGCGCTTGGCGGCCTGCGGCAGCGCGTCCCGGATCAGCTCCACCAGCCGCGCGCTGTTGCTGAACGGCTCCTTCGCCCGCTCGCGCACGATCGCGGACACGATCCGCTTGGCCTGCTTCTCCTCGCCGTACGCGCGCAGGATGCGGACGAGCTCGCCGGGCGGATAGGTGTTGAGCACCTCGGCGGCGCTGACCCCGGTGGTCTGGTCCATGCGCATGTCGAGCGGCGCGTCCTGCGCGTAGGCGAACCCGCGATCCGCCTCGTCCAGCTGCATGGAGGAGACGCCCAGGTCGAACAGCACGCCCTGCACGCGCGCGATGCCGAGCCGGTCGAGGACCTCGGGCAGCTCGTCGTAGACGGCGTGCACGAGCGTGGCGCGTTCCTCATACGGCGCGAGCCGCTCGCCGGAGAGCCGCAGCGCCTCCTTGTCGCGGTCGAGGCCGATCAGCCGGGCCTCGGGGAAGCGGGTCAGCAGCGCCTCGCTGTGGCCGCCCAGGCCCAGGGTGCAGTCGACGACGACCGCCCCCGGCTCCTGCAGGGCGGGCGCCAGCAGGTCCAGACACCGCTGGAGCATCACCGGGACGTGTCGACTCTGACTCAAGGGGCCCTCTCAGGTCCGGCGCGAACGCTCCGCACCGCCGGGTCCCCGCCCGCTCCCGGAAGGGGAGGCCGACCGGCGCCTCACGGCGGCGGCCGGCCGGGAGCGGGAGGAGGCCGAGCCGTACGTACGCGCCGCGCACGTGGGAGATCTCCGGACAGCACGCCGGGGGTCTTGCAGCGTTCTTACGGGGGACGGGACGTCCCGTGGGGAGGGCCTCGCCTCCCGCTTCGCGTCACTTTAGTCCACCCTGTCTCGCGGTCAATCAACCGGCCTGCGCGTCGTGCACCGGCACGCGCGCGGAGCGCCGGATCCGGGAAATTCACCCGTTCGGCACCGCCTGCGTCACCCATGTGGGTAACGGCAGTGGAGTGACGTGCTGACCGGTCCCGGACTTGCCCGAACGCGCGGGCCGGGACGGTCGCGGATGCCCGTTCCGGAGCCCGGTCCTCGCGTTCCTCTCACGCATCGTTCGCGAAATCCGGCGTTTCCAGGGCCGAAAGGCCGCAAGGGCCGACATATCGCAGCCAGTTGTCCACAGGCGAGTGACACGAACCGGTAACGGCAACAAGAATGCGGTTGTGACGTCGCGTGGAACCTTTTCCGCGGGGTGTCCGTGATTCGGGGTGGGCCGGTTTCGCATCACAGAGCGGCGGCCCGAAAGCAAGAAACGGGCCGAGGAGGGCCGGGTGACGACCTATGACGAGCGAGCGAGCCTTACAGATCTGACCGCTACCGCGGAGCGTGTGCGCAGCTCCGTGGAGGGAGTGATCGAGGGCAAGCCCGAGGTCGTTCGGCTGGCACTGACCGTGCTGCTCGCCGAGGGACACCTCTTGATCGAGGACGTCCCCGGTGTCGGCAAGACGATGCTCGCCAAGACGCTGGCGCGTTCGATCGACTGCTCGGTGCGGCGGATCCAGTTCACCCCGGACCTGCTGCCCTCGGACATCACCGGTGTGTCCATCTGGGACCAGCAGCGCCGGGACTTCGAGTTCAAGCCGGGCGCGATCTTCGCGCAGATCGTGATCGGCGACGAGATCAACCGGGCCTCGCCCAAGACGCAGTCGGCGCTGCTGGAGTCGATGGAGGAGCGCCAGGTCACCATCGACGGGCAGACCTACGAGCTGCCGAGCCCCTTCATGGTGGTGGCCACGCAGAACCCGGTCGAGATGGAGGGCACCTACCCGCTGCCCGAGGCGCAGCGCGACCGCTTCATGGCCCGTGTCTCCATCGGCTACCCCAGCCCGGAGGCCGAGCTGCAGATGCTGGACGTGCACGGCGGCGTCAGCCCCCTGGACGACCTCCAGCCGGTGGCGCACGCACACGACGTGGTGAAGCTGATCGACGCCGTCCGCGGTGTCCACGTCGCCGACACGGTCCGGCGCTACGCGGTCGACCTGGTCGCCGCCACCCGCACCCACCCGGACCTCAGACTGGGCGCCTCCCCCCGCGCGACGCTCCACCTGCTGCGCGCGGCGAAGGCGTCCGCGGCCCTCAGCGGCCGGGAGTACGCGCTGCCGGACGACGTGCAGGCGCTCGCCGTGGCCGTCCTCGCGCACCGTCTGCTGCCCACCGCCCAGGCCCAGCTCAACCGCCGTACGGCCGAGCAGGTCGTGCTGGAGATCCTGCAGCACACCCCGGTCCCGGCCGCCTCCCAGCAGCACGGCTTCGGCCTGGGCGCCACCGCCGCCCCGGCCTACCCGCAGCGGCCGCCGCGGAGGCTGTGATGACGTACGACGGGGGGACGGGACGTCCGCAGGCCGGCCGCGGGGAGCAGGGCGGCATGCGGACGGCCCTGGCCGGGCTGACCACGCGCGGCCGCTCCTTCCTGGCCGCCGGCATCGCCGCCGCGATCTGTGCCTACGTCCTCGGCCAGGAGGGTCTGCTGCGCGTCGGACTGCTGCTGGCGGCGCTGCCACTGCTGTGCGCGGCCGTGCTCTACCGCACCCGCTACCGGGTCGCCGGCAGCCGCCGCCTGAGCCCCGCGCGGGTGCCCGCGGGCAGCGAGGCCCGGGTCCATCTGCGGGTGGACAACGTCTCGCGGCTGCCCACGGGACTGCTGATGCTCCAGGACCGGGTGCCCTACGTGCTGGGTCCGCGCCCGCGCTTCGTGCTGGACCGGGTGGAGGCCGGCGGGCGCCGCGAGGTGTCCTACCGGGTCCGCTCCGACCTGCGCGGCCGCTTCCCGCTGGGCCCGCTCCAGCTGCGGCTGTCGGACCCGTTCGGCATGTGCGAGCTGACCCGGTCCTTCTCCTCGTACGACACCCTGACGGTGATCCCGCGGGTGGAGCCGCTGCCGCCGGTGAGACTGACCGGCGAGGCGAAGGGGTACGGCGACGGACGGCTGCGTTCGCTGGCCCTGGCCGGCGAGGACGACGTCATCCCGCGCGGTTACCGCTACGGCGACGATCTGCGCCGAGTGCACTGGCGGTCCACCGCCCGCTACGGCGAGCTGATGGTGCGGCGCGAGGAGCAGCCGCAGCGCTCGCGCTGCACGGTGCTGCTGGACACCCGGGGCGTCGCCTTCCGCGGCGCGGGCCCGGACTCCGCGTTCGAGTGGGCCGTGTCGGGGTGCGCCTCGGTGCTGACGCACATGCTGGAGCGGGGCTTCTCGGTGCGGCTGCTGACCGACACCGGCAGTTCCGTGCCCGGCGAGGGCGCCGACGGGTTCGCGGGCGCCAGCCAGCAGTCCGCGGACGCGGCCGGGCTGATGATGGACACCCTCGCGGTGATCGACCACTCCGACGGCGCGGGTCTGTCCCGGGCCTACGACGTGCTGCGCGGCGGCAACGAGGGGCTGCTGGTGGCCTTCTTCGGTGACCTGGACGAGCAGCAGGCCGCGGTGGCCGCCCGGATGCGGCAGCGCAGCGCGGGCGCGATCGCGTTCGTGCTCGACAGCGAGGTGTGGCTGCGTGAACCGATCGACGCCCCTCGTCCGACGAACAGGACACCGGAGCGGTTGCGGCTGCTGCGGGAGGCGGGCTGGACGGCGCTGAGCGTCCCGCGGGGTGCGACGCCGGCCGATCTGTGGCGCCAGGCGGACCAGGAGCGCACGGCTCTCGCGGCCGCGGGCGGGCAGGGCCGTACGGGGGAGGCACGATGATGAGCGGACGGGCACGGCTGGCGCTGTTCGCCTGGGCGGCCACGGTGATGGCGTCCTGCGCGCTGCTGCCCCTGGTCGACCCGGCCACCTGGATCCTCCAGGCGGCGATCCTGCTGGCGATCCAGTCCGGCGTGGGCGCGGCGGCCCGGCGGGTGCCGCTGGCCCGGCCGCTGACCGTGGCCGCGCAGGCGCTGGTCACCCTGCTGCTGCTCACCCTGGTCTTCGCCGGCCGGCAGGCGGTGGCCGGGTTCCTCCCCGGCCCGCAGGCCTTGCAGCACTTCTCCGACCTGCTGCGGCAGGGCTCGGACGACATAGCGCGGTATGCGATCCCGGCGCCGCTGGAGTCCGACGGCATCCGGCTGATGCTCCTCGGCGGCGTGATGGTGATCGGGCTGCTGGTGGACACGCTCGCGGTGACCTACCGCAGCGCGGCCCCGGCGGGGCTGCCGCTGCTCGCGCTGTACTCGGTCGCGGCGGGGCTGTCCGACGGCGGCATGAGCTGGCTGTGGTTCCTGGTGGCGGCCGCCGGGTATCTGATGCTGCTGCTCGCCGAGGGCCGGGAGCGGCTGTCGCAGTGGGGCCGTGTCTTCGGCGGCACCCCGCACGTCCCCGGAGCTCCGGACGGCCCGCTGGCCCCGGTGCGCACGGGCCGGCGCATCGGCGCCGTCGCGCTGGGCATCGCCCTGGTGGTGCCGCTGCTTCCACTGCCGGCGATCCAGGGCGGACTGCTGGCCGACGCCCGGGCGGGCGTGGGCTCGGGCAGTGGCGGCGGGGGCACGATCTCCGCGGTCAACCCGCTGGTCTCGCTGCGCGACAGCCTGAACCAGGACGAGGACCGCACGGCCATGGTCCTGCGCACGGACAGCGACGACATCAGCGGCCTGTATCTGCGGATCGTGTCGCTGGACGACTTCGACGGCACCACCTGGAAGCCCGCCAAGCGGCACATCACCGAGGTGCCGGAGGAGTTCCCCAGCCCGGCCGGCCTGGGCGCGGACGTCAGGCGCGCGCAGATCACCACCCGCGTCTCCGCCGCCGACTGGTACGCCCAGGACTGGCTTCCGATGCCGTACCCGCCGAGCGGGGTGACCGTGGGCGGCAAGTGGCGCTATGAGCCGGTGGGCATGACGCTGGTCGGCGACCACGGCCAGACCACACGCGGTGAGACGTACGAGGTGCGCAGCCTCGATGTGCGGCCGACGGCCCGGCAGCTGGCGTCGGCTCCGCAGGCGCCGGAGCCGATCCGCCAGGAGTACACCAGGGTGCCGGGCTCGGTGCCGTCCGTGGTGGCGCGCACGGCCCGCCGCATCACCCGGAACGCGACGAGCGACTACGACAAGGCGGTCGCGCTGCAGGACTACTTCGCGCTGACCGGCGGCTTCCAGTACGACACGCAGGTGGAGGTGGGCAGCGGGCCCGACGCGATCGCCAGGTTCCTCAAGGACAAGCAGGGCTTCTGCGTCCACTTCTCCTTCGCCATGGCGGCGATGGCCCGGACGCTGGGCATCCCCGCCCGGGTCGCGGTCGGTTTCGCGCCGGGGACGGTGCAGTCGGACGGCTCGGTCGCGGTGGGGGTGAAGGACGCGCACGCCTGGCCGGAGCTGTACTTCGAAGGCGTGGGCTGGACCCGCTTCGAGCCGACGCCGACCCGCGGTACGACGCCGTCCTACACACAGCCGGACAGCCCCGGCAACAACATCCCCGAGGCTCCGCAGGCCACGCGTTCGGCGGGCACGGCCCCGTCGGCGGCGCCCTCGGCGAGCACGAGCTGTTCGGTGCAGGCCAAGAAGCTCGACGAGTGCGCCGGTGCGCTGCCGCTGAATCCGACGCAGGGCAGCGGCGGCTCCACACCCTGGTGGGCGATCACCACTTGGACGCTGCTGGGCCTGGCGGCGTTGAGCGTGCTGCTGCTGCCCATGCTGTGGCGGGTGCGGCGGCGTGCGCTGCGGCTGGCGTCGGCGCAGCACGCGGCGGGCGCACCGGCCGCGTCCGGCCCGGGTCGCAAGGGCGGCGCCGAGGGCCTCGAGGTGACCGCGGAGCCGGCGCGGCTCGCCGCGCAGCAGGCGGCGGCCGGGCATGTCCTGGCGGTGTGGCGCGAGCTGATCGACACGGCGTGGGACTACGGCATCCCGCCGGACGACGCGCTCACCCCGCGCAAGGCGGCGGCGCGGATCGTGCGGCTGGGTGAGCTGGAGGGACCGGCGGCCGCGTCGGTGCACCGGGTGGCGGGCGCCGTGGAGCAGGTGCTGTACGCGCCGCGTCCGCGGGCGGAGGCCGGGCTGGCCGACGACGTGCGCCGGATGCGGGCCGCGCTCCGAGCGAAGGCCGACCGCCGCACCCGCCTGCGAGCCCTCGTCGCCCCCCGCTCAGCGGTCCGCGCGCTGTGGGACCTCTCGGCCCGCTGGACAGCACTCAGATCCCGCTGGTCCTTGCGCTGGACCCACCTCCTCCACCGCCCCTCGGGCCAGCGCACCGGCTGACACAGCGAGAGGCGACGCCCGGGCCGACGGGGCTCCCTGGGCCGGCCGGCGGGGGCTCCGCTGGCCGGCCCGGGGCTCCCCGGCCGACCCGCGGTTTCCCCGGCGGCCCCGGGATTCTCGCGGCTGGCCGACGGGCCCCCGGCCAGCCGACGCGGGCTCCCCGGCCGACCCGCGGTTTCCTCCGCGGCCCCGAGGCGCCGGCGGGTGGAGCTCCCACGGCGGAAGCCGCCTCCGGCCGGACCATGGCGCGGGGGCGCCGGACTCCCCCGGCCGGCCACCCGGGTCGCCCGCCCCTCAGGCCCACCGCCGAGTCCACGCGGCGGCGGGGTCGTCCTGACCCCGCGGTGCGCCGCGCAGTGTGCGCCGCGCACCGCGCACCCCCACCGGGCTGCCGGGGTCCGTAGGCGCAGACGCGCGAGGGGTGACCACCTGCTGGTGGTCACCCCTCGGGATGTCGTTGAGAACCTGGCCCTCAGTGCCCCTGTTCGTCGCGGCGGCGCTGCCAGCGCTGTTCGATGCGGTCCATCATGGAGCGCTTCGGACCGCGCTGCCGCCGCGCGTGCGGACCGGCCGCGGCCGGGTGTTCTCCCGGCTTGGGCGCCTTGCGCCAGCCGGTCACCGCGAGGACGGCACACCCCAGCATCACGAGGAAGCCCACGACACTGAGCCAGACCTGCTTGGCGACCATTCCGGCCATGAGGAGCGCGATACCCACGAGGAAGCCCGCGACCGCCTGGTAGACCCGCCGCCGGGTGTACGTACGCAGCCCGCTTCCCTCGAGCGCCGACGCGAACTTGGGATCTTCGGCGTACAGCGCTCGCTCCATCTGCTCGAGCATGCGCTGCTCGTGCTCCGAGAGCGGCACGGAGTCCTCCTCATCGTGCAGTCGCCGGGGCGACCCGGGGGGTCCCTTCAGGATAGGCAGGGAATCGCCCCCGTGAAACCCGCCCCTCTGCGCCAATTGGCCAACCGAATCCGTCATGAGCGTCCCGGCTCGCTGAGGCTTCCATTCCCCGGCGGCCGACCCGTCATGCCGGGCGGTCTCCTTAGATCATACGGCGACACGCACCCGAACGGGGGGTCTGTGGCGGACTCCATCCGACGCCAACGCGCTGATCAACGGCGCGCCACGGATCGCCTCGGGAGCCGGTTCAGCCCTGCGCCGTCGCCCGCGTCTCACCCAGGATGTGCAGCTGGGTCGCCACGGAGTGGAACGCGGGGAGTTCGGCGGCGGCCTCCTCCAGCTTCAGCAGCGCCTCCAGCGCACCGGGCTCGGTGTCGACGAGCACCCCGGGGACGAGGTCGGCGAAGACCCGCACGCCGTGCACCGCGGCGACCCGCAGTCCCGCGCTCTCCACCAGCCCGGTGAGCTGCTCGGTGGTGAAGCGGCGCGGCACCGGGTCGCCGGTGCCCCAGCGGCCGTCGGGGTCGGCGAGGGCCTGCCGGGCCTCCTTGAAGTGCCCGGCGAGCGCCCGGGCGAGCACGGCTCCGCCGAGGCCGGCGGCGAGCAGGCTCAGCACGCCCTCGGAGCGCAGTGCGGCGACCGCGTTGCGCACGCCCTCGGCCGGGTCGTCCACGTACTCCAGGACGCCGTGGCACAGGACGACGTCGTAGCCGCCGCGCTCCGCCACGTCGAACAGGCCGTGGGCGTCGCCCTGCACGCCCTGCACCCGGTCGGCCACGCCCGCCTCGGCGGCGCGGCGCTCCAGGGCGAACAGCGCGTTGGGGCTGGGGTCGACGACGGTGACCTTGTGGCCGAGGCGGGCGACGGGCACCGCGAAGTTGCCGCTGCCACCCCCGGTGTCGAGGACGTCCAGCACCTGCCGGCCCGTGGCCTTCACCCGCCGGTCGAGGGCGTCCTGGAGGACCTCCCAGACCACGGCGGTACGAAGAGAGGCTCGGGGTCGCATCGGGTCCGACACGTTGGTTGACTCCTCGGCGCGGCACCGCCACGTCCCGGCGGCGCGATACGGGCTGCCCTCCGGGCCCGGGTGCGGGACGGAAGGCTTCAGGCGTGCTCCACCCTATTGCCTCCGCGGTCGCCCCAGGCCACCGCGGTCAGCCCGCGTCCGGCATGTCCGCGCCCCTCACCTCCCCGCGGCCCGCCTCGTCCGGGTCCTGGCGCGGTTGCGGCAGGACCGGCTGGAGGACCAGCATCCGCTCGACGAGGCGGAGGAACATCGCCACGTCGCGTATCAGGTCGTCGGCGTCGCGGTGGCCGGCCGCGCCCTGGATGCCCGCCTCGGCCAGGGCGCGGCGCCGGGCGCCGGAGGCGAACAGGGCGCTCCACTCGGTCAGTTCGGGCGCGATCTCGGGGAGCACTTCCCAGGCGCTCCGGATCCTGGCCCGCTTCCTGGGACTGGTCTCGGGGCGGCCGCGGGCGGCGAGCACGGCGGCGGCGGTGCGCAGCGCGGCGAGGTGGGCCGTGGCGTAGCGCTCGTTGGGGGTCTCGAGGACGGTGGCCTCCTCGAGGCCGGCGCGGGCCTGGGCCAGCAGGTCGAGTGCGGCGGGCGGGGCAGAGGCCCGGCGCAGCACCGGGTGCACGTCGCTCGCCGGGCCGTTCAGTGAGGGGGCAGGGCCGGTGGCGCGGCGCCGGTGGGCGGCTGCTGCGGAGTAGGTGGCCATGACGAACCTCCTGTCGTCTGCGTGACGGCACTGCCCTAGGGGGTGCCGTATGTGCCCATCGTGAGGTATGCCACTGACAATCCGTTCTGACCTGGGCTTTTGCCTCGATCGAAGGTTCGGGCTAGTTTTTGCACTGACCAGTCAGTTCAAAAACTAGGGGGTCACGTGGACGACGACGACTCGCCCGGGCTCGCGATAGCGGCCCGCGGCCTCGGACTCAAGGGGCCGCGGGGCTGGGCGTTCCGCGGCATCGACATCGACGCGGAGCCGGGGGCGCTGATCGCGGTCACCGGACCGTCCAGTACGGGCCGTACCTGTCTCCTGCTCGCACTCACCGGACGTATGCGTCCCACGGAGGGGACGGTCACGGTCGGCGGCCACCGGCTGCCGAAGCGGATGGCCGCCCTGCGCCGGGTCAGCGCGCTCGCCCACGTCCCCGGCGTGACCGACCTGGATCCGGCCCTGACCGTCGGCGAGCACCTGCGCGAACGGGCCCTGCTCCAGCGGCGATTCGGTGACGGGGTGCGCGCCCTGCTCCGGCCGCGCACGGAGCGGTCCGCGACCGCCGCCCGGCGCATCGACGCCGCCCTGGCGGCCGCCGGGCTCGACCCGGAGACCCTGCCCAAGGGCCCCCGCACGGCCGTACGGGATCTGGAGCGGCTGGAGGCGCTGCGGCTGTCGGTCGCGCTCGCCCTGATCGGGCGGCCCGGGCTGCTCGGCGTGGACGACGCGGATCTGAAATTGGCGGACGCCGGGCGTGCCGAGATGTGGGAGCTGCTCAGGTCCCTGACCCGGGCCGGCATCACCGTCGTCGCGGTGTGCAGCGAGGCCCCCGACGGCGCCGTCACCGTGACCACCGGCGGCGAGCGGGCAACCGGCGCGGACGGCACCACCCCCGACGACGAGGACGAGGACGAGGCCGGCACGGCCGAAGAGACCCCCGAGGGCGACGAGAGCCCCGAGGACGACGCGAAGGAGGCGGCGGCCGATGCGCTCGCCGAAACTGGCCGCTCTTGAACTGCGGCGCTTCGGCCGGGGCAAGCTGCCGCGCGCCGCCCTGGTCGCGCTGCTGCTGCTCCCCCTGCTGTACGGCGCCCTGTACCTCTGGTCCTTCTGGGACCCCTACGGCCGCCTCGACCGGATCCCCGTCGCCCTGGTGAACGCGGACCAGGGCGCCACCGTCGGGGGGAAGAAGCTCACCGCCGGCGACGACATCACGCAGCGGCTGCTGGAGAGCCGCACGTTCGCATGGCATCAGGTGAGCGCCGAGCAGGCGCATCGGGGCGTCGAGGACGGCACGTACTACCTGTCGCTGACCATGCCCGCCGACTTCAGCGAGCGGATCGCCTCCAGCGCGGGTGACCACCCCGAGACCGGCGCCCTTCAGGTGCGCACCAACGACGCCAACAACTACATCGTCGGGCAGATCTCCCGGACGGTGTTCAGCGAGGTGCGCACGGCGGCCTCCACCAAGGCGTCGCGCTCCTTCCTGGACAAGATCTTCATCTCCTTCTCCGACATCCACGCCAAGACCGTCCAGGCAGCGGGCGGCGCCGACCGGCTCAGCACCGGCATCGGCAAGGCGGAGAAGGGCTCCAAGGACCTCGCCGACGGGCTGAAGGAAGCCAAGGCCGGCAGCGGCAAGCTGAACACCGGGCTCACCAAGCTGAACCAGGGCGCCGGTGATCTGGAGGACGGCTCGCAGCAGGTGGCCGACGGCACCCGGACGCTCGCCGACAAGGTCAACGGCACCGCCGAGCAGGTGCGCCCGTTCCTGAAGGCCAACCAGAAGACCATCGGGGACACCGCCCGGCTCGTCGCCGACTCCGCGGCCGCCGTCCAGCACAACCTCGACGACCTGGTGAAGCGGGCGCCGCAGGCCGCCAAGGGCGCCCATCTGGCCTCCGACGCGCTGAACTCCTTCTACCGGGAGCACTGCGAGAAGTCCCTGCTGCCGGACTCCGGCTGCGCCAAGCTGAAGGACGCCAAGCAGGCGGCCGCCGACGTGGCGGGTATCGCGGACGACCTCAACACCCTGATCGCCGACCAGAACGGCGATCTCAAGACCATCCGCGCCAACCTCGCCACCCTCCAGAAGCAGGCGCAGGCCCTCGCCAAGCGCGCCCCGCACCTGACCGAGGACCTCGACGACGCCGTATCGAAGATCAACAAGCTCAACGACGGCGCGGCCAAGGTCGCCGCGGGTGCCAAGAAGCTGCACAGCGGGCTCGGCACCGCCTCGACCGGGGCCGGCACCCTCGACCAGGGCGTCGGCAAGCTCAAGACCGGCGCCGAGACCCTGAACGGCGGCATGTACAAGCTGGTCGACGGTTCCGGAAAGCTCGCCGGCGGGCTGCACGACGGCGCCGGGAAGATCCCCGACTACGACCGGCAGGACCGTGACCAGCGCACCGGTGTCATGGCCGACCCGGTCCGGCTCGCCTCCCACGACCTGCACGACGCGCCGAACTACGGCACCGGCTTCGCCCCGTACTTCATCCCGCTGTCGCTGTGGGTGGGCGCGATGGTGGCGTACATGCTGATCCCGCCGATGAACCGGCGCGCGCTCGCCGCGGGCGCCCCGGCGTGGCGGATCGCGCTGGCGGGCTGGCTGCCGGTGGTGGCCGTCGGCGTCCTGCAGACGGCGGCGCTCATGGCGGTCCTGCACTGGGCGATCGGTCTGCAGATGGCCCGCGCGGCCGGCACGATCGGCTTCCTGTTCCTGGTGGCGGCGTGTTTCGCGGGGATCGTGCAGTGGCTCAACGCCCGCTTCGGCGCGGCCGGCCGCATCCTCGTCCTCGCTCTGCTGATGCTCCAGCTGACCTCGGCGGGCGGCACCTATCCGGTGCAGACCTCGCCGGGCTTCTTCAACGCGATCCACCCGTTCCTGCCGATGAGCTACGTCGTCGAGGCCCTGCGCCGGCTCATCACCGGCGGTGGGCTGCAACCGGTGTGGACGGCGTGCGCGGTCCTGGCGGCGTTCACGGCCGGGGCGCTCGCCCTGACCGCCCTGTCGGCGCGACGCAGGCAGGTGTGGACCCTGGACCGGCTGCACCCGGAGCTGAGCCTGTGACCACCGCACCCGGGGCCGAGCCGGTGACCACGCGCGCGTACCGCCGCGCGGGACCTGTGAGAATCAGCGCCATGGACAGCAGCACCACGCCGGGCGGCAGCTCCCGCCGCGAGGCCACCCGGCAGAAGCTCTACGAGGCCGCCGTCACGCTCATCGCCGAGCAGGGGTTCTCCGCCACCACGGTGGACGAGATCGCCGAACGGGCGGGCGTCGCGAAGGGCACGGTCTACTACAACTTCGCGAGCAAGTCCGTCCTGTTCGAGGAGTTGCTGCGGCACGGCGTGGGCCTGCTGACAGCCTCCCTGCGCCAGGCCGCCGAGTCCACCGCGAGCGGGGGCGGCTCCCGGGTGGACGCGCTGGACGCGATGATCCGCGCGGGGCTCGTGTTCATCGACCGCTACCCGGCCTTCACCCAGCTGTACGTGGCGGAGCTGTGGCGCACCAACCGGGCCTGGCAGTCCACCTTGATGGTGGTCCGGCAGGAGGCGGTCGCGGTCGTCGAGGACGTCCTGCGCGAGGGCGTGGAGAACGGCGAGTTCAGCGAGGAGCTCGATGTCCCGCTGACCGCCGCGGCCCTGGTCGGCATGGTGCTGGTGGCCGCCCTGGACTGGAAGTCCTTCCAGCCGGAGCGTTCCCTGGACGACGTCCACGCGGCGCTGTCGCGGCTGCTGCAGGGCCGGGTGAGCGGCCGCCGGTGAACGGTCGCGGCTGACCCCGAGCGCTGACCGGTGGGCCGGTGGACGCCGGCCCACCGGGCGCTGACCGGTGCGCGCACGGGAAAGCGCCGGTCCGAAGTGGCCGCGTCCCCCGCGGGCCACGCCGGAACCGGCGCTTCCTGTCGCTCCCCCGTACGTCCCCCGTGAGACCCCCGTGGTGCGGTCGTCCCCCGGATCTCCCCCGTGTCTCGCTCCCGCCGGCGTCCGCCGGCGGAAGGAGCGGATCGAGGGCCGCCGAGGTTCCGGCGCCCCGTGTCGCCGGTACTTCGGCCGTGCCCCTTCTCCGTGCCTCCACTCTCTCGTTCATGCAGGTCCGGGCCCATCCGCACAGCTACTCATCTCACCGGCTGAGTACGGATACTCAGAGCCGCGCGCTCATGCCCGGGCACTCGGTCGGCGGTGTCGGTGAGGGCGGATAAAGTCGCAGGCATGGCACGGATTGCGGTGATCGGCGCCGGGATGGGCGCGATGGCGGCCGCCGCCCGGCTGGCCGTCGCGGGCCACCGGGTGGTGGTGTACGAGCGGTCGGACACGTACGGCGGAGCGGTGCGCCGCTTCGAGCGGGACGGGTTCCGCTTCGACACGGGCCCGGGGCTGCTGCCGCTGCCCGCGGTGTGGCGGGATCTGTTCGTCAAGACCGGCAAGGAGCCGCTGGAGAGCTGCGTCGATCTGGTGCAGGTCGACCCGGCCTCGCACCACGTCTTCCCGGACGGCACGCGCGTGTCCCTGCCCAACGCCTCCCGCGCGGGCGTGGTCGCCGCCCTGGACGAGGCGCTCGGCAAGGGCGCCGGTGAGCGCTGGGGCGACTTCCTGGTCCGGGCCCGCGAGACCTGGGACCGTACCCGCCGGCCCCTGCTGGAGGAGCCGCTGTGGCCGAACTGGCGGGTGCTGGCGGACAAGGAGCCCTACCCGGCGCTGGAGCGCAAGCGGCTGCTGCGGACCCGGAAGGCGGCGACGCTGGAGCAGATCGGGGCGTGGGAGCTGGGCGACGAGCGCCTGTGGGCCCTGCTCGACAGCCATGCCCTCGCCTACGGCCTCGACCCGCGCCGTACGCCCGCGAGTGCGGCGGTGCTGCCGTACATGGAGCACGCCTTCGGCCTCTGGTACGTCCGCGGCGGCATCCGTGAGCTGGCGCGGGCCGTGTACGAGCGGTGCCTCGCACGCAAGGTCGAGTTCGTGTTCGGCGCCGAGGTCACGGGCATCGCGGAGAAGGACGGCCGGGCCGTAGGGGTGGAGCTGGCTGGGGGCACCTCCCAGGCTTCCGGCTCCGGGGGAGGCACGGTGGCGGAGGCCGATCATGTCGTGGCCGGGGTGGACCCCGTGCGGCTCAACGGGCTGACCGCGCATCTGCTCGACGCGGACGGCGACGTCCGGGCGGACACGGTGACCGCCCGCCCGGGCCGGTTCACGGTGCTGCTGGCCCTGCGAGGGGCGCCCGAGGCCGGTGCGCCCCACCGGACGGTCGTGCACGCCCCCGACAGAACCGCCGAGCTGGAGTTCCTCACCGCCCGCTCCAGCGAGCCGGTGCGCCCCACGGTGACGGTGCTGCGGCCCGACGACCCTGCCCTGTGCCCGGACGCGGATCACGAGTCCGTCGTGCTGTCGGCCGTCGCGCCGACCGAGGCCGACTGGGATGTCGACGGCACCGCCGAGCGGTTCGCGGATCTCGTCGTGGACGCTGCCGAATCGGCCGTTCCGGGATTGCGCAAGCGTGTCCTGTGGCGCGAGGTGCGCAGCCCGGACCGCACCGAGGACGAGACGGGGGCCCACTTCGGCGCCGTACCCGCCCCCTCGCTCGCCGCCGCCCACGGCGCCTTCCTGCACCCGGCCAACACCACCCGCCTGCCCGGCCTCTACCGGGTCGGTGGCTGGTCACACCCCGGCGGTGGGCTCCCCCACGCCGGCATGTCGGGCGCCCTCGTCGCCGGGCTCATCGTCGAGGGGCCGCAGTTCCGCGGCTCCCAGTGAGGGACGCGGGGCGGCGTCAGAAGCGGTACTGCTCGTCGAAGCCGTGGCCGGCCTGCTGCTGGCCGGTCCCGGTGCCCTGCTGGTAGGGGTAGGGCTGCTCCTGCGGGAGCTCCCCGCCGTAGGAGTCGTCGGTGCGCTGCTGCGGGACCCAGACCCCGTCCGGCGGTGTCGTCTGGTCGTAGCCGCCGAGGTACGGGTCCTGCCCGTAGCCCTGCTGGTCGTACGAACCGCCGTAGGTGGTGTCGTACGAGGCGCCGCCGTAGGTCTGGGTGCCGATGTACGGGTCGGAGTAGGCGGCGTACTGCTGCTGGCCGGTGGTGTCGTAGCCGTACTGGCCGTAGCCGGAGTAGTCGTAGCCGTAGGCCGACTGGTCCCCGGCGGCGGTCTGGGCCGTCGACGCGTACGCGGTGGAGGACGCGGGGTCGCCGTAGACGCCGTAGGAGCCGGTGTCGTCGGGGATCGGCTGCGGCTCGTAGACCGTGGTCGACTCGGCGGCCATGGCGGCGGGTGTGCGGGCCGGGGTGAAGACGTCGTCGTGGTCGTCGTCGGGGCCGTAGGACATGGTCCGGGCGGCGGAGGAGCCGCCGTGGTCCGCGTCCGCGTCGTGGTGTCCCGCGGCGGGCGTCTCCAGGTCGGAGACCTCCGGCGAGGGGTCCCGGCGCCCGGCCCGGCCGCGGCGCCCCTTCACGGGCTCGTCGTCATGGCGGCGGACCGCCCAGCCCGCGGCGAAGCCACGCCGGAACGACAGCGTGACGTAGGTCTGCCCGATCGCGAACGCCGCAGCGCCCGCTCCGATGACGACGACCGACGGGATCAGCACGCCGAGCACGACGACGAGGAAGCCGACGAACGCGAGCAGCCGCCAGCGAAGCCGCGCCTTGTACTGCAGCAGCACTTCACCGAGCAGCCACAGCGCGACGCCGCCGAATGCGATGTAGAGGACCGTCCAGCCCATGTACGCCCCTCTCCCAGTGGCCGCTCCGCAGTGTGTCGTACGGCGGTGCGGCCGGTCTAGGCCTGCGGAGGGTGGTGCAGGCCCAGGTTCTCGTAGATTTCCAGCGTCGCCGTGGAGTTGTTGAGCGTGATGAAGTGCAGACCCGGCACTCCCTCGGCCAGCAGCCGCGCGCAGAACTCCGTGGCGAAGTCGATGCCAATGGAGCGTACAGCGGCCGGATCGTCCTGTGCTGTGAGGATCCGCTCTTTCAGCTCGTCCGGGAAGGCGGCGGTGCTCAGCTTGGGGAGGCGCTCCAGCATCTTCATGCTGGTCACCGGCAGGACCTCCGGGATCACCGGGGTGTCGCAGCCGGCCGCGGCGACGCGGTCGCGCAGGCGCAGATAGGACTCGGGATGGAAGAACATCTGTGTGATGGCGTAGTCCGCCCCGGCCCGGCACTTGTCGACGAAGTGCCGGATGTCGCTGTCCCAGTCGGTGGAGCGCGGGTGCATCTCGGGGAAGGCGGCGACGCCCACACAGAAGTCGCCCGACTCCTTGATGAGCCGGACGAGGTCGGCGGCGTACGTCAGACCCTGCGGGTGCGGCACCCACTCCCCCATCGGGTCGCCGGGCGGGTCGCCGCGCACGGCGAGCATGTTGCGGATACCGGCGTCGGCGTACTGGCCGATGATGTTGCGCAGTTCTGCGAGGGAGTGGTCGACCGCGGTGAGGTGGGCGACCGGCGTGAGCGTGGTGTCCACGACGATCTGCTGGGTCTCCTTCACCGTGGTGGTGCGGGTGGTGCCGCCCGCGCCGTAGGTGACGGAGACGAAGTCGGGGGCCATGGCCTCGACCCTGCGCAGCGCGTTCCACAGGTTCCGCTCGCCGGCCGGCGTCTTGGGCGCGTAGAACTCGAACGAGTACGTCGTCTTGCCGGTGGCGAGGATGTCGCGCACGGTACGGGCGCGATCAGTCCTGGTGGATGCGGTTCCTAGGGCCATACGGGCAGGTTAGCCAGGGGTGGACGATCCCCCAACCGAAAGCGGGAGATTTGCCGGAATTGCCGGGTTGTTGTCCACCCCTTGGACATTCATGAGACACAGGCGGGTGAGCTGCGGACACCGGTGGGTCCGCGACGGCCGCCCCCGCGCTCAGAGCCGGCGCAGCCGCTCGGCGAACTCCGCCGCCGCGGCACCCGGGTCCTGCGCCTCGGTGATCGCCCGGACGACGACGACACGGCGGGCGCCCGCCTCGAGCACCTCGTCGAGGTTGCCGAGGTCGATGCCGCCGATGGCGAACCAGGGGCGGTCGGTGCCGAGCGCGGCGGTGTGCCGGACCAGGTCGAGGCCGGGGGCGTGCCGTCCCGGCTTGGTGGGGGTCGGCCAGCACGGGCCGGTGCAGAAGTAGTCCACGCCCTCCTGGACGGCGGCGGCCTTCGCCTCCGCCTCGGCGTGGGTGGAGCGGCCGATCAGCACGTCGTCGCCGAGGATCGCGCGGGCCGCGGGAACCGGGAGGTCGCCCTGCCCGAGGTGCAGGACGTCGGCCCGGGCCGCGTGAGCGACGTCGGCGCGGTCGTTGACCGCGAGGAGCTTGCCGTGGCGGGTGCAGGCGTCGGCGAAGACGCTCAGGTGCTCCAGCTCCTCGGCGGCCTCCATGCCCTTGTCGCGCAGCTGCACGATGTCGACGCCGCCGGCGAGGACCGCGTCGAGGAACTCGGGCAGGTCGCCCTGGCGCCTGCGGGCGTCGGTGCACAGGTACAGCCGGGCGTCGGCGAGGTGGGCACGAGCGGTGGCGGCGGTGGTCATGCGTGGTCCCCCCGGGGGTGGGTGCGGTGTGCCGGATCGTACGAGCCGCGGCGTGCGGGCGGCGGCGGCGCGCTCCGCGGACCGGCCCACGGACGCACCCCAGGAACGTATCCCGCGAACCGTCACGACCGGGACCCCGGCCCCGGCCGGGGCGCGGCACGCGCCCCGCACATGGCTCACGGCTGGAGCGGCCTTCTGCCTTCTCGCGGGCCCGGGCTTGGCGTGCGCGGCAAATCCCCACGGCAGCCCACGCAGCCCACACCGGGCGGGCCGCGGCCGTCGGGCCACGGAGCCGAGAGTTCCGCGGACGCGCGGCGCCGCGGACGCGAAGCGCCGTGACGACGGGCGCCGCGACCGGGCGGCCGTGTCCGAGGGCGTACGTGGCCCCGGCCGTGGCCACCCGGACCACGGCCCCTGTGTCGGCGGTGTTCAGTGCGGGTGCGTCAGACGGCGAGCGCCTGGGCGCGGCGCTTCACCTCCGTGCCGCGATTCTCGCTCAGCGCCTGCGCGGGCGTGCCGGGCAGGCTCGGGTCCGGCGTGAAGAGCCACTCCAGCATCTCCTCGTCCGTGAACCCGTCGTCCCGCAGGAGCGTCAGGGTGCCGGTCAGGCCCTTGACGACCTTGTCCCCGTCGATGAAGGCGGCGGGGACGTGCAGTGCGCGGTTCTCACCGCGGCGTACGGCGATGAGCTGGCCCTCCTTGACCAGCTGCCGGACACGCGTCACCTCGACGCCGAGCATCTCGGCGATGTCGGGAAGGGTGAGCCAGGCGGGGACGAGAGCATCGATCTTTGCGTCAATCTCGGTCACGGAACCAAGCGTAGGCGCTCCGCCGACCCTGCCGCGATGTCAGGGCCGCGACGTGGCGTGGTCGACCGCGGTCACGTCATGGCTGGTCGAGCACCGTCAAGCCGCCGCGGTCGCGGCCTTCAAGGGGCGCGCCGGGTCCGCCAGCAGCTCCGGATCCATCGCCGTGCCCGCCTCGATCAGCCGCCGCCCCTGGGCCAGGTCGCGCGGGCGGCCCACCGCCAGCAGGGCGATGAGCCGGCCCTCCCGCAGCCAGCACACCGTCCAGGCCGGACCGGAGGTGTCACCGCGCCACACGGTGCGGTCGGCAGCGGTGTGATGGCCGGCGTACTGGACGAAGCGGCCGAACTGCTCGGACCAGAAGTACGGCACCGGGTCGTACTCCGCGAGAGTGTCGCCGACGATGTTCGCGGCGACCGTGCGCGGCCCCTGGAGGGCGTTGTCCCAGTGGTGGACGAGCAGGCGTTCGCCGTAGCGGGCGGAGGGGAAGGAGGCGCAGTCGCCGACCGCGTACACGTCCGGCAGCGACGTGCGCAGCTGCGCGTCGGCCACCACCTCGCCCCGCGGTCCCAGCTCGACGCCGGAGCCGGCCAGCCAGCCGGTGGCGGGCCGTGCGCCGATGCCGACGACGACCGCGCCGGCGGGCAGCCGGGAGCCGTCGTCGAGGACCACCACGCCCGGCTCGACGCCCGCCACGCGCGCGTGCGTGCGCAACGCGACACCGGCGTCGGCGTACCACTCGGTCATGGGCGCGGCGACCTCGGCGGGCAGCGCCCCGGCGAGCGGGCGGCCGGCGGCCTCCACGACGGTGACCGCGCAGCCCGCCTCGCGCGCGGCCGTGGCGAACTCGGCGCCGATCCAGCCCGCGCCGACGACGACGATGTCGTGCTGCCGGGCGAGCACCGGGCGCAGCCGCTCGGCGTCGTCCAGGGTGCGCAGCAGGTGCACCCCGGGCACGCCCTCGGCACCGGGCAGGGTGATCGGTTCCGCGCCGGTGGCGAGCACGAGGACGTCGTAGCCGACCGGGCCGGCCTCGGTGTCCAGTTCGTGGTCGGCGGGGCGTACGCCCAGCACCTCGCAGCCGAGGCGCAGCTCGATGCCCAGCGCCTCGAAGTCCACGTCGAAGGCGGAGCCCTCGGCCGTGCCGAGCAGGACGGCCTTGGACAGCGGCGGCCGGTCGTAGGGCTGGTGGGGTTCGGCGCCGATCAGCGTGACGCTGCCGGTGAAGCCCTGTTCACGCAGGGCCACCGCGGTCTGCACCCCGGCCATGCCCGCGCCCACGACGACCACGCGCCGCGCCTGCGCCGCCGCCGAGGTGTCCCGTTGCTGCGTCTGCTCGCTCACCTGATCACCATAGACACCTGACACATCGTCAGTCAGCGGTCCTGTGCCGTGACCTGCTCCACACGCGCGGGCAGCTCCTCCACCACGCTGGTGCCGCTGCCCTCCTGGGACTCCCACTCCCAGGTCTCCTCCAGCCGCAGCCGCCCGTCCGGCAGCTCCGCGACCGTGGACACGCAGTGCCCGCCGGAGGTCGTCCCGTCCTGCTTGAGCTGCACGTACCGGAAGTCCAGCCGGTCTCCCTGCCGGGTGCCCACGAGATGCCCGCGCACCACGTCGCCGCCGGTGTACTCGGCCCAGATCTCGCCGCCGCGCTCGTGGTACGTGAAGCGGGTGCGCGTGCCCACCTGACCGGGCGCCTGATCGGCGACGGGGGCGAGGACGAGACCGTCGAGGGACCGGGCCATGACGGAAGGCTCCCTTACAGACACACAGCGGCACGGGCTAGGGTGGCCACCGTAAAGCACTCGCGGGAGCCCGGACGCACCGGGCTGAGAGGGAGGCTGGGACGGCCTCCGACCGTACGAACCTGATCCGGGTCATGCCGGCGAAGGGAGGGGCTGGACGCCCATGTCGCCTACGCGTACGTCAGACGTCCTCGTCATCGGGGGCGGGATCATCGGGCTGGTCACGGCCTGGCGGGCCGCGCAGAGGGGGTTCGCCACCGCGGTCGTGGACCCCGAGCCCGGCGGCGGAGCCGCGCAGGTGGCGGCCGGGATGCTGGCCGCCGTCACGGAACTGCACTACGGCGAGCAGACCCTGCTCGGCCTCAACCTGGCCTCGGCGCGCCGCTATCCGGACTTCGCGGCCGAACTCTCCGAGGCCACCGGCCACGACCTCGGCTACCGCCGCAGCGGCACGCTCGCCGTCGCCCTGGACGCCGACGACCGCGCCCACCTCAAGGAACTGCACGCCCTGCAGCGGCAGTCGGGCCTGGAGTCGCAGTGGCTGTCGGGCCGGGACTGCCGGCGCCTGGAGCCGATGCTCGCGCCGGGCGTGCGCGGTGGGCTGCGGGTCGACGGCGACCACCAGGTGGACCCACGACGGCTCGCGGCCGCGCTGGTCACCGCCTGCGAGCGGGCCGGGGTGGTGTTCCACCGGACCCGGGCCGAGCGGCTCGCGGTCGCGCGGGAGCGCGCGGAGGGCGTCGTCACGAGCGAGGGCGAGGAGTTGGGCGCGGGACAGGTCGTGCTCGCCGCCGGCAGTCTGAGCGGGCGCCTCGCGGGCGTGCCGGAGGCCGTGCTGCCGCCGGTGCGGCCGGTGAAGGGGCAGGTCCTCAGGCTGACCATGCCGAACCACCGGACGCCGTTTTTGAGCCGGACCGTGCGCGCCGTGGTGCGCGGCGGCGCGCTGTATCTGGTGCCCCGCGAGAACGGTGAGCTGGTCGTCGGCGCGACCAGCGAGGAGATGGGCTGGGACACGACCGTCACCGCGGGCGGCGTCTACGAACTGCTGCGCGACGCGCACGAGCTGGTGCCCGGCATCACCGAGCTGCCGCTGACGGAGACCCGGGCCGGACTGCGCCCCGGCTCCCCCGACAACGCGCCGCTGCTCGGCCCGACCGCGCTGGACGGGCTGCTGCTGGCCACCGGCCACCACCGCAACGGCGTCCTGCTCACCCCGGTCACCGGGGACGTGCTGGCCCACGCCCTGGTCACCGGCGAGCTGCCGGAGGAGGCCCGCCCCTTCACCCCGAAGCGCTTCTCCCCCGCCGCGCAGCAGCCTTCACGCACCCTCACGGAGCAGCCCGCATGAACATCTCGGTCAACGGCGAGCCCCGCCGTGTCGAGCCCGGCACGGCTCTCGACGCCGTCGTGCAGTCCCTGACCGCGGCCCCCTCCGGGGTGGCCGCCGCCCTCAACGAGACCGTCGTCCCGCGCACCCAGTGGTCCACCACGGCCCTCGCCGACGGCGACCGCGTCGAGGTCCTGACCGCCGTCCAGGGAGGCTGAAACATGGCTGACGACCCCCTCGTCCTCGGCGGTACGCCGCTCACCTCCCGTCTGATCATGGGCACCGGCGGTGCGCCCAGCCTGGAGGTGCTCGAGCGGGCGCTGGTCGCCTCCGGCACCGAGCTGACGACCGTCGCGATGCGGCGGGTCAACCCCGAGGTGCACGGCTCGGTGCTGTCGGTGCTGGACCGTCTGGGCATCCGGGTCCTGCCGAACACCGCCGGCTGCTTCACCGCCGGGGAGGCGGTGCTCACGGCCCGGCTGGCGCGGGAGGCGCTGGGCACGGACCTGGTCAAGCTGGAGGTGATCGCCGACGAGCGCACGCTGCTGCCGGACCCGATCGAGCTGCTGGACGCGGCGGAGACGCTGGTCGACGACGGGTTCACGGTGCTGCCGTACACCAACGACGACCCGGTGCTCGCGCGGAAGCTTCAGGACGTCGGCTGTGCGGCGATCATGCCGCTGGGCTCGCCCATCGGTTCCGGTCTCGGCATCCGCAACCCGCACAACTTCCAGCTGATCGTCGAGGACGCGCGCGTGCCGGTGATCCTGGACGCGGGGGCGGGCACGGCGTCGGACGTGGCGCTGGCGATGGAGCTGGGGTGCGCGGGTGTGATGCTCGCCTCGGCGGTGACCCGGGCGCAGGAGCCGGTGGTGATGGCGGAGGCCATGCGCCACGCGGTGGAGGCGGGACGGCTGGCGTACCGGGCGGGGCGGATTCCCAAGCGGCACTTCGCCGAGGCGTCCTCGCCCACGGAGGGCGTCGCCCGGCTGGACCCGGAGCGGCCGGCTTTCTGAAGCCCGCGGCCCGTGCGTCATACCGGTGCGCGCGACACGTCACAGGTCGGCTGCAGTCACCCCCCTGGCTGGGTGAAAGGGCTGGGGTGCCGGTGACGGCTCGTACACTCGCCTCCGTGGATACGACCCTCTCGGACCCCCTCGTCGGGCAGGTGCTCGACGGCCGGTATCGCGTCGACGCGCGGATCGCGGCCGGCGGGATGGCCACGGTCTACCGGGCCCTGGACACCCGTCTGGACCGCGTGCTCGCGCTGAAGGTGATGCATCCGGCGCTCGCGGCCGACGCCACGTTCGTCGAGCGCTTCATCCGGGAGGCGAAGTCCGTCGCCAGGCTGGCCCACCCCAACGTGGTACAGGTCTTCGACCAGGGCGCCGACGGCAGGTACGTCTATCTGGCGATGGAGTACATCGCCGGCTGCACCCTGCGCGACGTGCTGCGCGAGCGCGGGGCGCTGCAGCCGCGTGCCGCCCTGGACATCCTGGAGCCGGTGCTGGCCGCGCTGGGCTCCGCGCACCGGGCCGGGTTCGTGCACCGGGACATGAAGCCGGAGAACGTCCTGATAGGGGACGACGGCCGGGTCAAGGTCGCCGACTTCGGGCTGGTGCGCTCGGTGGACACCGTCACCAGCACCACCGGTGAGGTGCTCGGCACCGTCTCCTATCTGGCGCCGGAGCAGATCGAGCAGGGCACGGCCGACCCGCGCGTGGACGTGTACGCGTGTGGTGTCGTGCTCTACGAGATGCTCACCGGGGGCAAGCCGCACGACGGCGACTCCCCGGCCGCCGTGCTCTACAAGCATCTGCACGAGGACGTCCCGGCGCCCTCCACGCTGGTGCCGGGGCTGCCGTACGGGCTGGACGGACTGGTCGCGGCGGCCACCGCCCGCGCGCCCGAGGCGCGGCCGCACGACGCGGTGGCCCTGCTGGCGCGGGCGCGCGAGGCGCGGGCCGGCCTGAGTGAGGAACAGCTGGACGCGGTGCCGCCGCAGGCGCTGGCCGCGGACCACGACAACGCCGACGACCGCACGAGCGTGATCCCGCGCGCGCTGACCGTGCCCCGCCCGCTGCCGGTCAACGAGGACGACGAGGGCGACGCGGCCGCGCTGAATCGCACCAGCCGCTTGCAGCCCCCGCCACCGGCTCCCCCGCGGCCGGCGCCCTCGCGCTCCCGGCGGCGGCTGATCACCCTGATCGCCGCCGTGCTGCTGGTGTTCGGTGTCGGCGCGGGCGTCTGGTACATCAACTCCGGGCAGTTCACCAAGGTGCCGCCGCTGCTGGCGCAGTCCGAGGCACAGGCGAAGCAGCGGCTGGAGCGGGCCGGTCTGAAGGCCGGCAAGGTGACCTACGCCTACAGCGACACGGTCGCGCGGGGCAAGGTCATCAGCACCGACCCGGATCCGGGTGCCCGCATCCGCGACCACGACGCGGTGAAGCTGACCGTCTCCAAGGGTCCGGAGACCGTGAAGGTGCCCGATCTGCAGGGCTACAAGGTGGACAAGGCCCGGTCCGTGCTGAAGGACAGCGGGCTGGAGCCGGGCATGATCAACCGTGAGTTCAGCGACGAGGTGACGCGGGGCTCGGTGATCGGCACCGATCCGGAGGCGGGCACCGAGCGGCATGCGGGCTCGGCGGTCGCGCTCACCGTCAGCAAGGGCAGCGCGGTCGACATCCCGGACGTGACCGGCTCCGACCTGGCCGACGCCCGCTCCGAGTTGGAGGAGGCCGGCCTGAAGGTGAAGGTCTCCCCGGAGCGGGTGAACTCCGAGCTCGACGCCGGACAGGTCGCCGCGCAGTCGCCGGACTCCGGTGGCCAGGCCGCCGAGGGCGACACGGTGACGCTGACCCTGTCCAAGGGGCCGCAGATGATCGAGGTCCCGGACGTGGTGGGCGACAGCGTCGACGACGCCAAGCAGGCCCTGAAGGACGCCGGGTTCCAGGTCAAGGAGGACCGCGGGCTGCTCGGGCTGTTCGGGGACACGGTGAAGAAGCAGTCCGTGAAGGGCGGCCAGAAGGCGCCGCAGGGCTCGACGATCACGATCACCATCCGGTGAGGTCGGTCACGCGTCCGGCGGTGACCGAGGCCACCGCGGCCGCGTGACCGGGCACGCCCGGGCGCATGGCAGGCTGAACGGGTGACACCTCGATCCCCCTTGCGCAATCCCGTCGGCTCGCATGTCCCGGTGGCCGGCGGTCTGCACTCCGTCGGTCTGTCGTACGCCCGTGACCTGGGCGCCGAGACCGTGCAGGTCTTCGTCGCCAACCCGCGCGGCTGGGCCACGCCCGCCGGCAATCCGCGACAGGACGAGGCGTTCCGCGCGGCGTGCGAGGCTCAGTCGATCCCGGCGTACGTGCACGCGCCGTATCTGATCAATTTCGGCTCCCACACGGAGGCGACGGTCGAGAGGTCGGTCGAGTCGCTGCGGCACTCCCTGCGGCGGGGGCGTGAGATCGGGGCGCTCGGTGTGGTCGTGCACACCGGCAGCGCGACCGGCGGCCGGCACCGGGAGGTGGCGCTGAAGCAGGTGCGCGCGTACCTGCTGCCGCTGCTGGAGGAGCTGACCCACGACGACGACCCGTTCCTGCTGCTGGAGTCCACGGCCGGGCAGGGTGCCTCGCTGTGCTCACGGACCTGGGACTTCGGGCCGTACTTCGACGCGCTGGACCGTCACCCGAAGCTGGGCGTGTGCCTGGACACCTGCCACATCTTCGCGGCCGGGCACGACCTGACGGGGCCGGACGGCGCGCACCAGACGCTGGACCTGCTGGTCGACACGGTCGGTGAGGGGCGGCTGAAGCTGATCCACGCCAACGACTCCAAGGACGTGGTGGGCGCGCACAAGGACCGGCACGCGAACATCGGCGCCGGTCATATCGGCGAGGACGCGTTCCGCGCGCTGCTCACGCATCCCGCGACCGACGGCGTGCCGCTGGTCATCGAGACGCCCGGCGGCAAGGAGGGGCATGCGGCGGACGTCGAGCGGCTCAAGAAGCTCCGGGATTCGTGAAGCGTTGAGGAATACCCCAGGGGGGTATACGGTTCCTGTCATCGCAGGAGCCGTTACCTGACGTTGGGGGCAGTCATGCAGCACGAGGCGCACACCGACCACGCGCACCACCACACCGACCACGGCGGGCACACCGACCACGCGGACCACGCGGACCACGGCCACGACGGTCACCACCACACCCCCTCCGCCAGTTGGGCCATGGCCGCGCAGGCCACCCTGCACTGCCTCACCGGATGCGCCATCGGCGAGGTGCTGGGCATGGTGATCGGCACCTGGCTGGGCTGGGGCAACGTGGCCACGATGGTGCTTGCGATCGCGCTGGCCTTCGTCTTCGGCTACTCCCTCACGCTGCGCGGCGTGCTGAAGGCCGGCGTGGACTTCCGTACCGCGTTCCGGGTGGCGCTGGCCGCGGACACCCTGTCGATCGCCGTGATGGAGCTGATCGACAACGGTGTGATCGCGCTGTGGCCGGCCGCGATGGACGCCCACCTGGACGACCTGTTGTTCTGGGGCGCGCTGGCGATCTCGCTGGCGCTGGCGTTCGTCGTGACGACCCCGGTGAACAAGTGGATGATCGGCCGCGGCAAGGGCCACGCGGTGGTGCACCAGTACCACCACTGACCGGCGCGACACCGCCAGGACTCAGAGCTCGGGGCCGTCCCCGGGCTCTTCCTGGTAGGAGTAGCGCTGTTCCTTCCAGGGGTCACCGACGTTGTGATAGCCGCGCTCCTCCCAGAAGCCGCGGCGGTCGGCGGTCATGTACTCCACGCCGCGCACCCACTTGGGGCCCTTCCAGGCGTACAGATGGGGCACGACCAGGCGGAGCGGGAACCCGTGCTCGGCGGTCAGCAGCTCGCCGTCCTTGTGGGTGGCGAAGAGCGTGCGCTCGGCGGCGAAGTCGGCGAGGCGCAGATTGGAGCTGAAGCCGTACTCCGCCCACACCATCACATGGGTGACCTCGGGCGCGGGCGGCGCGATGTCCAGGATGACCCGGGCGGGGATGCCGCCCCACTCCGCGCCCATCATGCTGAACTTCGTCACACAGTGCAGATCGGCGACGACCGTGGTGTACGGCAGAGCCGTGAACTCCTCGTGGGCCCAGCAGTGCTTCGCGCCGTCGGCGGTGGCGCCGAACACCCGGAACTCCCAGCGTTCGGGCCGGAACTTGGGCACCGGCCCGTAGTGCGTGACCGGCCAGCCCTTCTGCACTCGCTGTCCCGGCGGAAGCTCGGACCGTGCTGCTTCTCCAGATTCTCGCTCCACCGGATGACCCATGTATCCATCCTGACAGACCGGGAGCGGTGCACAGGACCAGGCAGCCCCCGAACCGGACAAACAGCCACCAAATCCACTAAGCATGCACTTACTTACTAAGTGCGCACTTACTGGACGATCCACGAGGCCGGTGCAATCATGCCGCCGCAACCTCCCGATCCCCCAGGTGGAAGGAGCCCGCCGCGATGCAGGGCGACCCCGAGGTCATCGAGTTCCTCAACGAGCAGCTGACCGGTGAGCTGACCGCGATCAACCAGTACTTCCTGCACGCGAAGATGCAGGAGAACTTCGGCTGGACCAAGCTCGCCAAGTACACGCGGCACGAGTCGTTCGACGAGATGAAGCACGCCGAGGTGCTCACCGACCGGATCCTGTTCCTGGACGGGCTGCCGAACTACCAGCGGCTGTTCCATGTGCGGGTCGGACAGACGGTCACGGAGATGTTCCAGGCCGACCGCCAGATCGAGGTGGAGGCGATCGACCGGCTCCGGCGCGGCATCAAGGTGATGCGCGAAAAGGGTGACATCACGTCCGCGAACATTTTCGAGGACATCCTCGCCGACGAGGAACACCACATCGACTACCTCGACACCCAGCTGGAGCTGATCGAGAAGCTCGGCGAGGCGCTGTACCTCGCGCAGCTCATCGAGCAGCCGGAGAGCTAGGCCGCCGCAGGGCAGCCGGAACTAGGCGGCCTCGTCCAGGCCCTGCAGCTCGGCCAGTACCGGGCTGCCCTGGTCGGCGAGCTCGCGGCGGGGGCAGGAGCCCCGGCCCAGCAGCGCCTGGATGCGGCGGACGCAGGAGCCGCAGTCCGTGCCGGCCTTGCAGGCGGAGGCGATCTGGCGGGGGGTGCAGGCGCCGTTCTCCGCGTGCTGCTTGACCTGGGCCTCGGTCACGCCGAAGCAGCTGCAGACGAACACGCGGGTCACCTCCCGGTCGGTCGGGGTCGTGCCACTCCGACCCTTGATCGGTGAGGCTAACCTAACCTTACCTGCCGTGCGGGGGCCGTAAAAGAGCCATGGGGCGCGGATCGTATGTGATCCGCGCCCCACTTCTTGGCCGAAAACAACCCGTACCGAGCGGCCCCGTCACTGGCCGCCGTACAGGCCGCTCACTGGTCCCGGTACATCTCCGCGACCAGGAACGCCAGGTCCAGCGACTGGCTGCGGTTCAGCCGCGGGTCGCAGGCCGTCTCGTAGCGCTGGTGCAGGTCGTCGACGAAGATCTCGTCGCCGCCGCCCACGCACTCCGTGACGTCGTCGCCGGTCAGCTCCACGTGGATGCCGCCCGGGTGGGTGCCGAGCGCCTTGTGCACCTCGAAGAAGCCCTTGACCTCGTCGAGCACGTCGTCGAAGCGGCGGGTCTTGTGCCCCGAGGCCGCCTCGAAGGTGTTGCCGTGCATCGGGTCGGTCACCCAGGCCACGGTGGCGCCGGAGGCGGTGACCTTCTCGACCAGCTCGGGGAGCTTGTCGCGGATCTTGTCGGCGCCCATGCGGACGATGAACGTCAGCCGGCCCGGCTCGCGCTCGGGGTCGAGACGCTCGATGTACTGCAGCGCCTCCTCGGCCGTCGTGGACGGGCCGAGCTTGATCCCGATCGGGTTGCGGATCTTCGAGGCGAACTCGATGTGCGCGTGGTCCAGCTGCCGGGTGCGCTCACCGATCCACACCATGTGCGCCGAGACGTCGTACAGCTTCCCGGTGCGCGAGTCGACACGGGTGAGCGCCGTCTCGTAGTCGAGCAGCAGCGCCTCGTGCGAGGCGTAGAACTCGACCGTCTTGAACTCCTCCGGGTCCGTCCCGCAGGCGTGCATGAAGTTCAGCGCGTTGTCGATCTCGCGCGCCAGCTGCTCGTAGCGCTGCCCGGACGGCGAGGACCTCACGAAGTCCTGGTTCCAGGCGTGCACCTGGCGCAGGTCGGCATAGCCGCCCGTGGTGAAGGCGCGCACCAGGTTCAGCGTCGAGGCCGACGCGTGGTACATGCGCTTCAGACGCTCCGGGTCCGGCACACGCTGGGCCTCGGTGAACTCGAAGCCGTTGACGGAGTCGCCGCGGTAGGTCGGCAGCGTCACCCCGTCGCGGGTCTCGGTGGGCTTCGAGCGCGGCTTGGAGTACTGGCCGGCGATCCGGCCCACCTTCACCACCGGGACGGACGCGGCGTACGTCAGTACGGCGCCCATCTGGAGCAGCGTCTTGAGCTTGTTGCGGATGTGGTCGGCGGACACCGCGTCGAAAGCCTCGGCGCAGTCGCCGCCCTGGAGGAGGAACGCCTCTCCCTTGGCGACAGCCGCCATCCGGGCGCGCAGCTGGTCGCACTCGCCCGCGAAGACGAGCGGCGGATACGACTCGAGGTCCGCGATCACTGCGCGCAGAGCCTCGGGGTCGGGGTACTCGGGCTGCTGCGCCGCGGGCAGGTTTCGCCAGGTGTTGCCAGCGCCAGGGCTGGTTGCGTTCACGGTCACGCCCCCAACATTACGGGGTCGCCTGATGCCTCCATGCCCTGGCTCACAGGATGAGACGGACGGGTCCGCCGCGCGGTCGGCGCCCGGCGGACCCGTCCGGGCCTTCTCCGGCGGCCGTCAGTGCCGGTCCTGCACCGCCGGATCGGTGAACCCGACGGAGAACACCGTGCGCAGGGAGAGATCGCCCGCGCCCTGGTAGCCGAGGCACGCGTCACCCTCTTCGGTGGCGGCAGTGAACTCGGGATGCGCCGCCCGCAGGGTGCTGCCCGCGCAGATGCCCTCGGTCAGCCCCCATACCTCGTCGACCGGGTCGGCGTCGAGTTTCGGCCAATAGCTGAGGGCCTGCGGCGGACCCGCCGCCCAGTTGCCGCCCGCGCCGCAGCTGGTGCCGGCCCGGGTGTCGCCCACCCAGGTGTGCGAGTACACGCCCGGCTTGGTGCCGCAGCCCTTGTGGAAGGCGAAGTTCAGCACGCCCCCGCCGTCGGTCCAGGTCATGCCGCCCTGCAGGCCCCGGTAGCGGGAGGCGGCCCAGGCGTCCTCGATCACCGTCCTGCCGCCGGACATGTTGAGCAGGCCCGGGTAGGTGCCGGCACCGGCCGGGTTCAGCTGGTACCGCACGACGCGGCCGCCGTCGGCGTACCCCTGCCACTCGCCGGCGACCAGCTTGTAGGGCGCCCCTCCGGTCTTGTCGAGGGACAGCCAGGAGAAGCACAGCTGCTCGGGGTCGATGCTGTGGCCCGAGCAGTCCGAGGGGGTGCCCGCCTGCTTGTAGTAGTGCACCTGCGGCAGCACGTACGGGTAACCGCAGGCGCTGGAGCGGCCGGCGCCGTCGATGCCGTAGGAGCTCACGCCGGAACCGTAGGTGTCGACCTTGGCGAGCTTGTTGAGGTCGAAGACCCGGATGCCGTTGGCGGTGTCCGTGACGTACAGGTAGTTGGCGTACCAGACGATGCCGCCGCCGTGACCGGTGACGAACCGGAAGTTCGTGCCCGAGCCGGTGGGCTCGGCGAGCAGGACGTGCCGGTACTTGCCGGTGTCGCGGTCGAGCAGGGAGAGCTTGAGCAGGTTGTCGGTCCGGCAGCCGGTGGACGTCTCGTCGCTGAGCGTGCGGTAGTGCCAGGCGACGGCCAGGACGTGGCGGCCCTGGATGGTGCCGTCGGCGCCGTCGGCGGTGCCGGTGCTGCTCATGCCCTGCGGCCACCAGTGCGGGTTGGTGTCGTCGCCGTGGGTCTGCGACCAGCACCAGGCCGTCTTGGTGCCCACCGGAGGCAGGGCCTTGGTCTCGGTGCCGGCGCAGGAGCGCATCGAGCGCAGGTTCAGCCAGGGGTCGCTCGCACCGGCGGAGTTCCTGGTGAGGTCGGTGGTGACCACGTCGGAGAGAGAGGCGTGGCTGGTGAGGTAATTGGTGTAGAGGGTGTTCGCGGCCGACACCGAGCTGGTGTCGGTCAGCTTGAACTGGTCGGCGCCGAGCGAGAGTTTCGTCATCGTCGGCGCGTCCGCGGCCACGGCCGGCCGGACGGTCAGAGCCGTCAGCAGCGCCGCGATGGCCGCGAGCCAGGCGAGCAGCCTGGATCCCCGTATGAGTCCCAATGCACACCTTCCATGGAGTCGATAGGGACATGCCAAAGAGCAGACGGGGATCGTAACCCCGGCGGGGCATCGGGTAGGGTGCCGGGCATGTTCGCGCAACTCGTCCAGAACTGGTGGTGGACCGCTTCTCCGGCGGCCCACTGACTGCGCGTACGCAAGACTTCGCGAAGGCCGCCCGAGGGGCGGCCTTCGGTGTGTCCGGGGTCGTTCCTCTCCCT
The DNA here is from genome assembly GCF_043088925.1 of Streptomyces sp. NPDC014006. Lineage (NCBI taxonomy): Bacteria > Bacillati > Actinomycetota > Actinomycetes > Kitasatosporales > Streptomycetaceae > Streptomyces > Streptomyces sp. NPDC014006. The sequence goes on along the minus strand of NZ_JBICAJ010000001.1, from coordinate 1,020,405 downwards.
CTTCAGATCGAGAAGGACCGCCCATGAACCTCACGGACCTGCTGTCCGACCCCCGCCCCTTCGCCCTGCTGCGCCGCCGCACCCCGGGTCGGCGTCCGGACGTGGTCGAGCTGCTGATCGGCCCCGTCACGCACCACGACCGCCTCGCCGACCTGCCCGACGAGTGCCTGGCGCTGGTGCCGTTCCGGCAGATCCGCGAGCGCGGCTTCGACGTCCGCGACGACGGCACGCCGCTCGCGGTACTCGTCCCCGAGGAGCGGCACACGCTGCCCCTGGACACCGCACTGACCGAACTGCCCGGGCACGCGGTGCGGGTCGAGGGCGGCGGCTTCGACGTCGACGACGAGACGTACGGCGCGATCGTCGCCCGGGTGCTGCGCGAGGAGATCGGCCGGGGCGAGGGCGCGAACTTCGTCATCCGGCGCACCTACGAGGGCGACATCCCGGGGTTCGGCAGGGCCGACGCGCTCGCCCTGTTCCGGCGGCTGCTGGAGGGCGAGCGGGGCGCGTACTGGACGTTCGTCGTGCACACCGGGGACCGCACGCTCGTCGGCGCGAGTCCCGAGGTGCATGTGCGGATGTCCGGAGGGACGGTCGTGATGAACCCGATCAGCGGGACATACCGCTATCCCGCCGACGGACCGACGCCGGAGCACCTGCTCGACTTCCTCGCCGACGGCAAGGAGATCGAGGAGCTGTCGATGGTCGTCGACGAGGAGCTGAAGATGATGTGCACCGTCGGCGACATGGGCGGTGTCGTCGTCGGCCCGCGGCTGAAGGAGATGGCCCACCTCGCGCACACCGAGTACGAGTTGCGCGGCAGGTCGACGCTGGACGCGCGGGAGGTGCTGCGCGAGACGATGTTCGCGGCGACCGTGACCGGCTCGCCGGTGCAGAACGCCTGCCGGGTCATCGAGCGCCATGAGCCCGTCGGGCGGGACGGTGCGGGGCGCGGCTACTACTCCGGCGCCCTGGCGCTGCTCGGCCGGGACTCCGGCGGCGCCCAGACTCTCGACTCCCCCATCCTCATCCGCACCGCCGACATCGCCGCCGACGGGACGCTGCGCGTCGCGGTCGGCGCGACCCTGGTGCGCGGTTCGGACCCGGCCGGTGAGGTCGCCGAGACGCACGCGAAGGCGGCGGGTGTGCTTGCCGCGCTGGGCGTGCGCCCGTCCCGCCCGCGTGAGGAGCACACGCGCGTGCGCCTCGCCGACGATCCCCGCGTACGTGCCGCGCTCGACGGGCGCCGCGCCTCGCTCGCGCCGTTCTGGCTGCGGATGCAGGAGCCGTCGGCGGAGCTGACCGGGCACGCCCTGGTGGTGGACGGCGAGGACACCTTCACGGCGATGCTCGCGCACATGCTGCGGGCCGCCGGGCTCACCGTCACCGTCCGGCGCTACGACGAGCCGGACCTGCGTCGCGCGGTCCTCGCGCACGAGGGCCCGGTGGTGCTGGGCCCCGGCCCCGGCGACCCGTCCGACCTGGACGACCCCAAGATGCGCGTGCTGCGGGAGCTGACCGCGGCCGTCCTCGCCGAGCACCGGCACGGCGTCCTCGGTGTCTGCCTCGGCCACGAGCTGATCGCGGCCGAGCTGGGCCTGGAACTGGTGCGCAAGGAGGTGCCGTACCAGGGGGCGCAGACGGTGATCGACCTGTTCGGGCGCAAGGAGACGGTCGGTTTCTACAACAGCTTCGTCGCCCGCTGCGACGACGAGACGGCTGCGGGACTGGCCGCGCACGGCATCGAGGTGAGCCGCGGCCCGTCGCATGAGGTGCACGCGCTGCGGGGGCCGCGTCGTGCCGGAGGCGCGCCGAGGAACGCGGTCGCGGGCGTCCAGTTCCACCCGGAGTCCGTGCTGTCCATGAACGGCGCCAAGGTGGTGCGGGAGCTGCTGGGCCAGCTGCGCGGCACCGGCACGTTCTCCGAACAGCGGCCCGCGATGTAGTCCAGGACATTGCGCACCGTGGTGTCGGCGATCTGCCCGACGGCGTCCTCGGTGTAGTACGCCTGGTGGGAGGTGACCAGCACGTTCGGGAAGGTGACCGGGCGGGCCAGCGTCCTCGATGGCCTGAGGGACTTGTTCCGCATGCCGGACTCGACGCACGCCGGGTTCTCGGCGATGTCCCAGCCGAGCAGCCGCATGCCGAAGCCGTGGGCGATCCGGGCGACCGCCTCGCCGACCTTGCCGGTGCGGGCCCTGTCGCCGATCTCCCGTCGTCCGCCCGAAGGGCCAGGCGGGAGATCGGCGACAGGGCCCAGGGACCCCGGCGGTGCGGCCGTGCATGTCGCGGCCCATCGCTGGGCGATCATCCGGGTGCCCCCGGCCGCCAGGGTTTCGAGGACGCGGCCGCTCAGGTCGGCGTTGACGCTGGTGGAGACGGCGTCGTGGCCGGGCGGGACGGGGGCGGTGTCCTGGTCGAGGAACACCTCCAGGCAGCGCACCTCGTCCGACCGGCGAAGGCGGCCTCGATCAGGGGCCTTTCGTCGGCCTGAACACCGAAGGCCAGGATGTCCACGAGCTGTACCGTTCCGGTCGGTCGTGGGCCGGACATGCCGAACATACGGCCCTGGACCGCCGCCCACCGGTCAGCCGAAGAACACCCCGACCTCCTCGTAGAGCCGCGGCTCCACCCGCTTGATCCGGGCCGTCGCCTCGGAGATCGGCACCCGGACCACGTCCGTGCCGTGCAGCGCGACCATCATGCCGAAGTCCCCCTCGTGCACGGCGTCGATGGCGTGCAGGCCGAAGCGGGTGGCCAGCCAGCGGTCGAAGGGACTGGGCGAGCCGCCGCGCTGGATGTGGCCGAGGACCGTCGTGCGGGCCTCCTTGCCCGAGCGGTGCTCGATCTCCCGGGCGAGCCACTCACCCACCCCGGACAACCGCACCTGTCCGAGGCCGCCCTCCGCTGCGTGCTGCAGCACCATCGAGCCGTCCTTGGGCCGCGCCCCGTCGCCGACGACCACGATCGGCGCGTAGGACGCCCGGAAGCGGGAGGTGACCCACGCGCACACCTCGTCGACGTCGAAGGGCTGCTCCGGGATGAGGATGACGTTCGCGCCGCCGGCCAGGCCGGAGCGCAGCGCGATCCAGCCCGAGTCGCCGCCCATCACCTCGACCACGAGCACCCGTTTGTGGGACTCGGCGGTGGTGTGCAGCCGGTCGATCGCCGCGGTCGCGACGGAGACGGCCGTGTCGTACCCCACCGTGTAGTCGGTGCCGGACAGGTCGTTGTCTATGGTCTTCGGTACGCCGACCAGGGGCAGCCCGTACTCGTCCGCGAGGCGTGCCGCGGTGCCGAGCGTGTCCCGGCCGCCGATCGTGATCAGCGCCTCCACGTCGTGCTTGGCGAGGTTCTCCCGGATCCGGCGCACTCCGTCCGGGTGGTCGAGCGGATGGCTGCGCGAGGAGCCGAGGATGGTGCCGCCGCGCGGGAGGGTGCCGCGCACCTGGGGGATGCCGAGCGGGACGGTCTCCCCGTCCAGGGGGCCGCGCCAGCCGTCCGCGAAGCCGACGAACTCGTCGCCGTACTCCTGGACGCCCTTGCGGACGACGGCGCGCACCACGGCGTTGAGGCCCGGGCAGTCACGGCCTCCGGTCAGTACTCCGACGCGCATGGGATGTCCCTTCGCGGACCTCAAGCTGCTGCTCCCCACGAGCTGCTGCTGTCCACGCTAGCGGTGTGACGGGGCCGTGCGCGGGCGACTCACTCGTCGTCGAGACCGCGCTCTATCGCGTACCGCACCAGCTCCACCCGGTTGTGCAGCTGGAGCTTGCCGAGGGTGTTCTGGACATGGTTCTGCACGGTGCGGTGGGAGATGACGAGGCGTTCGGCGATCTGCTTGTAGCTCAGCCCCTTGGCGACGAGCCGCAGCACCTCGGTCTCGCGCTCGGTGAGCCGGGGCGCGCGCGGCTCGTCGGTGTCCTGGGCGGGCGCGGGCTCGGAGGCCAGGCGGCGGTACTCGCCGAGGACCAGCCCGGCCAGGCCCGGCGTGAAGACGGGGTCGCCGGCCGCGGTGCGGCGCACGGCGTCGAGCAGCTCCTCGGTGGAGGCCGACTTCAGCAGATAGCCGGTGGCGCCGGACTTCACCGCCTCCAGTACATCGGCGTGCTCGCCGCTCGCGGACAGCACCAGAACGCGCAGCGCCGGGTCGGCGGCGACGACCTCCTTGCAGACCTGGACGCCCGGCTTGGCGGGCAGGTTGAGGTCGAGGACGAGCACGTCGGGGGCGGCGGCCCTGGCACGGCGTACGGCCTGCTCGCCGTCACCGGCGGTGGCGACCACCTGGAAGCCGGACTCCCCCAGGTCGCGGGCGACCGCGTCACGCCACATCGGGTGGTCGTCGACCACCATGACCCTGATCGGGTCCTGCTGCTCACTCATCGCTGTTCCGCCTTCCCCCGTGCGGCCTTCGCCTTCGGTACCTTCAGTTCCACTTCGGTGCCCTGCCCGGGCGTCGAGATCAGTTCGGCGCTGCCGCCGAGGTCGCGCAGCCGGCCGCGGATCGACAGGGCGACCCCGAGCCGCCCCTCCCCCTCGGCCTGCGCGAGCCGTCCCTCGGGGATGCCGGGGCCGTCGTCGCGCACGGTCACGACGATCTCGTCGGGCTCGTCCTCCAGCAGGATCCAGGCCCGCGCGCCGGCACCCGCGTGCCTGCGGACGTTGTCCAGCGCCGCCCCGACCGCCGCGGCCAGCTCCCGCGCGGCGGCCGGCGGCAGCGGCACGGGCGCGCCGGGCTCGGCGAAGGAGACCCGGTCCGCGGCGTACGGCGCGAGCAGCGTGCGCAGGTCGACCTGGCCGGTGTCGTCGTCCGGTTCCTCCACGGCCCGCACGAACGCCCCCTCGGCGGCGTCCTCGGACACCCGCGAGACGGGCACCAGACCGCCGGAGACCAGGGTGCGCAGCGCCACCTCCTGCTCGCCGGCCAGCCGGCCCAGTTCGCCGGCCTCACCGCCGAGCGCGGCGCCGCGCCGCTTCACCATGGCCAGCACCTGGAGCACGCTGTCGTGGATGTCCCGGGCGAGCCGCTCCCGTTCCCTGGTCGCGGCCTCGATCTCCAGGGCCCGGGCCAGGGTGCGTTCGGAGGCGCGGGCCACCTCGACGACGTAGCCGATGGCGATGGAGGCCACCCAGACGAGGATCACGTTGTGGACGGTGTCGCGGGCCGGGGCGCCGCGCTCGAGAAGGTTCGCGACGGCGACGAGGGTGGAGGCGTACGCCGCCCAGCGCCAGCCGCCCTTGATGGCGAAGGCCAGCACGGCACCGGCGGTCCATATCGACGGCAGCGTGGGACCGCCGTCCATGATCCGCTGGTGGGCGTCGGCGAGCGGGGTGAGCAGGATGCCGGCGAGCGCCACGGCCAGGTCGGCGGCGAGGAAACGCCGGGTGCAGGCCCCCGCGTTCGCGACGCTGGGCAGGGTGGCGAGGGTCCACACGCACAGCACCGCGTAGTAGGCGATGGCCAGCCAGGGGCGGGTGAAGCGGTCGTAGGCGGTGGCGAACAGGCCGACCGCGTACAGCATGGTCAGCACCCGGTAGGCGGTCAGCGCACGCCACAGCGGCAGCTCGACCGACATGCGCATGACTCTCTCGCGTCTGGCCACGTCCCCCACCCCCGTCGGCCCGCAGGCGTCCTAAGCGTCCTGCTCCTTCTTGGCCTGTTCCTTCTCGGCCTTCGCCAGCGCGGCCTCGGCCTCCTTCTGCGCCTTCGCCGCCTCCGCGATCTGCCGCTTGGCGGCGGTCGCGTACATGTCGACGTACTCCTGGCCGGAGAGCTTCATGATCTCGTACATGACCTCGTCGGTCACCGCGCGCAGTACGAAGCGGTCGTGCTCCATGCCCTGGTAGCGGGAGAAGTCGAGCGGCTTGCCGATGCGGATGCCCGGCCGCATGACCTTCGGGACGATCTTCCCGGGCGGCTGGATCTTCTCCGTGTCGATCATGGCGACGGGGATCACGGGGGCGCCGGTGGCCAGCGCCACGCGCGCGAGGCCGCCCGGCTTGCCGCGGTAGAGGCGGCCGTCGGGCGAGCGGGTGCCCTCGGGGTAGATCCCGAACAGCTCGCCGCGCTCCAGCACCTCGATACCGCTCTTGATCGCGGCCTCACCGGCGCCGCGCGCCCCGGAGCGGTCCACCGGGAGCTGCCCGACGCCCTTGAAGAACGCGGCCGTCAACCGGCCCTTGACCCCGGGGGTGGTGAAGTACTCGGCCTTCGCGATGAACGTGACCTTGCGGTCGAGCACCGCGGGCAGGAAGAACGAGTCGGAGAAGGAGAGGTGGTTGCTCGCCAGGATCGCCGGGCCGTCGGCCGGGACGTTCTCCAGGCCTTCCACCCAGGGCCGGAAGACAAGCTTCAGCGACCCTCCGACGGAAACCTTCATCGCGCCGTACAACAACCGAGTGCCTCCTGTATGTGTCGAACAGACCATAACCCGGAGGGCCGCGAAGAGCCCGACGCCCCTGGTCGGTGTCAGTGCCGTCGCGTACGGTGAAGCTCACCTGGAAGTCTCGGGAGTCGTGCACACCCTTCTCACGAACAGGAGACCGACCGTGCCGGTCCTTCCTGGAGCCGAGCCGTACCGCCACGAGGGCGGGGAGGTGGGGGTCCTCCTCTGCCACGGCTTCACCGGTTCCCCCCAGTCGTTGCGCCCCTGGGCGGAGTACCTCGCCGAGCACGGGCTGACCGTCTCGCTGCCGCTGCTGCCGGGGCACGGCACCCGCTGGGAGGACATGCAGGTCACCGGCTGGCCGGACTGGTACGCGGAGGTGGACCGCGAGCTGCGCGCCCTGCGCGAGCGGTGCGCGCGCGTCTTCGTGGCCGGCCTTTCCATGGGCGGCGCGCTCGCCCTGCGCCTCGCGGCGCGGCACGGGGACGCGGTGGAGGGCATCGTCGTCGTCAACCCGGGGAACAAGGTGCACGGCGTCGCCGCCCACGCCCTGCCCGTCGTACGCCACCTGGTGCCGGCGACGAAGGGCATCGCCAGCGACATCGCCAAGCCCGACAGGACCGAGCTGGGCTACGACCGGGTGCCGCTGCACGCGGCGCACTCGCTGCGGAACTTCTTCCGGCTGGTCGACGGCGAGCTGCCGCAGGTCACCCAGCCACTGCTGCTCCTGCGCAGCCCGCAGGACCATGTGGTCCCGCCGGCCGACTCGGCGCGCATCCTCAGCCGGGTGTCGTCCACGGACGTCACGGAGATCCTGCTGGAACAGAGCTACCACGTGGCGACGTTGGACCACGACGCGGACCGCATCTTCGCCGAGAGCCTCGCGTTCATCGGCCGGCTCGCACCCAGCTTCGGCAAGGAAGGGACGGCGGCAGGTGGCTGAGCACGACTCGGAGCGCGAGGAGCGAGAGGGCCGCGACGAGCGCGAGCCTCAGGAGCAGAGCGTCCCCTTCGACGAGGAGGCCGCCTGGAAGGCGATCGTCGCCGCCTACGGCGAGGAGCCGCCGGACCCTCCGGGCAGCAGACCGTTCCGGTCGGTGGAGGATCTGGCACTGCCGGAACCCGCCAGGGACGACGAGCCCGAGGAGCAGCGCAAGCCGGCGAAACCGGCCCGGCCGCTGGGCAGCTCGATCTCCTTCGCTCCCGGCCTCGGCCCGCGCGACCACAGCGTGCCCGAACCCTCCGACGACGACTTCGACGAGGACGACGACGGCCACTTCGTCCCGCCGGAGCCGCCGCCGCTGCCCGACGCGGACGCCACGGCGAAGTTCGCCTGGCTCGGCGTGGTCGGCGGCCCGCTGCTGCTCCTGCTGGCGGTCCTCCTGCGCTGGGACATGACCTGGTGGCTGACGACCCTGTCGGTCGGCGGCTTCCTCGGCGGCTGCGCGACGCTGGTGATGCGGATGCGGACGGACGAGGACGACGACGGGGACCCCGGGCGCGGGGCCGTCGTCTGACGTTCCCTACTGCGCGGGGATCTTGAGGGCGGCCAGGACCGGCATATGGTCGGTGGCCGCCCTCAGGTCTGCCTCCGTGACGCCCGGGGCGCCGAGCGGCACCCCGCAGCCGAGCACCTCGACGCCCTGCGTGACGAAGACCGCGTCGATGCGCTGGTAGGGGTCGGCGGAGGTCCAGGTGTCCGTACCGCCCCAGCGCGCGACGGTGTGGCAGTCCTGGAGGTCCCCGGCGAGGCGGCGGAAGGTGGGCCCTTCGGGCCGCTCGTTGACGTCGCCGCCGACGACCGTGTGCGTGACGCCCATCGCCGCGAGCCGGTCCAGGAGCATGCCGCCCTGCGTGTACCGCTCGTCCTTGTCGAGGGACAGATGGCAGCTGATCACGCCGAGCCGGACCCCGCCGAAGCGGACCACGGCCGTGGCCAGACCGCGGCGGTGCAGGCCGGGGGTGGGAGGCAGCAGAACGTCCTCGGTGCGTTCGACGGTGGCGCGCAGGTTGCTCAGGATCGCCGGTCCCGTGGTCGTCGCGCCGCCGGTGACCATGACCAGGTCCGCCGCGTGGGCGAGCCGGGCGAGCTTCTTGCGCCAGCGGAAGAAGCGGGGGGCCTCCTGGATGAGGACCAGGTCGGGGGCGCAGGCGCGGATGACGCGGGCGAGGGCGTCGGTGTCGTCGCGCATCGAGCGGATGTTGTAGCTCAGGACGCGGATGGTCGCAGAACCGTCGGGCTCTGCGCGGGAGTTGGGGAGCGGCTCCATGTGGATCAATCTACGCCCAACGGCTCGGGGCGCGGGGACCGTACGCGACTGCCGGTTCGTGGTGGCTGGTCGCGCAGTTCTCCCGCGCCCCTTCAGGTCGGCACGGTGGCCGCCGGGTGGAGCGTGGACGTCACATGATCGGGTCGGGCTCGCGGGCCAGGTCCGCCGCGCCCACCATCCCCGCCTTGTTGCCCAGTTCCGCGGCCCGCACCTCGGCCACCGGACGCCAGTTGCCGCCGACCAGCCAGCGCTTGTACGACTTGCGGATCGGGTCGAGGACCAGCTCGCCCTCGTCCGACAGGCCGCCGCCGACGATGAAGGCGGACGGGTCGAAGAGGGAGGCGAGGTCGGCCAGGCCCGCGCCGACCCAGCGGGCCAGCTCGCGGTAGGAGTCGACGGCGACCTTGTCGCCCTGGCGGGCGGCCACGGAGATGTGCTTGCCCTCGATGCCGTCGGGGCTGCCGTCGCCGAGGCCGAGCAGGATCTCGGCGCGCTCCGGGGTGGCGTTGGCGCGCTGCCGGGCGTAGCGCACGAGGGCGCGGCCGGAGGCGTACTGCTCCCAGCAGCCCTGCGATCCGCAGCCGCACAGCAGGCCGTCCGGCACCATCCGGATGTGGCCGAACTCCGCGGCCACGCCGAAGTGGCCGCGGCGCAGCTTGTTGCCGATGATGATGCCGCCGCCGAGACCGGTGCCGAGCGTGATGCAGATGACGTTGCGGTGGCCCTTGCCCGCGCCGAACTTGTACTCGCCCCACGCGGCGGCGTTGGCGTCGTTCTCCACGACGACCGGGAGGCCGGTGCGCGCCTCGACCTTCTCCTTCAGCGGCTCGTTGCGCCAGTCGATGTTGGGCGCGAAGTAGACCGTGGACCGCTGCCGGTTGACGTATCCGGCGGCGCCGATGCCCACACCGACGATCTCGTGCCCCGCGCGTGCGCCCTCCACCGCCGAGGCGATGGCGTCGATGATGGCCTCGGGCGTGGTGGGGGTCGGCACCTTGAAGGTCGAGAGGATGTTGCCTTCCTCGTCGACCACGCCGGCCGCGATCTTCGTGCCGCCGATGTCGACGCCGATGGTGAGTCCCATGAATCCCTCAGTTTCGGTCGAGCCCCGCTACGGCCCACGGTACCCGAGCCGTTTGCCCTCGGGTTGCCGTCGTCCGCCCGGTGGACCCGGCGCCGACACGGGCGGGGCTCAATCGAGGTCGATGCGCTGCCCGGGACCGTCGTCGTCGCCGCGCCCCCGCAGGTCGTCGTCCAGGTCGCTCGCGCCGGCCGTCCAGCGCTTCTCCTGGGCCTGGACGGCGGAGCGGTAGGCGGCGAGCAGCTCGCTGCCGGCGGCGGCGAGGTGGTCGAAGACGTCCGGGTTGCGTTCGATGACCGGCTCGACGGCGGCCTTGGCCTGCTGCACGACCTGCCGCACCACCTCCTGGGCGGCCGGCCCGGCGACCGAGCCGAGCAGCGGTGACTGGATACCGGTGAGCTTTTCGGCGACCGAGTCGACCAGCTTCTTCAGCTCCTCGGCGGCCGAGCCGGGGGGCGGGCCGTGCTGTGTGCGACGGCGGGCCTTCTCCTCCGCCAGGTCCTCCGCGCAGGCGGCGGCCCAGGCGTCGGCGTCGGTGGCGCGGAACTCCTCGCCGGCGCTCTCCTGCTCACCGGCACCGGACGGGGGGCGCTCTTCGCTCATGACGCACTCCTGACTACGGCTGGTCCTTACGACGTTACCCGAACGGTGGTACGCGGTTCACCGCTCGCGGGGCCACAGCGCGGGGTCGGGCACGAACCGGACGCGCAGCTCGCCGTCGCGCAGGGCGGCGCCGTCGACGGTGCAGCGGCGCAGGGCCGAGGGCAGCGGGACGATACGGCGGAAGGGGCCCGCGCTGACGACGAGTTCGTCGCCGCGCCGCACGAGGTCGAGTTCCTCCCGTACGGCGCCGGGCAGGGCGAGGTGCCAGACGAGGACGCCGTCGTCGGCGATGTGGTCGGTGAGTGACCACTCGACGGGGGCGGGCTCCGCGCCGGCGCCCGGTACGGCCAGGGCGGTGAGGTCGTCGGTGCCACGTGGGTCACGGCCCAGGTGGGCGGTCTCCCGCACCGGTCCGTAGGCCTCCCGCCACTCCTCCAGGGCCTTGCGCTGCTGGGCGACGGGACCGGCCAGCCAGGAGGCGGCGGCGTCCTCCGGCAGGACCCGTGCCGCGATGACGGACTCCACGGGCAGGGCGCGCAGGGCGAGGCCGAGGGCGGCGGTGCGCAGGGCGTCGGTGCCGGCCGGGCCGGGTTCGGCGACGAGGCGTACGGCGGTGTGCCGGTCGGCGAGGACGGCCTCGACCGCCGCCAGCTCGGTGTCCCAGCGGCCGGCGGTGTCGTACAGCCACTCGGCCGGCATGGGGACGCCGGCCAGGCGGCCGAGGACCGGGCGCAGCGCGCGGGCGGCCTGCCGCTCCGGCGGGAGCAGGCGGCGCAGGTAGCGGCGCAGCTCCTCGGGGAGGGAGAGCAGGGCGAGGGCCTGCGGCGTGGGCGGCAGGTCGACGACGAGGAGGTCGTGGGTCTCGGCGAGGGCGGCGTCGCGCAGGGCGCGCAGCAGGGTGAGTTCCTCGGCGCCGGGCAGCGGGGTGACCTCTTCGGGGTCCAGACGGGAGGCGCCGAGCAGGTCGAGGACGTTCGCGGCGCGGTTCTGGAAGCCGGTGAGGTCGTCTCGGAAGCCGGCGGTGGCGTCGGGACGCCAGGCGGTGAGCTGCGGGGCCACCTGGCGGGGCACCGGTCCGGTGGGGGTGCCGAGGGCGGCGCCGAGGGTGTCGGTGCGGTCGGCACTCAGGACGAGCGTGCGGGTGCCCTCCCGGGCGGCGGTGAGTGCGGTGGCAGCGGCGACCGTCGTACGGCCACTGCCACCGGGACCGGTGATCAAGAGGGTGCGCATGGGGGTGAACGGTACCGAAGCCGACGTCGGCCGTGCGCTCGCCGGTGCTGCAACCCCCTGGGGGCGCGTGGAACCGGGCGACCTGCCACCCACGGCCCGCGGTCGGCGTGCGTCAGGAGCGAGCCTCTCAGGAGCCGCTACCGCCCCGACTCGACCCGCTTCTTCAGCCCCGCCAGGGCCCGGTCGATGATGACCTTCTCGGCCTTGCGCTTGATCATGCCCAGCATGGGGATCTTGACGTCGACCGTCAGCGAGTAGGTGACCTCGGTCGACCGCGCACCCACCGGCTTGAGCAGGTACGAGCCGTCCAGCGACCGCAGCATCTGCGACTTCACCAGCGTCCAGGAGACCTCGTCGCCCCCGGTCCAGGTGTAGGCCAGCGTCTGGTCGTCCTTGATCGCACCCGCGTCCATCACGAGCCGCACCTGCTCCGCGCGGCCCGCCTCGTCGGTCTTGAGGACCTCCGCCTCCTTCACCTCACCGGTCCAGTCGGGATAGCGCGCGAAGTCGGCGATGACCGCCATGACGTCGGCCGGTGCCGCCTCGATCACGATGCTCGAGCTGGTGTGTTCCGCCATCGCCGTGGCTCCTCCAGATGCGGGCCGGTTGGGACAGGTAACAGGTGCGGTGTGAAGGCTACCGCGCCCGCGACCAGCCTCCTTCACCGCCGGTCACCACTGAAGCGCCCACGGCTTCCCGGTCCCCGCGAAGTGCCCGACGTTCACACACTCGGTGGCCCCGATCCGCATCCGCTTCACCAGCGGCTGGTGCACGTGCCCGAACAGCGCGTACCGCGGCCGGGTGCGCCGGATCGCGTCCAGCAGCGCGCGGCTGCCCCGCTCGAAACGGCGCGCGACGGTGTCGTAGACCAACTCCGGTACCTCCGGCGGGATGTGCGTGCACAGCACGTCGACCTCGCCGACCGCCTCGATCTTGGCGGCGTACTCCTCGTCGGAGATCTCGTGCGGCGTGCGCATCGGCGTGCGCAGCCCGCCGCCGACGAAACCGAAGGTCCAGCCGCCGATCTCGACGCGCTCGCCGTCGAGGACGGTGGTGCCGGGGCCGGCGTACTCCTTCCACAGCGTCGGCATGTCGACGTTGCCGTAGGTGGCGTACGTCGGCGTGGGGAACGCCGCGAACAGCTCCGCGTACTGCCGCCGCACCGCCTGCTCGATCACCGCGGCGCGCTCGCCCTCGATGCCCGCCCACAGCCGGGCGCCCAGCTCGCGTGCCTCCTCGAACCGGCGGGCGGTGCGCAGGGAGACGAGGCGGCCGGCGTTCTCGGTGCCGAACAGGTCGGGGAAGATGCCGCGGGAGTGGTCGGCGTAGTCGAGGAAGAGAATGAGATCACCCAGGCAGACCAGGGCGTCGGCACCGTCGCCGGCCCGGGCCAGGTCACGGGCGTTGCCGTGCACGTCACTGACCACATGAACACGTGTCCTGCGCCTGCCGGCCGGTGGGGATGACATGGCGATCAAGCGTAGGCGCAGCGATGCACCTGTGAACAGTGGCAGCCGGGCCTGCGGTTACTGGCTAGTCAGGAAAGCCGTGGACTACTGTGCGCAAAGGAACACCAATCTGTGTGACGCAGCGAACATCTCGCCGGGACCCCCTGTCGAAGAAGCCATACCGGCGGGTAACGTCCGGGCCGTCCAGTCGTGCTCAGGATTTCAACCAGTGGGCTCCCCATCCTCCTGGCGTCCTCCCGAGCATCTGACCGAGCCTTGGACCGGACCGTCGCATCACACAACGTCGTGGCGCCGGCGCCCTATGAGGAGCAGCAGTCTTGCGCGAGTTCAGCCTTCCGGCTTTGTACGAGGTCCCTGCGGACGGAAACCTGACCGACATCGTCCGCAGAAACGCCGCGCAGCACCCGGACGTCGCCGTCATCGCCCGTAAGGTCGAAGGGGCCTGGCAGGACGTGACGGCCACGGCGTTCCTGGCCGAGGTGCACGCCGCCGCCAAGGGCCTGATCGCCTCCGGCGTCCAGCCGGGCGACCGGGTGGGCCTGATGTCCCGCACCCGCTACGAGTGGACGTTGCTGGACTTCGCAATCTGGAGCGCCGGCGCGATCACCGTGCCGGTGTACGAGACCAGCTCCCCGGAGCAGGTGCAGTGGATCCTGTCCGACTCGGGCGCCATCGCCTGCATCACCGAGCTGGACACCCACACCGCCGCCGTGGAGTCGGTGCGCGAGCAGCTGCCCGCGCTCAAGCACGTCTGGCAGATCGAGGCCGGCGCCCTCGAGGAGCTGGGCCGGGTCGGGCGGGACGTCTCCGACGAGACGGTGGAGGAGCGCGGCTCGCTCGCCAAGGCCGACGATCCGGCGACGATCGTCTACACCTCCGGCACCACCGGCCGTCCCAAGGGCTGTGTGCTCACCCACCGCAGCTTCTTCGCCGAGTGCGGCAACATCGTCGAACGGCTGCGCCCGCTGTTCCGCACCGGCGAGTGTTCGGTCCTGCTCTTCCTGCCGCTCGCGCACGTCTTCGGCCGGCTGGTGCAGATCGCGCCGATGATGGCGCCCATCAAGCTGGGCTGCGTCCCGGACATCAAGCACCTCACCGACGAGCTGGCCGCCTTCCGGCCGACGCTGGTCCTCGGCGTGCCGCGCGTGTTCGAGAAGGTGTACAACTCCGCGCGCGCCAAGGCGCAGGCCGACGGCAAGGGCGCGATCTTCGACAAGGCGGCCGACACCGCGATCGCCTACAGCAAGGCCCTGGACACCCCGTCGGGTCCGTCCCTCGGCATGAAGGTCAAGCACAAGGTCTTCGACAAGCTGGTCTACAGCAAGCTGCGCGCGGTCCTCGGCGGCCGCGGCGAGTACGCCATCTCCGGTGGCGCCCCCCTCGGTGAGCGCCTCGGCCACTTCTTCCGCGGCATCGGCTTCACGGTGCTGGAGGGCTACGGCCTGACCGAGTCCTGCGCGGCGACCGCGTTCAACCCGTGGGACCGGCAGAAGATCGGCACGGTCGGCCAGCCGCTGCCCGGCTCCGTGGTCCGCATCGCCGACGACGGCGAGGTGCTGCTGCACGGCGAGCACCTGTTCAAGGAGTACTGGAACAACCCGGGCTCGACCGCCGAGGCGCTGGCCGACGGCTGGTTCCACACCGGTGACATCGGCACCCTCGACGAGGACGGCTACCTGCGGATCACCGGCCGCAAGAAGGAGATCATCGTCACGGCGGGCGGCAAGAACGTCGCGCCGGCCGTGATCGAGGACCGGATCCGGGCGCACGCGCTGGTCGCGGAGTGCATGGTGGTGGGCGACGGGCGGCCGTTCGTGGGCGCGCTGGTCACCGTCGACGAGGAGTTCCTCGGTCGCTGGGCCGCCGAGCACGGCAAGCCCGCCGGTGCCACGGCGGCGTCCCTGAAGGACGACCCGGATCTGCTGGCGGCGATCCAGGCGGCGGTCGACGACGGCAACGCGGCCGTGTCGAAGGCGGAGTCGGTGCGGAAGTTCCGGATCCTGTCCCGCCAGTTCACCGAGGAGTCCGGCCATCTGACTCCGTCGCTGAAGCTGAAGCGGAACGTGGTGGCGAAGGACTACGCGGACGAGATCGAGGCCCTTTACGCGAAGTAGGGGCGCCTTCCAGGGTGCCGGGTTCTGCGTTGGCGCTTTCCCATGTCGTTGGCTGGTCGCGCCCGCGCGGCGGAGCCGCATGCCGACACAGCCCCGCGCCCCTGGGTGGGCTGCACTACAGCAGCGTTTTCAAGTTCTCCGCCAGCAGGTCCCAGCGCCACTTCTCCTCGACCCACTGGCGGCCCCGCTCCCCCATCCGCCGGCGCAGTTCCGCGTCGGCGAGGAGGGCGACGATGCGCTCGGCGGCCTCGTCGGGGGAGCCGCCGCGCACGACCCAGCCGGTCTCCCCGTCGAGGACGGCGTCGGGCGCCCCGCCGGAGTCCCCGGCGACGACGGGCAGTCCGGTCGCGGAGGCCTCCAGGTAGACGATCCCGAGGCCCTCGACGTCGAGCCCCCCGCGGCGCGTCCGGCACGGCATGGCGAACACGTCCCCGGCGCCGAAGTGGGCGGGCAGGTCCGACCAGGGCACGGCACCGGTGAAGACCACCGAGTCCGTGACCCCCGTCTGCGCGGCCAGGCGGCGCAGGTCCTTCTCGTACGGCCCGCCGCCGACGATCAGCAGCACCGCGTCCGGCTCGGCGGCCAGGATGCGCGGCATGGCCTGGATGAGCGTGTCCTGCCCCTTGCGCGGCACCAGCCGTGAGACGCACACGACGACGGGCCGGTCGGTGAGCCCCAGCCGGGCCCGCACCTGGTCGCCCCCCGACGCCGGGTGGAAGGTCTTCTCGTCGACGCCGGGCGGCAGTTGCACCATCCGCGCGGCCGCCTCGGGAGTCAGCGCGCCGGCGATCCGCGCACGCGTGTACTCGCCGAGGTAGGTGATCGTGTCGGTGCTCTCGCCGATCCGGCGCAGCAGCCGCCGGGCGGCGGGCAGCTGGGCCCAGCCGGCCTCGTGCCCGTGGGTGGTGGCGACCAGCCGCCGCGCGCCGGCCCTGCGCAGCGCCGGCGCCATCAGCCCGAGCGGCGCGGCCGCCCCGAACCACACCGATGTGCACCCGTGCTCGCGCAGCAGCCCGACCGCCCGCCGGGTCGCCCCGGGCGTCGGCAGCAGCATCGTCGTGGAGTCGCGTACGACGGTGAAGGGCTGCTCGGCGTCGAAGGCGGCGGTCGCCTCGGCGCCCTCCCGGCCGCGCTTCCAGGTGGAGGCGTAGACGACGACCCGCCCGGGGTCCAGCCGGAGCGCCATGTTGTGCAGGAAGGCCTGGATGCCGCCCGGCCGGGGCGGGAAGTCGTTCGTCACGATCAGGGTCTTGTGCATCGCCGCCGACCCTACAAGAGCCCCCGTATGTGGCAGGCACCCAGCCGGGCACGCCATCATGTTCTGCAAGCTGGTATTCGAACGGACGGGGATCACGTGAAGACGACGGCCACCAGGTGGTCCCTGACCGGGCTGCTCGGCGTGTGGGCGGCGACCCGGCTGTTGCTGCTGCTGTTCGTCTTCCGGGTGTACGTCTTCCCCGGCCCGGACGTGACCAGCGACGTGTGGGTGATCTACCAGGGCTGGTACGACGTCCTGCGCGGCGGAACGTTCCCGCAGCAGGACGTCACCTGGCAGTACCCGCCCGCGGCCGCGCTGGCGATCCTCTCCCCCGCCGCGCTGCCCTTCCTCGGCTACGCGCACGGCTTCTTCGTCCTCGCCTTCCTCGCCGACCTGGTGACGCTCGCGCTGCTCGTGTACGCGGGCCTGCGCCCCGGCAAGTCGCTGTGGGGCCCCTGGGTGTGGGTGGTCGGCGTCCCGCTGCTCGGCCCGACGGTGTACGCCCGCTACGACGTGATGGTGACCGCGGTGGCCGTGGCCGCGCTGCTCGCCGGTGTGCGCCGGCCACGGCTGATGGGGGCGCTGGCCGCCTTCGGGGCGATGCTGAAGGTGTGGCCGGCACTGCTCCTGGTCGGCGTGTGGGGCGCGGCCCGGCGACGGGCGTGGACGACGGCCGCGGTGACCGCGGCGGTGCTGGCGGCCCTCCTCGCCGTCTGGATGCCCGGCGCCTTCGCCTTCCTCACCGCCCAGCGGGACCGGGGCACCGAGGTGGAGTCCCTCGGCTCGATGGTCTTCCATGTGGCCCGGCACTTCGGGTGGAACGGGCAGGTGCTGCTGAACTACGGCTCGGTGGAGTTCCTCGGCCCCTACGTCCAGGTCGTGAGCACGGCGGCGCTGGCGCTGACCGGGGCGGTGTTCGCCTGGCTGCTGCTGTGGAGGGTGCTGGCGTCCGAGTTCTCGCCGCACTCCCTGGCGGACGCGGCGTTCACCGCCGTGCTGCTGTTCACCACGACCAGCCGGGTGATCAGCCCGCAGTACCTGGTGTGGCTGGTGGGTCTGGCGGCGGTGTGCCTGTGCTTCCGCTCGACCCGGATGCGGTGGCCGGCGGCGCTCGTGCTGGCGGCGACGCTGTTCACGGTGCTGGAGTTCCCGGTGCACTTCGGCAACGTGGTCGCGAGCGACAACCTGGGCATGACACTGCTGTTCGCCCGCAACGGCCTGCTGGTCGCCGCCACGGCCACCGCCGCCGTCCTGCTGTGGCGCTCGACGGTCCCGCCTGCGCCCCGCAAGGCGGTCCCCGCACAGGCCGCCGACCCGAACAGGACCCCGGTCGCCTCCTGAGCCGGTCCCCGGGCACCCTCCGGGCCGGGCCCGGTCGGCTCCTCGAGCCCACGCCGGTCGCCGCCGAGCCGGGCCTCAGGCGGCCCGTACCAGGGAGGCCGTCTCCTCCTGCGGCGCCGGGGAGCGCCGCAGCAGCAGCGCCACCGCCGCGCACTGCACGGCCATCGCCAGCGCGAGCGCCAGGCACACCCCCGGCAGACCGAGCCCGGCCAGCACCAGGGCGAGCGGCAGTTGGACGGCCGTACCGGCGAGGGTGATCCGCAGCAGCGCGGGCGCTCCGCCGCTGCCCTCGAAGACCCCGCCGAGCGCGATGAAGCAGGCCATCAGCAACAGGTAGGGGCCGACGCAGCGCAGGAAGAGCACGCCGTCGTGGGCCACCGCGGGCCCGGCGCCGAAGGCGGCCATGATCCAGGGGGCCGCGAGGGCGAGCAGCGCGGACGCGGCGAGGCCCACCGTGCCGGAGACCAGCACGGCCTGCCGGCCGATCGCCCGCCGCGCGTCGCGGCCCTCGCCCCGGGCGTGCGCGGTGTGGATCGAGGCCGCCTGCCTGACCGAGTAGAAGGCCATGGTCGCCACGTACATGACCTTGTAGGCGATGGCGTACGCGGCCACCGCCGTCACCCCGATCCGCGCCACGATCGCGACGAGGACGAGCGCGCCGGTCTGCCGCACGGTGAAGTCGGCGGACATCGGCAGCCCGGTGACCAGGGTCCGTCGCAGGGCGGCCGGGACCGGCTCCGTGGCCGCCACGGCGCCGGCCGCGCGCAACAGGGCGTTGCGGCGCAGCGTGACGAACCCGGCGGCGAGCGCGACGCAGCGGCACGCGACGGTGGAGGCGGCGGCGCCCCGGATGCCGTAGAGGTGGATGAAGAGCGGGTCGGCGACCAGGATCAGGCCATTGGCGAGCAGGGCGAGGCGCATCGGGGTGCGGGTGTCGCCGGTGCCCTTGAGGACGGCGTCGAGAAGTTGCTGGGCGAAGAAGACGGCGACGCCGGGCAGGGAGACGGCGAAGTAGGCCGTGGCGAGCGCAACCGCGGCCCCGTCCCCGCCGCCGAGCACCAGCCGGGCCAGCGGCTCGCGCAGCAGGAACCCGCCCACCACGACCACCGGTGTGACGACCCCGAACAGCGCCCATCCGCCCCGTACTGCCGAGCGCACCGCCCCCGGATCTTGCGCGCCCCGGGCGTGGGCGACCAGCACGGTCGTCCCGGAGGCGAAGACGAGGGCCACCCCCAGCAGCACGTTCTCGGTGTTGGTGGCCACGGCCACGGCGGCCACGGCGGGTCCGCCGAGCCGGGAGACCCAGACGGTGTCGATGATCCCGGCGGCGACCGAGGCCAGCAGGGAGAAGTAGACCGGGTGGGCCAGTGCGATCAGTTGCCTGCGATGTGCGTCCAAGACGTCCCCCTCGACCCTCATACCTCGAAACGAGGTAGCTCGACCAGAGGTACCATGGCGCGGAGGCCACCCGCAAGGAGGATGCGTGCTGGAGCTGTCGATCCTGGGCTTTCTCGCCGAGGAGCCGTTGCACGGCTACGAGCTGAAGGAGCGCATCAAGGCGCTTCAAGGTCACGTCCGCCCGGTGAGCGACGGCGCGCTGTATCCGGCGATCACCCGTCTGGTCGCCGCCGGCAAGCTCGGCCAGCACACCGAGGAGGGCGCGAGCGCGGCCCCCCGGCGGGTGCTCTCCCTCACCGAGGCCGGCCAGGCGGACCTGCTGGAGCGCCTGCGGCGGCCGAAGCGGGTGGAGATCACCGACCAGGTCCGCTTCAACGTGGTCCTGGCGTTCCTGCGCCACCTGCCGGACCGCACGGAGCAGGCGGCCGTCCTGCGCCGCCGGCTCGAGTTCCTGCAGACCCCCTCGAGCTTCTTCTACCGGGACGGCAGCCCGGTGCGCGCGGAGGAGGCCGGCGACCTGTTCCGCCAGGGCATGCTGCGCGTGGCCCGGGCGACCGGCGAGGCGGAGCGGGCGTGGCTCAGGGAGGCGATCGACCTGCTGGAGCAGCCCGGCTGACCGCCCGACGACCTCCTGGAGCAACCCGCCGGCCGCCCGGCCCGGGGCGCCGCTCTCAGCCCAGCTGCACCCGCAGGTAGTCCCGCCACTGTGCGGTGAAGTCCGGCAGGGTCACGCCGAGCGTCGTCCGCATCGCGTCCTCCACCGCCCCGGCCCGCACCCGGTGCTCGCCCACCGCGCGGTAGAACGCGCGCAGCCGCGCCTCCCCCCACCGCTCGGCGATCATCCGGCAGGCCAGCCAGCCGCTCTCGTACGCCCGCGCCAGCCGCCCGGCGTCCCCGGCGAAGCCGAAGTCCCGGTCGCCGGGCAGCGCGGCCGGCACCTCGCCGTCGGCCACCGCCCGCTGGAGCTCCGGCGCGGCCTGCACGGCGGTGCGTCCGCTGCCGCGGTAGCCGACCCAGTCGGCGTACCCCTCCGACAGCCACAGCGGCGTCGCGGCGTCGGTGGCGCGCCGGGTGGCGACGTGCGTGGTCTCGTGCGTGAGGACCACCTGCCGGCCGAGCGTGCCGAGCATGCCGTACGCGTCGGGGTTGACGATGACCCGGTCGGCGGCCGCCTTGGCCGGCGCCCCGGTCTCGCCGGTGGTGACGGCGGCGATGCCGCGGTAGGAGGAGGCGGGCGAGCCGAGCAGCCGTGCCATCCCGTCCAGCGACTTCGGTACCAGCACCACGATCCGGCCGGGCCAGTTCGCTCCCCAGGCGTCGGTCACGGCGGGCACCGCCCGGTCGGCGAGCGAGACGTAGGCGCGCAGTTGCCCGTCGGGCCGGCCGACGCCCAGCACGAGGCTGTGCTGCCCGCGCACGACCCGTACCGTGCCCTGGTCCCACAGTTGGTCGGCGGAGTTCGGCGCGGGCCGGTCGGCGGCGACCGACCACCGGCCGTCCGGGGAACGGGTGAGCGTGAGCGTACGTCCCGCCGTCACCGGCGCCTGGTCGTAATCCCGCACCCGGTAGCGCAGCTCGGCGTCCACGGTCGCGGTGGCACCGCTGCGGCGCACCCCCGTGACCCGGTACGACCACGAGGTGAGCGGCACCTCCCGCACCGCGGCGAACCCGGCCCGCGTGCCCGTGGCGCCGTAACCCGCCGCGTCGTGGTGCAGCACCGCCTCGGCCCGCCGGTCGAGCAGACGCTGCACCTCGGCCCGCACACCGTCGGCGCCGGGCCGCCCGCCGCACCCCACGAGCAGCAGGCACACCGAGACGAGAACCGACACCCCCGACGCACGCCCTCGACCAGCCACCTTCCCGAGGGTACGGGGCCAGGGCCCGGTCAGACCCTGGTCACCGACGAGATCGGCATCATGCCGACCGGGTCGTAGCGCACCGGGGCGCCCGGATAGGGGGCGTGGATGACCCGGCCGTTCCCGACGTACATCCCGACGTGGCTGGCGTCGGAGCGGTAGACGACCAGGTCGCCGGGGCGGGCCTGGGAGAGCGGCACCTGATGGCCGGCGAAGCGCTGTTCCTGCGAGGTGCGCGGCAGATGCACCCCGGCCCGCGCGTACGCCCACTGCATCAGGCCCGAGCAGTCGAACCCGGAGGGCCCGTTGGCGCCCCACACGTACGGCCTGCCGAGGGCCGCGCGGGCGGCGGCGACCGCGGCGGCGGCCCGCTCGGAGGCCGGCCCGGCCCCGCCGAGCTCGGGCAGGTCGGTGCGGCCGGTGCGCGAGATGCGCTCATAGGCGGCGCGTTCGGTGGCGGGCAGGGAGTTGAGCAACTGGCGCGCCTTGGCGAGCTTGTGCTCGACGGTCTTCTTGTGCCGGGCGACGGCCGCGCGGCTGCGCTCGAGTTCGGCCAGCTGCCGGGTGGCCTCGGCGCGTTCCTGGGCGAGTTCGCGCAGGGCGCCCTGCAGCTCGTGCAGTTGCCCGGCCTGGTGGGCGGTGATCCGGTCGAGCACGGAGGCCTTGTCGAGGTAGTCGTCGGGGTCGGCGGAGAACAGCAGCGCGACGGCCGGGTCGATGCCACCGGAGCGGTACTGGGCTCCGGCCAGCGAACCCAGCGCGTCCCGCATGGTGTTGACCCGCTCCTGCTGACGGGCGATCAGATCCTGGCTGTCGCTGACCTGCCGGTGCAGCGCGTCGGCCCGCTCGTCGGCCTTGTTGTACGCCTCGGTGGCCTTCTCGGCCTCCTCGTAGAGGCGGTCGACCTCGGCCCGGGCATCGCCCTGCGGCGCGGCCACGGCGGAGCCGGCCGGTACGGCGCCGAGGGCGGCGGCCGCGACGGAGAGCGCACTGAGGGCGGCGCACGCGCCCCGGTCGAACCCGGAGTGCGCGAGGCGACGGCGATGGGAACCCACGGGAGGCCGCGCTCCTTCCACTGGGGAACAGGACTGCTCCCCGCGGACACCGAAAACGCCGTGGACGGCGAGGGCCGGGGGAAACGCGGCAGACAGTAGCCCCGTCACGGGCCGGCGGCCAAAGACCGCCGCGGGCACACACGGTGACGCCCCGCCGCTGACGCAGGTCATCGGCGGGGCGGGGGGTCATTTCCCGTCGTCACGATTCGCCCGTTCGGGCGGCACGGCACGTTGATCTTGTCGAGGCCGGGGTGTCCCGGCGCGGGTCCCGAGGGTCAGATCCGCACGCCGAACTGGAACGGCATGTTGTTGATCGACTCGTAGCGCACGACGGTGCCGGTGCGCGGGGCGTGCAGCACCTGGCCGTTGCCCGCGTACAGGCCGACGTGGTGCAGGTCGCCGTAGAAGAGCACCAGGTCGCCGACCTGGAGGTCGCTCATGGAGTAGATGCGCGTGCCGGCGTTCGCCTGGTCCTGCGAGGTGCGGGGGATGGAGACGCCGGCCTGGGCGTAGGCCCAGGAGGTCAGACCCGAGCAGTCGAAGGAGGACGGGCCGGTGGCGCCGTAGACGTACGGCGAGCCGATTCGGCTCTGGGCCGCGGAGAAGGCGGCGGCGGCGCGGCCGGAGGCGGCCTTGGAGTTGCCGAGGTCGACGCGGCTGCTCGCCGAGCGGCTGGCGCGGGCGTCCTCCGCGGCCATGGCGGCCTTCTCGGCGGCGGTCAGGGAGTTGAGCAGCTTCTGCGCCTCGGCGAGCTTGCCCTGGACTTCCTTCTTCTTCTTGCCCAGCTCGGTGCGGGTGGCGGAGAGGTCCTTGAGCTTCGCTGCGGCCTCGGAGCGCTCCTGGGCGAGCTGACGCTGCTTCTCCTGGATCTTCTTCAGCGCCTCGACCTGCTGGCCGCTCAACTGGTCGAGCGTGGAGGCCTTGTCGAGGTAGGAATCCGGATCGGAGGAGAGGAACAGCTGCACGGAGGAGTCGATGGTGCCGGTGCGGTACTGGGCGGCGGCCGCCAGGCCTATGCCGTCGCGCAGCTCGTTGAGCTCCTCCTGGCCGCGCGCCACGTTGTCCTGGATGGTGGAGATCTCCTTCTGGAGCGTCTCCTGCTTCTCCTTGGCGCCGTTGTACTTCTCGGTGGCCTGCTCGGCCTCCTCGTAGAGCTTGTCGACCTTGGCCTTGACCTCGTCCTTGCTCGGCTTCTCGCTGGGCGCGGCGTTGGCCGCCTGCGCGCTGATGGCGACGGCAGCGGCGGCTGCGGTGGTCAGCACGGTCACACGTGCACGGCTCGGCTGCTTGGGTCGACGGTGGGACGCCACGGAGGCGAACTCCTTCTTGTGAGTAATCACCCGGTCGGAGGTTCGAAGGCAGACCCTAGTGACCTCGCTGTGATGAGTTCAAATCCTCACAGCAAAAAAACCCGTTACGCCATGCATTCTTTGCACACAACTCACCAGCAGTGACATGGGATTGACCGTCTGTGGATCGCCGCGGGCGCCAATTCGGGTATTGGGCCCGTGCGTTCACCTTCTAGGACAGTCGCTTGAGGAGTACCGCAGAAGCCACCGGTCGGGCACCGGCCCGGGCGACGCCGTCGGCCACCTCGCGGTCGGTTGAGGCGACGATGACCGGGCGGCCCGGCGGCTCGGCGCGCACCAGCTGGCGGATCAGCTCGTCCGCCGTGACACCCGGCTTGGAGAACAGCACCCGCACCCCGCGCGGCGGAGCCAGCAGCACCGGCGCGACCAGTTCGGCCCCGTCGAAGACACAGGTGACCTCGGCGCCGGTCTGCGCGGCGAGCGCGGACAGCTGCCCGAGGAGCCTCAGGCGCTGCTTCTCCAGCGGCATCTGGGGATAGCCGGTCTTGGTGACGTTGTAGCCGTCGACGACCAGATGCGCCTGCGGCAGCGCGAGCAACTGGTCCAGGATCGCCG
The DNA here is from genome assembly GCF_043088925.1 of Streptomyces sp. NPDC014006. Lineage (NCBI taxonomy): Bacteria > Bacillati > Actinomycetota > Actinomycetes > Kitasatosporales > Streptomycetaceae > Streptomyces > Streptomyces sp. NPDC014006. Next base: position 996,419 of record NZ_JBICAJ010000001.1, on the reverse strand, counting down.
GGTCGTTCTCGGACAGCGCGCGCGCCGCGATGTCCTTCGGCGTCATCCGCCCCGGCTCGACGGCGTCCACGGTCTCGGCCGGACGCACGGACACCGGGGGAAGGGCCAGTTCGCGCCGCAGTCCCTGGGTGGCGTCCAGCAGGGTGTCCAGCAGCAGCCGGACCCGCATGTCCTCCACGCTGCGTCCCTCGCGCGCCGCGCGGCGGGTGGCCTCCAGGGCGGCCTCCGCCTCGCTCAGACGCGTCTTGAGCCGCCGTGACTCGCTCTCCGCCGCGGACACCTGCGCCTGCGCTTCGGCGCGTACGCCCTCGGTCTCGGCCTGCGCCTTGCGCAGCGCCGCCTCGCCTCGCTTGACGTCACTGAGGGCGGCGCGCAGCTTGCGGTGCAGCGATTCCGCTTCCTTCTTGACCTGGTCCAGCTCCGCGCGCAGCCGCTCGGTCTCGGCCCGGGTGTGCTCCTTGGTCTGCGCGAGCAGTTCGCGCAGCCGCTCCAGCTCGGCGCGGCTCTCCTCGTCGGCGCGCTCGGCGTGGGCGCGCTGCGCCTCCTCGCCGGCCGCCGTGACCAGCTTCACCCAGCCCGCGGGGCGAAGAACATAGGCCGCAGCCGCCACGTCGAGCGGGTCCGCGGCCGGGGGCGGCGAGCCGGAGTCCAGGGCGCCGGCCAGTTCCGGCTGCGCTTCTCTGAACTTCTCGCCGATCCGCTGCCGGAACAGCGGATCGGTCTCCAGCGCGGCCGCCATCGCGTTCCCGGCGAACTTGGCCCGCCGGTTCGGTGCGAACCGGGCGTACTGCCGAAGCTGTGCGGGCAGTTCACCGACGGTCAGCCCGCCGAAGCCGTCCGCGACGATCTGGACGACCCTGCGGCGCACGCCGTCGGGCAGCGGACGGTCGAGCACCTCAGCGGCGCCGTCGCCCGGCCCCCCGCCTGTGGTCTCCACCATCCGTCACTCCTGTACCTGTCGTACGTCTTTCCTGTCGGCCGTGAGGGGGCGCCGGCTCAGGCCTCGACCGCGGGCCGGTCCACGAGCTCCACCTGGTCCACGGCGTTGCACCAGCGGCAGCGCACCGACTCGATGGTCTCACTGAGCACCTCGCGCTCCTCGACCTTGGGCTCGCCGGCGAGATCGAGGTGGACGTACTCGACGACCTTCGACGAGCGGGTCACGTCGAAGCGGGTGAGGTTGCCGCAGAGCGTGCAGCGCCACCGCGTCGTGGCGGTCGGCAGGGGAACCGTCATCGTGACTGTTCGCTTTCTTCCAGTGTCCGTGACGCACCGGCCTCCCCGGTGCGTGTGGCTCGTAACCCTACGGCCTGGCGGTCACTCGCCGCTGGTCCGTCCACGGCGGCGAGGCGGCCTCGTCCGATGCGTCCGGTTACGTCATGCTCTGTAGGCATGATCGGCAACTGGACGACCGCGGTCGGCAAGGTGACCAGGACCCTGTCGCGCACCTCGGCCCCGGTGACGTACGCACTGATCGCCGTGTGCTGCCTGATCTTCCTGCTGGGGCCGGCGGCGGGCGTGAACCCGGCCTACGGCCACGGCGACGAACTGCTCACCGCGCAGCGGGCGTACTTCCGGCGCTGGGGCGTGATCCCGGACGAGCTCTTCCAGGGCTCCCCGCGGGCCGTACTGACGCCCATGACGGCCCTGTTCGTGCACGGCAGCTGGGTGCATCTGCTCGGCAACATGCTCTTCCTCTACGTCTTCGGAGCGATGACCGAGGAACGGATGGGCCGCGGCCGGTTCGTCGTGTTCTACGTCGGCTGCGGTTACCTGGCCCTGCTGGGATACGCCGCCGCCCACGCCGCGTCCGAGCAGTCGCTGGTCGGCGCCTCGGGGGCGATCTCGGCGGTCCTCGGCGCGTTTCTCTCCCTCTTCCCCCGCGCCCGGGTGACCAGTCTCCTGCCGTTCCTGTTCTTTGTGCCGCTGCGCTTCCCGGCGTGGGTCGTCCTGCCGTTCTGGGCGGTGCTGCAGTGGCTGGCGGCGGGGCGTGCCACCCAGGGGCCGGGGGTGGCGTACCTGGCCCATCTGATCGGCTTCGGGCTGGGCTTCCTGGTCGCGTGGGTGGCCGTCCGCCGTGGGACTAGAGTGAAAGCCGCCCCTGCTCCGGCCCCCGAGGGAGAGAACCAGCCGTGATCACCGCGATCGTCCTCATCAAGACCAGCGTGGACCGGATCCCCGAGATCGCCGAGCAGATCGCTTCGCTGGATTCGGTGAGCGAGGTCTTCTCCGTCACCGGGACGTACGACCTGATCGCCATGGTGCGGGTGCGGCAGCACGAGGACCTGGCGGAGGTCATCCCGGGGCGGATCAGCAAGATCCCGGGCGTCGAGGGCACGGACACGCACGTGGCTTTTCGGACGTACTCCCAGCACGACCTGGAGGCGGCGTTCGCGATCGGTCTGGACTCCTGACCGGGGGAACACCGCCTCACCGGGCGTTCGACTGCCTCGGACCGCGCCTCAGACAGCGGGAACGCAGCGGCCGTCTTCCGTCCTGTACGTCCACTGCGCGCCCTGGGTGACCAGTTCCTTGACCGCCGTGATGAAGCGCTCCACATGCTCGTCCGGGGTGCCCGCGCCGAAGCTCACGCGGATCGCGTTGAGGGACTTCTCGCCGGGGGCCGCCTCGGGGGCGCCGCACTCGCCCTGGGTCTGGGGGTCGCTGCCGAGCAGGGTGCGCACCAGCGGGTGGGCGCAGAAGAGGCCGTCGCGGACGCCGATGCCGTACTCGGCGGACAGGGCCGCGGCGAAGTGGGAGCTGTTCCAGCCCTCGACGACGAACGAGATCACGCCGACCCGAGGGGCGTCGTCGCCGAAGAGGGAGAGGATCCTCACCTCGGGCACGTCGGCCAGGCCCTCGCGGACCGCGGCGATGAGCTGCTGCTCGCGGGCGACCAGAGTGTCCCAGCCGGCCTCGGTCAGCGCCTTGCAGGCGGAGGCGATGGAGTAGGCACCGATCACGTTCGGGGAGCCGGCTTCGTGGCGGGCGGCGCTGTCGTGCCACTCCACGTCCACTCCCCCGTCCTCGCGCCGGGCGACCTTGCGGCTGGCGCCGCCGCCGGCGAGGTAGGGGTCGGCGGCCTGGAGCCAGTCGGCGCGGCCGGCCAGGACGCCGGAGCCGAAGGGGGCGTACAGCTTGTGGCCGGAGAAGGCGACCCAGTCGACGTCGAGGTCGCGCACGCTCACCGGGTGGTGCGGGGCCAGCTGGGCGGCGTCCAGGACGATCCGGGCACCGTGGGCGTGCGCGGCGGCCGCCAGCTCGCGCACCGGCCACAGTTCGCCGGTGACGTTGGAGGCGCCGGTGACGCAGACCAGGGCGGGGCCGTGGGGGTCGCGGTCGGCGAGCGCGCGCTCCAGGGTCTCGACGGCCTGCCGCGGGGTGCGCGGGGCGTTGAGGTAGGTGACCTTCGCGTGCTGCCAGGGCAGCAGCGAGGCGTGGTGCTCGGTCTCGAAGACGAAGACCTGGCAGTCGGCCGGGACCGCCCGGGCCAGCAGGTTGAGCGAGTCCGTCGTGGAGCGGGTGAAGACGACCTGGTCGCCATCGCGGCAGTCGAGGAACTCCGCGACCGTCTTCCGGGCGTTCTCGAACAGGTCGGTGGACAGCTGCGAGAGGTATCCGGCACCGCGGTGCACGCTGCCGTAGTACGGCGCGTACGCCGCCACGTCGTCCCAGACGCGCTGCAGGGCGGGAGCGCTGGCGGCGTAGTCGAGGGCGGCGTAGGTGACCTCGCCTCCGGTGACGAGCGGGACGGTGACATCTCGGCCCAGAACGGGCAGCGGGGCACAAACGGACCGGTCGGCGGCAGCGGTGGAGACAGACATGGCGGAACTCCCGTGAGGATGCGCGAGAAAGCGCGGGAAAGGATGAAAAAAGGGTGCGCGGAGGCGGGGCTCGGCGGCCCTATCGCATTCGCTTGCTCACGGAAGACTCCTCGACGACCAGGACCCCTGGGTTCGCGAGGGGTCCGCGCTTGCCGCAGACCTTGCTGACTGCGGCCTGGTCTTCACCCGGGGCACCCCGCCACGGACGGAGGGTTGCCGGACAGTCGGCCGGGGCCTCATGACTGTCACTCATGACCTGGTACGGGAACGTAACGGAAGTGATCGGCGTCCCGCAACCCGAGTCCGGATCGCGGGACGGCCGTCGGCCGACGCTAGGCGTTGCTGGCCGCCACCCAGCGCTCCAGTGTGCGCTTGGCCGAGCCCGAGTCGATGGACCGGGCCGCCTTCGCCATGGCGGCCCGGATCTGCTCGGCCAGCGGTGCGCCGGTCGGCTCCAGAGCGACCAGCGCGGCCGCCGAGTTGAGCACGACGGCGTCCCGGACGGGCCCGGGCTCGCCGTCCAGCAGGCGCCGGGCCACCTCGGCGTTGTAGGAGGCGTCGGCGCCGCGCAGGGCCTCCACGGGGGCCAGGTCGATGCCGACCTCCCGCGGGTCGAAGGTCTCCTCGGTGACCTTGCCCTCCCGGACGATCCAGACCCGGGACGTGGAGGTGATCGTCAGCTCGTCCAGGCCGTCGTCACCCCGGAAGACCAGGGAGGAGTTGCCGCGTTCGGCGAAGACGCCGGCGACGATGGGCGCCATCCTGGCGTCGGCGACGCCGACGGCCTGCGCCCGCACCTTCGCCGGGTTGGTCAGCGGGCCCAGCACGTTGAAGGTGGTGCGGATGCCCAACTGGCCGCGCGCGGCGGCCACATGGCGCAGCGCCGGATGGAACTTCACCGCGAAGCAGAAGGTGATCCCGGCCTCCTCGGCGACCTGGGGCACCCGGTGCAGCGGCAGGTTGAGGTTGACGCCGAGCTTCTCCAGCACGTCGGAGGCGCCGGAGGCCGAGGAGGCGGCCCGGTTGCCGTGCTTGACGACCTTCGCGCCCGTGCCGGCCACGACGATCGAGGACATGGTGGAGATGTTCACCGTCTTCGCGCCGTCGCCGCCCGTGCCGACGATGTCGACGGTGGGGCCGGGGACCTCGATGACGTTGGCGTGGTCGTACATCGCCCGGACCAGACCGGTGATCTCCTCGACCGTCTCGCCCTTGGCGCGCAGCGCGACCGCGAACCCGGCGATCTGCGCGTCGGTGGCCTCGCCGCGCATGATCTGGTCCATCGCCCAGGCGGTGTCCTCGGCGCTCTGGTCGTGGCCTTCCAGCAGGCTGTTCAGCACGCGGGGCCAGGAACGGCCCGCCGCGGTGTCGCCTCCAGCGGGGGTCACAGCGCTCATCAGCCGCTCCTGGTCGTCGTACGCATCGAATGACGTCTCCACCCTATCCAGCCCGGCGCACGGCGAAGGGCCCCGTCCGCACACCGGACGGGGCCCCGCCCACGCACGACAAGCCCGCCCGGGCCGCCGCCGCACGGCCCGACGCCCCCGGCCCCCGGCCTCCCTCCGGCCGGCTTATTGCCCCGCGACCGCACGCTCGGCCTCGCCGGACCAGCGCCACTCACAACGGCCCTCGCCGGACCACCGCTCCTCACGACGGCCGGCCGAAGACCGCCCGCGCACGGCGAAGGGCCCCGTCCGAACACCGGACGGGGCCCTTCGACCGTGGCGTGGCTGACGCAGCGATCAGTGGTGGCCGTGGCCGCTCGTGATCTCCCTGTACTCCTCGGCGGTCGGCTTCGGAATCTGCGCCTCCTCGCCGAAGTACGCCTCGCTGAGCTTGGCGCGCAGCTTCTCGGCGCCCTTCACCTTGCGCTCGACACCGTTCTCGTCGACCGTGGGGCCGATCTCGAGCGGCTTGTACTGCTCGTGCGCGGTGAGGGTGTGCAGCGCCTCCTGGCTGAGCGGCTCGTGGACCTCGATGAACTCACCGTGCGGCAGGCGCTTGATGGTGCCGGTCTCGCGACCGTGCAGCACCTTCTCCTTGTCCCGGCGCTGCAGGCCGAGGCAGATCCGCTTGGTGAGGAGGAAGGCCAGCACCGGGCCGACGAAGAAGCCGATCCGGACGAACCAGGTGACCGCGTTGATCGACAGGTGGAAGTGGGTGGCCCACAGGTCGTTGCCACCGCCGACCAGCGTGATCATGTAGATCGTGATCCAGGCGACACCGAACGCGGTACGCGTCGGGGCGTTGCGCGGACGGTCCAGGATGTGGTGCTCGCGCTTGTCGCCGGTGATCCAGGACTCGATGAACGGGTAGACCGCGATCGCCGCCAGGACCAGCGGGAAGAGCACCAGCGGGATGAACACGCCCAGGACCAGCGTGTGGCCCCAGAAGTTGACCTCCCAGCCCGGCATGAAGCGGATCAGACCCTCGGCGAAGCCCATGTACCAGTCCGGCTGGGCGCCCGTGGACACCTGGTCCGGCCGGTAGGGGCCCATGGCCCAGATCGGGTTGATCTGCGCGACCGCGGCGATGACCGCGATGACACCGAAGACCAGGAAGAAGAAGCCGCCCGCCTTCGCCATGTACACCGGAAGCAGCGGCATGCCGACGACGTTCTTGTTCGACTTGCCGGGACCCGCGAACTGGGTGTGCTTGTGGTAGAAGACCAGGATCAGGTGGGCCACCATCAGGCCCAGCATGATGCCCGGCAGCAGCAGGATGTGGATCGAGTAGAAGCGGGCCACGAAGTCGCCGCCCGGGAACTCGCCGCCGAAGAGGAAGAACGAGATGTACGTGCCGACGATCGGCACGGACAGGATCGCACCCTCCATGAAGCGGACACCGGTGCCGGAGAGCAGGTCGTCCGGCAGCGAGTAACCGGTGAAGCCGGTGAACATGCCCAGGACGAACAGCAGGAAGCCGAACAGCCAGTTGATCTCACGCGGCTTGCGGAACGCGCCCGTGAAGAACACGCGCATCATGTGCACGAACATGCCCGCGAGGAAGATCAGCGCGGCCCAGTGGTGGATCTGCCGGATCAGCAGACCACCGCGCACGTCGAAGGAGATGTGCAGGGTCGACCTGAACGCCTCGGACATCATCTGCCCCTGGAGCGGGACATACGTGCCGTGGTACTCGACCTCGTTCATCGACGGGTGGAAGAACAGCGTCAGATAGACACCCGTCAGGATGATGATGAGGAAGCTGTACATGCACACTTCGCCCAACATGAACGACCAGTGGTCGGGGAAGATCTTGCGCATGTTCGACTTGGCGAGGGAGTAGATCCCCAGCCGGCCGTCGGCCCAGTCGGCGACGCGTTCGCCGGCCGGTGCCTTCCCGCGAGAGCGGGGTGATCCGTTCGCTGCAGTACTCATCCGCGCTCCCAGAAAGCAGGACCGACGGGCTCTTCGAAGTCGCCGAGCGCCTCGAGGTAGCCCTCGTCGTTCACACCGATGCGCAGCTGCGGCAGGGCGTGACCGGCGGGACCGAAGATCACACGGGCACCGTCGGACAGGTCGAAGGTGGACTGGTGGCAGGGGCACAGCACGTGGTGCGTCTGCTGCTCGTACAGCGAGATCGGACAACCGACGTGGGTGCAGATCTTGGAGTACGCCACGATGCCCTCGTGCGACCACTCCAGCTCGCGCTTGTCCTTGATGTTCTCCGGCTGGAGCCGGACGATCATCAGGGCCGCCTTGGCGATCTCGGTCTGGAAGTCCTCGTCGTGCTCCTCCAGGCCCTCGGGCTTGGCGAAGGTGAGCGAACCGACCGCGACGTCCTCGGGACGCAGCGGCTCGTTCGTGTTCACGTTGACGAGGAGCTTGCCCTTGGACCACAGCGTGTGGCGCAGCTTCTCACCGGGCAGCGGACCGAGATCGCGCAGCAGGAACAGACCCGACAGCGGGACCAGGGTCAGCGCTCCGAACATCGTGTTGCGGATCAGCTTGCGCCGGCCGAGCGCCGACTCCTTGGCGCCCTGGCGGAAGTCCGCGTGGACCTTCGCCCGGACCTCCGGGGAGGCCTCGATCGGGTGCCGCTCGTCGGCGACCTCCACGTCGGACATCAGGGTGCGGGCCCAGTGGACCGCGCCCGCGCCGATGCAGAACAGCGCCGTGCCGAGGGTCAGACCCAGCGCGAAGTTCATCGCGCTGAGGTGGCCGATCGGGAAGACGAAGATCGACTTGTGATGCGGGATCGTCACGTACGCGGCGATGAAGCCGAGGGTGGCCAGCATCGACACCGTGAACAGCAGGGCCACCACACGCTCGGACCGCTTGGCGGCCCGCTCGTCGATGTCCTGGATCCGGTGCTCGTGGGGCGGCAGGCCGGGGTCGGCGAACGGGTTCTCGTCCGCGACGCCTACCGCGCCGTGCGCGTGGTCCTGCTCTGCGGGCAGGTTCTCTTCAGGAATGTCTTGGCTACTCATGACTTCTTGGCCTTTGCGGTCCGAGCGGCGACCCAGACGGCGACCGCGATCAGGGCGCCGAGGCCGAAGATCCAGGCGAACAGACCCTCGCTGACCGGCCCGAGGCCGCCCAGCTCGAGACCGCCCGGGTTCTCCGTCTCATCGCTGTTGACCGCGTGCAGGTACGCGATGATGTCCTTCTTGTTCTGCTCCGACATGGTGGTGTCGGGGAACGACGGCATGTTCTGCGGGCCCGTCTGCATGGCCTCGTAGATGTGCTTGGGGTCCACGCCCTCGAGCGTCGGGGCGTACTTGCCGTTCGTCAGCGCGCCGCCCTTGCCGGTGAAGTTGTGGCACTGCGCGCAGTTGGTACGGAACAGCTCGCCACCCTTGGCGATGTCCGCGCCCTCCGGGCCGTACTGCTGCTTCGTCGGGACGGCCGGGCCGGCGCCGAGCGAGGCCACGTAGGCCGCGAGCTGGTCGATCTGGGCCTGCGTGTAGATGTTCTTCTTGCTCGGGATCTGGGCCATCTGCGAGGTGGAGGCCGGCATACGGCCGGTTCCCACCTGGAAGTCGACCGCGGCGGCGCCCACGCCGACCAGGCTCGGACCGTCGGAGGTGCCCTGACCGCCGGTGCCGTGGCAGCTGGCGCAGCCCACGGTGTAGAGCTTCTTGCCCTCGTCGATGGCGAGGGACTGGGAGGAGTCGTCGGCCTGCGCCTTGCCCGCGGGCGCGAACGCGGCGTACAGACCCCCCGTGGCCGCCAGCGCGAAGAGTAGGACGACGACCGCCGCCAGCGGATGGCGTCGTCGTGCGGAAAGCTTTTTCACGGATTACCCCGGTGTCAGGATCTTCAGCGTCGATGCTTCTGGGTGGTGCGTTGCGAGAACGCGCGTGGGATCTTCTCGCTACTTGATCAGGTAGATCGTGGCGAAGAGGCCGATCCAGACGACATCGACGAAGTGCCAGTAGTAGGACACGACGATGGCGGCGGTCGCCTGCTCGTGCGTGAACCTCTTGGCCGCGTAGGTACGGCCGAGGACCAGCAGGAAGGCGATGAGACCGCCCGTCACGTGCAGGCCGTGGAAGCCGGTGGTCAGGTAGAACACCGAACCGTACGGGTCCGAGGACAGCGAGATGCCGTCCCTCTTCACCAGCTCGGTGTACTCGTAGATCTGACCGCCGATGAAGATCGCACCCATGATGAAGGTGACGATGAACCAGCCCCGGAGCTTCTTCACGTCACCGCGCTCGGCCGCGAACACGCCGAGCTGGCAGGTGAGGGAGGAGAGCACCAGGATCGTGGTGTTCGTCGCGGAGAAGGGCACGTTCAGGGCATGCGCCATCTCCTTCCAATGATCGGCACCCGTCACCGAACGCAGGGTGAAGTACATCGCGAAGAGGGCCGCGAAGAACATCAGCTCGGAACTCAGCCAGATGATGGTTCCGACACTGGTGAGGTTCGGCCGATTGACCGACGGGTGCGCGTGCCCGGTATCTACTGTCGTTGCTGTCGCCACGACCGACATTATGTCGGTCGCTTATCCCGCCCTCACTCCGGGGGGTGCCGTTCGGAGTGTTCCCCGCATGTGTACTGCCCGTATGGCCCATCGCAGAGGTGTTCCAACAGGTGTTGACGGGCTGCGCGAGGGAGTAGCATCCGCCGCAACGGGCTTGTCTCTACGACGCTGACGTCTCGGAGGAACCATGCGGCCGACCGCCACGGTGCTGGTCTACAGCGACGACTCCAACACACGGGAGCAGGTACGGCTCGCGACCGGGCGGCGCCCCGCGCCCGACGCCCCGGTGGTGGAATTCATCGAGTGCGCGACGCCCGAGGCGGTCCTGCGGGAGATGGACAAGGGCGGCATCGACGTCTGTGTGCTGGACGGTGAGGCCGTGCCGATGGGCGGCATGGGGATGTGCCGGCAGCTCAAGGACGAGATCTTCCAGTGCCCGCCGGTGCTGGTGCTGATCGCCCGGCCCCAGGACGCGTGGCTGGCGACGTGGAGCCGGGCCGATGCGGCGGTGGCGCTGCCGGTGGAGCCGGTCGAGTTCGCGTCGGCGTTGGCGTCCTTGCTGCGGCAGGAGCGGTTGCAGAGCGCCTAGGAGCTCGGGGCGCGAGGTGGTCGCGCGGGTGCGGGCCTTTGGCGGCCGGTCGCGCAGTTCCCCGCGCCCCTGGGTCGGTCAGAGTGCCCTGGGCTGGAGCCTTGCCGCATCCTGCGTCACCGTCGTGTTGGTCTTGGCTCCGGTGACGGCGCTGCCTGTGCGCCATTTCCTCCAGTCCAGGTTCCAGTCGCCGAAGCCGTTGCCGAAGGGTTCCATCGTCTCGCCGCCCGAGTTCACGACCTGGACGACGTCGCCCTCGCGGACGTGGTCGAAGAACCACTCGGCGTTGGCGGTGCTCATGCCGGTGCAGCCGTGGGAGACGTTGGCGTAGCCCTGGGAGCCGACGGACCAGGGCGCGGCGTGGACGTACTCGCCGCTCCAGGTCACCCGGGTGGCGTAGTAGACCGGCAGGTCGTAGGAGTCCGCGCTGCCCTCGGCGATGCCGATGGTGGTGCCGCGCATCCGTACGAAGTACTCCTTGCCGAGTACGACCTTGACGCCGTTACGGGTGTCGAAGCCGGGCTTGCCGGTGGTGACGGGGAACTGTTCGACCTCCTCACCGTTCTTGTAGTACGTCAGCGTGTGGGCCGCGGCGTCCGTGACCGCGATGACCCGGTCGCCCGTGGAGAGCTTCACGGAGGCGGACTTGCCGCCCCAGAGCCGGTCGCCGATCTTGATGCCGTCCAGGTTGCTGCGCACCTCGATGGTGGCGTGGGCGGGCCAGAACTCCTCGGGCCGGTAGTGGAGCTGCTTGTCGTCGACCCAGTACCAGGAGCCCTGCACCGCGGGGGTGGAGGTCACCTTCAGGGCGCGTTCGACGACGGCCCGCTGGTTCTTGTCCTTGATGGGCTGGCTCAGCTCGGCGGTGATGGGCTGTCCGACGCCGTAGGTGCCGGACTTGGGGCCGAACTTCACCGTGAGTGTCTTCTTGGAGGTGGGCTTGCCGGTGTCGAAGGAGAGGACCTTGCGCCCGGGGGCGCCGTCGTCGTCCTCGGTGCTCACCCGGACCGTGTAGTGGGCGCCTGCGGCCAGCGGCTCGGTGCTGTGCCAGCGGGTGCCGTCTGCGGAGAGTTCGCCCGCCACGAAGCGCCCTGTGGCGTCCACGGCGGTGACGTCCGTGATCCGGTCGTCGTCCTCGGCGGTGACTTCCAGTGGTTTGTCGGGGTCGGCCTTCTTCCCGTCCCCTGAGGGTCCGTTGAAGGCGATCTGGTCGGCCGCGTCGTAGGGGCGGTCGGCGAGCGGGTTGCCGTCCGAGCCACAGGCGGTGGCGGCCGCGCTCAGGGCGATCACCAGCAGCGTGCAGCCGACGGCTGTGCGGGGGCGGGAAGGCGTGCTCATGACTTCACGCTAGGAAGCTTCGTCAATGATGGCGCGCGGGGTCACTCCCCCGAGTGAAAAGGATTACGGCGAACGGACACTGGAACCGCTCCGAACGCGTGAGCCCGGACGCTCCGTGAGGAGTGTCCGGGCTCAGCGGCGTCCGGCGCGTGTTACTGGGTGCGGTTCTCACCGCGGTAGTACTCGAAGACCCAGCCCCAGATGCCGATCAGGATGATCGGGGCGGAGAAGTAGAGCAGCCACCAGCCGACCGCGACACCGAGGAAGGCGATCGCACCGCCGATGCCGAGGGCGAGCGGCTGCCAGCTGTGCGGGCTGAAGAAGCCCAGCTCGCCGGCGTCGTCCGCGACGTCGGCCTCCTTGTTGTCCTGCGCACCGGTGTCGACCCGCTTGGCCGTGAAGCCGAGGTAGAAGCCGATCATGATGGACAGGCCGAAGGCCAGGAAGAGCGCCGTGGTACCGGCCGGCTCCTTCGACCACACGCCATAGACACACGCCATGACGAGGATGAAGACGGCCAGCCAGATGAACATCTTGCCCTGGATCTTCACTTGCCGGCCTCCTTGCCGCCCGCGATGGCCTTCTCACCGTGGCCGGCGTGCGCCAGCTGGTCGAGCTCGGCGATCTCCGGGTGGTGCAGGTCGAACGCCGGGGATTCGCTGCGGATCCGCGGCAGGGTGAGGAAGTTGTGGCGCGGCGGCGGGCAGGAGGTGGCCCACTCCAGGGAGCGGCCGTAGCCCCACGGGTCGTCGACGCCGACCGGCTTGCCGTACTTGGCCGTCTTCCACACGTTGTAGAGGAACGGCAGGATCGACAGGCCGAGCACGAAGGAGGCGATCGTCGAGATCGTGTTCAGGGCCGTGAAGCCGTCCGCGGCCAGGTAGTCGGCGTAACGGCGCGGCATGCCCTCGGCGCCCAGCCAGTGCTGGATCAGGAAGGTGCCGTGGAAGCCGACGAACAGCAGCCAGAACGTGATCTTGCCGAGGCGCTCGTCGAGCATCTTGCCGGTCATCTTCGGCCACCAGAAGTGGAAGCCGGAGAACATCGCGAAGACGACGGTGCCGAACACGACGTAGTGGAAGTGCGCCACCACGAAGTACGAGTCCGAGATGTGGAAGTCCATCGGCGGCGAGGCCAGGATGACACCGGTCAGACCACCGAAGGTGAAGGTGATCAGGAAGCCGGTCGCCCACAGCATCGGCGTCTCGAAGGACAGGCTGCCCTTCCACATCGTGCCGATCCAGTTGAAGAACTTCACACCGGTCGGGACGGCGATCAGGAAGGTCATGAAGGAGAAGAACGGCAGCAGCACACCGCCGGTGACGTACATGTGGTGCGCCCACACCGTCACGGACAGACCGGCGATCGCGATGGTGGCCGCGATCAGACCCATGTAGCCGAACATCGGCTTACGCGAGAAGACCGGGATGACCTCGGAGATGATGCCGAAGAACGGCAAGGCGATGATGTACACCTCTGGGTGTCCGAAGAACCAGAAGAGGTGTTGCCACAGCAGTGCGCCGCCGTTGGTGGCGTCGAAGACATGGGCGCCGAACTTGCGGTCCGCCTCCAGGGCGAACAGCGCGGCCGCCAGGACCGGGAAGGCCAGCAGGACCAGGACACCGGTCAGCAGCACGTTCCACACGAAGATCGGCATGCGGAACATGGTCATGCCCGGAGCGCGCATGCAGATGATCGTGGTGATGAAGTTGACCGAGCCGAGGATGGTGCCGAAGCCCGAGAAGGCCAGACCCATGATCCACATGTCGGCGCCGATGCCCGGCGAGCGGACCGCGTCCGACAGCGGGGAGTAGGCGAACCAGCCGAAGTCGGCCGCACCCTGCGGGGTGAGGAAGCCACCCACGGCGATCGTCGAGCCGAACAGGTACAGCCAGTAGGCGAACATGTTCAGCCGCGGGAAGGCGACGTCGGGCGCACCGATCTGGAGCGGCATGATCCAGTTGGCGAAGCCCGCGAACAGCGGCGTCGCGAACATCAGCAGCATGATCGTGCCGTGCATCGTGAACGCCTGGTTGAACTGCTCGTTCGACATGATCTGCAGACCTGGACGGGCCAGCTCGGCGCGCATGAGCAGCGCCATGACGCCACCGATGCAGAAGAACACGAACGACGTGACCAGGTACAGCGTTCCGATGGTCTTGTGGTCGGTGGTGGTGAGCCACTTGACCACGACGTTGCCGGGCTGCTTGCGCCGCACCGGCAGCTCGTCCTCGTAGTACGGCTTGTCGGCCGCCGAGGAACCCTGGGGTTCGTTGACGATGCTCACAGGACGTTCGACTCCCGGTTCTTCTCGTGCCCCGTCTGCGCGATGCCGGCGGGAACGTAACCGGTCTGCCCCTTCTTGACGAGGTCCTTCAGGTGCTGCTCGTAGCGCTCGGGCGAGACGACCTTCACGTTGAACAGCATCCGGGAGTGGTCGACGCCGCAGAGCTCGGCGCACTTGCCCCGGAAGGTGCCCTCCGCGTTGGGGGTCACCTGGAACGCGTTGGTGTGGCCCGGGATGACGTCCTGCTTCATCAGGAACGGCAGCACCCAGAACGAGTGGATGACGTCCCGCGAGGTGAGGACGAACCGGACCGTCTTGCCCTTGGGCAGCCACAGGGTCGGGCCGGGGTTGTTGTTCTGCGGGTTCCGGGTGCCCGGCGTGCCGCAGTCGTAGACGCCTCCGGCGTTGGCCGGGAACGCCTTGGTGAACCGCTCCGGGATCGCGTTCAGTTCCGGGGCGGTCTTGGCGTCACCGGAGGAACCGTTGACGCTCTCGATGTAGTTGAAGCACCAGCTCCACTGGAAGCCGACCACGTTGACCGTGACGTCGGGCTTCTTGTCGAGGCTGAGCAGCTTCGACTCGTCGCGGGCCGTGAAGTAGAACAGCACCGAGACGATGAGGATCGGAACGACCGTGTAAAGGGCCTCGATGGGGAGGTTGTACCGGGTCTGCGGAGGAACCTCGATCTTGGTCCGGCTGCGCCGGTGGAAGAAAGCACTCCACAGAATCAGACCCCACACCAGCACGCCAACGGCGAGCGCGGCAGCCCAGGAGCCCTGCCACAGGGAGAGGATCCGCGGAGCCTCTTCCGTGGTCGGGGTGGGCATACCAAGGCGGGGGAAGTCCTTGTATGTGCAACCGGTTGCGGTCGCCAGGACCAGGCCCGCGGTCAGTGCCTGCAGCAGCTTCCGCCGCATCGGGCGCCGCGGCGAGCGGTCGGAGCCGTTGGGACTCACGTAGCGCCTTCCCGAGAGTCTCGCCCGCGCTGTTCGGCTGCGGCCTTCTCGCTGGTCGGTCGCCGCCCTGCGTCGGGCAGGGGTTTGGATGTTTATGCGGACCAAACCCTAGCCGACGCGTTTTGCGGCTGCGCGAGGAGGGGTGCCTACTGACTCGGGTGGTTCGCTGGATTGGCGGCTGCGGCATCGTCGTGGCTTGTCGCGCAGTTCCCCGCGCCCCTTATGTCGGTCGACCCACCCGGGGTTCTACCGTTGCACTGTGCCCTACTTCGACGCTGCGTCCGCCGTCCCCCTCCACCCTGTCGCCCGTCAGGCGCTGTTGGCCTCTCTGGATGAGGGGTGGGCGGATCCTGCGCGGCTGTACCGGGAAGGGCGCAGGGCGCGGATGCTGTTGGACGCCTCACGGGAGGCGGCTGCCGAGGTCGTGGGGTGCCGGGCCGACGAGCTGGTGTTCACCTCGTCGGGAACCCGGGCCGTCCATGCGGGTGTCGCGGGGGCCCTGGCCGGGCGGCGGCGGGTCGGACGTCACCTGATCGTGTCCGCCGTCGAACACTCCTCCGTCCTCCATTCGGCCGAGGCGCACCAGGCGGACGGGGGCACGGTGACCGAGGTGCCCGTGAACCGGGGCGGGCGGGTGGACGCTTCTGCGTACGCCGCGGCCCTGCGGGAGGACACTGCCCTGGCCTGTCTGCAGACGGCGAACCACGAGGTGGGGACCGCGCAGCCGGTCGCCGAGGTGGCCGGGGCGTGCCGGGCGGCCGGGGTGCCGTTGCTGGTGGACGCGGCCCAGTCACTGGCGTGGGGGCCCGTCGAGGGCGACTGGTCGCTGCTGGCGGCGAGCGCGCACAAGTGGGGCGGGCCGTCCGGGGTGGGGCTGCTCGCGGTGCGCAAGGGGGTGCGGTTCGCGGCGCAAGGGCCGGTGGACGAGCGGGAGTCGGGGCGGGCGGCCGGCTTCGAGAACATTCCGGCGATCGTGGCGGCGGCGGCCTCCCTGCGGGCCGTGCGCGCCGAGGCGGCCCAGGAGGCGGTACGACTGCGGGAGCTGACGGAGCGGATCCGGGCGGCGGTGCCGCGGCTGGTGCCGGACGCCGAGGTGGTCGGCGACGGGGAGCGGCGGCTGCCGCACATCGTCACCTTCTCCTGTCTCTATGTGGACGGAGAGGCGCTGCTGCACGCATTGGACCGGGCCGGCTTCTCCGTCTCGTCCGGTTCGTCCTGCACGTCGAGCACGCTGACGCCGAGCCATGTCCTGAAGGCGATGGGCGTACTCAGCGAGGGCAACGTCCGGGTGTCGCTGCCGCCGGGGACGCGGGAGGAGGACGTCGAACGGTTCCTGCAGGTGCTGCCGGAGGCGGTGGCGGGGGTACGGGAACGGCTCGGGGCGCCGACGCCGGCCGCGGCGGCGGTGGCCGGGGACGAACTGGTCGTCGACGCCCTCGGCAAGCGCTGCCCCATCCCGGTGATCGAGCTGGCCAAGGTCATCGGCACCGTGCCGGTGGGCGGCACGGTCCGCGTCCTGTCCGACGACGAGGCGGCCCGCCTGGACATCCCGGCCTGGTGCGAGATGCGGGGTCAGGAGTACGCGGGCGAGGAGCCGGCGGAGAAGGGGACGGCATACCTGGTGCGCCGGGTGACCTGAAGGCGGTCCGGGGGCGCGGCCCCCGAAGGGGCGCGGGCCGTGTCGGTCTGCGGCTCCGCCGCGCGGGCGCGGCCGGCCCCCGCAAACCCGCACCCGGCGACGACGGAACCTGGGCGGACGAGGAGCCGCCCACCCAGGTCACCCCAGGTGCTTCTGGACCTCCGAGGCCGCCTCGTCGCCGTACGCCTTGGTGAACCGCTCCATGAAGTGCCCGCGCCGCAGCTGGTACTCCTGCGTACCCACCGTCTCGATGACGAGAGTCGCCAGCATGCAGCCCACCTGCGCGGCCCGCTCCAGGGACACGCCCCACACCAGTCCCGACAGGAAGCCCGCCCGGAACGCGTCGCCGACACCGGTCGGGTCGGCCTTGCGGTCCTCCTCCGGGCAGCCGACCTCGATCGCGTCCTCGCCGGCCTTCTCGATGCGCACGCCGCGCGCGCCGAGCGTGGTGACGCGATGGCCGACGCGGGAGAGGATCTCCTCGTCGCTCCAGCCGGTCTTGCTCTCGATGAGGCCCTTCTCGTACTCGTTGGAGAACAGGTACGTCGCGCCGTCCAGCAGTATCCGGATCTCGTCGCCGCTCATCCGGGCGATCTGCTGCGAGAAGTCGGCCGCGAAGGGGATCGCGCGGGAGCGGCACTCCTCCGTGTGGCGCAGCATCGCCTCGGGGTCGTCGGCGCCGATGAGGACGAGGTCGAGGCCGCCGACGCGGTCGGCGACGGTCTTGAGCTCGATGAGGCGGGCCTCGCTCATGGCGCCGGTGTAGAAGGAGCCGATCTGGTTGTGGTCGGCGTCGGTGGTGCACACGAAGCGGGCGGTGTGCAGGGTCTCGGAGATGCGGACGGAGCCGGTGTCGACGCCGTGCCGGTCCAGCCAGGCGCGGTACTCGTCGAAGTCGGCGCCGGCCGCACCGACGAGGACGGGCCGGGTGCCGAGCTGGCCCATGCCGAAGGCGATGTTCGCGCCGACCCCTCCGCGCCGTACGTCCAGCTGGTCGACCAGGAAGGAGAGGGAGACCGTGTGCAGCTGGTCCGCGACCAACTGGTCGGCGAAGCGGCCGGGGAAGGTCATGAGGTGGTCGGTGGCGATGGAGCCGGTGACTGCGATGCGCACGGCGTGGACGCTCCTGTGTGGAGGGGGATTGACAGTTCACGCTACCCGCTGGAGGACCGCCTGCGCAGCGGACGAAACTACCCGATAGTAGATCTTTCCCGGCCGCGCGGCCGGTGCCTACGGTTCCGCTATGACGAACCTCGAGCTCTCGCGGACCGCGCCGGCCGACCCGGAGGGCGGCCTGGCCTCGCTGATCGCTGACAGCGCCCGGATGGCTCCGCACTGGACGGCCCCCGAGCGGGCCGCGTCCCGTCCGGTACCGCCGTCGCACATCCACGGCGTGCGGGTTCCGGACACCTCCGCCAGGCTGCTGGAGGCGATGCCGGACTACGGCGACTGAACGCGCGGGGCCCTGCGCGACCGGTGCGGCGTACGGCCGCGACCCGTACGGCGTACGGAAGGGAACCGTACGCTCCCCCGCTGCGTCCCATCGCTGTCCCCCAGGAAGGGGACGAGCGGTACGACTCTGGAGCAGGCGGCTTTGACAGGGCCTGGTCACGGGTTGAGGGACAGCTTGCAGCCGAAGGAGCGATGCGGTGAACACCGAGCGACCCGACAACGACGACGCGCCGGCCGGGCCCGAGGAGCACGGGGCTGCCGGGGAGCGGGGTGCCGCGCGACGGCGGTCTCCGCTGGCCGTCGCCTCCGTGGCGGCCGCCGTGCTGCTGGTCGGGGGCGGCGGGGCGTACATGGCGGCGAACGCCGCCGGTGGCTCGCACGGGGCCGGCGCGTCCGGCAAGAACGGCTCGCCGACGCCCCTGGCGCTCGACGACTACGCGGCCGGTACGGGTCCGGGGTCCACGGGACCCGGCGGGACGAACGGGATCGCGCCCGGGGAGCCCAATCCGTACGGCGTGACCTATCGGGCCGGCGGCAAGCTGCCGGCCGGGCCCGGTTCGGCCCCGGCGTACCGGGCGACGGGCGAGGTGTCCCGCCAGGACGTGGCCCGGCTGGCGAAGGCGCTCGGCGTGGACGGGGCGCCGGTGGCCGAGGGGCAGACCTGGCGGGTCGGCACCGGCAAGGACGGCGCCGGACCGATGCTCCAGGTGAACCGGCAGGCGCCGGGGACATGGACGTTCACCCGGTTCGCGCCGGGCACCGACAACTGCAAGGGCACGGTGTGCGCCCCGGGTCCGGCCGATACCTCCGGGGACCCGGTGAGCGTGGCGGTGGCCGAGAAGGCGGCCGCGCCCGTGCTGAAGGCGGTCGGCCAGGACGACGCGAAGCTGGACGCGAGCCAGGTGATGGGCGTCCGCCGGGTGGTGAACGCCGATCCGGAGATCGGCGGGCTGCCCACCTACGGCTGGACGACAGGGGTGATCGTCGACGCGCAGGGGCAGGTGGTCGGCGGCAGCGGGATGCTGCGCACGCCGGTCAAGGCCGACACGTATCCCGTGCTGAGCGCGGAGCGGACGCTGGCGCTGATGAACGCGGCGCCGGGCACGAGCACCGAGCACCGGATGGGCATCGGCGGCTGCGCCAGTCCCATGCCGCTGAAGGACCGGCTGGAGACGCCTTGCGGGCGGTCCTCCGGCGCGGGGCAGCGGGAGGTGGTCACCGTGCGCAAGGCGGTGTTCGGGCTGGCCACGCACTACTCCGCCGGACGGCAGGTGCTGGTGCCGTCCTGGCTGTTCGAGGTGCGGCCGCCGGGCGCCAAGGCGGACTTCACGGTGACGTATCCGGCGCTCGACCCGAAGTACCTGACCTCGGCCCGGCCGTCGACGCCGCCGTCGGCACCGCCCGGTGAGCCGACCGGGCGGCCGAGCCCCCGGCCGACGGGTCCCGCGAGCGGCTCGGCTCCGGCGCCGTACGGCGTGCGGGCCGACGGCTACACGGCCGAGGGCAGGGAGCTGACCGTGACGTTCACGGGCGGGGTGTGCGCGTCGTACGAGGTGAAGGCGCAGGAGAGCGCCGACCGGGTCACGGTGACGGTGACCGCGCATCCGGGGAAGGACAAGATCTGCCCGATGATCGCGAAGTTCTACCACCGCACGGTGCAGCTGAAGGAGCCGCTGGGCGATCGCAGGGTGGTCGGGCCGGACGGCCGGGGCATTGCGCTGGTCAAGCCCGGGGCGCGGCTGCCGGCCGACCCGCGGTAGCCGGTTGCCGGTGCATTACCGGCACAGGTGCGTTACCGGTACAAAGGAAGGCGGCGACCCCCTGTCCGGGGGTCGCCGCCTTCCACTGTGTCAGCTGTGCGGGTGCGGCTCAGCTGAAGGAGTCACCGCAGGCACAGGAGCCGGTGGCGTTCGGGTTGTCGATCGTGAAGCCCTGCTTCTCGATGGTGTCCACGAAGTCGATGGTGGCGCCGCCGAGGTACGGAGCGCTCATCCGGTCGGTGACGACCTTGACCCCGTCGAAGTCCTTCTCCACGTCGCCGTCGAGGGACCGCTCGTCGAAGAAGAGCTGGTAGCGCAGGCCGGAGCAGCCGCCGGGCTGGACGGCGACGCGCAGCGCGAGGTCGTCGCGGCCTTCCTGGTCGAGCAGGGCCTTGACCTTGGACGCGGCGGCGTCGGTCAGGACGATGCCGTCGGTCACGGTGCTGGTCTCGTCCGATACGGACATCTACATCTCTCCCGGGTTGTACGGAGACTGCTTGCCGACGTGTGCAACCGGCAGGGCCGCGGATTCATTCCGGGTGCCCCCGGTGCTTTCGTCCTCGGCTCTTTTCATGCTCGCACACGCGCCGGTGAGCGCACAGCGGCCCGGGACGCGAGAGACAGCCGGGCACCGGGATTCATGTCACATCGACACGATGGCCGTCGTCAAAGTGACGTGAAGCCGTTATGATATATAGCGTCAGTTCGACGAAAAGTAGAAAGGGTGCGTGTCGTGACCACCGCCCAGACCCCGGAGCTCGACGTGCAGCCGACTCCCCTCGCCCTGCTGCTGCTCGGCCGCGAGGCCGACCCGAAGAGCGAGCGGGGCGTCGAGTGCCCCGGCGACCTGCCGTCTCCCTCCGACCCCGACCTGGTCGAACGGGCCCGTGCCGCCAAGGCCCGGCTCGGTGACAAGGTCTTCGTGCTCGGTCACCACTACCAGCGTGACGAGGTGATCCAGTTCGCGGACGTCACGGGCGACTCCTTCAAGCTGGCCCGCGACGCCGCCGCCCGGCCGGAGGCCGAGTACATCGTCTTCTGCGGTGTGCACTTCATGGCGGAGTCCGCGGACATCCTCACCTCCGACGACCAGAAGGTGGTCCTGCCCGACCTCGCCGCCGGCTGCTCGATGGCCGACATGGCTACGGCCGAGCAGGTGGCCGAGTGCTGGGACGTACTGACCGAGGCCGGGATCGCCGAGCAGGTGGTGCCCGTCTCGTACATGAACTCCTCCGCCGACATCAAGGCCTTCACCGGCAAGCACGGCGGCACCATCTGCACTTCGTCGAACGCGCAGCGGGCCCTGGAGTGGGCCTTCGAGCAGGGGGAGAAGGTCCTCTTCCTGCCGGACCAGCACCTGGGCCGCAACACCGCGGTGCGGGACATGGGCATGTCGCTGGACGACTGCGTGGTCTACAACCCGCACAAGCCGAACGGCGGGCTGACCGCCGAGGAGCTGCGCGCGGCGAAGATGATCCTGTGGCGCGGCCACTGCTCGGTGCACGGCCGCTTCAGCCTGGACTCGGTCAACGACGTGCGCGAGCGCGTCCCCGGCGTGAACGTGCTCGTCCACCCCGAGTGCCGGCACGAGGTCGTCGCCGCCGCCGACTACGTCGGCTCGACCGAGTACATCATCAAGACGCTGGAGGCGGCCCCGGCCGGCTCCAAGTGGGCCATCGGCACGGAGCTGAACCTGGTCCGCCGCCTGGCGAACCGTTTCGCCTCCGAGGGCAAGGAGATCGTCTTCCTCGACCGCACGGTCTGCTTCTGCTCCACGATGAACCGCATCGACCTGCCCCACCTCGTGTGGGCGCTGGAGTCCCTCGCCGACGGCAATCTCGTCAACCGCATCGAGGTCGACAAGGAGACCGAGACGTTCGCGAAGCTGGCGCTGGAGCGGATGCTGGCGCTGCCGTAGCGGCTGCCGCCGGACCGGGTCACTTCGCCGCACCGGTGCGGTCGGGGTGGCCCGGTTCGAGGGAGAAAACGGTGCCGTCCGGGGTGTCGACGACCTGGGCACCGTCGTTCACCACCACCTCGGGCTCGCTCCAGCCCTCACCGACGACACGGTCCGCCTGCGCCTCGGACTCCCCCAGCAAGGCGCCGCTGCGGGGCTTGAGGTCGCGGTGCACCACCCCGGCGCGGTGGATGTCCCGCAGCGCCTCCACCAGACCCAGCGCCAGGCTCCGCAACGCCGGCCCCGGCACCGTGCCCTGACTGCGGATCAGCCGGGCCAGCGAGGGCCCCGGCACATACTGCGTGGCCATCCACGGCCGCGCGGCCTCCGGGTCGGCGTCCACCACGGGCGCGGTGAACGCGCCGCTCACCCTGCGGACGGCCGCGATCTCCTGCCGGAAACGGGCCCGGAACACGCCGTCCGCGGCGTACTGGGCGTGCGCCACCTTGACGGCGACCTCACGGCCCGAACGCGACCGGCCGCGGTAGACGGCACCCATGCCCCCGCCCCGAGCCGGTCGACGATCCGGTACCCGCCGACCGACCTGGGGTTCGTCCTTGCGCAGTGGCACCGCTCCCCCGACTCCCCTTCCCCGTAGAGCAGTTCAGGGTCACAGGACAGGCAGCGGTGCCGCGGCGACGGCCGCGGATCAGACCCCGGCCGGCTCCAGCGTCTCCTGCGCCTTCGCCTCCCGCCTGGCCGCGCGCTTCTTCGCGCGGCGCTCCTTGCGCAGTTCCAGCATCGCGTAGAGCGTCGGGACGAGGAGAAGGGTCAGCAGGGTGGAGGTGATCAGGCCGCCGATGACGACCACGGCGAGCGGCTGGGCGATGAAACCGCCCTCGCCGGTGACGCCGAGGGCCATCGGGAGCAGGGCGAAGATCGTCGCCAGTGCCGTCATCAGGATGGGGCGCAGGCGGTGCCGGCCACCCTCGATCACGGCCTCGACGACGCCGTATCCCTGACCGCGGTACTGGTTGATCAGGTCGATCAGGACGATCGCGTTCGTCACCACGATGCCGATCAGCATCAGCATGCCGATCATCGCGGGGACGCCCATCGGGGTGCCGGTGACGATCAGCAGGCCGAGCGCGCCCGTGGCCGCGAACGGGATGGACACCAGCAGGATCAGCGGCTGGGCCAGCGAACGGAACGTCGCGACCAGCAGCATGAACACGATCGCGATCGCGGCGAGCATGGCCAGGCCGAGGTTCTTGAACGCGTCGTCCTGGTCCTGCGTCACGCCGCCGATCTCGGCCGTCGCCCCCGCCGGGAGCCTCAGCGCCCTGATCTTCGACTGCAGGTCCGCGCTGACCGCGCCGGTGTTGTCGGCGGTCGGCTTGGCGGTGACGGTCGCCGCGCGCTGCCCGTCGATCCGGGTCATGGAGACCGGTCCGTCCACCAGCTTCACCTCGGCGATGTCACCGAGCTTCACCGGGCCGAGGCGCAGGTTGCGCAGTTCGTCGAGGGTCCGCGCCGGCTTGGCGGATGTGATGACGACGTCCCGCTCGGTGTCGCCCAGGACCGCCTTGGCCGCCGGGGTGCCGCGTACGGCCTGCCCGACCGCCGCGCCGAGCGTCTGGTCGTCGAAGCCGGCCGCGGCCGCCTTGGCGTTCGCCTTCACCGAGATGCGCGGCACGCTCTGCGAGAGGTCGCTGGTGACGTCGGTGACGTCGTCCAGGGCGGCGACGGTCTTGCGGACCTGCTCCGCCGCGGTGCGCAGCGCACCGGCGTCGGCCGCCTTCACGACCACGCTGAGGTCCTGGCTGCCGAAGCCGTCGCCGGCGGAAACGGTGGTCGTGCCGATGCCGTGGAGCTTCTTCAGGCCGGCCTCGATGCGGTCCTGTACGTCGTCGTACGTCGCGGAGTCCTCCAGCATGACCTGGTACGAGGCCTGATTGCTGTCGGTGCTGCCGCCGAAGGCCGCCATGAAGCCGGAGGAGCCGACGGTGACCTGGTAGTCCTTGACGCCCTCGGTGGAGCCGAGCAATCGCTCGACCTTCTTCGCCTGCGCGTCGGTGGCGGCCAGGCTGGTGCCCGGCTGCAGCTTCTGCTTGAGGGTGAGGACCTTCTGGTCGCCGGAGTCGAAGAAGTTCGTCTTCAGCAGCGGCGCCATGCCGAAGGTGGCGACGAGGACGACGACGGCGATGGCCACGCTGGTGAGGCGGCGGCGGGTGGCGAAGCGCAGGACGGGGACGTAGAAGCGCTGGAGGCGGCTGTTCGCCTCCTTCTCCTCGGCCTTGCGGCGGGCCTCCTCGGCGTCCTCCGGCGTGCCCTTCGGGGGGCGCAGGAACCAGTACGACAGCACCGGTACGACCGTCAGCGAGACCACGAGCGAGGCCAGCAGGGCCGCCGTCACCGTGATGCTGAACGAGCCGAACAGCGCGCCCACCATGCCGCCGACCAGGCCGATCGGCAGGAACACCGCGACCGTGGTGAGCGTCGAGGAGGTGACCGCGCCGGCGACCTCGCGCACCGCGTTCAGGATCGCGTCCTGGCGCTCCTCGCCGTAGCCGAGGTGGCGCTTGATGTTCTCCAGGACCACGATCGAGTCGTCGACGACCCGGCCGATGGCGATGGTCAGCGCACCCAGGGTGAGCATGTTCAGGGACAGGTCGCGCGTCCACAGCACGATCAGGGCCAGGACGACGGAGAGCGGGATGCTGACCGCCGTGACCAGGGTGGAGCGGATCGACGCCAGGAAGACCAGGATCACGAGGACCGCGAAGAGCAGGCCGAGCACGCCTTCGGTGGTCAGGCCGGAGATGGACTTGGACACCGCCGGGCCCTGGTCGCTGACGACGGTGATCTTCGCGTCCTTGCCGAGGTCCTCGCGGAGTTGCGGGAGCTTGTCGGCCACGGCGTCGGAGATCGCCACCGCGCTGCCGTCGTGGTCCATGGTGGCCATCACGGCGAGGCTGGGCTTGCCGTCGGTGCGGGTGATGGAGTCCGCGGGGGCCTCCTGCTGCTGCACCGTCGCCACGTCGCCGAGCCGGGCCGGCCGGTGGCCGTCCCGGGCGGGGATCGTCAGGTTCTGGATCTGCTCGACGGACGTGAAGCCGCCGCCGACCTGGACGGTGCGGTTGCGGCCGCCCTCGTCGAAGGCACCGGCCGGCATGGTGGCGCCGCCCGCCTGGAGCGCCTGCGCGAGGGACTGCACGGTCAGGCCCGCCGCGGCCAGCTTGGCGTCGTCCGGGGTGACGGCGACCCGGAGGTCGCGCACGCCGCTGACGGTGACCTGGCCGACGCCGTCGATGTCCTTCAGCGCCGGTACCACCGTCTTGTCGAGCTGGTCGGCGAGGGCCTGCTGGTCCTTGCCGGAGGTGACGGCGAGGACGACGGTCGGCATGTCGTCGGTGGAACCGGCGACGACCTGCGGGTCGACGGCGTCCGGGAGCTGGACGCGGGCGCGGTTCACGGCCTGCTGGACGTCGGCGACGATCCGCTTGGTGTCGTTGCCGTAGTCGAAGGACGCCATGATCACGGCGTTGCCCTCGCCGGCCTTGGAGGTGACGCCGGTGATGCCGTCGACGCCGTTCAGGCGGTCCTCGATCGGCTCGACGACCTGCTTCTCGACGACGTCCGGGGAGGCGCCCTGGTAGGGAGCGATGATGGAGACCATCGGCAGTTCGATGGTGGGCAGCAGCTGCTGTTTCAGCTGCGGGACGGCGATCGCGCCGAACACGAGCGCGATGAGGGATATCAGGCCTATCAGGGCACGTTGTGCCAGGCTGAATCGGGACAGCCAGGACATGGGCGTCAGGGTCTTCCTTCTGTGAGCCGGCAGAAGCGTGGCCCTTTCACCCTGTGCCATGCCGGGTGCCGTTCCGTAGGCCCCAGGTCCCGTTTCCTTGCCCGGCACATACTCCGGGTGCAGTACGAGCGGGTTGAGCTCACTCCACCCTCGGACGGACCAGGCCGGATTCGTAGGCGATCACCACGAGCTGGGCGCGGTCGCGGGCGCCGAGCTTGGCCATGGCACGGTTGACGTGCGTCTTCACGGTGAGCGGGCTGACCTCGAGGCGCTCGGCGATCTCGTCGTTGGAGTGGCCTCCTGCGACCTGCACCAGCACCTCGCGCTCGCGGACCGTGAGGGCGGCGAGGCGGTCGGCGCGGACGGGGTCGCGGTCGCCGTCGTCAGGGTCGCCCTGGGCGAGGAAACGGGCGATGAGGCCGCGGGTAGCGGCCGGGGAGAGCAGGGCCTCGCCGGCGGCGGCGACGCGGATGGCGTTGAGCAGTTCGTCGGGTTCGGAGCCCTTGCCGAGGAAGCCGGAGGCTCCGGCGCGCAGGGACTGCACGACGTAGTCGTCGACCTCGAAGGTCGTGAGGATCACGACGCGGACGCCGGCCAGGTCGGGGTCGGCGCTGATCAGGCGGGTGGCGGCGAGGCCGTCGGTGCCGGGCATGCGGATGTCCATGAGGACGACGTCGGCGCGGTGCTGCTTGGCGAGGGTCACGGCTTCGGCGCCGTCGGATGCCTCGCCGACGACCTCCATGTCGGGCTCGGAGTCGACGAGCACGCGGAAGGCGCTGCGGAGCAGGGCCTGGTCGTCGGCGAGGAGGACGCGGATGGGGGTCGTCATGGGGGAAGGATCGCATGGGGGCCGGGGGGTGGGGGTGCCTGCGGCGGCCTGTCCGGGTTGCGTTGTGGCTGGTCGCGTCCAAGCTCTTCGAGCAGGGGGGACCCCCAGGGCGGCACGGGAGGGCGCGGCGGCGCAGGGGGACACGTCACCCGGGGTCAGAGGTCCCTGGCGGCTCCAGCGGCAGCGTGGCGTGCACTCGGAAGCCTCCTCCGTAGCGGGGGGCCGTGGTCAGGGTGCCGCCCAGGGCCGTTGTGCGTTCGCGCATGCCCAGGAGGCCGTGGCCGCCTTCGGAGGCGGGGGCCGTGGTGTCCTTGCCCGCGCCGTCGTCGAGGACCGTGATTTCGATGCGGGGGCCGACCCGGACCACGCTGACCTCGGCCTTCGCCCCGGAACCCGCGTGTTTGTGGACGTTGGTGAGGGCTTCCTGGATGACCCGGTAGGCGGCCAGGCCGACGGCGGCGGGCAGGGTGGTGTCCTGGTCCGCGCGGACCACCTCCACGCGCAGGCCCGCGCTGCGGAACGTGCCGGCGAGTTCGTCGAGGCGGTCCAGGCCGGGCGCCGGCTCGGTCGGGGCCTCGGGGTCGCCGGACTGCCGCAGCAGCCCGACCGTGGCGCGGAGTTCGTTCAGCGCGCTGCGGCTGGCCTCGCGGACGTGGGACAGGGCTTCCTTGGCCTGGTCGGGGCGCTTGTCCATGACGTGGGCGGCGACTCCGGCCTGGACGTTGACCAGGGCGATGTGGTGGGCGACCACGTCGTGCAGGTCGCGGGCGATGCGCAGGCGTTCCTCGGCGACGCGGCGGCGGGCTTCCTCCTCGCGGGTGCGTTCCGCCCGTTCGGCCCGCTCCCGGATCGCGTGGACGAAGGCGCGCCGGCTGCGCACCGCGTCGCCTGCGGCCGCGGCCATGCCGGTCCAGGCGAAGATGCCGAGGTTCTCCTGGGCGTACCAGGGCAGCGGGCCGGCGAGCATCGCCGCGCCGGTGAGGACGGTCATCGTCAGCAGGCCGACCCGCCAGGTCGTGGGGCGGTCCGTGGTGGAGGCGACCGTGTAGAGGGCCACTACCGCGGACATCGCGACGGGGGCGCGCGGGTCGCCGGTGACGCATTCGACGACCGCGACCGTGCCCGTGACGAGCAGGACTCTCATCGGGGCCCGGCGGCGGGCAACCAGCGCCGCCGCACCGACGGTCATGAGCAGCAGGCTGAGCGGGCCGGGGCTTCGCACGCCCCAGGTCACGCCGTTCTCGCCGTGCGGGTCCACGAAGGATCCGGCGACCATGCAGATCAGCACCCCGGCGGCCAGCGCCGCGTCGAACGCCGCGGGGTGCGCCTTGAGCCGGCATCGGGCGCGGTCGAGGGTACGCGGGGTGCTCACGCCTGAGTACGGTACGGCGTCCCGGTGCCGGGCGGCAGCGGGACGCCGTGGCCGGTCGTCGTCAGCCGGGGATCAGGCCGTCGTCGCTGAGCAGCTCGCGAACCTCCTCCAGCGTCGCCTCGGCCGCGGGCAGGATCAGGTCCGACGGCTCCAGGGACTCGTCGGGCAGCGGTGTGCCCAGCTCGCGCACCTTGGTCAGCAGGGCCGTCAGGGTGCGGCGGAAGCCGGGCCCGTCGCCGTTCTCCATCTCGGCCAGGAGCTCGTCGTCCAGCTTGTTGAGTTCGGCGAGGTGGCTGTCCGCCAGCCTCACCTGCCCCTCCCCCATGATCCGTACGATCATGTCGGCCATGTCGCCCTCCGGGCTCTCGGCGCTCACCTACTGCTTGTCGAAGCGCGGGGTGTCCTGCGGCTGCTGCTGGGGCTGCGCCTGGCCGCTGCCGCCCTCGAGCGCCTGCCGGTCGGCGGACGTGCCGCCGGCCAGTTCGGCCTTCATGCGCTGCAGCTCCAGCTCTACATCCGTACCACCGGAGAGCCGGTCCAGCTCGGCCTGGAGGTCGTCCTTGTGCATGCCCGAGGGGTCGTCCAGCGCGCCGGAGGCCATCAGCTCGTCGAGCGCGCCGGCGCGGGCCTGCAGCTGCGCGGTCTTGTCCTCGGCCCGCTGGATGGCCAGGCCGACGTCGCCCATCTCCTCGGAGATGCCGGAGAACGCCTCGCCGATCCGGGTCTGGGCCTGGGCGGCGGTGTAGGTGGCCTTGATGGTCTCCTTCTTGGTGCGGAAGGCGTCGACCTTGGCCTGCAGGCGCTGGGCCGCCAGGGTGAGCTTCTCCTCCTCGCCCTGGAGCGTCGCGTGCTGGGTTTCGAGGTCCGTCACCTGCTGCTGCAGGGCGGCCTTGCGGGACAGCGCCTCACGGGCGAGGTCCTCGCGGCCCAGGGCGAGCGCCTTGCGGCCCTGGTCCTCCAGCTTGGTGGACTGCTGCTGCAGCTGGTTGAGCTGGAGTTCCAGGCGCTTGCGGGAGGTGGCCACGTCGGCGACGCCGCGGCGGACCTTCTGCAGCAGCTCCAGCTGCTTCTGGTACGAGTAATCGAGGGTCTCGCGCGGGTCCTCGGCCCGGTCAAGGGCCTTGTTCGCCTTCGCGCGGAAGATCATCCCCATACGCTTCATGACACCGCTCATGGGCTTCGCGCGCCCCCTTCTGACGGACTCCGGCTCCAGCTCTGCGACAAGACCCACAGTACGGGCCCTGCCTCCATTGACGCACTGTTCGGGGACGGATGCGCTCATCCCCAAGGACGACTGCGGCCGACTCCGCTCCGGCGGAGGGAGGAGAGCGGACCCCGACCGCGGCGCCCCACGGCGCCCCTTCTGTCCTTGTAGAGACGTCTGGCGTTGCGGGATCGTTCCCCGCCGGGCTGGGGTCCATGCGGGTCATGCCCTTACCCTTGGTTTTTGTGTTCCGTAGCCGTGCCAAGGAAGAGAAGGCCCCCGGCGCCGATCAGGCGGCGGTAGACCTCTCCAAGCAGCCCCGCGACCCGCAGGCCCCGAAGGGCAGGCCCACTCCCAAGCGGAGTGAGGCCCGTTCCCAGCGCCGCAGTGTCGCCACCACGCCGACGAATCGCAAGGAGGCCGCCAAGCGGCAGCGCGAGGAGCGCCGCGTCACGATGGAGCGCCAGCGCCAGGCGCTGGCCAGCGGTGACGAGCGCTATCTGCCGGCCCGGGACAAGGGCCCGGTGCGTCGTTTCGCGCGCGACTTCATCGACTCCCGCTTCAACATCGCGGAGTTCTTCCTCCCGATGGCCGTGGTCATCCTCGTGCTGAGCATGGTGCGCGTGGGGGCCCTTCAGAGCATCGCGCTGCTGCTCTGGCTGATCGTGATCGTGCTGATCGTGCTCGACTCGATCGTCACGGGCTTCCGGCTGAAGAAGCGGCTGGCCGAGCGCTTCCCCGACCAGAACAAGCGCGGCGCGGTGGCCTACGGGCTGATGCGCTCGCTTCAGATGCGCCGGCTCCGGCTGCCCAAGCCGCAGGTCAAGCGCGGAGAGCGGCCCTGAGCACGACACCGTTCACCGGGGGCGCGGCCGAGGCCTGGCTGAGCAAGCTGGGCGGGCTGCGGGACGTCGTCCGCCAGGAACTGGTGGCACGGCAGCTGGACGAGCAGATAGCCGGGCGGTTCCCGATCGGGCAGCGGCTGCGGGTGCTCGACGTGGGGATGGGGCAGGGCACGCAGGCGCTGCGACTGGTCCGGGCCGGGCACAAGGTGACCGGTCTGGAGCAGGACCGCACGATGATCGCCGCGGCCCGGGAGATGCTCGCCGGTGAGCCGGAGGGCATCCGGGAGCGGATGCGGATCATCGAGGGCGACGGCCGGGACACCGGCGTGCACTTCCTGCCCGGCAGCTTCGACGTGGTGCTGTGCCATGGCGTGCTGATGTACGTCGAGGAGCCCGACCCGCTGGTGGCGGGGCTGGCCCGGATGCTCGCCCCGGGCGGGCTGCTGTCGCTGCTGGTGCGCAACGGCGACGCGCTGGCGATGCGGCCGGGGCTGTCCGGCGACTGGGCCGGGGCGCTGGCCGCGTTCGACACGACCGCCTATCGCAACCGCCTCGGCATGGACGTACGCGCCGACCGGCTGGCGACGCTGACGGCCACGCTCGCCGGGATCGGCGCGCCCCTGCACAGCTGGTACGGGGTGCGGGTCTTCACCGACACGGCGGCGGACGGCGCCGAGGCGCCCGCCGACCTCGACACCCTCCTCACGGTCGAGGAGAAGGCCGGCCGCACGGACCCCTACCGGGGCGTCGCGGCGCTGCTGCATCTGTGCGGGGTGCGCGGCTGACGGTTTCGGTCCGTTGCGTCGGGTGGGCCGCTCGTTCGGGTGAGCTGCGCGGGCCGGGGGGCCGCCCGGGCGTGAGACTCGGGCCATGGACGTTTCCCGTGCCGCTGCCGCCCGTCTCCGGTTCGCAGTCGCCGTCTGTGTGTGCGGCGTCCTGCTGTTGTCCGGGTGCTCCGGCGTCACCTCGTCCCGCGAGGAGAACGCGACGGCACAGGCGGCGCAGCCCGCCGCGGCCGGCCGGGCGGGGACCGACCTCCAGTCCGCCTATCTGAAGGTGATCCGGGAGGTACTGCCCTCCGTCGTGCAGATCCAGGCGAGCAACGACCTCGGCTCGGGCGTGGTGTACGACGACAAGGGGCACATCGTCACCAACGCGCACGTCGTCGGCGACGAGAAGACCTTCAAGGTGACGACGGCCAACAGCGGCGAACCGCTCACCGCGACCCTGGTCTCCTCCTACCCGCAGCAGGATCTCGCCGTCGTCAAGCTGGACAAGGTGCCGGCCGGGCTGCGGGCCGCGACGTTCGGCGACTCGGCCAAGGTGGAGGTGGGGCAGATCGTGCTCGCCATGGGCTCGCCGCTCGGTCTGTCGTCCAGCGTGACGCAGGGCATCGTCTCGGCGACCGGACGGACCGTCACCGAGAACAGCAGCGGCGGGGGTACGGGCGCCACCATCGCCAACATGGTGCAGACGTCGGCGGCCATCAACCCCGGCAACAGCGGCGGCGCGCTGGTCAATCTGGAGGGTCAGGTCGTCGGCATCCCGACGCTGGCCGCCGTCGACCCGCAGCTCGGCGGCAGTTCGGCGCCCGGCATCGGCTTCGCGATCCCCGCGTCGATGGTGAAGACGATCGCGGGTCAGATCGTCAGCAGCGGCAAGGTGACCGACTCGGGCCGCGCGGCGCTGGGCATCACGGCCCGCACGTTCGTCGACGACAGCTTCCAGCCCGCCGGGGTCGTGGTCGTCGACGTCGTCAGCGGCGGCGCCGCCGACACGGCGGGCCTGCAGGCCGGGGACGTCATCACCAAGGTGGGCACCACCACCATCACCACCATCACCTCGCTCGCCGAGGCGCTGGCCACGGACAAGCCGGGCCAGAAGACGACGGTGACGTACAAGCGGGAGGGCCGTGAGAAGACGGTGGACGTGACGCTCGGCGAGCAGTGACACGGCGCCCGGGGGCGGTCGGCCCGCCCCCCGGGCGCCGCTTTCCTACGACTCGTCCGCGTGCAGGCTCATCGGGCCGTAGATCTCCGTGGCGTCCTCGAACAGCCGAACCTGGTCCGCGCCGCCCTCCGCCAGGGCCTTCCAGTTCTCCCCGATCCAGGACTCCGCGTCGCCCTGGGTGGTGAACTCCTCCGGCTGCACCGCGGGCTGGACCTCCGTCCCGTCGGCCTTCTCGAACCGCCACGTCCATGCCGCCATGTACGCCTCCCGGGTGTGAGTACCTGCTCCGGCGGACGCCGGATCTTGGTCCGGCTCCTGCCCGCAGCGTATGCGCTCCGCCGGGTGAGCCGCCAAGAGACCGCAGGTGATTGGTCAAAATGCGGGTGGTGGGCTGGTCTCGCCCACGCGGCCGAGCCGCGTATCGAGCGGGCCCCGAGCCCCCTGGGGGGCTCCGTGACGCGAGCCGGGCGAAGACCGGAGAAAATCATGGCGTGGACGTGACTCTGCTCGGTACCGGTGCCCCCGCGGGACTGCCCCGCCCCGACTGTCCCTGCGCCGGCTGCGCGACCTCGCTCGGCGGCGACGCGCGGGCGGCGACCGCTGTCCTGGTGAACGGCACCCTGCTGCTGGATCTCACCCCGGGCGCGGCGTTCGCGGCGGCCCGGGCCGGGCATTCGCTGGGCGGGGTACGGCAGGTGCTGCTGTCGCATCCGCACGACGGGCCGCCGGTGGAGGTGCCGGCCGGGCTGCCGCAGCCCGGGCGGGTGCCGGACGGGCGGGAGCTGGCGCTGCTGACGGGGCATCGGGTGCGGGCGCTGGCGATGGACACGCCGGGCACGGGATACGCGGTGACCGGTCCCGAGGGGCAGCGGCTGCTGTATCTGCCGCCGGGCTGCGCGCCGGCCGGGCTGGAGGCGGCTTCCGGTCCGGCGGCGCCGTACGACATGGTGCTGGCGGACGTCGTGGGGCGGCCGGACGCGCTGGCGCGGCTGCGGGCGGTGGGCGCGGTGGGGCCGACCACGGACGTCGTCGCGGTCCACCTCGACCACGATGTGCCGCCGGGCCGCGAGCTGTCGCGGCGGCTCGCGGCGGCGGGCGCGCGGGCGGTGCCGGACGGGACGACGCTGGTGGTCGGGGCGTACGAGGACGTACCCGACGTACCGCGGCGGACGCTGGTGCTGGGCGGGGCCCGGTCGGGCAAGTCGGTGGAGGCGGAGCGGCGTCTGGAGGCGTTCCCGGACGTGCTGTACGTGGCGACGGGCGGCGCCCGGGACGGGGACGCGGAGTGGGCGGCGCGGGTGGCGCTGCACCGGGAGCGGCGGCCGGGGTCGTGGCGCACGGCGGAGACGGTCGACCTGGTGCCGCTGCTGCAGGAGGGGGGGCCGCCGGTGCTGATCGACTGTCTGTCGCTGTGGCTGGCCCACGCGATGGACTCGGTCGGGGCGTGGGAGGACGGGACGTGGGCCGGTGGCGGTGAGCGGGCCCTGCGTGAGCGGGTGGCGGCGCTGGCTCGGGCGGTGCGCACGGCGCGGCGGACGGTGGTACTGGTGTCCAACGAGGTCGGCTCCGGCGTGGTGCCGGCCACGGCGTCGGGGCGGCGCTACCGGGACGAACTGGGCCGGCTGAACGCGGCGGTCGCCGGCGAGTGCGAGCAGGTGGTGCTGGTCGTGGCCGGGCAGGCGCTGGTGCTGCGCGGCTGAGCCCGGGTCAGTTCTTCCGGGCGATGACGCGGTACGTCGGTGACCAGGCGCGGGGTCTCTTCGTCAGCAGGGTGCAGCCCCGGTCCGTCAGTTCGGTGTGCACGTCGGCGGGTCTGAAAGGGCTGTTGCGGGTGTGGAGTTCGACGACGAGGTGGCCACCGGGGCGCAGGGCGGTGAGGGCGGCGGTCAGTTCCCGGCGCGGGTCGGCGCTGTGTTCCAGGTGGTGGAGCAGGGTGACGACGTCGTAGCGGCCGGTCAGCCCGGTGTCGGTGAGCCGGCCGACGTAGGCTTCCTCGACGCGTTCCGCGGCGCGCGCCCACAGCACGCGGGGGGCGGGGCCGACGCCGTCGAAGGAGGTGTACGGGAAGAACTCCCGTGCCGCGTCCGGGAACGCGCCGTCGCCGGTGCCCACGTCGAGCCAGCTCTCGGGCTCCGCGACGAGGCGGGCGAGGCGGCGGGCCAGAGCCCGCAGGCGGTGCCGGCCGGTCAGCAGCGCCGAGCCGCACCACGGGCACTGCGCGCGCGGTGCCGGTGGCTGCAGCGGGGTGGGCGGGAGGCTCGGCATGGGTGGAACGGCCGGCAGGGGCGGAACGGTCGACATCGGCGCCTCCCAGACGACAATCCGTGGCAAAACGGAACGTACGGGACCGCCTTCCGGGGTGCAACGACGCCATGCCCGCGGGGTCACGGCGTGGCGCGGTCGTGTTCGACCGGTGCCGGTACTGTTCGGCGAATGAGCTCGCTTAATCTCGACGACTTCACCGATCTCATCGAGCGCCCCGACGGCGGGGTGCGCCGCGACGCGGAGGCCCGCCGCGAGCGTCAGATCGTGCCGGCCGGAGCGCTGGGACGCCTGGACGAACTGGGCGAGTGGCTGGCCGCGGCGCAGGGCGTCGTGCCGGTGCGCCCCGTCGCACATCCCCGGGTCGTGCTGTTCGCCGGCGACCACGGGATCGCCGGGCTGGACGTCTCGGCGCGCCCCGCCGGTACCGCGGCCGCGCTGGTGCGGGACGTGCTGGAGGGCGCCCGGCCGGTGTCGGTGCTGGCCCGGCAGCTCGGCGTCCCCGTGCGGGTGGTCGACATGGCGCTGGACTGCGCGCCGGAGGAGCTGCCCGCGGACGTCGTACGGCACCGGGTGCGGCGCGGCAGCGGCCGGATCGACGTCGAGGACGCGCTCACCCTCCAGGAGGCGGAGGCCGCTTTCCGGGCCGGTGTCGCGGTGGCCGACGAGGAGGCCGACTCCGGTACGGATCTG
This sequence comes from Streptomyces sp. NPDC014006, assembly GCF_043088925.1. Lineage (NCBI taxonomy): Bacteria > Bacillati > Actinomycetota > Actinomycetes > Kitasatosporales > Streptomycetaceae > Streptomyces > Streptomyces sp. NPDC014006. Next base: position 961,780 of record NZ_JBICAJ010000001.1, on the reverse strand, counting down.
ATCGTGCTCGGCGACGTCAGCGTCGGCGGGACCACGGCGGCCGGGGTGCTGATCGCGGCGCTGTGCGGGACCGACGCGTCGGTGGTGACCGGGCGGGGCGGGCTGGCCATCGACGATCTGGCGTGGATGCGCAAGTGCGCGGCGATCCGGGACGCGCTGCGCCGGGCCCGGCCGGTGCTGGGCGACCAGTTGCAGTTGCTGGCGACCGTGGGCGGCGCCGACCTGACGGCGATGACGGGCTTCCTGCTGCAGTGCGCGGTGCGCAAGGTGCCGGTGATCCTGGACGGCGTGGTGACCGCGGCGTGCGCGCTGGTCGGGCAGCGGATCGCGTTCCGGGCGCCGGACTGGTGGCTGGCCGGGCACACCGGCGGGGAGCCGGGGCAGGCCAAGGCGCTGGACCGGATGGCGCTGGAGCCACTGCTGGACCAGGGCGTGCGGGTCGGCGAGGGCGCCGGCGGCCTGCTCGCGCTGCCGCTGGTGCAGGCCGCGGCGGCCCTCGCGGCGGAGCTGCCGGAGAAGGACATCAAGGAAGACGGCGAAGACGACACCGTCAACGCAGAGAACGCAGGCGCAAACAACGCAGACATCTAGACAACGCCGAAAGGTCCGCTTCGGTGGACGAAAGCGACGCGGAGTAGCGACCACCCCGGGCAGAGCAAATGGGGCGGTTTACCCCAATAGCGGCCATATGATCCCCGGTCATGGGAGAGAGCCGCATCGCACGTCGGGCCGCCGCCTTCGCCGTCTGGTATCTGCGCGCCGTCGCCTTCGTCAACTTCCTGAGCGCGGTGTGGGTCTCCCTCGGGCAGGACGTACGGCGGCACAACCAGGAGAACCTCTTCACGCCCTACCTGCTGACGGCCGGGTTCGCGTCGGGTGTCTTCACCGCGTTCCTGGCCGTCACCATGCGGCGGCGCAAACGGGCCGCGTGGATCTTGAACCTGGTGCTCGGCGGGGCGTTCCTCGCGCTGTTCGTTCTGGCCATGGCGCTGCTGCCGGAGATCCGGCGCTCCGCTCAGAACTGGGTGTCGCTGGCCCTGACCGCGGCCTTCGTCGCCGCGCTGCTCGCCGGCCGGCGTGAGTTCTACGCCAAGGGCGACCGGTCCAACCCCCGGCTCGCCGCCGTGGTCGCCGCCGGTGGCGGGCTCGCCGCGTCGCTGCTGGCGGCGCTGCTGGTGACGGTCACCAACCAGGCGGCGGACGCCGGCCGTTCGACGTTCGCCTCCCGCTGGCGGTACGGCACGCTGCGGCTGGTCTCGGTCGCCGCGGACGACTCCCGCTTCCCCGGCCTGTCGACGCCCACCTGGGTGGACGTGGCGGTCAACGTGCTCAGCACGGCCCTGGTGCTCGCCGTCCTGTACGCCGCCTTCCGCTCCCGGCGCGCCGTCGACCCGCTCACCGCGGAGGACGAGAAGGGGCTGCGGGAACTGCTGGAGCGGCACGGGGAGCGGGACTCGCTCGGCTACTTCGCGCTGCGCCGCGAGAAGAGCGTGGTGTGGTCGCCGACCGGGAAGGCGGCCGTCGCCTACCGGGTGCTCGGCGGGGTGTCACTGGCGTCCGGGGATCCGCTGGGCGATCCGGAGGCGTGGCCGGGGGCGATCGAGCCGTGGCTGGCGCAGGCCCGCGCGCACGGCTGGATCCCGGCGGTGATGGGGGCGAGCGAGGAGGCCGGGACCGTGTACGCGCGGCACGGCCTGGACGCGCTGGAACTCGGCGACGAGGCGGTGGTCGAGGCCGCCGAGTTCACCCTGGAGGGGCGGGCCATGCGCACGGTGCGGCAGGCCTGCAACCGGGTGCGGCGGGCCGGGTACACGGTGCGGATCCGGCGGCACGAGGAGATCCCGGCGGACGAGATGACGTATCTGGTACGCCGCGCCGACGACTGGCGGGACGGGGCCACCGAGCGGGGCTTCAGCATGGCGCTGGGGCGGCTCGGGGACGGCGACGACGGCCGGTGCGTGATGCTGGAGTGCCATGACGCCGAGGGCCGGCTGAGGGCGCTGCTGTCCTTCGTGCCCTGGGGTCCGAAGGGGCTCTCCCTGGACCTGATGCGACGGGACCGGGACTCCGACAACGGCCTGATGGAGTTCATGGTCATCGAACTGCTGCGGCGGGCCGGCGAGATCGGGATCACCCAGGTCTCTCTCAACTTCGCGATGTTCCGCTCGGTCTTCGAACGTGGCGCACGTCTCGGCGCCGGGCCGGTGCTGAGGCTGTGGCGGTCGCTGCTCAGCTTCTTCTCCCGGTGGTGGCAGATCGAGTCGCTCTACCGCGCCAACGCGAAGTACCGGCCCATCTGGGAGCCCCGGTTCCTGCTCTTCGAGAAGAGCGCGGACCTGCTGCGCATCGGCCTCGCCTCGGCGCGCGCGGAAGGCTTCCTGGAGGCGCCGGGGCTGCCGAAGTGGCTGCACCGTACGCATTTGGAGACCCGCAGATGAAGCACCTCGCCCGCTGGGCCCGCGCCGAATGGGGACTGCTGTACGTCACCGTGCGCGAGCCGCTGCTCAAGCGGCACTGGCGGGCGGCTCCGATGACGTCGGCGGCGGTGTGCCTGACAGCCGTGCTCCAGTTCGTGCAGAACCAGCCCTGGGGCTTCGGCGTCGTGCAGGCCGCCGGCGCCGTGCGTGCCGAGGACCCCCTCTGGCTGGCCCTGCTGCGCACGCCCCTGTCCCTGTACGTGCCCGCGCTCGACCTGCCCGTATGGGGCGCGCTGGCCCAGATCCTGCTGGTGTTCGGCATCGCCGAGCTGTGCCTGGGCTGGTGGCGGACCCTGGTCATCGCCTACGCCGCGACCCTGGCCGGCACCCTCTACGCCCGCCTCGGCATCTGGCTCGGCCCGCACAGCCCGCTCGGCCTGCCCGCCTCCGACGCCCAAGTGGTCGACACGGGCCCGTCGGCGGCCGTGGTGTGTCTCGCGGTGTACCTGTGCTGGCGCTACGGGGCCCATGTCACGGCCGCAGCGGTGACCGTGGCGATGATCGCCGAGGTGCTGGTGAAGGAGAACCTGGCCGGCAAGGAGCACCTGGCCGCGCTCGCGGGCGTGGTGGTGCTGTGCGCGGCGGCGCAGTGGCGGCGGCGTCACCGGCGTTCGACGGTCCGGGCCGGCTCGGGATCCGGTTTGCCGCCGAGCCAGTCCTGGACGGCACGGCGGGGCCGGGACCAGCGCAGGTCGTGGCGGTACGCGCGCAGTCCGGCCTTGGCCCGGGCGCGGGGACGGCGGCGGTAGAGGCGCTTGGCCCACAGAGAGCCGGGACGGGCCAGCCGTACGGCGCCGATCAGCGCGATGAAGGGGATGATCACGCCGATGACGGCCATGCGGCCCTTGCCCTTGGCGAGGGCGATCAGCGAGAAGAGGAAGTTCACCCCGACGGTCAGGATGACCTGCCCCCGGTCCTGCAGCTCCCCCTGGCTGAGGTCGTTGACGCCGAAGGGTGCGAAGCCGACGAGGACCAGCCCGACCAGCGCGGCGGTGAAGACGACGAGTTCGACGCTCTGGCGGCCCGCCTCGCTCCAGTAGACGTCGTCGAGGTGCAGGATCAGCGCGAACTCGTCCAGGACCAGCCCGGCGCCGATGCCGAAGACGACCGCGGCGAGGCCCGAGCCGAAGCCGTGCTGCCCACCGGCGACCGCGCCGAAGCCTCCCACGACGGTGAGGACGACCCCGGGGACGACGTGGTGGACGTGCACCCCGCCCGCCTTCACATTGCCGAAGGGGCCCTTGCCTGCCCGGATCAGCCGGGTGATGAGCCGGGTGACCAGAAAGGTCAGCACGAAGGCTGTCAGGGCGAGGAGCAGGGGCAGCTTGCCCGGCTCCACGACGTTGCGCACCCACCAATGCCCCATATCCGCACTTTAGTCGCGCCCGCCCCCGGCCGCCGTCCGTGCCCGCGCGCCCCCCGGATACCCTGCGCCGGTGTCCACGACCCCCTCCCCCCTCGACGGCCTGCGGTTCGCCTTCGGCACGCTCACCGTCCTGCCGGTCACCGTCACCCGCTGGGACCGCGGAGCCGCGCGCGGCGGCATGCTGGCCGCGCCCGTCGCCGGCCTGGTCGTCGGCGCCCTGGCCGCCGGCTGCGCGCTCGCCCTGCTGGCCCTGGGCGCCGGCGCGCTGCTCGCCTGCGCCGCCGCGGCCGCCGTCCCCGCCGTACTGACCCGGGGACTGCATCTGGACGGGCTCGCCGACACCGCGGACGGGCTGGGCAGCGGCAAGCCCGCCGAGGACGCGCTGCGGATCATGAAGCAGTCGGACATCGGGCCGTTCGGCGTGCTCACGCTGGTCTTCGTGCTGCTCGTCCAGGTCGCGGCGCTCGCGCAGCTCTACGGCGGCTCCTGGGGCCGTGGCACGCTGGCCGCCCTCGTCTCGGCCGCCGCCGCCCGGCTGGCGCTGACGCTGGCCGCCCGGCGAGGAGTCCCGGCCGCCCGTCCCGAGGGCCTCGGCGCCGCCGTGGCCGGGGTCGTACCGGCGGGCGGCGCGGCGGGCGCCGCCGCCCTGGTCACCGCTGCCGCCGCGGCGGGCGGCGCCCTCCTCGGCGCATACGACGCGCTGCGCGCCGCTCTCGCGGTGCTGCTCGCGCTCGCCGCCGCCGAACTCCTGCTGCGGCACTGCGTCCGCCGCTTCGGCGGGGTCACCGGTGACGTGTTCGGCGCGCTGGCGGAGACGGCCGCAACGGTCGCCCTGCTGGTGCTGTGCCTGGGTCGGTAATCTCTTCCGCCGTACACGGATGGTGATCGATCGGGGGACCGTCATGCCCAAGCTGCGCCGTGCCGTGGCCTGGTTCATCGACTTCGCGCTCGTCGTCGCGGCGGCGTCGGCGCTCGCGGTGCTCACCTTCCACCGGATATCCGCGCTCGTCACCGACGTGCCCGAACTGGCCACCCGCGGCGGCCTGGATCTGCTGACCTCGCGCGGCGACGTGCTCGGCGCCTCCGAGCACCTCGGGTCGTCGCTGTGGCACAAGGTGGTGCTGTACATGGAGCAGGCCTTCGCGGTGCTGGTGCTCGCCACGTTCGCCTACCAGTGGGCCTGCCTCGCCCTCCTCGGGCGCACCGTCGGCAAGGGCGTGCTCGGTCTGAGGGTGGCGGAGGCCGCCCCGCGCCGGGCCGCGCTGCGCGCCGCCGTCACCACGGCCGCCGACGTCGCCGTGTACGCGGTGGCCTGCGTGCTGCTGATCGAGGGGCACTTCGCACTGTCGTTCCTGGTGTGGGCGCTGGCGGTGCTGCTGTTCCTGGTCAACGCGCTGCCGGTGTTCTCCCCCAGCCGGCGTTCGCTGGCCGACCGGATCGCGGGGACGGCGGTGACGGGACTGGGTCTCAGCAGGGCCGGCGTCACGCCCCCGGCTCGTACTTCTTGAGCATCGAACTCGGCCCCAGGCGGCGCGACGCCGCGCAGAAGCGGCTCGTCGGCAGGTCCCCGACGGCCTCGCGCACCCCGCCGACGTCCGTCGAGACGGTCGTACGGCCGCAGGACATGGCCTCGATGAGCGAGAACGGGAAGCCCTCGGAGGTGGAGGACAGCATCACGACGCGGCCGGCGGCGTAGGCGCGCAGGAGGGTCTCCAGGTCCTTGATCGGGTCGATGCGGCCGCACCGGCTGAGGGTCGACGCTCGTGTACGGGATGCCGGTGCTCCTGAGCTGGCCGGTGATGGCCGCGACGGAGCTGCTCCCGTCGTCCACGACCAGCACCTTCCAGGTCGATGCGCGGCGTGGTGGCCGCCGCGGCGCCGGGCGCCGCCGGCCCCAGTGCCGTCGTGGCCGCCGCCGTCACCAGGGCAGCCGTGGTTCTGCGCGCACTGTGCGCCATGCCGCGCTCTCCCCCCAAGGGCCCCCCGCTCGTTGTGACCGGGACGCGGAGGATCCGTGGAAATGATGCGAAGCGATGAGGTCGGTACTCACCGCAACCCGATGAGTGTGACTCAGGTCATCAGGTGCGAGGATCGGGAAATGGCCATGACGCCACCGACAGGTGAACGCTCGCAGGAGTGAGCGAACGGGCCCGCGAGCGTAGGCTCCCTCCAGGTGTCCCGCCGGTCCGCCGCGCCGGTCAGGACACCCCGGTGGGGACCGCCTCCCGGACCCGGATCTAGTGTCGGCCGTCGGGTCCGGTCGAACCCACACCACTCGGCCGCAGGAACTTCACATCGGAAGCGAGATATCACCACCGTGACTGCTCTCACTCTCAGCACCGCCGCGGCGTCCGGTCTGCGGGCCGACGCGATCGTGATCGGTGTCGCCAAGGGCACCCGATCCAAGTCCGGCGACCTGGTCGTCGCACCGGGCGCCGAGGCCGTGGACAAGGCCTACGACGGGCGGCTCGCCGCCGTCCTGGAGACCCTCGGGGCCTCCGGTGCCGAGGGCGAGGTGACGAAGCTGCCGGCGCCGGCCGGGTTCAAGGCACCGCTCGTGATCGCGGTGGGCCTGGGCACGGAGCCGGAGAAGGACGAGACGTACGACGCCGAGGCGCTGCGCCGGGCCGCCGGCGTGGCCGCCCGCACCCTGACCGGGACGAAGAAGGCCGCGTTCGCGCTGCCGCTGACCGACGCCGCCGACGCCGGCGCCGTCGCGGAGGGCGTGCTGCTCGGCGCGTACTCCTTCGACGTCTACAAGCAGAACGGCCGTCAGGCCAAGAACGACGCGAAGGCCAAGAACGGCAAGGCGCCGCTCGCCGAGGCCGTGCTGCTCGGCGGCAAGCCGCGCGACGCCGCGTACAAGGGCGCGCTGGCCCGCGCCACCGCGGTCGGCGAGGAGCTGAACCGCGCCCGCGACCTGATCAACACCCCGCCGAACGACCTCACCCCGCAGTCCTTCGCCGCGATCGCGCAGACCGCGGCCAAGGAGCACGGCATCAAGGTGCAGGTGCTCGACGAGAAGGCGCTCACCAAGGGCGGCTACGGCGGCATCCTCGGCGTCGGAGGCGGCTCCGCGGCCGCTCCGCGCCTGGTGAAGCTGTCCTACACCAGCTCCAAGGCCAAGAAGCACCTCGCCTTCGTGGGCAAGGGCATCACCTACGACTCGGGCGGCATCTCGCTGAAGCCGGCCGGTCACAACGAGACCATGAAGTGCGACATGAGCGGTGCGGCGGCCGTCTTCGCCGCCGTCGTCGCCGCCGCGCGCCTCGGCCTGGAGGTCAACGTCACCGGCTGGCTGGCGCTGGCCGAGAACATGCCCTCCGGTTCCGCCGTGCGCCCCGGTGACGTGCTGCGCATGTACAGCGGCAAGACGGTCGAGGTGCTCAACACCGACGCCGAGGGCCGGCTGGTGCTGGGCGACGCCCTGTGGGCGGCGTCGGAGGAGAAGCCGGACGCGATCATCGACGTGGCCACGCTGACCGGCGCGATGATGCTGGCGCTGGGCAGCCGGACGTTCGGCGTCATGGCCAACGACGACGCGTTCCGCGCCGCGGTGCACGAGGCCGCGGAGGAGGTCGGCGAGCCGGCCTGGCCGATGCCGCTGCCGGAGCACCTGCGCAAGGGCATGGACTCCCAGGTCGCCGACATCGCCAACATGGGTGAGCGGATGGGCGGCGGCCTCGTCGCCGGTCTCTTCCTGCGCGAGTTCGTCGGCGAGGACATCCCGTGGGCGCACCTCGACATCGCCGGTCCGGCGTTCAACGAGGGCGGGCCGTTCGGCTACACGCCGAAGGGCGGCACGGGCACGGCGGTGCGGACGCTGGTCCGGGTCGCGGAGCTGGCCGCGGCCGGTGACCTCGGGTGATGTCCGGTTCGTAGGTCGCCTGTCGGCGCCGTACGACGCACTCCGCCGCGTTGGGCTGATCGCGCCCACGCGGCGGAGCCGCATGTCGATCCGGCCCCGCGCCCCTCTGCGTCGGCATCCGCCCCGTCGCTCACCAGGGAACGTGGGACGTCTCACACACCGGCCCGGCGTCTCGATCCCGTCCGACAAGTGCAAAGATGGAGCCCGGCAGGACAGGGCCCCTACCCGAGGGCCGAAGAACGAGCGGCCGGACACCAGCCGCCTGCCGGTCATCGACGACCGGCGTACGGCGCACATGCATGGAGGACGTGACGTGGCGAACGACGCCAGCACCGTTTTCGACCTAGTGATCCTCGGCGGTGGTAGCGGTGGTTACGCCGCGGCCCTGCGCGGGGCTCAGCTGGGCCTGGACGTCGCCCTGATCGAAAAGGACAAGGTCGGCGGTACCTGCCTGCACCGGGGTTGCATCCCCACCAAGGCCCTGCTGCACGCCGGTGAGATCGCCGACCAGGCGCGCGAGAGCGAGCAGTTCGGTGTCAAGACCACCTTCGAGGGCATCGACATCGCGGGTGTGCACAAGTACAAGGACGACGTGATCTCGGGCCTGTACAAGGGCCTGCAGGGTCTGGTCGCCTCCCGCAAGGTGACGTACATCGAGGGTGAGGGCCGCCTGGCGTCGGCCACCTCCGTCGACGTGAACGGTCAGCGCGTCCAGGGCCGCCACATCCTGCTCGCGACCGGCTCCGTGCCGAAGTCGCTGCCGGGCCTGGAGATCGACGGCAACCGGATCATCTCCTCCGACCACGCCCTCGTCCTGGACCGCGTGCCGAAGTCCGCGATCGTCCTGGGCGGCGGCGTCATCGGCGTCGAGTTCGCCTCCGCGTGGAAGTCCTTCGGCTCGGACGTCACGATCATCGAGGGCATGAAGCACCTCGTCCCGGTCGAGGACGAGAACTCCTCCAAGCTGCTCGAGCGCGCCTTCCGTAAGCGCGGCATCAAGTTCAACCTGGGCACCTTCTTCCAGAAGGCCGAGTACACCCAGGACGGCGTCAAGGTCACCCTCGCCGACGGCAAGGAGTTCGAGGCCGAGGTCCTGCTGGTCGCGGTCGGCCGCGGGCCGGTCTCCCAGGGCCTGGGCTACGAGGAGGCCGGCGTCGCCATGGACCGCGGCTACGTCCTGGTCGACGAGTACATGCGCACCAACGTTCCGACCATCTCCGCCGTCGGTGACCTCGTCCCGACGCTCCAGCTCGCACACGTCGGCTTCGCCGAGGGCATCCTGGTGGCGGAGCGGCTGGCCGGTCTGAAGACCGTCCCGATCGACTACGACGGTGTCCCGCGGGTGACCTACTGCCACCCGGAGGTCGCCTCCGTCGGCATCACCGAGGCCAAGGCCAAGGAGATCTACGGCGCGGACAAGGTCGTCGCTCTGAAGTACAACCTGGCGGGCAACGGCAAGAGCAAGATCCTGAAGACCGCGGGCGAGATCAAGCTCGTCCAGGTCAAGGACGGTGCCGTGGTCGGCGTCCACATGGTCGGTGACCGTATGGGCGAGCAGGTCGGCGAGGCCCAGCTGATCTACAACTGGGAAGCGCTGCCGGCCGAGGTCGCCCAGCTCGTCCACGCCCACCCGACGCAGAACGAGGCGCTCGGCGAGGCCCACCTGGCACTGGCCGGCAAGCCGCTGCACGCGCACGACTGATCAGCCCTCGGGCGCGACGACACAGACTTTCCGCAACTCGTAAGGAGCAACCGAAACCATGGCGGTTTCCGTAACCCTTCCGGCGCTCGGTGAGAGCGTCACCGAGGGCACCGTCACCCGATGGCTGAAGGCCGAGGGTGAGCGCGTCGAGGCCGACGAGCCGCTGCTCGAGGTCTCCACCGACAAGGTCGACACCGAGATCCCCTCTCCCGCCGCGGGTGTCCTGGCCTCCATCAAGGTCGCCGAGGACGAGACGGTCGAGGTCGGCGCCGAGCTGGCCGTCATCGACGACGGCACCGGTGCCCCCGCTGCCGCCCCGGCTCCGGCCGCCGAGGAGGCTCCGGCCCCGGCCCCCGAGCCCGCCGCGGCCGCGCCGTCCACCGAGCAGGCCGCCCCGGCCCCGGCCCCGTCCGCCGAGGCCACCTCCGGCGCCTCCTCCGCACAGGGCACCGACGTGGTCCTCCCGGCGCTCGGCGAGTCCGTCACCGAGGGCACCGTCACCCGCTGGCTGAAGTCGGTCGGCGACTCGGTCGAGGCCGACGAGCCGCTGCTCGAGGTCTCCACGGACAAGGTCGACACCGAGATCCCGGCGCCCGCCTCCGGCGTGCTGCTGGAGATCGTGGTGAACGAGGACGAGACCGCCGAGGTCGGCGCCAAGCTCGCCGTCATCGGCGAGGCGGGTGCCGCTCCGGCCGCCGCCCCGGCCCCGGCTCCGGCCCCCGCCGCCGAGGCCCCGGCCGCCCCCGCGGCCCCGGCCCAGCCCGCCGCCCCTGCCCCGGCCCCCGCCGCTCCGGCCGCGCCCGCCGCTGCCGCCCCGGCTCCGGCCGCCCCCGCGGCTCCGGCGCCCGCCCCGGCCCCGGTGACCCCGGCCCCGGCCGCTCCGGCCGCCGCCCAGCCGGCCGACGACGGCGCCTACGTGACCCCGCTGGTGCGCAAGCTCGCCGCCGAGAACGGCGTCGACCTGGCCACCGTCAAGGGCACCGGTGTCGGCGGCCGTATCCGCAAGCAGGACGTCGTGGCCGCCGCCGAGGCCGCCAAGGCCCCCGCCGCCGCCCCGGCCCCGGCCGCGGCTGCTCCGGCCGCCGCCAAGAAGGCCCCGGCGCTGGAGGTCTCCCCGCTGCGCGGTCAGACCGTGAAGATGCCGCGGATCCGCAAGGTCATCGGCGACAACATGGTCAAGGCCCTGCACGAGCAGGCCCAGCTGTCCTCGGTGGTCGAGGTCGACGTCACCAAGCTGATGCGGCTGCGCGCCCAGGCGAAGGACTCCTTCGCCGCGCGTGAGGGCGTCAAGCTCTCCCCGATGCCGTTCTTCGTCAAGGCCGCCGCGCAGGCGCTGAAGGCCCACCCGGTCATCAACGCCAAGATCAACGAGGCCGAGGGCACGATCACCTACTTCGACACCGAGAGCATCGGTATCGCGGTGGACTCCGAGAAGGGCCTGATGACCCCGGTCATCAAGCACGCCGGCGACCTCAACATCGCGGGCATCTCCAAGGCCACGGCGGAGCTGGCCGGCAAGGTCCGCGCCAACAGGATCACCCCGGACGAGCTGTCCGGCGCGACCTTCACCATCTCCAACACCGGTTCGCGTGGCGCGCTGTTCGACACGATCATCGTGCCGCCGGGCCAGGTCGCGATCCTCGGCATCGGTGCCACGGTCAAGCGACCGGCCGTCATCGAGACCGCCGAGGGCACGGTCATCGGCATCCGCGACATGGTCTACCTGACCCTGTCCTACGACCACCGCCTGGTGGACGGCGCCGACGCCGCGCGTTACCTGACCACGGTCAAGGCGATCCTGGAAGCGGGCGAGTTCGAGGTCGAGCTCGGCCTCTGAGCTCTGTGATCCAGGCAGTACGGCGCCCCGCCCGGAGTCTTCCGGGCGGGGCGCCGTCTTTGCTGCGCGGAGCGGCTGCACCCCCGAGGGGCGCGGGGCTGTATCGACATGCGGCTGCGCCGCGTGGGCGCGACCAGCCACATACGACCCGCACCCGCCCGAGAGGGGACGAACCCGAGCCAGTGGGCGCCCCCGCCGCACCCACGGCGTGTAACCCTCATCTCACCTGCGCAAAGACACCCCCACACGCCCTTCCCGCGGAGCGAAGCCGCCGTATTGTCTAAATGTCAGCCCTCCCTAAGGAGCCCTCATGACCGCGCCCGTCGTCCACTCGCTGCGCGAACAGATCCGCGAGCACATCGTGGAGGGAATCGTCAGCGGGCGCTGGCAGCCGGGCGAGCGGATCGTGGAGCGCCGTATCGCCACCGAGCTGGAGGTCAGCCAGACCCCGGTCCGCGAGGCGCTGCGTGAGCTGGAGTCGCTGCGGCTGATCGAGTCGGCCCCGAACAAGGGCGTGCGGGTACGCAACCTGACCGCGGCCGACCTGGAGGAGAGCTACCCAGTGCGGGCCGGCCTGGAGGCCATCGCGGCCGAGCTGGCCGCGGAGAAGCTGGCGGTGGACTGCTCGGTGCTGGAGCCGCACGTCACCGCGCTCTACGCGGCCGACCGCAACGCCGACGGCACGGCCCAGGTCCGGCACACCGTGGGCTTCCACCGCGAGCTGGTCCGCGCAGCCGACAACTCCGTGCTGCTGCACACCTGGGAGGGCCTCGGTATCGAGGTCTTCACGGCCCTGTCGATCCGCTGGCTGGGCACGGTCCAGCAGTCGTACGCGGAGGAGCACGAGGAGCTGGTGCAGGCCTTCCAGCGCCGCGATCCCCGGATCGCGGAACTGGTGAAGGCCCACGTCCTGGGCTGCGCGCCCCGCGCCTAGGGCGTATCGCCCCGCCGCCCCCGCACTTCCCGCCCCCGAAGGCGCCCCCGAGAGGGGCGCGGGGAACCGCGCGATCAGCCACGGCGCGACCCGCACCCGCCACCCCACCGCACCACCCGAGCTCTCCTGCGCCCCACCGCGCTCACCTGCACAAACAGCCCACCAGCACCGTCACCCCGTGCCACCGCCGGAGGCACCCCGTGCCGACTTTCTCGTGATCAAGAGGTTTTCCGCCTCAACCCTTTGATCGATCATCGATCACGGAGTTAGAGTCACCGACGGACTTCCACCGAAGTTCTCGAGCCCTGTCCTGCCAAAGACCTAGGGCACCCCCGAACCCTTCGCTGTGAGGGAACCCCCCTTCGACTGAGGAAGGCGGCGACATGACCGACCCCAACGCCATCCAGCCGAGCGAGCTCGACCAGCTCCCGGACCGTGACCCCGAGGAGACCGCCGAGTGGCAGGCCTCCCTGGACGCCGTCGCCAAGGCGGCCGGGCCGCACCGGGCCGCGTACCTGATGCGCCGCACGCTGGAGCGCGCCGAGGGCGCCGGCATCGCCCTGCCGAAGCTCCTCGAGACGGACTACGTCAACACCATCCCCACCTCCGCGGAGCCGGGCCTGCCCGGTGACCCGGAGCTGGAGGCCCGCATCACCGCCTGGAACCGCTGGAACGCGGCCGCCATGGTGACCCGCGGCAGCAAGCACGGCGTCGGCGGCCACATCGCCACCTTCGCCTCCGCGGCCTGGCTCTACGAGACCGGCTTCAACCACTTCTTCAAAGGCAAGGACTCCGGAGAGGCCGCCGGCTCCGGCGACCAGCTGTACATCCAGGGCCACGCCTCCCCCGGCATCTACGCCCGCGCGTTCCTGGACGGCCGCCTGACCGAGGCCCACCTGGACAACTTCCGCCAGGAGGCCGGCGGCAACGGCCTGCCGTCCTACCCGCACCCGCGCCGCCTGCCCTGGCTGTGGGAGTTCCCGACCGTCTCCATGGGTCTCGGCCCGCTGTCGGCGATCTACCAGGCGCGGTTCAACCGCTACCTCACCAACCGCGGCATCAAGGACGTCTCCGCCTCGCACGTGTGGGCGTTCCTCGGCGACGGCGAGATGGACGAGCCGGAGTCGACGGCGGCCCTCGCGCTCGCCGCCCGTGAGGAGCTGGACAACCTCACCTTCGTCATCAACTGCAACCTGCAGCGCCTCGACGGCCCGGTCCGCGCCAACTTCAAGATCGTGCAGGAGCTGGAGGCCCAGTTCCGCGGCGCCGGCTGGAACGTCATCAAGACGCTGTGGGGCTCCACCTGGGACGAGCTGTTCCAGCTCGACACCACCGGCGCGCTGGTACGCCGGCTGCGCGAGGTACCGGACGCGCAGATCCAGACGTACCAGACCCGCGACGCCGCGTACATCCGCGAGGACTTCTTCGGCAAGGACCCGGCGCTCGCCGAGATGGCGAAGCTGCTGAGCGACGACAAGATCCTCGACTGCTTCCACCTCTCCCGCGGTGGTCACGAGCCGCGCAAGGTGTACGCCGCGTACAAGGCCGCCGTCGAGCACAAGGGCGCGCCGACCGTGATCCTGGCCCAGACGGTCAAGGGCCACACCCTCGGCGAGGGCTTCGCGTCGAAGAACGCCAACCACCAGATGAAGAAACTCTCGGTGGACGAGTTCAAGGCGATGCGCGACCTGCTGGAGCTGCCGATCAAGGACAGCGACTTCGTCGACGGCGTGGTCCCCTACGGCCACCCGGGCGCCGACTCCCCCGAGGTCCGCTACCTGCAGGAGCGCCGCGCGGCGCTCGGCGGCCCGGCCCCGGTCCGTCGAACGCACCCGCTGCCGGCGCTGCCCGCCCCGGCCGAGAAGGCGTTCGCCGCCTTCGACAAGGGTTCCGGCTCGCAGAGCGTGGCGACCACGATGGCGTTCGTCCGCCTGGTCAAGGACCTGGTCCGAGACAAGGAGACCGGCAAGCGCTGGGTGCCGATCGTCCCCGACGAGGCGCGCACCTTCGGCATGGAGTCGCTCTTCCCGTCCCTCGGCATCTACTCGCCCAAGGGCCAGACGTACGAGCCGGTCGACCGCGACCAGTTGATGTACTACAAGGAGGCCGAGAACGGCCAGATCCTCAACGAGGGGATCACCGAGGCCGGTTCGATGGCCGACTTCATCGCCGCGTCCACCGCGTACGCGACGCACGGCGAGGCGATGATCCCGTTCTACATCTTCTACTCGATGTTCGGCTGGCAGCGCACGGCCGACCAGATGTGGCAGCTCGGCGACCAGCTGGGCCGCGGCTTCCTGGTCGGCGCCACGGCGGGCCGCACCACGCTGACCGGTGAGGGCCTGCAGCACGCCGACGGCCACTCGCCGGTGATCGCCGCGACCAACCCGGCCGCGCTCAGCTACGACCCCGCGTTCGCCTACGAGATCGCGGTGATCGTGCGTGAGGGTCTGCGCCGGATGTACGGCGAGGCCAAGCCGGGCGAGGACCAGAACGTCTTCTACTACCTGACGGTCTACAACGAGCCGATGCCGCAGCCGGCGAAGCCGCAGGGCCTCGGCATCGACGAGGGCATCGTCAAGGGCCTGTACCGCTTCAACACGGCGGAGTCCGCGGGCGTCACCGTCCCGGCGAACGCCCCGCGCATCCAGCTGCTGGGCTCCGGTACGGCGATCCACTGGGCGCTCAAGGCGCAGCAGCTGCTCGCCGAGGAGTGGGGCGTGGCCGCCGACGTGTGGTCCGCGACCTCCTGGACGGAGCTGCGCCGGGACGCGCTGGAGGCCGACGCGGCGCTGCTGCGCGGCGAGGAGCGGGTGCCGTTCGTCCGGCGGGCGCTGCAGGGCGCCGAGGGTCCGGTGCTGGCCGTCTCCGACTACATGCGCCAGGTCCCGGACCAGATCGCGCAGTGGGTGGAGCAGGACTGGTCCTCGCTGGGCGCCGACGGCTTCGGTCTGTCGGACACCCGTGAGGCCGCCCGCCGCCACTTCGGCGTCGACGCCGAGTCGATCGTCGTCGCGGCGCTGGCCCAGCTCGCCGGCCGTGGCGAGGTCAAGGCGGCGTCGGTGAAGGAAGCGCGCGAGAAGTACGGCCTGTAAGTCACTCGGGTCCAGGCGAAGGGGTACGGCGTCCGCCGTGCCCCTTCGCTGTCGGTGGGCCCCGGCATGATGGCCGTATGCGTGCCGCCCGGTTGATCAAGATGGTGCTCCTGTTGCAGTCCCGGCCCTCGATGACCGCCGCCGAGCTGGCGCGGGAGCTGGAGGTGTCGGAGCGGACCGTCACGCGGGACGCGCAGGCGCTGAGCGAGGCGGGCGTCCCGGTGTACGCGGACCGGGGCCGGGCGGGCGGCTACCGGCTGATCGGCGGGTACCGCACCCGGCTGACGGGGCTGGCCCGCGGCGAGGCGGAGGCGCTGTTCCTGTCGGGGGTGCCGGGGGCGCTCAGGGAGATGGGCCTGGAGGACGCCGCCTCCGCCGCCCGGCTGAAGGTCTCCGCCGCGCTGCTGCCGTCGCTGCGGGACGCCTCCCGTACGGCGGCGCAGCGCTTCCATCTGGACGCGCCGGCCTGGTTCCGGGAGCCGGAGACACCTCGGCTGCTGCCTGCGGTCGCGGAGGCGGTGTGGGACGACCGCCGGGTCACGGCGCGCTACCGGCGGGGCGAGCGCGAGGTGGAGCGGGTGCTGGAGCCGTACGGCCTGGTGCTGAAGGCCGGGGTCTGGTACCTGTGCGCGCGGGTCGCGGAGGACGGGGCGTACCGCACGTACCGTATCGACCGGTTCTGCGCCGTCGCGGCCGGTGAGGACCGCTTCGTGCGGGACGAGGACTTCGACCTGCCGGGCTTCTGGGCGGAGCACTCCGAGCGGTTCGCCCGCTCGCTGCTGCGCACCGAGGTCGTCCTGCGGCTGTCCCCCGAGGGCGTGCGCACCCTTCGGTGGGCCGTGGACACGCTGTCCGCGCGGGAGGCGCTGGCGGCGGCCGGGGAACCGGACGGCGAGGGCTGGGTGACGATGACGCTGCCGGTGGAGTCCGAGGAGGTCGCGCACACCCAGTTGAGGGCGCTCGGGCCGGAAGCGGAGGTGCTGGCCCCGGCGGCCCTGCGCGCGCGGTTCGCCGGGGACGCGGCACGGCTGGCGCGGCTGTACGGCGGCGCGGGTGAGGCGGCGAGCGCCCTGCCGTGACGAACCGGCGCACTCCGCGTGCGCCCCCGTCCCCGACGCAGGATGCTGGACCCGTGATGGACGAGACGGAGTTCTGGGAGCTGATCGACGCCACGCGCGAGGCCGCCGAGGGCGACCCGGAGGAACAGGCGGACCTGCTCGTCGACCGGCTGCTCCGGCAGGACCCCGAAGCGGTGCTCGACTTCGCCCGTCACTTCGAGGTCCGCTACAACCGCGCCTACCGCTGGGACCTGTGGGGCGCGGCCTGGGTGCTGCTGGACGGGGCCAGCGACGACGCCTTCGACTTCTTCCGCTGCTGGCTGATCGGCCAGGGCCGGGAGGTGTTCGAGGGCGCCCTGCACGATCCGGACGCGCTCGCGGACCTGCTGGACGCCTTCGACGAGGAGATCGACGGCGACGGCGAGGAGCTGGGCTACGCCGCCGACGAGGCCTACGAACAGCTCACCGGAACGGTCGCCCCCGACCTGGGCATCCCGCCGGCCCCGTCGGAACCGGAGGGCGCGCCGGTCGACTTCGAGGACGAGGGCGCGCTGGCGGAGCGCTATCCGAAGCTGTGGTACCGCTTCCGGGAGTGAGCCGGCTCCGTCCGCGCGGGCGGTCCGTCCCGGCGGCATCCTCGGGCCGGCTGCTCCCTCATCGGGGCGGCCGGCCTTGCAGTGCCGCGGCCCGCTGCCGCATCTCCGGCAGGCGGGCGATCAGGGCTGCGCCCGGGCAGGTGGTCTCGTAGGCGTCGCGGTGGGCGGCGACCGCCGGAAGCGCGGTGGTGGCCCCGCGCGGGAAGCGGCTGCCGCTGTTGGTGGAGGTGAGGCGGGCGGTGCCGCGCGGGTCGACGTCGGCCGGGCCGAGCTTCCAGGCGACCAGGGCGGCGATCGCGTCGGCCATGGCGCGCGGCACCGGCGTGCCCCCGGTGAAGGTGCCGATGGCGGCGATGCCGGCGGTGCGGTGGTTGAAGCCCTGGGTGTGGGCGCCGGTGACCGGGCGGTCGACGCCGCCCGCGCGGCCCTCGTAGATGGTGCCGCAGCGGTCGACGAGGAAGTTGTAGCCGATGTCGTCCCAGTCGCGGCCGCCGGTCTGGCCGGTGTAGACGTCCCGGATGATGCGGGGGGTGTCGGCGCAGTCGTAGGCGCTCGGGGTGTCGGTGTGGTGGACGAAGACGGCGACGACCTCGTCGTCGTAGCGCGGGGGCGGCTGGCTGGGCCGGACGCCCGGGCCGAGCCAGGCGGTGCGGGGCACGATCCGCGGCGGGGGCGCGGTGTGCGGCGCGGGGCGTGCGGCGAGCGGCCGGGAGGCGGGACGAGTGGCGTCGGCGGCACGCTCGACACCGTTCGCGCACAGCACCAGGGCGACGGCGGCGGCCAGGCCCGGCAGGCAGGCGGCCGCGGCGAGGGCTGGGCCGGGTATCCGGGGGCGGGCGCGGCCGGCTGCCCGGGGTGAACGCGGGGAGACGCGGGCGGCTGCCCGGGCGCCGCCGCGGGCCCGGGCGGCTTCGCGCGCTCTTCGCACGACACGCATGTGTCCCACTGTGGGCGCGCCGCGCCCGGTCCGCGATGTGTGGTGTGCCACCCGGTGGAACCATCGTCCCGGTCCGGGGCGTTTCCCGGGGTACCGAGGCGGTGAGGGGTTCGGTGGACGGCTGATCATCCGGCCCCCGGCGCGCGTACCCAGGGGTGCCCCTGGCCCGCACGTCCGGAGGGCGAGAGAAAGGCGGCTTCGTGGACCTGCTCGACATCGTGCTGCTGCTGGTGATCCTGGCGTACGCGGGCTCCGGTTACCGGCGCGGGCTGGTGGCCGGGTGCGTCTCGCTGGCCGGGTTCGTGGGCGGCGCGGCGATCGGCGTGTGGGTCCTGCCGTGGGCGATGCGCCTGGTGTCGCCGGGGACGACCGCGGCGACCGTCGTGGCGGTGTGCACCGTGCTGGTGCCGGCCGTGGTGGGGCACGAGCTGGCGGGGCGGCTCGCGCTGCGGCTGCGGCGGGAGCTGGACCGGGGCCCGCTCAGGGTGGCCGACGGCGTCGGCGGGGCGACGGCCAACGCGCTCGCCGTGCTGCTGGTGGCGTGGGTCGCCGCGAGCGTGCTCGGCGCGTCCTCCACCCCCGTCGTGACGAGCGCGATACGCGACTCGCGGCTGCTCGGCGCGGTGCAGGACGCGATGCCCGACACCACGCCGGCGTGGTTCTCGCGGGCCACGTCCGCGCTCACCGAGGCGGGCTTCCCGCAGGTGTTCAACCCGTTCGAGAACGAGTCGACGGCCGAGGTGCCCCGGCCCACCGGGGACAGCGTCACGGCGGCCGCCACGAACGCGGCCAAGCTGAGCACGGTGAAGATCGAGGGCGCCGCGGGCACCCAGGGCCGCGAGGGCAGCGGCTTCGTGTACGCGCCCCGGCATGTGATGACCAACGCCCACGTGGTGGCGGGCATCGACCGCCCGGGTGTGCGGGTGGGCGGCGCCGGCCGGACCTACGACGCGCGGGTGGTGCTGTTCGACCCCGACCGGGACGTGGCGGTGCTGTACGTGCCGGACCTGAGGGCGCCCGTGCTGCGCTTCGACGACGGCGCCCGGCGCGGCGACCGGGCGGTGGTGGCCGGCTATCCGCAGGACGGCGACCTGAACCTGCAGGCCGCGACGGTCGCGGGCCGTGTGCGCGCGACCGGCCAGAACATCTACAACGACGCCACGGTGACCCGCGAGATCTACTCCATCCGCTCGACGGTGCGCCCGGGCAACTCCGGCGGCCCGCTGCTGACCACCGACGGCCGGGTGTTCGGCGTGGTCTTCGCCCGCTCCACCTCGGACGACGAGACGGGCTACGTCCTGACGACGGCCGAGGTGGCCGAGGACGCCCGGCAGGGGAGGAACGCCACGGAGGCGGTGGACACGGGCGACCTCGTCACATCGTGACCGCGGGGGTGCGTCAGAGGAGCCGCTTGCCCATCATCACGTCGTCGACGTAGACGCCGTCCAGGAAGAACTCCTCCGGCTGCAGCCCCTCGACGACGAAGCCCTCCGACTCGTACAGGGCGCGTGCCCCGGTGTTGTGCCCGAGGACGCGCAGGGTGATCCGTCGGAAGCCCTTGCCGCGGGCCTGGGCCACGGCCGCCCGCAGCAGGGCCCGCCCGACGCCCTTGCCGCGGGCCTCCTCGGCGACGGCGAGGCCGCGGATGTAGCGCACGTGCGCGTTCGAGGGCAGCGGGGTGGGCGTGCCGAGGCGGACGTATCCGACGACGCGGCCGTCGATCTCGGCGACCAGGTGGGCTTCGGGCCCGGCGTCCTTCGGGAAGAAGGGTGCGTCCGGCGCGGGCGGCCCCGCGACGGAGTGCATGAAGGACCACACGGCGCGGTCGAGCCGGCGCAGTGCATCCTCGTCCTCGGCTCGGGCGGTACGTATGAACGACGGGTTCGGCTCGGACATGCCGGTCACCCTACGGCGGACAGCACACGCGTCTCACCGCGATTTTCGCGCGGGCGCCGGAGAGGATGTGGGTCATGCACCCTGCACGCATCGCGGTGGCCGGCGCGTCCGGCCTCATCGGCAGCGCCCTGGCCCGTTCCCTGAACGCGGAGGGGCACCGGGTGGTACGCCTGGTGCGCCGCGACCCGGCCGGACCGGACGAGGTCCGCTGGGACCCCGAGCGCTCGTCGGTGGACAGCGCGGGGCTGGAGGGCTGCGACGCCGTGGTCAACCTCGCCGGGGCCGGGATCGGCGACCGGCGCTGGAGCGCGGCGTACAAGGCGCGGATCCGCTCCAGCCGGGTGCAGGGCACCCGCACGCTGGCGCGGGCGCTGGCGTCCCTGGACACGCCGCCGCGGGTGTTCGTGAACGGCAGCGCGATCGGCATCTACGGCGACACGGGTGAGCAAGCGGTGGACGAGGACGCGCCGCCCGGCACCGGCTTCCTGCCCGAGCTGTGCGTGGAGTGGGAGGCGGCCACGGAACCGGCGCGCGCGGCCGGGGTGCGGACGGTGCTGCCGCGGACCGGCCTGGTCGTGTCGCGGTCGGGCGGGGCGTGGGGCCGTCTCTTCCCACTGTTCCGGGCGGGACTCGGCGGCAGGCTGGGGGACGGCCGGCAGTACTGGTCGTACATCGCGCTGCACGACGAGGTGGCCGCGATCCGCCACCTGATGGACCGCACGGACCTGTCGGGCCCCGTCAACCTCACCGCACCGCGGCCGCTGACCAACGGTGAGATCACCGAGGCCATGGCCCGCGTCCTGCACCGCCCGGCCCCGCTGCCGGTCCCGGCCGCGGCGCTGCGCCTGGCCCTCGGTGAGATGGCGGGTGACGTCCTGGGCAGCCAACGGGTCCTTCCCACGCGCCTGCTGCGGTCGGGCTTCACGTTCGCCTTCCCGGACATCGAGGACGCGATCCGAGCGGCGTGAGACAGAACCGGGGACGGATGTGACCGTATGCGACCGGCGTGCGCCCGTGCCCTGTCCATGCGCGACTGTCCCTGACCGATCACCGCCCTACTCTCGACCCGAACTCGGGTATCCGGGACGCCCGTTGGGGGCATGACGTCTCCACCGGCCGCGCAACCTCGAGGAGGGGCACGTGCTTGAGCCCGCGTACCAGGCAGACGTCGTCGTCGTGGGAGCCGGGGTTGCCGGACTCTCGGCAGCGCATCGGCTGACCAGCGCAGGAATCACCACCGCGGTACTGGAGGCCGCCCCCTGCGTGGGCGGCCGCATGGCGACGGAGAAGGTCGACGGCTTCCGGCTCGACCGCGTCGGCCAGCTGCTGTCCACCGCGTATCCCGAACTACGCCTGACCCCGGAACTGGGCGCACTGGCCGTGCGCCCCTTCGCCCCCGGCGTCCTGCTGCACAGCGACGGCCGGCATCATCACGCGGGCGCCACCGCGGCCGGTCGGGGCGCACGGAGCACTGGGGGCGCACGCGGCGCACTTCACGTAGTGCGCGCTCTGGCGAGTGCGCCCCGCACGGCCGCCGCGCCCCGGGTACGCGCGAGCGCCCCGCTGGGCACGCCGGTCGACCAGGCCCGTCTGGTCCCGGCCTTGACCCGGCTGGCCAACCTGCCGATCGACGAGGTCCTCGCCCGCCCGGAGACGCACGCCGGCCGGTCCCTCACCGCGCGCGGCCTGCCCGCCCGCACCGTCGAGGGCTTCCTGCGCCCACTGCTGGCCGCCCTGTTGTGCGACCCGGAGCTGACCACGTCCAGCCGCTGCGCCGACCTGGCGCTGCGCGCGTTCGCCGCGGGCCGGCTGTGCCTGCCGGAGGGCGGCGCGGACGTCCTGCCGGAGCTGCTGGCCCGCACCCTGCCGCCGGGCACCGTGCACACGGGCGTACGCGCCACGTCGGTCGCCACGACCTCCGTGACGACCGCGGAACACGGTGTCTTCCGCTGCCGGGCGGTCCTGGTCGCCACGGACGCCCGCACCGCCGCCGAGCTGCTGCCGGGGCTGCGGGTGCCGGACTTCCACCCGGTGACGGTCGTCCACCACACGACGGACGACCCACCGCGCACCGGCGCCTCCCTGCTGCTGGACGCCGACCGCGGCGGCCCGGTCGCCCATACGGCGGTGATCAGCCGCGTCGACCCGACCCGCGCTCCGGCGGGCCGCGCCCTGATCTCCTCCACGGTCCTCGGCACCCCGCCCCCGGACGTGGACGCCGCCGTCCGCCTCCATCTGGCCCGCCTCTACGGCGTGTCGACGGGCCGCTGGGAGACCCTGGCCGTCCACCACACGCCCGACGCGGTCCCGGCGATGCGCCCCCCGCACGACCTGCGCAAACCGGTACGCCTGCTGGCGGGCCTCTACATCTGCGGCGACCACCGCGACACGAGCACCGTCCAGGGAGCCCTGCACTCGGCCCACCGAGCAACCACGGCACTCCTGACCGACCTGGGCCTCACAGGCTCCCTCCACCGAGCAGACCCCGCCTCCTCGATGGGGAGGGCGGCGTAGCGGCGGCACCTGAACGAGGCTGGTCGTGGCCGGCCGCGGGTGCCTGCCCGCGAGCCGGCTCAGGGGCGCGGGGAACTGCGCGACCAGCCACGACGCACCCGCCGACGCCCGCACCCCTAAGCCAGCGCAGCGACCCGCTCCCGATACCCCCGGACAGCCGCGGCATCGCGATACGGCTCCAACCGCCGCTCGAAGTCCCGCACATACTCCACCGCCCGCACGGACCGCATCTCCGCGGCCGCCCCCGCCGCCTCGGCCCCCAGCCGGCACGCCTGCTCCAGCTCACCCAGCCCCAGCCGCGCCGTCGCCAGCACCACCGTGCAGAACAGCCGGCTGCGCGCGTACCCGCTCCCCCGCAGCAGCAACGACCGCTCCGCATGCTGCGCCGCCGCCCGGAACTGCTGCAGATCCCGGTGACAGTGCCCGAACTCGTCCGCCAGCTGCGCCTCGTCGAAGAACCGCGCCCAGTGCGGCACCTCGTCCCCGCCCCTCGCCGCCTCCAGCGCCCGCTCGGCCCGCACCAGGGAGGCGGTGCAGGACCGCACCTCCCCCAGCACCCCGTGCCCGCGCGCCTCCGCCGCGTGCAGCAGCGCCTGCACCACCGGCGGCACCCCGGTCCCCACCCCCTGCTGCGCCACCCGCGCCAGCTGCACGGCCTCCCGCCCGTGCCCGAGGTAGACGGCCTGCCGGCTCATCGTCACCAGCACATACGCCCCGTACGCCCGATCCCCCGCCGCCTGGGTGAGCCGCAGCGCCTGCACGAAGTACCGCTGCGCGAGCCCGTGCGCCGCGATGTCGTACGACGTCCACCCCGCCAGCCGGGTCAGGTCGGCCGCCGCGGCGAACAGCCGGCGCCCGGTCTGCTCCCCGTACACCCCGCGCAGCATCGGCTCGCACTCGTGCTCCAGGTACCGCACCAGCGCCTGCCGGGCGTGCCCGCCCCCGTAGGTGTCGTCCAGCGTGCGGAACAGCTCGGCGACGGACCGCAGCGCCGCGATGTCCCCGGCGGAGACCCGCACGGCGGGCTGCCGCTCGGCCCGCCCCCGCTGCTGCGGCACCACCGACCGCCCCTGCACCGGCACTCGCATCGGCGGCTCACCGCGCGCGACCTTGTCGTCGGACCGCCCGATCAGCCAGTCCCGGCTGGGCACCACGAGCCCCGCCGGTGTGAAGGCGATCTTCCGCAGCTCGGCGTGGTTACCGGAGTCCTTGCGCCACAGGCCGCTGACGATGTCGATCGCCTCGTCGGGGGTCGCGGCGAATTCCAGCCCGGCGTACACGGGGGCGCACGCGTCGAGGCCGAGATCCTGGGCGGTGAGCCGCCGCCCGAGCCGCCGGGTGAACACCTCGGCGATCAGCGCCGGGGTCGTCCCGCGCGGCTGCTGCCCCCGTAGCCACCGCGTCACGGACGTCTTGTCGTATCTGAGGTCCAGCCCGTGTTCGAGCCCGAGCTGGTCCACGCGACGCGCGAGACCCGCGTTGGAGAACCCCGCTTCTGCGATGAGCGCGGCGAGCTGTCGGTTGGGAGTGCGCTGCGCGGGTCGTTCCGTCATCTGCGGTGCGGTCTCCTGCCTTCCAGGCCTGCGAGGTGCCGGATTGCCTGTGAGCAGCCCTTATGGCCTCTTGGACGGCGCGAATGTAGCGGAGCGTGAACAGGTGATCGCACACTTCCCCACCCATTCATCCGATCGTGTGAGGATTGCCCGCAGGGCTGACGCGTCCGAGGCAGTCGTACAGTGGCGTGGGCGCGTTTCATGCCTTACGACTTCGAGGAGGCGCTTGCCGTGAGTGAGCTGCGGTTCGTCCGCATGGGGTTCGGCGCGGATGCCGTCGAGTACCAGGAGGCGTGGGACGAGCAGCGCCGGGTGCACGCGGCGCGGTTCGCGGACGAGATTGAGGACACGGTCCTGCTGCTGGAGCACCCTCCGGTCTACACGGCGGGCCGGCGCACGGAGGACAGCGAGCGCCCTCTGGACGGCACGCCGGTGATCGACGTGGACCGCGGTGGCAAGATCACCTGGCACGGCCCGGGTCAGCTGGTGGGCTACCCGATCCAGAAGCTGCCCCGCCCGGTGGACGTGGTCGCCCATGTCCGGCGCCTCGAGGAGGCGCTGATCCGCACCTGCGCGGAGTTCGGCCTGGAGACCACCCGCGTCGAGGGCCGCAGCGGCGTGTGGGTGCTCGGCGACCCGGTCGAGCAACGCCCCGCGCTCGGCGGTCTGTCGCTGGACTTCGACCCCCGGCTGCACGACGAGGAGTTCGACCCGCGGCTGAACGGCCCGGACTACGCCCCCTCCAACGCCGGTCAGCGCCGCGAGGACCGCAAGATCGCCGCGATCGGCATCCGGGTGGCCAAGGGCGTCACCATGCACGGCTTCGCCCTGAACGTGAACCCGGACAACGTCTGGTTCGACCGGATCATCCCGTGCGGCATCCGGGACGCGGGCGTCACCTCCCTGGCCAACGAGCTGGGCCGGGACATCACCATCGAGGAGGTGCTGCCGGTCGCCGAACGGCACCTGCGCGACGTACTGGAGAACGCGGAGCTGAGGCCCCGGGTGATCGAGAAGGCGTCCGCCTGAGGGAATGCGCCCCCGCGAGCGGGGGTTGGCCCACACGGTGGGCGTACCGAATAACGGGCGTACCCTTGTGTACGCCGAAGAATCGAAGCTACAGGGAGCCGATGTGTCCGCAGTCGCACCCGACGGACGCAAGATGCTGCGCCTGGAGGTCCGCAACAGCCAGACCCCCATCGAGCGCAAGCCCGAGTGGATCAAGACCCGGGCGAAAATGGGTCCCGAGTACTCGAAGATGCAGAACCTCGTGAAGAGCGAGGGCCTGCACACGGTCTGCCAGGAAGCCGGCTGTCCGAACATCTACGAGTGCTGGGAGGACCGCGAGGCGACCTTCCTCATCGGCGGCGACCAGTGCACCCGGCGCTGTGACTTCTGCCAGATCGACACGGGCAAGCCCGAGGCGCTCGACCGCGACGAGCCGCGCCGCGTCGGCGAGTCCGTCGTCACGATGGATCTGAACTACGCCACGATCACCGGCGTCGCCCGCGACGACCTGGAGGACGGCGGCGCCTGGCTGTACGCCGAGACCGTGCGCCAGATCCACCAGCAGACCGCGGAGCGCGAGGGCGGCCGCACCAAGGTCGAGCTGCTGGCCCCCGACTTCAACGCCGTCCCGGAGCAGCTGGCGGAGGTCTTCGCCTCCCGCCCCGAGGTCTTCGCGCACAACGTCGAGACGGTCCCGCGGATCTTCAAGCGCATCCGCCCCGGCTTCCGCTACGAGCGCTCGCTGAAGGTCATCACCGAGGCCCGCGACTTCGGCCTGGTCACCAAGTCCAACCTGATCCTCGGCATGGGCGAGACCCGCGAGGAGGTCAGCGACGCGCTCAAGCAGCTGCACGACGCGGGCTGCGAGCTGGTCACCATCACGCAGTACCTGCGTCCCTCCGTGCGGCACCACCCGGTGGAGCGCTGGGTGAAGCCGCACGAGTTCGTGGAGCTGAAGGAGGAGGCCGAGCAGATCGGTTTCTCCGGCGTGATGTCCGGCCCGCTGGTCCGCTCCTCCTACCGCGCCGGCCGCCTGTACCAGATGGCCATCGAGAAGCGTGGGGAGTTCATCGCCGCGCAGGCGGTGTGATCGCCGGGCGGTGTGCGCGCAGACAGCGCGAGAGCCAACCGTGTGAACTCACGCACAAGTTACTACTGGCCAGTAGTGGCCGATTCGACGCGGTCCCGACCGTCCTCGCTGATGAGGACGTACGTCGGGGCCGCGTCGTCGTTCGCACGTCCCGCTCCTGGGTTTCATCCGCGTTTGACCGGTCGGTCACGCCCTGGTAACACCAAACAGTGACTCTTGTATCACGCCCCGTACACCCATCCCGAGGGGGGACCTCGACGATGCAGGCCGCGCCCGTCAACGACGTCATGCCGCACGGCACCCGCGCCACCGCCATCCCGTCCTTCACCGACGCGCTGCGGGCCGTGGAGTCGCTGCTGATGAGCAGCGGCCAGCGCACCGCCCGGCGCAACGCCTGGACCTCCGTCCTGGAGGACCGCCGCCGCGCCAAGGACCGGGTCGAGGCCGAGCGCGTCCTGCGGCAGACCCCCACCGCCCGCCCCTGACCGGCCCCGCGCCGCGGTCGCCGGGCACTGCCGTCGTAGCCGCTCCCGGGGCCACGTAGACTTCGTGGCATGGCGAGGAAGGAAAACGCAGCGGACGCTGCGAACGCAGGGCGACTGAAGCAGATCGCCCTCACGTACAAGATGACCCGTCGGGCCGACAAGACGATCGGTCTGGTACTCGCGGCTGTCGGCATCATCACCTTCGGTGTCTTCCTCGCGATCGGTTTCCTGATCGGTCACCCCATCTATCTCGGCATCCTGGGCCTGCTGCTCGCCTTCCTGGCGTCGGCGATCGTCTTCGGCCGCCGCGCCGAGCGGGCCGCCTTCGGGCAGATGGAGGGCCAGCCCGGCGCCGCGGCGGCGGTCCTGGACAACATCGGCCGGGGCTGGACGACGACTCCCGCAGTGGCGATGAACCGCAACCAGGACGTGGTGCACCGCGCGGTCGGCAAGGCCGGCATCGTGCTGGTGGCCGAGGGCAACCCGAACCGGGTGAAGACGCTGCTGGCCGCGGAGAAGAAGAAGATGAACCGCATCGTGGCGGATGTCCCGGTGCACGACGTGATCGTGGGCGCCGGCGAGGGCCAGGTGGAGCTGAAGAAGCTGCGCACCACCATGCTGAAGTTCCCGCGCGTGCTCACCGGCCCGCAGGTGACCGCGACCAACGACCGACTGCGCGCCCTGGGCGACCTGATGAGCAACATGCCGCTGCCCAAGGGCCCGATGCCGAAGGGCATGAAGCTCCCGAAGGGTGGCAAGGGCCGCTGAGCCCCTGGATACGACGGAAGGGGGCGCCCGGGATCACCGGGCGCCCCCTTCCGTCGTATCGCCTGAGTGGGCGTATCGCCTCTGGTCGTGTCGCCTGTGGTCGTATCGCCCCTGTGGGCTAGATCCGCACCTCGACCGTCTTGGCCAGCCGGTCGTGCAGGCCGCGGCCGTCGCGGTCCCAGACCAGGGCCGGGATCGCCAGGCACAGCAGCACCGACCGCACCAGGGCGCGCAGCGGGTTGACCGTGCCGGTCTCCAGCGCGACGACGCGGATGCCGAACAGGCGCTTGCCGGGGGTGAAGCCGATCGTGCCGACGGTCAGGACGCTCAGGGCGAAGAAGACCAGCAGAGCCCAGTTGCTGGTGGCCGGCGAGTAGCCGTCGGTGATGAGACCGTATGCGATCAGCACACTCAGGGCCCAGTCCACGGCGAGGGCGCCGAGCCGCCGGCCGGGCCGGGCGATCGAGTTCGGTCCGCTCTCCGGTAGACCGAGCTGTTCGCCCCGGTAACCGAAGTCGGCACCCGCGTCCTCCATGGCCGCGCGGGGCCCGGACAGCCACGATCCGATTGCTTGCCTGTTGTCCACCCGTACACGGTACTGCGCCCGTATATGACCGGAGCACGGCGGGGTGTGTCGGGGCTAGCCTGGTACCGGAGCCGGTTAACTTCGGCGAAACAAATGGGTCACGCCCGAGAAATCACCCATCCCTAGGGTCGAGTGCAGCGTGTGCCACCGCACTGGCCGCACGACCGATCAACCACCCCCGGCGAGGCGGTCGGGAGTAGGAGGAGCTGGATGTTCCAGAACGCCGACGAGGCCAAGAAGTTCATCGCGGACGAGGACGTCAAGTTCATCGACGTCCGCTTCTGCGACCTGCCGGGCGTCATGCAGCACTTCTCGCTGCCCGTCGAGGCGTTCGACC
Source organism: Streptomyces sp. NPDC014006 (assembly GCF_043088925.1). Classification (NCBI taxonomy): domain Bacteria; kingdom Bacillati; phylum Actinomycetota; class Actinomycetes; order Kitasatosporales; family Streptomycetaceae; genus Streptomyces; species Streptomyces sp. NPDC014006. The sequence continues at coordinate 933,673 of NZ_JBICAJ010000001.1, read as the reverse complement.
CCGACGAGGAGCTGGCGTTCGACGGGTCGTCGATCCGCGGCTTCCAGGCCATCCACGAGTCCGACATGGCGCTGCGCGCCGACCTGTCGACCGCGCGGGTGGACCCCTTCCGCCGCGACAAGACCCTCAACATCAACTTCTTCATCCACGACCCGATCACGGGCGAGCAGTACTCCCGTGACCCGCGCAACGTGGCGAAGAAGGCCGAGGCGTACCTGGCGTCGACCGGTATCGCCGACACGGCGTACTTCGGTCCCGAGGCCGAGTTCTACGTCTTCGACAGCGTGCGCTTCAAGACGTCGGAGAACGAGTCCTTCTACCACATCGACTCCGAGGCCGGCGCCTGGAACACCGGTGCGCTCGAGGACAACCGCGGCTACAAGGTCCGCTACAAGGGCGGTTACTTCCCGGTCCCGCCGGTCGACCACTTCGCCGACCTGCGCGCCGAGATCTCCCTGGAGCTGGCCAAGGCCGGCCTGCAGGTCGAGCGCCAGCACCACGAGGTGGGCACCGCCGGCCAGGCGGAGATCAACTACAAGTTCAACACGCTGCTCGCGGCCGCGGACGACCTGCAGCTGTTCAAGTACATCGTGAAGAACGTCGCCTGGCGCAACGGCAAGACGGCGACCTTCATGCCTAAGCCGATCTTCGGTGACAACGGCTCGGGCATGCACGTGCACCAGTCCCTGTGGAGCAACGGCGACCCGCTGTTCTACGACGAGGCCGGTTACGCGGGCCTGTCGGACACCGCCCGCTACTACATCGGCGGCATCCTCAAGCACGCCCCGTCGCTGCTGGCCTTCACCAACCCGACGGTGAACTCCTACCACCGCCTGGTGCCGGGCTTCGAGGCTCCGATCAACCTGGTGTACTCGCAGCGCAACCGCTCCGCGGCCATGCGCATCCCGATCACGGGCTCCAACCCGAAGGCCAAGCGCGTCGAGTTCCGTGCGCCCGACTCCTCCGGCAACCCGTACCTGGCCTTCTCGGCCCTGCTCCTCGCGGGTCTGGACGGCATCAAGAACAAGATCGAGCCGGCCGAGCCGATCGACAAGGACCTCTACGAGCTGGCTCCCGAGGAGCACGCGAACGTGGCCCAGGTCCCGACCTCCCTCCCGGCCGTCCTCGACTCGCTCGAGGCCGACCACGAGTTCCTCCTCCAGGGCGACGTGTTCACGCCGGACCTGATCGAGACGTGGATCGACTTCAAGCGCACGAGCGAGATCGCCCCGCTCCAGCTCCGCCCGCACCCGCACGAGTTCGAGCTCTACTTCGACGTGTGATATCGCCCCAGGTCAGAGCGGGTAACCGCTCCCCTGGGCCGTCTCTGGGCCGTCGGCCGTGCTCTTCCTGCGTGGAAGGGCACGGCCGACGGTCTGTTTGTGGGCCCGCCGTCGCTTAGGGCAGCACGTCGCCGTCACCGGGGCCGCCGACCGTGTCGGGTGCGCCGAATGCGGCGTCGATGGCCCTACGAGCCCGGTCCTGGCTGTTCGGCATGAGGTGCGTGTACGTGCGGAGCGTGAATCCCGGGTCGGAGTGACCGAGGTACTCGGCCAGGGCCTTGATGTTCTCTCCTGAGTCCAGCAGCACCGACGCGTAGTAATGCCGCAAGGCGTGCATGCCGTGCTCACGCGATGGCGTGAACCGCTCCCCCGGCACCCGTTCCCGGATGACCCCGGCAGTGATCAGGGCACGCTTCCACAGGTACATGTTGAAGTAGTTCCTGTTCAGCGCCTTGCGCTCCCCTGAGTAGAACAGCAATTTCGCCGTTGCGGGCGGGCCGTCCGGGTTTTCCACGGCAAAGTGACGTCGATCGGGGGCCGGCGGGTGATGTGAGCGGCGAGCGCTTCCGACACCACGTTGGGCAGGGGCACGTCTCGCAGCTTGCCGCCCTTGGGTGGGGCGAACACCATATGCGGGCCGACCAGCTTTACCTGCCGGACGACGTGCACCACTCCACCGATGAAGTCGACTTCGTCGACGGCAAGCCCGAAAATCTCGCCGTCGTCCACTGCGGCCCCGAACACAGTGGAGACGTTCGCGAAGACGGTCCGCTGATACGAGGCTGCGATGCCGGAGTCTGCGAGGGCCCGCGTCCAGGTGCGGATGGGGGCCGGTTGGAACGCACTCAGAGAGCGAGAGCCGATGTAGGGGAAGGCATGAAGTCGGAACCTCAGCTCCATGTTCACGATGGTGGAAGGATCTGCAGTCTGGGAAGCCAGCCACTGCGTAGCGAACTCCTTGAACGTCACCTTGCCGGCCGACGGATCCATGTACTGAACACGCCCGAGTCGGATTGCTTGATCAGCGCGGTGGTTACGGTCAACCTCATGATCAGTCAGATATTGACGATACTCGGCGTGGTCATCGGTGCTCTCACGTCGTACCTGTCGACATCGGCAGCCGAGCGGGCCCGTCACCGTCGCGCGCTGGCCACCCGCTGGGACGAGCGCAAGCTTGATACCTACATCGAGTACGCCACGTGCGTCAAAGAGATAGCCGACCTGGCGAAGCGTGCCTACCAAGCACCGGATGGCTCCGACGACCGAGAGCAGTTCCTCTCCGCAATGAACAAGGCCGAGCAGAAGCGTTCTGCTCTCTTCGAGGCGCTGACTCTGCTTGCGTCGCCAGCCACAACTGACGCGGCTACGGCGGTGAACCCAGTCGTGTGGAGGATGCTGGAAGCGGCGCGCCGCAGGGAGTCGGACCCCCGCGAGATCAACCTCGTACTCGTAGAGGAGCTGAACAACTACCACAGACAGGCACGTTTGGACCTGGACATATCGATAGACCATCGAGCGCCGTGATGAGCCACCGTGGGAGCCTCACGCTCGGGTTCTCCCTGTGTCTCCAAGCGGGAGGCTGTGCACGGAAAATCGCAGGCCGCGACCGGTGAACTGGGCCGCTGCAGTGTGCGGCCCCCCGGGCCGTCTCTGGGCCGTCCAAGGGTGGTCGACAACCACCGACAACGACCGACGACCACGGCGTTCCTGCTGCTCAGAGCGGCTCCGCGATCAGGACTCCAAGGGGCTCCGCACCATCACTTCTTCGACGTGTGATCGGCCCCCGCCGAGCGATCGGCGGGTGAGAGCGTCCCGCGCCCCCGTCTCCCCCTCCCGGGAGGCGGGGGCGCCGTTGTCTGTACGATGCGGACAAGGACATGACACACGGGGGGTGTTTTCCCATGCCCGAACTCGACGATTTCGACCGGGAGTTCGACCACCGCTGGGCGCGTGCGGCCGAGCACAAGGAGCCCTCGGCCCGCGCCCGCATGCTGGCCGCGCGCTGGAAGGACAACCCACCGGAGCCGGTCCCCTTCCGCGCCGACCCGGACCCGGTACGCCCCCGCCGCTCGTCATGGTCGTCGACGGCGATCGTCTTCACCTGCGTCGTCGCGGTGATCGTCCTCCTGGGGTGGGCACAGCTGAGAGGGACGTACTGAGGCGCGGTGCCGACGAGCGCCGCGGGCCGGGTCGGGGGGCCGCTCGCCTCCAGCCGGACCAGGGACCTTTTGCCTGCGCTGGAGCCGATCGGGATCCCTTCATGGGTGGGCGGGGTGCACACTGGCAGGGGGGCGAGTGCCTTACTGCGGGGTGATGCGAGATGCAGAGCCGCTTTGCCGGTGATCGGCGGCTGACCGTGCGGATGTCGGTCACGCTGTTCCTGCTCGGGCTGCTGTACGTGGGGTTCGTGGCGGCGCTGATCGTGCTGCTGAGGTCGTGGGTGCTGGTCGTCGTCCTGGTCGGGACGATGTTCGTGGCGCAGTTCTGGTTCTCCGACAAGATCGCCATGTTCGCGATGCGCGGGCGGGTGGTGGAGCGGGAGGAGTATCCCGAGCTGCACGCGGTCGTCGACCGGCTGTGCGCGATCGCCGACATGTCCAAGCCGGTGATCGCCGTGTCCGAGATGGACATGCCGAACGCGTTCGCCACCGGCCGCAATCCCGACCATGCCGTGGTCTGCGTGACCACGGGGCTGCTGCGGCGGCTGGAGCCGGCCGAGCTTGAAGGTGTGCTGGCCCACGAGCTGTCGCACGTGGCGCACAAGGACGTCGCCGTGATCACGATCGCGTCCTTCCTCGGCGTCCTGGCCGGTCTGATCGTGCGGTTCGCCTTCTACTCGCAGATCTTCAGCAGCGGCCGCCGGGACCAGAACACCGCCGCCGTCTTCGCCGCCGTGATCGGCGTCGCCGCGGCCGTGTACGCGATCAGCTTCCTGCTCATCCGGGCCCTGTCCCGCTACCGGGAGCTGGCCGCCGACCGCGCGGCCGCGCTGCTGACCGGCCGGCCCTCGGCGCTGGCGTCCGCGCTGACGAAGGTCTCCGGTGACATCGCCCGCATCCCGACGAAGGACCTGCGCACCGCCCAGGCCTTCAACGCCTTCTACTTCACCCCGGCGACCGGCTCCGAGCCCGGCATCGAGCGGTACTTCTCCACCCACCCCACGCTCCAGCAGCGGCTGGAGCTGCTGGGCCGGATCTCCGTCGAGCTGGGTGAGGCGCAGGCGCCCGGGAAGACGGGCTGAGCATGGGGCTGCTGGACATCCTGCTCGGCCGTACGAAACCGGTCGCGCCCGATCTGGACCAGCTCTTCGCGCTGCCGTCGGCGGCGGTGACGCTCGAGGCGGCGGCCGGTTTCAGGCCGACCGGCCGGGGCGCGGTGTGTTTCGCGACCGTCGAAGGCTCGGCGTTCGAGCAGACGCACCGGGAGGTGCAGGCGCTGCTGGACGCCGACGCCGACCGCAGCGGGCCGCCCGTGCGGCTGACGCAGGACGCGTACGGCTACTCCTGGCTGGTCTCCCACCGCTCCCCCGACGAGCTGCCCCAGCTCGTCAACGATCTGCACGCGGTGAACAGCTCCATGGAGGTCAACGGCTTCGGCCCGCAGCTGCTGTGCTCGCTGGCCGGCTTCCGCGACGACCGCGACCGCCGGCTGGCACTGGTCTACCTGTACAAGCGGGGCACCTTCTACCCCTTCGCGCCGCTGGCCGGTCCGGCCGAGCGGCGCGACAACGCGCTGGAGCTGCAGATCAAGGCGGCCCTCGCGAACGATCTGCGGATCGAGCAGGATCTGGGGCGCTGGTTCCCGGTGTGGGGCGCCCCCGGCCTGTGACACACGGGGGCGCCCCGGCACGGGACGTGGACGAATCGCTTACTCGGCGAATCGCTTACTTGGCGCGTTCCTGGCGGCGGGCCTCGAAGGGGCGTTCGCGGCGGTAGCGGCGCTCCCACTTGGCCTGCTGGTCCCGGCGGGCCCGGTACGCCCGGTAGGTGGCGGGCGCGGAGCCCGGGGACGCCGGGGGCGTCCCGTTCGACGCCGAGGTCGTGCCCCGCCCGTAGCGCGCGTACACGCAGAGCAGGGCGACGGCGGCGAGCCACCAGACAGGGTCGGTGAAGCCCAGGACCACCAGGACCGCGGTCGCGGCCATGACGATGGTGCCCATACGTGAAGGGTAGGGAGAGCGACGAAAGGGACGCATCCGCTTTTTGCGCGGGTGCAGTTGGGGGGTGTGAGTGAATGGGGCGCATGACCGAGTCCCTGTCTCCTTTCACACTCGACATCGACGGTGAACGCCTCAGCGGGGTGTACGGCGGAGCCGGCGACGGCCCGGCCGTGGTCCTGCTGCACGGCGCCGGCGCCGGCAGCAAGGAGCGGCTGCTGCCGCTGGCCGGTGAGTTCGCCGCGCGTGACTGCCGCGTGCTGGCCTTCGACTTCTCCGGGCACGGCGACAGCACCGGCCTGCTGCGGCGGTCGAGCCTGCGGCGCCGCTTCGAGCAGGCCGTCGCGGTGATCGACGCCTGCGCACCGGACGGGCCGCTGGTCCTGGTCGGGTTCAGCATGAGCGGGCAGACCGTGGCCGACCTGGTCGCGTACTACTCGCAGCGGGTCGCCGCGATCGGGCTGTGCGCACCCGCCGTGTACGCGCCCGAGGCGTGGGAGCTGCCCTTCGGCAACGGCGACGGACGCTTCAGCACGATCCTGCGTACGCCGGACAGCTGGCGTGCCTCCCGCGCGCTGGACGCGCTGCGCGTCTACGACGGCCGGGCGGTGCTCGCCGTGCCCGGCACGGACGCGGTGATCCCGCCGGCCGTGACGGAGGCCGTACAGGACGCGCTCACCGCCCGCGCCCAGTACACGCGCTTCGACCTGCCCGCGGCCGACCACCAGGTCGGGACGTGGCTGCGGGACAACGCCGAGGGCCGGCGGGCGTTCGTGAGCGCGGTCCTCACCGGGCCGGACGACCGCGGGTGGACGGCCACGCGCGCATGGGTCGCCAAGCAGCTGCCCCAGGGGCGCACGGTCACCGGTACGCGCGTGCTGCGGGGCGGGTGGAGTTCGCAGATGCGCCGCCTGACCCTGGACGACGGCGGCGCGCTGGTGCTGCGCAGCTTCGTCAAGCCTTTCTACCGGCGGCACGCCCGGGGCCTGCTGGCCCGCGAGGCGTCGGTGCTCGCGCTGCTCGCCGGTGAGGACGGCATCCCGGTGGCCGAGCCGGTCGCGGTGGACGCGGGCGCCGAGCACTGCGACCATCCGTCCCTGCTGATGACGTCGCTGCCGGGAAGGGCGCGCGTCGACGACAGCGGCGAGGAGGAACTGGACCGGCGCCTGGACCTGCTGGCGGCCCAGCTGGTGCGCATCCACCGGGTGGTGCCGGCGGAGCGGCCGCGCCGGTACGAGGCGTGGACCTCCGCCGAGCGGGTGCGCACCGCGCCGGGCGCGCTGTGGGAGCGGGCGGTGGACGTGCTGCGCCGTGAGCCGCCGCCGTACGACGGCTGCTTTCTGCACCGGGACTTCCATCCCGGGAACGTGCTGTTCAGCGGGTCGGGCGCGGACCTGCGGATCAGCGGGGTGGTCGACTGGGTGGAGACGTCGTGGGGCCCGGCCGATCTCGACGTCGCGCACTGCTCCACGGCCCTCGCCCTGCTGCACGGACCGGAACACGGGCTCGCCTTCCGGCAGCGGTACGCCGCCCACGGCGGGCGCCGGCTCGCCGACGGGCCGGACCACCTGTACTGGCGGCTGCTGGACGCCCTGGCCTACGCCCCGGACGCGGAGAGGCTCGCGGGCCCGTGGCGGGAACTGGGCCGCACGGATCTGACGCCCGAGGTGCTGGGCGAGCGGCTGGAGGCGTACGTCGAGGGGCTGCTCGAGCGCTACGGCTGACGGACGGTCGCGTCGGGGCGGGGTCGGGGGACCGCGTCCGGGGGCCGTTGTCAGTGGGGTCCTGGAAGATGGCGTCAGGCACCCGTGGGGACGGACGGAGGCGGCATGGGCGGGCAGGTACGGCACATCGGCGTGGTGGAGCGGCGGGCACGGCTGGCCGTACGGCACCGGCTGGCGCCCCAGGCGCGGGCGGCGACGCCGAAGGAGGTGGCGGACGCGCTGGTCGCGCTGCACGGCACGGACCCGGCGACGGTGTACCTGGCGGTGGGCGCGCGGCTGGCCGATCCGGCGGGGACGATCGCCCAGACCGAGCGGGCGCTGTACGAGGACCGTTCGCTGGTGCGGATGCACGGCATGCGGCACACCGTGTTCGTGTTCCCGACGGAGCTGACGGCCGTGGTGCACGCCTCGACCGGTCTGGCGGTGGCCGCGCGGGAGCGGGCCTCGCTGCTGAAGGACATGGCCGGGGCGGGCGCCCCGGACGCGGCCTGGCTGAAGGAGGTCGAGGACTCGGCCCTGGCGGCGCTGGCCCGTCGCGGGCAGGCCACGGCGGCCGAACTGGCCAAGGACGAACCGCGGCTGAGAGAGCAGTTCGTCTACGCGGCCGGCAAGAGCTACGAGGGCGTGCACACGGTCTCCTCGCGTCTGCTGCGCGTCCTCGGCGTGGAGGGCAAGGTGGTCCGCGGCCGCCCGCTCGGCTCCTGGACGTCGAGCCAGTTCCGCTGGGCCCTGGCCCCCGCGCATCCCGAGCTCGACACCGCCGGCGCCCAGGCGGAGCTGCTGCGCCGCTGGCTGGCGGCGTGCGGCCCGGCCACGGAGGCCGACCTGAAGTGGTGGACGGGCTGGCGGGTGACGGAGGTGCGGCGGGCGCTCGCCGCGATCGGGGCGCGGCAGGTCGCCGTCGACGAGGGCACGGGCTACGTCGTCGAGGGCGACGAGGAGCCGGGCGCCGAGGGCGCGACGCAGCCGTGGGCGGCCCTGCTGCCGGGGCTGGACCCGACGGCGATGGGCTGGCAGCAGCGGGACTGGTGCCTGGCTCCCGCGCTGCGCCCGGCGCTGTTCGACCGCAGCGGCAACGTCGGGCCGACGGTGTGGTGGGACGGCCGGGTGGTGGGCGGCTGGGCGCAGCGGCCGGACGGGGAGATCGTGTGGCGGCTGCTGGAGAAGGACGGCGTGGGCCGCGAGGCCGAGGCGGCGATCGCGGCGGAGGCGGAGCGGCTGCGGGGCTGGGTGGGGACGACCCGGGTGACGCCGAGGTTCCGCACGCCGCTGGAGCGTGAGTTGAGCGCCTGACCCCGACGCCCCCCGCCCCGCACTGCGCACCGCCACGCGCACGGTCCGGGCACCGCCACGCCCACGATCCGGCCGGGACCGGGCACCGCCACGGGGACGGCACCCGGCGTCGGTCACCGGCTCACCGGCTCACCGGCTCACCGGCAGTAGCGCATGAGCGCGCGCACCATGTGGCACGTCGTGTCGGACGGCGGGTGGATGCCGATCTCCTCCGCCGCGCTCCGTATCGTCTCGTTGCGCGCCTGGCCCGGCACATGGACGCCGGAGTCGAGCAGGGCGATGGCCAGGCGCATGGCCTTCAGGCGCCGGTTGTGCGTGATGTACCACTCGCGCGGACGGCCCGGCGGCAGCGGACGCTTCGCCGTCGGCGCGTACGGCGAGTCGAAGAGCACGGGGTGGCTCGCGGTGGACTGGGTCGGCAGCGGCTTGCGGGACGGCTTGGGGTGGAGTGCGGCAGCGGGCACAGGCATCCTCCTGTCGCGGTCAGGGAGTCTCCGGAGGCCCCGGCGTCTTCCCTCGAACACTACGTCAATTCTACTGCCCGGCACTGACAATCGGGGATCCGCGAGGACTGCCAAACACCCAGGTGGACAAGGGATTTGCCGCTGCGTCACGCACGCTTCGGAAGAGACTGATGAGCACCATGAATTCGAACACACCTCCCCCGGAACCGGAGCCTCCACCACCCGGCCGGTAGCGTGAGCGGCATGGAAATCTGGATCAACCCGGCCTGCTCCAAGTGCCGCAGCGCCATCAGCCTGCTCGACGCCGAGGGCGCCGACTACACCGTCCGCCGCTACCTCGAGGAGGTACCGAGCGAGGACGAGATCAGGGACGTGCTGGAGCGGCTGCAGCTGGAGCCGTGGGACATCACCCGCACCGGGGAGGCCGAGGCGAAGGAACTGGGCCTGAAGGACTGGCCGAAGGACGACTCCACCCGGGATCGCTGGATCACCGCCCTGGCCGAGCATCCGAAGCTCATCCAGCGTCCCATCATCACGGCCGACGACGGCACGGCGGTGGTGGGCCGCACGGAGGAGGCCGTACGGGACGCACTGTCCCGATGAGGCGGCGGCCGAAGTCGGGTGTGACGCAGGCCACTTCGGCGGCTGCCGTGACCGCTGAGTAACTCCGTTCGGTATCTCGTACATAGCGGCGTACGCTCCCCTACCTCTTCAGGAGGCGCGCATGTCGCGCAGGAGAACGCTCAGTACGAAGAAGAAGCTCGCGCTGCTGGTCACTGCCGCGGCGGTGGCCGGCGGCGGCGCCTTCGCCATGGCGAGCACCTCGAACGCCTCCCCGCCGCCGCGGACCCTGTCCGCCGACTCGGGGGTGTGCCAGGGGCTGGCCACCGCGCTCGGCAACAACCAGAAGTTCATCGACGGCCAGCGGGCCGCCCCCGACGCCCAGTCGGAGGCGCGGATCGCCAACCGCCAGGCGGTCATCGAGGAGATCAAGCGCAAGCAGGCGGCGTCCGGATGCGCGGCCGGGGAGTCGGCTCAGGACTCCCAAGCCGGGCAGAGCGGGCAGCAGTCGGGACAGCAGGGCCAGGCGGGTGAGCAGGGCCAGGGCGGCGGACAGCAGATGGGGCAGCAGTCCGCGCCGCCGTCGCAGGCCGCCGGGGCGGCAAACGAAGGTGCGGCCGCCTCCGGTCAGCAGGTGTGCAAGGGCTCGACGGTCACCCTCTCCGGCGAGGGCGGCGCCCCGGCCGCGTCCAGCAGCCAGTTCCCGGCCGGCACGAAGCTCAAGGTGACCAACCTGGACAACAACAAGACCACGACGGTCCAGGTCACCTCGGTCTCGGGCAGCTGTGTCCTGCTGAACAACGCGGCCTTCGAACAGGTCCGCGAGCCCGGCAAGTTCCTGATCCGCCGGGCGCTGATCGAGAAGGTGGGGTGAGGCCCGTAGACCTGGTCGGTCGCTTCAGTCGCTCAGAAAACCGCTGAGGCGGCGGCCCAGGTCCGGGGGCGCGGCGTGCGGCAGCGCGTGGTGGGAGACGTCCGGTACGACCTCCACGTCCGCCCGCGGCAGCAGCGCCCCCGCTCTGGCCGCCACCTCGTGCGGGTCGTGGGTCCTGCTGTTCGCGGCCACGAGCAGCAGGACCGGCACGTCCAGACCCCGCAGCGCCTGGGGCGTCGGGCGGGGGCCGGTGACCGGCTTGACGGAGGGGAAGCCGGTGGCGGCCTCCTGCAACCGCAGCCAGTCGTCGTCCAGCCGCGCCCCCGCCGTCTCCCACTCCAGGAAGGACCGGGTGCGGCGGGGAGCGGGGCGCAGCAGCATCGGCAGCGCGTGCAGCAGGTACGCCGCCTTGAACCCGGCGAAGCACTGGGTCGGGTCCAGGAGGAACAGGCGGCGCACCCTGCCGGGCGAGCGCAGCGCGAAGTGGACGGCGATCCAGGCGCCGTAGGAGTGCCCGCCGAGGTCGGTCACCGGGCCGGCGCCGAGGCCGTCCAGCAGCGCCTGGAGCCAGTCGCACAGGTCGGCGGCCGTGCGGGGACGGCGGTCGGCGGGCACCTCGCTGCGGCCCGGGGCGCCGGGCAGGTCGACGGCGTACACGCGCCGGGTACGGGCCAGTTCGGCGGCCTGGGCGTACCAGGAGGCCGAGGTCGCGCCCCCGCCGCCGGGCAGGAGCAGAAGCGGGGGCGCGTCGCGCGGCCCGCAGACGTTGACGTACGCCGTGCCGTACGGGGTGGGCACCAGGACCGTCTCCCGCTCGGCGGCCCACTTCCCCATGACCTTGTCGTACGCCGCCCGGAAACCGTCCGCATCGAACCGGCCGCTCATCGCCGCACCCCCTATTATCTCGTTGAGCAAGATTCTTGTTGAGCGAGACGATAGCGGAGGGCGGCCGTGATGTCCCAGGAACCCGAGATGGAGATCGTCCATCTGCTGCGCGCGGTGGCGGTCGAACTGGGGCTGCACAGCGCGCGCTTCGCCCAGCGCAACGGCATGCACCCGACCGATGTGCGGGCCCTGATCGCGCTGATGGACGCCCGGCGGGCGGGCGAGGAGATGACGGCCGGTCGCCTCGGCGCCGATCTGGGCCTGAACTCGGCCGGGACGACGGCCCTCATCGACCGGTTGGAGCGGGCCGGGCACGTACGGCGCACGCGGGGGCGGCTGGACCGGCGAACGGTGGTCGTCGAGGTGGACGAGCGGGCCGTACGGCTGGGCCAGGACTTCTTCGGCCCGCTCATCGGCCGGACGGTGGACCTGCTCGCACGCTACGACGACCGCGAACGGGCGGCGATCCGCGACTTCCTCGCCGGGGTACGGCACGCGGCGGCCGACGACTCCTGACCGGGCGGAGAGCGCCGCGGCCGACGGGGACCGGACGGACGGAGAGCGCGGCGGCCGCTGGGTATCGGGGGGCTCAACCGCATCGCATACGAATCCCGCGGGCCGGCACCGGGCGCTCCCCTCCTCACAGCCGCACGCACGGCGACGTGAGGCGTGCCACACCAGCCGCAGGTAACACGGGGTTCACATTCGAGCAATGGACGGGAAATCGCCTGTTGACAGTCTGCGGACATCCACCGCGGCGCCCAGTGCCGCAGCGCCGCAGCACCCGCAGTGCGCCAGACCCACGTTAAGGATGTGGCCCCGATGACCTTCAAGGCTGAGTACATCTGGATCGACGGCACCGAGCCGACGGCCAAGCTCCGTTCCAAGACGAAGATCATCACGGACGCCCCCGCCGGCCTCGAGGCGCTGCCGCTGTGGGGCTTCGACGGGTCCTCCACCAACCAGGCCGAGGGCCACTCCTCGGACTGTGTGCTGCGGCCGGTCTTCAGCTGCCCGGACCCGATCCGCGGCGGCGACGACATCCTGGTGCTGTGCGAGGTCCTGGACACGGACATGACGCCGCACCCGAGCAACACGCGTTCCCTGCTGGCCGAGATCGAGGAGCGGTTCGCGGCGCAGGAGCCGATCTTCGGCATCGAGCAGGAGTACACCTTCTTCAAGGACGGCTACCCGCTCGGCTTCCCCAAGGGCGGCTTCCCGGCCCCGCAGGGCGGCTACTACTGCGGTGTCGGCTCCGACGAGATCTTCGGCCGTGACGTCGTCGAGGCGCACCTGGACAACTGCCTGAAGGCGGGTCTCGGCATCTCCGGCATCAACGCCGAGGTCATGCCGGGCCAGTGGGAGTTCCAGGTCGGCCCGCTGGCCCCGCTGGAGGTCTCCGACCAGATGTGGGTGGCCCGCTGGCTGCTGTACCGCACCGCCGAGGACTTCGGCATCGCCGCCACCCTCGACCCCAAGCCGGTCAAGGGCGACTGGAACGGTGCGGGCGCGCACACCAACTTCTCCACCAAGGCGATGCGCGAGGGCTACGACGCGATCATCACCGCGTGCGAGGCGCTCGGCGAGGGCTCCAAGCCGCTCGACCACGTGAAGAACTACGGCGCCGGCATCGACGCCCGCCTGACCGGCCTGCACGAGACGGCCCCGTGGGACAAGTACTCCTACGGCGTCTCCGACCGCGGCGCCTCGGTCCGCATCCCGTGGCAGGTCGAGAAGGACCGCAAGGGCTACATCGAGGACCGCCGTCCCAACGCCAACGTCGACCCGTACGTCGTGACGCGTCTGCTCGTCGAGACCTGCTGCTCGGCGCTGGAGAAGGCCGGCCAGGTCTGATCCACCCCGTCTTCGCGCGAGGGGCGTCCACCGTCATGGTGGGCGCCCTTCGCGTTGCCGGGGCGGGCGGGTGTCCACACAGTGAGAGGAGGCCTCCTGTCAACGGCTCACGTCTGGTTCAATAAGTCCATGGCCAGCATCCAGAAGTACTCCGCGACAGGTCGCCAGGACCTCGAGCCCTTCTGGCCCTCCCGTCAGCACCACGACTTCGACCGGGTGTGTTGCCGCGCGACGAACGCGCCGGCCCTCTAAAGCCGTAACCCCCGGCCTTCGGCCGGCGCGACAAGCCGTACGTCCCCGACGGGCCGCGACCACGAATCGCCGCCGTCGATCCGTCCGACGAACGACGAACTTCTCGCGCGAAAGAGCTGACCTCTCATGGCGACCACTCGTTCCCTCAGCACCGCCACCCTGCCCGCCCCGGCCCCGGCCGTCCGTCACCGGTTGCGGGCCGTCGACCGGGACGAGGTGGTCGACGTGGCGGACTTCCTGCCGCCCGGTGCCACCTGGCTGCCGGCCCCGCCGCACGCCCTGCCCACGCTGCCCGGCCGGCCGCCGATGGTCGGCTACCTGGTGCTCGTCCCGGCCGACCAGCAGCCGCCGTTCCCGCCGGTGGCCGTGGCGAACCAGCCGGTGCCGGATGCGTCCGGCGCGGTCCTCGAAGAGCCGCTCGTGCGGATCGACTCCGTGCGGCGCACCGCCCGGGTCGGCGGGCGTGAACTCGACCTGACCTACCTGGAGTTCGAACTGCTCGCGCATCTGGTGGCCAACCCGCACCGGGTGCACACCCGCGAGCAGCTCGTCGCCACGGTGTGGGGCTACGGCCACGTGGGCGACGGCCGCACCGTCGACGTCCACGTCGCCCGCCTGCGCCGCAAGCTGGGCGCCGAGCACCGCGAGGCCATCCAGACGGTGCGCCGCGTCGGCTACAAGTACGCGCCGCCGGCCGGCCGCTGACACCTCTGCCGGGAGCAGAACCCGGTGCCGCCCCCCGCCCGGCTCCGGCACAGTCGTCGGCATGAGACTTCTGGTGCTGGGCGGTACGGAGTTCGTGGGGCGGGCCGTGGCCGAGGCCGCCCTCGACCGCGGCTGGGAGGTGACCGTCTTCCACCGGGGACGGCACGCGGCCCCGCCCGGGGTGCGGTCGCTGCACGGCGACCGCGCCGCCCCCGGCGGCCTCGCCGCCCTGGCCGGCTCGGACGGGCGCTGGGACGCCGTCGTCGACACCTGGTCGGCGGCGCCCCGCGCGGTACGGGACACGGCCCGCCTGCTGCGGGAGCGCGCCGGACGGTATGTGTACGTCTCCAGTTGCTCGGTGTACGCGTGGGCGCCGCCCGCCGGGTACGGCGAGGACGCGCCGCTCGTCGAGGGCGCCTCCCCCGACGCCGGCCACACCGACTACGGCCGCGACAAGCTCGGCGGTGAGCTGGCGGCCACCGCGGAGTTCGGCGCCGGCCGCTCGCTGCTGGTGCGGGCCGGGCTGATCCTCGGGCCGTACGAGAACGTCGGCCGGCTGCCCTGGTGGCTGAACCGCATCGCGCGCGGCGGCCCGGTGCTCGCGCCCGGCCCGAGGGAACTGCCGCTGCAGTTCATCGACGTCCGCGACCTCGCCGAGTGGACCCTCGGGGCCGTGGAGCGAGACCTGAGCGGGCCGTACAACGTGATCAGCCCCTCGGGGCACGCCACCATGGCCGCGTTGCTGGAGTCCTGTGCGCGGGCCACCTCGGGCCCGGCGGAGCTGCGCTGGACCGACCCGCGAACAATCCTCGACGCGGGCATCGAGCCGTGGGTGCAGCTGCCGGTGTGGGTGCCGCCGGGCAGTGACCTGCACGACGCGCTGCACCGCGCGGACGTCTCCCGGGCGCTGGCCACGGGTCTGCGCTGCCGGCCGGTCGAGGAGACCGTCGCCGACACCTGGCGGTGGCTGCGCGCACTCGGCGGCACGGCACCGATGCGCGCGGACCGCACGGCCAAGGGGCTCGATGAGGAGGTCGAGGCGAAGGTGCTGGGCATCGACGGGGGTGTACCCGGCACCACCCCCTGACGGGGTGCCCGGCCCCGTGCGGGCCCGGCGCCCGCTCGGCCGCTGCTTCAGGCGCATGGTTTCGAGGTGGTCGCGGCCGTCGAGTCCGGCTCCGAACTGACGACGTCGCTGCGGGAGCTGGAGCCGGACGTCGCCGTGGTCGACGTACGGCTGCCGCCGACGCACACCGACGAGGGCCTGCAGTGCGCGCTCGGCGCCCGGCGGCGCAGACCGGGACTGCCGGTGCTGGTGCTCTCGCAGCACGTGGAGCAGCTGTACGCGCGCGAGCTGCTCGCCGACGGCGCCGGCGGGGTCGGCTATCTGCTCAAGGACCGGGTGTTCGACGCGGAGCAGTTCGTGGACGCCGTACGGCGGGTCACGGCGTGGGGTACGGCGATGGATCCGCAGGTCATCCAGCAGTTGCCGGCGCGCGGGGCGGGTGCGGACCGGCCGCCGGCCCGGCTCACGCCGCGTGAGCTGGAGGTGCTGGAGCTGATGGCACAGGGGCGGACGAACACGGCGATCGCGGCCAGGCTCGTGGTGACGGAACGGGCGATCGCCAAGCACACCGCCAACATCCTCACGAAACTGGGCCTGGAGGTGTCGGACGACGACAACCGGCGCGTGCTGGCCGTTCTGGCGTTTCTCGATCACGGCCGCTGACCTGCAACTCCACTGAATCCTCACGGGCTTTGAACGCCACTGGAGCCGCTTGCGTATCCAAGGGCGCCGCTTCACCCCTCGGGCGCCTCGCTGCCGCCCCGGAAGCCCGCACGGAAGTCAGAGGAGTTCCATGGGACGCAACACAAGAAAACGCCGCTCGTCCATGGCCGGCAAGGCCGTAGCCGCATCGGCGGCCCTAGCGCTCGGCGGGGGCGGGCTTGTCTGGGCGAACTTCTACGCGTCGGCCCACGAGTCGCACGACCCCTGGGCCGGCAACCGCACCAAGGCGGCGGCCACCCAGGTGGCCACGATCTCCTGCCCCGACGTCGGTCAGCGGCTCACGGACGTGCCGGGCCAGGCACGCACCGAGGTGGACGGCGAACTGGCCAACCTGGACCGCCAGATCACCGACGCCTACCAGCGGCTGGCGACGACGCGCGACGCGCAGACCCGCGACGCGAGCTTCGTGCAGAACTCGATCCTCCAGCCGCTGAAGGACCGGCGGGCGGCGATCATCGACCGCATCCAGCTGGAGATCAACCGGGTCGGCGGCAACGCCCCCGACCGCCTCGACGGCCTCGCCGGCTGCACGGCCAGCCCCGCGGAGTGGCAGCAGACCAACGGAGGCCAGAACAACGGCGGCCAGATGGACGGCGGCCAGCAGCAAGGCGGCGGCCAGCAGCAGGGCGGCCAGAACAACGGCGGTCAGAACAACGGTCAGCAGGGTGGCCAGAACAGCGGTGGTCAGGCCGGCAACGGCCCCTCCGCCGCCGACTTCGTCGACATCACCAAGGTGCAGCCGAACGTCCCCGCCAAGCCCCGCAAGATGCGCAACGCCTCCGTCGGCACCTTCATCACCCGCTGCGGGGTGAACGCCAACGGCAGCCACAACACCGACAACGTGATCGTGGCCCCGGGCGTCAAGAACGGCGCGCACCACCTGCACGACTACGTCGGCAACCAGTCCAACGACGCCTTCGCCAACAACGACACCTTCGCCGCGGCCGAGACCACCTGCCAGAACCAGCAGGACAAGTCGTCGTACTACTGGCCGGTGCTGCGGGTGCAGGACGGCACGCAGGACTTCGACCAGAACAACGACGGCGGCGGCAAGGAGGGCAACGTCGGCAAGATCCTGCTCGCCAAGCAGGCCCAGATCAAGTTCGTCGGCAATGCCACCAGCAAGGTCGTCGCGATGCCGCAGTTCCTGCGCATCATCACCGGCGACGCCAAGGCCTTCACCAACGGCCCCGGCAACGCCAACGCGCACTGGAGCTGCACCGGCTTCGAGAACAAGGTGCAGCTGACCGACAAGTACCCGATCTGCCCGGCCGGCAGCAGCGTGGTGCGCTCGTTCGCCTTCCAGTCCTGCTGGGACGGCCAGAACATCGACAGCGCCAACCACCGCACCCACGTCGCCTTCGCCGACGCGAACGGCCGCTGCCAGAACGGCTTCAAGGCGATCCCGCAGCTGACCATGCGCCTGGTGTACGACGTGCCGGCGCCGGTGATCAGCAACGGCCAGGTGAAGAACGCGTACGCGGTCGACGGCTTCCCGGAGCAGCTGCACAAGGCGATCACGGACCACGACGACTTCATCAACGTGATGACCGGCAACCTCAACAGCAAGATCGCCAACTGCATCAACCGGGGACAGAAGTGCCAGTGACCCCCTGAGCCCCCCACATGCGAAAGCCGGCGGTGCCACTCCCCCACCGCCGGCTTTCGTATGCCTCCAACGGGCTCAGTGACCCGCGTGCGCTCCCCCGTGCTGGGTGCCCTGCTCCAGGGTGCCCCCCAGGGTGGAGCGCAGCGCGCCGACCACGCCGTCGTCGCCGACGGCGACCCACTTGCGGCCGACCAGGTAGTAACCGCCGTAGTCCTTCGCCTCGTTGATCCACTCGCGCTGCCCGCGGTCGGTGGCGAAGGTGGCCAGCACGAACTTCCCCTCGGTGGTCGTGCAGATGGCCTGCCTGATCTCGTCGGCGTCGGTCTGCATGTCCGGCCGGCACTTGGCCTCGGCGGCCAGGTGCTCCAGGCTGCCGGTCGCCGTCGGCGGTACGGCGTCGTCCTGGCCGCCGCCGGCGCAGCCCGCGACCGCCAGCGCGGCCAGGGCACCGGTCACGGCGAGCATCGGTCGGGTGCGTCTCATGTGTTTCCTCCGGGTCCGGGCGGGTGCGGGACGCCTGTCGATACGGCTGCCGCGCGCCCGGCGCTCAATCCGGTACCGCGTGCCCGTACCCCTGTGCGACAGTGTGCCGGTGAACCAGGACTGGGAAGACCGGGTGTCCACGGCGTGGGCCGCCTTCGACGACTACCCCGAGGACAGGGCCGCCGAGTTCCGCGCCCGGATCGACGCGCTCGTCGCCGAGTTGCCCGAGGACAGCCCGCTGGGCCCCTTCGAGCGGGCCTGCGCCTTCGACTCGACCGGCCACTCCGACCAGGCCGTCCCGCTGTACCGGGAGGCGCTGGCGCGCGGCCTGGACGGATACCGGGGCCGGCGGGCGAAGATCCAGCTGTCCAGTTCGCTGCGCAACGTCGGCCGGCCGGAGGAGGGCGTCACCCTGCTGACCCCCGAACTGGAGGCACCTTCAGACGAGTTGGACGACGCGGTACGCGCCACGCTCGCCCTGTGCCTGTCCAGCCTGGGCCGCGACCGCGAGGGCCTGTCCCTGGTGCTGGGCGCGCTGGCCGCCCATCTGCCGCGCTACCAGCGGTCGATGGCCAACTACGCCCGCGCACTGGTCGAGCCCGGGGCCTGACCCACCCGGACGGCGGGTGACCATCCACCGATTCGCTCGTTCTGCTGAACGTGCAGTCACAGGATGCCGCCCCGCGCCCCTCATCGTCCCCCGCCGGCCCGGATGTCGACGTCGAGCAGGCCGAGGCCGCGCTCGTCGAGCACTACCCGCGGCTCGTGCGGCTCGCCTATCTGGTGCTGCCGCCGGACCTCGGCCGCGGCCGGCGCGTCCTGACCGCCCACGCCCTCACCCAGCGCGCCCTGCCGCGCGGCAAGGCCGCCCCACCCGTCATCCCGGCCCAGTCCGCGGGCCGCGACGGCGACCCGGGGTACGCCTTCGTACGCCAGCAGGTGCTGCGCGCGGCACTGGAGGCCGGGCTGCCGCTGCGGCGCCGCGGCCGGCTCGGGCGGCCCCAACTGCCGCCGCTGCTGCCGCAGGTGTGGGGCCTGCGCCTGTTCCCGCGCTCGGGCGGCGCCGACGAACTCGCCCTGGACCAGCGGCTGTCGGAGCTGCCCGCCCCGGCGCGTGCCGCCTACGCGCTGCGCGGCCTGGAGCAGCTGCCCGACGACGAGGTACGCCGCATCCTGACGGCGGCCGGGGTCAGGAACGTGAACGCGGCGCTGCGGGAGGCCGACGACGTACCCGCGCGGTACGGACTGCTGGCCTCACCCGAGTTCGACCCGTGCTCGCTGCAGGCCCGGCCGACCGATCTGATGCGCCGGCGCCAGCACACCAGGGCCGCGCTCGCCGCAGCCGCGGCCCTCGCCGTGTGCGGCGCGCTGGTCGCGCTGCCCGGCGGCGGCTGGGGGCCGGACGGCGCCGCAGCCCCGGCCTACGCGCAGAACCCGGCCGCCGAGGCCGCCCTCGACCCGGGCCGGCTGGTGAGGGCCGTGCCCAGCGCGTGGAAGACGGCGTCGCGGACCGGCTTCTCGGTGTGGCCGGCGCGCGGCGACCTGACCGGTGACACGTCTTTGCTGCGCCGCGCCCTCGCCGTGTGGGCCCGCCCCGGCGAGACGGTCCGCCTCTCGGCGACCCCCGGCACGCCCTCCGGCGGCCCGGCCGGCCCGCCGCAGCTGCTGTACGCGGGGAACGTCGACAACGCACACGTGGTGCTCCTGTACGACGGGCTGCGCATCGCCCGCTACGCCGAGCCGAAGGACGGCACCGAGGGCGCGGCGCTGGACTTCGCGCGCGCGGACGGCGCGAACGGCACCGAGGCGGACGCGGTGGTGCTGGGCCGGGCCGACGGCAACGTGCGCTATCTGACCGCCCCCTGGGTGACGAAGACGGCCGAGCGTGACCTGATGAGACCGGCCGCCGGCGCGAGGGACCTGCCCCTGTCCGGCGGGGTCACCTCCCCCATGGCCAGCCCGGCGACGAAGACCGGCCCGTGCAGGTCCTGGAACGCCCTGCAGATCGGCGACGACACCGGCACTCATGTCCTGACCGACCTCGGCGAACTCATGCCCGCCCGCCTCACCGTGGGCCACCCCGGCAAGGAGCGCGAGGTGTCCGGCTCCGAGAGCCTGCACGCATGGGCGCCGTACGCCTGCTCGCTGGGCGCGGTGCGCTCGCAGGGCGTCCGGTCCGTGAACGCCTGGGCGTACGCCGAGCAGAAGCTGCCGGGCGCGGGCGGCACCGCGGACTGGGTGTGCACCCGGGCCGAGACCTGGCGCGGCGGCGGGGCGCGGGTGCTGGCGCAGTTCCACACCCCGGGCGGTACGTACGGGGCGGTCGCGGCGAAGGCCGAGGACGTGCCGGCGTGCGGGCCGCGCGATCCGCGGGTGCTCGCCGGTGTGCTGTGGAAGTCGCAGGGCGGCACCTGGTACCTGCTCGCCGCGGGCGGCAAGGACACGGCGTCGATCCGCACCACGGGCGGTCTGAGCGCGAGCGCGGACGGCCATGTTCTCGCCGCGCGTGCCAAGCAGGGGCTCCAGGCGGAGCTGAAGGGCACCCTGACGGACGGCCGGGAGATCGGCGGGCTGCACTAGGCGACGCGGCTCACGGCACCCGAGGTCCCGCCGTTGCTGACAGCGGCGTCAACAAGGTCGGGCGCGAGGGGTTCCCCCTCGGCCTACCCATCAGTACATTGACGCCATGTCTAACAAGCAGGCCGCTCGGGCGCCCCAGCCGGACGAGCCGGAGCGGATACCGCTCAAGGCCCGGAAGGTGTCCTTCTCCTGGGAACGCACGCCGCTGCACTGGGTGCCCGGGGATCCGTTCACCACGCACACCATCAACGTGCTGCATCTGCTGCTGCCGGCCGGGGAGCGGTGGTTCGTGCACGTCTACAAGCAGGTGCTGCCCTACATCCGGGACGAACGGCTGCGCGAGGACGTCATCGGGTTCATCGGGCAGGAGGCGATGCACTCCCAGGCCCATGACGAGGTCCTGCCGCACCTGCGCGAGCAGGGGCTCGACCCGACGCCGTACACCGCGCAGGTCGACTGGTTCTTCGAGAAGCTGCTCGGCGACCGCACGCTGCCGCCGGGCCGGGCGCGCCGCTGGTGGCTGATGGAGCGGGTCGCGCTGATCGCCGCGATCGAGCACTACACCGCCTTCCTCGGCGACTGGGTGCTCAACGCCGAGGAGCTGGACCGGCGCGGCGCCGACCCGACGATGCTGGACCTGCTGCGCTGGCACGGCGCCGAGGAGGTCGAGCACCGCTCGGTCGCCTTCGACCTGTTCCTGCACGTCGACGGCAGCTACCGGCGCCGGGCGCGGACCTGGGCGACCGCGTTCACGGCGCTGGTGTTCCTGTGGCAGCGCGGGGTGCGGTTCTTCATGGAGAACGATCCGACCGTGCTGGCCGGCAAGCCCACGTTCCGGGACTTCTACGTGCGCGGACGGCACGGGGTGCTGCCGTCGGCCGAGGACATGCTGAAGTCGATCCCGCGCTATCTGAGCCGGAGCTACCACCCCTCCCAGGAGGGCTCCACCGAGCAGGCCGTCACCTACCTCGCCTCCTCCCCCGCGGCCCTCGCCGCAGAAAAGAGGACCGCCTGATGCCGAAGCTGCGCACCGTCATGGTCGTCGCGGGCGCCGCGCTGCTCGCCCGGCGGGCGCTGCGCCGCCGGGTCCGGAGCTCTCCGCTGTGGCCGATGCCCGCACTGGAGACGCCGATCAGCGGGCAGCCGCGGTCCCGGGCGCTGACGCTGCTGGTGACCGGGCACGAGCACATCGCCGACGGGGTCGTCCAACTCCGGCTGGAGGGCCACGACCTGCCGCGCTGGGAGCCCGGCGCGCATCTGGACCTGGTGCTGCCGTCGGGCCTGGTGCGCCAGTACTCGCTGTGCGGCGACCCGGAGGACACCTCCTCCTACACCGTGGCCGCCCGGCTGGTGGAGTACGGGCGGGGCGGCTCGCGCGAGCTGCACGAGCAGGTGCGCGAGGGCATGGAGCTGGAGGTCCGCGGCCCGCGCAACCGTTTCCCGCTGACGAAGGCGCCGCGTCACGTCTTCGTCGCCGGTGGCATCGGGATCACGCCGATCCTGCCGATGCTGCGGGCCCTGACCGCCGAGGACGCGGACTGGCGGCTGCTGTACGGCGGCCGCACCCGGGCCTCGATGCCGTTCCTGGAGGAGATCGGGAAACTGGGCGGTGACCGGGTGACGGTCGTCGCCGAGGACGAGGCCGGGCTGCCGGACCTCGACGCCTGGCTCGGCGAACTGCCCGAGGACACGGCCGTGTACTGCTGCGGGCCCGAGGGGCTGATGGCGGCCGTGGAGGAGCGGGTGCCGCACGTCCACATGGAGCGGTTCACGCCGAAGTCGAAGTCGGCGACCGGCGGTTCTTTCGAGGTCGAACTGCGGCGCAGCAAACGGGTGGTGACCGTGTCCGAGGACTCCACCGTGCTGGCCGCCGTGCGCGCCGAACTCCCCGGCACCGCCTACTCCTGCGAGCAGGGTTTCTGCGGCACCTGCCAGCAGCGGGTGCTGGAGGGCGAGGTCGACCACCGCGACGAGCTGCTGACGGACGCGGAGCGCGACGACTCGATGCTGATCTGTGTCTCCCGCGCCCGCGGCGACCGGCTGGTGCTCGATATGTGAACATCCGTGGCCGATCGGGGCCGTGGGCGGCCGGATCCGATCGGTAAGGTGTTCGCATGATTACCGGGGTACGCCGCAGAATGGGCGTCGAGGAGCGACGGCAACAGCTGATCGGCGTCGCCCTCGAGCTGTTCAGCCGCCGCTCGCCCGACGAGGTCTCCATCGACGAGATAGCGTCGGCCGCGGGCATCTCACGCCCGCTCGTCTACCACTACTTCCCCGGCAAACTCAGCCTGTACGAGGCCGCGTTGCAGCGCGCCTCGGACGAACTGGCGGCCCGCTTCGTGGAGCCGCACGAGGGGCCGCTGGGCGCCCGGCTGCTGCGGGTGATGGCCCGCTTCTTCGACTTCGTCGACGACCACGGCCCCGGCTTCTCGGCCCTGATGCGCGGCGGCCCGGCCGTCGGCTCCTCCACCACGAACGCGCTCATCGACTCCGTACGGCAGGCCGCCTACGTCCAGATCCTGGCGCATCTGCGTGTCGAGGAGCCGCCCGCGCGGCTGGAGCTGGTGATCCGCTCCTGGATCTCGCTCGCCGAGTCCACCGCGCTGCTCTGGCTGGACGGCCGGCGCATCCCGCGCGCGGAGCTGCAGACGCAGCTCGTGCACGACTTCGCCGCGCTTCTCGCGGTGAGCGCGGCGTACGACGGGGAGATGGGCGCGCTGCTGCGCCAGGTGCTCAAGGACGAGCCGGGTGACGGGCCCTTCGCGGACCTGGTCACCCGGCTCGTCTCGCTCGCCGCCTAGACTTCCTCGCCGCCCGGGCTTCGGACCTCGCTAGGCGTCGTACTTCCGGTAGGAGGCGTCGAGGTCGCGGACCTCGGCGGAGGCGTGCAGCGCGAGGCCCTCGGTGGGCTTCACGTGCTGCCGCAGCAGCTGAAGCACCTGCTCGGTCAGCCGCGCCTTGGTCTCCTCGGTGCGGCCGGCCAGCAGGCCGATCGTGATGTGCACGATGGCGTGGCCCTCGCTGTCCGGGCCGACGACGGTGTCCTCGGTCCGGCGGAACTGCGTCTTGCACGCCGGCGGCTTGGCGGCCGCGATCTCGACCGTGGCCTCGTGCACGGCCCGGGCGAAACCGGGCCGGTCGAAGACGTCGGCGAGGCGCTCGGAGTAGTCGACGGTGATCTGCGGCATGGGCGCTCCTGTTCTTCGGCGGTCGCGGTCAGCCTAGGTGACGGAAGACCGCGACCGTCCGGTCAGTCCAGGTGCCGGAAGACCGCCACCGTCCGCGCCGGAACGGTGAATATGCCGGTCGCCGCCTGGTAGGACGCGCCCTTGACGACGGGGTCGGCCCCCGCCGCCTGCACCGGGTGCAGCCCGTACGCCGTCCCGGCGAGGCCGGTGATCCGCTGCTCCTGCCGCTCGGGCGTCGCGTTGAAGACGACGACCAGGTCACCGAGGCGCATGGTGATCACACCGGGCGTCTCGTCCTTCCCGGACAGCGGGAAGGAGAGCCGCGACTGCACCTGCGCGGCGGTCGCCAGGGAGAAGTCCGGCTCGGTCGTCCGGATCTTCAGCAGGTCCCGGTACGCCGCGGACGCGCCGTCGATCTGCGGGCAGCCCACCTTGACCGACGTCAGCAGCGGCTTGGCGTACGGCCACTTGGACGCGTTGTCGGCGGCCGGCGGCAGTCCGCGGCCGAAGCCGTTGCCGTCGGCGCAGTTCCAGTGGATCGCGTTGAACCAGTCGCCGCTGTCGAAGGAGTTGCGGTCCAGCGACTTCGAGCGCAGCAGGTCGGTGCCGGCCTGGGAGAGCGCCGGGCCCTGCGAGAGGGCGGCCGTGGCCATCGCCAGGACCTGCGTCCGGGCCCGGTCGGCGGCGCTCGTCGAGGCGGGCAGCTTGTAGGCGAGCGCGTCGAACAGCGCCTCGTTGTCGTGCGCGTCGACATAGGCGAGGGCGTCACCGGGGTCGGCGGCGTACCCGGCGGGAGCGCCGTTGTAGTCGATCTCGGCGCCGGTGACCTCCTTGCCGGTGGTGTCCGTGAAGTGGTACTTCGCCAGGTTTCCGGACAGGCCGACCTTGATCAGGTCCTGGTCGTGCAGCAGCCGCGCCTTCTGCTCCGCCGGGGTGCCGTTGGCGGTGGAGGAGTTGGGGTCGGTGTACAGCCCGCTCGCGAAGCCCTGGGCGCCGGGGGCGGCGTCGAAGGGGCTGCCGCCGCGCACGGCGTCACGGGCGCGGTCGGAGAAGGTGGCGATGCCGGTGCCGGCCATGTTGGCCTGCGTCGCCTGCACGAAGCGGGCGTCGTTCGCGACCTCGCCGAAGTTCCAGCCCTCGCCGTACAGGATGATCTTCTTGCCGTCGACGCCGTCCTTGGCGAGGGTCAGCGCGTCCAGCGCCTTCCGTACGGCCAGGATGTTGGCCTTCGGGTGGTGGCCCATGAGGTCGAAGCGGAATCCGTCGACCTTGTACTCCTTGGCCCAGGTGACGATCGAGTCGACGACCAGCTTGCCCATCATGGCGTTCTCGGGCGCGGTGTTCGCGCAGCACGTGCTGGTGGCCACCGAGCCGTCGGCCATGAGCCGCTGGTAGTAACCGGGCACGACCTTGTCCAGCACGGAGGTGTCCGCCTGGCCGGCGGCCGCCGTGTGGTTGTAGACGACGTCCATGACGACCCGCAGCCCGTCCCGGTTGAGCGACTGGACCATCTCACGGAACTGCACCGTGCGGGCCGTACCGTCCGGGTCGGTGGCGTAGGAGCCCTCGGGAACCGTGTAGTGGTAGGGGTCGTAGCCCCAGTTGTAGGCGTCCTTCGCGGCGCTCTTCGTCACGCACTCCTGCTGCCGGTCGGAGTCGGCCGGCAGGGAGGCCAGGTCGCAGTCGGGGGTGGCCTGGTCGGCCTTCTTCTCGGGGATCGTCGCGATGTCGAACGCGGGCAGCAGGTGCACGTAGGAGGTGCCGGCCCGCGCCAGCTCCCGCAGGTGCTTCGAGCCGTCGCTGCCGGTATCGGCGAAGGCCCGGTAGGTGCCCCGGTCCTCGGCGGGGACGGTCGGGTCCTCGACCGAGAAGTCCCGGATGTGCAGCTCCTGGATCTGCGCGTCCCGCAGCGGCACGGCCTTCGGCTTGGCCTGCGTGGACCAGCCCTTCGGTGCCAGGGACTTGTCGCCCAGGTCGACGACGAGACTGCGCGCGGAGTCGGCGGTCAGGGCGACGGAGTAGGGATCGGTGACCTGGTTGGCGACGACCTTGCGGATGCTGGGCGCCCACACCGTCACCACGTACCGGTACGGCTTGTTCTTCCAGGAGGCCGGGCCGGTGACGGACCAGACGCCGGTCGCGGCGTCGCGGTGCATGGCCTTGAGCGAGCCGTCCAGCTCCAGCGACACGCTCTGCGCCGTCGGCGCCCACACGGCGAGGGTCGGCTTCCCGTCGCGGAACGTCGGGCCCAGGTGGGCCTTGGTCGCACCCGGGTACAGGTCGTCCAGGACGCCGGCGATCTGCACGCCGGTCGCGGCCAGTACGGCTCCGTTCGCGGCGCGCTGGGAGGCGACGAGCTGGCCGCGCAGGGCCTCACGGACCCGGTCGCGGTCACGCGGGTCGACGGAGTAGGCGGTGTAGTCCTTCAGGTGCGGGAACCTCGCCTTCTGCGCGTCGGTCAGGGTGCTCCTGGACAGCCTGATCCAGCGTTCGTCGTCGCTGGTCAGCGCGCCACCCCGGACGGTGATCGAGCCGTCGCGGGAGTACAGCAGCTGGGTGGAGGCGGCGGACTCGGAGCCGTTGAAGGCGACGGTGTCCCGGTCGATCCAGACCGCCTTGGAGGTGGTCAGGTCGAGCGCGGCGGAGGAGCCCTGCGGCTGCGGCAGCAGGTACTTCTCCTGCCCGGCCAGCAGCCACACCTCGTGACCGCTGGTCCTGAGGTCGAGGGACTGGTCGGTGGGCAGGTCCTTGTCGTCGCCCTTGTGGAGGATGTAGCTGAGGCCGGTCGCACCGGCCGCGAGCGGCACCTCGTACACGGCGCCGTAGGCGTCGGTGCGCACCGGCTGCAGCGGCTTGGACCAGTCGGTGGGGTTCGCGGCGCCCGTCCAGACGTGCAGGCCCCAGCCGTCGTAGGCGCCGTCGGCGCGGTGGTAGTGGACGACCGCCTTGGTGGTGTCCTGGGCCGGGTAGGCGGGCCTGTCCGTCAGGACGTCGGTCTTCCCCTGCTCGATCCACACCTCGCCGGTCTTGGTGACGTCGATGCTCCGGTCGGCGGAGACGTCCTTGTTGCCGTCCTTGTCGATGACCAGGAAGCCGACGTTCGACGCGCCCGGCTTCAGCTTGACGTAGGCGAAGGCCCCGTAGGCGTCACGGCCGGCGAAGGGGTGGCTGGCCGGCCAGTTCGTCGCCTCGCCGTCGGCGAGGTCGCCCCAGGCGTACAGGCCCCAGTTCGCGTAGTCGCCGTCGGCCCGCTTGTAGTGCACGATCGCGTAGTCGCGGGAGGAGGCGGTGGGCACCTCGGGCGCGGGCGGGGTGCCGGTGGTGCTGTTCGCCGTGGCACTCGCGGTGCGCCCGGTGGAGTCGATCACGAGGGCCTTGTAGCGCAGCGCGGTGCCGGCCGGGACGTCCTTGCCGAGGGTCTGGGTGACCTTGTAGGGGGCGTGGTCGGCGGAACCGAGGATCTGCCACTTGGCGTTGCCGACCTGGGCGGCGAAGACGACGCGGTCGAGCGCGCCGCCGCCGGCGTCGGCGGTGACGTCCACCGTCCCCGTGGCACCGGGGGCGGGGGCCGTGAGGGTGAGGGTCGGCTCGGCGGCGGGGGCGGCGAGCTTGCCGGCCGCCTTGTAGACGACGGCGGAACCGGCCGGGACGGTGAGGGTGAGCTTGCGGTCGGCGTCCGTCCTGAGCGTGCCGTCGGCGCCGTAGATCCCCCGGTACGCCATGCCGGCGGAGCCGGTCGCGAAGGTCGCCGTCTGTTCGGAGCCGGCGTTGTTGAAGGCGACGACGTACTCCTGGCCGGTGCGGGCGTCCGTGCGGGAGACGGCGAAGATGCCGGGCCCGTCGGCGGCGTACCGCTCCTGCTGCACGCCGTCGGTCAGCGCCGGGTTGGCCCTGCGCAGCGCGGCCAGGGCGCTGATCTGCCGGTAGAGCGGGGCGGAGGTGTCGTAGGCGTCGCTGGCGTGGGTGCGGTCGGTGCCGATCTCGTCGTCGTCGAGGTAGTCGGCGACCTTCGAGGCGAACATCGTCTGGCGGGCGTCCTTGTCGCCGCCGGAACCGGTGAAGCCCTGCTCGTCGCCGTAGTAGACGACCGGGTTGCCGCGGCTGAGGAACATCAGCTCGTTGGCGAGCCTGTCCTTGGCGAGGAGTTCGGCGTCGGCGGCCTTGGGGTTGTCCTGCTTCAGGAACGACCCGATGCG
Source organism: Streptomyces sp. NPDC014006 (assembly GCF_043088925.1). Classification (NCBI taxonomy): domain Bacteria; kingdom Bacillati; phylum Actinomycetota; class Actinomycetes; order Kitasatosporales; family Streptomycetaceae; genus Streptomyces; species Streptomyces sp. NPDC014006. The sequence goes on along the minus strand of NZ_JBICAJ010000001.1, from coordinate 905,774 downwards.
GCCCATGTCGTGGTTGCCGAGGAAGGTGACCTGCTCGTAGGCGTTGGCCTTGTCGGTCGTGTACTTGTAGTCGTCGGCGAAGACCTTCGCCAGCTTCTGTGCGCTGCCGCCCTGCGAGGCGTAGGAGCGGGCCGCGTCCTGGAAGGGGAAGTCGAGGGTCGCGTCCAGCCGGCCCTGGGTGACGTACGGCGACGTGATGGACGTGTCGGCGGAGTAGACCTCGCCGAACATGAAGAAGTCCTTACGGCCGTGCCGGGCCGCGTACTTGTCCAGTGCCGTGGCCCACTGGGTCCAGAACTCCGTGTTCACGTGCTTGACGGTGTCGATGCGGAAGCCGTCGACGGCGAAGTCCTTCACCCACCGCTCGTAGATCTTCTCCATGCCGCTCACGACCTCGGGACGCTCGGTCCACAGGTCGTCCAGGCCGGAGAAGTCGCCATAGGTGGCGGACTCGCCGGCGTAGGTCGAGTCGCCGCGGTTGTGGTACATCGTCGGGTCGTTGAGCCAGGCCGGGACCTTGACGTTGCCGGTGACCTTCGGGGTGCGCGGGAAGGAGCCGGTGTCCACGGCCGGGAAGCCCTTGCCGCCGGCCGCGTAGTCGGCGTCGTCGAAGGGGCGGCCGTCCTTGGTGAGGTAGGGGAAGGCGCCCTTGGAGAGGTAGTCGTGGGACGCGGGCTCGTAGTCGACGACGTCGGCGGTGTGGTTGGTGATGACGTCGAAGAAGACCTTCATGCCCTTGGCGTGGGCCCGGGCGATGAGGGCCCTGAGGTCGTCGTTGGTCCCGAAGTGCGGGTCGACCTGGGTGAAGTCGGTGATCCAGTAACCGTGATAGCCGGCCGAGGCGTTGGAGCCGGTGCCCTGCACGGGCCGGTTCTTGAAGATGGGCGCCATCCAGATGGCGGTGGTGCCCAGGCCCTTGATGTAGTCGAGGCGCTCGGTCAGCCCCTTGAGGTCGCCGCCCTGGTAGAAGCCCTTGTCGGTGGGGTCGTAGCCGGTGGCCAGGCGCGAACCGGTCAGGCCGCCGCGGTCGTTGGCGGTGTCGCCGTTGGCGAAGCGGTCCGGCATGACGAAGTAGAACTGCTCGCGGGTGGCGTCGTGCCGGGCGGGCTGTGCGGCGAGTGCCGCGTCGGAGGGCGGCGGGGGCGGGGCATCGGCGTGGGCGGCGAGCGGCTGCACCAGCGCGGCCGCCAGGGCGGCGGCGGTCAGCGCGGCGACCCGCCTCCCGCTCAACGTACGGCGCGTCCCGGGCGCCGGCCATCTCGGTATCACAGGCGGAAACTCCTTGTGCTTGCGGCTCATTCGGGTCCGACCCCGGCGTCTCGGCGCGGGCTGCGCTGCGGGCGCCCGCGGGGGACCGTACCGCCGCCGAAAGACTTACAGCAAGAGGTCTGAAACACGCGGCAAGAATTTTCACCCGGTTCCGGCTCCCGGACCCCGCCGCGCCGAGAGGACGGCGCGCCGGGGGCGCTGCCGCTGACGTTGCGGACCGCCCCAGGTGGGGGAAGAGTGGCTGGTGTGGCGCAATTCGTGTGCGAGCCCCTCTGGATCCACCATGACCAGAACCACCCGGCGACACATCCTCCCTCTGACCGGCGCATCCGCCGTGGTCACAGCGCTGGCGCTGACCATGGGCCCGGTGCCCGCGGCGGCCGCGGCTCCCGGCGGGGCCGGGGACCTGCTCCCCTCCTCGGTGCGGGCCGACGACACGCCCCCTCCTCCGCCTGAGCCTCCGCCCGGCGACGAGAGCCCTGCACCGCCGTCCCCGCCGGCTCCGCCGTCCCCGCCGCCGGACACGCCGGACGACTCCCCACCACCGCCCCCGCCGCCTCCACCACCGCCGGACTCCCCGCCGGACTCCCCGGAACCGCACACCCCGTCGGGCCCTGTGACGCCGACCGGCCCGGACGACGGTGGCTCGGCGGCCATCACCGCGCTGAAGCAGCAGCAGACTGCGGCCGGCAGCGTGGCGGCGGACCTGGACGCGAAGAAGAACGACGTTCCCGAGGAGCTGGTGCCGAGCGTGCAGCAGCTGACCGACGTGCTGCAGGCGGTGAACGACACGCAGACCCCGCCGCAGCAGCGTGACGGAGCCGTCCGCAGCGCCCAGCAGGTGGCCTCCGCGCTGGAGGTGATCGACGACCCGGACACACCTGCCGCGGTGCGCGACCGGTTGACCGGGATGGTGCGGCAGGTGGCCGCCGCCCTGACCGCGGCGAACGCGTCGGAGACACCGCCCGAAAGCGGCACGCTCGCCGTCGTCGTGGCCAGGTCGGCGTCCGTATTGGGGGTCGTCGCCGGCCAGGACACGCCGCCGGACGTGGAGAACGACCTCGTCGGGGCCGCGAACAACGTGTTCTCGGCCGTGCAGGAGGGCACGGCGAACGGGGAGGGGAGGACCGGTGCCGCGGTCGGCGCTCAGCCGGCGTCGCAGATGGTGGTGGCGACCGGACTGGAGACCGCGAGCAACTCGAACACCTCCGAGGACAAGCGGAAGGGGATCGCGCAGAGCGCGCACGAGGCCAGTGCGTCAGAGCCCGGCGACCCCGGGGCGGCGGACAAGAAGCGCCGCCTGGAGAAGGCGCTGAAGGAGGCGATCTCCGACCAGGGCCTGCCGGACGAGCCGCTCGGCAAGGCGGCCGAGCTCTGCACCAACTCCGTCTTCCAGTCCGTCCCGGACACGACCCTCGCCGAGTATCTGCAGAACCTGACACCGGACACCTGGGACAGCGAGGGGGTCCAGGACTTCTGGAAGTCCCGGGAAGCGCGGAACGACTCCTTGGACGTGATCGCCCAGCTGCGGAACGACAAGGTCGACGACACCGCGCTGGCCATCAAGCAGATGATCCCCCAGCTTGCCCACTCGCTCCCGGCGAACGACATCTTCTCGTCCCTCGGCGTGCCCGCGCTCCACTGCCTCCAGGCAGCCATGCAGCTCGACCAGGAAGCGGGCGTCCGGGCCGGCAACTGGGTCAGCGCGGCGCAGAAGGTATGAATCTCAGCAGCTCGGCGACGGACACCTCGGCAGTGGCGTGCCGGGTCGAGATTCCGAATTTTTTCAGTTCTCTTTTCTGCGCGCCATAATCGATCGAGCCTCCCGCGAAATGGAAAGAGGAGACGGAATAGACGGGCCGTTTGGTCGGAGACCAGAACGCCGTCACATAGAGCGGAGCCCGCGTCACGTTGACGAGGTTGTTGTTGTGCCGGACCCTCGCGAAGTAGGTGAGCGTGTCCGTGCCCTTGCACTCGGCAGTCCGGCAGGCGTACCGGGGATGCCGCCACGACAGGTACGGTTCCCGGTAGTGGTCGACATCGATCCGGCCCCGGTCCTTCCTCATGTAGGTGATCTGCAGATCGACGTCGAGCAGGTCGTACGGCACGTCCCTGGGGATCTCGAAGACGTGCACCAAGGTGTCCTCCTGCCCGGCCTCGAGCACGTCTCCCGGGTCGTACATGCGTCCGCTGCTCAGCCGCTGGTAGGAGAGCGCGTCGATGTGCCGTTCCGCCTCCTCCGACGCGCGGAAGCTCTCCTTCCACGCCCTCGTGGACGGATCGCCCGACTCGGAGTACCTGGCGGTTCTGCCGTACACGCTGAAGTCGCTGACGATGACGTACACCGACACATCGCCGGTGTTCTTCACGGAGAGTTTCAGCGGAACATGGACGAACGGGAGAGAACGGTCCTGGCGCGCCCTCCCGAATTCCGCCGTGAGGGAGAAACGCAGGGGAGCCGTCGTGGGCTGGTACACGGTGGAGTACGCGAGGCTGACCGCGGACAGCAGAGCTGTCGCATAAAATCCCGCCACGAATTTGTTGGGGTGCGGCAACCCTTTCCAGGATTTCTCCCTGATGAGCAGAACGCATGCCCACATCGACCAGCACCACAGCGGTGCGAAGGCGAACAGATAGGGCGTGATCTCCTTCTCCTCCAGCCACAGCAGGAAAAGGAGACTGTTCACGGCCAGCGCGATGAAGGCGCCGAGCAGGACGATCGCGCCGGAGGCCCCGAACTCCCGCCGGCCCCAGTGGTCGGGCACCAGAACCGCCCCGGCTCCCTGGACCACGCCGGACAGCACCAGCACGGCCCCGGCGATGCGCTGGGCGAACGTCAGGGCGCTCGAGGCGTCCGGCCATCCGATCACCACGTTGAGGATGCCGGCGGCGATCAGCCCGGCCATCATGACGACCATGGTCGCGCGCCGCCTGACGGCCCGGTCGGGCCAGCTGCCGCTGTCCCCTCCGCGCCAGCACACCGAGGCGGAGTCCTCGACGTCGACGCCCGGGTAACCGAGACGGTCCAGCAGTTTCCGCAGCTCGCGCAGCGACCAGGCGCTGCCCGCGGGACTGCCTCCCACGGTGACCCGGCGAAGGCCGCGATCGTCTGGCGCCTCGACGACGACCCACGGACGGATGCTCATGACGCCAGCCTCCGACCTGGTCCGGACGCACGCACGCGTTGTTGCTCCGCTTGGCAGCGCCTCCCACCGGGCCCACGGCGGCGTGCAGGCGCCGTGGGCCCGGCCGGGAGGTGGGTCAGCAGCCGGTCTTGCCCGCGTAGACGGCGAGGGCGGTGTTGGCGCCGAGGGTGGCGGTGAGCTGGCCGGAGCCGTTCACCGTCACCGGTGTGTTGTTCTGGACGTTGCAGTACGTCCCGGCCGGCAGGGACGTCTGGTAGGTGCGGCTCAGGCTGTACGACTCGTGGTTGATGGCCACGAAGCCCTTGCTGCCGCGTCCGAAGGCGATCGCGTCGCCGCCGTTGTCCCACCAGTTCGTCACGGCCTCACCGCGGGTGGCGTTGCGGAAGCCGACCATGCCGATGATCTCCGGCCACTTGTGCTGGCACTTCCAGCCGTCCTGCCAGCAGGCGTTCACCGTGCCGCCGTTCGGCGGCCCCGCGTCCGCGTCCGACCACTCGTAGCCGGAGTTGATGTCGGGGGCGCCGTAGGGGTACGCCAGCATGAAGACGTTGGCGAGGGTGTAGGTGGCGCCGTCCTTGTAGTTCAGGGTGGAGCCGTTGCGCTCGGTGTCGTGGTTGTCGACGAAGACGCCCGCGACCGAGCTGTTCATGTATCCCCAAGCCTCGCCGTAGTTCTTCAGGTAGGCGAGGTTCTCGTTGTTGAAGACGCGCTTGAGGTCGTAGGCGTAGCGGAACTCCTGGACGTCGCCGTTGCCGGTGTACTCGGTCGGCTGGACGGCCTCGCCCGCGCCGTAGATGACCTCCTGCTTGAAGTAGGCGGACGGGTTGGTCAGCCGGGACTTGATGTTCGCGAGGTCGGCGGCGTCGATGTGCTTGGCCGCGTCGATGCGGAAGCCGTCCACGCCGAGCGAGAGCAGGTCGTTCATGTACCCGGCGATCGCGCCGCGGACGTAGGGCTCGCCGGTGTCCAGGTCGGCGAGGCCGACGAGCTCGCAGTGCTGGACGTTCCAGCGGTCCTGGTAGTTGCTGACCTGGCTGGTGCAGTCGTCGAAGTCGTACGACGAGTACAGGCCCGGGTAGTTGTACTTGCTGTACGACGAACCGCCGGTGCCGGTGCCGCTGCCGGCCGACATGTGATTGATGACCGTGTCGGCGACCACCTTCACCCCGGCCGCGTGGCAGGTGTTCACCATGTTCTGGAAGGCGGTCCGGTCACCGAGCCGCCCGGCGATCTTGTAGCTGACCGGCTGGTACGACGTCCACCACTGGGAGCCCTGTATGTGCTCGGCGGGCGGGGAGACCTGGACGTAGCCGTAGCCGGCGGGGCCGAGGGTGCTGGTGCACTCCTTGGCGACCGAGTCGTACTTCCACTCGAAGAGGACGGCCGTGACGTCCTTGGTGCCGGGCGGGGAGGCGTGTGCGGCGGCCGGAGTCATGACGAGCGCCGCGGCAAGTGCGGCGGCCCCGGCGAGGGTTCTGCGTGCCATTGTGGGGTTCCTTCGTCCTTGAAGGCGTGCGGGGAACCGCGTAAGAGTTTGCTGAAACCTTCAGCAAACTTGCGGTGACGCAGATGTTAAAGGCCCGCTGCCTGAAAAGGCAGCGGGCCGGAGGAAGTTGTTGAAGATTCTTGCGAAGGGCCGTCAGGCGGGTCTGCGGCCGGTCCGTCAGGCGGTCGTGAACCACACCGTCGTGTCGGCCGGCACCTTCGCCTCGCCGTCGGCCTCGGTCACCTCACCGCTGGTGAGCACCACGCGGCCGTACGCCGGAGTCGTCACGGACTCCGCCGTCGTGTTGGCGACGCAGACGAAGTCGCCGCGGCGGAAGGCGAGCACGCCCTCGGGGGCGCGCAGCCACTCCACGCCGTCACCGGCGCCGAGGTCCGGGTGCTCACGGCGGGCGGCGAGCGCGGAGCGGTACAGCTCCAGGGTCGAGTCCGGCACGCCGGTCTGCGCCTCGATGCTCAGCTCGCCCCAGTTCTCCGGCTGCGGCAGCCAGCTGCCGCCACTGCCGAAGCCGTACGACGACCCCGTGCGGGTCCACGGGATCGGCACCCGGCAGCCGTCGCGGAAGCCGTCCTGGCCCGCGCCGCGGAAGTACGCCGGGTCCTGGCGCACCTCGTCGGGCAGGTCGACGACGTCCGGCAGGCCCAGCTCCTCGCCCTGGTAGACGTAGGCCGAACCGGGCAGCGCCAGCATCAGCAGCGTGGCGGCGCGGGCCCGGCGCAGGCCCAGCGCCCGGTCGCCGGCGGTGCGGATCTGAGTGCCGAGGCCGGGCGGGTTGGCGAAGCGGGTGGCGTGCCGGGTCACGTCGTGGTTGGACAGCACCCAGGTGGCGGGGGCGCCGACCGGGCGCATGGCCTCCAGCGTGCGGTCGATGACCGTCCGCAGCTCCTTGGCGTCCCACTCGGTCGCCAGGTACTGGAAGTTGAACGCCTGGTGCAGCTCGTCCGGGCGGACGTAGTTCGCGGTGCGCTCGACGGTCGGGGTCCACGCCTCCGCGACGAAGATGCGTTCGCCCGCATACTCGTCGAGGATGGTGCGCCACTGCCGGTAGATGGCGTGCACGCCGTCCTGGTCGAAGAACGGCATGACATCGTTGCCCAGCAGTTTCAGCTGGTCGTGGCTGCCGAGGTCGGGCAGGCCGTCGGCCTTGACCAGGCCGTGGGCGACGTCGATGCGGAAGCCGTCGACGCCCATGTCGAGCCAGAAGCGCAGGATGGAGCGGAACTCGTCGCCGACGGCCGGGTGGTCCCAGTTGAAGTCGGGCTGCTCGGGCGCGAAGAGGTGCAGGTACCACTCACCGTCGGCCACCCGCGTCCAGGCCGGCCCGCCGAAGATGGACTCCCAGTCGTTGGGCGGCAGTTCGCCGTTCTCCCCCTTGCCGGGGCGGAAGTGGTAGCGCTCGCGCAGCGGGGAGCCGGCGCCCTCGGCGACGGCGCGCTTGAACCACTCGTGCTGGTCGGAGGAGTGGTTGGGCACCAGGTCGACAATGATGCGCAGGCCCAGCTGGTGGGCGTCGCGGATCAGCGCGTCGGCGTCCAGGAGGTTGCCGAACATGGGGTCGACGGCCCGGTAGTCGGCGACGTCGTAACCGGCGTCGGCCTGCGGGGAGGCGTAGAAGGGGCTGAGCCAGACGGCGTCCACGCCCAGGTCGCGCAGGTACGGCAGGCGGGAGCGTACGCCCTCCAGGTCGCCCATGCCGTCGCCGTTGCTGTCGGCGAAGCTGCGCGGATACACCTGGTAGATCACCGCCTCGCGCCACCAGTCGCGGCGCTGGGCGACCGTGGCGAGGGCGGAGTGCGGTGCCGGGTCGGCGGAGTGCTGGGTCATGGCGTCCTTGAAGCGTGAAGAAGGTGCGGTCATGGGCTTGCGGGTACGGCGGCCGGGAGTTGAGGCGGCCGCGGTGACAGCGGGGTCGGAGAGTCACCGCGGCCGCCTGCCCGCGCGACCGAACGCGCGGGAACCTGCGGGCTGACGGAGCGTCAGCCCTTGGTGCCGCCGGCGGTGAGGCCGGTCACGAGGTTCTTCTGCACGAGGTAGAAGAACACGGAGACGGGTATCGCGATCAGGACCGCGGTGGCGGCCATGAGGTTGCGCTGCGCGTCGTGCTCGCTGATGAAGCTCTGCAGGCCCACGGCGAGGGTGTACTTGCTGTCGTCGAGCATGAAGGTGGTGGCGAAGGCCACCTCGCCGAAGGCGGTGATGAAGCTGTAGAAGCCGGCCACCGCCAGGCCCGGCCGGGCGAGCGGCAGGATCAGCCGCGCGAACGTGCCGAACGGGGACAGGCCGTCGACGCGTCCGGCCTCGTCGATCTCGAACGGGATGGTGTCGAAGTAGCCCTTGAGCAGCCAGGCGCAGTACGGCACCGCGGTCGAGCAGTAGATCAGGATCAGACCGAGGTAGTTGTCGATCAGCTGCAGCTCGGACAGGATCTGGTACATCGGCACCATCAGCACGGCCACCGGGAACATCTGGGTGACCAGCAGGACCCACATGAACTTGCGGTAGCCCGGGAAGCGCATGCGGGAGACGGCGTAGCCGGTGGTGGCGGCGACGAGAACGCCGATCACCGTGGTGCCGAGGGAGACGATCAGGGAGCTCTTCAGCCAGTCGAAGAAGCTGGTGTGCTGGATGACGAACGAGTAGTTGTCCAGCGTCATCTTCCCCCAGATCCGGCCGGGGTGCAGATAGTCGTCCTTGTCCGGGCCGAGGGAGAGGAACACCAGCCAGGCCACCGGCAGGAGGGCGATCACGCTCGCGGCGATCAGCAGGCCGTGGGAGGCGAGGGTGGCGGCGAGTGAGCGCCTGCCGCGGCCGCGCACCGAGCGGGGCGCGCCCGTTGGGGTCTTCTCGGTCACCGCGGCGGAGGTCTCGACTGTGGTCGTGGTCATGAGGAGGGCTCCTGCCTCAGATCGCGAGCTGCTGGTCGTTGCGGTTCAGCCAGCGGCGGTAGAAGGAGGTGAAGACGATCAGGATGGCCAGCAGCAGCATGCCGTAGCTCGCGGACTGGGCGAAGTCACGCGGCTGCTGTCCGAAGCCGAGGTAGTAGGCCCAGGTGACGAGGATCTGGGCGTCCGGCGCGGAGGTCGCGCCGAACAGCAGGAAGATCACCGCGAACTGGTTGAAGGTCCAGATGATGCCGAGCAGGACCACGGTCGAGCTGACCGAGCGCAGGCCGGGCAGGGTGACGTAGCGGAACCGCTGCCAGGGGCTCGCGCCGTCCATCTCGGCGGCCTCGTACAGCGAGGCGTCGATGGACTGCAGGCCGCCGAGCAGGGAGACCATCATGAACGGCACACCGCACCAGGTGTTGACCATGATCGCGGCGAACCGCTGCCAGAAGGTGTCCTCCAGCCAGGCCGGCGAGGGCAGGTGCAGGGCGTCGAGGAAGGTGTTGACGACGCCGCCGTCGGAGAGCATGATCCGCCAGCCGAAGACGGTGACGAAGGTCGGCACGGCCCAGGGGACGATCAGCAGCAGCCGGTAGACGGTGCGTCCGCGCAGCTTCTGGTTGAGCAGCAGCGCCAGGCCGAGGCCGATGGAGTAGTGCAGGGCGACGCACAGCGCGGTCCAGGCGATCGTCCAGATGAAGTGCGACCAGAAGCGGTCGTACGCCGTCGGGCCGAAGAGGATGTCCTGGTAGTTGTCCAGCCCGATGAACTTGTAGGCGGCGTCGATGTGGTTGACGCCGATCGTCCGGGCGGTGTTGAGGCTGTTGGCGTCGGTGAGCGTGAGGTAGAGGCCGTACACCAGCGGATAGATCACGAGGACGCCGAGCACGACGGCCACGGGGGTGATCATCGCGTAGGCGTACCAGTGCTTCTGGTAGCCGTGCTTGAGACGTTGGGTGACTGTCATGGTTCTCGACACCTTCGAAGACGATCAGGGAGTACGGCGCGCAGACCGGTGGCCGCCGGATCCCTCCCCCCGCTCAAGACGGGGGATCCGGCGGCCACGCGGGGTCACTTGCTGAAGTCCGGGACCAGCTTGGCGATCGCGGTCTCCGCGTTGCTCAGGCCCTTGTCCAGGGACTCCTTGCCGGCGGCGATCTTGGGCAGCTCGGTGTCGAGCGGGCCCCACAGGGAGCTGTACTCCGGCAGCGCCGGGCGCGGCTGGGCGGCGGGCAGGACGGTCTGGTAGCCGGCGATGCCCGGGTCGGCCTTGACCTCGGCGGTGTAGGCGTCGTCGCGCGTCGGCAGCGTGGAGTTCTTCAGCGCGATCTGCGTCTGCGCCTTCGCGGAGGTCATGAAGTTGACGAACTTCAGCGCGGCCTTCTGGTGGGCGGCGTCGGAGCCCGCGTAGACGGACAGGTTGTGCCCGCCGGTCGGGGCGCCGGCCTTGCCGGCGGAGCCGGCCGGGACGGTGGCGATGCCCAGGTTGGCCTTGTCCTTGAAGGCCGAGCCCTTGTAGAAGTTGGTGATCTCCCACGGGCCCTGGATGATCGCGGCGACCTTGCCGTTGACGAACGCGTCCTGGATGTGGGCGTAGGCGTCGGCGGTGGTGTCGGCCTTGTGCAGGCCCTTGCCGTCGAACAGGCTCAGCCAGGTGCCGTAAGCCTTCTTGGCGGCGGCCGAGTTCACGGTGATCTTCTTGCCGGCGGCGTCGACCGTGTCGGTGCCCTCGCCGTAGAGGTAGGACTGGGCGTAGTAGGCCTGGGTGGAGCCCCAGTAGCCGTCGACGCCGGTCTTGTCCTTGACGGTGGCGGCGTCCTTCTTCAGGTCGTCCCAGGTCTTGGGCGCCGCGGTGATGCCGGCCTTGGCGAAGAGCTGCTTGTTGTAGACGAGCGCGAGGGTGTCGGTGACCAGCGGCACGCCGTAGGTCTTGCCCTCGTACTGGGCCTGCTGGATCAGGCTCGCCTGGAACTTGTCCTTCTCGGCGAGGGCCTCGGTGCCGTCCAGCGGCAGGAAGTAGCCCTTCTTGGCGAAGGCCGGGGTCCAGCCGACCTCCGAGCGCAGCACGTCGGGAGCACCCTTGGAGCCGGCGGCGGTGTCGAACTTGTTCTGGGCCTGGTCGAACTGGACGTTGACGTAGTTGACCTTGACGTCCTTGTTCGCCGCCTCGAACTGCTTGATGAGGGCCTGGTACGTGGGGGCCTCGTTGGTGGCGTTGGAGGTGTCCCACCAGGTGATGGTGACCGGCCCGTCGGCCTTGTCGCCGCTGTCGCTGCCGCCGCAGGCCGTCGCCGCCAGCGCGAGGGACGCCGCCAGCGCGGTGGCCGCTATGCCACGCCGCATGAGTTCTCCTTGAGGTGAAAGCCCGAGTGGTGCCGACTGCGCCGTTGCTCGCCGTCGGGCGACGTGAACGTAACAGCCATGTAAGCGTCACGAAAGACCTTGCAGCAAAATTGTGCAAGACATCTCCGAAGTTACCCGGGCGTGATCGGGCCTCGACCGACATGAGACCACTGTGAGACTGTTGTTTACGCGGGTTGCGCGGGGCGGGGCCGCCCTGTGAAAGACTCTGCAAGCTCTTGCCACCGATTGCACAAGGGAGCGCGATGACGCAGCAGCCCACCGCGGGACGTCCGACGGCCCGTCCCCGGCGCCCGGTCGGTGTGCAAGGCGGCATCCGGCCGGTACAGTCCGGTGCCGTGACCACACGGCTTGCGGACATCGCTGCGCAGGCGGGGGTGAGCGAAGCGACCGTCAGCCGCGTCCTCAACGGGAAGCCCGGCGTCGCCGCCACCACCCGCCAGTCCGTGCTGGCCGCGCTCGACGTACTGGGCTACGAACGCCCCGTGCGGCTGCGGCAGCGCAGCGCGGGCCTCGTCGGACTGATCACGCCCGAGCTGGAGAACCCCATATTCCCGGCCCTGGCCCAGGTCATCGGCCAGGCACTGACCCGCCAGGGCTACACCCCCGTGCTCGCCACCCAGACCCCGGGCGGCTCCACCGAGGACGAGCTGACCGAGATGCTCGTCGACCGCGGAGTGGCCGGCATCATCTACGTCTCCGGGCTGCACGCCGACACCACCGCCGACATGCAGCGCTACGAGCAGCTGCGCGCCCAGGGTGTGCCGTTCGTGCTCGTGGACGGCTTCTCGCCCAAGGTGCAGGCGCCGTTCATCTCCCCCGACGACCGCGCCGCGATGGCGCTCGCGGTGACGCACCTGGCCTCGCTCGGCCACACCCGGATCGGCCTGGCCCTCGGCCCCAAGCGGTTCGTGCCGGTCCAGCGCAAGATCGAGGGGTTCGTGCGGGCCATGCAGGATCAGCTGGGCCTCGCGCCGGACGTGATCGAGACGGAGCTGGTCCAGCACTCCCTGTACACGCTGGAGGGCGGTCAGGCGGCCGCGACCGCGCTCATCGACCGCGACTGCACGGCCGTGGTGTGCGCCAGCGACATGATGGCGCTCGGCGCCATACGCGCGGCCCGCCAGCGGGGCCTGGAGGTCCCGAAGGACATCTCCGTCGTGGGCTTCGACGACTCGCCGCTGATCGCCTTCACCGACCCGCCCCTGACGACGGTCCGCAAGCCTGTCCCGGCGATGGGCCAGGCGGCCGTGCGCACCCTGCTGGAGGAGGTCGGGGGAACCCCCGCTCCGCACAGCGAGTTCGTGTTCATGCCGGAACTGGTGGTGCGCGGCTCCACCGCCTCGGCGCCGGGCGACCGAAACCGCCCGTAGGGAGCTCCGGCGGCCAAATCGTCCGCAGGGTGGAGAAGGTGCGCTTTGGACCCGACCGGAGGATGATCGGTCGCACAAGGCTTTTCTGGCAGAATTCGTGCTCATGGGTGAGACGATCGTGACGACCCCGGAAGGCCGCGAAGAGGCGCTCCCGCAGGCCGTCACGGCCGCTTCGCGGACAGGCCCGCTCGGCCGGTTGCGCGCCCCGCGGGCTCCGCGGCTCTGGTTCGAGATCCTGCTGATCGCGGTGAGTTACTGGACGTACTCACTCATCCGCAACGCGGTCCCCGAGCAGCGCGGGCAGGCGCTGCGCAACGCCGACTGGATCTGGGCGCTGGAGCACCACCTCGGCATCGCCTTCGAGCAGTCCGTCAACCATGCCGTGAACTCGGTGACTTGGCTGATCATCGGCATGAACTACTACTACGCCACCCTGCACTTCATCGTGACCATCGGCGTGCTGGTCTGGCTGTACCGCAGCCATCCGGGGCGCTACGGCGCGGCCAGACTGGTCCTGTTCGCCACGACCGGTGTGGCCCTGGTCGGTTACTATCTGTATCCGCTCGCGCCACCGCGGTTGATGAACGGCAGCCACTTCATCGACACCGTCATGGTCCACCAGACGTGGGGCTCGATGGCCTCCGGCGACCTGAAGCACATGTCGAACCAGTACGCGGCGATGCCGTCGATGCACATCGGCTGGTCCCTGTGGTGCGGCCTGACGATCTTCGCCCTCGCCAGGACCCCCTGGGCGCGCGTCCTCGGCCTGCTCTACCCGGCGGCGACCCTGCTGGTCATCGTGGCCACGGCCAACCACTTCTGGCTGGACGCGGTGGGCGGCGTCCTGTGCCTGAGCTTCGGCTACACGGTGGCACGGCTGTGGTACGGCACGCTGCCGTACGCCCTGCCGAGGCAGGTGGCCGTCGAGGCAGCGCGGGAACCGGTACCGGCCGGCCGTTAGACAGGGCCTAAGCGCCGTAGAACAGCTCCTCGACGACGCCGCGCGCCCGGCGCGTCGTACGCCGGTAGGCATCGAGCATGTCCCCGACGTGCCCGGGGCCGTATCCGAGATAACGCCCGACGGCGGCCAGTTCGCGGCTCTCCGTGGGAAACGTGTCCCCGGCCCGCCCGCGCACCAGCATGACCGCGTTGCGCACCCGGGTGGCCAGCACCCACGCCTCGTCCAGGATCTCCGCGTCCTCCGCCGACAGCAGTCCGGCGTCCAGGGCCGCGGCGAGGGCCTGGCGGGTCCGGGTGGTGCGCAGCCCCGGAATCTCCCGGGCATGCCGCAGCTGCAGCACCTGCACCGTCCACTCCACGTCCGACAGCCCGCCCGGGCCGAGCTTGGTGTGCAGCTTCGGATCGGCGCCGCGCGGCAGCCGCTCGGACTCCATCCGCGCCTTGAGCCGCCGGATCTCCCGTACGGCGTCGTCGCCGAGCCCGCCCGCCGGGTACCGCAGCGGATCGATCAGCTCGACGAACCGGCGCCCCAGGTCCTCGTCCCCGGCGACCGGCTCGGCCCGCAGCAGCGCGTGCGACTCCCACGTCAGGGACCAGCGGCGGTAGTACGCCTCGTACGACTTCAGGGTGCGCACCAGCGGCCCGGACTTGCCCTCCGGGCGCAGATCGGTGTCGATCAGCAGCGGCGGGTCGGAGTGCGGGATCTGCAGCAGCCGCCGCATCTCGGCGACGACCTTGTTCGCCGCCGCGCCGGCCTCCCTCTCGTCGACGCCGTCCCGCGGCTCGTGCACGAACAGCACGTCGGCGTCGGAGCCGTAGCCCAGCTCGTGTCCGCCGAAGCGTCCCATGCCGATGACGGCGAACCGCGTGGGCAGCGTGTCGCCCCACCCCTCGCGCACGACGGCCCGCAGGGTGCCGGCGATGGTGGCGGCCGTCAGATCGGAGACGGCGCCGCCGACCCGGTCCACCAGGGCGCCCTGGTCGGCCTCGGCGGACTGCGTCTCGGTGCCGTAGGAACCGACGATGTCGGCGGCAGCGGTCCGGAACAGCTCCCGGCGGCGCACGCCACGGGCCGCGGTGACGCCCTGCTCGGCGTTCTCGGCGCGCCCCACCGCCGCGAGGATCTCCTGCTCCAGATGGGCCCGGGAGCGCGGCTCGAGCCCGCCACCGTCCCCGTCGCCGAGCAGCGCCACGGCCTCCGGAGCCCGCATCAGCAGGTCGGGGGCCAGGCGCCCGGCGGACAGCACCCGCGCCAGGTTCTCCGCGGCCGCGCCCTCGTCCCGCAGCAACCGCAGGTACCAGGGGGTTTTCCCCAGCGCGTCGGACACCTTGCGAAAGCCCAGCAGCCCCGCGTCCGGGTCGGCGGAGTCCGCGAACCACCCGAGCAGGACCGGCAGCAGCGTCCGCTGGATGGCTGCCTTGCGGGTGACGCCGGACGCCAGCGCCTCCAGATGCCGCAGCGCGGCGGCCGGATCGGCGTACCCCAGGGCGATCATCCGCTCCCGGGCCGCCGTGGCGCTCAGCCGTGCCTCCCCCGGCGCGAGCTGGGCGACCGCGTCGAGCAGCGGCCGGTAGAACAACTTCTCGTGCAGCCGTCGTACGACACCGGTGTGCCGCTTCCACTCACGGGTCAGCTCGGTCACCGGGTCGGTGCGCAGCCCCAGTGACCGCCCGATCCGCCGCAGATCGGCATCGTCCTCGGGAACCAGATGGGTGCGGCGCAACCGGAACAACTGGATCCGGTGCTCCATGGACCGCAGGAACCGGTAGGCCTCGTCGAGCTGCACGGCGTCCGCCCGCCCGACATAGCCGCCCGCCGCGAGCGCCTGCAACGCGTCCAGCGTCGTACCGCTGCGCAGGGAGGCGTCGGCGCGCCCGTGCACGAGCTGCAGGAGCTGCACGGCGAACTCGACGTCGCGCAGCCCGCCGGGCCCGAGCTTCAGCTCCCTCTCCACCTCGGCCACGGGAATGTTCTCGACGACCCGCCGCCGCATCTTCTGCACGTCGGCGACGAAGTTCTCCCGCTCGGCGGCCTGCCAGACCAGCGGCTCCAGCGCCTCGATGTACGCCCGGCCCAGCTCGTCGTCACCGGCGACCGGCCGGGCCTTCAGCAAAGCCTGGAACTCCCAGGTCTTGGCCCAGCGCTGGTAGTACGCGAGATGGCTGGCCAGGGTCCGCACCAGCGGCCCGTTGCGCCCCTCGGGCCGCAGATTGGCGTCGACGGGCCAGATGGACCCCTCGACGGTGGTCTCGGAACAGATCCGCATCAGATGCGAGGCGAGCCGGGCCGCGGCCTTCAGGGCCTTGCCCTCGTCGGTCCCCTCGCTCGCCTCCGCCACGAAGATGACATCGACGTCGGAGACGTAGTTCAGCTCGTTGCCGCCGCACTTGCCCATCGCGATCACCGCGAGCCGGCAGGCGGCGGCGTCCTCGGGGGCGGACGCCTTCGCGATGGCCAGGGCCGCGCGCAGCGTCGCGGTGGCCAGATCGGCCAGCTCGGCGGCGACCTCGGCGACGTCCGTGGTGCCGCACACGTCGCGGGCGGCGATGGACAGCAGACAGCGGCGGTAGGCGACGCGCAGCGAGACGGGATCGACGGCGTCCTCCAGACCGTGCTCGAACTCCACGAGCCCGGGGTGCAGGTCGGACGGCTCATAGGTGACCAGGGCCTGCCAGTCCCGCGGATACCGGGCGAGGTGATCGGCCAGCGCCGCCGACGCGCCCAGCACGCCCAGCAGCCGGTCCCGCAGCGGCTTGGCCGCTATCACCGTGTCGAGCAGCTCCCGGCGGCCCGTGGCATCGGGCTGCGCCTCCAGCAGACGGGCGAGGCCCTGCAGGGCGAGATCGGGATCGGCGGTGGCGCCGAGGGCTTCCAGTAGGACGGGGTCGGTGCGGACGAGGGCGAGGCCGGCGCCCTCCAGGAGGCGTTCGGCGGCGGACGGGTCGGTGAATCCGTGCCGCAGCAGCCGCGAAAAGGTACTGCTCCTGCGCCCGGGCGCCGTCATCTCCGGCCTCCTTCTTGTCGTACTGGCCCGAGCCTAACCGCACCCGCGGAGGAGTTCAGCGGGGTGGCTGCCGCCGGGCTCCGTCAAGGCGGGGGGTGTCCGTCCTCGGTCCGGCCGCCCGTCCCCGACGACGGCACCCTGTGCCGGTGCCGGCCGCCGCGGGCGGACACCCCGCCCCGGCTCACGGACAACACAAGGCGCTACACCAGCCACCCACCGGACAGCAACGGGCCGCCGCAGGCATATAAGGGGCGCGGGGCTGTATTCGACATGCGGCTCCGCCGCGTGGGCGCGACCCGCCACGACGCAACCCGCAGTCACAGGACGGGGGCCCGTCACACCCCCTCCGCCCACAGCGACCGCACATGCCCCAGATGCCGGCTCATCAGCGCCTCCGCCGCCCCCGCATCCCCCGCCAGCATCAGATCCAGCAACTCCACATGCTCCTCCGCCGAAGGCACCAGCATCCCCCGCGCATCAAGAGCCGTCAGCCCGTACAACCGGGACCGTTTGCGCAGGTCGCCCACCGTCTCGACCAGCCGCTCGTTGCCGTGCAGCCCCAGCAGCGACAGATGGAAGCGCCGGTCGGCGTCCAGATACCCGATCAGGTCGTGCTCGCGCGCGCTGGCCACGATCTCCTCGGCCACCGGCCGCAGCGCCTCCAGCTCCTCGCGCCGAGCGGACCGCGTCACCGCCCCCACCGTCGGCACCTCGATGAGCGCCCGCAGCTCGCTGAACTGGTCGAGATCCCGCGCACTGACCTCAGTCACCCGGAACCCCTTGTTCCGCACGGGTTCGACGAGCCCCTCACGGACCAGGTCGAGCATCGCCTCCCGCACCGGAGTCGCCGAGATCCCGAAGTCGGAGGCCAGCGCCGGCGCCGAGTACACCCGCCCCGGCTGCAGCTCACCGGAGATCAGCGCGGCGCGCAGCGCGTGGGCCACCTGGTCACGCAGGCGTTCCTGCGCGGTGATGAGGTTGGCTTGCTTCAGGTGGCCACCCATGGTCTGCCTCCACGGCTACGGGTACTGCGGGACTGCGGGACCGCGATCGGCTGCGATCAGTTCGCTTCGCGGCACCTCAGAGTAGGAAACCCGCCGGGAACGGATCGTCCGGGTCCAGAAAGTACTGCGCCGTGCCCGTGATCCAGGCCCGCCCGGTGACCGTGGGGACCACCGCCGGCAGCCCCCCGACGGTGGTCCGACCGACCAGCCGTCCCACGAACCGCGTCCCGATGAACGACTCGTTCACGAAGTCCGCGTTGAGCGCCAGCTCACCACGCGCGTGCAGCTGCGCCATCCGCGCCGAGGTTCCGGTGCCGCACG
This sequence comes from Streptomyces sp. NPDC014006, assembly GCF_043088925.1. Taxonomy (NCBI): domain Bacteria; kingdom Bacillati; phylum Actinomycetota; class Actinomycetes; order Kitasatosporales; family Streptomycetaceae; genus Streptomyces; species Streptomyces sp. NPDC014006. Next base: position 887,946 of record NZ_JBICAJ010000001.1, on the reverse strand, counting down.
GCGAGCGGTCGAACCAGCCGGGGTGGATGGCCATCGCGTGCCGCGAGTGTCTCGCGTCGGAGCCGGACGCGATCAGATACACATGCTTGAGCCCGGCGATCTCCGGTTGCTCCGGATGCACCGGCCGGTCCGGGGACGCGTTCACCGCATCCATGATCGCGAGCCCGGCGGCCAGCAGCTCGTCCTTGCGCCCCCGGTCGAAGGGCAGCCCGAGCGCGTCCAGCGGGACGAAGGCGTAGAAGTTCCCGCCGTAGGCGAGGTCGTACCCGACGGCGCCGTACCCGGGCACGTCCACCACCCGCTCCAGGGCCACGCAGAACGCCGGCACGTTGGTGAGCGTCACCTCCTTCGCGACGCCGTCCGTCACCCGCACCTCGACCGTGACGAGCCCGGCGGGGGTGTCCAGCCGGACCGTGGTCACCGGCTCCACGGCCGGCACCAGCCCGGTCTCGACGAGCACCGTGGCGACCCCGATCGTGCCGTGCCCGCACATCGGCAGCGCGCCCGACACCTCGATGAACAGCACGCCGTGGTCGGCGTCCGGGCGGGTGGGCGGTTGCAGGATCGCGCCGCTCATCGCGGAGTGGCCGCGTGGCTCGTACATCAGCAGGGTGCGGACATGGTCGAGGTGATCCACCAGATGGCGGCGGCGCGCGGCCATGGTGTCACCGGGCAGCACCCCGATGCCGCCGGTGATCACCCGGGTGGACATGCCCTCGGTGTGCGAGTCGACGGCGTGGTAGACGTGTCGGGTGCGCATCGCGGGTCCTCCGGACGTCGGTCGGGCGGCGGTCAGTCGAGGCCCTCGGCGAGGGCCTTCTCGGTGGCGGCGCGGACGGCGGCGGCCTGTTCCCCGGCGAGCGGGGAGCGGGGCGGCCGGGTGGGGCCGCCGGGCCGGCCGGCGATGTCCATGGACGCCTTGATGGCCTGTACGAACTCGGTCCTGGAGTCCCAGCGCAGCAGCGGGTGCAGGGCGCGGTAGAGCGGCACCGCGAGGTCGAGGTCGCGGTCGACGGCGGCCCGGTGGAGGGTGAGGCAGGCGCCGGGCAGGGCGTTGGGGTAGCCGGCGATCCAGCCGACGGCGCCGGCCAGGACGAGTTCGAGCAGGACGTCGTCGGCGCCGACGAGCAGGTCCAGTCCCGGGGCCAGTTCGGCGATCTCGTAGGCGCGGCGGACGTCGCCGCTGAACTCCTTGACGGCGACGACGTGTCCGTCGGCGTGCAGGTGAGCGAGCAGGGCGGGAACGAGGTCGACCCGGGTGTCGTGGGGGTTGTTGTAGGCGACGACCGGCAGCCCGGCTCGTGCGACCTCGGCGTAGTGGGCGCGGACGGTGGCGTCGTCGGCGCGGTAGGCGTTGGGCGGCAGCAGCAGGACGGAGCCGCAGCCGGCCTCGGCGGCCTGCTCGGCCCAGCGGCGGGAGGCGGCGCTGCCGTACGCGGACACGCCGGGCATCACCCGGGCGCCGTCGCCGGCCGCCTCCACGGCGACGCGGACCACGCGGGCGCGTTCGTCGTCGGTGAGGGTCTGGTACTCGCCGAGGGAGCCGTTGGGGACCACGCCGTCGCAGCCGGCCGCGATCAGGTCGGCGACGTGCTGCGCGTAGGCGTCGTAGTCGACGGAGAGGTCGTCGCGCAGCGGCAGGGTGGTGGCGACCATGACGCCGTGCCAGGGGCGGGTACGGGTGTCGGGTGCGGTCATACTTCGGACTCCTCGCTGGGTGAAGGGGGGCTGACGGGCAGCGCGGCCAGGTGCCGCAGGGGCACCGGGCAGGACAGCGGGCGACGGTCCGCGGCCGGGGGTGCACCGGCGAGCCGTGCGACGGCCTGTCCGCACATCCGCCCCTGGCACCAGCCCATCCCGGCGCGGGTGAGCAGCTTGACGCTGCGGGCGTCGTGGGCGCCGTACTCGGTGACGGCCGTGCGGATCAGTCCGGCGGTGACCTCCTCGCACCGGCACACCTCGGTGGTGGGGTCGAGCCAGTCGGCCCAGCCGGGCCCGGGCCGGTGGGCGGCGGCCAGCGCGTCGGCGAAGGCGCGCAGCCGGGCCCGGCGCCGGGTGAGCGCGGCGGTGCGGCGGGCGTCGCGCGGGGTGCCGCGCAGGGCGTGGGCGACGGCGTCGGCGGCGATCTCGCCCTCGGTGAGCGCGAGATCGGCCCCGCCCACCCCGCACGACTCCCCCGCGGCCCACACACCGGGCACGGAGGTGGCCTGCCCGGCGTCCACGACCACGGCCGGGGTGTCGTCCGGGGTCAGGCCGGTGGCGCAGCCGAGGGCGGTGGCGAGGTCGAGCTGCGGGACGAGCCCGTGCCCGACGGCGAGCGCGTCGCAGGGGATGCGCCGCCCGGTGCCGGGCACGGGCCGCCAGTCGTGGTCGAGCCGGGTCACGGTGACGGCTTCGACGCGGGCCGTTCCGTGGGCGGCGGTGACGGCGTGCCGGGACAGCAGCCGGGTGGCGTGCCGCAGCAGACCGGCGCCGTACAGGGCGCCTTCGGCGAGCTTGGCGGGGTTGCGCAGCAGGGCGGGCAGGGTGCGGGTGTACGCGGTGTGGTCGGCGGCCTCGACGACGGCGGGGACGCGGACGCCCGCGGCGGCCAGTGACCCGGCGACGGCGAGCAGCAGGGGGCCGCTGCCGGCGACGACGATGCGCCGGCCGGGCAGCACCAGGTGGGACTTGAGCATGGCCTGCGCACCGCCCGCACCGACGACCCCCGGCAACGTCCAGCCAGGAAAGGGTAGTTGACGCTCATAAGCGCCCGTGGCGAGCAGGACGGCGCGCGCCTCGACGGTGGCGGGCGTCTCGTCGCCTCCGGCGACGGCGTGCAGCCGCCAGTGCGCGCCCGCGCGGACCACGGTCCACACGTGATGGCGGGGCAGGTAGGTCAGACGGTCGCCGTCCAGCCGCCGCAGCCGCCCGGCGAAGTCCCGCCCACCGCGCTGCAGGGCTTGGGGACGGGCGGCGCGCAGGCCCGGCGCGGGGTGCCGGTGGAACTGGCCGCCGGGCCGCTCCCCCGCGTCCAGCAGGGTGACGCTCAGTCCGAGATCGGCGGCCCGGACGGCGGCGGCGAGCCCGGCGGGCCCCGCGCCGACGACGGCGAGGTCAGCGGTCGGTGTCATGGCCGGTGCCCTCCTGGGTGGTGACCGTGTCCCCCGGGTGTACGGCGACCAGGCAGGCGCGCTGGTTGGGGCGGCCGTTGACGGTGGCGAGGCAGTCGTGGCAGACGCCGATCCCGCAGAACACTCCGCGCGGCGCCCCGGTGCCCCGGGTGGTGCGCCAGGACAGGATGCCGGCCGACCAGAGGGCGGCGGCCAGGCTCTGCCCGGGCAGGGCGGTGAGGGGGCGGCCGTCGAAGGTGAAGGTGTACGGCGGTTCGGGCTCGGCCCGCACCAGGCCGAGCGGGGTGCGCGGCACGCGGCTCATGAGGGGGCTCCTGGGGTGGCGTCCGGCGGGGGGAAGCGGTGGGGGCGGAACGGCTCGATCGGCACGGGCGGTTCGGCGCCGGTGAGCGCGGCGCTGACGAGCAGGCCGGTGGCCGGGGCGAGGCCGATGCCCGCTCCCTCGTGTCCGCAGGCGTGGTGGAGGCCGGGAACGCGGGGGTCGGGGCCGATCGCGGGCAGGTGGTCGGGCAGGTAGGGGCGGAAGCCGCAGTAGGCGCGCAGGGCGTGCACGTCGGCCAGGGCGGGGAAGAGGGCGGTGGCCTGGCTCGCCAGGCGGCGCAGGGCCTCGGTGGACAGGGTGCGGTCGAAGCCGACGCGCTCGCGGGTGGCGCCGATGAGGACGGTCCCGGCGGGGGTGCCCTCGACGACGGCGGAGGACTGCAGAGCGGCCGTGTCGCTGGCGACGTCGGCGATGTAGTCGGCGGCGTACACCTTGTGGCGGATCAGACCGGGCGGCAGCGGTTCGGTGACGAGGACGAAACCGCGGCGCGGCAGCACGGGCAGGTGGGTGCCGGCGAGTGCGGCGAGGTGGCCGCCCCAGGTGCCGGCGGCGTTGACGACGGCGGGTGCGTGCAGGTCGCCACGCGGCGTGCGGACGCCGCGTACGGCGCCGTGGGCGTCGGTGAGGACGGCGGTGACCTCCTCGCCGAGCCGGACGCGAGCGCCCTGGCGGCGGGCGGCGCGCAGCAGGGCGGCGGCGGCCTTGGCGGGCTGTACCTGCGCGTCCTGCGGGTAGTGGAAGCCACCGGCCGGACCTGGGGCCAACTCGGGTTCCAGTTCGGGCAGTTGCCGGAAGCCGATCTCGTACGCCTCGACGCCGGCCGCACGTTGACCGGCGGCGAAGGCGCGCAGTGCGGTGAGGGCGGTCTCGTCGGGTGCGACGACGAGACCGCCCTTGAGCTCGTGTTCGACGGCGTCCTCCGGTGGGAGGGCGGCGGCGAGTTCGCGCCACAACCGGATGGAGAGCAGGGCGAGTTCGAGCTCGGGTCCCGCCTCCTTGTCGGAGACGAGGAGATTTCCCTCGCCGGCTCCGGTGGTGCCGCCGGCGACGGGTCCGCGGTCGACGACCGCGACGGAGAGGCCGGCGCGGGTGGCGTAGTACGCGCACGCCGCCCCGACCGCTCCGGCGCCGACGATCACGGCGTCCAGAGGTGCGGGCTCTTTCGTGGGCACGTCAGTAATATTTCACATGGTACTGAGCGCCACAAGGGTCCGTGGCCCCGGTGCGATCAGCGGCGCAGCGGGCCTTCGCAGGCGAAGTCCGCGGTGCCGGCCGTGCGGTCGGCCCAGATCTCCACCTCGCCGAAGGTGCAGTTCATGTCGGCGAGGTTGGGCGAGGCGGACGCGGCCCGGTCGAGCAGGAAGCGGTCGACGGTGGCGGACATGTCCTGAAAGACCTGGTCGGCGCTGCCCGCGTCGGCGAGCCGGGCGGTGATGCGGCCGGTGCAGACGAACCGGGGCATCGCCGGGTCGCCGTTCGCCGTGCAGGCGGGGTCGGTGAAGGTGGCGGCGGCGAAGGCGGTGCGCACCGCCTCGGCCGTGGATTCGCGCAGCCCGCTGTCCGGTGTGTAGGTGGTGTCCGGCACGTACAGGCCGTCGACGTGCGCGATCTGCCGGTCCAGGAAGGCGTCGTAGCCCTGTTGGACCGCGTCGTCGCGCCCGGTGCGGGCACGCCAGGCGTCGAAGCCGGCCGGGTCGTCGGCCCGCAGGTACCGGTACATCTCGCGCAGCAGGGAGGGGTGTTCGCTCCACAGGTACTCGAAGAAGGTGCCGGCGTAGTCGTAGAAACGGAAGCCGTCGCCGTCGTAGGTGGCGTGCAGGAGCCGGTCGACGCTCATCCGCGGCGTGCCGTTCGCGGTGTCCGCGATGACGCCCTGCACCAGGGACTTGCGCACGGCGATGCCGCCGGCGCGGGTCGAGCCGTCGAAGAACTCCGCGGTGCCCTCGTCCATCGCCGTCGTACGGTCACCCTGGTACCAGGGGCCCTCACCGAAGTAACCGGGCACCGCCCAGCGGCCGTTGAGATAGTGCACGTACTCGTGGCGGAACAGCTCCTCCAGCGTGAGCCGCGAGTCCTGCGGGACGCGCCGCTGGTAGGTGTAGAAAGTCGCGCCCTGCTCGATGTAGATGCCGCCGTTGTTCGTGTCCATGCCGGTGAGCAACGGGTGGTAGTTCTCGTAGTCGGCGCGGGAGGCGTACAGCACGATCGTCAGAACGCTGTTGGTGTCCTCGCCCAGCGGCGCCTCGGTGCCGAGCACGCGCAGGAACTGCGTCTTGACCTGCTTGCTCGCGTAGTAGAGCTGGTCGACGGTGGCGCGGTCGAGGGCGGTGCGGACCTTCAGGGCGCCGTTGTCGTAGCTGTAGGTGTACGGGAACAGCTGCCGCTCGATGTCGTCCTTGCACACGGCGTACGGCTTGCAGGCGCCGTAAAAGCCGAGCCAGGACACGACCTTCGCCCAGGGGGCGCTGCCGCGGCCCCAGGTGTCGGTCACAGGGGTGAGCAGGGCGCCGAGGTCAGGCACGATCCTCTCGCGCAGGGAGGCGACGACGCCGAAGCGCCCGTACTCCGACAGGGCGTCCCGTACGGCCCACTCGTTGGGCGTGCCCTTGAGGTGGGTGTATCCGGCGAACCGGCGGAAGGCGTCCCGGTAGGCGTCGTTGCGGGCGACGACGGCCTGGAAGGCGGTGTCGTGGTTGCCCTCGTAAAGGCCGAGGTAGTTGACGCTGAGCGCGGCGAGCACGGCGCCGCCCCAGGAGGGATCGGCGTAGGTGTCCGTGTGGTACCGGTCGAGCGTGGCCAGCACCTTGCGGATCAGGCCGGGCTGGGACTGGCGCAGACCGGGGGCGCTGCCGGTGTAGAGGGCCTCGCGCAGGGTCTCGGCGTTGGTACGGGTGACGTCGAAGGTGTGCCGGGCGGTGCCGAAGTAGTACACCGCCCGCCGCATGGCCTCCTGGGTGGGCGCGTCGCCGACGTCTATCTCGTCGCGCGAGAAGTCGTGGTACACGACGGCGTGCAGGTAGGTGAACATCTCCAGCAGGTGGCTGGAGTCTCGGCCGTCGTGACCTGCGGCGAGAGTGGCGGCACGGCGGGCGACGGCCTGGACGTGGGCGTCGTCCATGACGGGCGCGAGCCGGGCGTCCCAGGCCCACAGGAGAGTGCGCAGACAGCCGTCGGCGGTGACGGCCGGTTCGGCGAGGAAGTCGGCGAAGCGCTCCGGATCGAGGCGGGTGACGTCGTCCAGGGTGCAGGCGGCGGCCGGCGACGGGGACTTCGTCACCGGGCCGGGGACACGGCCGTCGGCACGACGGCCGCCGGGGGCGGTCTCGGCGAAGGTGCGAGGCCTCGGAGCGGTGCCGAGGCGGGCCACGTCGTCGTGCGACGGAGCGGCGGGGGTGACCGCGTGAGGGGTGACCTCGGTGCGTTCGTGCGCCTGGGCGGTGGGGGCGTTGGCCGTGCCGAGCAGGGCGGTGGTGACGGCTGCCGCGAGCAAAGCGGCGCGCAGCGATCTGCGCCGAAGCGGGAACAGGCGTGACGTGTGGAACACCTGCGGCTCCTCGGTGTGGGGAGTGGCTACCTTGAGGCGTGCATGCCACTGCAATGTGAGCTGTAACATAGTAATGTGAAATTGCACTGACAACCCCTCAGGACAGCATTCCAAGTCGCCGCAACGTCAGGCGACTTGGCGGACCTCAGCCGCGCAGGGCTGGGGCAGCCCAGGCGCGGAGGCCACCCCAGGCCCTCGTGACGCAGGTCACATCGGCCGCCTGTCACACCGGTCACCCCGGGTCCGTCAGACCAGCGAAAGGCACTGACGAACCACGAGGGAGCACCCCATGAACGCCCGACTGAACCTCTTCGCCAACCCCGTCGCCGGCAAGTTCCTGCGTTCCATCAACGCCGCCGGCAAGGTGGTCGCCGACTCCCCTCTCCCCGCCACGACCCAGGAACTCGTCAAGATCCGTGCCAGTCAGATCAACGGCTGCGGCTTCTGCACCGACATGCACACCAAGGACGCCGCCCACGCCGGTGAGACCTCCGTCCGCCTCAACCTCATCGCCGCGTGGAGGGAGGCCACGGTGTTCAGCGACGCCGAGCGCGCCGCCCTCGAGCTCACCGAGCACGGCACCCGGATCGCCGACGGTCCCGGCGTCTCGGACGAGGTCTGGGAGAACGCCGCCAAGCACTACGACGAGGACCAGCTCTCCGCCCTCGTCTCCCTGATCGCCGTGATCAACGCCTACAACCGCATGAACGTCCTCGTCCGCCAGCCGGCCGGCGACTACCGGCCGGGCATGTTCGGCTGACGAACCCGCCGGCGAACCCATGTGCCCCCCGGCGAACCCGCCGGGACCGGCACACCCCGCCGGCGCATCCGGTGGCGCACCACACGCTTTTCCGCTTCCGTGGGGGGACCACCAGGAGGAGGAGAACGATGGACTTCACCCTCGAAGTGATCCCCCTGCCCGTGAGCGACATCGACCGGGCCCGTGACTTCTACCGGGACAAGGTCGGCTTCCACGTCGACATCGACACGGAGGTCATGCCGGGCATGCGCATCGTCCAGCTGACGCCCCCCGGCTCCGGCTGCTCCATCGCCCTCGGCGACAGCATCTGGGAGATGACGAAGGGGCCCCGCCCGGCCCCTGGCTCCTACCAGGGCCTCCAGCTCTGCGTGGCCGACATCGAAGCGGCCCACGCGGAACTGGTCGGGCGCGGCCTCGAGGTCTCCGAGCCGGTCCGGTACGCGCCGGACGACGGGGCGACGTTCATGTACTTCACGGACCCCGACGGCAACGGCTGGGCCGTCCAGGAATACCGCCGCCGCGCCGGGGAACCCCTGCACCAGGTGCTGGCCCGCCTGGCCAGGCCCGCACAAGACGCACAACCCACCCAGACCCCTTAGGCCCGCAGCCCGCGAAGGCCCCGCAGCCCTCCCCAGGCCCGCAAGGCCCTCCCCAGGGCCTCTCCAGGGCCGGTAATTCATCCGCTCTTCATCCCCCGGGTTGCCCCACGTGAGCCGCGGGCATATTGGCGTGTGCATGCTCTGTCCGCACCGCCAGCCCGCCCGTCCCCACCCGGAGGTTGATGTGTCCGGCAGTTCCGTGTACCGCCGCGCCCGTACCGCCCTGGCCTCGGCCACGGCCCTGGCCGCAGCCGCGGTCGGCCTGTGGACCGGGCTCGGCGGTGAGACCGCGCACGCCGCGGGCGCCGTGCCCACCCCCGACCACGTGGTCGTCGTGGTCTTCGAGAACCACGCCTACAGTCAGGTCATCGGCTCCTCCAGCGCCCCGTACATCAACTCGCTGAAGTCCGGCGGCGCCAACCTGACCCAGTCGTACGGCGAAACCCACCCCAGCCAGCCCAACTACTTCGCCCTGTTCTCCGGCTCCACCCAGGGCATCACCGACGACAGCTGCTACACCCCGGGCTTCTCCTCCGCCCCCAACCTCGCCTCCGAACTGCTCGGCGCCGGCAAGACCTGGGCCAGCTACAACGAGACGCTGCCGAGCCAGGGCTCGACCACGTGCAGCAGCGGCACCTACGCCCGCAAGCACAACCCGTGGTTCGGCTTCAGCAACGTGCCGACCTCGTCGGCCAAGACGTTCGCGCAGTTCCCCACCGACTACTCGACGCTGCCCGACGTCTCCTTCGTCGTGCCCAACCTGTGCAGCGACATGCACGACTGCTCGGTGTCCACCGGTGACACCTGGCTGAAGAACAACCTCGGCGCCTACGCCACCTGGGCCAAGACCCACAACAGCCTGCTGGTGGTCACCTTCGACGAGGACAACAAGCTGTCCGGCAACCGCATCCCGACCGTCCTGTACGGCCAGCCCGTCACCCCGGGCTCGTCCTCGACGACGACGTACAACCACTACAACCTGCTCCGCACGCTGGAGGACATGAAGGGCCTCACCGCCCACGCGGGCAACGCGGCCTCCGCCCAGGACATCACCGGCATCTGGGCGTCCTGAGGTGTACGTCGCGGACAGCCGCGCCGCAGCTTCGGCGCCGGCGTCCGCGGACGGCGCCGCCCCGCCCCCCCCCCGGCGGCGCCCCGCCCCCGGCGCCCCCACCCGGCTCCCCGCCCGCACCGGCCGCCAGATCACCCGCCGGTGGTCGGGGATGGGGTCGGCCGTG
>NZ_JBICAJ010000001.1:422917-878360 GCF_043088925.1 Streptomyces sp. NPDC014006 | reverse complement strand
CGCCCCCGCCCCCAACCCCCCCCCCCCCGGGCGGCCCGGGGGTCCCCGCCGCGCCCGCCCCCCCCCCGGGGGGGCCCCCCCCCCCCCCCCCGGCCCCCCCCCCCCCCCGGGGGGGGGGCCCCCGCGCCGCGGTCGCCCCGACCGTTCTCGCGCTCGGCACGGTCAGCCTGATCACCGACGTGTCGTCGGAGATGGTGACGGCCGTGCTCCCGCTGTACCTGGTGGCCGGCCTCGGCCTGTCCCCGCTGGGCTTCGGCCTGCTGGACGGCGTCTACAACGGCTTCTCTGCCTTGGTACGGCTGGCCGGCGGCCACTTCGCCGACCGCGGCGGGGGCCGGCACAAGTGGGTGGCGGGCCTGGGCTACGGCCTCTCGGCCGCCTGCAAGCCATTGCTGCTGGTGGCGCACTCCCTGACCCCCATCGGCCTGGTCCTGGCGGCCGACCGCACCGGCAAGGGCCTGCGTACGGCCCCGCGCGACGCGCTGATCTCCCTGTGCAGTACGCCTCAGACGCGCGGCCGTGCCTTCGGGGTGCACCGGGCGATGGACACCGCGGGCGCCCTGCTCGGACCGCTGGTGGCGTTCGCCATCCTGCGGGCCACCGTGGACGGCTACGACGCGGTGTTCACGGTGAGCTTCTGCGTGGCAGCCGTGGGCGTCGTCGTCCTGGTGCTGTTCGTACCCGCAGGCCGCCCGGAACCGACGGCGGCCGACCAGACACCCGCCACGCCGGCGGACCGCCCCACCCTCCGCAACGCCCTGCGCCTGCTGCACCGCCGCGACCTGCGCCGTATCACCGTCTGCGCCCTCCTGCTGGGCCTGGCCACGGTCAGCGACTCCTTCGTCTACCTGCTGCTGCAGCGCCGGCTGGGCGTGCCCGACCGCTGGTTCGCGCTGCTGCCGCTCGGCACGGCGGCCACGTTCCTGCTGCTGGCGGTGCCGGCGGGCCGGCTGGCGGACCGGGTCGGCCGCCGTCGGCTGTTCCTGGCCGGCCACGGCGCGCTGCTCACGGCGTACGCGCTGCTGCTGACGTCCTGGCACGGGGCCGCGCTGCCGTACGCGGTGCTGGTGCTGCACGGCGCCTTCTACGCGGCCACCGACGGGGTGCTCATGGCGGCGGCCTCGGACAGCGTGCCGCAGGCGCTGCGCTCGTCGGGGCTCGCGCTCGTGCAGACGGGCCAGGCGCTCGCCCGGTTCGCCTGTTCGCTGGGCTTCGGCGCGGCGTGGACCGTGTGGGGCGACCGCACGGCGCTGGCGGCGTCGACGGTCGCGCTGGCCGTGTGCGCCGCGTGCTCGTTCGCCCTGCGCCCTCAGACCACCGCCGCCCCGCACGAGAAAGGCACCGCATGACGGCCGACCCCACGGCGCGCACCCCGTCCCGCACGCGCACCCGCGTCCTCGTGCTGCTCGCCGCGGTCGCCGTCCTCGCGGGCGTGGCCGTCGCGTCGGTGCTGCACGCCTCCGCGCGGGCGCAGCGGCGCGAGCAGACCCAGCCGGGCGGGCCGAAGGTGACCGCGGGCCGTGTGGCGCTGACCGACGGCGGCCGGATGGTCTTCCGGAACATGGCGTGGGGCCCGCACCGCGACGAACTGACCAGCGTGCCGGCCACCGACCCGGCCGGCCCGCGCACCGCCTCCGGCGTGAAGTGCCTGCGCTTCTACGCCGCCGCCGGCACCGGCGTGTGCCTGCAGGCGGTGCACGGCCCGGTGTCGGACACCTACCGCGCCGTACTCCTGGACGCCCGCCTGAAGGAGACGCACCACTACGACGTCCCCGGCATCCCCTCCCGCGCCCGGGTGTCACCGAGCGGGCGTTTCGCCGCCTGGACGGCCTTCGTGGGCGGCGACTCCTACGCCGGCACGAACTTCTCCACGCGCGCGGCGATCGTGGACGTGCGCACGGGGAAGCTGATCCCGTCCCTGGAGTCGTTCCGGATCGTCAAGGACGGCCGGGGCTACCGCGCGGCGGACGTGAACTTCTGGGGCGTGACGTTCGCCGCCGACGACCGCACCTTCTACGCGACCATGGCGACGAAGGGGCGGACGTACCTGGTCCGCGGCGACCTGACGGCCCGTACGGTCACGACGCTGCGCACGAACGTCGAGTGCCCGTCCCTGTCCCCCGACGGCACCCGTATCGCGTTCAAGAAGCGGGTGCCGGGCCTGCCCGAGGACGCCCCGTGGCGCCTGTACGTCCTCGACCTGCGCACGCTGCGCGACACCCCGCTGGCCGAGCCGCGCAGCGTCGACGACCAGGCGGTCTGGCGCGACGACCACACCCTGGTCTACGCCCTGCCGGGCGACTACGGCGCGGACCTGTACGAGACCCCGTCCGACGGCACGGGAAAGCCGCGGCGCATCAGCACCGCGGCGGTGTCCCCGGCGTACGTTCCCTAGTCCGGCCCCAGGCCGTCCCTACAGCACCGGCAGGTTCTTCCGCAGCTCGAATGCGGTGACCTCGGACCGGTACTCCTCCCACTCCGAGCGCTTGTTGCGCAGGAAGTGACGGCGGCCCGAGGCGACCTCGCGCCATGGACATCCGAACAGCACGGGGCTGCGATCGAAGGGTCGTCAGTGGTTGATGGTGGTCGCTGTGGGCCGCCCTTCGACGGCCCACAGACGGCCCGGCTCATGCGGACTCAGTCGTCGGTTGAGGGTGGCGCACGGCCCTCTTCACCGCCTGCTCGACCTCGAATCGCGACATGCCCACGCCGACGTGTGCCACGAAGTCGGTGAGGGCGGTATGGAAAGCCTCAGCCGCCACACGCCAGACCTTCCACTGCGCTTCATATGCCTCACCGCTGAGACCCGAGAGCTTCGCGTGCTCCTCCATCGCCGATCGTTCCAAGTTGATCAATCCGTCGGGAATGTCGGACACATCTTGAGACCGGCCGTCGCGCTGCCGGGGCACGACAGGGGCATAGTCCTTAGCCGCGGTCCAGCGCGAATGACCATCCGCCTGCTGCTCCGACTGGCGCCGCCGTCCAGCGCCGCTCGCAACGAGTCGATCGCCTTCACCAAAGTGGTCCACCCAGATCTGGTAGTCCCCAGGCGTAGTCCAGAAACCGAGACGGTCCAGTGGCCAGACAGGCAGGACCAACCCAGCAGGAGCTTGGCGGATGAAGTCGTCCAAGGTGATGGCACTGGGCTGCGAGTCGACGTGAGTGGCGCCGCAGCCGGCATACCGACCAAGGGGGCAGCGATGACCCTCGCGGCTAGTGCAGTCCCAGACGAGAACCCTCCGGTAGCCACCGAGGATGCGGATCTCGTATCTCGGGTTCTCGATCTGGGGTAAGCGGGCCTGGTTGGAGCGAAGCATGGCAACGCGGCTGCCTTGGGCGATGATCGAGCTGTCTGTGTGCCACGCGACCGCGTCCCGTTTAGCGGCGAGAGACCTGCGGGTCCGTTCCTTCGCCCCGTAGCCTGCCTTGAACGGAGAGTGTTGCATCTCGTAAGAGAGGCGGCGAGCGCCGACGAGAAGGACGTCCGCTCGCGTACGGCCATCGTCGGCTCGCGACTCACGTTGGGCCTGAAACCCTTCAGCGGTTCCGACCCGTTCCACGCGGTCGCAGTACGCCTTGTGCTCGTCGCTCTCCAACGCCTGGTAGGGGTGGTCGGCACTCTCACCCGGCTGATGAGAGATCACCCGTCCGCCCCGAGAGTAGGTCTTCATCCAGTGGGTGACGCGGTCCTCGTCCCAACACCAGGCGCACTTCACGAGCCGACGGCGAACAGAATCGCGGTTTTCGCAGACAAGCCGCGCCCACTCAGTGTCACTGAGTTTGCTGGCGTCTACCTTGCCTCGACCGTCGGTGAGGTAGATCAAATTGTTGTGCACTTCAGATCTGCTCCTCTGCTCCTGGGCGCGCAGGCCCGACAGTTGGCGGGGAGGCCATCTGGCCCATGGTGCGACACGGCACTGACAACGGGACCCTCGATGCGCCAATCCTTCTGGGGCGGAGCCTGAGCCATCGGATTCGATCGCTAGTTCGATTCAAGTGACAGTCTTCCCCAACATTGCCGTTGAGTGGTACAACGGTTGACCAGCAGGGGGGGATTGATGAGTGCGTCAAAACTTCGGTTTAATTGCTTTTTGCTGCGCGAAGGACTGCCCTCATACGAGAGGGCTTTGCGCGCTCAATACCGGCCAGGCGGCCAATCAGAGATGACTCGCTTAACTCCCTCGGAGGGTGCGCCTGACGGCTGCGTTGCATATTTTGCAACGAAGAGCGACGGCGTCCCGCCGTGGTCTCGGTCGTTGAGCCCGGTGTTCTCTGCCCTCGAATCCGTGAGAAGCGTTTCTCACAGGCTAGTCATTTTCCTGCCGGTCGACGACCGAGTGTTCGCAGTATGTTTCGGTTACGGTAGCTCTTCTCTTGAATGGTCTTGGATTGACCCCAACTTTGGCCTTCGCTTCGCTTCACGCGCCTACAATACCCTTGCGCTAAACGAGATTCGAAGCAGGCGCATAGACCCCTCTGCTCGCACTCAGTCGGTGCAGATACCTAACCGTACGGGTCTACGGGATTTCGACGTCGAGCTTGAGGGTGAGTTCATCCGACGGGTCGTCGGAGAGTTGGATGAAGGCTGCGAAATAGAAGGTTTGGGTGCGGTGGTGGCTACCGACTCCGTAGCCTTCAAGACGGAGACGGATCTACACGAGGTGCGCAGAGTCCTGAAGCGGATGCTCGAGACGGTGAGCGACAATGAAGCTCGGGAGGACTTGCGATTCATTGACGCACTAGAACCTCTGCGGTCCAATGCCGAAGCTACCGCAGAGCTGGAGAAGCTTCTTGCACTAAATCTCTTCGGCGATCGCGCGACGAAGCAGAGCGTGCCAACCAATGAAGACGTAGCCAATCTTGACCCCCTCATTCTGTCCTTCGCTCCGCCGGATGACCTGACGATCGAGAACGTACATCTGATCCGCCTGAAGCGCGGCGACGAGATCGCGTTCATGCAGGAGATGAGCATCCCATCACTCTTGGACGGACTGTCCGCGTTCAGAGGTTCCCTTGGCCGGACAGCGCTTAAAGACATCAAAGTCATGGCCATCGATACCGACGGAAACCCGGCCAGTCAGTCCACACCGCTGAAGAACTGGCTAATTTTCGAGGCGGCATCCGAAGACAGAAGGTATCTGCTCACACTCGGCAAGTGGTTCGGGCTGGCAGAAAGCTATGCTCGCCAATTGGACGACGACTTGGCCGAGATAGACGACGTTACTTCACTCCTGAACCTCCGTGACTGGGTGAAGAGCGAGGAAACCGAAGAGGAATCGGGCGAGAACGGCTACAACAAACGAGCGCTACATGATAGAGATGACCTTGTACTCCTCGACACCGACACCATCTCTTCCGTGGGCGATCAAATAGAGGCATGCGACCTACTGCACCGAGATGGGCATTTGATCCACGTCAAGAAGTGGTCGGACAGTCAAACCCTCAGCCATCTTTTTGCGCAAGGATACGTGTCCGCGACCACCCTTACCGAGGACGCCGATTATCGCTTGGCCTTCATTGATAAAGTTATCGGCCTGTCGCCTACCTTTGAAGAGGTTGCACGCACAGCACCAAAAAAGGTCACCTACGCAATAGCAGTCACGGGCACGCGACCAATCCCGGGGAGTCTGCCTACATTCAGCAAAGTGAATCTCAGAGGATTCGTTCGCAAACTCCGACGAATGCAGGTACACCCTTCGGTGGCACGCATTCAGATGCGAGACTAGTCGTTGATCCCCCACCCAAAGGCCCATGGCGGCGTGGTCTTCCCGCTAAGCTGGTACGCACCACTTCAGAACGGAGAGTGCTCCGCGGATGGGACCGAAGACGACCAAGGTCTACGAGACGCTTCGACATCGGCTTGCCGACGGCGTGTACGGCAGCGCCGGGGAGAAGATCCCCTCTGAACGTACGCTGACCGAGGAATTGGGCATCGGCCGGACGGCGCTCCGGCAGGTACTCGCTCGTCTGGTAGCTGAGGGTGCCCTTGAGGTGCGGGGGCGTAGTTCATATCGAGTGCCGGGCGCGGTGAGCGTGAAGACGCCGGACGGGTTGGAGCCATGGCGCATCCACGGTGAGCGCGACCTGTACGACAACCGGTGGGTGAAGCTTCAGCTCTGGGACGTCGAGCCGCCCGGCGTGGAGCGGTTTGAGCACCACGTGGTCAGGCTTCACCACGTCGCCATCACGGCCGTGATCGATGACCAGGACCGTGTACTCATGATGTGGCGGTACCGGTTCGTACCGCAGCGCTTCGGCTGGGAGCTGCCCGGCGGCATCGTCGACGAGGGCGAGGAGCCGGCGGACACAGCGCTGCGGGAAGTCGTCGAGGAGACCGGGTGGCGCCCGAAGAACATCGAGCACGTCGTCAGCTACCAACCCATGGTCGGCATGGTCGACTCGCCCCACGAGATTTTCGTAGCTCATGGGGCGGAGAAGGTTGGCGAGCCGACCGACCTGGAAGAAGCCGGCCACATCGAATGGGTACCCCTCGCCGACGTCCCCGGCCTTATGGCCCGCGGTGAGCTACTGGGTTCCGGCACCCTGGTCGCGCTGCTTCACATCCTGGCGACCCGGGGCAAACAGAACGTCACAAACGCTCATTGAGCCGGTCGACGCGACGGCGCTGCCGCACCGAACCGGTGCGGCTCGCCAGCATCCGCGCCTGCCGGAGATGGGTGTTCGCATCCTCATACTCGGCACGCGCCAGGTGCGCTTGCGCCAGATCGGCATGGAGCCCCGCCCGTGCCCGCACAAAGGTCGGGTCCATCACCTCCAGTGCACCGTAAAGGCTGGTCACCGCTTCATCTTCACCGAGCAAGCCGAGCACGTTGCCTCGCCACCGGGCGAGGTGGGCGCCGTTCAAGAAGATGCTGAGCATGTCCGGGTCCCGGTCCTCCGGTCCCGGCGGAATCGCATCCATGGCCAGGTCCAGCGCCCGCTTGCAGTCGTCGACCAGCCCGGCGTGCGCGCACAGCTCAGCTTCAGCTGCGTGTAGCCACGCCCGGAGCCTCGCCGAGCCGGACTGACCGAGACAGCGCTGAGCATCGCGAACGAGTTGGACAGCGAGTGCCGGCCGCCCCGCGTCGCTGAGGACATATGCCTGCTCGCCCATCGCGTGGGCAAGGTACATCGGCGCTTCTGCGTCGCGCGCCGCACGTTTCGCCAATTCGTAGTGTCGCCAAGCTCGCTCGATGGCGCCAGAGTCGATTGCCTGCCACGCCGCAAGGGTCGACGCGCCCGCGAGCGCAAGCGCCACGGGTCGCCGCGCGGCAGGTAACACGGCGAAGTTGAGAGCGTCCTCAAGGGCGGCGAGGTGCCCTGTCATCTGGTCTACCAACCCCGCCGCACCTATCTGCCTGTCCATCGTGCGGAGTAGTTCCGTCTGGTCGTTGAACGCCTTCACCATGGACGCGCTGACGCTGCTGGCGGAGTCGATCCGGCTGAGCAAGTCGTCGTAACCGTCGGCCACTGTCGGCGAGGCCTCCGGAGCGACGCCCCGCAGCTCAAGGTCTGTGACCCCCAGGAGCTTTCGCAGTATCGCTGCGTAGCGGTCCGAGATCGAACGCCGACCGTTCTCCCACTCGGAGACGTACACCCGCAGGCTCGCGGTGGAGGCAACGTCGGTGAGGCTCCGTCGGGCGTAATGCTCAATCTCGCGGATGAGTCGCTCTTGGGACCAACCGCGTGCCTTCCGGGCACTTCGCAGTCCTGATCCTTCGCTCACACGGCACCCCGCTCAGCATCGGTCCGATCACTGCTACCTCATGGTGCCTCACATTGCCGCAGGTCAAAAGGGGTTAACAGCGACCCTAATCCACCCCTTATGAAGGTCAGTTGGCTGCCGCAACGCCCCTCCACGGCGGTCTCCTAGAGGTGCACCGCGAGAGGGGATCACCACCCAATCTGGCGAATCGCCTTGACTCTGGTGCGCACCAGTTGCACTCTACTGGTGCGCACCAGTTCAAGGGGCTGGCTCCGATTCGTGGTGCGTGATGACGCCCGGAGGGCTCTGGGAGGGGCTCGAAGGAAGCGCAGGCACTTTGACAACTGCATGGGGATAACGCCGCCTCTCCTCGGGCCAAGTAGGCGGCCACGCGGGGCCACCCGCGTGATGTACAGCGCCAACCAAACCTTTCCGCAGCCTTCCAGCTGCGGCCGGTTGCCTCCGCTGCTCGTCTCGTACGAGCAGCGCTGAGGGGAGCCGGGCCCCGGACGCCCGTCGGCGTACCGGGTCGGTATCCACACACCCGTCGACCTGAGAGGACCCTTATGTCCGAGCGCTTGAAGGCCCAGGCCAAGAAGAACCGCGAGGCGGCTCGTGTGGTGCGTAACCGCGGAAACGAGGAGGGCGCCCAGCGTCTGGAGCGTCGCGCCGATGAGCTGCAGTCGGGACGTGTCACCGACGTCACCGACACCGTGAGCGGTCTCATCTCCTGGGCGTTCCGCCGCTGACCCCAGGCCGCACGACGCGGGAGCGACCCCGCTCGAAACGCCCCACCCACCGCTCATCAACGACATGCCGCGCCCTCTGCGCGGCTGATCACCCCATCAACGGCGCGCGCCCCCGGAGGTGCAACTCCGGGGGCGCTGTTCGGGCCGTACCAACCTGCAAGGGAGAACACGACCCAATGGACCACATCGTCACTGTTCAGGACGCTGTTACCGCGTTCGCCGATTGGCGTGAGCCGACGGCCGCGGAGCTGGACGCGATCGAGCAGGAGATGCCCGCCATCCTGGCGGAGGTCGACCTGCTCGACGCGCAGATCGTCACCCTGGACCGCACCCCGTCCGAGCTGGACGCCCGCCGCATCCGCCGCGCCCGCCGCCGGGTGCTCGCGGAGCGGGCCGCGCTCGCCAACCGCACCGCCACGGTGCCGACGGGGGGTGCCGCGTGAGCGCCACCGACTCGAACCTGACCGCGATGCTCGCCGAGGTGAAGGCGGAGATCGCGCGGACGGACACCAAGACCGGGCTGCTGCTGGCGTTCGTCGGCGCCGTGCTCGCCGGCGCCTGGTCCGTCGCCCGCGACCTGCCCCTGAACCTCGCCGCCTACATCACCGGCGGCCTTGGGCTCGCGGTGCTTGTGACGGCGGCCGGGCTGCTGCTGCGGTCGACGCGGCCGAACCTGCGCGGCCGACATGGTTTCCCGCACTGGGCCACGCTCACCACCGACCAGGTCGCCACCACCGCTGCCTCCCGGGATCTGTCCGCCGACGTCGCCGGCCTGTCCCGGCTGGCGGTCGCCAAGTTCGCCCACCTGCGCCGCGCGATCGACCTCACCTTCGCCGGTGGCGCGCTGCTCATCCTGGCCGCCCTGCTCGCCCTCGGGGGTGCGGCGTGAAGACCAGGACGGTTCTGCCCGCCGCCGTGATGACGGCGGTGTCCATGGTGCTCACTCTGGCCGTGGTTGTGATGTGGCTGGGTGGGGCGGTGCCGTGGCCGGTCGCGCTGGTCGTCGGTCTCGGGATCGACGGCGGATGGCTGGCCACCCTCGCCTATGAGCGCCGCCTCGCGGCGCAGGGCGACCACAGCGCGCCGGTGACCGCCGTCGGCTGGTCCTTCGGCCTGCTCGCCACCGGCGTCCTGGTCGCTCATGCGGTCACCGCTGACGATGCCCGTGGGGCGTGGCTGGCGGTGGCGTGGCTGCCGCTCGCCGCGAAGGCCCTGTGGCTGGTGCACGGGCTGTGGGAGCGCACGGCGCTCACCGCGGCCGCGTTGGACGCCATCGCCGGGATTCAGCAGGAGGCGCGCGACGAGGCGGCCGTGGCCCGTGCCCGGTTGCGCGCGGAGGCCGCAACCGAGGAAACCCGGTTGACGGCCGTGACGCAGGCCGGGGCGCGCGTCGCACGCGTCCAGGCAAGGACTGCCGAGACCCTTGCCGGTGCCTGGTCGACGCTGGAGGCGGCGCGGCGGGGGGAGGGCACCGGCAGGGCTCTGACCAGCGTGACGACTCCCGTCACACCGAGTGTCACGGCCCGCTGGGAACTGCCCGTCTGGGGCCCCAGTGAACCCGTCGCGGCGCTGGAGTCCGCACCTGCGCTCACCGATGAAGCCCTGGACGCGCTGGTGCACGAGATCCGGCACAGCGAGACCCCAGCCCTGTCCTACCGCGAGATGGCCACCCGCTTCCGGGCGGCCGGCCACTCCGCCTCCGAGGTCCGTCTGCGGGCCGCCTGGAAGCGGGGGGTCGCGTGAAGCTCCACCGCGAGAGTCCGGCAGAGGACAACGCCCGCACCCTGCGCCTGCTAGACGCCGCTGACGCCGCGTTCGAGCACGAGCC
This sequence comes from Streptomyces sp. NPDC014006, assembly GCF_043088925.1. Taxonomy (NCBI): domain Bacteria; kingdom Bacillati; phylum Actinomycetota; class Actinomycetes; order Kitasatosporales; family Streptomycetaceae; genus Streptomyces; species Streptomyces sp. NPDC014006. The sequence goes on along the minus strand of NZ_JBICAJ010000001.1, from coordinate 868,078 downwards.
GACCAGCGCGCTGGCCGCCGACTTCGAGGCGGTCGTCATGGAGGGCCTGCTCACCGACCGCTCCGTCCCCGTCTATCCGCCCGCCCGCCACACCTACCCCCGGAGGGACTGACATGGGCAAGCCCGACACCCGCCGCCTGGACAAGGCGATCCAGCAGAACGAACGCAAGCTCGCCGCGGTGCAGAACCGCGAGATGTGGCCGCTGGACGGCCGCGAGCGCCGCGCCGTGCTCCGCGCGGTCGTCTCCGGCACCCGCAGCCTGCACAAGGGCAACGGCACCCGCCGCGCCGACCGGCAGATGGACACCGCCTGGCACAGCGCCGAAACCCGGCTCATCACCGAGATCACGGCGTTGAAGACCGAGCGGCAGCGCATCGTCAACGAGGCCGCCACCGCCAAGGCCGCGAAAAAGTCGTCGGGGTGGTGGTGAGCGCCCACCGCGCCTTGAACAGCCCGTAGCAATGCCCCCGGGGGCGGTCATCCCGGCCAAGGAAACAGACCGCCCCCGGGCCCCTTTCACCACCCGTTTACGAGTAGCAGGGAGCACTCAGCATGACGGACAGCACGATGGGCCCGCACCTGCGGCCCGTGCCCGACACCGGCCCCGACGAGGACGCCCCGGCGACGCCGGTGCCGGTGGACAACCCGGCCCTGCCGGACCCGAAAGTGACCATCGAAAAGCGCAAGCCGGTGCTCGCCGGATGGCTCACCAACAAGCGCGACTTCCTCGCCACCGCCCGCCACGCGGGCGCGAACGTCAGCTACGCCGCCCTGTTCCACGGGGTGCGCGTGCCGGTGTATGCCGGACGCCTGGCCCTGGTGTCGCCCCGCGGTGCGTGCCGGTTCGTCGCGGCGACGAACCGGTGGGTGTGGGACCGGGAGGCCGCGCCCCTGCGGGAGTTCGCCGTGCGCACCGAGGACGTCGAGGAGTACATGCGCCTGGCCCGGCTGCGTGCCGGCCGCATCCGCCTGCGCGGTCTGGTCACCCTGGTCGCCGCCGTGTTCGGTCTCGGGTTCGCCCTCTACCTGTACGTCCTCGCCCCCGCCTACCTGTACGCGTTCGCGGCCGGCGGTGTGCTGCTGCTCGGCCTGGCCGGGCAGCAGCCCGACGCCCCCGTGGTCGGCCCGGCAGTGCTGAAGACCGAGGTGCAGAAGCTGACCGGCTCCATCGTCCTGCGCGGCCTCGACAGCATCGGCAACGCGAAGATCACCGCCGCTATCAAGAAGGGCGGTGACATGAACGGCCTGCGGTTCGTCTCGGAGATCGTCCGGGACGGCCCCGGCTACCGCGCCGACCTGGACCTGCCCTACGGCGTGACCCCCGAGGACATCATGGACGCGCGCAAACCGCTCGCCTCAGGTCTGCGGCGCAAGGTCGGCTGCGTGTGGCCCTCACCGGACCCCGAACAGCACGAGGGACGGCTGGTGCTATGGGTCGGTGACCGGCCCATGAACGAGACGACGAAGCCGGCGTGGCCGCTGCTGAAGGACGGCCGCGTCGATCTGTTCAAGCCCGTCGTCTTCGGCAATGACCAGCGCATGCGGTGGGTTGAGGTGACGTTGATGTTCGTCTCGATCGTCATCGCCTCGGTGCCCCGCATGGGCAAGACCTTCCTGATGCGGCTGCTGCTGCTGATCGCCGCTCTCGATCCGCGCGCCGAGATCCACGCGTTCGACTTCAAGGGCACCGGTGACTTCGGCGCGCTGGAGCCGGTCTGCCACCGCTACCGCGCCGGCGACGACGAGGACGACATCGAATACGTCGTCCAGTCGCTGCGCGAGCTGCGCGAGGAACTGCGCCGCCGGGCGAAGGTCATCAAGTCGCTGCCCCGCTCGCGCTGCCCGGAGTCCAAGGTCACCCCGGAGCTGGCCAACGACAAGAGCCTGGGACTGCACCCGATCGTGATGGCGGCCGATGAGTGCCAGGTGCCGTTCGAGCACGCCAAGTACGGCGCGGAGATCGAGGAGATCTGCACCGACATCACCAAGCGCGGCCCCGCGCTCGGCATCATCGGCGTCTTCGGCACCCAGCGGCCGGACGCGAAGTCCCTGCCGCCGGGCATCAGCGCCAACGCCGTGTTGCGGTTCTGCCTGAAGGTCATGGGCCACACGGCCAACGACATGGTCCTCGGCACCGGCGCCTACAAGGCGGGCATCCGCGCCACGATGTTCTCCCGATCCGACCGGGGCATCTGCTGGATGGCCGGCGAGGGAGACGACGCCCGCATCGTCGCCTCCGCGTTCGTGGACGCGGTCGGCGCGGAACGCGTCGTCACTCGCGCGCGCAAGATGCGCGAGGACTACGGCAACGTCACCGGCCACGCCGTCGGCAAGGGCCCCGACAAGTCCGGCACTGGCTCGAACATCCTCGCCGACGTTCTGGACGTGATCGCGTCCGACGAGAAGGCCGTGTGGTGCGAGCGGATCGCCGCCCGCCTGGCCGCCGCCCACCCCGAGACGTATGCCGGCTGGGCCGGTGAGAACGTCACCGCCGCGCTCAAGCCCTGGGGCATCAAGCCGGGCCAGGTGTGGGGCACCACGGACGAGGGCGAAGGAGCCAACCGGCGCGGCATCAAGCGCGCCGACGTCACCGCCGCAATCACTCGCCGTAACGCCGATCGGGCCGCCGCCTGACCCAAGCGGCACTGCTAGACCTAGCAGCCGCCACCGCTAGGTCTAGCAGCCCCACTAGCGCCCCACAGGGCCGCTGATCAGCGAACTAGCGCCTAGCGGCCCATCTGCGAAATCCCCCGGAAACCGCCCCGAGAAGGGATGTGAGCCTCCGTGGCTCTCGCTAGCCTCGCCATCCTGCTCATCCTCGCCGGTTACACCGTGTTATGCGCGGTCCGGCCGTTCGCATCATGCCGCAGGTGCTCCGGGACCGGCATCCGGCAGGCCCGCCGCACCGTCAAAGCGTGCTCCCGCTGCCGTGGGCGCCGCTACCGGCTCCGCATCGGACGCCGCCTGCTCAACACCGGACGGGACATCCACCGCGCCGGCACCCAACCGCACCGCCGCCACGACTCCGACAGGGGGTTCACGCCGTGGCCGTGACCGTCTCACTCGTCGCCTTCTTCGGCCTCGTCCTGTTCTTCCTGCTGCGCTCCCGCAGCCTCACCCCAGGCGCCGCATTCGTCGCCGCCATGTTCGGGTTCTTCCTCGCCTCCACCGGCGCCGCCGGACCCATCAACCAGATGACCGCCGCCATCGTCCACGCCATCCCCACCCCCTAACCAGCCCAGCCACCCCGCCCCCGCACCGGAAGGAACTCCATGAACCCAGAACAGCACCTCCCGGCGCCCACGCTGCGGGCCGTCGAGACCCACCGCCCCGCCCCCACCACCCCGGCCACCGTCGTACCAGCGCCCCTCGCCCCCATACAGCCGGGCACCGTTCCCACGGTCGCGAGCATCGTCCTGCCCGACGGGAGGATCGTCACCGGCTACACCGTCAGCGCCATGCAGCCCGAACCGCTCACCGACAAGCCGGCCGTCTCCCGTGCGGCGGTGAACGTCGCCCTCGGGGGTGTGGGGTTCCTCGCCGTGTGCGGCGGCCTGCTGCTGCTCACTACGTTCATCGCCGCGCTCGCCGCGCTCATCCAGCAGCTCGTCATCCTCGCCGCCGTCATCTTCGGCGGCTTCATCGCCGTCCAGGTCTTCGGCCGCCGCCCCGACCGGGGCGGGACCACGGTCAACATCCGCAAGGCCGTCTTCAAGCGCAACCACTTCCACCGGTAGGGAGATCCGGCATGGACATCGACCCCGACGAGATCGTCACCGTCGAACTGAGCTGGGACAACGACGGCGAGCCGACCAGCTACAGCCGCGACATCAGCCGCCGCCAGCTCGGCGCCCTGCTCATGCAGGTCGACGACATGGCCGCCGACACCGAAGACCACACCGCCTAACCCCGAGGGAGTCCCGTGTTCGAGATCCGCGCTATCTGCGACCCGGCCGACGCCGACCGCGTCACCGCCGCGCTCAGCACCGCATTCACCACCGGCAGCGTGCGCCGGCACCCCACCCGCGACGGCCAGCGCGTGCGCCTGTACATCACCGCCGACCACCGCTCTGCCGCGCAGGCGTGGCCAACACCCGAGCAGGCGTACGCCATCGCGCCGAGCATCCTCGACGAGATCGACTGGACCGTGCAGACCATCTCTCACACCCCCTGCCACGTCCCGCTGGACCGGGAGTTCTGGCTGCGCAAAGCCGCCCTGCTGGACCGCATCGCCCTGGCCAAGAGCCCGGACGGCTTGAGCGACGTCGACCAGGACGCCAAGGAAGCCGCCTCCCGCCTGATGGAGGAGGACGACCCGCCCGTGATCTGCGACCCGCGCACCTACGTCCGTCAGCAGTACGCCCACTGGGCCCAGCACCACTAGCCACGCCAAGGGCGGCCCCCACTCCGCCAAGAACCGGGGCCGCCCCCGCCCACCGCCACCAATTGACCTGTGGAGGTCTCCCAGCATGACGCAACTGACCGACATCCGGCGAGAGAGCACCGTGCACGTCGCGCTCGATCTCGCTGTGTCCGGTGTGCCGGTGCTTCCCCTGCGCCGGGGCAAGGTGCCGTTCGGTAACTGCCCGGCGTGCGCGGACAACGCGTGCGGCGGCCGGCCGAACATGAAGACCTCGGGGCCGTGCCTGTGCCCGGATGTCTGCCACGCGTGGGCCGCGGCCACCGCCGACCCGAGCGTTATCGTCTCGTCCCCGTGGCGGGCGGCGTGGCGGCAGGCGGTGTGCGTCGGTTACCACCCCGGCGGCGCCGGACTGACCGTGGTGGACCTGGACGACGCGGACGCCATTGCATGGGCCCGTACCACCCTGCCCGCCACACGGACGGTGGCGACGACGCGCGGGGAGCACTGGATCTACCGGGGCGTGATGGCCTCCCGCAACGCTGTCCGGTCCGGCGTCGACATCAAGTCGACCATGGCCTACGCCCGCTACCTCGGTCCCGGCACCGGCGCCATGGCCGACCTGCCCGACGCGGTCCGCGCCCTGGCGGTCAAGGCACCCTCCCCGGTCCGGCCGGTGTCTCTGTCCAGCGGCGCGTCGGCCGGGGGCGGGGAGTGCCCCCACCGCACCCCCGTCTACCTGGAACGCGGCATCGCCATGGCCGAGCACCACATCACCGCTGCCCGCAGCGCCATCCATGCCACGGTGTACCGGACGTTCCTGGCCGTGCTGTCCCGGCACGGGCGGTGCGGCTGCCTTACTGACGCCCACATCGAGCGGCTGTTCACCGCCGCCCAGACCAAGGGCGAAACCCCGCGACACTGCACCGACGCGTGGACCAACGCCCGCACCACGTTGGGACTGTGACCCATGACGGACGACGACAAGAACCCCGCCCGCCAGGTCATCACCGACTACGCCCAAACGCACTTCCGGTACTTCCGCACCGCCGACGGCACCGTGTACGCGCAGAAGAACGGCCACCCCGTGGCCCGCCCGATCCGCTCCCAGGGCACCACCGGCAGCCACCGCCAAGAACTCATGGTCGGACTCTTCCGCGACGGAGTCGGCGTCTTCAACGGAACCGCCCTCAAGGAGGCTCTGGACTTGATCGAAGCACTCGCGCTGACCGAGGACGTGCAGCCTGTCAACATCCGCGTCGCCCCCGGATTCGACGGGGCGACGTGGCTGGACCTCGGGCGCAGCGACGGGCAGTCCGTCCGCATCCACGCCACCGGATGGGACATCGCCGTGCCCGACCCGCGCGAGGTGTGCTGGCGGCGCACTCAGCTCACAGGGGAGTTGCCCCTGCCGGCCAAGGACACCAACGGCAAGGGCATCGACGCCCTGCTGAGGCTGTGCAACTTCGCCAATGCGGAGACCGAGTGCCTAGCCATCGCCTGGCTCATCGGCTGCCTGGAGCCGTCCGTGCCCGTCCCCGCCCCGTTCCTCACCGGACCGCAGGGCGCGGGCAAGTCCACCGGCGGCCGGATGCTCGTGCGAGTCATCGAGGGCATGAGCGGCGACCTGCGCCGGGCACCGAAGGACGAGGAGAACCTGATCGCGGCCGTGGCGGCCGGATGGGTCACCGCCCTGGACAACCTCTCCCACATGACCCCCGACCTGTCGGACGCCATGTGCTGCATCGTCACCGGGGCCGAGAACGTCAAGCGGGCGCTGTTCACCGACGGGGACGTCTTCCGCGCCCGCTACCGGCGCCCCCTGCTCCTCACCGGTATCGACGTGGGCGTGATCCGACCGGACCTCGCGGAACGGCTGCTGCCGCTGCGGCTGGAGCGGCCCAAGGTCAGGCGCACCGAGGCGGAGCTGTGGGCGGAGTACGCCGAGGCGCTGCCGGTCATCCTCGGGTCCCTGCTCGACCTCACGGTCAAGGTCCGCGCGGCACAGGCGGACATCCCGACCGACCTGCGGATGGCCGACTTCGCCCACCTGTGCGCCCAGCTCGACGCCGCCACCGGCTTCGGGTCGCTCGCTGCCTACCGGGCCAGCCTGGACGACCTCAACGACGATGTCATCGAGGGCGATCTGTTGGCGCAGACGGTGCTGAAGCACGCCGCCGAACTGGAGCCGGGGACAGAGCAGCGGATGACGTCTGCAGAGTGGCTGCACTGCCTGTCCGGTCTCTATAGCGGCGAGGACTGCCGTCCCCTGCCTAAAGGGTGGCCGACCACCGGCAAGGTGCTCTCAGACCGCCTCAAGCGCCTCCAGCCCACCCTTGCGGCCCGGGGCGTCCTCATCGACTGGGGCCGCACCAACAAGGCCCGGTACATCGAAATGGCCCGCCCGCCGGCCGCGCCCCTGCACCAGCAGCAGCCCGCCTTCTGACCAACAGCGCCGCCGGACCCCATGCACAAGCAAGAAGAGCACCCGCACCCGCGTGCTCTTCTTGCTGTTCGGCGGCGACGCCGCCGCTCAATAGGCGTGCCGCAACGCGGCTCCTTCTTTCGTTCTGAGCCGCGCACCACAACAGACACCACCCTCTCTTGTCCGAAGTAGAGAGACGCTGCGTCACCTGCGTCACCCAAGACCGGAAAACGGCCCCTGACCAGCCGCTACAGCGGTGACGCAGACAGGCGGCGGCTGCGTCACCCAGCGTCACCCGCGTCACGGGTAACGAAAGCATGCGTCACCCGTGACGCACTCCTGCCCGCCTTGCGTCACCCATCGCCGCAGGTCAGAGCCTCGCGCGACGCAGATGACGCAGTGACGCAGAGATCCATACCTCGGACAGGTGCGGCCATGCCCTCACCGCTTGGAGTCTCTTTGGCAGAGCCGATAGATCCCGACGCCCGCGCCACCCTCCGGAGCGGCCTCCCGGACCGGTACCTCACCCCCGACGACATCGCCGAGATGTTCGAGGTGCCCTTGGAGACCGTCTACCAGTGGCGCAAGAAGCGCACCGGCCCGCGCGGCTTCCGGATCGGCAAGCACCTGCGCTACGACCCCGCCGACGTGCGGGCCTACGTCGACCAGCGCAAGCAGGCCGAGACCGCCGCCTAACGAGCACCCCCCACGGTAGGGAGGGCCGCCCATGCGGCTCTCCCTGCCGCATGTCGAGAGGACCACTGCCTGATGGCAGGACACATCCAAGACCGGTGGTACAAGACCGAACCCAACGCCGCCGGCAAGCCCCGCCGCGTCCGCACGGACCGATACGGCACCGGAATGCGCTACCGGGCCCGCTACATCGGCCCGGACGGAACCGAGAAGAGCAAGTCATTCCCCGACGGACAGAAGCGACTGGCCGATCAATGGCTCGCACACATCGAGGCGGATATGTCTCGGGGGCTGTACGTAGACCCGGCGGCGAGCCGAGTGACCTTCCGGCAGTACGCCGAGAAGTGGCTGAACACCCAGACCACCGATGTGACGACGCGAGAGTCTGTGGAGTCCGCCATTCGCGGCCACGCCATCCCATACCTGGGACCGCGACCGCTCGGCTCGTTCAAGCCGGAACACATCCGGGATTGGCTCAGCGAACTGGAACGGGCCGTCCCTGCGTCGTCCTACCGGCGCGTGATCTACAACAACGTGTCCACGGTTCTCAACGCGGCGGTGGACGATGGGCACCTGTCGAAGAACCCGTGCCACGCGCAATCGGTGCGTCCGCCTGCTGCGGGACGTGGACGCGTTGTGCCGTGGAGTGCGGAGCGTGTCTTCGCCGTGCGAGCGGCGCTACCGGAGCGCTACCGCGCAACGGTCGACCTCGGGGGCGGATGCGGACTCCGGCAAGGGGAGATCTTCGGATTGCCCGTCGATGAAATCGGCTTCGACTCCGGATGGCTGCACATCGTGAACCAGGTGAAGGTGACGAAGGAAGGTCTCGTGTTCGCCCCGCCCAAGCGGAACAAGATCCGCGACGTACCCTTGCCGGACCGCGTGGCGCACGTCCTCAAACAGCACATGGAGGCGTTTCCCCCGGTAGAGATCACGCTGCCGTGGCTTCGAGTGGACGGTCCGCCGGTCACGAAACGGCTACTGTTCACCCGCCTCGACGGCGCGGGCGCGGTTCGGCGTACCGATTTCAACGACCGCGCATGGAAGCCTGCTCTCGTGGCCGCTGGGGTGATCCCAGCACCGAAGCCGGGAGAGCGGCACCAGGCTGCCCGCGAACACGGCATGCACGCTCTCAGGCACTTCTACGCCTCGGTCCTGTTGGATGCCGGCGAGAACATCAAGGCACTGAGTCACTACCTCGGACACAACGATCCGGGATTCACACTGCGTGTCTACACACACCTGATGCCGAGCAGCGACGCACGGGCCCGGAAGGCCGTGGACGGCCTGTATGAAAAGGTCCGGAACCCATTGACGATTCAACCTCCCGCACCATAAAACCAGCGGTTGAAATGCCCCGACTGGGGGTCTAGCCTGCAAATAGGCCAGCCATCTCAGCTCGGCGTCCCACCGGTTGTGAAAGCCCTCAGAGTCGGCGTGGTACGCCTGGCGTGTTGCGTCGGCCTGGCATCAGTCGATGCCAGGTGAGCTGATGAGAGGGTGTGGTCAAGATGGCTAGGAAGAAGGCAAAGGGCCAAGCTAAGGCAGAACTCAAGGTAAGAGCAAGATTCCGTTTCAGGTTCAATTACCGACTGTTTCTTGTTGTTATCTTTGTTCTAACCTTTGGTGCAGGAATCTTTACCGTCTCCTAGTTGGGAAGGCGGGAAGGATTCAGCTACGGCTGAGTCCTTCCCTTGAATGTCCGGGCCGGGTCGTTGGGCCGGCCGTCCAGCTAAGACGTTCTGCCACGTCCCGGAGGTGCACATAGCCCAGCCTCAGGACGGCTAGGGCAGGAGATGCGCCCGGACGGCCCAGAGACGGCCCAGGCTCTCATCGACACGGCGGGGCCGGCGGTCCATGACCGTCGGCCCCGCCGGTCTGTTTCAGCGGGCTCACGCCCTGAGCTGGGCTTATAGCACCGGCAGGTTCTTCCGCAGCTCGAACGCCGTGACCTCCGAGCGGTACTCCTCCCACTCCGAGCGCTTGTTGCGCAGGAAGAAGTCGAAGACGTGCTCGCCGAGGGTTTCGGCGACGAGGTCGCTGTTCTCCATCAGGGTCAGGGCCTCGCCGAGGTTCTGCGGGAGGGGCTCGATGCCCATCGCGCGGCGTTCGGCGTTGGACAGGGCCCAGACGTCGTCCTCGGCGCCCGGCGGGAGTTCGTAGCCCTCCTCGATGCCCTTGAGGCCGGCGGCCAGCAGGACGGCGTAGGCCAGGTAGGGGTTCGCGCCGGTGTCCAGGGAGCGGACCTCCACGCGGGCGGAGCCGGTCTTGCCGGGCTTGTACATCGGCACGCGGACCAGGGCCGAGCGGTTGTTGTGGCCCCAGCAGATGTAGGAGGGGGCCTCGCCGCCGGCGCCGGCGGTGCGCTCGGAGCCGCCCCAGATGCGCTTGTAGGAGTTCACCCACTGGTTGGTGACCGCCGAAATCTCCGCCGCGTGCCTCAGCAGACCCGCGATGAAGGAGCGGCCGACCTTGGACAGCTGGAACTCCGCGCCCGACTCGTAGAAAGCGTTGCGGTCGCCCTCGAAGAGGGACAGGTGCGTGTGCATGCCGGAGCCGGGGTGCTCGGAGAACGGCTTCGGCATGAAGGTGGCCTGCACGCCCTGCTCCAGCGCCACCTGCTTCATCACCAGGCGGAACGTCATCACGTTGTCGGCGGTGGACAGCGCGTCGGCGTAGCGCAGGTCGATCTCCTGCTGGCCGGGCGCGCCCTCGTGGTGGGAGAACTCCACCGAGATGCCCATCGACTCCAGCATGGTGATCGCCTGGCGGCGGAAGTCCATGCCGACGTTGGTCGGGGTGTGGTCGAAGTAGCCGGAGTTGTCGGCGGGGGTGGGGCGGCTGCCGTCGAGCGGCTTCTCCTTGAGCAGGAAGAACTCGATCTCGGGGTGCGTGTAGAAGGTGAAGCCGAGGTCGGAGGCGCGGGCCAGGGCGCGCTTGAGCACGTAACGGGGGTCCGCGAAGGAGGGGGAGCCGTCCGGCATGAGGATGTCGCAGAACATGCGGGCGGTGCCGGGGGCCTCGGCGCGCCAGGGCAGCACCTGGAAGGTGGACGGGTCCGGCTTGGCGATCATGTCGGACTCGTAGACCCGGGCGAAGCCCTCGATGGCTGAGCCGTCGAAGCCGATGCCCTCGTCGAAGGCCTGCTCCAGTTCGGCGGGGGCCACGGCGACGGACTTGAGGAAGCCCAGCACGTCCGTGAACCACAGGCGTACGAACCGGATGTCGCGCTCCTCCAACGTCCGGAGCACGAACTCCTGCTGCTTGTCCATCTTCCGCTTCCCCATCCTTGCTGGTCAGGCCGCCTGTCCGCGGTGAGGCGGGAGGCGGTCGGGCACCTGAGCAGCATCCCATCACACGACCGTTTCATGCGCGTTGCGGACCATGATCGACCGGGCGGCTGCGGGCCGAACGTCCCGTGCGGCTGCGGGCGTGCTGCTCTTGACGCCCATCTTGCCTGCTCGGGCCCGCATCCGTAACGGCCGGATCGGTGTGCGACGTGAGCGACGACACGCCCCGATAATTTGCATCTCAGATGCAAATTTTCATACCGTCCGCATCAGTCGAGCCAGGAGGAGTCCTGATGCTGTCCGAGCAGTCAGCAGCCACCGTCCGTGCCACCCTGCCCGCCGTCGCCGGCGCCATCACGGAGATCACCGAGCGCTTCTACGCCCGGCTCTTCGAGGCCCACCCCGGACTGCTGCGGGACCTGTTCAACCGCGGCAACCAGGCCTCCGGCGCCCAGAAGCAGGCCCTCGCGGGTTCCATCGCGGCCTTCGCCGTGCATCTGCTGGACCACCCGGACCAGCGGCCCGACGCCATGCTCGGCAGGATCGCCCACAAGCACGCCTCCCTCGGCGTGACCCCCGAGCAGTACGAGGTCGTGCACGAGCACCTCTTCGCAGCCATCGTCGAGATCCTCGGCGAGGCCGTCACCCCCGAGGTGGCCGCCGCCTGGGACGAGGTCTACTGGCTGATGGCCAACGCGCTCGTCGCGATCGAGAAGCGGCTGTACGAGGAGAGCGCCCGGACGGGCCTGCGGACGTGGGAGGTCGTCGAGCGCATCGAGGAGACGGCGGACGTCGTCACGTTCCGGCTGCGCCCGGCCGACGGCGGCCCGGTGCGCGACTTCCGCGCCGGCCAGTACGTCTCCGTGCAGGTCGAGCTGGGTGACGGCGCCCGGCAGATACGCCAGTACAGCCTGTCCGGTGCGCCGGGCGAGACCGTGCGCCAGTTCAGCGTCAAGCGCGTGAGCGGTGACGCCGCCTCCCCCGACGGCGAGGTCTCCAGCCACCTCCACGCGCGTGTGCGGGTCGGCGACACCCTCGAGCTGTCCGAGCCGTACGGCGACCTCGTCCTCGACGACGCCCCCGGCGCCCCCGTGCTGCTCGCCTCCGCCGGTATCGGCGTCACCCCGATGATCGCGATGCTCGCCCAGCTCGCCGAGGACGCGCACGCCGCCCCGGTCACCGTCGTGCACGGCGACCGCTCCCCCGCCGACCACGCCCTGCGCACCGAGCAGGAGGCCTACGCGGGCAAGCTCGCCGACGCCACCGTGCACTTCTGGTACGAGCAGGACGCGCCCGCCGGCGCCCGCGGCGGCCTCGTCGATCTCACCGAGGTCACCGTGCCTGCCGGCACGCGCGCGTACCTGTGCGGTCCGCTGCCCTTCATGCGCGCCGTGCGCGAGCAGCTCCTCGCCAAGGGGGTGGCCGCCGCCGACATCCACTACGAGGTGTTCGGGCCCGACCTGTGGCTGGCCCAGGGCTGAGCCGTCGCCTCACGGGGCTCTGGTGATCCCCAGCAGCAGCGGTCCCGTCGGGTCGGCGACGATGTCCGCCACCGAGACCGGGTCCAGCGCCGCGAAGAACGCCTCCTGGGCCCGGCGCAGGGCGCCGCGCAGGCGGCAGCCGGAGTTCAGGGGGCAGGGCGCGGACCCCTCGCAGTCGACGACGTCGCCGTCGCCCTCGAAGGTGCGCACCACCGCGCCGACGGAGGCCGTCCGGCCCTTCTCGGTGAGCGAGAGGCCGCCACCGCGGCCCCGGCGGGCGTCCACCAGGCCCAGATGCTGCAGCTCGGCGACGACCTTGGCGGCGTGCGTGTACGGCACGTCCATGTCCGCGGCCACCTGCCGGGTCGGCGGTGTGGACGTGCCCGCGACGGCGAGCCGCATCAGGACGCGCAGCGCGAGGTCGGTGGAGCGCAGGAGCCGCATACCGCCAGCCTAGGTAATGCGCATCCTGGAGTCCAAATATCGCGCGGGCAGGTGCAGGCGCCCGCGCGGGCACAGGAGCCCGGGCGGTCACCGGATCGTGGCGCTTCGCGTACCGCGGCCGGTGTCTGCCTACTGCGCGCCCCTGCTCCCCCACTACGATCAGCGGGCCCCACCGTCCCCGTCCCTTTCCCCGAAGGACACGCCCCATGGGTTCCGCGAACACCGATCACGACACCAGCGCCGCCCGCAAGGCCCACGTCGCCGCACTGCGCCAGGCCGAGCAGGCCCGTCAGCGGCGCCGCCGGGGTCTCACCGCCGCCGCGAGCGCGGTCGTCGTGGCGGCGCTCGCCGCCGGTGCCGTGTTCGTGGTGAAGGCGCGGTCCGGCGACGGTGGTGGCGGCAAGGCCGAGGCGGCCGCCAGTGCCAGCGCCGACGGCAAGAACACCGGCGTCGGTGCCAAGAGCGCGGCGGGCGGGCAGTTCGTCCCCGGCCCGGACGGCGTGCGGACCTGGAAGGGCACGCTGAGCCGCAACCACGTCACCACGCCGGTGGCCTATCCGATGCACCCGCCGGTCGGCGGCGACCACAACCCCGTGTGGGCGGACTGCAACGGCACCGTCTACACCGAGCCGGTGAAGGACGAGATGGCCGTGCACTCCCTCGAACACGGCGCCGTCTGGGTGACGTACACCGGCAAGGCGGCGAAGTCGGACGTGGCCGCGCTCGCCGCTCGGGTGAAGGCGACGCCGTACACGCTGATGAGCCCGTACGCGCAGCAGTCCGCCCCCATCGTGCTGTCGGCGTGGGGACACCAGGTGAGTGTGCGCAGCGCCGACGACCCGGCTGTGAACACGTTCCTCTCCACCTATGTGCAGGGCGCCCAGACGCCGGAGCCCGGCGCGTCCTGCTCCAGCGGGATGATGAAGTGAGGCACGTCGGGCTGATCGCCGGCGCGGCCGCGGCCGCGCTCGTCGCCGCCGGTGCGATCACCTACGCCGTCGCCGAGGACGAAGGGTCCTCGGCCCGCACGCCGGGTACGGAGTCCGCGGACGCCGGGTTCGCCCGGGACATGGCCGTCCACCACCAGCAGGCCGTGGAGATGTCGTACATCGTGCGCGACCGCACGAAGGACGAGGACGTGCGGCGGCTCGCCTACGACATCGCGCAGACGCAGGCCAACCAGCGCGGCATGCTGCTCGGCTGGCTCGACCTGTGGGGGCTGCCGAAGGTCACGTCCGAGCCGCCGATGACCTGGATGGACATGGGGGGCATGGCCTCCGGCAAGGCCTCGGACGGCGCGTTGATGCCGGGCATGGCGACCAACGCCGAGCTGAGGGAGCTTCAGGGGCTGAGCGGGAGGCGCGCCGAGGTCCTCTACCTCCAGCTGATGACGGACCATCACAAGGGCGGCATCCACATGGCCGAGGGGTGCGTCCGCAGGTGCACGGTGGAGGTCGAGAAGCGGCTCGCCCGGGGCATGGTGGAGGGGCAGGAGTCCGAACTGAAGGTGATGGCCGACATGTTGAAGGAGCGAGGAGCCGCACCCAGGGCCTAGCAGACTTTATTGGGTTCCTCTTGGCCTTCTTATTCCCCTGACATGAACAGTTCATCGACAGAGTGTCACCGTCGAGTGATCCACTCGTCGACGAACCGCACAGGGGGTTCCATGAGATCCAACCGCGCCGCGCTGCGCGCCTCCGTGAGCCTGGCAGCCACCCTGCCCATGCTCGCGGGCGCGCTCGCGCTCGGCATACCCGCGGCCAGCGCCGCGGACAACCCGCACCGGGACGCGCTGGCCGGGACCAAGCCGGCGTGGGCCACGGCCAAGGCGGACAAGGGCGCGACGGCGGACACCTCACAGGTGTCCGCGCGCGTCTACCTCGCCGGCCGGGACGCGGCCGGGCTGGCCGCCTACGCACGGGCCGTCTCCGACCCGTCCTCGCCGCAGTACGGCAAGCACCTGTCCGCGCGCCAGACCCAGGCGCGCTTCGGCGCGACGGCGGCGCAGGTGGCCGCGGTCAAGTCCTGGCTGACGTCCGCCGGACTGAAGGTCACGTCCGTCAGCGCCCACTATGTCGCCGTCAGCGGTGACGTCGCGGCCGCGGAGAAGGCGTTCGGGACGCAGCTGCACAACTACGCCAAGGGCGGCGCCACTTACCGCGCGCCGGTCTCCACCGCGTCCGTGCCCGAGGGCGTGCGGGACGCCGTCCTGACCGTCACCGGTCTCGACAACGCGCCGCACAAGGCGAGCCACAAGGACCAGCTGCCGCCGCCGGACGCCGTGTTCCGCAACTCCGGGCCGTTCTCGTCGTACTACGGCTCGAACATCGCCTCCACCCTGCCGGACGCGTACGGGCAGAAGATCCCGTACGCCGTGCGCGGGTACACCGGCAAGCAGCTGCGCGCCGCGTACGGCGCGGGGACGTACACCGGCAAGGGGGTGCGCGTCGCCATCACCGACGCCTACGCCTCGCCGACCCTCGCCTACGACGTGGCCACCTACGCCGGCAAGCACGGGGACGCCCGCTGGAGCACCGGGCAGCTGCGGCAGGTGCTGCCGAAGAACTACACCAAGACCGAGGCGTGCGGGGCCGCCGGCTGGTACGGCGAGGAGACGCTCGACGTCGAGGCCGTGCACGCGGTGGCGCCTGCCGCGCAGATCACGTACGTCGGTGCGGCTTCTTGTTACGACGACGATCTGCTGGACTCGCTCAGCAAGATCGTGGACGGGCACCTGGCCGACATCGTCTCCAACTCGTGGGGCGACATCGAGGCCAATCAGACGCCCGATCTCGCGGCCGCCTACGACCAGGTGTTCCAGTTCGGTGCCGTCGAGGGCATCGGGTTCTACTTCTCCTCCGGTGACAACGGCGACGAGGTCGCCAACACCGGCACCAAGCAGGTGGACACGCCGGCGAACTCGGCGTGGGTGACCGCGGTGGGCGGTACCTCGCTGGCGGTCGGCAAGGGCGACAAGTACCAGTTCGAGACCGGCTGGGGCACCGAGAAGGCCGCGCTGTCGGCCGACGGTCGCAGCTGGGTCGGCTTCCCCGGGGCGTTCACCTCCGGTGCGGGTGGCGGTACGAGCCGGACCGTGGCCCAGCCGTACTACCAGAAGGGGGTCGTGCCGGACGCCCTCGCCAAGGCCAACGGCGCCGCGGGGAACCGGGTCGTGCCGGACATCGCCGCGATCGCCGACCCGAACACCGGGTTCCTGGTCGGGCAGACGCAGACGTTCCCGGACGGAACGCAGCGCTACGACGAGTACCGGATCGGTGGTACGTCGCTGGCGGCGCCGGTGATCGCCGGTGTGCAGGCGCTGGCCCAGGAGGCCGGGGGCGGTCAGGCGCTCGGATTCGCGAACCCGGCGATCTACGCCCGGTACGGGTCGAAGGCGTACCACGACGTCACGGACAACCCGACGGGGAAGGGGCTGGCCGTGGCCCGCGTCGACTTCGTCAACGGGGTGGACGCGAGCGGGGGGCTGAGCACGTCGGTGCGGAGCCTGGGGAAGGACAGCTCGCTGCAGGCCGTGAAGGGGTATGACGACGTGACGGGAGTCGGGTCGCCGGCCGGTGGGTACGTGGCGTCGTATCGGCGTCACTGAGGTTGTTGTGCGGCGCCTGGCCCCTTGCGGGGGGCCGGGCGCCGTTTTTGTGTGCGGGTGGGGGTGCCTGCGGGTCTGGGCCGGTTTTTCTCTGCGGGTGCGTTGTGGCTGGTGGCCGTACGCGGGTGCACCAACGCCGTGGCGCGTGTGGCTGCGGGCCACCGTCCAGGTGGCTGCGGGCAGTAGTGCCGCTGGGGCGGCACGGGTGGGCTGGGGGTCCCCCCTGCTCGAAGAGCTTGGGGGAGGAGCCCCGCCAGCGCCGGTGAGCGCACCCACCCCCGGTCGGCCCGGCGCCGGGCAGCCAGGAAACGCCGGGTGCGTAGCCCTATGCGGCCCGTCGGGGGACATTATGTCGAGGTGACGATTACACTGGGCGGCGTGCCTCAACTTCGTCTCGCTCTGAATCAGATCGACTCGCGCGTCGGCGACCTCGCCGGGAACACCGAGACGATCGTCCGCTGGGCCCGGCACTCCGCCGAGCAGGGGGCGCATCTCGCGGTCTTTCCGGAAATGGCGCTGACCGGCTATCCCGTCGAGGACCTGGCTCTCAGGTCCTCGTTCGTGGAGGCGTCCCGCACCGCGCTGCGCGCGCTCGCCGCCCGGCTCGTCGAGGAGGGGCTCGGGGAGCTGCCCGTGCTCGTCGGCTACCTCGACCGCTGCGAGACCGCCCAGCCGAAGTACGGCCAGCCGGCCGGCGCGCCGCAGAACGCCGCCGCGGTGCTTTACCGGGGGGATGTGGTGCTCACTTTCGCCAAGCACCATCTGCCGAACTACGGCGTCTTCGACGAGTTCCGCTACTTCGTGCCCGGTGACTCCATGCCCGTGCTGCGGCTGCACGGCGTCGACATCGCCATGGCCATCTGTGAGGACCTGTGGCAGGACGGGGGGCGGGTGCCGGCGGCGCGTTCCGCCGGAGCGGGGCTGCTGGTCTCCGTCAACGCCTCGCCGTACGAGCGCAACAAGGACGACACCCGGCTGGAGCTGGTCCGCAAGCGGGCCCAGGAGGCCGGCTGCACCACCGCCTATCTCGCCATGATCGGCGGGCAGGACGAGCTGGTGTTCGACGGTGACTCGATCGTCGTGGACCGTGACGGGGAGGTCGTCGCCCGGGCGCCGCAGTTCTCCGAGGGGTGCGTGGTGCTCGATCTGGAGCTGCCCGCCGCCGATCCCGGGGCGCCCGACGGGGTCGTGGACGACGGGTTGCGTATCGATCGGGTGGTGTTGTCCGAGGAGCCGGTGGCGCCTTATGTGCCGGAGCACCGCGGTGGGTACGCCGAGCGGCTCGACGACGAGGAGGAGGTCTACTCCGCCCTCGTCGTGGGGCTGCGTGCGTATGTGCAGAAGAACGGGTTCCGGTCCGTGCTCATCGGGTTGTCCGGGGGCATCGACTCGGCGCTCGTCGCGGCAATCGCCTGCGACGCCGTGGGGGCCGAGAACGTTCACGGCGTGGCGATGCCGTCCAAGTACTCCTCCGAGCACTCCCTCGGGGACGCCGCCGAACTGGCCCGGCGTACCGGGCTGAACTTCCGTACCGTGTCGATCGCGCCGATGTTCGACGCCTACATGGTGGCGGCCGAGCTGACCGGGCTCGCGGAGGAGAATCTGCAGTCCCGGCTGCGGGGCACGCTGCTCATGGCCCTCTCCAACCAGGAGGGGCACATCGTCCTCGCTCCGGGCAACAAGTCCGAGCTGGCGGTCGGTTACTCGACGTTGTACGGCGACTCGGTGGGCGCTTACGGGCCCATCAAGGACGTCTACAAGACGTGGATCTGGCGGCTGGCCGAGTGGCGCAACCGGGCCGCCGTCGAGCGGGGGCAGACGCCGCCCATTCCGGAGAACTCCATCACCAAGCCGCCGAGCGCCGAGCTGCGGCCGGGGCAGGTCGACACCGACTCGCTGCCGGACTATCCGGTGCTCGACGCCATCCTCGAGCGGTACGTCGACCGGGATCTCGGGGCCGATGCCATCGTCGCCGCCGGGTACGACCCCGGGCTGGTGACCCAGACGCTGCGGATGGTGGACACCGCCGAGTACAAGCGGCGGCAGTATCCGCCGGGGACGAAGATCTCGCCCAAGGGGTTCGGGAAGGACCGGCGGCTGCCCATCACCAACGGGTGGCGGGAGTCCTTCTGAGACGGCCGGGGGCGCCTTCGGGCGCCCCCTTCGTCGTCAGTGGTGCAGGGTGGGCGCCTCGTGCGGGACGTGCGTCGCCACCACGCGGCCCGCGTGCGGGGACCTGCGGTCCACCGCGTAGGCGATCGCCGCAACGCCCAGACCGAGCACGGCCAGCAGGGCGCCGGCCAGCGCCGGGGACGTCGCGCCGAAGCCCGCGGCCAGGGCCAGGCCGCCGATCCAGGCGCCGCCCGCGTTGGCCAGGTTGAACGCCGCCTGGTTGGCGGAGGAGGCCAGGGACGGGGCCGCGGACGCCTTCTCCATCACCATCAGCTGCAGCGGGGAGCCCGTGACGAACGCCGCCGTGCCCAGGAGGGCCACGGCGAGGGCCGCGGTGATCTGCGTGTGCATCAGCAGGGGGAACAGGGCCAGGACCGCGGCCAGTGACACCAGGCCGCCGAAGAGGGTGCCGCGCAGCGAGTGGTCCGCCAGGCGTCCGCCCAGCAGGTTGCCGATCGTCGCTCCCACGCCGAACAGGGCCAGCAGGACGGTCACGCTGGCGTCGGCGTAACCGGCGGCGCCGGTGAGCATGGGCGTGATGTAGCTGTAGGCCGCGAACAGCGCGCCGAAGCCGGCGACCGTGGTGCCCAGGGCCAGCCACACCGGCAGGGAGCGCAGGGCGGCCAGTTCGCCGCGCAGGCCCGTGGCGGACGCGTGGGTGTGGTCGTGCGGGATCAGCGCGGCGAGGGACGCGATCGCCGCCAGGCCGATCACGCTGACGCCGAGGAACGCGGCCCGCCAGCCGAGGTGCTGGCCGACCAGGGTGGCCACCGGGACGCCCGCGATGTTGGCGACCGTCAGGCCGAGGAACATCAGGGAGACCGAGCGGGCCTTGCGTTCCGGCGCCACCATGGTCGTGGCGACCACGGCTCCCACACCGAAGAAGGCGCCGTGCGGGAGGCCGCTGAGGAAGCGGGCGGCCAGCAGGGTGGCATTGGTGGGGGCGAACGCGGAGAGCGCGTTGCCCACGACGAACAGGACCATCAGCGCGATCAGCACCGTACGGCGGGACATGCGCGCCGTGAGCGCCGCGAGGAGCGGGGCGCCGATGACCACACCCAGGGCGTACGCCGAGACCAGGTGGCCGGCGGCCGGGATCGAGATGTGCAGGTCGTCCGCGACGTCGGGCAGCAGCCCCATCATCACGAACTCGGTCGTACCGATGCCGAAGGCGCCCACGGCGAGGGCGAGCAGGGCCAGGGGCATGAAGTACCTTTCGAGACTTTGGGGGCGTTCGGAAACTCTCTATGTTTCCATTCGGAACAAAGTCTCTCAGGCGGAGTATTCCGCCAGGTGGCGCCCGGGTTACGGCCCTGCTGCGACCTGCGGTTTTACGCCTCCGGTGTGGTCACCTTCACACGGGCGGCGACCGGGAGGTGGTCGCTGGACGTGGCCGGCAGGGTCCAGGAACGCTCCGGCTCGACACCCTTGACCATGATCTGGTCGATCCGGGCCATCGGGAACGACGCCGGCCAGCTGAAGCCGAAGCCGTCACCGGCCGCGCCCTGCGTGGAGCGCATCTGGGAGGTGACCGCGTTCAGGGCGCGGTCGTTCATGGTGCCGTTGAGGTCGCCGAGCAGGATCACCCGGGGCAGCTTCTCGCCGGCGATGGCCTCGCCGAGGGCGTCGGCGCTCTTGTCGCGCTGCCGGGCCGTGAAGCCGGCGGCCGCCTTCACCCGCACCGACGGCAGGTGGGCGACGTAGACCGCGACCGGGCCCTCGGGGGTGGCGACCGTGGCGCGCATCGCCCGCTTCCAGCCCAGCCGGATGTCCACGGCCTCGACGCCGGACATCGGGTACTTGCTCCACAGGCCCACCGTGCCCACGACCGCGTGGTGCGGATAGGTGGCCGCCAGCGCTCGTTCGTACGTGGGGACCGCGGACGCCTTGATCTCCTCCAGGGCGACCATGTCCGCGCCGGACGCGGCGACCTCACGGGCGGTACCCGAGGGGTCGGGGTTGTCGGCGTTGACGTTGTGGGTGGCCACCATCAGGTCGCCGCCGCTGCCGCTCTTGTCGCTCAGCAGCCCGCCGAACAGGTTCAGCCACACGATCGCGGGCAGCACCACAGCGATCAGGGCGGTCGCCGAGCGGCGGACCAGGGCACCCACGACGAGGAGCGGGATCAGCACACCCAGCCAGGGCAGAAACGTCTCGGTGAGGCTGCCCAGGTTGCCGAAGGTGTTCGGGATGCGGGAGTGGATCAGCATCACGAGGGCGAGGGCCACCGCGACCGCCGCGAGGAGGAGCCCGCGCCGCCAGATGTTTCTGTCCCCGCGCCACGACCGCAGCCAGCGGGCCGCAACGCGCCGGATCCGGGTTCCCGGGCGCTGGTCCCCCGCGCCACCGTCGGCCGTCTCCGTCACGTATGCCTGCTGCGCCATACCGTCGCCTCACTACCTGCCGTGCACACCGTCGTCCCCCGCGCCTCTACGACCCTAGGGGATGATCGGCTCTGTCCCTGCCGTCTCGGACGGCCGTACGGGCACGAGGACGAATGGGGTGGCGCGTGGAGTTCCGTCTGCGCCCCCCGGGCGCGGTGGTTGTGACGAAACATGCACATTACGGCTGGGAACTGACGGGGCGTAGTCCTTCCATGACCGCGTCGACGATCCTCTCGGCCAGCCCCTCGGGCAGGTCCGCCTCGGGGCGCAGCAGGGTGCGGATGAGGATGGGGCCGACGAACATGTCGTTGGCCAGTTCCAGGTCCACGTCGGCGCGGATCTCACCGCGCTGCCGGCCGCGGCGCAGCACCTCCAGGCCGAGGTTGCGCCGGGGCACGATGACATTGGCGTGATAGGCCGCCCAGATGCGGGGGCTGGACTTCATCTGCACGTGCGCGTTGTGCAGCAGGGCCGAGGAGCGGCTGGCCAGGGCGCGCTGCCGCAGCGACTCCAGCAGGGCGATCAGGTCGTCGCGCATCGACGTGCCGGGCAGCTCCGGGTCCGGCGGTTCGGCGGCCCGGATGACGTCGACGAACAGTTCCTCCTTGCCGCTCCAGCGGCGGTAGATGGTGGCCTTGCCGACGCCCGCGGTGCGCGCGATGCGCTCGATGGACAGCTCGGCCAGCGGCACGCCCTCCTCCAGGAGTTTCATCGCTCCCTCGAGGATGGCGCGCTCCACGGCCTCGCTGCGGGGCCGGCCCCGGGCCGGGGCCTCGCTGCGGCTGTCGGCAAGACTCACGTCGTCCCGTCCCTTCGTCCGTTCCCGGCCTGCGGGAATTCTCCCTCGGCCGGGCAGCGCTACTCCGCGGCCGCGACCAATTCCGGCTCGTCCTGGCCGCGCTGACCCTGCGTCGGACGGCCCGGCAGGAACACCGCGACGACGACCGCGCCGACGACGGCCACGGCGGCGCCGCACAGGGCGGTGACGTGCATGGCGTGCAGGAAGGCGTCGTTGGCCGGGGCGACGAGGCCCTTGCCGCGCGGGCCCAGCTTGGCGGCGACACCGAGGGTGGCCTCGATGGACTCGCCCGCGACGTCGCGCAGACCGGCGGGCAGCGCGCCGAGCTTGCCCTCGATGCCGTTGCGGTAGGCCGCGGAGAGCACCGAGCCGAGGACGGCGATGCCGAGGGCGCCGCCGACCTGGCGGAAGGTGTTGCTCAGCGCGGACGCGGAGCCGGCCTTCTCGCGCGGCAGGGCCTGCATGATGACGACGCTGACCGGGGTCATGATGTGCGCCATGCCGGTGCCCATCAGGAAGAAGATGACTTCCAGCAGCCAGATCGGGGTGTCGGCCTCGAGCGTCGCGAACGCCGCCAGCATCGCGGCGATCACGATCATGCCGGCCGTGGTGGTGGCCCTGTTGCCGAAGCGGTCGACGACCAGCCGGGCGCGCGGCGCGAAGATCATCTGGGCTGCGGCGAGGGGCAGCATCAGCAGGCCGGTCTGCAGCGGGGTGTAGCCGCGCACGCTCTGGGTGTAGAAGACCGAGAAGAACGTCACGCCCATCAGCGCGAAGAAGACCAGCGCTATCGCGCCGATGGCGGCGGAGAAGACCTTGTTCTTGAAGTAGGTGACGTCGATGGACGGGTGGTCGCTGCGCTTTTCGAACACGACGAACGCGGCGAGGACGAGCACACCGGCGCCGATGGACGCGAGCACCGTGGGGTCGGTGAAGTCGGCGAGCTGGCCGCCCTTGATGATGCCGTAGACCAGCAGGACCAGGCCCACGACGGAGAGCACCACGCCGACGGGGTCGACACGGCCGGGGCTCGGGTCGCGGGAGTCGGGCACCAGCCACAGCATCAGCGCCAGGGCGAGCAGCACGATGGGCACGTTGACCAGGAAGACCGAGCCCCACCAGAAGTGGTCGAGCAGGACGCCGCCGGTGATCGGGCCGATGGCGATGGCCAGGCCGACGCCGCCCGCCCAGATGCCGATGGCCTTCGGCTGCTCCTCGCGCTCGAAGACGTTCATCAGTACGGCGAGGGTGGCGGGCATCACGAAGGCCGCGCCGAGGCCCATCACCGCGCGGAACGCGATCAGCTGCGTCGGCGAGCCGGACTCGGCGGCCAGCGCCGAGCCGATGCCGAACACCGCGAGCCCGCCGAGCAGCACCTTCTTGCGGCCGAGGCGGTCGCCGAGCAGGCCGGCGGTGAACAGCAGGCCGGCGAAGACGAGGGTGTAGGCGTTGATCGCCCACTCCAGCTCGCTCTGGGTGGCGCCGAGGCCGGTCGGGGCCGGGGTGGAGATGGTCTTGATCGCGACGTTCAGGATGGAGTTGTCCAGGACGACGATCAGCAGGCTGAGCATCAGGACCCCGAGGATCGCCCAGCGACGCCGGTGCACGGCTTCGGGTATCCGGGGGGCGGAAGCGGCGGGAGTGGTCATGGAGCGAGCGTAATCATTTTCGATACGGCACCGTGTCGTATCGAAAGTGTTTTTACCGCCTCCTTACGTCGGGTGCCTTGCCGGGGTGGGTGACGCGGTCCGTGGCGGGGCCCCCTGGACCTGTCGTTCGGATCGGGCCGGCTATGAGGTCCGGTACTTCCGGGCCCCGCGGTGCCCGAGTGATCCGAACGACAGGGCCTAGCCGTGTCTGGCACGAGGTGCCACCATGGAGGCGGTCCGGGGACGCCGTCAGGGCGCCTCGAGATGACGTAAGGAGCCGTGCCATGACGCAGCTTTCGGCTGCCTCGAACGCGCAGAGCGGTCCCTCCGACGGCAGCAAGGCGCTGTACGGGGGCAAGTCCAACCGCCGCATCACCGTCCGGGACATCGCCGCCGCCAAGGAGCGGGGCGAGAAGTGGCCCATGCTGACCGCGTACGACGCGATGACCGCGTCCGTCTTCGACGAGGCCGGGATCCCTGTGCTGCTCGTCGGTGACTCGGCGGGCAACTGCCACCTCGGGTACGACACGACCGTACCCGTCACGCTCGACCAGATGACCATGCTGTCCGCGGCCGTCGTCCGCGGCACCCGGCGTGCGCTGATCGTCGGGGACCTGCCGTTCGGGTCCTACCAGGAGGGGCCGGTGCAGGCGCTGCGCTCGGCGACCCGGCTGGTGAAGGAGGCCGGGGTCGGCGCCGTGAAGCTGGAGGGCGGCGAGCGTTCCCACGAGCAGATCCGCCTGCTGGTGGAGTCCGGCATCCCGGTGATGGCCCACATCGGGCTGACCCCGCAGTCGGTGAACGCCATGGGTTACCGCGTGCAGGGGCGCGGTGAGGAGGCCGCGCAGCAGCTGCTGCGGGACGCCAAGGCCGTGCAGGACGCGGGCGCGTTCGCCGTCGTGCTGGAGCTGGTGCCGGCCGAGCTGGCCGCCGAGGTGACCCGGGTGCTGCACATCCCGACGGTCGGCATCGGGGCGGGGCCGGAGACGGACGCGCAGGTGCTGGTGTGGACCGACATGCTCGGGCTGACCGGCGGGCGGGTCCCGAAGTTCGTCAAGCAGTACGCCGATCTGCGGTCCGTGATGGGCGACGCGGTGAAGGCGTTCGCCGACGATGTGGTGGGCGGCGCGTTTCCGCTGGAGGAGCACTCCGTCCACTGACGGACTGCGTCCTTCGGGGGCGGCGGCCACTGTGAGCGTCGTCCACTGAAGCCAACGCCGATCGGCCCCGCCGGTTTCCCCCGCCGGCGGGGCCGTGTGCTGCGCGGCTTGTGCGGCTGGGTTGCTGCGGTGACCGTCCCAGGGGGCTCTGGTCCTGGACCCGGAGGGGTTCCCACCCACCCGACCGTCTCGGTACGCCAAGAGACGCCGTCAAGGGGCTCCGCCCCCAGCACGCCGGCACCCCCTGCACGCCCTGCACCCCCGTCCGACCCCTGCCACCGGCTCCGCCGCGCCCAGCGCCCGCCCGATCGGTCCCCCGGCCCCTGCCCCGGCCCCCCGATCCTCCCTCACACCTCAACCGCGCCAAGCTGGCGCAGTTGCGCCAAGACGTCGACGACGCCCCAGATCTCGGTGATGCGGCCGCCGGACTGGCGTACGACGAAGATCTCGTCGTAGCGGACGGGCCTGCCGGTCGGCGTCAGGTTTCGGTAGTCGCCGAGATGGGTGCCCGTCACGGTGTTGCGATAGACGGCCTTGTCCCCCTGCGTGATCACGTCCTGGATCTCGACGTGCAGGTCGGGGAAGGCGGGCAGGAGCACCCGCCACACCTGCTTGAGCGCCTGCACCCCGCTCACCCCCGTCGGCACCGGTGCGTGGAAGACGAGGCCGGGGTCGCAGACCTCGTCGATGGTCTTCTCGATCAGTTCGAGGTCGCCGCTGTTCACGGCGTCATGCATCCGGCTGAAGGCCGTCGTGTCGGTCATGTGCGTGTCCTTGGCTCGTCCGTCGGTGTCCGCACCCTTATGACGTCTCAGCGCCCCGGTCTGTGACATGTCGGCGGGATGTCGGCGCTGCCGGTGGGCTGTCGGCCGGGTGTCGGCGGTTTGTCGGTGGGGGCTGACAACGTCGTGGGCATGACGCGAATCGACAACAACCCCGGCGGCGCGGGCAGCGCCGTCACCGTGCGGGGGCTGGTCAAGCACTACGGCGAGACCAAGGCGCTGGACGGCGTCGACCTGGACGTGCGCGAGGGCACCGTGATGGGTGTGCTCGGGCCGAACGGCGCCGGGAAGACCACGCTCGTGCGCATTCTGTCCACCCTGCTGGCCCCGGACGCCGGGCAGGCCCTCGTGGCCGGCTACGACGTCGTACGGCAGCCTCGCCAGCTGCGGCGGGTGATCGGGCTCACCGGGCAGTACGCCTCGGTGGACGAGAAGCTGCCGGGCTGGGAGAACCTGTACATGATCGGGCGGCTGCTCGACCTGTCCCGCAAGGACGCGCGGGCCCGGGCCGACGAGCTGCTGGAGCGGTTCTCGCTCACCGAGGCGGCCAAGCGGCCCGCGGGGACGTACTCCGGCGGCATGCGGCGGCGGCTCGACCTCGCCGCCTCCATGATCGGGCACCCGGCGGTGCTGTACCTGGACGAGCCCACCACCGGGCTCGACCCGCGCACCCGCAACGAGGTGTGGGACGAGGTCAAGCGGATGGTCGGCGACGGCGTCACCGTACTGCTGACCACGCAGTACATGGAGGAGGCCGAGCAGCTCGCCTCCGAGCTGACCGTCGTGGACCGCGGCAAGGTCATCGCCGGCGGCGGCATCGAGGAGCTGAAGGCGAAGGTCGGCGGGCGCACGCTGCGGGTCCGCCCGCTGGATCCGCAGGAGCTGCAGCCGCTGGCCCGGATGCTCGACGAGCTGGGCATCACCGGGCTCGCCACCACCACCGTGGACACCCAGGCCGGTGCCCTGCTCGTGCCGATCCTCAGCGACGAGCAGCTGACCGCCGTGGTCGGCGCGGTCACCGCGCGCGGCATCACCCTGTCCTCCATCACCACCGAACTGCCCAGCCTGGACGAGGTGTTCCTGTCCCTCACCGGCCACCGCGCCAGTGCCCCGCAGGACGCCACGCCCGCCGACGAACTCCAGGAGGTCGCCGTATGAGCGCCGCCACCGCAACCGCCATCACCACGGCCACCGCGACCGACGCCCGTATCCCGCTGCGCGGGCATCTGCGGCACACCGGCGCCCTCATCCGCCGCAACCTGCTGTGGATCCGGCAGGACCCCGAGTCGATGTTCGACGCGCTGCTGATGCCCGTCGTCTTCACGCTGCTCTTCGTGTACGTCTTCGGCGGCTCCATCGGGCAGTCGCTCGGCGGCGGCCAGGACCAGTACGTCCAGTACGTCATCCCGGGCATGATCGCGATGATGAGCATGACCCTGTCGCAGGGCGTCGGCACCGGCTTCAGCCAGGACTTCAACAGCGGTGTCATGGACCGGTTCCGCACGCTGCCCATCGGGCGCGGTTCCGTGCTGTTCGCGAAGATCACCGTGGAGCTGGGGCGGATGTTCTTCGCCACCACCGTGCTGATGATCGTCGCCGTGCTGGTCGGGTTCGACATCACCAACTGGCCGGGGCTGTTCGCCGCGGTCGGGCTGTCCGCGCTGTTCGCCTCCTCCATCATGTGGGTCTTCCTCACGCTCGGCGTGATGCTGAAGAACGCGCAGTCCGTGCAGGCGATGGGCTTCCTGGTGCTGTTCCCGCTCCAGTTCGGCTCGTCGATCTTCGCGCCGACGCAGTCGATGCCGGGCTGGCTGCAGGCCTTCACCGACTACAACCCGCTGTCCACGCTCGCCGACTCCGCCCGTGGCCTGATGGTCGGCGGCCCGGTCGCCCACGACCTGTGGGTGACGGTGGCCTGGTCGGTGGCGATCACCGCGGTGATGGCCCCGGTCGCCATCCACAAGTTCCGCACCAAGAACTGACGCCGGATGCGCGGGCGTCGGTGCGCGTCAGACGAGGGCGACGGCCTCCTCGGGGGAGAGGCCGGCGCCCTCGGCGTATGCGGCGGCGTACTGCTCGTCGTCGCCGAGCGCGGCACGCACGGCCTCCTCGGCCCGGTCGCGGGCGGCGCGTTCGGCGTAGCCGGAGACATGGCCGGGCGGCAGCAGCGCCTCGGCCGCGCCCAGGCAGCGGGCGCCGTCCCGGGCGCGGGCGCCGCCGTCGGCGCCCGCCAGGGCGGCCGCGGCGAGGACCAGGCACAGGGCACGCATGTGCGGCACGATCGTGCGCGACAGCGGCTCGTTCGCCTGGGCCAGCGCCCGCCGGGTCTTGGCCAGCCCCTCGTCGTGGTGGCCGTCGACCACGTCGAGCCAGGCCTCCTGGGTGCGGATGAAACCGTCGAAGACGAAGAAGGAGGCCGGGCCGAAGTCCTCCCGCAGCCGTCTGATCAGCTCGCGGGCCTCGGCGGTACGGCCGGTGATGCTGAGCCAGCCGGCGAGGAAGAGTCGGGCGGCCGGCATGGCCTCGGTGACCGCGCCCTCCGGCCGGTCGGCCACCTCGCGCAGCAGCGCCTCGCCGCGCTCGGGATCGCCCGCCTCCAGCAACGCCGTGCCCAGCCGGGCGGTGAGCACGGTCTGCTGGGCGCGGGCGCCGAGCCGTTCGGCGACGGCGGCGGCGGCCTCGTAGTCCGCGGCGGCGGCCGCGTACTCGCCCGTGCGCTCGTGGGCCTCGCCGCGCGCCGACAGCGACTCCGCGACGCCCCAGTCGTCGCCGAGGCGGCGGAAGATCTCCAGTGCCTCGTCGGCGTCGGCGGCGGCGTCGCCGGCCCAGTCGGTGCGGTTGGCCAGGAGGTTGGCGCGCATCTGGAGGCAGAGGGCGAGCTCCCACTCGTAGTCGGGCCGGGTGCGGCAGGTGTTCACGGCCGCGTCGCCGATCACGCGGATCCGGTCGATGTCGCCGCTCAGCACCACGGCGAAGAACCAGACGTAGCCCGGCGGACGGCAGGCCTGCGGCAGGCCCGGGGCGTAGGTGCGGCTGACGATCCGCAGCTTCTCCTGGGCCTGCGGGGTCTGCCAGGCGTCCATCTCCGTGTCCATGCAGGCGAGATGGATCAGGTGGACGCCGCGGCGGGCCTCGTCGAGCACCTCGCCGGTCATCGGGGGCGGCGCGTCGGTGCAGCGTTCCCACAGCGGGGCGGCGGGGCGCACCGGCTCGGTGAACGGGTCGGGGCCGAGGGCCATGACCTCGGCGGCCCAGTTGCGGGTTTCGATGCGCAGGTCGCGCATCTGCCAGTACCAGCACAGCGACAGCACCAGGCAGAGCGCCTCCTGCTCGTCGCGGGCGGCGACGGCGTGCCGCAGGGCGGTGCGCAGGTTCTCGTACTCCCGCTCGATGCGCTCGATCGCGGCGCGCTGCCCGTGGCCGCGCAACTGCGGGTCGGTGGTGCGGGCGAGTTCGCGGTAGTACGTCAGATGGGCGCGCTCGGCACCGGCGCGGGCGCCGCAGTCGTCGAGGCGTTCGGCGGCGTACTCGGCGACCGTCTCCAGCAGCCGGTAGCGCATGGAGCCGTCCTCGCCGGTCGGGGTGGCGACGACGAGGGACTTGTCGACGAGGGAGGCGAGCGCGTCGAAGGCGGCGGGGCCGCACACGGCCTCCGCGGCCGGCAGGTCGCAGCCGCCCGCGAAGACGGACAGCCGCCGCAGGACGTCGCGTTCGTCCTCGTCGAGCAGGTCCCAGGACCAGTCGACGACCGCGCGCAGGGTCTGCTGGCGGGGCAGGACCGTGCGGCTGCCGGAGGTCAGCAGGCGGAAGCGGTCGTCGAGGCGGTCGGCGATCTGGCGCGCAGTCAGCATGCGCAGCCGGGCCGCGGCCAGTTCGATGGCGAGCGGCAGGCCGTCGAGGCGGCGGCAGATCTCCGCGCAGGCCGCCGCGGTCTCCTCGTCGTCGTCGACCCGGAAGCCGGGGCGGGCGGCGGCGCCGCGGTCGGCGAGCAGCCGCAGCGCGACCGGCTCGGGCAGCGGCTCCACGGGGCGCAGTACCTCACCGGGTACGCCGAGGGGTTCGCGGCTGGTGGCCAGCACCGTCAGCTCCGGGCAGCGGGCCAGCAGCTCCTCGGTGAGGCGGGCGGCGGCGTCCACGACGTGTTCGCAGTTGTCGAGGATGAGCAGCATGCGGCGCCGGGCGCAGTGCTCGGCGAGGCGGACGACGGGGTCGTCGTGGCGTTCGGCCACGGCCCGCATCTCCTCGGCGCCGGCGCCGCGCAGCACGGTCTCACGGGCGCCGACGGCGGTCAGTACGGCCTCGGGGACGGCGCCGGGGTCGTCCACGGGCGCGAGTTCGGCGAGCCACACGCCGTCACGGGCGACCTCCCGGACGCTCTCGGCGGCCTCCTGCGACAGGCGTGTCTTGCCGGCCCCGCCGGGCCCGAGGAGGGTGACCAGCCGGGCGGTGCCGAGGTCCTGGCGGATCGCCTCGATGTCCGTCTCCCGGCCGACGAAGGAGGTGAGCCGGGCGCGGAGGTTGCCGGGGGGCTGCGGAGCGCAGGCGGCGGGGCCGGTGCCGGGCGGAGAGGGGGCCGTCGGGGGTGTGACCTGGGCGGCGGGGGCCGGTGGGACCTCGGACGGGCCGGGCACGGCGTCCTGCGTGTCGTCGGGGTTCAGCAGCCGGGCGTGCAGGGCGCGCAGTTCCGGGCCGGGGTCGGAGCCGAGGCGGTCGGCGAGCAGGTGGCGTATCTCGTCGTAGGCGGCGAGGGCCTGCGCGGTGCGGCCGGTGTCGCGCAGGGCGCGCAGCCGCAGCGCCTGCAGCGGTTCGTCCAGGGGGTGGGCGTCGCACAGCGCGGTCAGCTCGGGCAGCGCCTGGTCCGCCTCGCCGAGCGCGAGCGCGGCGGTCAGCCGGGCGCGCCGCGCGTCCAGGCGGCGGGTCTCCCAGCGGGCCGCCTCGGCGGTGCGGTCGGGCAGGTCGGCGAGGGCCGGCCCCTGCCACAGGGCGAGGGCGTCGTCCAGCAGGGCGGCCGCCTTGGCGGGGTCGCCGTCGGCCAGGGCGCGCAGTCCGTCGGCGGCCAGCCGCTCGAAGCGGTGCAGGTCGACGTCGTCGGGGCCGGCGGCGAGCCGGTAGCCGCCGTCGGCGGAGGCCACGGCGGCCGCGCCGAGCGCCCGGCGCAGCCGCCCGACCAGCGCCTGCAGCGCCCCGGGCGCGTCGGCGGGAGGATCGTCGCAGGCCCACACCTCCTCCACGAGCACCGTCGCGGGCACGGTACGGCCGGCCCGCAGGGCGAGCACGGTCAGCAGGGCGCGCAGCCGCGCCCCGCCGAGTGCGACGGCCGAGCCGTCGGGGCGGAGTACCTGGGTGGTGCCGAGGATGCGGTAGCGCACAAGGGCCATTGTGTCGGGGGACGCCGGGACACCGCTCCCGGGTTTCCGATACGCGCCGCCGGCAGGAACCCGGGGCTCCCCGCCGGACGTTCTCCCCGCGTCACCGGTACGGTCGACCCGCGTGCCGCCGCCGACCCCAGTCAGGAGCCCCATGACGACCGCCGCCACCCGTCACAGTGACCGCCGGATCAGTCCCGTCTTCCTCGGGATCGTGGCCGTGGCGGCGGTGGCGGGGTGGGCCGCCTGGAGCGGGTTCGCCGAGCAGCCGAGGGTGGCGGTGTTCCTGTTCGTGACGGCGGCCTGGGTCGTCTCCCTGTGCCTGCACGAGTACGCCCACGCGCGCACCGCGCTGCACAGCGGGGACGTCACGGTCGGCGCGAAGGGCTACCTCACGCTCAACCCGATGAGATACACCCACGCCCTGTTGAGCATCGTGCTGCCCGTGGCGTTCCTGATCATGGGCGGGATCGGGCTGCCGGGCGGCGCGGTCTTCATCGAGCGGGGCCGCATCCGGGGCCGCCGGCGGCACAGCATGGTCTCGGCGGCCGGCCCGCTGACGAACGTCGTGTTCGCCGTGGTGTGCACGGCCCCGTTCTGGCTGGGCTCGCCGGACGGCATGCCCGGCGACTTCCGCTACGCGCTGGCGTTCCTGGCGCTGCTGCAGGTGACGGCGGCGATCCTGAACTTCCTGCCGGTGCCCGGGCTGGACGGCTACGGCGTGCTCGAGCCGTGGCTGTCGCCGAAGGTGAAGCGGCAGGTGGAGCCGTACGCGCCGTTCGGGCTGCTGTTCGTGTTCGCGCTGCTGTGGGTGCCGTCGGTGAACGCCGTGTTCTTCGACGCGGTCCACGCGATCCTGCGCGTCCTGGGCGTGAGCGACTTCGACGCCTTCTGGGGCCGGGAGCTCTACCGGTTCTGGTGAGCCGGCCGGGCCGCCGCGCGGCCGCGCCGCAGGTAGTACCAGGCCATGTTGGACGAGACACCCGCCAGCAGCACCCAGACGACACCCAGCCAGCTGCCCTGGACGAAGGAGACGACGGCCGCGACCACGGTCAGGACGCAGACGGCGAGGGCGTAGAGGGCGAGGCGGGGCATGGGGGTCGGCTCCTGTCGGGACGGTCGGGCGGTCGGGGGCTGTGTGCGGCGCCGGGGCTGCTCGCAGGGGTGCCAGGAGGCGGTGGGGGACACTGCGGGCATCTCCGACGCCCCCAGTGTCCCCCATCGCTCACACGTCGGTGATACGCAGCCCCGCGTGCGCCTTGTACCGGCGGTTGACGGAGATCAGGTTCGCGACCAGCGACTCCACCTGGTGGGCGTTGCGCAGCCGGCCGGCGAAGACGCCGCGCATGCCGGGGATGCGGCCGGCGAGGGCCTGGACGATCTCCACGTCGGCACGGACCTCGCCGAGCACCATCACGTCGGTGTCGATCTGCTCGATCTGCGGGTCCTGCAGCAGGACCGCCGACAGATGGTGAAAGGCGGCCGTGACCCGCGAGTCGGGCAGCAGGGCGGCGGCCTGCTCGGCGGCGCTGCCCTCCTGCGGCTTCAGCGCGTAGGCGCCCTTCTTGTCGAAGCCGAGCGGGTTGACGCAGTCCACGACGAGCTTGCCGGACAGTTCCTCGCGCAGGGACTCGAGCGTCTTGGCGTGGCCCTCCCACGGCACGGCGACGATCACGATGTCGCTGCGCCGGGCGGTCTCGGCGTTGTCGGCGCCCTCGATGCCGTGCCCGAGTTCCGCGGCAGCGGCCTGCGCCCGCTCGGCGGCCCGCGAGCCGATGATCACCTTCTGCCCGGCCCGGGCGAGGCGGTAGGCCAGCCCCTTGCCCTGCGGCCCGGTCCCGCCGAGCACGCCGACGACGAGCCCGGAGACGTCCGGGAGGTCCCAGGGGTCCTTGGCGGGGGCCTTCTGTGCGCTGTCGCTAGTGGTCATGGGGCGACAATACGTGGCCCTGTGCACGGCGCCACGGGCGGCGGCGGGGAGCTGCGTCCGTCCCCGGGTCGGGCGAATCCGGGCCGAAGTCCGGGGCGCGCGGCGCCCGGTTGCGCAAGGATGCGGGCCCATGGACGCCGTACGGGTCGCGCTGCTGCGGGAAGTGCTCGCCGGGACCGAGTGGCTCGGGGCCACGCGGAGGTTCGCGGGGGCGCTGCGGGGGTCGGTCGTGTCGCACGGGGGCGGGCTGCTGCTCGTCGGCACACCGGAGTACGAGCCGTGGCATCTCGCGGCTCATCTGCTGGACGAGGCCACGTGGTCGGGGACGCCGGAGCTGGCGCCCACGCTGGTCCGGCACGGAGCGCGGCCGTCGGATCCGGCGCATCTGGCGGTCGGGCCTGGCCGGATCGAGGCGGCGCGGCGGGGCGAGACGCTGCTCGTGGTGGCGCCCGGGGAGCCGGAAGCCCTGCTCCAGCGGGTGCACGACGCCCGGCGGGCCGGGGTGACCGTGCTGGCGCTCGGCGGCGCGCAGGGCGAGCTGGCGGGGATGGCGCACGAGGTGCTGGCGGTGCCCGAGGGGGCCGAGCTGGACCTGGACACGGTGCAGCACCTGGTCAGCGCGGCGGCAGGGGAGAGCGCGGTGCCGGGCGCCCCGAGAGGCCGGCGCAGGTTCCGCGACCGTCTGTCCCGGCTGGCGGAGTCCCTGACGGCCCCGCCCCCGGCACCCTGGTGACAGCGCGGCCACCCGTCCCGGCTCGACCGCACCGCCGCCCCTCCCGGTAGGGAGGAAAAGCGATTGCCCCCGGGGCGGCCGGCCCTCCAGCATGTCCCCTCGTGAACGCCCCCTCCCGCCTTCGTGCGCTGCTTCCCGACCTCGCGCCCTGGAAGGCGTCCGCCGACTTCCGGCGGCTGTGGAAGTCGGGGCTGATCTCCGGCTTCGGGAGCTTCCTGACGTTCGTCGCGCTGCCGGTGCAGCTCAAGGAGCTGACCGGGTCCGCGGCGGCGGTGGGCGCCCTGGGGGCCGTGGAGCTGGTGCCGCTGGTGGTGTGCGGGCTGTACGGCGGCGCGCTGGCCGACGCGTTCGACAAGCGGAAGCTGATCCTGTGGACGGAGGCCGGGCAGGGCCTGCTGTCGGCGCTGCTGCTGGTCGATGCGCTGTTGCCGCGTCCCGCCGTGTGGCCGCTGTATCTCGTCGCCGCGCTGTCCTCCGCGCTGGTCTCGGTGCAGCGGCCGGCGCTGGACTCGTTGTGGCCGCGGATCGTCGCGCACGACGACCTGCCCGCGGCGGCCTCGCTGAACTCCCTGCGCTGGACGGTGGGCGGGGTGGCGGGCCCCGCCGTCGCCGGTCTGGTCGTCGCCTACGCCGGTCTCGGCTGGGCGTACGCCGCGGACCTGGCGACCTTCGTCGTGTCCGTGGCGTACGTCGTCCGCATCGCCGCCTCCCCCGCCGCCCACGAGGCCGCGAAGCCGTCGTTGCGTTCCATCGCGGAGGGTGCCCGGTACGCGTGGGGCCGCAAGGAGCTGCTCGGCACCTACGCGATCGACCTGGCGGCGATGTTCCTGGCGATGCCGCTCGCGGTGCTGCCGTTCCTCGCGGACGACCTGGGCGCGCAGTGGTCGCTGGGACTGATGTACGCGGCGGTGCCGTTGGGTTCACTGCTGGTGAGCCTGACCGGCGGCTGGGCCTCGCGGGTGCGCCGGCACGGGCGGATGGTCGTGCTGGCGGCCGCCGGGTGGGGTCTGGCGGTCGCGGCCGCCGGTATGGCCG
Source organism: Streptomyces sp. NPDC014006 (assembly GCF_043088925.1). Taxonomy (NCBI): domain Bacteria; kingdom Bacillati; phylum Actinomycetota; class Actinomycetes; order Kitasatosporales; family Streptomycetaceae; genus Streptomyces; species Streptomyces sp. NPDC014006. The sequence goes on along the minus strand of NZ_JBICAJ010000001.1, from coordinate 833,767 downwards.
GGAACGTATGGCTGGTGCTGCTGTTCCTGACCGTGGCGGGCGGTTGCGACATGGTCAGCGGGATCTTCCGCTCCGCGATGTGGAACCAGACGATCCCGGACGAGCTGCGCGGCCGGCTCGCCGGGATCGAGCTGCTGTCGTACTCGGTCGGGCCGACGGTCGGCCAGGTCAGATCGGGCGGCTTCGCCGCCTGGTGGGGCGTGCGGGCGTCCGTCTGGTCCGGTGGGCTGCTGTGCGCGGGCGCGGTGGCGCTGCTGGCGCTGTGCCTGCCGCGGCTGATGGCGTACGACGCGCGGACGAACGAGCACGCGGTGCGGCTGCGCGAACACCGCGCAGCCGCGGCCGAGGCGGTGTCGGGCTGATCAGTCGTCCTCGGCGGCCCCGGCGGCGGGGGCGTCGTGCCACTGGGGGTCGTTCTCCCACTGGAGGTTGCGCTCGCGGGCCGTCTCCATCGCCTGTTCCGCCTCCCGACGGGACGCGTAGGGTCCGAAACGGTCCTTGCCCGGGCAGTCCGGGCCCTCCTCGACCTTCTTGTGCTCCAGGCAGTAGTACCACTCGCCCGGCTTGCCCGCCGTGCGCTTCTTGAACAGGGCCATGGCCTCGCTCCTCTCGCCACCGACATGTTCCCCCATGGCTGCTGGTTAGGCCCTGTCGTTTGGATCAGGTCGGCCATGAGACGCGGTGCTTTCGGGCGGACCCGAGCGGGGGCGACGGGGGTGACCCCGCGCGAACTCGGATCGAGCGTCGGGGAGCCTGCAGATGCGAGGCGGAGGGCGCCAACGCGGTGGGGGCCCCTGTTCGAAGAGCTCGGGGGAGCGTGCCAGACCCCGCGACGCCGAGATGATGCAAACGACAGGGCCTAGACTCGCTGGCATGTCTGGCCAGTCGCTGCTCGTCCCAGGGGAGCTGTCTCCCACCCGTTCCGTGCCCGGTAACATCCGCCGGCCCGAGTACGTCGGCAAGCCCGCGCCGACGCCGTACACCGGGCCGGAGGTGCAGACACCGGAGACGATCGAGGCGATGCGGATCGCGGGCCGGATCGCGGCGCGGGCCATGGAGGAGGCCGCGAAGCTGATCGCGCCCGGCCTCACCACGGACGAACTGGACCGGGTGGCGCACGAGTACATGTGCGACCACGGGGCCTATCCCTCCACGCTGGGCTACCGCGGGTTCCCGAAGTCCCTGTGCACCTCGGTCAACGAGGTGATCTGCCACGGCATCCCGGACTCCACGGTGCTGCGCGACGGCGACATCGTGAACCTGGACGTGACGGCGTACATCGGCGGGGTGCACGGCGACAACAACGCCACCTATCTGGTCGGGGACGTCGACGAGGAGTCCCGGCTGCTCGTGGAGCGGACGCGGGAGGCGCTGAACCGGGCGATCAAGGCCGTCCGGCCGGGCCGGCAGATCAACGTCATCGGCCGGGTCATCGAGTCGTACGCCAAGCGCTTCGGGTACGGCGTGGTGCGGGACTTCACCGGGCACGGCATCAACTCGTCGTTCCACTCGGGTCTGATCGTCCCGCACTACGACAGCCCGCACGCAACGACCGTGATGCAGCCGGGGATGACGTTCACGATCGAGCCGATGCTGACGCTCGGCACGCACGAGTACGACATGTGGGACGACGGCTGGACGGTCGTGACGAAGGACCGTAGGCGGACCGCCCAGTTCGAGCACACGCTGGTGGTGACGGACACCGGCGCGGAGATCCTCACGCTGCCGTGACGTCGTCCCTCGGCCGTGCGGCGTTGAGCGGGACTACCGGGAGCCCACTGGACGGCATCGGCGTGGACGCGCTGAACACGGCGGTGCTGCGGGCACCGGGCGAGGAGTTCCCGCTGTCGGCGGGAGCGGCGGCGCGCCCCGCAGACGTCCGAGGGAGCCGGAACCGCCCGCACACGCCACCCGAGCGCTCGCGCTACCGCCCGAACGGGCGCGCTCCTCGGCCGACAGCGCCCGGCGCCCTGTTCAGTGCTCCAGGACGACCCTGCCGCCGATCTCCACCCAGCCGTCGGGCTGGGGGGCCGTGAGGATCTGGGAACCGGCGCCCTGGGTGATGTTGAGGGCGCGGCCGAGGTGGTCCGTGAGCAGCAGCGCCGCCGCTCCGGTCGCCTCGTCCTCGGTGATGCCGTCGTCACGGCCGGGGAAGGCGCGGGCGCGGACCCGGCCTGCGGGCTCGTCCTCCCACGCCCAGGCGTAGATCCATTCCCCCGGCGGCGGCACGGGCAGGGCGTCGACCTCGGCGGCCGTCGCGTACCGGCGCAGGGTTCGCGGCGGCGCCCACTCGGCGCGGGCCTCGATCCAGCAGAACTCCCCGTCCTGCCGGGCGCCGACCACCCCGGCGGGCGTGACGAGTTCGGGCACGTCGAGAAGCCAGGCGCTGCCCACGCAGGGGTGGCCGGCGAACGGCAGCCGCAGGGTGGGCGTGTAGATGTCGATCAGGCCGCGCTCGGGGTCGTCGACGAACACGGTCTCGCTGAAGCCGAGCCGGCCCGCGAAGGCCTGCCGTTCGGCCGGATCGGGCATCCGGGAGCCGTCGCGGACGACGCCCAGCTCGTTGCCGTAGCCGCCGTTCGGCGCACAGAAGACGCGCAGCACGTCGTAGTCGGTCACCGGGGCATTGAAGCATCGGGGGCGGCGTGCGCCGTCGGCGCATCGGTGCGCCCGGTGTGCCACGACCGGCGGGGCACCCTGGGCCGTGGGCGCGCTGGGGCCGCTGTCACAGGTCCTGGCCGACGGACGGGGAACCCTTGAATGTTCCTTTACTGTTCTTTGGCGTTCCATTTGAGTCACCGTGATCAAGTCGCACCCTTACAGCGTCCATGAGAGCTGAATCACGGCATGCGGGTACGCAGCACAGGTAAGCCTCGGTTAAGTTAGGCGAGCCTCACCAACCTCGTGAGGCCCGACACGACGTTTTTCAGCCACCGCCGGGAGCCCCGCATGCGAGCCGCCAGACTGACCGTCACCGCCGCCGTCGCCACCGCGGCGGCTCTGGCCGCCGTCACCGGCTGCACCCAGAAGAGCAAGGCCGAGGGCGGCGACGGTGCGATCCAGGTGACCGCGACGGACGACAAGTGCGAGGTCTCCAAGAAGGAGGTCCCCGCCGGACACGTCGAGCTCTCCATCGAGAACAAGGGCACCAAGGTCACCGAGGTCTACGTCCTCTTCCCGGACGACCGCGTCGTCAGCGAGCGCGAGAACATCGGCCCCGGCACCAAGCAGAAGGTCACCGCCGAGGTGAAGGCCGGCGAGTACCGGATCGCCTGCAAGCCCGGCATGAAGGGCAAGGGCATCCGCCAGACCCTCAAGGTCACCGGCGGCGCCACCGCCGCCCAGCGCGACCCGCGCCTGGACCAGGCCGTCGCCGCCTACCGCACCTACGTGCAGGAGCAGGCCGACGAGACGCTGCCCAAGGCCGAGGCGTTCGTGAAGGCCGTCCAGGCCGGGGACGTGGAGGCGGCGAAGAAGACGTACGCGCCCTCCCGCCTGGGCTGGGAGCGCACCGAGCCGGTCGCCGAGTCCTTCGGCGACATCGACCCCAAGGTCGACGTCCGCGAGGACGGCCTCGAGGCGGGCCAGAAGTGGACCGGCTGGCACCGCCTGGAGAAGGCGCTGTGGCAGGACGGGAAGATCGGCGCCGAGGAGAAGACCCTCGCCGGCCAGCTGGTCACCGACCTGAAGGACTGGCAGAAGCGGGTCGGCACCGCCGAGATCACCCCGACCTCCATGGCCAACGGTGCCAAGGAGCTCCTCGACGAGGTCGCCACCGGCAAGGTCACCGGCGAGGAGGAGCGCTACTCGCACACCGACCTGGTCGACTTCAAGGGCAACGTCGACGGCGCGCAGAAGTCCTACGAGCTGCTCAAGCCGGTCGCGCAGGCGAACGACAAGGCGCTCACCGCCGAACTGGACAAGCAGTTCGCCGCGCTCAACACGCTGCTGGACAAGTACCGCGCCGACAAGCAGTCGTACGACTTCACCTCCTACGACAAGGTCGGCGCCGGCGACCGCAAGCAGCTCTCGGACGCGGTCAACGCGCTGGCCGAGCCGCTGTCCAAGCTCGCCGCCGCCGTCGTGAAGTGACCGAGGGACGAATCGATGACGGACACACAGGCCTCTGAGACGACCGGCGCCAAGGCGCCCAGCAGGCGCGCGCTGATCGGCTGGGGCGGGGCCGGGCTGGCGCTCGGCGCCGCAGTCGCCGGCGGCGCGGTCGCGGTCACCCGCACCGGCGACGACATGGACCCGGCCGCCGCCGACGCGGGCGGCGCCGTCGAATTCCACGGCGCCCACCAGGCAGGCATCGCCACGCCCGTGCAGGACCGGCTGCATTTCGCCGCGTTCGACGTCACCACGTCCGACCGCGCCGCGTTCGTGCAGATGCTGAAGGACTGGACCGAGGCGGCGCGGCGGATGACGGCCGGCAAGGCGGTCGGCGAGGGCGCCTACGGCGGGCTCGCCGAGGCCCCGCCGGACGACACCGGAGAGGCGCTCGGCCTCAAGCCGTCCCGGCTCACCCTCACCATCGGCTTCGGCCCGTCGCTGTTCGACAAGTTCGGCCTGAAGGACAAGCGGCCCGAGGCCCTGGTCGACCTGCCCAAGTTCCCCGGCGACAACCTGGACAGGACCCGCAGCGGCGGCGACCTGTGCATCCAGGCCTGCGCCGACGACCCGCAGGTCGCCGTGCACGCCATCCGCAACCTCGCCCGCATCGGCTTCGGCAAGGTGGCCATCCGCTGGTCCCAGCTCGGCTTCGGCAAGACGTCGTCGACGACACCGGGCGCGCAGACCCCGCGCAACCTCTTCGGCTTCAAGGACGGCACCCGCAACATCGCGGGCACCGAGACCGACCGGCTGAAGAAGTTCGTGTGGGTCGGCGAGGGCGACGGCACCGACTGGATGACCGGCGGGTCGTACCTGGTCGCCCGGCGCATCCGGATGAACATCGAGACCTGGGACCGCACCTCGCTGCAGGAGCAGGAGGACGTCTTCGGCCGCGACAAGCGCGAGGGCGCCGCCGTCGGCAAGGCCAAGGAGCACGACGAGCCGTTCCTGAAGGCGATGAAGCCGACCGCGCACGTGCGCCTCGCCCACCCCGACTCCAACAACGGGGCGACGATCCTGCGCCGCGGCTACTCCTTCACCGACGGCACCGACGGCCTCGGCCGGCTGGAGGCCGGTCTGTTCTTCCTGGCCTACCAGCGCGACGTGCGCAAGGGGTTCATCCCGGTCCAGCGCAACCTCTCGCGCATGGACGCGCTCAACGAGTACACCCAGCACGTGGGTTCGGCGATCTTCGCGATCCCGCCGGGAGTCGAGGACGCCGGCGACTGGTGGGGCCGCACGCTGTTCTCCGAGGAGGCGTAGTTCGATGTTCAGCAACTACCTGATCGGGCTGCGCGAGGGCCTCGAGGCCAGCCTCGTGGTCTGCATCCTCATCGCCTACCTGGTCAAGACCGGGCGGCGGGACGCGATCCGGCCCATCTGGATCGGCATCGGCATCGCGGTGGCCATCGCGCTCGGCTTCGGCTGCGTCCTCGAATTCGGCTCGCAGGAGCTGACGTTCCAGGCGCAGGAGGCGCTCGGCGGCTCGCTGTCCGTCGTCGCGGTGGTCCTGGTGACGTGGATGGTGTTCTGGATGCGGCGCACCGCGCGGCATCTGAAGTCCGAACTGCACGGCAAGCTGGACGCCGCCCTGAAGATGGGCACCGGCGCGCTGGTCGCCACCGCGTTCCTCGCCGTCGGCCGCGAGGGCCTGGAGACCGCGCTGTTCGTGTGGGCGTCCGTGCACGCCGCATCCGACGGCACCCCGCGCCCGCTGATCGGCGTCGCGCTGGGCCTGGCCACGGCCGTGTTCCTGGGCTGGCTGTTCTACCGGGGCGCGCTGAAGATCAACCTGGCGAAGTTCTTCACCTGGACCGGCGCCATGCTGGTCGTCGTCGCGGCCGGTGTGCTGGCGTACGGCTTCCACGATCTGCAGGAGGCCGACTGGCTGCCGGGACTGAACAACCTGGCCTTCGACATCAGCTCCACCATCGAGCCGGACAGCTGGTACGGCACGCTGCTCAAGGGCGTGTTCAACTTCCAGCCCGACCCGACGGTCCTCCAGATCACGGTGTGGCTGCTGTACCTGATCCCGACGCTCGCCGTCTTCTTCGCCCCGGTAGGGTTCGCCTCCGGGAAGGGGAAGGTGAAGCAGCCCAATGACACGGGAGACAAGGGTTCCCAGCCGTCGACGGCTTCGCAGGCGTGAGCGCGCCGCGCTGGCGACGGCCTCACTGACCGCGCTGGCGCTGACCGCGAGCGGGTGCGTGGTGGTGCACGGGGAGCGCGAGGTGCTCCCCGCCACCACACGGGCCGAGGCCGCGCAGGCGCTGACGCAGTTCACGACCGCGTACAACAAGGCCGACAAGGCCTACGACGCCTCCCTGGACGCCGACTTCACCACGGGGGCGTTCGGCGACATCGACGCCGCGCGGCTCAAGGCGCGGCACGCCAACAGTCCGCAGGGCAACTCCGCGCACACGCCGCTGGTGCTGTCGGACGTGACGTACACGATCCCGAAGAAGGCGGGCTGGCCGCGGTGGTTCGTGGCTCAGGCGCGGGGGAACCGGGCGGAGAAGCTGCGGTGGCTGCTGGTGTTCCTGCGGCACGATCTGGACGAGCCGTGGCAGGTGGCGTACCTGACGCTGGCCAAGCCGGGCAGTGTGCCGCGGTTCAAGACGGACGCGGACGGGTTCGCGGAGGCGGTGGACGCCGACGCCGCGGATCTGGCGGCCACGCCGGCGTCGTTGAGCCGGCGGTACACGACGTACCTCAAGAGCGGTGGCGACGGCTTCGCGGACGGGCCGCACACGAGTGTGTGGCGGGCGGCGCGGAAGAAGCAGGCGCGGCGGCCGGGGCTGGCGAACCAGTACATCGACACGCCGCTGACCCGCGGGGACTACGCGCCGCTCGCGCTGCGTACGGCGGACGGGGGTGCGCTGGTGTTCTTCACCACGCGGCACTACCAGAAGCAGACGGCCGCGCCGGGGGCGTCGGTGCCGAACCCGGGTCCGGATGTGCTGGCGTTGACGTCCGGGGAGATCAAGCAGTCACTGATGATGGAGTTCGTGTCGAACGAGGTCGCGCTCGATCCGGCGAAGTCCTCCGGACGGTCCCAGGTGAGTGTGCTGGGGCGGACTCAGGGGATGACGTCGGCGCAGGGTAGTTAGAGCGGGTTGCCGCCGGCGGCTCGGGCGGGGTTCTGCGCGGGTTTTGTTGTGGTTGCTCGCGCCGTTCCCCGCGCCCCCTGGGGTGCCTGCGGCGGCCTGTGCGGGTTTCGTCGTGGCTGGTCGCGCAGTTCCCCGCGCCCGTGAACGCCTGCGGCGTTCCTCTCGTCCCTTGAATGCCGGAGGCGTCAGTGGCGCAGGGGCCAGGGGGCCGGGTCCTGGCCCGTGTAACGGGCGCAGGCGTCCGTGAGGGTTTCCAGGAGTGTCAGGGGGTCGGGGAGCGGGTGTTCGGGGCCGCGGAGCCAGTGGACCGACTCGCCGTCGTCTCCGGGGAGGCGTGCGGGGGGTACCAGGACGTAGGAGCCCCGGCAGTGCCAGCGCAGGCCGGGGTGTTCGTCCATGGTCTCGGGGTGGCAGTCCAGCTCGCACGGCCACCACTCGTCCTCGTCCTCGGGCGTGCCCCGGGTGAGGGTGAAGAACAGCATGCGGCCGTCGTCGCTCTGCGCGACCGGGCCGACGTCCACGCCCTGCGACTGGAGGCGCTCCAGGGCCTCGCGGCCGGCCTGGAGGGGGACGTCGAGGACGTCGTGGACCATGCCGGTCGCGGTGATGAAGTTGGCCTGCGGCTGGTGGCGGGCCCAGCGTTCGATCTGGGAGCGGTCGGTGGTGGACTGCGTCTGCCAGGCGAACGAGACCGGGTGCCGGGCCGGGGTGGGACAGCCCACGCGGTCGCAGGAACAGCGGTAGCCGGGCGCCGGGTGCGCGGCGGGCGCGAGCGGCAGTCCGGCTCCGGCCGCGGCGAGCAGCAGGGCCTCACGGCCGTCGGCGTCGGCGGCCTGTTCCGGGCCGCGTCCCCGCAGCCACTGGGTGAGTTTGCCCCTCAGGCTCATCGGACCGCCGAACTCCGCGCTCATCTATCCCCTCGCCTCGCTGTGGTGCCGCCAGCATGCCCTATGGTCGCACCATCCGGTGCATCGGGGGGCCGGTGCGGACATCCCGGGTACCGGGGACGAGACGTACCGCACACGCTCAGCGCGGGGCGAGGCCGTACAAGGCGTAGTCGACCAGGGCGTCGGTGTAGGCGTGCGAGATCGGGCCGGTGCGCTGCAGCCAGCGCTGGGCGAGGGGTGAGACGAAGAGCTCCAGGGCGATGCGCGGGTCGATGTCGGGGCGGACGTGGCCGGTGGACTGTGCGGCGCGCAGGCGGTCGACGTAGAGCTGGAGCTGGGGTTCGAGGAGCTCGGTGATGAACTGCCTGCCGACCTGTTCGTTGACCACGCCCTCGGCGGTCAGGGCGCGGGCGGGTGCCTCGAAGCCGGGGTCGAGCAGTTCGTCGACGGTGGCGCGCAGTACGGCCTTGAGGTCGGCGGCGAGGTCGCCGGTGTCGGGGATGGCGTAGGGCTCCTGGCCGGCGGTTTCGGCCGTCCGGTGGGTGAGGTCCAAGAACGCCTCGAGCAGGACGTCGGCCTTCGACGACCACCAGCGGTAGATGGTCTGCTTGCCGACGCCGGCGCGGGCGGCGATCCCCTCGATGGTGGTCTTGGGGTAGCCGGCCTCGGCGACGAGCGCGAGCGCGGCGTCGTAGATCGCGCGCCGGGACTTCTCGCTGCGGCGGCTGGTGTCGGGGGTGGACTTCCTGGTGGCCATGGGCGCAACTTATCAGGTTGACAAGACGGTGCGTCTCGCTGAAGCTGGAAAGCGTCCACTGCGAGACGGAACGTATCGTCTCTTACTTTCCGGGAGGAGATCGTCATGGCGCGAGGTGGAGCAGGGAGCATGCTGGGCGTCGGCGGCACGCGGAAGAACCTCGGGCGCGCGGCGCTGCGCGGCGGTGGCCGTGGGGGCCGGACCGCGGGCGCCGCGGACCCGCAGGCTCAGAAACGGGAGCTGCTGCGCAGGCTCCGGGAGAAACGCGGGTAGTGCCGCTGCGCGGCTACTCCCCCGGCGGTGGCCAGGGGTCGCCCCAGTCGGCGTCCCTGGCCGCCTTGTAGAGGTCGCCGTGCCGCTTGGTGACCGTCGTGCGGCGCAGCTGCTCGTCGCTCTCGCACAGGTCCAGCAGGACCTGGCCCTTGCGGATCTGCGGTCGGCGTACGACCCGGGAGGACGCCGGGGTGACGGGGAAGCGGGTGGCGGCGACGTACGCGAACTTCTCGTCCTCGTACGGCAGGGAGCCGCCCTTGACCTGGCGGTGCAGGGAGGAGCGGCTGACCCGCGCGGAGAAGTGGCACCAGTCGGTGCCGGGCACGATGGGGCAGGCGGCGCTGTGCGGGCAGGGCGCGGCGATGTGGAAGCCGGCGGCGACGAGGCGGCCGCGGGCCTCGATGACGCGGGCGTAGCCGTCGGGGGTGCCGGGCTCGACGATGACGACGGCCCGGGCGGCCGAGGCCGCCGCGTCGACGAGGGCGGCCCGGTCGGCGGCCGTCAGCTCGTTGAGGACGTAGGAGACGGTGACCAGGTCGGTGGGGTCCAGGGTGAGGGCGGCGCCGATGCGGGCGCGCTGCCAGCGGGCCTCGCGCAGCGCGGGGTGCCCGGCGGCCAGCTCCCTGCCGAGGGCGAGTGCGGGCTCGGCCCAGTCCAGCACGGTGACGCGGCGCTCGCCGGACCAGGTCGCGGCGGCGGCCCAGGTCGCGGCCCCGGTCCCGCCGCCGACGTCGGTGTGGCTGCCCGGCGTCCAGTCCGGGGCGGCCTCGGCGAACGCCTCCAGCGCCGCGTGCACCGCCTCGAACGTGGCGGGCATCCGGTAGGCGGCGTACGCCGCCACGTCCGCGCGGTCGCGCAGGATCGGCGCGTCGGTCGGGGTGGCCCCGCGGTAGTGGGCGATCAGCCGCTCCACGGCCTGCGCGGCCTGCTTGGGCGGCAGCCCGTCGAGCAGGTGTGCCAGGCCGGTGCGCAGGGCTTCGGCCGGGGAGGAGGAGACGGGGGCGTTCACCCCGGAATTCTCTCAGGTCCCGGCGGGTCCCTTTCCCGCCCGCACCGACCGTGCCAGGCGCGTGGCCGCCGCCGCTCTCGGGCGGCTGTCCGGGGGGCGGCGGCGGGGGTGGACCGTGGTGGCCAGCAGAATCAGGAAGGTGTCCGTGGCCGGGTCCAGGACCAGGGACGTTCCGGTGAAGCCGGTGTGGCCCGCCGCGCCGCGGCCGGCCAGGGCGCCCATGAACCACGGCTGGTCGACGGCGAAGCCGAGCCCGGGCGGGGTCAGCAGCAGCTCCACGAAGTCGGGGCCGAGGATGCGGGCGGGGCCGTAGGAGCCGCCGGCGAGCAGGGTGCGGCAGAAGACGGCCAGGTCGTGGCCGGTGGAGAAGAGACCGGCGTGGCCGGCCACCCCGCCCAGCGCCCAGGCGTTCTCGTCGTGCACGACCCCGCGCAGCAGGCCCCGGTCCGCCTTGGCCCAGGGGCGGCGCTGGTCCTCGGTGGCCGCGGCGCCGGGGCACGGGCCGAAGGCGGTCGCCGTCATGCCCAGCGGGCGGGTGATGCCGTCCCGGACGAGGACGTCGAGGGTGCGGCCGGTCAGCCGTTCCAGCAGGTGCTGCAGGAGCAGCATGTTCAGGTCGGAGTACACGTGACAGCCGGGCTGTGTCGTCGGTGCCTCGGCACGCAGCACACTCAGGCGTTCCGCGTCGTCCGCGCAGTCGTACAGCGGCAGCTCCGGGCGCAGGCCGGAGGTGTGCGTGAGCAGCTGCCGTACCGTGATGCCGTGGTCGGCGGCCGCCCGGAAGTCGGGCAGGTAGGCGCCGACCTTGGCGTCGATGCCGAGGGTGCCGCGCTCGATCTGCTGCACGGCCGTGACCGCGGTGAAGAGCTTGGTGAGGGAGGCCAGGTCGAAGGGGGTGTCCACGGTCATCGGCACCCGGTCCGGCTCGGGCAGCTCGACGCCGCTGTCCGTCCCGGGGTCGTAGGCGGCGTACCGCAGGGCCCAGCCCGCCGCCTCCTCCACGGCGACGACCGGCCCGCGCCCGGCGACCACGACCGCGCCCGCCGCCCAGGGCCGCCGGCCGGCCGTGAGGGCGCGCACGTCGGTGACCAGGCGGCGCAGCTCCTCGGGGTCGAGGCAGGCCTTCTCCGGGGTGTCCCTGCGCAGTCTCGGCGCGCTCAGTTCCCTGCTCCCTTTGCATCCGCACGTGTGTTCCAGGGATGGCACATTCCCACGAAGCAGGCCATCGCCACCACCGCGCCCGCCAGTTGGACGACGGCCATGGGGACGGCCGTGTGCTCACCGGCGATACCGACGAGCGGGGAGGCGACGGCGCCGACGAGGAAGGAGGACGTGCCGAGCAGCGCGGAGGCCGAGCCGGCGGAGTGCCGGGTGCGCAGCAGGGCCAGGGACTGCGTGTTGGGCATCGTCACGCCCATCGCGGACATCAGCACGAACAGGGCGGCCGCGACCGGCGCGAGCCCCACCTCGCCGAACGCGCCCGTCGCCATCAGCAGCAGCGCGGCAGCGGCGAGGATGACGACCGTGAGCCCGGCGGCCAGGACCTTCTCCAGGGCGACCCGGCCCACCAGCACCTTGCCGTTGAGCTGGCCGACGGCGACCAGGCCGACGGAGTTCAGCCCGAACAGCAGGCTGAAGGTCTGCGGGGAGGCGCCGTAGATCTCCTGGATGACGAACGGCGAGGCGGAGATGTACGCGAACAGCGCGGCGAAGGCGAAGCCGCCGGCCAGCATGTAGCCGGTGAAGGGCAGGTCGGCCAGCAGGGCGCGCATCGAGCGCAGCGCCTCGGTGACGCCGCCGCCGTGGCGGTCCCCCGGCTCGAGGGTTTCCGGCAGCCGCGTGAAGACCAGGGCGCCGAGCAGGACGCCGACCACGGTGAGCACGACGAACACGCCCCGCCAGTCCGTCACGCGCAGGATCTGCCCGCCGATGAGCGGCGCGACGATCGGGGCGACGCCGGAGATCAGCATGAGGGTGGAGAAGAAGCGGGCCATGGCGACACCGTCGTACAGATCGCGCACGACCGCCCGGGCGATGACGATGCCGGCCGCGCCCGCGAGTCCCTGCGCCAGCCGGAAGGCGACCAGCGTCTCCACGTTCGGCGCGAGCGCGCACAGGGCGGTGGCGACGACGTAGACGGCGAGGCCGATGAGCAGGGGCCGGCGGCGGCCCCACTTGTCGCTCATCGGGCCGACGACGAGCTGGCCCAGCGCCATGCCGGCCAGGCAGGCGGTGAGGGTGAGCTGCACGGTGGCGGCGGGCGCGTGCAGGGACCGGGTCACCGCCGGCAGCGACGGCAGGTACATGTCCATCGCGAGCGGTGGGGTGGCGGTCAGGCCGCCCAGGACGAGGGTGACGAGCCATCCGGTACGGCGGTGCGCCGCGCGGGCGGCGGCCTCGGCGGCGGTGCCGGTGGCGGCCGCACTGCCGGCCTTGGTGGCCGTCTCGGTGGCGGCCGGATGCGCGGCCTCGGGTATGTGGGCCCCTCCCTCGGGCATGCGGCCCTCCCTTTCCAACTCCCTCGGCGACGGATCGGCACCTATGCTCTCAGCTCGGAACGACTGCTTGAAGACGCAACAGAGGGTGGGGCGGGTATGACGGCGGACGGCGTGCGGTGGGGCATCCTCGCGACCGGCGGGATCGCGGCCGCGTTCACGGCGGACCTGGTGGATCTGCCGGACGCGCGGGTGGTTGCGGTGGCCTCACGGTCCGAGGAGTCGGCGACGGCGTTCGCGGAACGCTTCGGGATCGAGCGGGCCTACGGCGACTGGCGCGCGCTCGCCGAGGACGCCGAGGTGGATGTCGTGTACGTGGCCACCCCGCACGCCGCGCACCGGGCGGCGGCCGGGCTGCTCCTGCGGGCCGGGCGGAACGTGCTGTGCGAGAAGCCGTTCACACTGAACCTGCGCGAGGCCGAGGAGCTGGTCGCGCTGGCCCGCGAGCACGGGCGCTTCCTGATGGAAGCCATGTGGATGTACTGCAACCCGCTGGTGCGGCGGCTGAAGGCCCTCGTCGACGACGGGGCCGTCGGTGATGTGCGCACGGTGCAGGCCGACTTCGGGCTCGCCGGGCCCTTCCCGCCCGCCCACCGGCTGCGCGACCCCCGGCAGGGCGGCGGCGCGCTGCTCGACCTCGGCGTCTACCCGGTCTCCTTCGCCCAGCTGCTGCTCGGCGAGCCGTCCGACGTCGCGGCCCGCGCGGTCCTCTCCCCCGAGGGCGTCGACCTGCAGACCGGAGCCCTGCTGTCCTTCGACTCCGGCGCGCTGGCGTCGGTGCACTGCTCCATCGTGGGGGGTACGGCCGTCACCGCGTCGGTGACCGGATCGGCCGGCCGGATCGACATCCCGAACGGCTTCTTCCACCCCGACCGCTTCGTGCTGCACCGCGACGGCAAGGAGCCCGAGGAGTTCGCCGCCGACCCAACGGACGGTCCGCGCACCAGCTTCCGGCACGAGGCGAAGGAGGTCATGCGGGCGCTTCGGGCGGGCGAGACCGAGTCGCCGCTGGTACCGCTGGACGGCACGCTCGCGGTGATGCGGACGCTCGACGCGATCCGGGAGCGTGTCGGTGTGCGTTATCCGAGCGAGACGGGCGAGCCGGGGGACCTCACGGGCGAGGCCGCACTCACCTCGGTGTGAGCGCCGGTGCGCCTGCCCGGGTGACGGCTCTCCCGCGCAAGGTGTTCGTATGACGGAAGGCTGGTTCCGGAGTGTGGACCGTTGTCTACGCTTCGGGACCATGAACGCTGAACGAAACACCGAACAGCGCGGCGTCGCGGTGGTGACCGGCGCCGGGTCCGGGATCGGGCGCGCGGTCGCCGTCGAACTGATGCGCGGGGGGTGGGCGGTGGTCCTGGCCGGGCGCCGGGAGTCTCCTTTGCAGGAGACGGGGGCACTGGTGCCGGACGGCGACCGGCTCGCCGTGCGGACGGACGTGACGGAGCCCGGGTCCGTGGCCGCCCTGTTCGCCGCGACCGTGGAGCGGTTCGGGCGCGTGGACCTGCTGTTCAACAACGCCGGCACGTTCGGGCCCGGTGGGCTGCCGGTGGAGGAACTGCCGTACGACGCCTGGCGGCACGTGGTGGACACCAATCTCAACGGGGCGTTCCTGTGCGCGCAGGCGGCGTACCGGCAGATGAAGGAGCAGACGCCGCAGGGCGGCCGGATCATCAACAACGGGTCGATCTCCGCACACGCGCCGCGGCCGCACTCGGCGCCGTACACCGCGACGAAGCACGCGCTGACGGGGCTGACGAAGGCGCTGTCGCTGGACGGGCGGCCGTACCGGATCGCGGTGGGGCAGATCGACATCGGCAACGCGGCGACGGACATGACGGCCCGTATGCAGACGGGCGTGCTGCAGGCGAACGGGGCGGTGGCCGCCGAGCCGGTGATGGACGTGGCCGATGTGGCGCGCACGGTGCGGCACATGGCGGAGTTGCCGCTGGAGGCGAATGTGCAGTTCGCGACGGTGTTGGCCACGACGATGCCGTATGTGGGGCGGGGTTGAGAGGCGCCGGGGCGTCAGATGCGTGACCGGCACAAGTGGAATTCGAAGGTCCGTGGCATTGCGGCCGATGGGGGGTCTGTGTTCAACTTTCCTCCATCGGACCTTCACAGTTGGAGCACAACAACTCCACCGTAGGGCCGCAAGCCATGGTGAGCGGGGAGACGGCAGCCGTCCCACGGCACCGGGGGGGTGCGTCCTGCGGGGCGCGCGACGGTGCGGGTGGGACGGCTGCCGTTGTGTCTGCGGGGGCCTGTTGCCTGCGGCGGCCCCTTGCTCCTCTCAGCGTGGGAGTGTCCAGGCCGGTACCCAGGTTCCGGGGGCCGAGTGGGCGGCGGCTGTCGTGGTCAGGTGGGTGTGGAGGGTGGGCATCGCCGGGTGGGGGTTGTCGCGGTGCCAGAGGAGTGAGTGCGGGTAGACCGGGGTCGGGTCCGTGACCGGGATGCGTCGCAGGCCGTGGCCGGCGGGCCAGATGAGGCGGGTGTGCTCGCCCATGAAGGTGGCCAGGGCCGGGGTGTCGGCGATGGTGTCCAGGAGCGCGTCGGAGCCGAAGTTGGGGCCGGTCGCCTCGATGGTGAGGCCGAACTCGGCGACGAGGTCGTCGTAGTAGGCGGCCCACTCCGTGCCGGGGACGATGCCGGGCATCCAGATCCGGTGCCCGGCGAGCTGGGCGAGGGTCACCGAGCGGGCGCCCGCCAGCGCGTGGTGGGGGCCGGTGAGCAGCTGGAGCGGTTCGTCGATCACCCGCACGGACTCGATGTCCTCCGGCAGGGGCCGGCCGGGCGCGGCGACGGCGCGGAAGGACGCGTCGACCGTGCCGGAGCGGATGGCGGCGACGGCCGTCTCGATGTCGAGCAGCATCACCACGTCGAGGTCGATGTCGGGGTGCGCGCGGTGGAAACCGCGCATCAGCCCCGAGGCCGCGCCGCGCGAATTGATCACATCCACGCGCAGGGGGCGGCGGCCGGTGCGCACGGAGGTGACCGCGCGCTCGGCGACGCGCAGCAGCTCACGCGCGTGGGGCAGGAACGCCTGCCCGTCGATGGTCGGCTCCGCGCCACGCGGCGTGCGGGTGAACAGCCGTACGCCGAGGTCGCGCTCCAGCGCCGCGATGCGTTTGGAGACGGCCTGCTGGGTGATCGACAGGTCGGCGGCGGCCTTCTGGAACTGGCCCGCTTCCGCGACGGCGACGAAGGTACGGACGGCTTCGAGATCCACGCCGGGTCACCTTAGTGAACAACGGATGGTTGTGGCTGGACGGCAGGGCGGTTGTTTGACCTCGTGTGGTGCCGCTCGCTTAGCTCTCGGCGGGCAACGTTCGCTTGTCGGGGCGGGAGCATGGTGGGCAGAAGACGGTTGGGCCGGCAGTTCGGTTGGCTGTGGGCGGCCTACGCGGTGAGCGCCTACGGGTCCGGGCTGGGGTTCGGGGCGTTCCCGCTGATCGCCGTCATGGTGCTGCACGCCGGTCCGGCCGAGGTGTCCGCGCTGTCCGCGGTGGGGCCCGCCGTGGGCGCGGTGATCGCGGTGCCGCTCGCGCCGTGGGTGGAGTTCCGGCGCAAGCGGCCGGTCATGATCGCGATGGACCTGATCCGGTTCGCGGTCATGGCGACGATCCCGGTCGCCTACGCCTTCGGTGTGCTCGGTTTCGTGCAGCTGCTCGTGATCTCGGCCGTGGTCGCCGCGGCCAAGATCGCCTTCAACGCGGCGAGCGGCGCCTGCCTCAAGGCCCTGATCCCGCCGGACGACCTGCTCGTGGCCAACGCGCGGCTGGAGTCCACCAACTGGAGCTCCATCGCGGTCGGGCCTCCGCTCGGCGGGGCGGCGATCGGGCTGTTCGGGCCGGTCACCACCGTGGTGGCCGACGCGCTCAGCTACCTGCTCTCCGCGCTCGGCATCACCGCCGTGCGCGGCCGGGAGGAAGCGCCGGGAACAGCCGGCGGGAGTCCGGTCCGGACTGGCGCGCTGCTCGACGGCTGGCGGCACATCATGGGGCATCCCGGGTTGCGGGCGCTGTACCTGAACAACATGCTCGTCGCCGGACTGATCATGGCCACCGAGCCGCTGCTGGCCGTGCTCCTGCTGCGCCGGCTCGGCTTCCCGCCCTGGCAGTACGGCCTCGCCTTCGCCGCCCCCTGTCTCGGCGGGCTGATCGGCTCCCGGCTGGCCCGCCGGGTCGTGGCCCGCCATGGCCGGCAGTGGGTCTTCCGGACCGTCGGCACCCTGCGCGCCGTGTGGCTGATCGGCCTGGCCTTCGTCCGCCCCGGCGTTGTCGGCCTCGTCACCGTGATCGCCGTCGAGCTGGCGATCATCGTCAACATGAGCCTGTACACCCCGGTGCTCGCCACCTACCGGCTCGAGCAGACGCCCCGGCATCTCGTCGCCCGCACTCTGTCGGCCTGGTCGATCGGCCAGCAGGCGGCCATCGCCGTCTGCACCGCGCTCGGCGGGCTGCTCGCCGGCGTCACGAGCCCACGCACCGCTCTCACGGTCGCGGGAGCGCTCATCCTGACCACCCCGCTCCTGCTCCCCCGGCACGACCTGACGTCGCACCAGGGGGAACCGCTGCCCGAGCCCAGCCCCCGCTGACCCCGCGTACCCGAACGGATGCGGGCGCAGGTGGGGCGGGGCGCTGCGTGGCACCGTGGGAGGGGGCCGTTTCTCGTGGGCTCAGGGAGTGACCGTGACGACGTTCGATCGACGTGATCTGGGGCTGTTGCTGCTTCGACTGGGGACCGGCGGGGTGCTGGCCGCGCACGGGGCACAGAAGTTGTTCGGCTGGTTCGGCGGGCACGGGCTGGAGGGCACCGGGCAGTTCATGGAGTCCGTCGGCTACCGGCCCGGCAAGGCCAGCGCGATGGCGGCCGGGCTGGCCGAGAGCGGCGGCGGGGTGCTGCTGGCGCTGGGGCTCGCCACGCCGGCCGCCGGGGCGGCCGCGGCCGGCGCGATGGCCGGGGCGGCCGCTGTGCACGCGCCCAACGGCTTCTTCAACCAGGGCGGGGGGTACGAGTACGCCGCCTCGCTGGGCCTGACCGCCGCCGGGCTCGCCGTCACCGGACCCGGCCGGCTCTCCGTCGACGCGGTGCTCGGGCACAGCGTGAACCGGGGCTGGATGGTGCCGGCCGCCTTCGCGACCGCCGCCGCGGGCACCGCCGCCGTCATCGGCGCCCGCGTGAAGCAGCTGCGCCGGCAGCGGGAGGGCGAGCAGGAGGCGCTGTTCGAGGGCGAGTAGGCCGACTGCCGTCGAAGTGGCGTATACCACCTCGGCGCCGGTGTGACGCAAGTGTTCGATGGGCAGTCACTGGCCGTGCGAAAACGATCTGTGGTGACGGTGTGGGGGGACGCGTGAGCGTGTGTGTGATCGGTGCGGGTCTGTCCGGACTGGCGGCCGCGCACGCGCTCAACGCCCGGGGCGTCGACTTCGTGTGCGTGGAGAAGGCGGCGGACGTCGGGGGGATCTGGCGGCAGCCGGGGGCGGGTGAGCGGGGCCCGGGGTATCGCACGCTGCACCTGAACACGGCCAAGTCGCTGACCGGGTACGCCGATTTCCCGATGCCCGGCGACTACCCGCTCTACCCCCGGCACAGCCAGGTCGCCGACTATCTGCGTGCCTTCGCCGACTGGGCGGACCTGAGGAAGCGGATCGAGTTGGGCACCGAGGTGCTGTCCGTGCGGCCGGAGCCCGGCGGCGGATGGCGGGTGACCACCCGGGCTGCCGGGGAGAGCCCCCGCAGCCGGGTCTTCGCCCATGTGGTCGTCGCTTCCGGGCACAACACCGATCCCGCGCTGCCCGATCCGCCGCCCCAGGGTGCCCGGTCCTTCACGGGAACGATTCTGCACTCCGTGGACTACCACGACGGCCGTTCCTTCGCCGGACAGCGGGTCGTCGTCGTGGGGCTCGGCGCCTCGGCCGTGGACATCGCCGCCGATCTGTCCCGGCACGCCGAGCGCACCGTGTTGTCGGTGCGGCGAGGACTGCACATCGTGCCCAAGCAGTTGTTCGGGATCTCCGTCGACCTGATCGCCGAGGCGCCCTGGTTCACCGCGATGCCCTTCGCTGAGGCGCGCCGGTTCGTGGAGAACGCGCTGCTGGTGGCGCGGGGCAAACTCGGCGACTACGGGCTGCCCGAGCCCGATCACCCGATCTTCTCGTCCGCCGTGACCGTCTCCGACGAGATCCTCAGCCGGATCCGGCACGGCGCCGTCGTACCGAAGCCCGGAATCGACTCGCTGGACGGGGACCGGGTGGTCTTCGCCGACGGCACCGCCGAGCGGGCCGACGCGATCGTCTACTGCACCGGGTTCCGGATGTCGTTCCCCGCCCTGCCCGACGGCTGCCCGGTGAACGCGCAGGGGGCGGTGGAGTTGTACAGGCGGGTGGTCGCGCCCGGGCATCCCGGGCTGTACTTCGTGGGGCTGGTCCGGCCGCAGGGGGCCATCACCCGGCTGGTGGAAGCCCAGGCCCGCTGGGTGGCGAAGATCGCCGCCGGGGACGTCGTGCTGCCGTCCGAGGACGTCATGCGCAAGGAGATCGGCACCTACCTGGCCGCCATCGCCGACCGGTACGGCGACACCGAGGGCTCCTCGATCCAGGTCGACTTCGGGCCGTATCTCGCGGAGCTGAGCGAGCTGCAACCCGCGTGAGCCGTGCGGCGAGGCCCCCGGCGGCACCGGGAGCCTCGCCGGTCCGGCTCAGTGCACGGGCTGTGCGTCGACCCGCTCGGGTGCCAACGCGGGAGGCCGGACCGCGTAGGCCTCCGAGGAGACGTACGCCGTCACTCGAGGCGGTTTGCCCTGCTGGTGGGCGAGGGCCAGGTAGGCGATCAGGCCCACGCCGTCCTCCGGGCGGCGGCCGGTGACGGCGGGCAGCGCGCGCACCAGCGGCCCCGCGTCGATGCCCTGAGCGGCGAGGACGGTGAGCGCGCGGTCGAGTGCCTCGGCGTCGTCGCGGACGTAGTCCCGGACCGGGATGTGCAGGGTGAACCCGCTGGGCAGTCCGCTGTCCGTCTCCATGAAGGAGTGGCAGGTCAGCCCGGGGCGTCGGTCGAGCCGTGACGCCGCGCCGGTCCCGGCGGCCGTGCGGAGGAAAGCGGCGATCTGCGGGGCGGGCGGGCCCGGATCGGTCCGGGACAGTCCCGCCGCCTCGGCGGCGGACAGGTCCAGGTGCTTGAGGTACACCTTGACCCGGGGCGCGTCCCAGTCGCCCAGGTCCAGGGCGAGGAAGGGGTAGCCGTCGGCCGGGGGCAGCGTCTCGAAGGCCCGCCCATGGCCGAGGCGGTCCAGGGCCTCGCGTACGGTCCGCGCGGCACGTTGCGGCCCGGACGCGGCCGGGTTCAGATAGACCTTGACCTGGGGCACGCCCCCGGGCCGCAGTTCCAGCGCGATCCACAGGGCCAGCGGGCCGTGCGGGGACGGGGGCAGGAACAGGTCCTCGAGGTCGTCGAGGCGCTCGGTGGAGAAGTTCCAGCGCCGGGCCATCTCCCGGACGGCGGCCAGGGCCGCGCGGCCGCCGCGCGCCAGGCTGCCTGCGCCACAGCCCGGTTCCAGCAGGACGCGCAGTGTGGGGTTCGCACCGGCGGTGAACGACAGGGAGTACTCCACCGGAGTGTGGTCGTCGGACAGGAACGTCCGCGACGGCGGCGGCAGGTCCAGCGGCCGTTCGGCGGCCGGGCCCAAGGTGGTGAGGAGGACGCCCGCGTAGGCCTCCGCATCGGCCGGGTCCAGTCCCGCCACCGCGCACAGCCGCCGCAACTGGCCGGCCGTGTGCCCGCCGAGCGTCCCGGCCCGCGCGGCGCTCACCGCTGCTCCCGCCGCGAGCCGGGCCGGGCATGAAGATACCCGCCTGCGGAGGCGGGTATCGGGGGGTGCCACACGGTGAGGGTGGATCTGGGTCCGGCGCCGGTGGATATGTGGTCCACGGAACCTCCTTCGCCTCGTCAGTAACTCGGAATACCGCGTTCCTCACTACCCGTGAGGCCGAGTCGTCATGCGACGCTGCGAAGGCGCTGAGTGTTGCGTGAATCACCTGAGCCAGTTGAGGAACTGGCTCCACAGACCGGTGCGTTCGGGCTTGCGGGCGGCCGGCGCCGAGGGGGCCGGAGCCGTGGGGACGGCGGTGACCGGCGGCACGGCGCCGGACGCGGTGCGCACCGGCGTGAAGCGGGCCGGCAGGGCGCCCAGGGCCCGGTGGAAGGGGCCGGAGCGCCAGGTGAGGCTGTCCTCGGGGATGGCGAGCTCGATGTCGGGCAGCCGGTTGAGCAGGTTTTCCACGGCCGTGACGGTGATCTGCCGGGCCGGCTCCTTGGACGGGCACGCGTGCGGGCCGGCGCTCCAGGCGAGATGGGCCCGGTTGCTGCCGGACTGCCGGGTGGCGGAGAGTGCCGGGCCGGAGTTGGCGGCGGCGAAGCTGACCAGAACCAGCTCGCCCGCCTCCAGCCGGTGGCCGGCGAAGTCCACGTCGTGGGCCGGGTAGTGCGGCGCGTAGTTGGCCATGGGCGGGTTGTCCCACAGCGTGTCGTCGAGGGCCTCGTCGATCAGACCGCCCTCCTTGGCGTACCGGTCGTCGGTGAGCAGCCGGTGCAGGGTGTTGCCGATCAGGTTGCGCAGCGGCTCGGCGCCGGCGCCCAGCAGGAGGGCGAGATGATGCACCATCTCCTCGTCGGACAGAGCGGCCTGATGCTGCATCAGCCAGGAGGTGACGTCGTCGCCCGGCCTGCTCCGCTTGAGCGCGACCAGTTCGCCGACGGCCCCGAACATCACCTCGACGGCCTTCTCGGCGTTGACGCCGTCGAACATGCCGGAGATGCCGAAGAGCACCCGGTCGCCGATGTCGGCGGGGCAGCCGAAGAGCTCGTTGAAGACGAACAGCGGCAGCTGCTTGGCGTAGTCGCCGAGCAGGTCGACCGAGCCGCGGGCGGCGAACTGGTCGATCAGGTACGTCGAGATCTGCTCGGTGCTCCGGCTCAGCCGCCGCACGTCGACGCGGGCCAGGGAGTCGGTGACCGCCTGGCGCAGCCGCAGGTGTTCGGCGCCGTCGGCGAACATGCAGTTGGGCCGGTACGCCAGCAGGGGCACCACCGGGCTGTCCGCGGGGACCTTGCCCTCGTGGAAGGCCCGCCAGCGGCGCGCGTCCTTGCGGAACGTGCCGGAGTCCTGCAGCAGTTGCAGGGCAGCGGTGTAGTCGGTGACGAGGGTCGCCTCGACGCCCGGGGCGAGCTCGACGGGCGCGGCCGGCCCGTAGTGGCGCAGATAGGAGTAGTACGCCTGCGGGTCGGCCGCGAACTCCGGCCCGTACAGCGGCACCCGGGCGCCGGAGCCGTGGGCCGGGCACCCGGGCGGGGGCACCGGGGCGGGGGTGTGAGCGTCCATGTGTCAGTTCCTAGGGGGTGTGCCGGCGGCGCGCGTCGGGGGCCGGGGGGTCTCGCTCGTGCGCGGGGCCGGGGGATGTCTCGCTAGTGCGCGTGCGCCAGCAGGTGGCGGACGAGGGTGGTCAGGGCGGCGGCCGACGACTTCTCGTCGCGCGCGTCGCAGGTGACGACGGGGGTGTCCGCCAGCAGGTCCAGCGCCTCGCGCAGGGCCGCCTCGTCGCGCAGGGGTGAGCCGCCGAAGTGGTTGACGGCGATGGCGTAGTCGAGGCCGTACGTCTCGATCAGGTCGATCACCGGGAAGGAGTCCGCGAGCCGTTCGGGGTCGACGAGCACCAGCGCGCCGAGGGCGCCGCGGGCCATGTCCTCCCACATCTGCACGAAGCGCTGCTGGCCGGGGGTGCCGAACAGGTACAGCACGACGCGGTCGCTGATGGTCAGGCGGCCGAAGTCCATGGCGACCGTGGTGGTGGTCTTGCCCGTCACGCCCTTGAGGTCGTCGATCCCCTCCCCCGCCCGGGTCATGGTCTCCTCGGTGGACAGCGGCTCGATCTCGGAGATGGAGCCGATGAAGGTGGTCTTGCCCACCGCGAAGTGACCGACGACGAGGATCTTCACGGCGGTCTGGTCGGCGCCGCCGCGCACGTACGCCTGCGCACCGAGCCGCGCGGGCTCAGCCGAACTTGGCGCGGAGACCATTCAGTACCTCCTCGAGGATCTCCCGGTCGGCGAGGGGGGCGCGGGCCACGGGCGGGCGGGTGACGAGGTAGCCGCCCTCCGCCAGGGAGGCGAGGAGGATCCGCACCACGCCGAGCGGCAGCCGGGTGTGCCCCGCGATCTCGGCGACCGAGAGGTAACCGGCGGAACAGATGTCCAGCAGCCGCTGTTCCTCGGGCGACAGCCGGGTGGGCCGCTGTCCCTCCTCGGGGGCCGCCGTGACGAGGGTGATCAGGGACAGCTGCTCGTCGTCGGGCAGTCCGCGTCCCTTGGTGATGACGTAGGGACGCACTAACGGCGCGGTCTCGGGCTCCCAGTCCTCGTACCCGCTCATGAGCGCACGCCGAGGTCTTCGCGCGGCGGCGCGGCGAGCACCTTGCCGAGCTGGCCGACGAGTTGCTGCATGCGGAAGGTGATGTCCTGCATGTCGACGTCCGGGGAGGCGGAGACGCCCAGGTAGGCGCCGTCGCCGGCGGAGATCAGGAAGACCCAGCCGCCGTCGAACTCCACCAGGGTCTGCCGCCAGGCGTGCCGGGGGTCCTCACAGAAGAAACCGAGCGAGCGGCTGAGGGACTGCACTCCGCTCATCGCGGCGGCGACCCGGTCGGCGTCGTCCTTGTCGAAGTCCTTCGTCCGGGCCATCAACAGACCGTCGGCCGAGATCAGGACCGCGTGCAGAGCCCCGGGAATCTCCAGGGCGCTGTCGAGCATCCATGACAGATCGTCGTTCACGAGACCTCATGTCCTTCGCTGCTTGCACCACGTGTGCTGCTCGTAGGGCCCGCCTCGTCGCGCGCGGCCCGGCCGGACTGCGTGCCCCGCTGGAACGCGCCCATGATCGCCGCCGTCTCGGCGCCGGAGCGGCCGGAGGTGCGGGCGTCGGATGCGCTGCCGGGCACGATCGCCATCGGCCGCTTGCGGCGCCTGCGGGGCAGGCCGTCGGCGGTGGCGGACGCGGTCAGCGCGGGCTCGGGCCCGTTGGAGTGGGGCATCGCGTGCGTGGGCATGGAGTGGGCCGGCGCCTTCTGCTCGGGCATGGCGGTGAGCAGTTCGTGGGGCAGCAGGACGACCGCGCGCACCCCTCCGTAGGGGGAGGAGGAGTCGACGGACACCTCGAAGCCGAAGCGTTCGCACAGCACGCCGATCACGGCGAAGCCGAACTGCGGCGGGTTGCCGAGCCCGGACACGCCCTTGACGCGGCGGCTGGACAGCAGTCCCTCGGCGCGGGTCCGCTCCTCGTCGTTCATGCCGACACCCGCGTCGTCGACGACGATGCAGATGCCCTTGGGCACGGTGCGGATGTTGATCTCGACGACGGTGTCCGGGCTGGAGTAGCTGGTGGCGTTGTCGAGCAGTTCGGCCAGGGCCAGCGCCACCGGCTCGACGGCCCGGCTGGTGATGCCGAAGTCGACCTGGGAGAGGATCTCCACGCGCCGGAAGTGACGGATACGGCCCTGGGCGCT
This sequence comes from Streptomyces sp. NPDC014006, assembly GCF_043088925.1. Lineage (NCBI taxonomy): Bacteria > Bacillati > Actinomycetota > Actinomycetes > Kitasatosporales > Streptomycetaceae > Streptomyces > Streptomyces sp. NPDC014006. The sequence continues at coordinate 809,571 of NZ_JBICAJ010000001.1, read as the reverse complement.
GCGCACCACGTCGTAGACGGAGGCCACGTCGCGGTGGCGGCCGAGCCAGCCGTCGCAGAGCACGGCGATGGACTGGGCGCGGCGGCCGAACTGCGAGTTGGTGTGGTCGATCTCCAGCAGATCCTGGAGGATGGCCGAGTCACCGTACTTCTCCTGGAGCCGCGAGACGACGAGTTGCTGCTCGGCGGCGAGGCCCTGCAGGGTCCGCATCGCGGACTTCAGCACGGTCTTGGTCGCCTCCTCGGCCTCCTCCTGGGCGGCCTGAACCGACTGGGCGTAGTGGTTCTCCAGCTCGGAGTAGTGGCTGGTGAGCCCGTCGATCTCCTGCCGGAGCGCTCGGGCCGCCCTGCGCTGGCGGACGACGAGGGCGACGGCGGCGACGAGAAGGACGAGGAGCGCCCAGAGCACCGGGTTCGCTGTGTATTCCGTCATAAGACTCTCTTCAGGCGACTGACGGCCGGCTGATGATCCCGTCCAGGAGAGTGGACGCGCCCGCTCCGCAAGTCCGGTGATCGTATCACCGCCAGAACAAGTGACCGACCGTCAACAGGCGTCGCCTGTCGAAACGTTGGGACGACGCGACGTCTACGCGAGAAGAACTCCCGGTGGCTCAGACGCCGAGCCGCCTGGTCAGGGAGCGGCGTCCGAGCAGCAGGGCGGTCCCCGTCACCAGGGCCGCGGAGGCCAGGGCCAGGAAGTAGCCGGGGCCGGGGACGCGGTCGCCGGAGAGCTTCAGGGCGTTGCCGCCGATGCCGCCGCCGAGGGCGCCGGAGAGCCAGAACAGGGCCACCATCTGGCTGACGAAGGTCGCCGGGGCGATGGCCGTGGAGGCGCTCATGCCGACCGGCCCGAAGGACACCTCGCCCGCGGCCAGCAGTGCGAAGGCCAGCAGCAGCCACAGCGGCGACACCCGGGTGCCGCCGGCGGCCAGCGCGGCGGCGGACGCCATCACCAGGTAGGCGGCGGCCACGGCGGCCATGCCGGCGGCGTACTTGACCGCGGTCGGCACGCGGTCGCCCGCCCTCGTCCACAGCCAGGCGAACAGCGGGGCGAGGGTGAGGACGAACAGCGGGATCGCCGCCTGGAACCAGCTGGCCGGCACGGTACGGCCGAACACCTCGCGGTCGGTGGCGTGCTTGGCGAACAGCGAGAAGGCGGAGCCGCCCTGCAGGAACAGCGCCCAGAAGACGGCCGAGGCGAGGAACAGCCAGACGTAGGTGCGCACCCGGACGCGTTCGGCGGCGGTCAGCAGCGGGGTGCGCAGCAGCCGCCAGAAGCAGATCACCGGGGAGGCCACGCACAACAGGCCGATCAGCGCCATGAGATGGGGCATGCGAAAGGTGCCGAGAGCGGCGTCGGTGCCGTAGCCGAGGACGACCGGGGCGGTGGCGGCGAGCGTGATGCGCAGCACCCGGGTGCGCTCGGCGGGGGTGGCGGAACGCTCCGGGGCGCGGCCGGTGTCGCCGAAGTGGCGGGCGCCGCGGACGTACTGGAGCAGTCCGGCGCCCATGCCGAGGGCGGCGGCGCCGAAACCGAGGTGCCAGTTAACGCCCTCGCCGAGCGCACCCACGACGATCGGTGCGAGCAGGGCGCTGACCTGGACGCTCATATAGAAGACGGCGAAGCCGGCGTCCCGGCCGGCGCGGTCCTCGCGGTCGTAGAAGGCGCTGAGCAGGCCGGCCATGTTGGGTTTGAGCAGGCCGGTGCCGCAGGCGATGAGCAGCAGGCCGGGGTAGACGGAGCCGGTGACGGGCACCGCCATCGCCGTGTGCCCGAGGGCGATCAGGACGCCGCCGTGCAGGACGGCGCGGCGGGTGCCGAGGACGCGGTCGCCGATCCAGCCGCCGGGCACGGAGGCCAGGAAGACGGCGGCCATGTAGGCGCCGTACAGGACAGCGGCGTCACCGGTGGACAGTCCGAGACCGCCCGAGCCGCTGTCCTCCGTCGCGTACAGCACGAGGATCGCCGTCATGCCGTAGAAGCTGAACCGCTCCCATACGTCGGTGAGGAAGAGGGTGGTGAACCAGCGGGGGTGGTGCAGCGGGCCGGTGCGCCGCACGGGGCCCGGGTGCGGGACGCTGCCGGCCTGCCGCGAACGCCGGTCGGCGGCGGGCGGTTTGATCGGGGCGGCCATGTTTTCCTCCCAGCGAACGACGAACGGCGCGGGCCAGCATGGGGACGACCCGTCGACACCCGGTCGAGAAACACTCGGACGCGATCGGAACGGGGGCGTGCGTCGAAGGAGACCTCCAGGTCAGCGACACGTGGCCGAACTGGGCCGCCGGGGCGCGTCATGTCGGGCGGGGGCCGTCTTCGGCCCGGCCCGGGGGCGGACTTCGGACCTGGGCCGCAGGGGGCGAGGCTTCGGGCCCCGGACCGGCAGAGGCGTGGGCGTCGGCGTCAGAGGCGTGGGCGTCGGCGCCGGGGCCGGGGTCGTCCGAGGTGAGCGGCGGGTTCGAGGCGGCGGGAAGCAATCCTGAACCCCGGGAGGGTGTCGCGGCGCCCGGTCGGGGGATGTGCCGGGCGCCGCGGGTGAGGGGGGTGTCACAGGGCGCTCCCCTCGTGCCGGAAGGAAACCCCGGTCTGCTCGGAGATCGCTCGCGTCCGGCTCGCCCGCCGGGCGCTCGAGTGGGGCTCAAGCCGCGCTCGACCACAACTCCCTTGTCTTGTAGGCGGGTTCACTACCCTGCCCATATGTGGCTTATCGGAATACTCGGCGCTTTCGCCGTGATCGTCCTTCCGGCCCTGCTCGGGCGACGGCTGCTCGGCATCGACGCCGGCCTGCTGCGCCTGGTGATCGCCGCGCTGGTCGGCGTCTCCGTGTCCGGAACGCTGGTCGGCCCCCAGCTCCAGACGCCGGGGCGCGGCTGGATACTGCTGCCGCTGATGCTCGGCGTGGGGCTGCTGGCCTCCATGCTCTGCCTGCTCGTCCTCGACCTGGCCGTCCCCGCCCGCCGCGTCCGGCTGCTGGGCCGGCTGCGCGCGGTGCGCTCCCGCCTGTCCCGGGCCCGGCGCTACTCCGAGATCGTGGCCATCCTCGGCCGGCACGGCCTCGGCCCCTACCTCACCGGCCGCGCCCGCGGGGGCGGCACGGCCCGGCACGCCAAGCTCGCCCTCGAGCTGCGCGAGGCCCTGCAGGCGGGCGGCACGACGTTCGTGAAGCTGGGCCAGCTGATGTCCACCCGGCGCGATCTGCTGCCCGAGCCGTACGTCACCGAACTGAGCCTGCTGCAGGACCGGGTGCCGCCCGCGCGCTGGCCGGAGGTCGAGGCCACGCTGCTGGCGAGCTTCGGCGCCCCGGTGACCGAGGTGTTCGCCGAGTTCGACCGCGAGCCGCTCGCCGCGGCCTCGGTGGCACAGGTGCACGCCGCGGTGCTGCGCGACGGCACGCGGGTCGTCGTCAAGGTGCAGCGCCCCGGTATCCGCGACGCCGTGGAGCGGGACCTGGACATCGTGGAGCGGCTGGCCCGCACCCTGGAGAACCGCACCGAGTGGGGCCGCACCCTCGGGCTGGGCGAGCTGGCCGTCGGCTTCGCGGCGGCGTTGCGCGAGGAGCTGGACTTCCGGGTCGAGGCCCGCAACCTGGCCTCGGTGCGCCGGGCCGTCGAGGCGCGCCGCGACGACAGCGTCACGCTGCCGGTCACGTACGAGCAACTGACGTCCGAGCGGGTCCTCGTGATGGGCCGCATCGACGGCCAACCGCTCGGCCAGGCCCGCCCCGACAGCCCCGAGCACGGCGCGAAACTGGCCCGGACCCTGCTGACCGCGCTCCTCGACCAGATCATGTACGACGGTGTCTTCCACGCCGATCCGCACCCCGGGAACATCCTGCTGCTGCCGGACGGCAGCCCGGCGCTGCTGGACTTCGGTTCGGTGGGGCGCCTGGACGGCGGGCTGCGCGCGGCGATGATCGGGCTGTTCCTCGCCGTGGACCGCGGGGAGCCCGCCGCGCTGCGGGACGCGCTGCTGGAGGTGACGGATAGGCCGGAGGACGTGGACGAGCAGCGGCTGCTGCGGGCCCTCGGCCGGTTCAGCGGACGTCATCTCGGGCGCGGCTCGACGCCCGACGTGCAGATGTTCACGGACCTGTTCCGGCTGGTGGCCGACTTCCGGCTGGCCGTGCCGCCGGAGATCGCTGCGGTCTTCCGTGCGCTGGCCACGCTGGAGGGGACGCTCGGCCGGGTCTCGGCGGGCTTCGACATCCTCGCCGCGTCCCGGACGTACGCCGAGTCCCGGTTCACGCAGCAGTTGCAGCCGGAGACGGTGCGGGACGCGGCGCGGGAGGAACTGGTCGCCCTGCTGCCGGTGCTGCGCCGGCTGCCGCGGCGGCTCGACCGGATCAGCGGGGCGCTGGAGGAGGGCCGGCTCGGCATCAACGTCCGGCTGCTCGCCGACCCGCGCGACCGCCGGGTGATCGGTGAGCTGGTGGGCCGGGTGCTGCTGGCGGTCCTCGGCATCTTCTTCGGCGTCCTCGGCGTGCAGTTGCTGGGCATGCGGGGCGGTCCGGAACTGACGGCCGGGATGAGCCTGTACAGCGTGATCGGCTACCACCTGCTGGTGCTGTCCGCGGCGGTGGTGCTCCGCACGGTGTACGTCCTCGCCAAGCCGTTGCCGTGACCGGGCCCCGGCACACCGACACGTGAACAGCCGGGCCGGGCCCGCCCCCCACGGGGACGGGCCCGGACTCCTTCTCCGCCGGTCGTATCAGGCGGGGACGGTCGCGTCGCGGGAGCCTGCGAGGAGCTCCCCGGGCGTGCCCCGGCGGACGATCCGGCCCGCGTCCATCACCAGGATCTCGTCCATGTCCGCGAGGCCCTCCGTGCGATGGGTGACCAGGATCAGGGACATGCCCCGCGTGGAGGCGAGCACATCGCGCACGACCGACTCCGCGGTCGCCGGGTCCAGGCCCTCCGTCGGTTCGTCGAGCAGGAGCAGCGGCGGCGCCGCCAGCAGCGCGCGGGCGAGGAGCAGCCGCCGGTGCTGGCCGCCCGAGAGCCGTCCGCCGCCGTCGCCCACGAGGGTGTCGAGTCCGTCGGGCAGCGAGCGCACCCAGTCCAGCAGGCCGGCCCGGCGCAGCGCGTCGCACAGGTCGGCGTCCGTGGCGTCGGTGCGGGCGGGCAGCAGGTTGTTGCGCACCGAGGTGTGGAAGACGTGCGCGTCCTGCAGGGCGCCGCTGACCGTGCGCCGCAGGGCGGCCTCGTCGACGTCGGCCAGGTCAGCGCCGCCCAGCACGATCCGGCCCTCGCACGGGCGCGCGAACCGTGCGATCGCCGCGAGGAGGGTCGACTTGCCCGCACCGCTCGCGCCGACGACGGCGACCCGGCGCCCCGGCGGCAGGTCCAGGTCCACGCCGTGCACGGCGCAGGGGCCGTCGGGGCGGTGCCGTACGTGCAGATCGTGCAGGGTGAGGTGCGCGGAGGCGGGCGTCGCGGTGTCGCTGTCCCGTGCGGGCGTGGGCGGCGTGCGCAGCAGGGCGCGGACCCGGCGGGCGCCGACCGGCAGCGAGGTGAGGAGCTGGGCGGCCGCGGGCAGCGGGGCGAGCACTTCGAAGACGGCGAGCGTCATGAGCGGCAGGGCCACCGCCCACACGCCCGTGTCCCGGTGCGCGCAGACCACGGCGACCGCCACCGTGGTGGTGCCCTGCACCACGGTCAGCGCGGCCGCGGCGAGGGCGGACAGCAGGGCCGCACCCCGGTCGTGCGCACGCAGCCGGCGCGCGGTGTCGACGGCCCTCGCTGTCTCCCGGTCCGCCGCGCCGAAGACGCGCAGATCGGCGGCGCCGTCGAGCAGGTCGACCGCCCGGACGGCGAGTTCCGCGCGCAGGGCGGCACCGCGCCGTGCCGCCCTTGCCGACGCGGCCGCCGTCAGCGCGGGCAGCAGCAGGCCACCGGCCGCCAGGCCGAGCGCCAGGGCGGGCGCGATCGCCGGGACGGAAAGGGCGGCGCAGCCGATCGCCGCGGCGGACACCGCGAGCGCGGACAGCACCGGGAGGGCGACCCGCAGCAGGGCGTCCTGGACCAGGTCGACGTCGGCCACCAGGCGGGAGGCCGCGTCCGCGTCGCGGATCGCGATGTCCTCGTGGGCGGGCCTGCGGGCGAGGGCGCCGAAGACCGTGCCGCGCAGCCGTGCCACCGCGCGCAGCGCCGCGTCGTGGCCGGCGAGCCGCTCCCCGTACCGGAACAGTCCGCGGGTGACCGCCAGGGCCCGTACCGCGACGATGGCCACGGACAGCGCGCCCATCTCCGGCTGCTGCGCGGCCCGCGCGATGAGCCAGGCGGCGAGGGTCATCAGGGCCACGCCGGCCAGATCGGCGGCGAGCGCCAGGCACGCGGCGGGCATCAGCCGCCGTACCGGGCCGGACGTCCGCAGCACGGACAGCAGCGCCCTCACCGTGCCACCCCGCTCGACACGGTGCCCCAGACGTCCGGCTGCCGCTTGGTGTCGTGGACCGGCTCGATCTCGCATACCCGGCCCTGCCGTACCTCCAGGCGGCGGTCGGCGGCGCGCAGGAGGCGGGCGCGGTGGGCGACGAGCAGGACCGTGCGCCCGGTCATCAGGCGTTCGCTCGCCGCCAGGACGGCCTCCTCGCTGTCGCCGTCCAGTCCCGCCGTCGGTTCGTCCAGCAGGATCAGCGGTGCGTCGCGCAGGAACGCGCGGGCCAGGGCGAGGCGTTGGCGCTGGCCGGCCGACAGGCCCGTGCCGCGCACGCCGAGCCGGGTGGCGTAGCCGTGAGGCAGCGCGCCGATGAATCCGGCCGCCGCAGCCGCCGTGGCGGCGCGTTCGACCTGCTGGTCGGTGGCGTGCGGGGCGCCGAGCCGGATGTTGTCGGCGACGCTGCGGTCGAAGAGGTACGGCCGCTGCGGCACCCAGCCGATGTGCCGGCGCCAGGCGTCCTGGTCGAGCGTGGCGAGGTCGCGGTCGCCGACGAGGACGCGCCCCTCGTCGGGCCGGACCAGGCCGAGCAGCAGGGCGAGCAGGGTGGACTTCCCGGCGCCGCTGGGGCCGGTCAGCGCGATCCGCTCCCCCGGTTCGACGGTGAACGTGACGCCGCTCAGGACCGGTTCGGGGCGGCCGGGCAGGCGGACGGTGACGTTCTCGAGACGGATGCGCTGCGGGCGGCCGACGCCGTTGTCCGCGCCGGGGCCGGGCGCGGGGGCACCGGTGGGCGCGTCCAGCAGCGTCAGCGCCTCGCGGGCCGTCGCCACTCCCTCCGTACCGGCGTGAAAGCGGCTGCCCAGCGCGCGCAGCGGCAGATACGCCTCCGGGGCGAGCAGCAGCACGGTCAGGGCGGTGGGCAGGTCGAGGGAGCCGCCCAGCAGGCGCAGGCCGACGGGTACGGCGACCAGCGCGAGCGAGAGCGTCGCCACGGTGTCCAGCACGAGTGTGGACAGGAAGGTGATGCGCAGGGTGCGCAGGGTGGCCCGGCGGTGCACGTCCGCGACGTCGGCGACGAGCCGTTCCTGCGCGCCGGCCCGGCCGAAGGTGCGCAGGGTGGGCAGGCCGCGCAGGGCGTCGAGGAAGTGCCCGCCGAGGGCGGCGAGGGCCTCCCAGCGGCGGGCGGTGGCGTCCCGGGTGTGCAGTCCGACCAGGGCGCCGAAGAGGGGCACGAGCGGCACGGTGACCAGCAGGACGAGAGCGCTGAGCGGGTCGTGGGCGAGCATCGTGGCGAGGACGGCGGGCGGTACGACCGCGGCCACCAGCAGTTGCGGCAGATAGCCGACGAGGTAGGGGTCGAGGGCGTCCAGGCCGCGGGTGAGCAGGGTGGCGATCTCGCCGGCCCTGCGGTCCTGCGCGTCGTAGGCGGTGCGCCGGGCCGCAGCCTCCAACAGGCCGGTGCGCAGGGCGAGTTTGGTGGCGGCGGCGGCGTGCTGCGCGGCCATGGCCTGCACCCAGCCGGCGATGCCGCGTGCCGCGACGGCCGCCGCGGCCCAGGCCATCGTGGCGCCCGTGGGCGTGCGGCCGGTGAACGCCTCGCCGAGCAGCCGGGCGAGCGCCAGGGCCTGCCCGACGGTGCCGGCCGCGCCGAGCAGGACAGCGGCGGCCACCAGCAGGCCGGCGCCGCGGGCGCGCGGGGTCAGGCCCAGCAGCCGCCGCCGTGTCAGCCGGTCGGCGGCCCGCTCCGACGCACCGCCCGGCTGCGTGGGTCCGTCCGCGCTTCTGCCGCGCCGCACGGCCCGGCGCTCCCCGTTGCGGCCCGTCATGTCGCGTCCGCGAGGCATCAGAAGTACACCGGCGAGCGGTCGTCGGACTTGGTGCGGAAGCTCCACCACTGCATCGCCTGGAAGGCGAGCAGCACCGGCAGGACCAGCAGGACGACCGGGCCGACGACGCTGAGCGTGCCGGGGTCGGCGGCGGCCTCGGCCACCGAGACGTTCTCGTGCGCGCCCGCGGTGCTGACCACGGCCTGCGGGAAGTGGGCGGCGCCGATGAGCAGGACGGGAGCGAGCGCGGCGAACGCGCTCACCACCGGGGCCGCCCGGCGGGCGCCGGCCGCGAGGCGCGAGGCAAGCAGCAGGGCGGCGACGGCGGCGGCCAGCAGCAGCGCGGTGGGCACCGGGTTGAGCAGGCCGTCGCGGGCCCGGCCGTCGGCGACGGCGGCGGCCGCGGTGAGGACGGCGAGGCCGGCCGCGGCGGGCGCGAGGCGGCGCGCGGTCGCCGCGGCCCGCACGGCGACGCCGCCCTCGGTGCGCACCGCGAGGAACACGGTGGCGTGCAGGGCGAACACCGCGAGCGCGGTCAGCGCCGACAGCACCGGTACGGGACGCAGCAGGACGCCGGGATCGACGTCGAGCCGGCCGCCCTTGACGGGTACCGCGCCCAGCAGCGCGCCGCCGAGGGTGCCCCACATCAGGGCGAGGACGACGCAGACGATCTGGACGACCGTGTCCCAGCGGCGGCGCCAGCGGGCGCCGGGCACCCGGCGGCGGAACTGCACCGCCGCCTCCCGGGTCAGCAGCGCCCCCACGGCGAGCACGATGACCGGGTACATCCCGCTGATGACACTGGACTCCAGGCCGGGGAAGCCGCCGAGGGTGATGCCGGCGGCCGCGACCAGCCAGACCTCGTTGCCGAGGAAGAACGGCCCGGTGGCGGCGGCGACGGTGTGCCGTTCGGCGTCGTCACGGGCGAGCCACCGGCCGATGATGCCGGTGCCGAGGGTGATGCCGTCCAGGGCGAGGTAGCCGGCCAGGAACAGCCCCAGCAGCGCGTACCAGATGTTGTGCCACACGATGAACTCCCAGTGTGTTCGGCGCTGTCGTCGGGGCCGTCAGAAGGTGGGGGCGGCGGAGGAGGGGGTGGTCTGGCGGGGCAGGCCCGCGACCGCGGTGGGACCGTCGCCGTCCTCGCCGGGCGCCCGGCCGAGCTGGGCGGCGTCGGGGCCGCGCCGGGCGAAGCGGAACAGCAGCGCCCAGTCCACCAGGAGCAGGGCGGCGACGAGGGTTCCGAAGACGAGCAGGGAGGTCAGCACGGTGCCGTGGGTGAGGCCCGGGGTGATGGCGTCCTTGGTCTTGAGCACGCCGTAGACGGCCCAGGGCTGGCGGCCCACTTCGCGGAAGACCCAGCCGGAGACGTTGGAGAGGTAGGGCAGGAACAGCGCGGCGGTGAGCAGCCACAGCAGCACCTTGCGGCGGATCAGGTTCCGCTTGATCATGAACAGCACGCACAGGACGGTGATCAGCATCATGAACAGAGCCGGGATGATCATCACGAACTCGGCGGTCTGGCTGATCCCGGGCGGGAAGTAGTTGTCCGGGCCGAACTTGTGCGTGAACGTCTCCACCATGGCCTGCGCCCGGTCCGAGCGGTGGCCGTACTTGGTGGGCGTCTGCTTGACCGAGTAGCCGATCTGCCAGCCGCCCAGCGACGCCGTCAGCAGGACGAACACCGGGGTGAGCGGCAGGGCCAGCTTCAGCGACGACCAGAAGAACTCCTCGTGGCCGGTGCGCCGGCGCAGGTGCCAGGCGCTGACCGCGATGACGAAGAAGGACCCGGTGACCAGCGAACCGGCCAGGATGTGCGAGGCCGCCGCCAGGGCGTTGGTGTTGGTGAGCAGTTCGGAGAAGCTGGTGAGGTGGGCCTTGCCGTCCTTGATCCCGTAGCCCACCGGGTGGTTGAGGAAGCCGTTGGCGGTCAGCACGAAGAACACCGACGAGTAGGCGGTCAGCGCGACCAGCCACAGCACGACGGTGTGCAGCACGCGGCCCATCCGGTTCCAGCCGAAGATCCACAGGCCGAGCAGGGTGGACTCGGCGAAGAAGGCGACGAGGGTCTCGATGGCCAGCGGCGCGCCGAAGACGTTGCCGGTGTAGTGCGTCAGCCCGCTCCACACCAGGCCGAACTGGAACTCCATCACGATGCCCGTGCCGATGCCGAGGGCGTAGTTGATGACGTAGAGCTGGCCCCAGAACCGGGTCTGCCGGCGGTGGGCCTCCTTGCCGGTGACGGCCCAGCGCGTCTGCATCACCACCAGGTAGGTGACGAGCCCCAGAGTCAGGGCGACGAACAGGTAGTGCGCGATGGCGGTGATCGCGAACTGGAGCCGTGCGAGTACGAGCACGTCGTCCACGTTGGTTCCCCTCGGTCGGCCGGCAGCCGGTGTCATGTGATGGTGGTGCGTCGTTCACGGGTGGATGGACGGCCTTCCCACTCCAGCCGAGCGCGGTGGAGTGCCGCTCGAGCGGTGGTGGAGGCACGGTGGAGTTCCCCGGCGCCTGCGGCCGGCGGGCGGGCGCCGCCCGGGCCGCGGCCGTCCCTCCCGCCGGGACGGCCGCGGCCCTGCCGGGTGGTGCGTCAGGGGCTGCTCGAGTAGGCGAGTTCGCCGTGCTCGATGGCCATCTCGTCGGTGTAGACGAGGTCGAGATAGCGCTCGCCCCGGTCGGCCAGCAGGGTCAGGATGCGTCTGGGGCGCGGGAGTTCGGGCAGCAGCTCCTCGACGGCGGCCACCACCGAGCCGGAGGAGCCCCCGGCGAAGATGGCCTCCTGGCGCAGCAGCCGGTGGCAGCCGCGGATGGCGGCGGCGTCGTCGACGTGCACGACCCGGTCGATCTCGGACGGGGTGAGCAGTTCGGGCACCCGGCTGGAGCCGACGCCGGGCAGCATGCGCGGGCCGGGCGGTGTGCCGAAGATGACCGACCCGACGGCGTCGACCGCGACCACCTTCAGCGCGGGCCACTCGCGGCGCAGGCCGCGGGCGAGTCCATGCAGGGTGCCGGTGGTGGAGACGGCGGCGACGAGGACGTCCACGGGGCGTTCCGGGCAGTCCGCGATGACCTCGCGGGCGGTGGTGACGGCGTGGGTCTCCCAGTTGAGCTCGTTGGCGTACTGGTTGATCCAGACCGCGTCCGGGTCCTCGGCGAGCAGGTCCTGCACGCGGGCGAGCCGGGTGTGCAGGTAGCCGCCCGCGGAGTCGGGGTCGCGGACCATCTCGATGCCGGCGCCGAACTGGCGCAGGATGCGCAGGTTGGTGCGGGAGGCGTTGGGGTCGACGACGGCGGTGAAGCGCAGCCCGTAGCGGACGGCGACCATGGCGAGCGCCACCCCGAAGTTGCCGGAGGTGGACTCGACGATATGGGTGCCGGGACGGATCATGCCGTCCTTCATGCCGCGCTCGACGATGTAGCGGGCGGAGCGGTCCTTGACGCTGCCGCCGGGGTTGAGCATCTCGAGTTTGCCGAGCACCTCGATGCCGGGCTGGGGGAAGAGGCGGCCGAGCCGCACCAGCGGGGTGCCGCCGACGCAGTCGGTGATGGAGTCGTAGATCACGCCGGCTCCTGTCGCGCGGAAGGGGTGTCGTGGGGACGGGCGCCGAACAGGGCCCGGCAGCCGTCGAGTCCGTGCACGGTGACCGGCACCTCGGCGGCGGGGCTCAGCTCCCACTGGGCGCGGGTCATGCGCCAGCGGGTCAGCACGGCCGGTTCGCCCTTGCGCAGCTGGGTCTCGATGCCGTCGCCGTGGTAGCCGAGCTTCTTGTTGAGGGCCAGCGCGGCGGCGCCGTCCTCGAACACGGCGGAGGTGGCATGCCGGGCGCCCAGTCCCGCGAAGGCGAGGTGGAGGGCCGCGGCCCGCATCTCGGTGCCGATGCCCCGCCCCTGGTGGCCGCGGGCCAGCCAGCTCTCGGTGGCGACCTCGGCGAGCCGGGGGAAGGACCGGGCCTGCAGGCCCTGGACGCCGACGGGGCGGCCGTCGACGAAGACGGCGAGGCCGAGGTTCCAGTAGTCGGGGCGGCTCAGGGCGAGCCCCTTCCACAGGTACTGCAGGACGCGGCCCGCCACCACCTGCGGCTGGGCGTCGCTCCAGCCGCCCGGGAAGGGGGCGGCACCGGGGGCGTGGATGCCCTGGTCGGCGACGAGTTCGGCGAGGGCGCGCAGGTCGCTCTCGTCGGGCACGCGCAGCTCCAGCCGGGGGGTGGTCAGCCTGAGCCGGAACTGCGGCAGCCAGATCCCGAGCAGGGCGCGGTTGCCGCCGGGCGCCGCACGCGTGCCGTCCGGTGTGGATTCAGCGATGGTTTCAGCCATGGTGGAATGCTCCGCAGGCGGTCTCAACGGGTGGTGGAAGACGTCTCGACGTGCGGACGGGCCAGGACACCGGCGGCGGGCGCCGGGGCGCTTCGGCCGCGGCGCGAGGCCGCCCGTACGGCACCGGTCACCAGACCGGTCAGGATGATCACCGGCCACAGCACGTCGGGCACCGCGCCGACCACGCCGCCGAGACCGAGCAGCGCGAACGCCGCCGCCCGCAGCCGGCGCAGCCGCGCGGGTCCGGGCGCCGGTACGGCGAGCAGCACACCGGCGAGCAGCAGCGCGCCGCAGGCCACCGGGTCGACAACGTTCAGCGTGCCGACGGCGTCCCCGAAGCCGCCGCGGATCGCGGCCAGCCCCGGCTCGACCCAGAACCAGGCGAGGCCGGCGACGGCCAGCGCCCCGCCCCAGCGTTCGGGGGCGGCGTGCCACCGCCGCCGCATGCCGCGTTCGGCGAGGTCGACGGCGTTGAACGGGCTGTACAGCACGGGCCGCCGGCCGAGCAGCAGCACGGGCAGGGCGACCAGTTCCAGTCCGCCGTAGCCGCTGAGGCCGGCGAGGAGCACGGAGGTCTCGGTGTAGAGGGCGACGCCGATGGCCGGTCCGTCGGGCAGCACACCGATCGGGTAGAGCAGCATCGGCAGCAGGAGCAGGGCTGCGCCGGGCCAGCCGGACAGTCCGCCGCGGGTGCCGCGGGCGAGCAGGGGCCGCATCAGGGCCAGTGCGGCGGTGTAGGCGACGGCGAGGCCGAGCGCGGTGGCGGCCGCGGCGAGGAGTTCGCCGCCGCTGTGTCCGTGGGCCTTGGTGGTGACGATCTGGGTCAGTGCGGCGGCGCCGGCCGCGACGCGTACGGCGCGGCCGAGGGGACCCGCGTCCCGGCCGAGGACGCCGGCCCGGCCCGTGCCGGGCATGCGGGGGGCGGTCACAGCTCCACCTTCACTCCGTAGCGGCGCAGCCAGTCGTTCAGGCCGAGCAGCATCTCGACGTTGGCGCGGGCGACCCAGGCCCGCATGCCGGAGTCCAGCACGGACGGGTCGTCGATGAGGGCGCGCACGCCGGCGGTGTCGGCGAGGGGCGTGGCCGGGGCGGTGGGGTCGGCGAGCAGGGCCTCCATGCGGGCGCACAGGGCACGCCCGTACGCCGGGTCCTGGGTGACCGGGTAGGGGCTCTTGGCGCGGTTGACGACGTCGTCCGGGAGCAGGTCGGCGACGGCGGCGCGCAGCAGGGACTTCTCGCGTCCGTCGAAGCTCTTCAGCTCCCAGGGCACGTTGTAGGCGTAGTTGACCAGGCGCCAGTCGCAGTAGGGCATGCGGGTGCCGAGGCCGACCGCGGAGGCCAGGGACTCGTCGTGGCTGAGCAGGGTCTCCAGCCAGCGGGTGAGGTGGAAGTAGGTGATCTCCCGCATCCGCAGCGTCTGGCCGCTCTCGCCGTCGAGGCGGGGCACCTCGGCCATGCTGCCGGCGTAGGCGTCGGCGCAGTAGCCGTTGAGGTCGAGCTTGCCGAGCAGGTCGGGGGCGAGCAGGTCGCCGCCCAGGCCGTGCTTGCCGCCGCCGAAGCGGGCCATGGCGACCCAGGGCAGGGTGGGGGCCTCGACGAGCTCCTTGTTGTGCACCCAGGCGAAGCCGCCGAAGACCGCGTCGGCGATCTCGCCGAGCAGGACGGAGCCGACGTGCTCGCGCACCGCCCCGCACAGCAGGTGCAGGGAGGTGTTCATGTTGCCCAGCGGGCTGGGTACGTCCTTGGCGCGCAGGACGGCGCCGCGCACCGCCGGGTCGATGATGTCGGCGGTGTTCAGCACCAGGTCGGTGTGCTCGGTGCCCAGATGGCGGACGACGGACTGCACGAAGGGGGCGTCGGGGCTGCCCCAGATCTCGTCCTGCTTGAACTCCTCGGCGCTGCCGAAGGAGACGGTGAAGGTGCGCACGGGGCCGCCGCCGCGCTCGGCGAGCGCCTGGTGGGCCAGCGCGGTGACGGCGCTGGAGTCGATCCCGCCGGACAGCAGGATGCCGGGGACGGCGCCGGTGCCCAGGGTGCGGCGCACGGAGTCGCCGAGCAGCTCACGGATGCGGGCGATGGTGGTGGCCCGGTCGTCGGTGTGCTCCTCGGCCGTCAGCTGCCAGTAGCGGTAAGAGCTGCGACGGCCCTCCGTGAAGCGCAGCACGTGGCCGGGCGGCACCTGGTGGAAGCCCTTGAGGATGCCGTGCCCGGCGGTGCCGGCGTAGGAGAACAGTTCGCGCAGGCCGTCGGCGTCCACGACCGGCTCGACGGCGGGGTGGGCGAGGATCGCCTTGCGTTCGGAGCCGAACAGCACGCCCGCGCCGAACGGGTGGTAGTACAGCGGCTGGTTGCCGAGCCGGTCGCGGGCCAGCACCAGTTCGCGGCGCTGCTCGGACCAGATGGCGACGGCGAACGCGCCGTCCAGGTGCTCGGCGAAGCGCTCGCCCCAGCGCAGCCAGGCGCGGCCGACGAGTTCGGCCTGGGTGGCGGTCGCGCTGACGCCGAGGGCGCGGCACAGGTCGCCGGTGTCGTACAGCACTCCGGTGACCGCCGCCGCGAGCACCGTGCGCCCGGCGTCCTGGAGCACCCACGGCTGGGCGGGGGCGCCGGTGCCGGCCGCGTCGGACCAGCGGGTGCCGAGGGCGGCGTGCTCGGTGACCCACAGCCGCTCCCCGTCGGGGCCGCGCTGGGCGAGGGCCGCCGTCATGGCCCGCAGCGTGGGCTGCTCGCGCCGCAGATCCCTTTCGTGATCGATCCATCCTGCGATACCGGACATGGCGATGGGGCTCCTCTCAACGGTGGAGCCCCAGGCTGGAGTCGGCACCTCAAGTTTCCCTGGACGGCCTCTCCAGCAGCCGTGCGGAGGATGCGGCACGGACGGGATCCGCCTTCCGGCGGGTCCGGCCATCCGTACCGGAAGGGAGTGGGGCTGTGGGCATCGAGCCCGAGGTACGTCACAACTCGCCCGCCACGTCCACGGACGTGCTGATCGTCGGAGGCGGGATCACCGGACTGAGCTGCGCGTTGTTCCTGCGCCGGCACGGTGTCGGGTGCGTGCTGGTGGAGCGGCACGCCTCCACCTCGGTCCATCCGCGGGCCTGGGGCTGGTACCCGCGCACCCTGGAGCTGCTGCGCGGCGCCGGCGTGGAGGAGGAGGTGCTGCGGGTGGCCGCGGGTTACGCGGACCACCGCCGGCAGGCGACGGTCGAGTCGCTGGCCGGGCGCGAGCTGCGGGCGGTCATGCTGCCCGAGCCGGACGACCTGAGCGCGCTGACGCCGTCCCGGCAGATCGCGCTGGGCCAGGACCGCATGGAGCCGATCGTCCGTGCGGCCGCGGCCGAGGCGGGCGCCGAGCTGGCGTTCCACACCGAACTGACCTCCTTCGAGCGGCCGCAGGGCCCCGGCGGTCCGGTGGTCGCGACGGTGAAGGACCGGGAGAGCGGCGAGGAGCGGCAGGTGCGGGCCCGCTACCTGGTCGCCGCGGACGGCGGGCGCAGCCCGGTGCGCGAGACGCTGGGCATCGCCCGGGGCGGCCGGGGCACGATGCAGCACCAGGTGAGCATCCTGTTCCGCGCCGACCTCGAAGGCCCGCTGGCCGGCCGCCGGTTCTCCATCTGCCAGATCGAGAACGACGAGCTGAAGGGGGCCGTGCTGGGGCACGACGACACACTGCGGCGCGGCACCCTCATCGTCCAGTACCACCCCGAGCAGGGTGAGCAGGTCGAGGACTTCACCACCGAGCGGTGTGTGCGGCTGGTGCGCTCGGCGATCGGGGACGGGCAGGCCGACGTGGGCATCATCGGCGTACTGCCGTGGGAGCTGGCCGCGCTGACCGCCGAGCGGTTCCGGGACGGCTCGGTGTTCCTGATCGGGGACGCGGCGCACGTCATCCCGCCGATCGGCGGCTACGGCGCCAACACCGGCGTCCACGACGCGCACAACCTGGCGTGGAAGCTGGCGGCGGTGTTGCGCGGCGAGGCCGGCGAGGGTCTGCTGGACTCCTACGACGCGGAGCGCCGGCCCGTCGCGGAGGCGACCGTGGAACAGGCCCAGCTGCGGCTGCTGGTGCGGTCGGGGCGGGCCGGTGAGGAGCAGCGCCGGGCCACCCTGGAGGTGCTGACGGTGATGCTCGGCCACGCCTATCCGACGGCGGCGGAGCCGGGCGCGGAGCTGCCGCGGTTCCGGGACCACGAGCGGTTGCGCGGTGAGCCGGGCACGCGGGGTCCGCACGTGCCGGTGCTGCTGCGGGAGGACGGCGCGCGCCGGGCCGGTTCGCTGCTGGACGTGTACGGCCCGGAGCCGGTGCTGCTGTTCGACGACACCGTCCCCTCCTGGCGGGGTGCCGCCGAGGAGGCCGCGCGGCGCACCGGGGCGCGGCTGCGTCCCGCCGGCTTCGGCGCGGAGCTGACGGACCGCTCGGAGCAGGGCTGGCACGAGCGGTACGGGGTGAGCGCCGGTGGTGCGGTGCTGGTGCGGCCCGACGGTTTCGTCGCCTGGCGCTCGGCGACGGCGCCGGCGGACGCGGCCGGTGCGGCCGGCGCGGTGACGGACGCGCTGCGCCGCATGCTGGCGACCGACTGACGCCGAGCCGAAAGGGCCGCCGCCCCGGGGAGGGGCGGCGGCCCTTTCGGCTCGGCAGGAGGAGGGATCAGGTGACCGTGAAGTTGGCCATCATCGCCATGTCCTCGTGTTCGAGGTTGTGGCAGTGGAAGACGTACTTGCCGGTGTAGTCGCTGAAGCGGACCAGGACGCTGAGCTTCTGGTTGGGGGCCAGCCGCGCGGTGTCCTTCCAGCCGACGTCCTCGGGTTCGAGGGTGGTGGAGCCGCCCCGCTTGTACACCTGGAACGGTGACAGGTGCAGGTGGATGGGGTGGTGGGTGGTGGAGGAGAACTCCCAGATCTCGATGTCGCCCCGTTTGATGTCCGCCCAGCTGCGGTCGGTGCTGAAGGGGTAGCCGTTGATCTTGTAGACGTAGTGGCCGCTCTCGCTGTTCCTGGCCAGCGTGAAGGAGCGGGTGCGCACGGCCTTGGCCGGGTCGAGCCGCTCGAGGGTGGAGAGCCTGGCGGGAACGGAGGTGTCGTCGCTGACCTTGGCGCCGACGACGAACTGCATGAGTTCCGCGGTCGAGCCGTCGCCGAGGCTGTTGGTCATGGTGATCTTCGTGCCGGGGGCGTACCGGCCGAAGTCGACGATCACGTCGAAGCGTTCGCCCGGCACCATGTAGATCGAGTTCATGCCCTGCGGCTGGGCGAGCAGTCCGCCGTCGCTGCCGATCAGCGTGAACGGGTCGCCCGAGCCGGGCTCGGGGTCCAGCCGGACGCGGTAGCGGCGGGAGTTGGAGGCGTTGAGCAGCCGCAGCCGGTAGCGGGCGCCCTGCACCTCGAAGCGGGGCCAGGGCACGCCGTTGACCAGGATGACGTCGCCGGTCATGCCGTTGTGCGCGTCGCCGGTGACGCCGGGGGTGGTCTTCAGGGTCGGGTCGATGGACGGATAGGCCAGGGAGCCGTCCGAGTCGAAGGCCCGGTCCATGATCATCACGGGGACGTCACGGTCGCCCTTGGGCAGCGGCAGCGCGTCCTCCTCCTCGTCGTGCACCAGGTAGAAGCCGGCCAGCCCGCGCCAGACCTGCGGCCCGGTGAAGTCCATCCGGTGGTCGTGGTACCAGAGCGTGGAGGCCCGCTGCAGGTTCGGGTACGTGTAGTTCCGGGTGCCCTGCGCGGTGGCGCCCTCCATCGCCATGCCGGCGTGGTGCATCGTGTGCGCGGACGCCGTCCAGCCCGAGGCGGGCAGCAGGTAGTCGGTGGGGTAACCGTCGCTCTCGGCGGGCGTCTTGCCGCCGTGCAGATGGGTGACCATCGGCACGGGCAGGTCGTTGCGGGTCCGCACGACGGCGGTGCGGCCCTTGCGGACGCTGAACGTGGGTCCGGGGAAGGTGCCGTTGTAGCCGAAGATCTCGGTCTGCACGCCGGGCAGGATCTCCGCCTTGGTGGTGTAGGCCCGCACGTCGAAGTAGTCCGTCGTGCCCTCCGAGGAGGTCGGCTGGATGACGGGCGGCCGTTTGAAGGGCAGGCTGAACCGGGCCGGCAGCGGCACGTCGCCGGACTGCACGGCCCCGTCGCTGTTTCCGGCGTTGTCGCAGCCAGCGGCGAAGGGCAGGATCAGCCCGGTGGAGCCGGCGCCGACGGCACCTATGAAGCGGCGTCGCGAAAGAGTCATGTGCCTTCCTAGTCGATCACGATGAGCGAGCGGCCGAGCGTGGTCAGCAACCGGTTGCCGTCCTCGGTGACGACGAACGGGTCCTCCACATGGACGCCACCCAGACCGAACTCGTAGTACGGCGTTTCGGAATTGACGACGGTTCCGTCCTCGATGACATCGGCGTTGCCGGGTGTGATCAGGACGGGTTCGTAGATCTCCGCGCCGATGCCGTGGCCGACGTGATGGCGGCGATAGTGCGGCACCCCGGCGGCACGGACCGCCTCCACGGTGCGGTCGAACAGCTCGCCGCCGGTCATGCCGGGCTTGGCCGCCTCCAGGGCGGCCTGCTCGCCGGCCAGCATCGCCGCGTACACGGCGGACAGACGGGCGGAGGGCTCGCCGAGACTGGCGGTGCGCGCGATGTCGGACCAGTAACCCTGGTAGGTGCAGCCGACGTCGAACCAGACGGACTCGCCACGGCGCAGCGGCCGGTCGGAGGGCCGGGTCTGCCCCAGGACGCCGTCCCGGCCGAACTTGATCAGGGTGAACCGCGACCGGCCGCCGCCCCGCGCCACGGCCGTCTCGAACTCCCGCACCATGTCCTGCTCGGTGACGCCCTGCGCGGCGATGCCGAGGGCCGCCCGGATGCCGTCCTCGGCGAGCGCGGCGGCCTTCGCGATCCGGTGCAGCTCCGCCTCGGACTTGACCTTGCGCACCTGCTGCAGCACGGCCGCCGCGGGGCGCACCGCGCTGCCCGGCAGGGCCTCGGCCAGCCGCTCGAGGAAGCCGGGCGGGGTGGCGTTCTCGTCCACGCCGATACGGGCGCCTGCCGCGCCGGCCTCGGTGAGGATGCGCACCAGCGCGGCCAGGGCGTCCGGCGCGGGCGCGGCGTCCACCCCGATCTGCTTGAACCGCTCCTCGCGCGCGCTCAGCTCCAGCCCCTCGGGCAGCACCCGGTGGAAGGTGCCGTAGGCGACGACCCCGCTGAGCGCGGTGGTCGCGTCCAGGAACTGGTCGACGTCACCGCGCGAACTCGCGAAGTACGGGGCGTCCGGCCGCTCCCGGGTGACCACGGCCAGGGCGCGGCTGGCGTACGGGTGGTTCTGGCCGCCGACGCTGGAGATCCCGGTGAGATACAGGACGTTCTCCGCGGACGTGGCGACCAGGACGTCCAGGCCCGCCTCGTCCATGAGCCGGGCCAGCCGCCGCGCGCGCGTGCCGGCGCCGGTCACAGGGCCAGCCTCACCCGGTAGTGGTCCAGCCACAGGTTCAGCTGGAGCATCAGCTCGACGTCGGCACGGGCCATGCGGTCCTTGGTGAGCCGCTCCAGACTCGCCACGACCTGCCCGGCCGCCTCCACGTCCAGGATCTGCCGCACCGGCGCCTGCGGGTCGGCCAGCACCGCCTTCATCGCCCGCTGCAGCCCGGCCGGGTAGTCGGGGTGGTTCGAGACCGGGGAGGCGCTGCGGTGCCGGTCGAGCACCGACTGCGGCAGCAGATCGGCGACGGCCGCGCGCAGGATGCCCTTCTCGATGCCGCGCCGGTTGTGCATCTCGTTGGGGATGTTGTACGCGTACTGCACCAGCTCGGGATGGTTGATCGGGGTACGCAGCTGAAGGCCGGCCGCCGAGTAGGAACCGGCGTCGATGCCGAAGCGGGTGTTCATCAGGTAGGCGACGCGGCGCATGTGCCGCTGCCACTCGTCCTCGTGCGGCAGATACTCGACCTCGGCGACCGCGGTGGCGTACACGTCGCGGTAGTACTCCTGGAAGCCGAGCGCGGCGAGGGCGTCGGCGTGGAACAGGCCGGTGCCGAAGCCGTTCTTCGCGCCGAACTTCTGGGCCAGCGCCACCCAGGGGAACGTGCCGGAGAGCACCAGGTCCTTGTGCGTGAACCAGGTGGCGCCCTGGAAGTACTTGTCGCCGCCGTACCCGGCGAACACCACCCGGCGGCCCTCCTGCGCGGCCGCCTGCACCGTCAGGTACTGGGCGGTGTCCATGTCGTACTGGCGGGTCGGGAAGTCCTTCGACTTCAGCATGCCCACCCGCACGATCGGGTCGAGGATGTCCCCCGTCTCCAGCTCCAGCACGGTGTGGTCGGCGCCGATGTGCGTGGCGACCTCCTGCGCGAACGGGGTGTCGTGCGTGGAGCGCATCACGTCGGCACGGAACTCGCTGCTCTTGAACTCGATGGTGAACGCGCGCAGGCTGCCCCGCTGCGAACGGGCCAGCGAGTCGGCGGCCAGGCCCGCGACCGCGGAGGAGTCCGCGCCGCCGGAGAGCATCACCAGCAGCTGCGAGGGGTCGTCGGTGAGATTCTCCTCGACACTGCGCGCCAGGATCTCGCGGACCGTCGCGACGGTGGTGTCGTAGTCGTCGGTGTGCGGCTGGGTGGAGATGGACCAGTACTTGTGGCGGCGCAGCCGGCCGTCCCGGCCCCAGCGGGCGATCTCGGCGGCGCCGACCCGGTCGAAGCCGGAGAAGATGCCGCCGTGCGGCAGCGCCTGGGAGACCGCCTCGCGCAGACCCGCGGCGTCGACCACCGGGTCCACCTCCGGGTGCGCGAGCAGCACCTTGCGCTCGGAACCGAACACCATGCCGGTCGAGGTACGGGTCCAGTACAGGGGCTGCCCGCCCAGGTGGTCGCGGGCGAGGACCATCTCCTCGGTGCGGCCGTCCCAGATCGCCACCGCCCAGGCCCCGGTGAGCCGCGGCAGGAAGTCCGCCCCCCACTCCCGGTAGGCGTACGCCACCAGGGCGGTGGGCCCCGCAGAGGCGGGCAGCCGGACCCCGGCCGCGGCCAGGTCGGCGCGTACCGCCTCGGTGCCGGTGGGCCAGCCGGTGACACAGGCGACGATGTCGTGCTCACCCGCCGGCAGCACGTACGGCTGCTCCTCGGCCACCCCGTCGATGTGCAGCAGCCGGACCCCGAGCGCCGCGTGCTCGCCGGTCCACACCGCCTCCCCGTCCGGCCCGCGCTGCGCCAGGGTGGACGCCATCGCCGTGACGACCGGCCGATGCCTGCGCAGGTCCCTATCGAAGTCGATCCAGCCAACAAGCCCGGACACGCCGTCACCTCTCGTCCTGCGTCTGACCGCTGATGAATACGTCTGACTGTGCTGATGGGTACGTCCGGCAGCATCCGGCGGCACGGTCGCGCGGCGGACGCACCCCGCTCGAGGCGCAGTGGACAGCGCAGGCCGGGCGCCGACGCGAACGATCCTCGAGCCGGACTCCGCGCGGGCGGTGCACCGTGGCGGCCCCCGTCCGTGGATTTCGAGGAGGCGTACGTGACCACCCGACCGACCGTGCCGCGCAGCTCCTGGCTGGCGCTGAGCGCGGTCCTGCTCGCCGGATTCCTGCACACCTTCGACGTGACCGTGGTGAGCGTCGCCGCGCCGTCGATCCAGGACGGCCTCGGCGCGTCCGACGCGGCCGTGCAGTGGCTGCTGGCCGGCTACAGCCTGGCCTTCGCGCTGCTGCTGGTCACCGCGGGCCGGCTCGGTGACGCCTACGGGCGGCGGCCGCTGGTGCTGGCCGGCATCGTCGCGTTCACCGCGGCCTCCGCGCTGTGCGCCGCCGCGCCCGGCACCGGGGTGCTCATCACCGCGCGGGTGCTGCAGGGGCTGTCGGCCGCGCTGCTGGCCCCGCAGATCGCCCCGGTGATCATCCTGCTCTTCCCGCAGCCCCGGCGCGGCGCCGCCTTCGGGGTGCAGGCGGCCGTGATCGCGGCGGCCACGTGCAGCGGGCCGGTGCTCGGCGGACTGCTCGCGCACGCCGACCTGTTCGGGCTGGGCTGGCGCGCGGTCTTCCTCGTCAACCTGCCCGTCGGTGCGATCGCCCTGGTGCTCGCCGCACTGTGGCTGCCGGCCGAGACGTCGGCCCGCGCCCCGCGTCTCGACCTGGCCGGTGTGGGGGTGGCCACGGCCGGCCTGCTGCTGCTCCTGGTTCCGCTGGTGGAGGGCCGCGAGACGGGCCGACCGTGGCTGGTGATGCCGCTGGCCCTGGTGGGCCTCGCGGTGCTCGCCGGGCTGGCCCCGCTGCAGCGCCGGGCCGAGCTCGCCGGACGCACACCGCTGCTGACGCCGGACCTGTTCCGGGGCCGGGCCTTCCCGGCGGGCGCGAGCGTGAACTTCCTGGTGATGGGCTCCGTCGCGTCCTTCTTCCTGGTGTACGTCGTCCATCTGCAGGACGGGCTCGGCTTCAGCGCGAAGGAGACGGGCTTCACGCTGTTGCCGTTCGCGCTGTCCGCGGCGGTCGCCTCGGGTGCGTCGGTGCCGCTGACGGGGCGTCTGGGACGGCGCCTGCTGGAGGCGGGCTCGGTGCTGATGACGCTCGGCACGGCGGTGCTGCTGTGGCTGACGGTCGCTCAGGGCTCCGCGCTGCGGCCGCTGCACATCGTGCCCGGGCTCGTGCTGTGCGGCGCCGGCATGGGGCTGCTGAGCCCGCCGCTGTACAACATCACCCTCTCGGCGATGTCGCGCGGCGGCATCGGTTCGGCGAGCGGGGTGTTCTCCACGTTCGGCCAGGTCGGCAACGCCTTCGGGGTGGCCCTGGTCGGCTCCGTCTTCTACGGTCTCTCCCGCGGCGCCGCCGGTTCCACGACGGCGATCGGCTGGGCCCTGGCCTGCCAGCTGACGATGTCCCTGCTGGCCCTCGCCCTGCTGCGCTTCGGCCTCCCCCGCCCGCCCCACCACCCGCCGGCCCCCCACACCACCGACCCGAAACCGGCAGTCCGGGAAACCCTGCCCGGCTGACCAGCGGGGGTCTCCCTGCCGGGGCGCTTCCCGGACGGGGACGCCTCCCAGCCGGCGCCTTGCGCCGGCCTCTCCCCCACCCGGTCGCCCACCGGCGGCCGGGTTCCGCCATGCACCGGGCACCGGTACCGGCAGCCGGGCCCACGCCCACCCGGACCGCCCGCCCGACCCCGGTGGTGACGGGGCGGGTCCGCCGTCCCGACCGCACGGACGACGGCGGGACGGTGAGCCCGGCAGCAGACCGTGCCGTACGCGGCACCGCCGGGCGGCCGCACCCCGTTACCGGCAGGGACGTCTCAGGACTCAGCCGAACCGCCGCCTCGACCGGCAGCGCCGCGCCGGGTGTGTCGCCCGCCCGGGAGCCCATCCCCGCACCCCGGCCTCCCGCCACCAGCCGAAGTCGTGCCCCGGACACCGCACTGGACCGGCCGGCAAGGCCCGCGGCGCCATCCGCCGGGGTCCCGCACCGACCGCGGTCGCACCCCCGGTACCGCCCCCAGCCGGCAGCCGGCCCCGCCGTGCGCGCAAAGGGCGCCGGCCGCGAGGAGCGATGTTCCTCGCGGCCGGCGCCCTTTGCGTGGCGGTCCGTGTCAGGTGGTGGCCGCCACGGGTCTGATGCGGTGGATCACCTCGGTGACGTTCATCGCGCCGTCCCGGCGGTACGGCGCCAGCCTGCGGCGGTGCTCCACGTGCTGCGGGCTCAGTTCGAAGGCACGGAAGCGGGGCTCGTCCGTCCAGTCCGTGAGGACCCAGTACACGCCCTCCCGCTCGGTGTCCCGCACCAGCGTCTGGCCCAGGTTGTCCGGCTCGCGGGAGATCGCCTCGCCCACCTCCCGCCAGGTGCGCTCGAAGTCCGCCGACTTCTCCGGGAAGATCTCCATCCGGAGGATCACCGTGTGGGTCACTGCTCCTCGTCCTTTCCCGCGTCCTTGCCCAGCAGTCGGGCCACGACCCCGCTCAGCGTGTTCTTCGCGAAGATCGGTACGTCCGCGCAGCGCCACGCCACCACGCCGTCCGGCCGTACCAGCACCGCGCCGCGCGCCGTCACCCCGTACAGCTCGGGCCAGCGGTCGTCGACGTCGGTCAGCTCCGAACCGATGCCGTACAGCGCGAGCGGCACGCTCAGTTCGTGCGAGACAGCCCGGGCCGCCTCCTGCCAGTCCCGGTTGTCCGGCCCGGTCAGCAGTACCGGCCGGTCCCCGAACAGGTCCAGCACCGACAGCTCCGCGCCGCCGCGCCGCAGCCGCAGATGCGGGGCCCGGCTGCCGGGCCGTCCGTCGTTCTCCGCGGACCACACGCCGTACCCCGGCAGCACGCCCTCGTCCCAGGCGGTCACCGCGGAGGAGCGGTAGCGCCAGGACAGCCACACCAGGGCGTCCTCGACGATGCCCGGGTGCACGGAACGGTGCTCCCCCGGCTCGGTCAGCCGCGGCCGGTCCTTGGAGCGCAGGGCGGCCTGTTCGACCGTGGCCTCGCAGATCGGCCGGCGCTCCTCGTCGTAGCTGTCGAGCAGCCCCGCACCCGCCCAGCCGTCGAGGACCGCGGCCAGCTTCCAGGCGAGGTTGTGCGCGTCCTGGATGCCCGTGCTGGAGCCGAAGCCGCCGCTGGGCGGCATCACATGGGCGGCGTCACCGACCAGGAACACCCGCCCCTCGCGGAACCGTCCGGCGGTGCGGGCCGCGCCCTCCCACGGGGAGACGGACCGGATGCGCGGGCGCAGGTCCGCCACGCCCGTCGCCGCCCGCACCAGGTCCGCGCACCGCTCCTCGGTGAACGACTCCAGGTCGCTCTCCTGGGGGTCGTACGCGACGTGCAGCAGCCAGTCGGAGGCGTTGTCCAGCGGCATCAGCGCGCCGCGCACCTCCTCGCCGGCCGTGTAGCACAGCAGGAACCGGCGGCCGGCGAGCGGCTCGGTGAGATCGGCCCGGAAGTGGATGTTGACGTAGTGGCCGAGCGTCTCGCCGTCGAAGGGGACGCCGAGCGTGTCGCGGACACCGCTGTGCGCGCCGTCGGCGGCGACGAGGTAGCGGGCCTTGAGGGTGCGCTCGACGCCCGTGGCACGGTCCCGGACCCTTGCCGTGACCCCCTCGTCGTCCTGGGTGAAGGACAGCAGTTCGGTGCTGAACCGCAGGGCCACCCCGAGCCGTTCGGCACGGCCGCGCAGCACGTCCTCCAGCTCGCCCTGGTGGCACAGGCACCAGCCGGTCGGGGACAGCGGGCCCACGTCGGCGGTCACGTCCATGACGTACTTCTCGTCCAGCACGGCCAGTTCCGGCCCGGCCAGCGAACGGGCGGCGATGACACCGGAGTTGCCGGCGAGCAGCCGCGCCGAGGGCATGGCGCGCAGCTCGTCCTCGACGCCGGCGGCGCGCATCAGCTCCATCGCCCGCGGGTGCACGCCGCGGGCGCGGGGGTGCCCGGACAGTTCGGGGCGCTGCTCGAGCAGCAGGCAGTCCACGCCCTGCTGAGCCAGGAAGACGGCGGTGGACAGACCAGCCAGCCCGCCGCCGACCACGAGGACATCGGTGTTCCGGAGCGTGCTCCGGGTGGTGCTCAGCACAGTCTCACCCTCCTTGCCGTGCCAGGTGCCGTGGTTGGTGTTCGACGAGCACGGAGGCGTCCTTGTCGCCGTCGCCGGCCGCGAGCACCTCCGCGAACCGCTCGCGCACGCAGGCCAGCACGGGCATCGCGGACCCCTGCTCGGCAGCGGCCTCCATGGCGATGCGGATGTCCTTCTCCATGAGTTCGGAGCGGAAGAACGCCGGCTCGTAGCTGCGCTTGAGCATCAGGTCGGCGCGGAAGCGCATCACCAGGGAGCTGAAGCCGCTGGCGGAGACGACGCCGATCAGCTGGTCGCGGTCCAGGCCGGCCGCGGTGCCGTAGGCGACGGCCTCGGCGAGCGCGGCGACCTGGGCGCCGAGCAGCAGGTTCAGGATCAGCTTGAGGCTGGTGGCGGTGCCGGGTGCGCCGACGTGGACGACCTCGCTGCCCAGGACGTCCAGGACGGGGCGGGCCTCGTACAGGTCCTCCGGCGCCCCGGAGACGAACACCCGCAGCTCTCCCCTGCGGGCCTGGAGGGGGTTGCCGACGACGCAGGCCTCGACCCGGCGCAGGCCCCGTTCGGCGAGGCGGGCGGCGGCCTCGCGGGCGTAGCCCGGCGAGACGGTGGAGGTGTCCACGATGACGGTGCCGGGCGCGAGCACCGGGACCACCCGGCCGAACAGGACCTCCTCGACGGCCTTCTCGTCGCTGAGGCTGAGCAGGACCAGGCGGTGGCCGGCCGCCGCCCGTTCCGGGGCGTCGGCGAGCCGCGCGCCCGCCTCGACGAGGGGCGCGGCCTTGTGCGCGGTGCGGTTGAAGACGGTCAGCGTGTGCCCGGTCTCCAGCAGCCGCCGGGCCATGCCGCCGCCCATGTTGCCGAGGCCGATGAACGCCAACTGACGCTCTGTCATGGTGAGTTCTCTTCTCTTGTGGTCGCTGGGCGGAAGCCGAAGAGGGGGACGCGCACGCCGTGTGCTCAGTACGCGGCGTCCACCTGGTACACGGCGAACGGGACGCCGGTGCGGGTGTCGCGGAAGGGTCGCAGCGGGGCGGTGTCCTGGCGGTGGCCGGAGCCGGCCTCCCAGGTGCGGAAGGCCTCCAGGGATTCCCAGCGGCTCATCACGGCGAGCGCGGTGGGGTCGGCGGGGCTGCGCAGCAGCTCGTTGCCGAGCATGCCGGGCACCCCCGCCAGGCGCTCGCTGACCCGGTGGTAGGCCTCACGGACGGCGTTGAGCTGCGCGTCGTCGTAGGCGGCCTGGTAGACCACGACCCGGACCTCGCCGCCGCGCTCACCGGGCATGGGCGGCCGCCCTGCCGTCGATGCCGTGCAGCACCTCCATGACGTGGAAGGTGCCGCCCTTGCGGTACGGGTGCAGGGTGGCCCGGTGCTCCAGGTGGGCCGGGCTGTCCTCGAACTCGCGGAAGCGCGGCTCGTCCACCCAGTCGCTGACGATGACGTACGTGCTGCCGGGGCCGTCCTCGCGGGCCAGCGACTGGCCGAGGTTCGCGGGGTGGCCGGTGACCGCCTCGGTGCCGGCGAGCCACGCCTGCTCGAAGTCGGCTTCCTTGCCCGGCTCGATCTCCATGCGGAGCATCACCCGGAAGGTCATCAGGAGATCCCCCCGTCGACGCCGATGGTGTTGCCGGTGACGTACCGGGACAGGTCGCTGGCCAGCCACAGCACGGCGCCCGCCACCTCGTCGGGGGTGCCGAGCCGTCCGAGGGCGGTCTTGGCGCCGTAGCGCTCGGACATCAGCTTCTGCTGCTCGGCGGGCATGGCGTGGAAGTTCTCGGTCTCGATCACGCCGAGCGCGAGCATGTTGAAGCGGATGCCCTGCGGGCCGAACTCCTTGGCCAGGGAACGGTTCAGGCCGGCCAGCGCCGCCTTGGTCATCGTGTAGTGGGCGCGCAGCGGGATGCCGGCCTCCACGGCACGGGAGCCGATCGACACCACCGAGGAGCCGGCGCCGAGCAGCGGCAGCGCGTGCTGGATGACGAGGTGGGCGCCGGTGACGTTGGTGGCGAGGACGCGCTGCCACTCCTCCAGCGGCAGCTCGGCGTACGGGATGTGGCTGATCGCGCCGGCGTTGTTGACGAGCAGGTCGAGGCGGTCGCCGTGTATCTCGCGGACCTGGGTGAGCAGGCCGGCGATCTCCTCCGGCTTCGACAGGTCGGCGCGCAGCACGTGGTGGTCGCCGCCGGTCTCCTTCAGCTCCCGCTCCAGGGAGGCGACGTACTCACTGTCGCGCTGGTAGCAGGTGACGACGTCGACGCCGGCGTTGGCGAGTGCCAGGACGACGCCCCGGCCGACACCGCGGGTGCCGCCGGTGACCAGGGCCTTCTTGCCCTTGAGGCCGAGATCCATGGAATCCTCCGATAGGTGAGGGAAGGTCAGAGCAGGAAGCCGAGCGCGGCGCAGTTGGCGACGAGCGCGACGATGGTGAGCACGCTGCGGCGGCGGTTCCAGGCGCCCCAGGAGCCGCGGGGGTCCTGGAAGTCGGCCGGCAGGTGCTCGGGGTCGATGGTGCGCATCTTGCGGTTGACGGGCGCGTTCTTGGTGACCGAGATCAGCGCGGTGGCCGTGGCGAGCACGCCCGCCACGGCGAACAGGGTCCGCGCGGAGGTGTTCTCGGCGCCCACCGCCAGCGCCGCGTCCAGGGCGACGGTGCCGACCAGGCAGATCGGCATGGCCGGGTCGTAGCGCTGGCCGAAGAACGCGTGGGCGTGCACATAGCGGTCGGTGGGCAGCGAGGCGAGGTAGGGGAAGCCGCCGAGCTGGGTGCCGAACAGGACGCCGGCGGCGAGCCCGTTGAGCAGCAGCAGGAGGGGGGCGAGAACGTTCAGCACGGGGGCTCCCTCAGCGGACCAGGGCCCGCGCCGCGGCCTCGACGCGCTCCTTGATGAGCTTCATCTGCACCTTGGTGTTGATGTCGAGGTGCTCGGTCATCGCGCTGTCGGTGGCGGGGGCCTCGGGCTTCATGTGGAAGTCCTGCACCCAGCGCATGCGCACGCCGCCGCCGGGCTCCTCGGTGTACTCCCAGAAGATGTGCATGAACTCGAACGGGCCGGTCTCCACGCGTTCGGCGCGCACCGTGCGGGTGGCCGGGTCGCCGGTCCGCCTCGACACCCAGCTCCAGACGTTGCCGTCCTCGTCGGGGTGCATGGTGAGGCGGAAGACGACGGTGTCGCCGTCGCGCTCCAGCACCTCGGCGGAGGCGTACTCGCTGAACAGGTTCGGCCAGTTGGGGACGTCGTTGGTGATCTCCCATACGACGTCCAGGGGGGCGTCGATGACGATGTGGTTGTCGGTGTGTCCAGCCATCACGAACTCCGTGGGTCGTCTTGCGGAAGGAAGGGGTCAGCGGCCGAGCACCAGGGCGGAGGTGAAGCCGCCGTGTCCGCGCGCCAGGACCAGTGCGTGACGCAGCGGCAGTTCCCGCGGGGCACCGGTGACCAGGTCGATGTCCAGGCCCGGGGCGAGGTCGCGGACGTGCGCGGTGTGCGGGATCACGCCCTCGCGCAGGGCGAGCAGGGCGGTGGCCACGTCGAGCGGGGCACCGCCGCCGTAGAGCCGGCCGGTGAGCGTCTTCGGCGCGGTGACCGGGACACCTCGCGGGCCGAAGACGGCCGTGATGGCGTCCGCCTCGTCGCGGTCGTCGGCCGCGACACCGGCGGCGTCGGCGAAGACGACGTCGATGTCGGCGGGGGTGAGCCCGGCGTCGGCGAGGGCCGCCTCGGCGGTACGGCGCAGGGCGCGCGGCCGGCCGGAGTCGGGGGCCGGGTCGAAGCCGGCGGCGTAGCCGAGGACCCGGCCGTAGCCGGTGCCCGCGCCGCGCTCGGCGGCGGCCTGGGCGCTCTCCAGCACGAGGATGGCGCCGCCCTCGCCGGGCAGGTGGCCGCCGGCGTCGGCGTCGAAGGGCAGGTAGGCCCGCTCCGGGTCGTCGACGGTGGACAGCCGGCCGGTGCTGAGCTGGGCGGTGAGGCCGTACGGGCACAGCGAGGCGTCGGTGCCGCCGGTGACGACCAGCTTCGAACCGCGCCGCACCAGGCGCCGGGCCTGGCCGATGGCGTCGAGGCCGCCGGCCTGCTCGCAGGCCAGCACGCCGCACGGGCCGCGCATCTTGTGCCGGATGGAGAGCTGGCCGGTGGTGGCCGCGTAGAACCAGGCGATGGACTGGTAGGCGCCCACCCAGCTCGGGTCGTTGCGGTAGAGCGCGGTCATCTCCTTCTGACCGAACTCGGTGCCGCCGGAGGACGAGGAGGTCACGACCGCCATCTCGTACTCGGGTACGGCGGTGAGGTCGGCGCCGGAGTCGGCGAGGGCGGCCTCACCGGCGGCCAGCGCCAGGTGCGTCCAGTGGTCGGTCTGGGCGATCAGCCGGCCCGGCACGCTGTCGGCGGCGGCGAAGCCCGGCACCTGCCCGGCGTGGCGCACCGGATACGGGGACGGGTCGAAGCGCTGGATGCGGCCGATGCCGGACTTGCCGGCCAGCACCGACGACCAGTGGGCGTCGACGCCGATGCCGGTGGGCGCGCAGATGCCGAGGCCGGTGATGACGGGCGCCGTCGAGCTGCTCATGGTGGTCACTCCCCCCGTCCCGCGGCGGCCGCGGCGGTGCCGGGCCGGGCGAGGACCATCGCGCTCTGGAAGCCGCCGAAGCCGCTGCCCACGGTCAGGACGGCGTCCATGGCGTGCTCGCGTGCGGTGACCGGCACGTAGTCCAGGTCGCAGAGCGGGTCCTTGGTCTTCAGGTTGGCGGTGGGCGGCACGACCTGGCGGTCCAGCGCGAGCGCGCAGGCGGCGACCTCGATGGAGCCGATCGCGCCCAGCGAGTGGCCGACCATCGACTTGATGGAGCTGACCGGGATGTCGTAGGCGTGCTGCCCGAGGCTGCGCTTGAACGCGGCCGTCTCGTGGCGGTCGTTCTGCTTGGTGCCCGAGCCGTGCGCGTTGATGTAGTCGACGGCGGTCGGGTCCAGCTTCGCCTGGTCCAGGGCGACCCCGATGGCCTGGGCCATCTCGCGGCCGTCCGGTTTCAGGCCGGTCATGTGGTACGCGTTGCTGCGGCCGGCGAAGCCGGCGATCTCGGCGTAGATCCTGGCGCCGCGGGCCAGGGCCGCTTCCCGTTCCTCGATGACCATGACCGCGGCGCCCTCGCCGAGCACGAACCCGTCGCGCTCCCCGTCGAAGGGCCGGGAGGCGTGCTCGGGGTCGGCGTTGTTCGGCGTGGTCGCCTTGATCGCGTCGAAGCAGGCGGAGGTGATCGGGGAGATGGGGGCGTCGGTGGCACCGGCGACGACGACGTCGGCGGTGCCCTCCTCGATGAGCTGCACCGCGTGCCCGACGGAGTCCAGGCCGGACGTGCAGCCGGTGGAGATCAGCGCGACCGGGCCCTCGGCGCCGGTCTCCCAGGCGACCTCCACGGCGAGGGTGGACGGCACCATGTAGCCGTACAGGTGCGGTACGCCGTACTCGTGGTCGACGAGCCACTTCCTGCCGCTGTCGGAGAGGACGACGTACTCCTCCTCCAGGCCCATCGTGCAGCCGACCGCGCTGCCCAGGGAGACACCGATCCGCTCGGGGGCCAGGGTGTTCAGCTCCAGGCCGCTGTCCGCGACCGCCTCGCGGGCGGAGACGACGGCGAACTGGGCGGCCCGGTCCATGCGCCGGATCTGCCGGGTGGTCAGGCCGGCCGCGGCCGGGTCGAAGTCCACCTCGGCGGCGACCTGCGAACGGAACGCCGCCGGGTCGAACAGCGAGATGCGCCGGGTCGCGGTGCGGCCCGCGGACAGCGTCCCCCAGAAGGCCTCGCGGCCCACCCCGCCCGGCACCACGGCACCGATGCCGGTGATGACGGCGCGTCGGGTCACCGGGCACCGCCGACGTCGGGGTTGGCCTGCTCGGGGCGCTGCGCCTGCTCGGTGTCGACGTGGCCGAGCTCGGGGCGCGGCGCGAGCGGCGACAGGTGGAAGGCGCAGCGGGCGGTGGTCTCGCCGGTGTTGACGAGGCGGTGGCGCACGCCGATCGGGACGAGCAGGGAGTCGCCGGCGTCGAGGACGACGACGTCCCGGCCGTCCAGGGTCATCTCCAGGTGGCCGTCGACGACGTGGATGAACTCCTCCGAGTACGGGTGGTAGTGCTCGGTGACCCAGTCGCCGGGCTCCAGGGTCATCGTGCCGCCGAAGCCGGAGCAGCAGCCGACGGTCTTGGGGCTGAGGGTGACGCGGATGTCGCCGCCGCGCTTGGTGTTGGCCTCGACCTCGTCGGCGGCCACCTTCACGGTGCGGGTGATGGCGGTGGTCACTGGATCCGCCCTCCGTCCTTGGTCCAGATGTAGAACGGCTCGGCCATGGCGTCCTTGGGCTCCTGCCAGTTCGGGTCGTAGGGCTCCACGCACTTGGCGAGCCGGGTGTTGATGTCGTCGTAGAGGGGGTGACTGCGGGCCCGGTACAGGTTGGGGCCGATGTCCTGCTCGGCCTCGACGAGGTGGAAGTACAGGCCGTGGAACTTGAAGAGGGTGCGGCGGTCGACGCCGACCATGTGGGGCAGGTCGGTGGAGTCGGACTCCTCGAAGATGCGGGCGATGTCGTCCGTCTTGTCCGGCCGGAGCTTGGCGACGATCAGGGTGCGGTGCACTGGTCCCTCCCAACGGTTCGGTGGTCGCAGGGAAGGTCGCACCGCGGTCTGGAGAGGCACTCGAACTCCCCTCCAGTGAGGGGGCTTCGAGCGGTGCGCGAGGCGCGGTGGGTTGGCTGACCGTGAGAAACGTCTGTCACTTGCAGAAGGGGCGTCGAGCACATGCCGTTCGCAGCCATCACGTACGACATCAAGCCGGGGCACGAGAGGGAACTCACCGAGATCTTCGGCTCGTTCCGCCGGGTCAAGGGCAGCCGCGTCGAGGACGCCTCCGGGCAGGAGGCCGGCACGATCCTGGCCACGGCGGTCTTCCTGCGCGACGACACGCTGGTACGGGTCATCGAGTACACCGGCGATCTGGAGGCCGTGGCCCGCCACATGGCGATGCAGCCGGGCGTCCGCGAGGTCGAGCGGAAACTGAAGCCGTACCTGACCAGGCCCCGCGACACGGACACGGTCGAGGGCTTCGTCGCCACGTTCCGACGCAGTCTGCTGAACACGGTGGCCCAGATCTCGATCCGGGACGTCCCGCAGCCGGCGGCGTAAAGGCGCCCCACGGGCGGCCCCGCCGGCCCCGGACCCACCCTGCACCAGCACCCACCGCACGAGAGATCCGCCCCGCCCCCCGACGAACGCCCACACGGACGTCCGCCGGGGGGCGGGGCGGTACCGGGACAGCACCCGGGACACCGTCGCGATCCGGCGGCGGCCCAGTGGGCGGTGGTGCGTGGCGCGGGCCCCCGCCGGTGTGCGTGCGCGCGTGTGGGGGGGGGGGGGGGGGCCGGGGGGCCGGCCCCCCCCCCCCCCCCCCCCCCCGCGCAGCGCCCCGCACCCTCAGCCGGGGTGACCCGCGCTCACATCGACGTCACCGCCGCCGCCGTGACCGCGAGTGCCAGGACCGACAGGGCCGTGCGCAGGTGGTGGAAGCGGCGCCACAGCGGGCGTGGGTCCTGCCAGTCCGCCGGGATGACGGACGGGTCGGTGATCGCCTTGACGCGCCGGTTGATCGGCACGTTGCACAGGTGGGACACCCCGGACACGCCCAGCATCAGCACCGCCGCCACCACGAACAGCGTCCGCGCGGTGCCGCCGGCGATCACCGCCAGCACCACGTCGACCAGCGTGCTGCTCAGCACGATGACCGGCATCGTGGGGTCCCAGTTGCGGCCGAGCAGCTGGTGCGCGTACACGTAGGTGCCGGTCTCCATCGCGAACAGCGCGGGCAGCACGCTCAGCGCGACGGCGAACAGCACTCCGGCGGTGACACCGCTGCCGAGCAGGGCCGCGACGGCCAGCACCTCGGTCATGACGCCGCGGCACCCGCGGGGTGGGTGTCCACGGTCAGCTGCGCGACCGTGCGCATGGTGGCGTTGCGGAAGTACTCCGCGAACGCCTGCGGCGAGGTCGTGTCGCGCGGCTCGGCGAGGTACGGCCCGAGCTCGTCCTCCGCCGTGTGCACGCCCTGCTGCCGGGCCATGTGCCGGCCGACGGCCGCGAAGTCGCCCTCGTAGTGGATGACGCGGACGACCACGTCGTCCTTCAGGAACACCGCCGTACCCAGCAGCCGGCCGGCCTGATCGCCGTCCTCGCCGGTGAAGACCGGGGTGTCGACCCGCTTGAACTTGGCGAAGATCTCCGCGATCTCCTCCTCGAACCCGGGCTTGACCCGGTAGGTGATGGCTGCGTACGGCATCAGATTCCTCCGTCGACTTCGATGGTCGTGCCGGTGACATAGGCGGCCGACGCCCCGGCGAGATACAGCACGGCGCCCGCCACGTCCTCGGGGCGGCCGAGCCGCCCGAGCGCGGTGAGGCCGGCGAGCTTCGCGGCCAGCTGCGGTGGCAGCCCGGCCCCCGGCTCCGTCTCGGTCACGCCGGGCGCGACCAGGTTGACCCGGACGCCCCGGGGCCCCAGCTCCTTGGCGAGCGCCCGGGTGAACC
Organism: Streptomyces sp. NPDC014006; assembly: GCF_043088925.1. Classification (NCBI taxonomy): domain Bacteria; kingdom Bacillati; phylum Actinomycetota; class Actinomycetes; order Kitasatosporales; family Streptomycetaceae; genus Streptomyces; species Streptomyces sp. NPDC014006. Next base: position 774,983 of record NZ_JBICAJ010000001.1, on the reverse strand, counting down.
CGACCAGGGCGGCCTTGGAGGTGGTGTAGTGCACGCCGAGGGGCCGCCCGCGCAGCGCCACGGAGGCGCCGATGCTCACCACGGACGCGCCCTCGGCCAGCGCGCCGAGCAGCGACTGGGTGACCAGGTAGACGGACGTGGTGTTGTGGTCGAGCACCCGCCGCCACTCGGCGTCGGACAGCGCGTCGAACGGCGTGTGCCCGTCGACGCCGAGATTGTTGACCAGGACGTCGAGGCCGCCCTCGCCGAACCGGCCGGTGACCGCCCGGGCGAGCGTCTCGGCGCCCTCCCGGGTGGTCAGGTCGGCCTGCACGGTGTCGAAGTCGGCCCCGAGCGCCTCCAGTTCGGCGGCGAGCGCCTTGGCCGCCTCGCCGTCATGACCGTAGGAGACGAGGAGCCGGGCGCCGGCCCGGGCGAAGGCGAGTGCCGTCGCCCGGCCGATGCCCTTGGTCCCGCCGGTGACCAGGACCCGCTGTGCCGCCGCGGCAGCGGTCACCGGACCGCCCCGGCGCGCGGCGCGACACTGATCATCTGCAGCAGCATCCGCGGGGTCTCGGCCTCGCCGACGGCGTCGTCGTCCAGCACGATGCCGTACCGGCGGTTGATCACGCTCGTCACCTGCAGCAGGGCGAGGGAGTCGTAGCCGAACTCCAGGAACGGGGTGTCGAGGGCCTCCTCGCCCTCCAGTGCCATGCCCTCCTCCGGGGCACCGACGCATTCGAGCAGCAGCTCACCGAGTTCGGACAGGGTCATGTCGCTCACGATGCTTCCTCTCAACTTCCTTGACGGGTCAGTGGGCCCGCGCCAGCAGGGGTCCGGTGGAACGCGCCGCGGTGTCCAGTTCGAGCTGCGGCGAGGAGTCGAGCACCGCGCGGTGCAGATGCTCGACGCTGGGCGAGGGGTCGAGTCCGAGGCTCTGGTTCAGGCAGCGGCGCAGCTGCCGGTAGACCACCAGGGCGTCGCTGCGGCGTCCCACCCGGTACAGCGCGAGCATCAGCTGCTCGTGCATGGCCTCGTGCAGGGGGTGCCGGGCGGCGAGCCCGGAGAGCTCGCCGATGAGTTCATGGTGGCGGCCCAGCCTCAGGTCCGCCTCGATCCGGCGCTGAAGGACGCTCATCCGCGACTCGTCGAGCCGGGTGGCCTCCACCTCCAGCAGCGGCCCGCACTGCACGTCGGCGAGCGCGCGTCCGTGCCACAGCGACAGCGCCCGGCAGAAGTACGAGGACGCCTCGGCCCAGTCGCCGTGGTCCAGGGCGCGGTGCCCGGCCAGGGACAGGGCGTCGAACTCGTGGGCGTCCAGCAGTCCGCCGTGCACGTCGAGCCGGTAGCCGCCGGGCTCGGTGACGAGGACGCTCTTGGCGCCGTTGGGCAGGCAGGCGCCGTCGTCGTCGAACGTGGCCGCGATCGCGTTGCGTATCTGCAGCACGTACGTCTGCAGGGTGGTCTGCACACTGCGCGGAGGGTTCTCGCCCCAGACCTCCTCCACCAGCGAGGACACCGAGACGACCTGGCCGGCCTGGAGGGCGAGCAGGGCGAAGACCTTGCGCGGTTTGACGGCGGTGAGGTGCACGGGCACCCCGTTCAGGGTGGCCCTGAAAGGGCCGAGCACGCTGATGTCCATGCGCGTGGATCTCCTTCGGGTTGCGGGATCAGCCGGCCTGGTACGGCGTCACGTCGGACGTCGCCGCCTCGCAGCGCAGCGCCTCGCCGACGGCGCGGGGCAGCTCCCGGCCGCGGACGAAGAAGTGCGTGCCAAGGACGGTCCGGAAGGTGAAACGGGCCGTGGTGCAGTGCTCCCAGCTGCGGACCTCCGCCGGGGAGACCAGCGGATCGACCTCCGAGGCGTAGGCGGCCAGGGAGCACGGCAGCGGGGTCATGGGTGCGGAGCGCAGGCTCTGCGCGAGGAACAGGTCGGCGCGCAGGGTGGCGAGGGTGCCGTGCAGCCAGCTGAGCCGGCTGCGCAGGGGTGCGGGGATGCTCTCGTGTCCGCCGAGGGAGGCGATCAGCTCCTCGTCGGGCAGTTCGGGCCGCAGCAGCGCGTCCACCAGCGGCGAGGGCAGCTGCGGCGCCGAACACGCGCCGACCGCCAGCAGCTCCGGCGGCCGCTGCCCGGTGCGCACACGGTGCTCGGCGAACCGGTACGCGGCCAGGGCGCCCATGCTGTGCCCGTAGAAGGCGTACGGCTCGTCCAGCAGGCCGCCGAGATCGGCGTCGAGTTCCTCGACCAGCCGGGCGCCGTCGGTGATCCGGGGGTCCTTGCGGCGCGTCTCCCGGCCCGGCAGCCGCACCGGCAGGGCGGAGATTCCCGGACCGACGCGCTGTCGCCATCCGGCGAAGCTCATGGCGCCCCCGCCGGCGTGGTGGAAGCAGAACAGCCGGATGCCGTTTTCGCCGGTCAGCGGCCGGACCGCAAGGTAGCGCTGCACCCGAATCCCCCTTCGCTCCGCATCTTTTCGGTCAGATGCGCGATCCGAGCGTCACCGCAGGGGCTCGCTCTCAGCTCAACTTGTGCTGGAGCGCGGGTCGGGGAGCGGCGGGAGCAGCGGGAGCGCGCCGCCGGCCTGGTCGCGGTCGCCGAATCCGGCGTCGTAGACGGCGGCGCTGACGGTGTAGGCGTCCTCGACCAGCCAGCTGTGGAAGGACCACTCCTGTCCGGTGCCGGGCGTGCCGTCGGGCCGCAGCATGCGCATGCGCGTGTCGCGCGGCCCGAAGCCGAACTCGGTGAAGCGGAATCGCAGTCCCTGCCCGATCGCCTTGCTGTAGGCCTCCTTCAGCGTCCACAGCCGTACCAGCTCCCGGTTGCGCCGCTCCTCGGGCACCCCTCGCAGCGCCTCCAGCTCGTGCGGCGTGCACACCCGCAGCTCCGTCCCCAGCTCGAGCATGCGCCGGTCGGCGGGCTCGGTGTCCACGCCGAGCCGCCCGAACCGGGTCAGCCCGACCACCAGCAGCCCGTCGGTGTGACTCAGGCTGACGTCGAGCTGGTCGATCCCGCGCAGATACGGCCGCCCGCCCGGCTTGTACGCCAGCTCCAGCTCACGGGCCGACGTGCCGAGCACGGCGGCGGCCGCCGACTTCAGCAGCAGCCGCGAGGCGACGAACCGGTCCCGGTTGCGCGAGGCCGGCATCCGCGCGAGCCGCCGGTGATCGAACCCCAGGTCCTCGAGGAGCCGGGGTTCTTCCAGATCCTTCGGCAACCAGTCGTCGACGTCGGCGTACACGACGCAGGAGCCGAGAAGGCCCACGGCACGGCGTACGTCCTCCCAGGGGTGAGAGGGCCCACGATGCCGCAGGGGCCGCAGGGCGGATCGCATAGGGGGGTACCTCCTGCACAAGGGGACGGTGGACGCCCCGAAGCGGGCGGGGCTGTGCCGGTATGCGGCGTCACCGCCCGATCGCCGTCGCGTAAAGGTCGTAACTGCGCGCGTCCTCGAACCGGTGCAGCACTTCCGCCAGCATCCGGTCCGCCGCGTCGTCGGACACACGAACCCCCCGCTCGAGCCGCGCGGCGACCCGTGCGAGCGCCACCCCGATCCACGCGGGGTCCGCGAGAAACCCGCCCGCCGGCCGCTCCCGCCACACCCCGAGACACGCGGCCCCCGCGACAAGCAGCGCATAGCGATCGGCCAGGGCGTACGCGCGCGGGCTGACGTACTTCCCCGCGGGACGGGCGGCCAGCTCCTCGCACCCCTCCCGCAGCACCCGCAGCTGGGAGACGAGCACGGCCGCCGCCCCTGCCGCCGCGCCGTCGGCACACCGCGCCGACTCCTGAAGGGAACCGATCAGCGAGTCCCGTGCGCAGCCGTCCGCGTCGTCCGCCACCCGGTACGGCGGCAGCCCGGCGTCAAACGGCCGGAACAGCGCTGCCAGTTCACCGCCGTCCGCCGCCCCGCCCAGCGAGGGCAGCCGCAGCATCTGGGAGACGAGCACGGCCCGGGAGGCCGACGCCCCGGCGCTGCCGAGCCCGATCATCGGCAGGTCCCGTGCCGTCTTGTGGAAGATGCCGTACGCCCCGCCGGTCGCGTACGCCTCCGCGCCGAGCACGATCGACAGGTCGTCCATCGTCTCGGTGAGGATCGTCGGCAGCAGGTACTTCGCCACCGCGCCGAGTGTCCGGCACTCCCGCGGCAGCAGATGCACCGCCCGGGTGGCGAGGAGCGAGAGGCAGTCACACACCAGCAGGTCGGCGAAGGCGTTCACCAGGGCGGTGCGGGTGCGCGCGGAGTGCAGGGAGGCGGGGCTGCGCAGCCGATGCGAGCGGGCGAAGGCGGTGGTGGTGCGCAGCGCGGTGTCGGCGCAGCCCAGCGCCATGGACAGACCGGCGCTGCGGGTGAGCGGGAAGACGTGTTCGGCCAGCCGTGTGCCGTCACCGGCCGCGGAGAGAAGCCGCCCGGCGTCCAGACGGTGGTCGTCGAAGGCCACGCCCTGGATGACGCAGCCGCGCACGCCGACGGTCCGGCGGCGGGGCAGCAGCGTCATCCCCGAGCCGGCGGTGTGCGCGGGGCCCGGCGTGAGGAAGGCGCTCGGGCCGCGCGGGGTGTCGGCGAACAGCACGAGCGCGTCGGCGCGGGCGGCGTTGTTGACGGCCTCCTTGCGTCCGCTGAGCCGGTGGCCGTCGCCGTCCGGCACCGCGGTGAGCCGGTTGCGCAGGAAGTCGTTGCCCTGGGGCGGTTCGGGATAGCCGCAGGCCATCCGGCCGCCGGCGAGCAGCAGATCGGCGGTGGCCCGGCGCTGCTGCTCGCTGCCGCCCGCCCACACCACCACGGAGGCCAGGTACGAGGTCCAGCCGTAGCCGAGGCCGAGTGCGGCGTCACGCCGGAACACCGCGCGCAGCACCCGGCCCAGTACGTCGAGGCGGTCGAGCCGGCCGCCGAGTCGCCGGGGCACGAACTCGGCGTTCAGCGAGAAGGCGTCGAGCAGCCGCTCGGCGGCCGGCAGCAGCCGCTGCTGTTCGTCGGCGGCGAGGAGCTGCTGGGAGCCGAGCGGGTTGCCCGGGTCGTCGAGGTCTCCGAGGTCGTGTTCGAGCCGGGCGATGCGTTCCTGCACGGCGGCTTCCGAGGAGTCCGCCGTGTTCACCGCGGTGGTCATGACCTGTCTCCGTCCTCGTCCGGCCCCCGCGGGGCCCTGCCCGACCGCCACGGCTCAAGACGCGCTCAAGGTCGTCCGGCCAGACTCGTTCACATCGCTCGCGCCGTGCCGGGCCACGGAGGTCAGGTGCGTCACCGGAACCTCCGGCGGCGCCGGCGCCATCGGCCAGGCGAGCGGTTGGCCGTCGTTGCGGTAGGCCTGCCAGAGCGGGTTCTGGTCGGCGGGCAGCCACATGGCGCCGTAGACCACGAGGCAGTTCCAGATCGGCCGCAGCAGCCGCTCGAGTACGACTCGGGCGACCGTGCTGCCGCTCCTTGCTGTTGCGGGCATGTCGTGCCGTCCCTTCTGAGGTGGGAAGAGCCACGATCCCCGGAGCGGCTCGGCCTCTCCTCGAGGAACTCTCGTGCGTGCCGCGCGCGGTGGTGTGCTCGAGTGCGGCTCGAGCGGGGTGTGGTCGGATGTCGGGGCGAGTGCAGTGCCGAGGCACAGAAGGGGGGCCGGACGGTGTATCAGTGCGAGCACGAGCTGACGGTCGTCGAACGCTTCACGGCCACGTCGGCCCCGTCGGCGTTCGACCGCGAACTCCTCGGGTACGCCCGCTACCGGGAGTCCCGCAAGGGGTTCGTCTCCCGGGTGACGGCGGCGCTGACCGGGCGGCCCGGCGGGTATGTGCACCTGGAGCAGTGGACGGGGCTGGACAGTCTGCTGCGGGTGGTGCACCAGAACGCGGCCGCCCTTTCCGGTGCGCACGGGCTGGCGGCGACGTTGCGGACGGAGTCCCATCTGCTGGTCAGCGTGGGGCGGATGGTGTCGTCCGGCACCCCGGCCGAGGCCGCGCTGCTGGTGCTGGTGCGGGCCCGGGTGACGGACGACCCGGAGCGGTTCGAGACGGACTTCGGCGCGCTGGTCGGCCAGTGCGTGGGCGAGGAGACGTTCGGCGGCAGCGATCTGCTGCGCTCGGTGACCGACGCCTGCGCCTACACCGGTGTGATGTGGTGGCAGGACGCCGCGGCCTGTGAGCGGGTCCGCAGCGGCGCCGCCTACCGGGACCGCCGCGAGCGCCTGACGGCCACGGCGACGGTCGTGGAGGAGACGGCCCGCCCGCTGTCGCCCGTCTGAGCCGTCGCGGCCGCCCGTGTCCGGCGCGAGTCCCTCTCGAGGGGACGCCCGCAGCATCGGCCGTATGGACGAGCCCATCGAACCCATCGAACCGAGGGAAGCAGCCGTCGTGCAGCCGGCGTTCGCCGTCGTCCGCGGGCGGCCGGACGCCTTCGAACTGGCGGCCCTGACCGCCGTGCTGCTCGCCCGTTTGCGGGCGCGGGAGGACGGTGCAGGCGGCGACGAGGACGGCGCGCTGCGGGCCCCCTGGGACCGGCCGCGCCGGGCCCGGCCGCAGACCGGCTGGACGGCGCGGCGCTGAGCCGACGCGCACCACCCGACGCAACCGGTGCCCCCGAGCACGGGTCAAGCGCCCTTCAAGAGGCTGCACATACCGTGCTGTACCGGGCGAACCAGGCGTCGAAACGGGGGACGTCGAGCGCCCGTACGACTCGCAGGGGGTCCACATTGAACGGCTACCGCACCTTCACCGAAGTGATCATGGACAGAGCCGCGCGGACACCGGAGCGCGCCGCGCTGCTCCTGCTGCCGGACAGCGACGAACGCGGCCGCCCGGCCCCGGTCTCCTACCGCGCGCTCGACGCCCAGGCCCGCCGTCTCGCCGCCCGGCTGTGCGCCGACGGCGCCACCGGGGAGCCGGTGCTGCTCCTGCACGCCTCCCGCAGCCAGTTCGCCGTGTCCTTCCTGGCCTGCCTGTACGCCGGCGCCATCGCCGTACCGGTGCCGCCGTACGGCGGCCGCAGCCACCACGAGGAGCGGGTGGCCGGCGTCGTCCGGCAGACCTCGCCGCGGGCCGTGCTCACCGACGCCGCGCTCGCCCCGGACGTCTCGCGCCTGCTGGCCCGGCACGGCCACGGCTCGCTCCCCTGCCTGGCCGCCGACGCGGTGTCCGGCCCCTCGGACGCGCCGCTGCCCGAGCCGGGCCCGGACACGGTGGCCTACCTGCAGTTCTCCTCCGGCTCCACCGGCGATCCGCGCGGTGTGACGGTCACCCACGCCAATGTGCTCGCCAACCAGGAGGCCCTGACGGCTCTGCTGGGCACGGGGCCCGACTCCCGGATCGGCGGCTGGCTGCCCTTCCACCACGACATGGGCCTGGTCGGTCAGTTGCTGCACCCGCTGTGGCTCGGCGCGACCTCCGTCGTACTGTCACCGGAGTCCTTCGTGCGGCGGCCGGTGCGCTGGCTCCAGGCCATCGACCGGTACGGCATCGAGGTCAGCGGTGCGCCGGACTTCGCCTACGACCTGTGCGCGCGGCGGGTCACCGACGAGGAGCTGGACGGGCTCGACCTGTCCGGCTGGCGGGTCGCGGTCTCCGGCGGGGAGCCGGTGCGCGCCGAGACCGTCCGGGCCTTCACCGAACGGTTCGCGCGTGCGGGCCTGCGCGCGCAGGCGATGCACCCCGCCTACGGCCTGGCCGAGGCGACGCTGCTGGTCTGCGGCGGCCCGGCCGCCGGGGGCGAGCGGACGGTCGACGCCGACGCACTGCAGCAGGGCCGGCTGCGCGAGCCGCGGCCCGGCCGGCCGGCGCACACGCTGGTGCCGTGCGGCACGGTGGACGCGGCGGCGGGCCGGATACGGGTCGTCGACCCGGAGACCCGCGAGGTCGTGCCGGACGGCGGGGTCGGGGAGATCTGGGTGAGCGGACCGGGCGTCGCCCCCGGCTACTGGCGTGACCCCGCGGCGACCGCGGAACGCTTCGGGGCCGCGACGGCCGACGGCCAGGGCGGGATGCTGCGCACCGGTGACCTGGGCGCGGTGGACGGCGGCCGGCTCTATGTCACCGGCCGGCTGAAGGACGTGATCGTGGTCGCGGGCCGCAATCTGTATCCGCAGGACCTGGAGCGCACCGTGCAGCGGGTCAGCTCGCTGTTCGGCACCGGCTCGGCGTTCTCGGTGCCCGGCGAGCGCGAACGGGTGGTCGTGGTGCAGGAGTTGCGCACCCACCAGCGCTACTCCCTCGATCTCGAGGAGCTGGTGACGGACGTACGGCGGCGCCTGACCGAGGAGTTCGAGGTGACGGTGGCCGGTGTGCTGCTGGTCCGCCCCGGCACGGTCCGCCGCACCACCAGCGGAAAGGTCGAACGGGTCGCGATGCGCCGGCTGTTCCTGAACGGCGGTCTGCGCCCCTTGCACCAGTACGTCGCCGACGATCTGGCACCGGCGGCAGGCCGGCGCCGGCAGAGCGTGGCCGGCGGGATCGGGGCGTAGGGAGGCGTCCGCGCCGGGCCGGTGCGGGCGAGCGGGGCCCGTACGTGCAGCCGCGAGGCGGTACGGACCCCGCGTCCACGACAGACACCGCCGGGCGATGGGGCCGGCGGACCACCGGCAGGGAAACCGACGGAAGGGGAGGACGTGAGCGACACGGCACCGGGCGGGCCCGACGAGGGGGGCTTCGCCGCCTGGCTCACCGACCGGATCGGCGGGTACGCCCGGCGGGAGGTCGGCGAGGACGAGGACCTGTCCGACTGGGGGCTCGACTCGGTGGCGCTGCTCAACCTCTTCGGGGACATCGAGGCGGAGTTCGGTCCGCTGTTCGACCCCGCGGACATCTGGGCCCACCCGACCATCCGCGACCTCGCCCACTATCTGGCGATGCGCTGCGGCATGCACCGGCACTCCGGGCGGGTCCGGGCGGTGTTCGTGTTCACCGGGCAGGGCTGCCAGCACCCCGGCATGACGGCCGGGCTGCACCGGGAGCTGTCCGCCTACCGCCGCCATCTCGCCGAGGCCGACGAGGCGATCGCCCCGTACCTGGGCCGCTCGGTGCGCGAGCTGATCCTCGGCGACGACCCCCGGGTGCACCAGACGGCGCTGACCCAGCCGGCGCTCTTCGCCGTCGGGTACGCCCTGGCGATGACGCTGCTGGAGGAGGAAGGGGTGCGCCCGGTGGCCGTGCTGGGCCACGGCACCGGCGAGCTGGCGGCGGCCGTGATCGCCGGTGCGCTGACGCTGGCGGACGCGGCGCGGCTGGTGTGCCTGCGCGGTGCCTGTATGCAGTACCTGCCCTCCGGCGGCGGGATGATGGCGACGTGCGCCGGCCCCTTCGAGGCGGCCGACGCGGCGGCGGGTGAACCACAGGTGTCCGTCGGCGCGTTCAACGCGGCCCGCGCCACGGTGCTTTCCGGTCCGGTCGAGAGCCTGGAGCGGGTGCGCGAACGCCTCGCCGAGATCGGCATCTCGAGCGTCTTCCTCCAGGTGGCCCACGCCTTCCAGTCGCCGCTGATGGAGCCGGTGGCCGGGCGGTTCGAGGACGCGGCCCGGCATGTGCCGGGCGGGCGCCCGTCGTTGCCGTACTACTCGACGGTGTACGGCCGGGAGTACGGTGAGCCGCTGACCAGCGCCTACTGGACCGCGCAGATCACCGCGCCGGTGCGGTTCTCCGACGCGGCCCGCCGGATGCTGGCGCAGCAGGCGCCCAGCCATGTCGTGGAGATCGGCCCGAAGGCGGTGCTCACCCCGTTCCTGCGGCGGATGGCCGGGGCGCACGGGCCGTCCGTGCTCACGGTGTGCCGCGGCCCGCGCAGTGACGCGGTGGACCTCGCCGGTGTGCTGTCCCAGCTGGACGCGGGCCCGTTGGCGGAGATCTGAGCCGGCCGCCCCTACGGGATCCAGCCGGCCTCCTCGGCGATCCGGATGGCGTCGATCCGGTTGCGGGCGCGGAGCTTGTCCACGATGGCCGTGAGGTAGTTCCGTACCGTGCCCTGGGTCAGATAGAGATGGTCCGCGATCTCGGCCGCGTCGGCGCCGCGGGCGGCGAGCCGCAGCACCTGCGTCTCGCGCGGGGAGAGCGGGTTGTCCGGCGCCTCCCAGGCGCTGAGCGCGAGTTCGGGGTCGATGACCCGCTGGCCGGCCGCGACCGAGCGGACCGCCTGGGCCAGCCGGCTCGGCGGGGAGTCCTTGAGCAGGAAGCCGGAGACCCGCGCGGCCATGGCCCGGCGCAGCGTCCCGGGTCTGCCCAGGCTGGTGAGGATGAGCGTGCGGCACTGCGGTGCCTTCTCGTGCAGATCGGCCGCCGCGGTGAGCCCGTCGACGCCGGGCAGATCGATGTCGATGACGGCGACGTCGGGACGGGTCTCGAGCGCCGACGGCACGATGAGGTCCCCGCGGGCCACCGAGGCCACGACCTGGAGATCCGGCTCCAGTTCCAGCAGCGCGACGAGCGCGCCGCGGACCATGTGCACGTCCTCGGCGAGCAGGATTTTGATCAACGGCATTGCTTCCCCCGATATGTCAGTTGCTCAGACCGCGGCTCTGTCCGCTTCCCCGGTCCAGCCGCCCGCGCCCGCCGCGGCGTGCCCGCGCGGCACCAGCGGTTCGGCGTCCTCCTGCTTGGGCGGCCTGAGCGGGGCGATCGCCGTCAGCCGGAACCGGTTGCCGGCGACGACGCCGGCGGACATCTCACCGCCGACGGCGGCCAGCCGGGTCCGCAGGTTGCCCAGTCCGCTCCCCCGGCCCGGCGCGTCGGGGCGGTCGGGCGCCGCGACGCCGTCGTTGACGAGGTCCATCCGCACCGTGTCCCCCTCGCTGCGGACCTTGATGGTGCACGACTGCACCTTGCTGTGCCTGAGCATATTGGTGACGCCCTCGCGCAGGGCGGTCGCCAGCACGGTGTCCACCAAGGGGTGGAGGCGTCCGCAGTCGATGTCCACCTCGACGCCGACATCGGCGGCGGCCATCACCTCGACGACCGACTGGGCCTCCGTCTCCAGCGACATCTCCCGGTAGCCGCTGGCCACCAGCCGCACATCGGACAGGGCCTGCCGGGCGACGACGAGCACGGAGGCGATCTCCTCGCGGGCCCGCTCGGGGTGGACCGGTACCAGGCGGTGGATCAGTTCGCTCTTGAGCGTGATGGTGGACAGGCTGTAGCCGAGCAGGTCGTGCAGGTCCCGCGCGAAGCGCAGCCGCTCCTGGGTGACCGCCATCCTGGCCATCTCGGCGCGGGTGTCGTGCACTTCGCGCACCAGGTCGGTGAGCCGGGTCAGTCCGTAGATGACCAGACCGGTCAGCGCGGTGGAGACGGCGTAGTAGCCCGTCTCCAGGGGTGTGGCGTGCTCGCCGAGCGACCAGCCGAGGATGAACAGCGGGACCGCGCCGTAGCAGGGCCAGGCGATCCGTCCCGGGAGCATGAGGAGAATCGATCCGGCGAGGGGTCCGGCCATGCTGCCCCAGGCGACGCCCAGCCAGACCAGCGGCCCGAACGTCAGGGCGGCCTGCACGGCGACGACGGCCGCCCGGCGCCGCTCGGACCAGCGGCGCGCCCGGGGCGCGGTGAGCAGGATCTGCACGGTGTAGAGGGCGGCCACGACGGCGGTGCACAGGACCAGTGCGGGCGTGCCCGACACCTCGTTCTGCACGTTCAGCACGGTGACCACCCCGTACCCCGCGAAGACCACCGTGCTGATCCCCTGGGCGAACCGCGGCGCCAGCAGGTCCCTCGCCCCGCTCAGGCTCCTGGCCTGCGCCGGCGCCCCACCGGCCGGACGACTGCTCGCCGTGTCCGGAGGCACTCCCTCCGCCGGGCCCCTGACACGGATGAGATCACTGTCCGAAGTCCTGAACCGGCCCGCCATGTGTCGACTCCTCGCATGGATGTCGGGAGCATGCGTGACGGAACTATAAGCCGACACATGCCCGGTACGGGACCTGTGCAGCGTCTTCACGCGAGCTACAGCAGAAGCGGTACCGGGTTGAGTTCCTCGTACGGTGTGGGGCGGGCGAGTTGGCCGAGACGGACCGGTACCTCGTACAGCCTGCCGGGGGCGAACCTGGCGTAGAAATGCCGTAGTCCCGGTACCAGGACCTTGACCACCGGAATCCCGACGTCCGGCCGGGTCTGGTCCAGTACCAGCAGCTCAAGGCCGTGCGCCGCGACGAGGGCGCGGACGTCCTCGACGTCGGCGAGGAGGTCGTCGTGGCGCAGGTGCGGCCGCCAGCTGACCGGGGTGCGCGCCGACTGCCCGGTATCGGGCAGCAGATGAGGCTCGTCGGGGACGTGACCGGCCGCGCCGGAGCTCGCGGGGGGCAGCATCTGGACCATTTCGGTCAGCGCCCGGCGCAGCGCCAGCCGCGGGTCGAAGTGCGCCCCGAACCCGTAGACGGTGTCCGGCCCGTCGGCACTGCGGGAGGCCGCCACCACGACCGGGATGCCCAGGTCGGAGGTGAGGTCGAGGGCCCAGACACGGCGGCCCGCCCGGCCCAGGGTCTCGCGCAGGCCGGTCAGCCACGGCTCGTCGAAGGCGTCCAGGTCGAGGCCGGGCCGGCGCAGCCGGTTGTACCACCACAGGGACACCGCGTCCCGTTCGACGAGTTCCAGGAAGCCCTGCACCACGGCGTCCTCGGTGCTGCTGCCCGCCGCGTTGCCGTTGGAGTCGGCCCACTGCCCGTCCGCTGCGCCGCCGGGCGCGCTGTCGAAGTACAGCGTTGAGGTGGGCAGCAGCCGCTGGGCGCCGGCGGTGAGCGACCACACCGGGGTCCACTCGGTGGGCCGGTGCGCCTCGAAGGGCGCGCACACGTGGTGGAACGGAGTGTGGGAGGCGTTCCAGCGGCCCCGGTCGGCGTACTGCCGCTCGTGGAACAGCTGGTAGGTGTTGGGGTGGACGGCCGCCTCGCCGAGGCCGGTAAGGGAGTCGGTGACGGTCAGCTCGTCGCCCTGGCGGCTCGCGCAGTAACGTTCCACCGCCTCGCACAGGGCGCTCGCCCGCGCCTCCGTCGCGCTCACGCCCTTGCCCGAGCTGCGCGCGCGCAGCACCCGGTGCATCCCGGCCGCGGAGTGCCCGCGCAGGGCCAGGTTGTGGCCGGAGTCGTAGGCGTGCAGCCCCTCGGGGAGGCCCGCCATGGGCGTGATGTCCGTGACGATACCGGTGACAGGGCCGATCAGATGGCCGTGCCGCTCGAGCATCTGCCGGGCGGACAGCGCACGGTCGTTGCTGCCGGATCCGGCGGCCTTGGGCCGCGAGAGCAGGACCACCGGCCGCCGGGTCCGCTCGGCGACCAGCGTGGGCTCGCCGCAGTCCGGGCACTGCGGGCGCCGGCGCACCGGGTGGTGGGTGGTGCGCAGCGTGAGACTGTCCAGCACGCACACTGCCCCCTGCTCCGGACCCCGCAGTCCGGCAAGCCACTTGGCGGTCTCCAGAACGGCGCTGTGCAGCCCCACGGCCCGTACCGCGGCCAGTGAGGGCGACGGCCGTACATCGGCGGCCGGCCCGAGTGCCCGGCGCACCGACAGCTCGCCGCGCCGGTGCTCGCGCAGCCGGTGCGCCAGGCAGGACCAGCACGCGCCGTCGCCGTCCGGTGCGAAGACCGGCCCGGTCCACGGCTCGGCGGCGAACGGGCGCGCCAGCAGCCAGGGACGGCGCGCCGCCCGTAACCGGGCCGCCACCGCGGCGAGTTGCGGCGCGAGGTAGTCCTCGCACAGCACGAGGGCGAAGTCGGCGTCGGCGTCCTCGGCGACCGCGGTGACACCGGAGGCGCGGCAGGCGGAGCGGGCCGCCTCGATATCGACGTCCCCGACGCCGATCACCGCCACCGCCCGGGCGCGCACCTCGCCCTCGGCGACGGCCCCGTCCAGGCCGGCGCGGTCCCAGTAGGCCTCGGCCGAGCCGCGCTCGGAGCCGGCGGACGGGCAGGGCCCGTCGTGCCGGTAGCCCACGAGGTTGGCCTCGGCCAGCTGCCGCACCACCCGGCCCGCCACATCGGCGGGCATGGCGGCCGCGGCCTCGCGCAGCAGCTCGGGCAGGGTACGGCTGCCGTCGAGCAGCTCCAGCAGGGTCTCCGCACCGGCGCCCCGCACGGCGGTGACGTCCTGGTCGGACCACACGAACACGGCATCTCCCGGGACCGACACGGCCCGCACGTGGCGCTTGAACGCCACGAACGGGCCGCGAGCCGGGCTCTGCTGCTCTCTCACGCACCCGCCCGGGTGCCGAGCACCGAGGAGATGCACATGCACCAGCCGGCCCGCCCGGCGTCGGCACGGGACAGGCTCTCGACGAGGATCTCCCCGAACGCGCCGCCGGCCGGGCCGGACTCGCCGGTGCGGGACTGCTGTTCGGTCAGGCGCGAGATGTCCTCGGTGATGTTCATGCGTACCCCCTGTGTGATGAACGAACTCGTCGGTGGACGCGGCGAAGTGGAGGCGAACCGAATGGCGCCCCCGGCGTCCGGTTCGAGAGTCTGCTGTCGGAACTTCAAGCTCCGGCAGTGCGCCACTCACCGGAGCGGCATGACATTTTCATGAGGGCGGTCGTGCGCCCGTCACTGGGCCGCGAGCGGACCGCGGTGCGAGTCTCATGAGCCGGACTCCGAACGGGCCGCCACGGGGACGCCGGCGGCCGTGGCCCAAGGGGGAGAACGCTTATGGAGATCCAGATCCTGGGGTCGCTCGCCGCGCAGGAACGCGGCGTGTCGGTCGTACCGAGCGCCGCCAAACCCCGCCAGCTGCTGGCTCTGCTCGCGCTGCACGCCGACCGGGTGGTGTCGGTGCCGACGCTGATGGAGGAGATCTGGGGGGAGGGCATCCCACGCAGTGCCTCCACCACCCTGCAGACCTACATCCTGCAACTGCGCCGCCGGCTGACCGCGGCGCTGGACGGCGATCCGCTGCGCGACGCCAAGGACATCCTGGTCACCCGGTTCGGCGGCTATCTGCTCCAGGTCGAGCCCGGCCGGGTCGACGCCCACGAGTTCGAGCGGCTCGCCGTGGCCGGCGGCACCGCCTTCGAACTCGGCGACTACCGCACCGCCTCCGGCCTGCTGCACCGCGCGCTGGCACTATGGCAGGGCCCGGCCCTGGTCGACGTGCCGGCCGGGTCGGTGCTGGAGCTGGAGGTGCTGCGCCTGAATGAGGAACGCACGGCCGCGCTGGAGCGGCGCATCGAGGCCGACCTGCGGCTCGGCCGGCACGCCGAGGTGGTGCCCGAACTGCGGGTGCTGTCCGCGCGCCACCCCCTGCACGAGGGTTTCTGCGCTCAGCTGATGCGCGCCCTGCACCGCACGGGCGGCAGCTGGCGGGCGCTGGAGGCCTACCAGCGGCTGCGCGGCTCGCTGGTACGCGAACTGGGCCTGGAACCGTCGTCCGCCCTGCAGGAACTGCACCAGGCGGTCCTGTCCGGCGACCCGGAACACACCCTGCACCCGGCGGGGGGTCGCGTGGGCGGGGGCGGGGGGCTGTCGGTGGGGTGACCGGCCTGTTCGGGCGGTTGCCCCGGCTTCGGGCCTGTTCGGGCGGCGCCCGGCGACGGGCCACCGCAGCACGGGCCGTACCACGGGCCGGGTCCCGGCCCCCGGTCCGTGCCCGATCGAGCGATTCTCCAGAAGGGGTGCCGGAGCCTTCGAGGCCGTCTCCCTACGGTGCCGCAATGACGACCTTCGACGAACTGCTCGCCCTCGCCCCCGCACCCGATCTGCACCGCTCCACCGACGAGCTGAAACGGCTGAAGGAGGAACTGAGCCGCGGCCCCGACCCCGAGGCCACCCGGCGCCAGCACGCCAAGGGCAAGCTGACCGCCCCGGAGCGGCTGCAACTCCTCTTCGACGAGGGAACGTTCACCGAGATCGAGCCGCTGCGCCGGCACCGCGCCTCGGGTTTCGGCCTGGAAGCGCGCAAGCCGCACGGCGACGGCGTGGTCATCGGCTGGGGCCTGGTGCACGGCCGCACGGTCTTCGCGTACGCCCACGACTTCCGGGTCTTCGGCGGTGCCCTGGGCGAGGCGCACGCGGAGAAGATCCACAAGGTGATGGACCTGGCGGAGGCGGCGGGCGCGCCCGTCGTCGGCCTGAGCGACGGCGCCGGCGCCCGCATCCAGGAGGGCGTCACCGCGCTCGCCGGGTACGGCGGCATCTTCCGCCGCAACACCCGCTCCTCCGGCGTCATCCCGCAGATCAGCGTGATCCTCGGCCCGTGCGCGGGCGGCGCGGCGTACTCCCCCGCGCTGACCGACTTCGTGTTCATGGTGCGCGGCACCGCCCAGATGTTCATCACGGGCCCCGACGTGGTCCAGGCGGTCACGGGCGAGCAGATCACCCACGACGGCCTCGGCGGCGCGGACGTGCACTCGTCCCTGTCCGGCGTGTCCGGGTTCGTCTACGACGACGAGGCGGACTGCCTGGCGGACGTGCGCCATCTGCTGTCGCTGCTGCCGCAGAACAACCGCGAACTGCCGCCCGTCGCGCGCGGCGGCGATCCGGCGGACCGCCGCACGGAGGCGCTGACCTCCCTGGTCCCGGCGGACCCGCAGCGGGCGTACGACATGCGCGCGGTGATCGAGGAGATCGTCGACGACGGCGAGTACTTCGAGGTGCACGAGGCCTGGGCGCAGAACGTGGTGTGCGCGCTGGCCCGCCTGGACGGCCACGTCGTGGGCCTGGTCGCCAACCAGCCCACCGCGCTGGCCGGCGTGCTCGACATCCACGGCTCGGAGAAGGCGGCGCGCTTCGTGCAGTTCTGCGACGCGTTCAACATCCCGCTGGTCACGCTGGTGGACGTGCCGGGCTTCCTGCCGGGCGTCGACCAGGAGCACAACGGCATCATCCGGCACGGCGCGAAGCTGCTGTACGCCTACTGCAACGCGACGGTCCCGCGCATCTCCCTGGTCGTCCGCAAGGCCTACGGCGGCGCGTACATCGTCATGGACTCCCGCTCGATCGGCGCCGACCTGTCCTTCGCCTGGCCGACGAACGAGATCGCGGTGATGGGCGCGGAGGGCGCGGCGAACGTGGTCTTCCGCCGCGAGATAGCCGCATCCGACGACCCGGACACGACCCGCGCCCGCCTGATCAAGGAGTACAAGTCCGAACTGATGCACCCGTACTACGCGGCGGAACGCGGCCTGGTCGACGACGTCATCGACCCGTCCGAAACCCGCATCGTCCTGATCCGCTCCCTGGCGATGCTCCGCGCGAAACACGCGAACCTGCCGGAACGCAAGCACGGCAATCCGCCGATGTGACGCGAACCCCCGAAGGGGCAGACGAGTCGGGCTGTACGCCGGGTTCTGTTCCCCGGGTTCCTCGCGGAGCCCGGGGCGACGGCCATCCATCTAGGGCCGGCGTTGCCGCCGGTCTCGTGCGGTCTACCCGCGGACTCGGGCGGGCAGCCCTCGAACGTCCGCGCAGAGCGCCTTTTACAGCGCTCCTTTTGACCTTGCTCCGGGTGGGGTTTACCTAGCTGCCCAGGTCACCCTGGGCACTGGTGGTCTCTTACACCACCGTTTCACCCTTACCGAGGGCCGAGGCCCCCGGCGGTCTGTTTTCTGTGGCACTGTCCCGCGGGTCACCCCGGGTGGCCGTTAGCCACCACCCTGCCCTGTGGAGCCCGGACGTTCCTCGGGAAGCCCCCCGTCAAGGGGACTCCACGCGGCCGTCCGCCCGGCTCGTCTGCCGTGCGGACCATGGTACCGGGCGGGTGGTCGTGCGCGGACCGGCGGCCGTCGCGAGGACCGAGCCCGCCAGGATCAGGGCGAAGGACACCGTGATCGTCACCGTCAGGCGCTCGTCCAGGAACATCGCGCCCGCCGCCACCGCGACCGCCGGGTTGACGTAGGTGATCACCGTGGCCCGCGTCGGACCGGCCTCCTTGATCAGCTCCATGAAGGCGACGAACGCCACGGCCGTGCAGATCACGCCCAGCCCGGCCAGCGCCGCCAGCACCGAGGGAGCGGGCACCTCGGACGGCCAGGTCGCCGCCGCGGCGGGCGCGTACACCAGCGCCGCCAGGGCCAGGCAGGGCGCCGTCAGGTGCAGGGACGGAACGTCCCTTAGGTGACGCGCGGCGATCAGCGGCGCCGTGGCGTAGCCCACCACCGTCAGCAGCACCTCGGCCAGGGAGCGCGCGTCGCCGCCGGTCAGGTGCGGGGCGGTGAGGACGCCGACGCCGGCGAGTCCGAGGGCGAGGCCGCTCAGACGTCGTATGCCGAGGCGTTCGGTGTCGCCGAAGGAGCGGGCCAGGGCCACGCCGACGACCGGGACGCCCGCGATCAGCAGGCCCGCGGTGGAGCTGGACAGGTGGCGTTCGGCGTCGGTCAGGGTGAACCACGGGCCGATGATCTCGATGCACGCGAAGGCCAGCAGCGGCCGCCAGTGGGTGCGCACGGTGTGCGCCAGGCCCGGCTGCCGCAGGGCGAAGGGGAGAAGGAGGGCCGCGCCGAGCGCGCAGCGCACGAAGACCACGGTGGCCGGGGACACCGCGTCCACCGCCACCTTGATCATGAGATAGGGGATGCCCCAGACCACTCCCATGAGGGAGAAGAGGAACCAGCCGCGTGCAGTCATGCGCCGAGTTTCGGCCAGGGCGTCACCGTGCGTCTTGAACGCTGTTGCGGTACGCCGCCGGGGTCACCCCGAGCACCCGGCGGAACCAGCGGGTCAGGTGCGCCTGGTCGGCGAAGCCCACCAGGCCCGCCACCTCCGCAGGGCGCAGACCCGCCTCCAGCAGGCCGCGGGCCCGGGTCACCCGGTGCTGGGCGAGCCAGGCGTAGGGCGGTATCCCCATCGCCGTACGGAAGGCGCGCAGCAGCTGGTAGCGGGACAGGCCCAGCTCGGTGGCGAGGTCGGCGAGGGAGGGCGGGGCGAGCAGTTCGCCGGCCAGGCGGTCGCGGACGACGGCGGCGACGCGGTCGGCGCCGGGCACGGTGTCGCTCGCCGCGCGGGCCGTGGAGTGGCGCCGGGCCAGGGCCGTGAGCAGCCACGGCAGCCGGGACTCTGCCTCCAGGGGGTCGGGGCAGGCGGCGAGTTCGGTGTGGGTCAGGCGCAGCGCGGCGGCCAGTTCGGGATCGTGCAGGACCGGTTCGCGAAAGTGCGGGAGGGCGTCGCCGAGCACGCCGTCGCCCAGCAGCTCGGGCGCCGCGTACAGGGCGCGGTAGGCGTAGCCGCCGTCCGGTGCTGCGGGGCCGCCGGTGTGCATCTCACCGGGTTCCAGGACGACGAGGGAGCCGGGCCCGGAGTGGATCCGCCCACCCCGGTAGGCGATGACCTCCAGGCCGCCGAGGGTGACGCCGACGGTGTACTCGGCGTGGGCGTGCGGGGCGTAGACGTGCCGGTCGAAGGAGGCCGTCAGCAGATCGAGCGCCGGCCCGCACCGCCCCAGCCGCGCCCTGGTCCACCGCGCCTGTTCCCGTCCGCCCATGCCGCACACCCCCAGCTTTTCCCAGAGGGTGCAACGCCGAAGGGCTCAGAGAAAGTCCGCGGTGTCCAGGTCGAAGGCGAAGGGCTCGGGCCGGCGCAGCGGCTTTCCGCAGGGACGAATCCAGCCCTCGCGGTAGTCACCGTCCACGGGGTCGCCGAAGAGCGTCGTGCGGGAGATCTCGCGGTCCACGAGAAGAGGGAGCGGGATCTGACCTCGGGCACAACAGCGGCGCCTGGCCTCCCGGTCCCGCCACGGCGAGAACTGCATGTCCGTGTCCGTCCGCCGGTACATCCGGCCCACGATCCGGCTGACGCAGTGTCCGTGGTTCCCCTAGGACGGCGGGGTCACGGCCATGTCACCCTCGATGAGCTCCACCCGGATGCCCTCCGGGGTGTCCAGCTCCGCGAACCAGTCGGTCATACGTCCCTTCACGACCGGGTCCCATTCCGTCGCCGCCCTGCCCCTCACGTCGGTTCGGGCCGGCTTGGAGCAGCCGGCGGCCACCGTGCCGAGACGTCGGGCACCGTTCCCACGATCGTGGCCGCTTGACCCTGCCGCGACGTCAGCCTCTTCACTGGGGTCATGCGGATCGGAGAACTCGCCGCGGCCGTCGGGGTCACCACGCGGGCCGTGCGGCACTACCACCACCTCGGGCTGCTGCCCGAGCCGGAGCGGCTGGGCAACGGCTACCGGGACTACACCCTGCGGCACGCCGTCGTGCTGGCCCGGATCCGGCGGCTGACCGAGCTGGGGCTCGGCCTCGCGGAGGTGCGGGACGTGCTCGCCGACGATGCCGGGAAGGACCTTATCGAGGTGCTCACCGAGCTGGACGCCGACCTCGCCCGGCAGGAGGAGGCGATCCGGGAGCGCCGGCGGCGGCTGCGGGAGCTGCTGGAGGCGGAGGCGCTGCCCGCCGAGGGGCCCGTCTCGCCCGGGACAGCCGCACTGCTCGCCCGGGTGCCCGGCTCGGCGTCGCCCATGGCGGCCAAGGACCGCGAGATCCTCGCGCTCCTGGACACCGCCGCGCCGCCCGAGGCGCGGGAGCGGATCACGGCCGTACTCGCCGAGGCCCTGGCCGACCCGGAGGCCGTACGACGGACCGAGCACGCGTACGCGCTGCTCGACCTGCTCGCCGGCGCGGCGGCGGACGATCCGCGGGTGGCGGAGGCCGCGCGGGCGCTGGCGGACGCCGTCCCGGCCGGTCTGCTGCCCGAGGGCGGTGTCCCCGAGGGCGACGCCTTTCTGCGGGCGGTGTGCGCCGACTTCTCCCCCGCGCAGGCCGAGGCGTTCCGGCGGGCGCTGCGGATGATCGCCGGACAGCGGCGATGAGGACCGCCCGGGCGCTGGCCCGGCACGAGGCACGGCTGATGGTGAGTCTCCTGCTGTGGCTCGCCCGGCGGCGCCACGGCACCCGCGACGCCACGCACGCCTTCGGGTATGCCCGCGGGCAGGGCGCCACGACCGCCGGACTCGCCTTCGTCTGCGTCGTCGAGACCTTCACCTTGTCGGTGCTGCTGCGCGACTGGCCGACCGCGCACGCGGTGGCGCTCGTGCTGGACGCCTACACGGTCGTGTTCGTCGTCGCCCTGCACGCCGCGTCCGTCGTCCGTCCCCATGTGCTCGACGGCGCCACCCTCCGCGTGCGGCACGGCACGCACGTGGACCTGCGCATTCCAAGGCACGGCATCACGGCGATACGGCGTGAGCTGCGCGCCTCTTCCGCGCGCGCCCCCGGCGAGCTGGACGTCGCCGTCGGCGGGCAGACCTCTCTCACCCTGGAGCTGGCCCGCCCGGTCACCCACGTCACGCTGCTGGGCCGGCGGCGCGAGGTGCGTGTCGTACGGCTGCACGCGGACGACGCCGACGGCCTGGTGCGGGCGCTCACGCCGGCTCGAAGCTCACCTTCGCCGTCGGGGGATCGGCCTGGGTGAGCCGTACCGGCAGGCGCTCCCCGAGGGAGCCGGGGCCTGCGCCGCGGATCTCCCCGATGACCGCGGGTGACTCCACCTGGACGGTTCCCCGGTGGTCGTCCAGCTCGACGACGCACCCCTGGAAGACCTCGCCCACCCGGTCCTGCAACACCACCGCCTCGACCAGGTCGATGCAGGCCCGGTCGACCTTGCTCGCGAGGCGGCCGCCCTCCGCCATCCGGTCGTGCACCACGTCCAGCGCGGCGCGCGCCCACTCGGGCGGTTCCTGCCCGGCACAGGCCGCGAGCGCGAGCTCCGAGGCCCAGCGGTCGACGAGCCGGCGCAGGGGAGCCGTGCAGTGGGTGTACGGCGCGGCGACCGCGGCGTGCGTGGTCAGCTCCGGGATCCGCCCGTCGCGGAAGACGGTGTACTCGGCGTGGCCCATCACCGTGGCGCACGCCTGGAGGAAGGCGGCGTGCCGCGGCCGGTGCGGGTCGAGCGAGCGGACGAGCTGCGCGTACGACACGTGGTGGGGCCAGTCGATGTGCAGCGCGAACGCGGTGCGGCGCAGCCGGTCGACGGCGCCGACCGGGGTCGGCGGCAGGGTGCGCAGGATGCCCGTGCCGTGCGCCAGCATCAGCTCGGCGCCGGTCATGCCGGTGAGCAGGGAGATCTGGGCGTTCCAGCCGTCGGTGGCGAGCGGGGCGCGATAGGCGAGTTCGTAGGTGTGGTCGCGCGGGACGATCTCCTGCTCGGGCACGCGCAGCGAGACACCGCCGCGCTCGGCCTCCAACGCCTCCCGCAACTGGCCGACGGTCTTCAGCAGCGCGAGCGGTTCCTCCGCCGTACCGGCGTCGATCTGCTGCTGCACGCCCGCGTAGTCCAGCCGGGCCCGGCTGCGCACCAGGGCGCGGCGGACGTCGACGCCGCGGGTCCGGCCGTCGGCGTCCAGGTCGATCGTCCACAGCACGGCGGGCCGGGTCTGCCCCGGCAGCAGGCTCGCGGCGCCCTCGCTCAGCACGGGAGGGTGCAGCGGGACGCGGCCGTCGGGGAAGTACAGGGTCAGCACCCGCTGCCGCGCCTCGCGGTCCAGCGGCCCGCCCGGTACGACGAAGGCGGCCACGTCGGCGATGGCGTACCGCACCCGGTAGCCGGTGCCCTGCCGGGACAGGTGCAGGGCCTGGTCCAGGTCGAGGGAGCCGGGCGGGTCGATGGTGAACAGCGGGACGTCGGTGGCGTCGTGCACCGGCAGCGCCGGGTCCCGGGCCGCCCGGTCGGCCTCGGCGAGCACCTCGGGCGGGAAGGGGCCGGGGACGGCGAGCCGGGTGCGCAGCGCGTCGAGGGCGCCGCGCATCGGGCCCTTGGGGGCACCGGTCACGTGCACGGGGCAGCGGAGCATACCGCCACCGTAGGGCGCGGGCGGCCGGGAGGCACGCCGTACGCTGTGGCGGTCCCGTTCGATAAGGAGAAACTCCCGTGCTCGTCCTTCTCCCGCCCTCCGAGGGCAAGGCCCCCTCCGGCACCGGCGCCCCGCTCTCGCCGGAGTCGCTGTCGCTGCCGGGGCTCACCCCCGCCCGCGAGGCCGTGCTGGAGGAGCTGGTCGAGTTGTGCCGGGCGGACGAGGAGAAGGCGCGCGAGGTGCTCGGGCTGAGCGAGGGGCTGCGCGGCGAGGTCGCGAAGAACGCGGCGCTGCGCGAGGCCGGTGCGCGGCCCGCCGGTGAGGTGTACACGGGCGTGCTGTACGACGCGCTGGGCCTCGCATCGCTGGACGCGGCGGCCCGGGAGCGGGCGGCGGAAGCGCTGCTGGTGTTCTCGGGGCTGTGGGGTGCCGTGCGGGTGACGGACGCGATCCCCTCCTACCGCTGCTCGATGGGCGTGAAGCTGCCCGGCCTGGGGGCGCTGGGCGCGTACTGGCGCACCCCGATGGCGTCCGTGCTGCCGGAGGCGGCCGGGGACGGACTGGTGCTGGACCTGCGGTCGGCGGCGTACGCGACGGCGTGGAAGCCGAAGGGCGAGGTCGCGGAGCGCACGGCGACGGTGCGGGTGCTGCACGCGCCGACCCGGAAGGTGGTCAGCCACTTCAACAAGGCGACGAAGGGGCGGATCGTGCGCAGCCTGCTGACGTCCGGCACCGCGCCCGAGGACCCGGCACGGCTGGTGGAGGCGCTGCGGGACCTCGGATATGTCGTGGAGACAAAGGCTCCGGCGAGGCCGGGGCGGCCGTGGTCGCTGGACGTGCTGGTGGACGAGGTCCACTGAGGGCTGGGCCCTGTCGTTCGGATCACCCCGGCGTCGCCTCCGCCTTGCAGCTGCACGCACCAGACCCGCTCGGGTCGGCCGAAAGGCGCCGCATCTCACAGCCGGCCTGATCCAAACGACAGGGCCCAGGTGCACATGGGGCCCACCGAGCTTGCGTTGCACATATTGCAACGACCTTTGCGCCCTCCGCATCGGGCGGGCAGGATGACGCCATGCCCGAGTCTCAGCCTGCCTCCGTACCCCTGCCTGCCCCCGTGTCGTCGCCTGCCTCCGTGCTGGACCTCGCCCCCGTTCTCCCGGTGGTCGTGCTGCAGGACGCCGCCGACGCCGTACCGCTGGCGCGGGCGCTGGTCGCCGGTGGGCTGCCCGCGATCGAGGTGACCCTGCGCACGCCCGCCGCGCTGCCCGCCCTGCTGGCCATCGCACAGGAGGTGCCGGGCGCGGTGGCCGGCGCGGGCACGGTCATCACGCCGGAGCAGGTGGCCGACTGTGTCGCGGCGGGGGCGCGGTTCCTGGTCAGCCCGGGGTGGACGGACGGTCTGCTGACGGCGATGACGGCGTCCGGGGTGGGGTTCCTGCCGGGGGTCTCGACCGCCTCGGAGGTGGTGGCGCTGCTGGAGCGCGGAGTGCGGGAGATGAAGTTCTTCCCGGCGCAGGCCGCGGGCGGCACGGCGTACCTGACGTCACTGGCCGGCCCGCTGCCGCAGGCCCGTTTCTGCCCCACCGGCGGCATCACGCCCGACCTGGCGCCCGACTACCTGGCCCTGCCCAACGTCGGCTGCGTCGGCGGCAGCTGGATGGTGCCGGAGGACGCGGTGGCGGCCCAGGACTGGGCCCGGATCGAGCGGCTGGCCCGGCAGGCGGCCGGGCTCGGCGGGCGCGGCCGCTGACGGCTCAGCGCAGGTGCCCGGTGTCGTTGAACAGACGGACGCTGGCGTTGCCGTCCGCGTAGTAGGCCACGACCGACAGGGACGCCGCCGACAGTTCCATACGGAACAGGGACTCCGGGGGCGCGCCCAGGGCCAGCCGGAGCAGGGTCTTGATCGGCGTGACATGGGTGACGAGCAGGACCGTGCGGCCGGCGTACGCCGCGATCAGCTTGTCGCGGGCCGCCGCGACCCGGGTGGCGGTGGCCGCGAAGCTCTCGCCGCCGCCGGTCGGCGCGGCGTCCGGCGAGGCGAGCCAGGCGTTCAGGTCCTCGGGGTGACGCTCGCGCACCTCGGCGAAGGTCAGCCCCTCCCACGCACCGAAGTCCGTCTCGCGCAGGCCGTCCTCGACGGTCACCTCCAGGCCGAGGCGGGCGGCGACG
Source organism: Streptomyces sp. NPDC014006 (assembly GCF_043088925.1). Lineage (NCBI taxonomy): Bacteria > Bacillati > Actinomycetota > Actinomycetes > Kitasatosporales > Streptomycetaceae > Streptomyces > Streptomyces sp. NPDC014006. The sequence goes on along the minus strand of NZ_JBICAJ010000001.1, from coordinate 750,175 downwards.
ATGCCGGCGGTCTCGCGGGTGCGGGCGAGCGGGGAGGCGACGATGTGCTGGATGGTGCCGCGCCGGGCGAGCGCGGCGGCGACGCGTTCGGCCTGCTCCCGGCCGATGTCGGAGAGGGCGGGGTCGGTACCGCCACTGCCCGAGAAACGCTTCTGCGGGGTGAGCGGTGTCTCACCGTGCCGGAGCAGCACGAAGGTGGCCGGGGCCCCGAGATCGGGAGCGGAGCCCCAGCCGGGGGCGGAGGTCTCGGAGGGGGCGGCGCCTGTCTGGGCTGGGGCCGCACCCGTCTGGGCTGGGGCCGCACCTGTGTCGACGACGGCAGCCCCGACTGCACCACTGGTGCCCGCCGAAGTGGCGGCGCCGCCGCTGACAGCACCCCCGCTGTCCGCCCAGGCGGCACCGCTCGCCGGAGCCGCATCGGATGCCGGGACGGCCTCGCGGGTCGGCTCGGCAGGCGCCCCCGACGCCGTGGGTGCTGTCGTCCCGGACACCGTGGGTGCCGTCGTCCCGGACACCGTCCGGGCCGCGCGGACGTCGGCCAGTGCCGCGCGGGCGCGGGCCGCGCCCGCCGCCGCGTCGCCGGGCGGGCCCGACGGCTCCGGGGCGGCGGAGGCGGTCGCGTCCAGCTCCGCGCGGGACGCCGACGGCGTCCACTCCTCGCCGCGGCCGCCTGCGTCCATCGCCTCGTTGGCCAGGCGGTCGGCGTGCTTGTTCCGCTCGCGCGGGATCCACTCGTAGGTGACCTGGCCGGGCGGGAACACCGTCGCCGCCTCGGCCGCCAGCGGCTTCATCGACGGGTGCTTGATCTTCCAGCGGCCCGACATCTGCTCGATGACGAGCTTGGAGTCCATCCGGACGTGCACCGAGGCCGACGCGTCCAGCTCGTGCGCCGCGCGCAGCCCGGCGACCAGCCCCCGGTACTCGGCCACGTTGTTGGTGGCGACGCCGATGTACTCGGCCCGCTCGGCCAGCGTCTGCCCGCTCGCCGCGTCCCGGACCACGGAGCCGTACCCGGCCGGGCCGGGGTTGCCCCGCGACCCGCCGTCGGCCTCGACGATGAACTCCCGCACCCGCGCGGCTCCCTACAGCCCGGACTCGGCCGTGCGCACCAGAATGCGGCGGCAGTTCTCGCAGCGCACCACGGTGTCCGGCGCGGCCTTGCGGATCTCGCTCATCTCGGTGATGGCGAGCTCCTGGCGGCAGCCCTGGCAGGTGCGCTGGTACAGCTTGGCCGCACCGATTCCGCCCTGCTGCGCGCGCAGCTTGTCGTACAGCTTGAGCAGGTCCGCGGGGACGGCGGCCGACACGACCTCGCGCTCCTTGGTCACCGAGGCGATCTCGCCGTCGATCTCCTCGGTCGCGGCGTCCCGGCGCGCGGTCGCGTCGTCGATCTTCGCCTGGACGGATGAGACCCGCTCGGTCAGCTCGCTCACCCGCTCCTGGGCGGCCTCGCGGCGCTCCATGACCTCCAGGACGACGTCCTCCAGGTCACCCTGCCGCTTGGCGAGGGAGGCGATCTCGTGCTGGAGGTTGGACAGGTCCTTCGGCGAGGTCACGGCGCCGGAGTCCAGGCGCTGCTGGTCACGGACGGCGCGCTGGCGGACCTGGTCGACGTCCTGCTCGGCCTTGGTCTGTTCGCGTGCGGTGTCGCTCTCCTCGGTCTGGGCGGCCACGAGCAGGTCGCGCAGCTGGGTGAGGTCCTTGGTGAGCGACTCGATCTCGGCGTGCTCGGGCAGCGACTTCCGCTTGTGCGCGAGCTGCTGCAGGCGCACATCCAGGGCCTGGACGTCGAGGAGTCGGATCTGGTCGGCGGGCGCGGCGTTCAGTTGGGGGCTCCAGGTGACGGGGAGTGGCTGGTCCAGGGGTCGGTGACCGTCTTCGAGACGTGGACGCGCAGGTCCCATCCGTGCCGGTCGGAAATCTCGTCGAGCTGGCTCGCGGCCAGCTCGCACCAGGGCCATTCGGTGGCCCAGTGCGCCGCGTCGAGCAGCGCGAGGGGACTGTGGGCGACCGCCTCGCTCGCCGGGTGGTGGCGCAGGTCGGCGGTGAGGAAGGCGTCGACGCCGGCCGCGCGGACCTGGTCGAAGAGGCTGTCGCCGGAGCCGCCGCTGACGGCAACCGTGCGGATCGTCGTCCCGGGATCGCCGGCCACGCGGATGCCCTGGGCGGTCGCGGGCAGGCGTTCGGCGGCGCGCGCGGCGAATTCGCGCAGGGGCAGCGGGTGGTCGAGCTCGCAGACCCGGCCCAGGCCCCGGCGGCCTTCCGGATCGCTCGGGTCCGGCACGAGCGGTCGTAGGACACGAAGGTCCAGCGCACCGGCGAGCGCGTCGCTCACGCCCGGATCGGCGGTGTCCGCGTTCGTGTGCGCCACGTGCAGCGCGATGTCGTTCTTGATCAGCGTGTGCACGACGCGGCCCTTGAAGTGGGTGGCCGCGACCGTGGTCGTACCGCGCAGATAGAGCGGATGGTGGGTGACCAGCAGGTCGGCGCCGAGCTTCACCGCCTCGTCGACGATCTCCTGTACGGGGTCGACGGCGAACAGAACCCGCGCGATCTCCTGCCCGGGGTCGCCCACGACGGTGCCGACCGCGTCCCAGGACTCGGCCCGCTCGGCGGGCCACAGCTTCTCCAGCGCGGCGATGACTTCAGACAGACGGGGCACGGGTGCAAGGCTACCTGGCTGATCTGCCCCTACGTACAGCTGTCGCCGCCCCTGTGACCGGGCTTGCGCCACTCAGCACATTCGCCCCGTTTTCCTCAGGTGAATCGCTTCTGCACCACCCTTATGTGTGAAGGGGCGGCCGCCGCGTATCACGCCCGTGCAGGCGAAAACTAGCTTCGTCGCCGGAGGTGACCGAACGATGACGGCCTGTGCGATCGAACCCCCGGCTGCGGACGAGGACGGCCTCTCCCCGCGGGCAGGGTGCGTGATCACGGCGGACGGCGGCTACGCCGCACGCCTCGCCCACGACGGTGAGTCCCCCTTCCCCGAGCGCTGGACCCTCGGCGGCCCCGAGCCGTACGCCGTGCCGCTGCGCGGGAACCAGCCAGAGGAGGCCGGCACCGAGGTGCAGCCGATGGCGGACGGCCGGGTGCTGATCAAGCGCCGGGTCGGCGAACGCTACGACTTCTGTCTCCTCTATCCCACCGGCCCCGGCACCGGTGAGGCGCCGCTCGGCGCGGTGACGGCACCCGAGGACGGCACGCTGCGGCTGCTGCCGCCGGCGCCGGGCGGCGAGCGGGCGTACGCGCTCGCGGTGGGCCCGCGCTCCAGCACGGTGTGGCTGGTCGCGGGCGGGGCGTTCGGTCCGGAGCGGCTGGCCGAGGTGCCGGGGCGCTGCTCGGGCGGGGTGTGGCTGGATCACGCCGGTCGGATGCTGGCGCTGGACCGGGAGACCGGCGGGCGGACCAAGGCGGTCGTGGTGGACCTGGGGCGCGGCGGGGAGGTGTCGCCGCTGCTGCAGATCGCTGAGGCCAGCGACGACCGGCTGCTGCTCGCCGACCCCGACAGCGGCCTGCTGCTGATCTCCTCCGACGCGCCCGCGTCCGGCGAGCCCCGGCTCGGCTGGGGCGTGATGGGCAGCATCCTGCCGGTGCGCTTCCCGGACTGCCTCAGGCTGCCGGAGCGCCGGGTGACACCGTTCGCGATCCAGCCGGGGCAGGTGCTGACGCCGGAGAACTGCGCGGTGGCGCTGCGCATCGACGGGCCGCTGGGTACCTGGACCGGGGTGTGGCGGCCGGCCGAGCGCCAGGTGCACCATCTCCCGGCCCCCGCGGGCTGGTTGACCGGCGCGGGGCTCGTCACGCCCGAGGGCACGCTCCTGCTGCCGTACGCCACCGAGGAGGTCTCCTGCGGACTGGCCCGGCTGACCGTGCCGCATGCGGCCCCGCCGGCACAGGAGGGCCCGGCCGAGGAGGTCCCCGAGCCGGTCGCGCCGCGCCCCGTGCCGTTGCAGCAGGCTCCCTTGGGACGACTTGTAACGAACTAGTGCCGGTTGGCGTGTGCGGCTGGATTACGCCCGAGGTGCGTTGGTTACACTCGCCCGGCTGTAAGGAAAGATCATGTTGACGGGGTGAGTTCTTCCGATGAGCGACGCCAGCACGACGCAGCCGCAGAGCCGTGAGGCCGAGATGGCGGCCGCCGGGCACGGCAGGCACCGGGGTCCGGTCTCGACGCAGGACGGCGAGACGGCTCCCCGGGGCCGCCACCGCAGGACGTCCGAACAGGCCGGATCGGCGGCCTGACGGCACGTACGCGAACGGCCCCGCCCCCGGGTACTCGGGGGCGGGGCCGTTCCGCGTCTCAGGAGTGGTGGACGACGGTGTCGGTGAGGACGGGCGCCTCGTCCCGCTCGACGGCGCTCACGGCGACCCGCACACCGCCCTCGGCGCGCCACATGCGGATGCGCAGGGTCTCCCCCGGACAGACGACCCCGGCGAACCGCGTGCTGTACGACCGCACCCGTGTGACGTCTCCGCCGAGCAGCGTGTCGACGACGGCCTTGAGGGTCATGCCGTAGGTGCACAGTCCGTGCAGCACGGGCCGCTCGAAGCCGGCGGCCCGGGCGAACTCGGGGTCGACGTGCAGGGGGTTGTCATCGCCGGAGAGGCTGTACAGCAGCGCCTGGTCCTCGCGGATCGCGCGCTCCACGACCCGCTCGGGCTCGCCGGTGGGTGCCTCGAGGCGCGTCGCGGGCCCGCGCTCGCCTCCGAACCCGCCCTCGCCGCGAACATGGACGTGGGCCTCGTCGCTCCACAGCGGGCCGTCGCCGTCGGCGACGTCGGTGCGCAGCACGAGGACGGCCGCCCGGCCCTTGTCGTACACCGCGGTGATACGGGAGGTGGCCCGCGCGGAGCCCTCGACCGGGAGGGGACGGTGCACGGTCAGCGCCTGCCCGGCGTGCAGGACGCGCGCGAGGTCGACGTCGACGCCCGGCACGGACAGCGCGCGGATCACACCGGGCGCGCCGGAGCCGGCGACGGTGGCGAAGCTCGGCAGGACGTGCAGCCGGGACCGGAGGGCGTAGCGCAGCTCACCGGGGTCGGTGGCGGGGACGCCCGCGCCGATGCCGAGGTGGTAGAGCTGGACGTCCTTGGCGGTCCAGGAGATGTCACCGGTGAGGGGCGCGGCCGCAAGGGCCTGGGCTGGGTCGATGGGCATGGGGCTCCTGTACGTCGCCGACTGCCCCTTGTATAACCCAGCGGACCGGGGGGCGAGGAAAACTGACGATCCATCAATCGCTGTCGGCGTCGTGACATTTGTCCTGCCGCACTCCGTACACACGCATCTCCCCGGCGGCGCCCGCACCTCCATACCGTCGGGGACATGACGACCACGGAAGCGGCCGTCTCCTTCACGGGGGCGGTCAAGACCTTCGGCGCGGTGCGCGCCGTCGACGGCATCGACCTGGACATCTCCCCCGGCGAGACGGTGGCCCTGCTCGGGCGCAACGGCGCCGGCAAGTCCACCACGATCGCCCTGCTGCTCGGCCTGCTGGCCCCCGACGCGGGCGCGGTACGGCTGTTCGGCGCGCCGCCGCGGACCGCGGTGCGCTCGGGGCGGGTCGGTGCGATGCTCCAGGAGGCGCGCGCGGTGCCCCGGATCACCGTCGGTGAACTCGTCGGCTTCGTCGCCGGCCGCTACCCGAAGCCGATGCCTGCGGCTCAAGCCCTGCGGCTGGCCGGGATCGAGGAGCTGGCCGGGCGGCGGGTGGACCGGCTGTCGGGCGGGCAGGTGCAGCGGGTGCGGTTCGCGGTGGCACTGGTTGGGGACCCCGCGCTGCTGGTGCTGGACGAGCCGACGGCGGCGCTCGACGTGGAGGCGCGGCACGCCTTCTGGGCGTCGCTGCGCTCCCCCGCCCGGCAAGGTCGTACGGTCCTGTTCTCCACCCACTATCTGGAGGAGGCCGACGCGCACGCCGACCGGATCGTGGTCGTCGACCGGGGCCGGATCGCCGCCGACGGCACGGGCGAGAAGCTGCGCCGGGCGGCCGGCGGCCACCGGGTCTCCTTCGATCTGGCCGGGGGTTCCACCGAGGGCCTGCATCTGCTGCCGGGTGTCCTTTCGGTGGAGTTGCGCGGGGACCGGGCGCACCTGCGCACCGACGACTCCGACGCGACGGTGATCGCGCTGGCCGAGCGCGGCGCGATACGCCGCCTCGAGGTCGCCCCGGCCTCGCTGGACGACGCGTTCCTCGCCCTGACCGCGCCGGCGGTGATGTGATGCTCGCCTACCTGCGTCTGGAGGTGCGCCGCACGCTGCGCGACCCCGGCTTCGTGATCGGCGGGATCGCCATGCCGGTCGTGATGTACCTGCTGTTCACCAACCTCGGTGACGTCACCGGCGAGTGGCGGACCGGCGCGATGGTCGGCATGGCCGCCTACGGCGCGGTCGGTTCCGCGCTCAACACCGGCGGCGGGGTCGCCGAGGACCGGGCGATCGGCTGGCTGCGGCAGTTGCGGGTGACGCCGATGACGCCCGCTCAGGTGGTGACCGGCCGGGCGCTGACCGGCGGTGTGACGGTCCTTCCGGCGATCGTCGCGGTGCTCGCGGCGGGCGGTCTGGTCAACGGCGTACGGCTGGCGGTGTGGCAGTGGGCGGCGCTGGCCGTGGTGTTGTGGCTGGGCTCGGTGCCCTTCACCCTGCTGGGGCTCGGCAACGGTTACCGGCTCACCGGGCAGACCACCGGTGTGGCGAACATGGTCTGCAACCTGGGGCTCGCGGTGCTCGGCGGACTGTGGTTCCCCCTCGCCCTCTTCCCCGGCTGGCTGCGGGCACTGTCCGCGTGCACGCCGACCGCGCGGTTCGCGGAGGTGGCGGGCTCGGTCGCGACGGGACAGGTGCCGGCGGCGGCTGCCATGCTCGTTCTCGCCGGCTGGCTGACGGCGTTCGGCGCGTACGCGGTGTGGGCGTACCGGCGCAGTGGCGAGACCGGCTGATCGGGGGAGAGAAGATGGCGTTCAGGGACGGCGTGGCCTGCCGGATCCGCGCGGTGCGGACGAAGGTCGCGCGGCAGAGGGAGGCGGCGGACGCGTTCCGGGCCGAGCAGCGGACGGCCGGCAAAAGCGGGGAGCCGCTGGACCGTCCGGGGCCGCCGCCCAGTGGATTCACCTTGCTGCCATGGCTGCTCATGGGTCTGGGTGCGCTGTCCAACGTCTTCCAGGGGAAGGCTCCCAACCCCTGGATCGGGGGCCTCGGGCTGCTCACGTTCAACTCGCTGTACGTGTACGTCGTCTTCCACGCCTTCGACCGGACGAAGCGCGAAGCGCTGCGCACCCGGGTGGCCCTGTGCCTGATCGGCGCACTGACCTGCGGCCTGGCCATCGGTTACGGCGGGGCGTGGCTGATGTTCTTCCCCCTCTTCGGTCTCGCGCTGGGCGCGATCCTGCGGGGACCGCGGCTGGGCCGTTACGGCACCGCCCTGGGCGTCCTGTCGGGCACCGTGGCGGTCGTGCGCGACGGGTGGGGCAGCATCAGCATCGGTTACAGCACCTTCCTGGCGACGATGGTGACCGCCGCGATGCTGTCCCTGTCCGAGGCCGTGCGCGAACTGCGGGCCGCGCGGGAGGAGCTGGCGCACCGGGCGGTGGAGCGGGAGCGGCTGCGCTTCTCCCGCGACCTGCACGATCTGCTCGGGCACACCATGTCCGTGATCGTGGTCAAGTCGGAGGCGGCGAGGCGGCTGGCGGCGCGCGATCTGGACGCGGCGCTGGCGCAGATCACCGACATCGAGTCGGTCGGGCGCCAAGCCCTCACCGAGATCCGGGAGGCCGTCACCGGCTACCGGGACGGCAGTCTGTCGACGGAGCTGGACCGGGCGCGTTCGGCGCTCACGGCGGCGGGCATCGAACCGGTCGTGCGCCGTTCGGGACCGCCGCCGTCAGCGCAGACGGAGGCGCTGCTGGGGTGGGTGGTACGCGAGGCGGTGACGAACGCGGTCCGCCACAGCGGGGCGCGGCGTTGCGAGATAGCGGTGGCGGGGTCGGGGGAACGGGTGCGGCTGACGGTGAGCGACGACGGGCGCGGGCCGGTCGCTCCGCGGGAGGGCGCGGTGGGGGGTACGGGGCTGAAGGGGCTGACGGAACGGCTGGCGGCGGCCGGTGGCACGTTGACGGCCGGCGTCGGGGAGCGGGGCGGGTTCGTGGTGCGGGCGGAGCTGCCGGTGACGGCGGATCTCGCGCAGCCGGCCACGACCTGAGCGGGGTGCGGGACGCCGGTGCGGCCTACGCTGAGCGGGTGAACGAGGAGATGTCCCGTGGGCGCCGCCCCGGCAAGTCGATCCGGGTGCTGCTCGCCGAGGACCAGGGGATGATGCGCGGCGCCCTGGCGTTACTGCTGGGGATGGAGCCGGACATCGAGGTGGTGGCGCAGGTAGGCACGGGGGACGCGATCGTGGACGCCGCGTTGACGCACCGCCCGGACGTCGCGCTCCTCGACATCGAACTGCCCGGCATCAGCGGGCTGGACGCGGCCGCAGAGCTGCGTGACCAGGCGCCCGACTGCCGGGTGCTGATCCTGACCACCTTCGGCCGGCCCGGCTATCTGCGCCGGGCCATGGAGGCGGGCGCCGCGGGGTTCCTCGTCAAGGACGGGCCGGTGGAGGAGCTGGCGGAGGCGATCCGCCGGGTGCTGACCGGCGAGACGATCGTCGATCCGGCGCTGGCCGCCGCCGCGCTCAGCGCGGGGCCCAGTCCGCTGACCGCGCGCGAGTGCGACGTACTGAAGGCCTCCGTGGACGGCGCGACGGTCGCCGACATCGCCGCCGTGCTGCATCTGTCGGAGTCCACGGTCCGCAACTATTTGTCCGCCGCGATCGGCAAGACGGGTACCCGCAACCGCATGGAGGCGATGCGGGAGGCCCGCAGGCAAGGGTGGCTGTAGTCCCCTCGGCCCTGCTCGCGCCGTCACGGCTCCCGCCGGAAGACGGCCGTCCACAGGAAGGGCTCCCCGAAGTACGGGGAGTCCGCGGGCTCGTCGCGCATGGGGCGCAGTTCCAGCTCGGTCAGGCCGCAAAAGATCGCGCGCAGTGACTGAGCGGTGTAGGCGAGGCCGCCGTGAAGCGCGCCGGTGCGGTACAGCTCGGCGTCGGGCAGCTCCGAGCCCATGGCGCCGGACGCGAAGCAGGTGAGGGTGAAGTGACCGCCGGGCGCGAGCAGCCGGTCCAGCAGGGCGAGGTGACTGATCCGGCGGTGCGGCGGCAGGTGGTGGAAGCAGCCGGAGTCGTGGATGAGGTCGTACGGTCCCGTCAGCTCCGTACCCATCAGGTCGAAGGCGTTGCCGCACAGGTAGCGGACCGCAGCGGTGTCCGTCCTCTCGCGGGCCCACGCCACCGCCGCCGGGGACAGGTCGACGGCGTCCACCTCGAAGCCGCGCGCGGCGAGATACCGGGCGTTGCGGCCGGGACCACAGCCGAGGTCGAGGGCGCGCCGCCCGGTGATGCGGCCCGCGTCGAGCCAGGCGGCCAGGTGCTCGTCCGGCTTGTCCGCGAAGAACGGCACCGGCCGGGCGCGGTCGGCGTAGAAGTCGTCCCACCATCCGGCCGCCCCGGCCGTCCAGCGGTCCGCGCGGGGCGCGAACAGCCCGTCCAGCAGCGTCAGTACGTCCTCCGTGGTGCGGATGTGGCGGTCCATGGGGGCCTCGCTTCCCTCGCCTGCCGGGTCCCGCGATGGTAGGCGGGTGAAGAGGCTGATGCCCAGGTCAGAGGGGCTTCAACGATCCTGCGCGCACGCCGGGTTGGGCCGGTGGGCGGGCCGGCGGAGGGGTGGGAGGGCGTCACCCCGGGGGTGCGGGGAAAACGGGGCAGACACCGGCTGCCTGGGCGGGGCGGGGGCAGTGGGCGGCGCGCCGGAGCCGCTTTCTCGGCGGTTTCGGACCCACGGTGTGCCGCCGCCCCTCACCGTGCCGCACTCCTGCGCGGCAGCCAGAGGAGCATCAGGACCGCAGCCGCCAGCAGGACCGCCGTGGACGCTCGGAAGACCAGGGCGTAGCCGTCCGTCAGGGCCTGCGGGGTGCTCTCGTCGCCCGTGCGGGCCGCGGCGACCGTCGACATCACCGCCAGCCCCAGGGAACCGCCCATCGTGCGGGAGGTGTTGATCAGGCCGGAGACCAGTCCCGCCTCCCCCGGCGCCGTGCCCGAGGTGGCGAGGGCGGCGAGGGGGGTGATGGCCATGCCCCCGCCGAGCATCATCAGCACCCCCGGGATCATGATCGTCGTGAGGTAGGGGCCGTGCGCGGTCATCGCCGACTGCCAGCCGAAACCGGCCGCCGCCACCAGCGAGCCGAGCACCGCCACCGTGCGCGGCCCGGCCGAGCGCATCAGGCGCGGGGCGGCCTTGGAGCCGAGGACGACGGCCAGCGAGCTGGGCACCAGGGCGAGCCCGGCCGCCAGCGGGCTGTAGCCCAGCACGTTCTGGGCGTACAGGGTCATGAAGAACCACATGCAGAACATCGTCGAACCGCTCACGAACATCGCCGCGTTCGCCGAGGCGACCGAGCGCAGCCGCAGCAGGCCGAGCGGCATCAGCGGGGACGCGGTGCGCGCCTCCACGGCGAGGAACAGCGCGATCAGTGCGAGCCCCGCGGCCAGCGGAGCCAGCGTCTGCGGCGCCGTCCAGCCCGCCGCCTCGGTCTGCGAGATCCCGTACGCCAGGGTGGCCAGGCCGGCCGTGACCAGGACGGCGCCCGGCAGGTCCAGACGCCGCCCGTCGCCGGCGCGGCTCTCCGGGAGCCAGGCCAGCGCACCGGCCAGGACGACCGCGCCGACGGGCACGTTGATCAGCAGGACCCAGCGCCAGGACAGCACGTCGACCAGCACCCCGCCGACCAGGCCGCCGGCCGCGCCGCCGCCCGCGCCGACGGCCGCCCAGGTGGCGATCGCGCGGGCCCGGGCGGCGCCCTCGGGCACGGCCGCGGTGAGGATGGTCAGCGTGGAGGGCGCGAGCACTGCCGCGCCCAGGCCCTGCACGGCGCGGGCGAGCAGCAGCTGCCCGCTCTCCTGGGCCAGCCCGCCGCCCACCGAGGCCAGCGTGAACAGGGCGAGCCCCACCAGGAACATCCGCTTACGCCCGTACAGGTCGCCGGCCCGGCCGCCGAGCAGCATGAACCCGGCGAAGGCGATGGCGTAGGAGTTCACCACCCATTGCAGGCCCGACGCGCTCAGGCCGAGGTCGGCGCGCATGGAGGGCAGGGCCACGTTCACGACGGACACGTCGAGGACGACGAGGAACTGCCCGGCGCAGGCGAGCGCCACGACCAGCCAGGTCGGCGGGGCGGAGCGGCGGGGGGTCCGGGTGGGGGTGGCGGCTGCTTCGAGTATGAGTGTCATGCTCTCAACCGGTCGGCGCCCCTGCATCGGGATTTCGCCGGGGCGCCCGGTCCGCCCGCGGTCCTAGGACCGCCCCCCTCCCGGCCGGGGCCTGACGCCCGTTCAGATGGTCATGACATGGTCAAGAAATCGTTAGCTGACCAAAGCATCGGAATAGTTGCCCATGCATACGGGTTGCTGCTGATCATGACACGAACGACGACCGACCAGCCCGCCCGGTCAGCGAGCGGGGCCGTCGTCCCGGTGCTCGCGTTCGCGGGCATCGCGGTCGCGGTGATGCAGACGCTGCTCGTCCCGGTGATCAAGGACCTCCCGCAGCTGCTCCACACCGCGCCGAGCAACGCCACCTGGGTCCTGACCTCCACTCTCCTCTCCGGCGCCGTCGCCACCCCGATCATGGGCCGCCTCGGCGACCTGTACGGCAAGCGGCGCATGCTGATCGCCAGCCTCGCCGTGATGGTGGTCGGCGCGCTGATCAGCGCCGTCACCGACGACCTGATCACGATGATCGTGGGCCGCACTCTTCAGGGCTTCGCGATGGGCGCGATCCCGCTCGGCATCGGCCTGATGCGCGACACCCTGCCGCGCGAGAAGCTCGGCTCGGCGATGGCCCTCATGAGCTCCTCCATCGGCGTCGGCGGCGGCCTGGCGCTGCCCGCCGCGGCGCTGGTGGCCCAGCACGCCGACTGGCACGCCCTCTTCTACGGCGCCGCCGGCCTCGGCGTGCTCTCCATCGCTCTGACCCTCCTCACCGTCCCCGAGTCCCCGATGCGCGCGGAGGGCACCTTCGACCTGCTCGGCGCGCTCGGTCTGTCCGCCGGTCTGGTGCTGCTCCTGCTGCCGATCACCAAGGGCAGCGACTGGGGCTGGAGCTCCGGCACGACGCTCGGCCTGTTCTCCGCCGCCGTGGCCGTCCTGCTGCTGTGGGGCGTGATGGAGCTGCGCCTCAAGGCACCGCTGGTCGACCTGCGCACCACCGCGCGCCGCGAGGTGCTGCTCACCAACCTCGCCTCGATCATGGTCGGCGTCAGCTTCTACGTCGTCTCCCTCGTCCTGCCGCAGCTGCTCCAGCTGCCCACCGCCACCGGGTACGGCCTCGGCCAGTCCATGGTCGTCGCGGGCCTGTGCGTGGCCCCGCTGGGCCTGACGATGATGTTCACGGCACCGGTCTACGCCCGCCTGTCCGCCCGCTACGGCCCCAAGGTCACCCTGATCCTCGGCCTGCTCGTGATCGCCGTGGGCTACGCCGGCGGCCTCGGCCTGATGAGTGCCGCCTGGCAGACGGTCGTCACCTCCGTCATGCTCGGCGCCGGCATCGGCCTCGCCTACTCCTCGCTGCCCGCGCTGATCGTCGGCGCCGTCCCGGCCTCCGAGACCGGCGCGGCCAACGGCCTGAACACCCTCATGCGGTCCATCGGTACGTCGGTGTCGAGCGCGGTGATCGGCATGGTGCTGGCGAACACGGCCGACCATGTCGGCGGCACGGCCATCCCGACCATGCACGGCTTCCGGGTGTCCTTCCTCATCGCCACGGGGGCGGTGGCCCTGGGCCTGATCATGGCTCTGCTGCTGCCGGGACGGCGGCCGGCGGCGACGGTGCAGCTCGTCGCCTCCAGCGAGGAGGACGCGAATCTGGAGCGGGCGGAAGAGGTGCTGCGGGGCTTCCGCGGGCGGGTGCTGTCCGCCGACGGCGTGCCCGTGGCCCGGGCCAAGGTCACGCTCATCGACCGGCGGGGGCGGCAGGCGGGCGCGACGGTGTCCTCCGAAGACGGCAGCTACGCACTGGCCGTGCCGGGGGCCGGGCCGTACGTGGTTGCGGCGAAGGCCACGGGTTTCGCCCCACTGGCTTCTGCGGCCACCCACTCCGGTGGCGAGCCGGCGGTCGAGCTGGATCTCTCGTTGCCCGCACAGACCGTCAGCGCATAGCGCCTCGTGAGGTGCCGGTGTATGCCGTCTCACGGCTGCGGCGCCTTCGTGGCTGGTCGCGCCCACGCGGCGGAGCCGCATGTCGATACAGTCCCGCGCCCTTTCGGGGCGCGCATCGCACCCCCCGTCGAGATGCCGACGGGGGGTGCGACAGCATGGGGGGCCCAGCAGTGACGTACGACCGAAGGAACGCCCATGCCGTCCGCCCCCAAGCCCGAGATCCTCGCCGCGTTCGAGGCCGCCAAGGGGTTCATGCCGGTCGATGAGGGGCTGGCCCTCTACGCGGCTGCCGTCGGGGCGGGGGCGTTGGGGCTGCCGTTGCTGGAGGTCGGGACGTACTGCGGGCGCTCGACCGTGCTGCTCGCGGACGCCGCGCGGCAGGCCGGGGTCACCGCCGTCACCGTCGACCATCACCGGGGCAGCGAGGAGCAGCAGCCGGGGTGGGAGTACCACGACCCCGAGACCGTCGACGCCGGGATCGGGCTGATGGACACGCTGCCGACCTTCCGGCGGACACTGCACCGGGCGGGTCTCGAGGAGCACGTCGTCGCGATCGTGGGGCGCTCGCCGCAGGTGGCGGCGTTCTGGCGGACCCCGCTCGGTCTCGTCTTCATCGACGGCGGGCACACCGACGAGCACGCGAACGCCGACTACGAGGGCTGGGCGCCGCACGTCGCCGAGGGCGGGCTGCTCGTCATCCACGACGTCTTTCCGGACCCGGTGGACGAGTTCACGGGTCAGGCGCCCTACCGGGTCTATCTGCGGGCGCTGGCGTCGGGCGCCTTCACGGAGGTGTCCGTGACGCGGTCGCTGCGGGTGCTGCGGCGTACGGGCGGCGGAATCTGAACACCGGGCGTTCGCCCCGGTTAGGGTGGCAGGCGTGTCGTACCTAGGCCCGGAATTCGATCCGCCCCAGCCTCGCCGCTTCCGCCGGCGCCCGCTGGTCGTGGGGCTCGCGGCACTCGTGCCGGGGGCGCTGCTCGGCTGGCTGGTGTACGAGGCGGTGGGCGCCCCGGGTGACACGGGCGGCCCGCACCGGGCGTCGGCCGTGGCCACGCCCCGGCACACCGGCGGCTCCTCCTCCGCCCGGGACGACGACAAGCCGCCCACCGGATCGCCCACGCCGGCCGCCCCCGCGCCCTCCGCGTCGGCCTCCGTGCCCTCCGCGTCCGCCCCCGCGGCCTCCGGTCCGCTCAAGGGCAAGGTCGTCGTCATCGACCCGGGCCACAACCCCGGCAACGTCCAGCACGGCGCCGCCATCAACCGCCAGGTGGACATCGGCACGAACCGTAAGGAGTGCGACACCACCGGCACCTCCACCAACGACGGATACGCCGAGGCCCGGTTCTCCCTCGACGTCGCGCACCGGCTGCGCACGCTGCTGCAGCAGCAGGGCGCCACGGTGAAGCTGACGCAGGACGGCGACCGGCCGTACGGCCCGTGTGTGGACGAGCGGGCCCGGATCGGGAACACCGCCCATGCCGACGCCGTCGTGTCGATCCACGCGGACGGGTCCGCGCCCGGCAACCGCGGCTTCCATGTGATCCTGCCGGCGGCCGTGCACGCGGGCGCCGCCGACACCCGCCCCATCGTGGGGCCTTCGCGCGATCTCGGCGAGCGCATCGCCGGCAACTTCGTGCGCGTCACGGGCAGCGCGCCCTCCAACTACCTCGGTGACGGTACCGGGATCGTCACGCGGAAGGACCTGGGCGGTCTCAATCTGTCAACGGTTCCCAAGGTGTTCATCGAATGCGGCAACATGCGCGATAGCAAGGACGCGGCACTGCTGACCAGCGGCGCCTGGCGGCAGAAGGCGGCGCAGGGGATCTCCGAGGGAATCGTGAGTTTCCTGCGCGGGTAGGGATCAGTGCGCTCTTCTCTGCGGACAGCCTCGTCGGACGGACGATAAGGTCGTCCCTACGATGAGGGGCCACCCCCGCGCTTCACACCGGGGCCTGACGGCGACATGGTGACAGCGACGCCTCTTCCGACGACGAGACGACCTATGAAGGACCTGAAGTGAATATCCGCTCCCTCACTCGAGGCGACGGCGTGGTGATCGGAGCAGCGGTGTTGCTGTTCATCGCGTCGTTCCTCGCCCTCTACTCGTACGCCGGCTACTCCGGCAACCAGAACGCGTGGGAATCGCTCGGGACAGGCCTGGGTACCTACATGGGGGCGGTCGTCGGGGCCGCTCTGATCGTCGTCAGCCGCTGCCTGGGGCAGCCGCGCAAGGTGGCCGGCCTCGATCTGGGCATGGTGGGCACCGGGTTCGTGATCCTCTCGGCCTGGACGCTGTTCTGGACCCTGGTGGACGTGCCCGACAACATCGACGCGGGCGCCGGCCTGGTCCTCGGCTTCATCGCCGCACTGGTCCTCGCCGCCGCCGCCATCGCCACGCCGCTGGTGCCGGCCCTGCAGGCCCCCCTGGCCCCCGCGTCGCAGCCGTCGGCCCCGCACCCCTACGGCGCCCAGCCGCAGGGTGGGTACGGCTACCCCGGTGCGCCGCAGCCGTCGTACGGCGGTCAGCCGCAGCCGGGCGGTGCCCAGCCGTACGGCGCCCAGCCGCAGACCGCGCAGCCGCAGCAGGCCGCCCAGCCGGATGCGCAGGGGCAGGCGCCCGCCGGGGACTTCTCCCCGTTCTGGTTCGCGGTGCCGGTGCCGCGTCCGCTGTACGCGGAGGACGGCTCACCGACGCCGATCGCCGAACTGGCGCCGGGCACCTGGTACTTGGCGGTCGAGCAGCGCGGCGCGCAGCTGGTCGCGCAGACGCAGGACGGCCGCCGCGGCGTGCTGCAGGACACCTCGGGCATCCAGCGCGGCTGACCGCCCGCCCTTGTGACCTCACGGCCCCTCGCCCCTTCCGGGCGGGGGGCCGCTGCCGTCCCACTGCGGCGAACACCTAGGAGGCGGCGGCCAGTTCACTCGCGCTCGGGACCTTGTCCTTCACCTCGGCGCCCGCACTGCGGCCGGCCTCCTTCACCTTCCCGATGACGTCGTCGAAGCCGCCGGCGGCGGAGGTGTCGCCCTTGCGGAGCTTGGCGGGCAGGTCCTTCAGGGCGTCGATGCCCGCGGTGAGCGGGGCGATGGCCCTGGCCAGCCTCGGATCGCCCTCGGCCTTGTCGTCGCCGCCGCAGCCGGTGGTACCGGCGAGCAGGGCGCCGCACAGGACGACAGCCACGGCGAGGCGGCGCAGGGGTGCGGGCACGAGGTCCTCCGAAGGCACGCGTGTCACTTCTCCCGCAGCCTCACCCGGGACACCGCAATCCGCCAGTGGGGCGGGGCCGTTCGGGTTTCAGGCCCCGGCCGCAGGCAAGACGACGGGTATGTCCCCTCGATATCGCAGCAGCGCGAATCAGGCCGGGACGGTCGTCGCCGTCGTCGCCGACGTCATGGCCGTCATCCTCGGCCTGTGGATCCTGATGTACCTGCTGGACGCCAACCGGGCCAACGACCTGGTGCAGTTCGTCCACCACACGGCGAACTGGCTGGCGAGCTGGTCCCGCGATCTGTTCACCTTCGACGAAGCCTGGGCCCGAGTGGTCGCCGGCTACGGCCTGGCCGCCGTGGTCTACCTCTTCGTCGGCCACGCGATCGCCAACCGCATCCACCGCCACTGACGGCTCCGCCGCTCCCCCGCACCCGGTGCCGGGGAGACGGCACCGCCGTGTCGCGGGTAGAAAACTTGATCGAAAAACAAGAAAAGTCACCGCCGAGTTGACGTAGTGTCACTCCTGCTCGCCTGACCTCGAGCGAGCTCATGAAGGGGGAACACCATGCGTCACAAGATCGCGGCCCTGGCCGCGAGCACCATCGTCCTGGCCTGCGGGTCCATCGCCACCGCTACCTCGGCGTCGGCGACCGTCGACCCGCCCGGCGGCGGCTGGGACCACACGTACACCACCTCGGACGCCAAGCAGGGCGGCACGGTGTACATCGCCGAGCACGGCGACATCGTCTCGCTGTGCGACACGGCAGCCGACGGACTCGCTCCCCGGGTGTCGATAGCCGCCGAGGAGAGCATCGGCGGCATCTACGACATCCGCTACACCCTCACCGCCTCGGGCGGAGAGGGATCGTGCGTCTCCGCCAAGGCCTCGCAGGGCGGCGTGTACGACCTCCCCGAGGGGCGGCACGTCGGCGTCACGATCTGGCTGGGCCCGGACCGCAAGTCCCAGACCCAGCACTACTACCTCAACGACAACTAGCCGACGCGCTGGGGCGGAAGCAACCCTCGCGGCCCGTTCGCCCCACGTCACCGTGCGGGCGGGCGGGCCGCGTCGTTTCCGGCCGCGTCAGCTCACGCGCAGCAGTCCGGCTCCAGGCCCGTCGGTAGCAGTTCCCCGCCGAACACCGCGCACGTCGCCTCATGCCCCCCGAGCGCCGCGACGGCGAGGAGCAGCGACCCGGCCGTCCATGCGGTCAGCTCACGCGGCCAGATCGCCTGGTCCTCGAAGACGTAGCCCGTCCAGTACAACCCGGTGGCGGGGTCGCGCAGATGCTGGATGGACTGGAGGATCTCCAGAGCCCGGTCGGACTCGCCCGTCGCCCACAGCGCCAGGGCGAGTTCGGCGGACTCACCGCCGGTCACCCACGGGTTGGGGATCACACAGCGCACGCCGAGGCCGGGCACCACGAAGTCGTCCCAGCGTTCCTCGATACGGGACTTGGCCTCCGCGCCGGTCAGCGCACCGCCCAGCACCGGGTAGTACCAGTCCATCGAGTAGCGGTCCTTGTCGAGGAACCGCTCCGGGTGCCGGCGTATCGCGTGCCGCAGCGTGCCCGCCGCCAACTCCCAGTCCGGCTGCGGCTCTTCGCGCTGTTCGGCGATCGCGAGCGAGCACCGCAGCGCGTGGTGGATGGAGCAGGACCCGGTGAGCAGGGCGTCCGCCGTGGCCGTGCCGTCTTCCTCGCGCCGCCAGCCGATCTGCCCGCCGCTCTGCTGCAGGCGCAGCACGAACTCGACGGCCGCGTACACGGTCGGCCACATGCGGTCCAGGAACGTGTCGTCACCCGTGGACAGATAGTGGTGCCACACCCCGACGGCCACATAGGCGACGAAGTTGGTCTCGCGGCCGGTGTCGGTGACGTCGTCGTGGGCGCCGTCGGCGTAGGCGGCGTACCAGGAGCCGTCGTCGTTCTGGTGGCGGGCGAGCCAGTCGTAGGCCCGTTCCGCGGCGGCGTGCTCACCGGCGGCGTCGAGCGCCATGGCGGCCTCGGTGTGGTCCCACGGGTCGAGGTGGTGACCCCGGAACCACGGGATCGCCCCGTCCTCACGCTGCACGGCGAGGATGCCGCGCACGGTGGCGGCGGCCTGCTCGGCGGTGAGGACCCCGGGCAGGACGAGGTGTTCTGTCCGGGGAGTGGTCACGTGGCGTCCGCCTCGGCGGACACAGCCGGCAGGTGCGGCTTGGTCGCGTAGACCACGAAGCTCTTGCCGATCAGCGGGTTCAGCGCCTGTTCGGCGACCCGCGTGGCCAGCGGCTTCTTCATGATGTCCCAGACCAGCAGCTTGTGGTAGGCGCGCACCGGCAGCGCCTTGTCGTTGTCCACGCCGAAGGCGCACTTGAGCCACCAGTACGGCGAGTGCAGCGCGTGCGCGTGGTGGGTGCCGTAGGGCTTGAGGCCGGCCTCGCGGACCTTGCCGAGCAGTTCGTCGGCCTTGTAGATGCGGATGTGGCCGCCCTCGACCTCGTGGTAGGCGTCGGACAGCGTCCAGCAGACCTTCTCGGGGCCGTAGCGCGGCACCGTGATGGCGATGCGCCCGCCGGGCCTGAGCACCCGGACCATCTCCGCCAGTACGCCCTTGTCGTCGGGGATGTGCTCCATCACCTCGGAGATGATGACGACGTCGAAGGAGTCGTCCGGGAACGGCAGGGCGAGGGCGTCGCCCTCCATGGCGGTGGCGGTCGCGCCCTGGGGTGCCTCGCCGGCCTCCTTCATCGCCGCGAACCATTTGGCGACCTCGCGGATCTCCTCGCCGTTCTGGTCGAGGGCCACGACCTGGGCGCCGCGCCGGTAGCACTCGAAGGCGTGCCGGCCGGCTCCGCAGCCGAGGTCCAGGACACGGTCGCCCGGGGCGAGCGGGAACCGGGAGAAGTCGACGGTCAGCACGTGGCCCTGCTTTCGGAGTGGCTTTCGGAGTAGACAGTTGCGGTCGCGGTACGGCCCGGCCGGTGGCCCGTTGAGGCGTCGATCGCCTCGCGGTAGCGGGCCACGGTCCCCTCGGCGGCCCGCGCCCAGGTGAAGTGGCCCAGCACGCGCTCACGGCCGGTCTGCCCCAGGCGGGTCCGCAACTCCGGGTCGCCCAGCAGCCGACCCAGCGCGGCGGCCAGCGCGCCCGCGTCGCCGGGCGGCACCGCGAGGCAGGTCTCGCCGTCCCGGCCGGCGACCTCGGGGATCGCGCCGCCGGTCGTGGCGACCAGCGGGGTGCCGGTGGCCATGGCCTCGGCGGCCGGCAGCGAGAAGCCCTCGTACAGCGACGGCACGCACGCGACCTCGGCCGAGCGGACCAGGCCGACGAGTTCGGCGTCGGAGATGCCCTTGACGAAGTCGACGGCGCCCTCGAGGCCGTAGCGCTCGATGGCCTGCGCGACGGGTCCCTCGGTGGGCCGCTTGCCGACGACGACGAGGTGGGCGTCACCGTGCTCGGTGCGGACCTTGGCCAGCGCCTCGACGAGGAAGACCAGGCCCTTGAGCGGGACGTCCGCGCTGGAGGTGGTGACGATCCGGCCGGGCACCTTGCGCACGGACGCGTCAGGCGAGAACAGGTCGGTGTCGGCGCCGATGTGGACGACGTGGATACGGCCCGGGCGTACGCCGAGGTGGTCGACGATCTCCTGCCGGGAGGTGCCGGAGACGGTGAGCACGGACGGCAGGCGGCGGGCGACGCGCTTCTGCATGCGCGTGAAGGCGTACCAGCGGCGCACCGAGAGGCGGCGCTGCCAGGTCTCGGCGGCGTCCAGCTCCAACT
Organism: Streptomyces sp. NPDC014006; assembly: GCF_043088925.1. Lineage (NCBI taxonomy): Bacteria > Bacillati > Actinomycetota > Actinomycetes > Kitasatosporales > Streptomycetaceae > Streptomyces > Streptomyces sp. NPDC014006. Next base: position 729,952 of record NZ_JBICAJ010000001.1, on the reverse strand, counting down.
GCCGGTCGACGGTGATGGGATGGTGGATGGTCGTCACCAGCGGTGCGCCGACATCACCCAACAGGCCGTAGCCGAGGGTCTGGTTGTCGTGGACGACGTCGAACTCGCCGCGCCGGGCGCGCAGATGGCGGCGGGCACGCAGGGAGAACGTCAGCGGCTCGGGGAAGCCGCCGGTCCACATGGTGCCGACCTCGAGGGCGTCGATCCAGTCCCGGTACTCGCCCCTCTTCGGGGTGCGGAAGGGGTCGGGCTGGCGGTAGAGGTCGAGGCTGGGCAGCTCGGTGAGGCGGAGCCGGCCGGCGTAGTCCTCACCCTCGTCGAGGACGGGGTAGGGCTGGGAGCCGATGACCTCCACGCGGTGGCCGAGGCGGGCCAGCTCGCGGGACAGGTGGCGGACGTAGACGCCCTGACCGCCGCAGAACGGGTTCCCTTTGTAGGTCAGGAGCGCGATGTCGAGCGGTCGCCCGCCGTCCGCGGCGAGGCCCTCACGGGACCCCGTCCGACTGGCCTCAGCGGTCACTCCGGGCCCCTCTCTGCCTGCTCCGTCCCGCGAGATTACGCCGGGACGCTAATCTAGAACAAGTTTCAGACTTGATCGCTCAGGAGGCTCTGAATCTACCGGCAGGTAGCGACGCTGTGAGCAGTGGATCAGGTGATTCACGCCACGGGCGCACGGCTGCCATGCTGACCGAACGCACGCCCTCACCGACTGTCACGGACGGACCCATGCCCGCGCACGCCAGCACCTCGCGCTCCGACACCTCGCCCCTCACGGAGCGGCAGGAGGAGCGGCGCCGCCGCATCCTGCGCGCGAGCGCGCAGTTGGCGGGCCGGGGCGGCTTCGACGCGGTGCAGATGCGGGAGGTCGCGGAGGCCTCGCAGGTGGCGCTGGGCACGCTGTACCGCTATTTCCCGTCCAAGATCCATCTGCTGGTGGCGACCATGCAGGACCAGTTGGAGCACATGCACGGCACGCTCCGCAGGAAGCCGCCGGCCGGCGAGACGGCGGCGGAGCGGGTGGCGGAGACCCTGATGCGCGCCTTCCGCGGTCTGCAGCGCGAACCGCATCTCGCCGACGCGATGGTCCGCGCCCTGACCTTCGCCGACCGCAGCGTCTCCCCCGAGGTCGACCAGGTCTCCCGGCAGACGACGGCGATCATCCTGGACGCGATGGGCCGGGACGACCCCACCCCGGCCCAGCTCTCGGCGGTCCGCGTCATCGAACACACCTGGCACGCGGCCCTGATCAGCTGGCTCTCGGGTCGCGCCTCCATCGCCCAGGTCAAGGTCGACATCGAGACGGTGTGCCGGCTGATCGACCTGACGGAGGACGAGGAGGGGCGGTGAGGGGGGCTCCCCCGGCGCCGAGGCGCAACCGCCCCTCCGGCCCTTTCCTACGGCCCGGTAAAGTGGCGGCGTCGTCATCACACCCGTACAGGGGGAAGCCGGTGCCCATCCGGCGCTGACCCTTCCCCCAGCTCTCGACTGCGCTCGAGCAGGGGAGACCCCAATCCGTGAGCCGCCTTCGGGCCGGCGAGCCGGATCGCCCGGTACGGACGTGACCGGCTCACGCACCGTCGAGGTCTACGGAGCCGAGCCGCCCGGGGTCCTCCCGTGCTGCCCGGCTCCCGGTACAGGGAGAGGCACCCGCCGATCATGAACATTCGTCGCAGCGCAGCGGCCGTTGCCGCCGTCGCCGTGCTCGGCGGCGCCGCCGCGCCCGCCATGGCCGCGTCGCCCGCCCCGACCCCGTCGCAGGCGCTGCCCTCCGGGCTGTACGGCACCGCCGACCCGACGTACGACGGCGTATGGCGGCAGTCGCTCGCCCTGCTCGCCCAGCACACGGCCGGCGTGAAGCCCGCGGACAAGGCCGTGGACTGGCTGACCGGGCAGCAGTGCGCGAGCGGTGCGTTCGCCCCGTTCCGGGCGGAGCCGGCCAAGCCGTGCGACGCGAAGACGATGACCGACACCAACCAGACCGCCGCCGCCGTGCAGGCGCTCACCGCGCTCGGCGGCCACGACGCCGTCGTCACCAAGGCGGTCACCTGGCTGAAGTCCGTGCAGAACAAGGACGGCGGCTGGGGCTACGTCGCCGGCGGCGCCAGCGACGCCAACTCCACCTCCGTCGTCGTCGGCGCGCTCGCCGCGGCCGGGGAGAAGCCCGCCGCCGTCACCAAGGACGGCAAGTCGCCCGCCGACGCCCTGCTGAAGCTCGCCCTGCCGTGCGCGCAGGGCGGCGCCTTCGCCTTCCAGCCCGACAAGTCCGGCAAGCTCGCCGCCAACGCGGACGCGACCGCGGCCGGTGTCGTCGGGCTGCTGGGCAAGGGCCTGGTGACCAGCGCGGGCGCGCAGACCGAAGCGGTGTGCGAGGACGCCCGCACTCCGGCGCAGGCCGCCGCCAACGGGGCCGCCTACCTGGCGAAGACGATGGCCAAGGACGGCCACCTGACCTCCGCCATGCCGGGCGCCACCCCTCAGCCCGACTACGGCAACACCGCCGACGCCGTGGTCGCGCTCGCCGCGCAGGGCGGTGCCGCGCAGGCCGCGAAGCCGCTGGCGTGGCTGGAGAAGAACAGCGCGGGCTGGGCCAAGCAGAGCGGTCCCGCCGCCTACGCCCAGCTCGTCTTCGCCGCGCACACCGCGGGCACCGACCCGCGCCACTTCGGCGGCCAGGACCTCGTCGCCGGGCTGAACGCGACCGGTCCGGCCCCGCAGGCGGCCGAGACGAAGGGCGCCGAGAAGGACAAGAAGAAGGACGATGACGCGCCCTTCGGCGTGTGGTGGTTCGTCGGCGTCTGCCTGGTCGCCGGTATCGGCGCCGGCTTCCTGATCAGCGGCCGCAAGGGCCGCACCAAGTGATCCGCCGCGTCGCCCTGCTGTGCCTGGCCCTGCTGCTGCCGCTGGTGGCGGCGGGCCAGGCGCGCGCCGTCGGCTACCGGTACTGGTCGTTCTGGGAGCGCGACGGCTCGGCATGGACGTATGCCACGCAGGGGCCGTCGACGGCCCGGCCGGCCGACGGTGCCGTGCAGGGCTTCCGGTTCGCGGTGAGCGAGGACTCCGGCGACGCCGCACGGCCGCGCGGCACCGCCGACTTCGCGGCGATCTGCGCGCACACCCCGCGGCAGGACGGCACGAAGCGGGTGGCGCTGGTCATCGACTTCGGTACGGCCGCCGACGCCCCCTCCGGCGAGAAGCCGCCGGCCGCCCGCACGGCCTGCGCCCGCGTCCCGCGGGACGCGACGACGGCCGAGGCGCTGGCCACGGTCGCCAAGCCGCTGCGCTACGACACCAACGCGCTGCTGTGCGCGATCGCCGGGTATCCGCGGCACGGCTGCGGGGAGCAGGTCTCCGGCAAGGCCACGGGCACCCCGCAGGCAGCGCCGAAGGCGAAGAACGATGACGGCGGCCCGTCGGTCGGCCTGATCGCGGGCGGCGGGGCCGTCGTCGTCCTGGGTGCCGCGGCGGTGTGGCAGGCGCGGCGGCGGCGTGCGTAGTCACCGTGGCCCCGCCACCGTGCACCCCGGCGCCTGGTGGCTGTGGGCCCTCGGCCTCGGCACCGCCGCCACCCGCACCACCAACCCCCTGCTGCTCGCGCTGCTCGTGGCGGTCTCCGCCTACGTCGTGACGACCTGCCGCCCCAACGCGCCCTGGGCCCGCTCCTACTCCGCGTTCCTGAAGCTGGCCCTGGCCGTGCTGGTCGTCCGCCTCTTCTTCGCGGTCGTCCTCGGCTCCCCGATACCGGGCACGCATGTCGTCGTCACCCTGCCCGAAGTGCCGCTGCCCCACTGGGCGCAGGGCATCCGGCTCGGTGGCCGGGTCACCGCCGAGGGCCTGCTGTTCGCGCTGTACGACGGGCTGCGGCTGGCCGCGCTGCTGATCTGCGTCGGCGCCGCGAACGCGCTCGCCAACCCGCACCGGCTGCTGAAGTCCCTGCCGGGCGCGCTGTACGAGACGGGTGTCGCCGTCGTCGTCGCGCTGACCTTCGCCCCGCATCTGATCGCCGACGCGCAGCGGCTGCGGGCCGCCCGCCGGCTGCGGGGACGCCCGGACCGCGGGCTGCGGGGACTGCTCCAGGTGGCCCTGCCGGTGCTGGAGGGCGCGCTGGAGCGGTCCGTGGCGCTGGCCGCCGCGATGGACGCCCGCGGTTACGGCCGCAGCGCCGACGTGCCCGCGCCGGTGCGCCGTACGACGGCCGCGCTCACGCTCGGCGGGCTGCTCGGCGTGTGCGCCGGCACGTACGGGCTGTTCACCGCCGACGGCGGCCGCTACGGCCTGCCGGTGCTGCTGGGCGGGGTCGCCGCCGCGCTGGCCGGCCTGTGGCTCGGCGGACGCCGCACGCCGCGCACCCGTTACCGCCCCGACCCCTGGGACGCCCGCGCCCTGTCGGTCGCCGCGAGCGGCATCGCCGTGGCCGCGGCGCTGGTCCTCGCCGGCTCCCCCGCCCTGAACCCCGGCGTGGTCCCGCTCACCGCGCCCGAGTTGCCGCTGTGGCCGGCGGCGGCCGTGCTGCTCGGCCTGCTGCCGGCGTTCCTGGCGCCCTCGCCGAAGGAACCGTCCCCCGAGGTGCCGTCGCCCGCTGTGCCGACCCGCGAGGCGCCCTCCCCCGAGAAGCAGCCCGAGGAGTCGTCGTGATCCGCTTCGAGAACGTCTCCGTGACCTACGACGGTGCGAGCGAACCCACCGTCCGCGGCGTCGACTTCGAGGTGCCCGAAGGGGAACTCGTGCTGCTCGTCGGCCCCTCCGGCGTCGGCAAGTCGACGATCCTGGGCGCGGTCAGCGGGCTCGTCCCGCACTTCACGGGCGGCACCCTGCGCGGCCGCGTCACGGTCGCCGGCCGTGACACCCGCACCCACAAGCCGCGCGAACTCGCCGACGTCGTCGGCACGGTGGGCCAGGACCCGCTCGCCCACTTCGTCACCGACACAGTCGAGGACGAACTCGCCTACGGCATGGAGTCCCTGGGGCTGTCCCCGCAGGTCATGCGGCGCCGCGTGGAGGAGACGCTGGACCTGCTCGGCCTCGCCGATCTGCGCGACCGGCCGATCGCCACGCTCTCCGGCGGCCAGCAGCAGCGCGTAGCGATCGGGTCGGTGCTCACCCCGCACCCGCGGGTCCTCGTCCTCGACGAGCCGACCTCCGCGCTGGACCCGGCCGCCGCCGAAGAGGTCCTCGCCGTCGTCCAGCGCCTGGTCCACGACCTCGGTACGACGGTGCTCATGGCGGAACACCGGCTGGAACGCGTCGTCCAGTACGCCGACCGCGTCGCCCTGCTGCCGGGCCCCGGCGAGGCGCCCGTGGTCGGCGCCCCGGCCGACGTCATGGCCGTGTCGCCGGTGTACCCGCCGGTCGTCGACCTGGGCCGGCTCGCGGGCTGGTCCCCGCTGCCGCTGACGGTCCGCGACGCCCGACGCCGGGCGGGCGACCTGCGCGAACGGCTGGCGCGACGGGACACCGCCCCGAAGGCTCCGGCCGCCACGCTCCCGACGACTTCGGCCTCCGCTCTTCCGGCCCCGCGGCCGGCCCCCTCCCGCCTGGCCCGGCTGCTGGGCCGGCGTCCCGCCGACGGCCGGGCGCCGGAGGCGTACGCCGCCGAGCTGCGGGCGCTCGCCGTGCGGCGCGGGCGCGTGCAGGCGCTGCGCCGTGTCGACCTGATCGTCTCCCCCGGTGAGACCGTCGCGCTGATGGGACGCAACGGCGCCGGCAAGTCGACGCTGCTCAACACCCTCGTCGGGCTGGTCCGGCCGACGTCGGGCACCGTGCTGACCTGCGGCACCGCCCCCTACGGTGCGCCGCCGCGCGAGCTGGTGCGCCGGGTCGGCCTGGTCCCGCAGGAGCCGCGCGACCTGCTGTACGCCGACACGGTCGCCGCCGAGTGCGCGGCCGCCGACGAGGACGCGGGCGCCGAGCCCGGGGCCTGCCGTGCCCTGGTCCGCGAACTGCTGCCCGGCGTGACGGACGGCACCCACCCCCGGGACCTGTCCGAGGGCCAGTGTCTCGCGCTGGCGTTGGCCGTCGTGCTCACCGCCCGGCCGCCCCTGCTCCTGCTGGACGAGCCGACCCGCGGCCTGGACTACGCGACGAAGTCCCGCCTGGTCACCGTCCTGCGCGAGCTGACGGCCGCCGGGCACGCGGTGGTGCTGGCCACGCACGACGTGGAGCTGGCCGCCGAGCTGGCCCACCGGGTGGTCCTGCTCGCCGAGGGCGAGGTGATCGCCGACGGTCCCACGGCGGACGTCGTGGTGTCCTCCCCGTCCTTCGCCCCGCAGGTGACGAAGATCCTCGCGCCGCAGCAGTGGCTGACGGTCGCGCAGGTGCGAAAGGCCCTCGCATGAGCCGCTCCCCCGGCGCCGCCCGCCCCGCGCGGATACGCGCCGTCCGCCTCGGCCCCCGCTCGGTCGCCGCGCTCGTGCTGGTCGGCGCGGTCGGGGTGGCCGCGCTGCTGTGGCCGTTCCTCGCCCCGCCCGGCTCCCAGGTGCTCGCGCACGCGGAGGACGCCCCGTGGCTGTTCGCGGGTCTGCTGGTGCTGCTGGTGGCGGTGGCCGCGGCGACGATCGCCGAGTCCGGGCTCGGCCCGAAGGCGGTCGCGATGCTGGGGGTGCTGGCGGCGACCGGCGCCGCGCTGCGGCCCGTCGGCGCGGGCACGGCCGGTATCGAGCCGATGTTCTTCCTCATGGTGCTCAGCGGCCGGGTCCTCGGTCCCGGTTTCGGGTTCGTGCTGGGCGCGGTGACGATGTTCGCCTCCGCGCTGCTGACGGGCGGGGTCGGCCCGTGGCTGCCGTTCCAGATGCTGTCGATGGGCTGGTTCACGATGGGCGCGGGCCTGCTGCCCGGCCCCGACCGGCTGCGCGGCCGCGCCGAACTCGTCCTGCTCGCCGGGTACGGCTTCCTGGCGGCCTTCGCCTACGGCACGGTCATGAACCTCGCGGGCTGGCCCTTCATGGGCGGCAACGCCTCGAACATCGCCTTCGACCCGCACGCCGATCCCGGCGCCAACCTGGCCCGCTTCGTCGCGTACTGCCTCGCCACCTCGCTCGGCTGGGACCTGGGCCGGGCGCTCGTCACGGTCGCCCTCACCCTGACTCTCGGCCCGGCGATCCTCAGGGCGCTGCGCCGGGCCACGCGGCGGGCGGCGTTCGAGACGCCGGTCACGTTCGATCCGGCCGGCGAGTGAGAGGCCGTACGCCGACGGTGAGCGCGCGGGGGTCGCGGCGGTGAAGCACCCCACATGACCCAGGTCACCTACGAAGCGGGGCCGTAGATCCATTCATGTGTCATGGACGCGTCGTCATGGGCGCTGACCTGGGCTTTGAGAGCCGGGTCACACACTTGGCCGTTCTTCTCGATGCGACCACAACTAGTAAAAGGGGGCATTGCGGGCGCCTGTCGGGCCTGGTTCTCTGGACGACGTCGCACGGCGCCGACGTGCCCACAGGGCCGCGGCGCCTCCGCATGCCACGGCCGCGCTCAGGCGGCTCCACGCATCACGTGCTCAACGGCGTGCCGGCGACGCCACTGTCCCCGAGAAAAGGCTCCCCGTGTCCGCCGTTTCCCTCTTCCGTCGCATCTCCGCCCCCAAGAAGGCCCTCGCCGGTGCCGCCGTGGCCGCTGCCGCGTGCGGTTCCCTGATCGCCGCCGCGCCCGCCCAGGCCGCGACGGCGCAGGCCTCCTCGGCCCAGGCGGTCGCGAAGAAGATGATCGGCAGCTCGGCGCAGTACCAGTGCTTCTCGAAGATCGTCGAGCGCGAGAGCGGCTGGAACCCGAACGCCACCAACTCCTCCAGCGGCGCCTACGGCCTGGTCCAGGCCCTGCCGGCCTCCAAGATGGCCTCGGCCGGCTCCGACTGGAAGACCAACCCGGCGACCCAGATCAAGTGGGGCATGAACTACATGAACGAGCGCTACGGCAGCCCGTGCGGTGCCTGGAACTTCTGGCAGGCCCACAACTGGTACTGATGGCGCCGGTACGGACACACCTCCGTACCCCGGCAGACGCGAAGGCGGCGGCCCCCGATCCCCTGGGCCGCCGCCTTCGCCCTTCCCGGGCCGGTTCCGGATCAGCTCGGAGCGCGGTCCCTCTCCGCCTCCTTCGGCAGGTTGCCGACCCGCACGGCCGCGACCCTGACCACCGTGGTGCGGGGGCCCTGAAGCAGGTACGTCAGCCCGAAGCCGGCGCCGACCACGGCCGCGCCGCCGACCGCGTCCAGCACCCAGTGGTTGCCGGTCGCAACGATCGCGCAGACGGTGAGCAGCGGATGCAGCAGGCCGAGCGCCTTCATCCACCCCCGTGGCGCCAGCATCACGATCACCAGGCCGCACCACAGCGCCCAGCCGAAGTGCAGCGAGGGCATCGCCGCGTACTGGTTGGTCAGCTCGGTGAGCGTGCCGTAGTCCGGCTTGGCGAAGTCCTGCGGGCCGTGGACGGTGTCGACGATGCCGAGGCCGGGCATCAGGCGGGGCGGCGCGAGGGGGTAGAGCCAGAAGCCGGCGAGCGCGAGCACGGTGGCGGAGCCGAGCGCGGCGCGGGCCCAGCGGTAGTCCAGCGGGCGGCGCCAGTACAGCACGCCGAGGATCGCCAGCGGGATGCCGAAGTGGAACGACTCGTAGTAGAAGCTGAGGAACCTCTCCAGCCGGCCGGCCGAGACGACGGTGTGGTTGACCCAGTGCTCGATGTCGAGGCGCAGGAACGCCTCGAGGCGGTGGATCTGGTGGCCGTGGCGCTCGGCCAGGGCCCGGCCGCCGCTGTTGGTGCCGCCGGTCGCGGCCAGCCGGATCTGCGCGTACGCCCAGTAGGTGAGGCGGATCAGCAGCAGCTCGAACAGCAGGTTGGGGCGGCTGAGGACGCGGCGCAGGGCGGGCAGCCGCGGGAGGTACCGGAAGCGGGGGGCGGGGGCGGCGTACCGGGTGGGCAGGGGGTTGTCGAAGGACGCCGAGGAGCGGAACAGGAAGGGCACGGCGGTGGCCGCGGCGAGGGCGGCGAGCAGGACGAGGTTCGCCAGCAGCGGCTGGAACAGCGGCTTGTCCGGCAGCAGCATCCGGGCCGGCAGGCTCATCACCAGCACGACCGCGACCGGCCACACATACCGGTCGGCGGACCGCCTGCCGACCCGTCCGACGACGGTGAACAGCACCCACAGCAGCTGGTGCTGCCAGGCGGTGGGCGATACGGCGAGGGCGGCGCAGCCGGTCACGGCGACCGCGAGGAGGAGCTGCCCGTCGCGGGCGTAGCGCACCGCGCGGCGTACCCCGAGGACGGCGACGACCGCGCCCAGGGCGAGGAACAGGGCGATCTCCAGCGGACCGGTGAGGCCGAAGCGGAGAAGGGCGCCGTGCAGGGACTGGTTGCCGAGAGCGTCGGCACGGCCGCCAAGGCCCGCTCCGGCCATGTGGTGCACCCAGTAGGTGGCGGAGTCGTGTGCCATCGCCGCCCAGGCCAGCGCGGTGCAGGCGGCGAAGGTGACACCGGCGGACAGGGCAGCCCGGCGGCGGCCGGTGCACCACAGCAGCGGAGCGAACAGCAGCAGCGTCGGCTGCAGGGCGGCGGCCACGCCGATCAGTACGCCGCTCACCCGCTGCCCGCGCACGACGAAGCAGCCGAGCAGGACCAGCAGCACCGGCAGGATGCTGGCCTGGCCCAGCCACAGGGTGGTGCGCACCGGCAGCGACAGCATGAGCAGGCCGATCGCGACGGGCGCGGCCGGCAGGGAGATGCGCCTGCCGGCCGACTGGGGCAGGGCACGCGCGGCGACGACGCCGAGGGCGGCGACCAGCAGCAGGGTGGAGAGGGTCCAGCCCCAGCCGACGGCCTGCTCGGCCGCCCGGGTCAGCGGCTTGAGGACGAGCCCCCCGAATGGGGTACCGGTGAAGCGCGAAGAGTCGTACAGGGAGCCGTTGACGTGCAGCACGCCGTGCGGGCCGACCCAGGTCTCCAGGTCGGCCAGCCGCTCCCCGCGCGGGCTGCACAGGACCGCGGCGGCCTCGCTGGCGGCGAGGGCGGCCACGATCAGCCACAGCCCCAGCCCGAGTGCGCGCAGGCGCGCCTGTGCCGCGCGAGCGGCCGTCGCTGCGACGGCTGCCGCCGGTTGCCCGCTGTGCTCAGCATTCGCCACGCCTGGTCGGCCCTCCCGCCCTGACGCCCACTGTCCTGTTGGTGATGGAAGTAATAGACCGCCCGGCTTTGTCCCGAAGACGATAGACCGTCCGGCTTGTGAACGCCTGCGCGCGGCGCGAGAAGGGTCACACCGGGGCGGCGGGTGCTCGCGGCCGGAGCGGGCAGATGCCCCTGGACAACCGACATTTAGCTGCATCACGCAACGAGGTGCGTACGCCCCGTAACGGGACCAACGGCGCCTATGGTCGGTTTTCGGTCCGCCGCCAGCGCCGTCGCGTGGGCCCTGTCCTTGTCCCCGTCGAAAGGCAGGCGAGCGAAGTTTTGTCGGCAACGACCGCAGCCGCTCATCCCGTCAGGCCCATCACCCTGAAGAAGACTCCGGACGTCACCGTCACCGACCCGGCGCTCGTCAAGCGCGCGGTCAAGGCGGCGGCGCTGGGCAACGCCATGGAGTGGTTCGACTTCGGTGTCTACAGCTACATCGCAGTCACCCTCGGCAAGGTCTTCTTCCCCTCGGGCAACCCGACCGCCCAGCTGCTGTCCACCTTCGGCGCCTTCGCCGCGGCCTTCCTGGTCCGGCCGCTCGGCGGCATGGTCTTCGGACCGCTCGGCGACCGCGTCGGCCGCCAGAAGGTGCTCGCGGTGACCATGATCATGATGGCGGCGGGCACGTTCGCGATCGGACTGATCCCGTCGTACGCCTCCATCGGCGTCGGCGCGCCGCTGCTGCTGCTCGCCGCGCGGCTGGTGCAGGGGTTCTCCACCGGCGGCGAGTACGCCGGTGCGTCCACGTTCATCGCCGAGTACGCCCCTGACAAGCGGCGCGGGTTCCTGGGGAGCTGGCTGGAGTTCGGCACGCTGGCCGGCTACATCGGCGGTGCGGGGCTGGTCACGCTGATGACGGCGCTGCTGTCCACGGACGAGCTGACCTCGTGGGGCTGGCGCATCCCGTTCCTGATCGCGGGCCCGATGGGGATCATCGGCCTGTATCTGCGGATGAAGCTGGAGGAGACCCCGGCGTTCGCGGCGGAGATGGAAAAGGCGGAGTCGGCGCGTCCGAAGGTGCCGCTGCGGGAGATGATCACCGGGCAGTGGAAGGCGCTGCTGCTGTGCATGGGCCTGGTGCTCGTCTTCAACGTCACCGACTACATGCTGCTGTCGTACATGCCGAGCTATCTGACGAGTGAGCTGAAGTACGACGAGACGCACGGGCTGCTCGTGGTGCTCGGTGTGATGGCCGTGATGATGATCGTCCAGCCGTTCGCGGGTGCGCTGACCGACCGGGTCGGCCGTCGTCCGGTGATCGCGGCGGGGTGCGTGGGCTTCCTGCTGCTGTCCGTCCCGGCGCTGCTGCTGATCCGGCAGGGCAGCCTGGTCGCTGTCGCGCTGGGCATGGGGGCGCTGGGGCTGCTGCTGGTGTGCTTCACCGCCGCGATGCCCTCCGCGCTGCCGGCGCTGTTCCCGACGCGGGTGCGGTACGGGTCGCTGTCCGTGGGCTTCAACGTCTCCGTGTCGCTGTTCGGGGGGACTACGCCGCTGGTGGTCACGGCGCTGATCGGGGCGACCGGGAACATGATGATGCCCGCGTACTACATGATGGCGGCGGCGGTCGTGGGTGGCGTGGCCGTCTGGTACATGGCGGAGTCGGCGGGGCGCCCGCTGCCGGGGTCTGCGCCGGCGGTGTCGCGGGCGGCGTGACGCCGGCGCCGTCCGGCGGGGCGGGGGCGGGCCGTCGTTTGTCTGCGCGTTGCGTTGTCGCTGGTCGCGCCCACGCGGCGGAGCCGCATGTCCAATACAGCCCCGCGCCCCTTATGGCCCTGCGGCGGCCCCTCGCGGTGCGTGGGTGGCTGGTGTCGCGCGCTGTGCCGGTGGGTGAGGGGGAGGCAACCCCGTCGCGCCGGGCTGCGCCACCCACCCCCGGCCGGCCGCAGCACCGCGTGCGAAGCCAACGCCGGGCCACTCACCCCAGCTCCGGCCGGTCACAGCCCTCCCGCTGGCGGAACCGTTGGCTCCGGGGGGTCGTCCTTACGTGGCGTGCGCACAACACCTCGTATTCTCACCCTCGTTCTCACTCTGCTCGGCATCCAGCTCGCCTGGCTCGCCGCGCCGGCGTATGCCTGTGGCTGTGGGGCGATGATCCCCAGCGGGCAGCAGCAGGTCAGAGTGGACCGCGAGGTGTCCGTCGTGCGGTGGGACGGCCGGCAGGAGCAGATCGTGATGAGCCTGACCGTCGCCGGCACCGCCGACCGCGCCGCCTGGATCATGCCCGTCCCGCACCGTGCCACCGTCCGCCTCGGCGACCCCCGTCTTTTCGACCAGCTGCGGGAGCAGACCGCCCCGGAGCACCGCACGCGGTACTACTTCTGGCCCCGCTCCGGCGACTGGCCGTTCGCCTCGGGGGACGACGGCGCCTCCGCGGCGGCCCCGCCGTCGGCCGGTGCCGGTGTCGGCGTCGTCAGCCGGCAGCGGCTCGGCCCGTTCGACGTGGCCCGCCTCACCGCCGACGACCCGGCCGCGCTGAGCGACTGGCTGCACCGCAACGGCTTCGCCCTGCCCGCCCGCCTCGCGCAGGCACTCCAGCCGTACGTCGACCGCCACTGGGAGTACGTGGCGATCCGCCTGGCCCCGCAGAGCACCCACACCCCCCTGTACGGCGCCCTCGACCCACTGCACCTCACCTTCGCCGCCGACGCACCGGTCTACCCGATGCGGCTCTCCCGCCTGGCCGCCAACCCGCAGTCGCTCGGCCTGTACCTGCTCGCCGCCCACCGCATGGAGCCGCGCACGTCCATCGGCGGCGAGCGGCCGAAGGTCACCTTCGCCGGACGCGTCAGGGACCCCTGGGGCCCGCTGGCCGAGATCAGCCACGGCACCGAGTACCTGACGGCCCTCGACCAGGAGTTTCCGGTGCCGTCCCGCATCGACGGCGACCATGAGCTGCGGCGCACCGCGACCGACCGTACGTACCGCGAGGTCGTCTACAGCTACCGGCTGCGCGAGATCGCCGGACTGCCGGCGTGGCTGGTGGCCACGGGCGGCGGCCTGACGGCGCTGGCGGCCGTGATCGCCGTGTGGACCGTACGCGCCACACGCCGCACCTCCCGGGCACCCGTGCCCAACCTCTGAAATGCTGTGCCGTGGGACGCGGGATTCGCATGGAAGGTGCAGACGCATGAGCGGGTCGCAGCTCTGGGACGACGTCGACGACTACTTCTCCACCCACCTCGCGCTGGACGACGAGGCGCTGCTGGCCGCGCTGCGCGACAGCGAGGCCGCGCAGCTGCCGCGGATCAACGTCACCCCGACCCAGGGCAAGTTCCTGCAGCTGCTCGCCCAGATCCAGGGCGCCCGCAACGTCCTGGAGATCGGCACCCTGGCCGGCTACAGCACGATCTGGCTGGCCCGGGCGCTGCCCGCCGACGGCCGGCTGATCTCGCTGGAGTACAGCCCGAAGCACGCCGAGATCGCCACCCGCAACATCGCCCGGGCGGGCCTGGACAAACTCGTCGAGGTGCGCGTCGGCCCGGCCCTGGAGTCGCTGCCACAGCTCGCCGACGAGAACCCGCCGCCCTTCGACCTGGTCTTCATCGACGCCGACAAGGCCAACAACGCCCACTACGTGGAGTGGGCGCTGCGGCTCACCAGCGCAGGCAGCCTGATCGTCGTCGACAACGTGGTCCGCGGCGGCCGCGTCGCCGACGCCGGCAGCGAGGACCCCGACGTCCGCGGCACCCGCACCGCCATCGAACTGATCGGCTCCCACCCCCGGCTCAGCGGCACCGCGATCCAGACGGTCGGCAGCAAGGGCTACGACGGCTTCGCGCTCGCCCGGGTCCTGTGAGACCCGCGGGCGCTGTGCCGGCCCCCGGCGCGGCTCAGACCTCGTGGTAGAAGCCGACGTTCACGCTGCGCGGGCCCGTGCGGTCCTGGATGACGATCTCGCCGGAGCCGCCCCGGGGCAGCGCGACCGTCCCGCCGTAGACCAGGGGCTGGGCGTACTCGCCGACGATCATCCGCACCTCCGAGGACGGGTCCGGCTGCGAGCCGCGCAGCCAGGTCAGCTGCCAGCCGCCGTCCGGACCGCAGAGGAACTCCAGGTGGACGCGGGAGACGAACAGCCAGTCCTCGGGCGTGACGAGCCGGCACGTTGCGGCGTCGCGCCCGACCCTCAGCACGGCGCCCAGGTCACTGGGGGCGTCGGCCATGGTCATCCCGGCCGTGGCACCCTCGTCTGCCCCGGAGACGGAGGCCATGGTGAGTTCGAGCACGTGCGCTCCCTTTGCGACGTCGCGGTGCGGCGGCCCGGTTGGTCCACCGCCGCCGCATGATAGATCGGCCGGCGGGGCCCCGTCCGGCACAATGGGTACATGACCGAGCGAAAGCCACCCGGGGTGCCGTTCGAGTCCTGGGTCGACAAGCAGATCCGCGATGCGCAGGCTCGCGGTGACTTCGACCGGCTGACCGGCGCGGGCGAGCCCCTGCCGCCCGAGATCGAGTCGACGTACGACGAACTGTGGTGGGTCAAGCGCAAGTTGCACCGCGAGGGTCTGTCCGTCCTGCCGCCCGCGCTGGCGCTGCGCAAGGAGGCCGACGACGCGCTCGCGGCGGCGTACGCGGCGCCGTCGGAGCAGCTGGTGCGGCGGATCATCACCGAGATCAACGTCAAGATCCGCGACATGATGTTCAAACCGCCGCCCGGCCCGCCGCTGGGCCGCAAGCCGTACGACGTCGAGGAGGTCGTACGGCAGTGGGGTGAGCGGCGGACGGCCGCGGGCGGCGGTCCGGTGAACCGGCCGGCCCCCTGAGCGGGCCGGTGGACTGCGTCAGAGGTGCAGCAGGCGGCGGGACAGCTCGCGGTAGTCGCGCAGAGCCAGCCGCAGCTGCTCGGTGTCCGTGCTGGTGGCGGGCTTGTCCTCGCCGGCCTCGCCGCCCTGCCAGGACATCCGCAGGGTACGGCGGCGCCGGGAGACGGCGTCGGTGACGTGCGCGGCGATCTCCTGCAGCAGGTGGTCGGCCTCCTCCACCGCGTCACGCGGTGCGTCGACGAAGCCGGCCAGCGCGTGCGAGAGCCTCTGATGGAACTCGTCCACCTCCTCGTGCGGCATGAGCGGGCCACCACTGGAGCTGTCCGCCGCGGTCGCCGTGGTGCCGGTCGGTGTGGTGCCGGCCGTCGCCGTGCCGCCCGTCGCGGTCGTGCCGGTGCCGCGTGTGGTGCCGGTGGCGCTTTCGCCGCGTGCGTCCGGGTCGCCGGGCAGGGGCGACCGGCCGGGGCCCGGGCCGGTCACGGACCTGTCGCCCAGGCCGGGCACGGTGTGTCCCTGCCCCGGGGGCGCCACGGTGTGCCCTTCGGCGTGCCCGGCGGGTGCCACGGGCGCGCGTTCCTCCGTCACCGGGGCGTGGCGCATGCCTTGACGGCTGTCGTCGGTCATGGCGGTCAACTCCCCTTGGCGTGGCCGCGGGTCAGCCCCCACGGCTGATGGGTGCGATGGGTGGACCGAGGTGCGGCGACCTGCTCGCGCCCGTCCTTCTCGGCGCGGTCCGCGCGGTGCCGCCCGCTGTCCTGGGGCGCCGGGGCGATGAGTTCCGTGAACAGCTCGCGCGCCTCGACGAGTGCCTCGCGCAGCTCCTCCGTGCCGGGCCCCTCGCCGTCCGCGGCCAGCGGCGCGCGGGCGACGCGGTGCATGTGCCGGTAGCCCTCCACACGGCCGGCGTGGTGCACGGAGAGCGCTTCGAGCTGCTCCTCGTACTGCCCGCCGTCGGGGTAACCGCGGGCGCCGGCCACCTCGGCCAGCAGCCGGTCCGCCTCGGCGACCGCCTCGCGCGGCGCGTCGACGAAGTGTTCCTGCAGCGCCGTCCAGCGGGCCTCGTACTCCTCGCGCCGGGCCGGCTCCAACGGCTGCTCGCGCAGCCCTCCGTGCTTCTCGACGCGCCGGGCGAGGTCCCGCTCGGCGGCCTTGACGTCTCCGTCGTGCCGGGCCACGGCACGGTCGTACTCGGGTCCGAAGCGCCGCTTCAGACTCCGGCCGCCGCCCGCACCGCGGGCGCGCAGGGTCAGGGCCGCCGCGACAAGGACGACGGCCGCCACGATGACGATCACAGCGATGAGCACGCCTGTGGACATGAATGCCTTCCGGGTGCCTTCCGATTCTGACCGGCCCGTCCGACCGGTTTCCCTCATCGGGTTGCCCGCGCCCGGCCCGGCAAACGGCCCGTGCACCGGGCTCGCCGACCGGTGCGCTTGCGGGTTCGCTTGCCGGTTCGCTTATTGGGTTGCGGCGGACCCGGGTCGCCTTCCCACAATGACGGCCATGACCTGGACCGTCGCCCCCGAGCCGTACGACTCCCCGGACGCCCGCGCCCTGTGGCGGGCCTACTACACGGAGGTCAGCGACCGCTGGTACCTGCTGCACGAGGGGCGCCGCACCGACCCGGACGAGCTGGAACGGGAGATCGCCGCGGCAGACGGCTCCGACCTCGCGCCGCCGCGCGGGCAGTTGCTGATCGCGCGGTACGGCGGCGAGCCGGCCGGCAGCGCGGGCGTACGGCTGCTGGACGCGGCGACGGCCGAGCTGAAGCGGGTGTTCCTGCTGCCCGGGATGCGCGGCCGGGGCGGAGCGGGCCGGCTGGTGGCCGCCGCCGAGGACGCCGCGCGGGCCCTGGGCGCCGCCGAGCTGATCCTGGACACCCGCAGCGACCTGGTGGAGGCCCGCGCCCTCTACGCCCGCCTCGGCTACACGGAAACCGACCGCCACAACGACGACCCGTACGCGGAACACTGGTTCCGCAAGAAGCTCGGCTGAGCACGCGGATCCCGTCCGGGGGCCGGGGCGCCACCGGGCGGCGAGGTGTCCCGTCCGGGGGCCGGCAGATCTCGCGACCCGCGCGAGATGCCCCCGGGAACCGGCCCCGGGCCGGTGGGGTCAGCCGGAGGTTGCGGCTCGGCCCGTGGTGCGCGGCTGTTCGCGGGTGGAGCCGCAGAGTTCCTCGTTGAGGAGCTTGACCAGGTGGGTGAGGTCGGTGGGGCGGTCCGGGCCCCACCAGTCGCCGAGCAGGTGCGCCAACGACTCCTCCCGCGCCTGCGCGAGCCGTGCGGCGACCTCGCCGCCGGCCTCGGTCAGCACCAGGTCGATGCCCTCCCGGCGGGCCAGCTGCCGCCCCTCGATCTGCCGGGCGGCCTCGATGATCACCCGCAGCGGCACAGGGCTGCGCTCGGCCAGCACGGCCGGCTCCACCCGCCCGTACCGCTTGATCCGCAGCAGCAGCCAGCTCGCGGCCGGCAGCAGGTCGTAGCCGGCCCGTTCGGTGATCTTCCGGTAGACCTCGCGCCGCCCCTCCCGGGTGCCCAGCGCGGACAGCGCCCGGCACACCTCGTCGTACGAGGAACGCTCGACGGGGTTGCTGGCGAGGGTCTCGGTGACGTCCGGCGCCGTGACGGAGGCGCGCAGCCGGTCCTCTTTCAGCAGCCATGCCAGCAGGAAGCCCAGGAAGGCGACCGGTGCCGCGTACAGGAAGACGTCCGTGATGGACGAGGCGTACGCGTGCAGCGCCGCCGGCCGCAGCGCGGGCGGCAGGGCGCCGATGCCGCGCGGGTCGGCCTTCAGCGAGTCCGCGGAGGCCCCGCCCGGCAGCCGTACGCCCCGGAAGGCGTCGGCGAGTTTGTCGCTGAGGCGGCTGGCGAAGACCGTGCCGAAGATGGCGACGCCGAAGGAGGCCCCGATGGAGCGGAAGAAGGTGGCGCCGGAGGTGGCGACGCCCAGGTCCTCGTAGGAGACGGCGTTCTGCACGATGAGGACGAGGACCTGCATGACCAGGCCGAGCCCGAGGCCGAACACGAAGAAGTACCCGCTCATCTCGGCCGTCGAGCTGTGCTCGTCGAGCCGGTGGAGCAGCAGCAGCCCGAGCGTGGTGACACCGGTGCCGGCGATCGGGAACACCTTCCAGCGGCCGGTACGGCTGACGATCTGCCCGGAGACGGTCGACGACAGCAGCATGCCGAACACCATCGGCAGCATGTGCACGCCGGACAGGGTCGGGGTCACACCCTGCACGACCTGCAGGAACGTCGGCAGATAGGTCATCGCCCCGAACATCGCGAAGCCGACGATGAAGCTGATCACCGCGGAGAGGGTGAAGGTGCGGATGCGGAACAGCTTCAGCGGCAGGACGGGTTCGGCGGCCCGGTGTTCGACCGCGACGAACACACCGGCCAGTACGACGCCGAGCACCACGAGGCCGATGATCTGCGGCGAGCCCCAGTCCCACGTCGTACCGCCGAGGGAGGCGACCAGGATCAGGCAGGTGGCGACGGATGCGATGAGGACGGTGCCGAGGTAGTCGATGACGTGCCGGGTCGAGCGGCGCGGGATGTGCAGCGCGGTCGCGATCACGGCGAGGGCGACGGCGCCGACGGGGAGGTTGATGTAGAACACCCAGCGCCAGCTGAGGTGTTCGGTGAACAGCCCGCCCAGCAGCGGCCCGAGCACGCTCGTCGCGCCGAACACGGCACCGAACAGCCCCTGGTAGCGGCCGCGTTCACGGGGCGAGACGACGTCTCCGACGATCGCCATCGACAGCACGATCAGGCCGCCGCCGCCGAGTCCCTGCACGGCGCGGTAGGCGATCAGCTGCGGCATGTTCTGCGCCATTCCGCACAGCGCGGAGCCGACGAGGAAGATGACGATCGCGGCCTGGAAGAGCTTCTTGCGTCCGTACTGGTCACCGAGCTTGCCCCACAGCGGGGTCGCGGCGGTGGAGGCCAGCAGGTACGCCGTGACCACCCACGACAGGTGCTCCAGGCCGCCGAGGTCGCTGACGATGGTGGGCAGCGCGGTCGACACGATGGTCTGGTCGAGGGCCGCGAGCAGCATGCCGAGCAGCAGAGCGCCGATGGAGACGAGAACGTTGCCGGACACGTGCTCCTGCTGCGCACTTCCCGTCCTGGCCTGCGCGTCGACGGTCATGGAGACCTCCCCGGGTTTCGTGACACATCCATCGTGTTCGGTGTGACCGGTTATGGCCTGTTGAGTCCTGTTGGAGCCCAGTATTCCGGGGCGAGCCGCCTTCGCTCGTGTGGAGGAACCGCATAATCTCTGGAGTTCCTATGGGGAGGGGCGAACACGTGGACGAACACGGGGGTGGGGCGGAAGCGCAGGCGCGGGCGCATCCGTGTCCGGAGTGCGGGGCGCCTCGGGCGGCCGACAACACTCCTTCGTGCGGTTGCACCCGGCGGGCTTCGGACGCCCTGCGGGCCACGCGCAGCGCCGCGGCGGCCGCGGCGGAGGACTTCGATCCGCTGCGGATCAGGCCGTATGTGGAGCTGGAGGGGGCGGGGGCGCAGGGCGCGGGGGCGGACGGGGTCGCTGCGGCTGAGGAGACCATGCCGTTGGGGGTGGTTGCTGCGGAAGACGGAGCGGTCCCGGTCTCCCCTGTTCTGCCCATGCCTCTCGCGCCGTCGGACACGGCGCCCAGCGTGACGGATCTGCGGCTGTTCGAGGCGGCGGAGCCGGGGCACGTCGGTGACGACGACTCCCGTCGGGGTGGGCGCCGGGCCGCGGTACCGCGCCGGCGCCGGCGTACCGCCGCACTGCTGGCCGCGGGCGGAGCCGTCGCGGGGGTGGTGGCGGTGGCCGGGCTGGCCAGTGGACTGTTGTCGTACGACACGCCGTCCCGGGAGGGTGCCGCACCCGAAGGCGTCCGTGCGGCGGTGCCGGACACGGTCACGATGACGGCCGAGCGGCCGGCGTCTCCTGCGCCGTCGCCCTCCGCGTCGGTGTCCTCGCCTGCTCCCGGCCCGACCCGCACGAGCGCGAGTCCCTCTCCGACGCCGTCGGCGTCCGCGTCGGCCTCGGCGTCGGCCTCGGCGTCGGCGTCCACGGCCGCCAGGCCGAGCCCGACGCCTACGCCGGTGTCCACTCCTACGGCGACGATCTCCTCCGGCAGCTCCTCGTTCGCCCCGGGCGACGGCGAACAGGTTCTGCGGCGCGGTGACCGGGGGCCGCAGGTCACGGAGCTCCAGCTGCGCCTTCGCCAGCTGCACCTGTACACCGGCGACGCCAATGGCACCTTCAACGCCCAGGTCGAGGACGCGTTGCGCAACTACCAGTGGGCGAGAGGCGTCACGGACGACGGGCTGGGGGTGTACGGGGCGCGGACGCGGGCGATGCTGGAGTCGGAGACGGAGACTCCGTGAGGCGCGGGTGCCTGCGGCGGCCTGTGCGGGTGCGTTGTAGCCGGTCGCGCCCACGCGGCGGAGCCGCATGTCGAATACAGCCCCGCGCCCCTTATATGCCTGCGGCGGCCCGTTGCTGTCCGGTGGCCGGCTGATGTAGCGCGTCGTGCCGGTGGGTGGCTCGGGGCCGGGGCGGCGGTGTCCGTCCTCGGTCCGGCCACCCGTCCCCGACGACGGCACCCTTGCCCGGTGCCGGCCGCTGCCGGCGGGCACCCCCCGCCCCCTCCCCGCCGTCGGCGACTGCGGCCCGTCGTCGCCACCTGCCGGGGGACCCCCAGGGCGGCACGGATGGGCACGGGCTTCGCCCCGTCAACGCCGGGCTACGCGTCCCACCCACGGAGGTCACCGCAACACCGGGCGGCCGCCCTGCCGACACAGCTGCGGGCACTGCCACCCGCGGAGGTCACCGCAGCACACCGGACAACACGAAACGCCGGGCGCGAAGGCCCAGCGTCGGTCAGGGCAACGCCCGGCGCAGCCCAGCCCGCCGTTACGGCTCGACGTGGAGTCGGAACAGTCCCGCCCCCGCGTCCGAGACCCGGACCTGCGCAAGGTCCCGCACCCACGCGTCAGGACCGTACGCGGCGGCGCGTGGGCCGACGCCCACCACCCGCATCCCCGCGGAGCGCCCCGCCGCGATGCCCGCCCCGGAGTCCTCGAAGACCACACACTCCGCGGCCGGTACGCCCAGTTCCGCCGCGCCCTTCAGGAAGCCCTCGGGGTCCGGCTTGCTCGCCCCCACGCTCTCCGCCGTGATCCGAACCTCCGGCAGCGCCAGCCCTGCCGCCGCCATCCGCGCGCCGGACAGCGCGACGTCCGCCGACGTCACCAAGGCGTGCGGCACACCGAGCCGGGCCAGCGAGTCGAGGAACTGCGCAGCCCCCGGCACCGGCACCACGCCCTCCGTGTCCGCCGTCTCCTCGGCGAGCATCCGCGCGTTGTCCGCGAGGTTCTCCTCCATGGGCCGGTCGGGCAGCAGGACCGCCATCGACGCGTGTCCCTGCCGTCCATGGACGACCTTCATCACCTTGTCGCCGTCGAGTCCGTGCCGTTCGGCCCAGCGTCGCCAGACGCGTTCCACGACGGCGTCGGAGTTGACGAGCGTGCCGTCCATGTCGAGCAGCAGGGCGCGGGCGGTGAGGACGGTGGCCGGCATCGGCGACTCCCAGGAAGTGAGCGAACTTGCCCCGGAGGGACAAGGTGGTCCCGCCCGCCGGTCAGGGAAAACGGGCGGGAGCCACTTTGTTCCCCCACGGTACAAAACAAGTCCGGCATCCCGCCACCACTCCCGCGAAGTTCGCCGCACTCACCCGGCGACCGCCTCCCACAGGCTCCACACCCCGAGCGCCAGCATGAGCAGAGCCGCGATCTTGGTGATGAGCGCCAGCGGCACCCGCTTCATCAGGGCCTTTCCGCCCACGATGCCGAGACCGGCCACGGCCCACAGACCCAGCACCGCGCCGAGACCGACGGACAGCGGGTCGTCGTAGCGCGCGGCGAGGTTCGCCGTCATGATCTGCGTCAGGTCACCGAACTCGGCGACCAGGATGAGCATGAAGCCCGCACCGGCGACCTTCCAGAAGGTCTGGTTCTCGGGCCGGCGGACCTCCTCCTCGTCCTCGCCCTTCTTCAGCAGCAGCACGGCCGCGCCGCCCAGGAAGAGCACGCCGGTGAGCGCGTGCACGATCTGCTGCGGCAGCAGGGTCAGCACACTGCCGGCCGCGACCGCGAGCGCGACATGCAGCGCGAAGGCTGCGGCGACACCGGCGAAGACGTACGAGGCCCGGTAGCGCGTGCCGAGGACGAGGCCGGCGAGCGCGGTCTTGTCCGGCAGCTCGGCGAGGAAGATGACGCCGAAGACGAGCGCCGTCACGGTGATGCTGATCAAGGTCCCTCAATCGGTCGGGGCTGCCCCACCGAGAGTGCGGTACGTCACACGCAAGACACCTCGGCACGGCAGCACACTCGAGCGCCCGTGCCGTACGGCACGGGCGTGCACTGCGTTGCCGAAGGTCTCGCTGGCGCAATCCTCGCGGGATCCGCCTCCGGGCGCCGGCCCGGACTGAACCGAGCAGTATGTCGACGACACCGGCGAAGAGCTACTCCCCTTCTGCGCCACCCATGGTACGGGAAGAGCGCGCGACCTCGTACGGCGCGGAAAGTTCGACCGTGAACCTTGTCGTGTCATGTTCACGTCATTAATCTCTCACCGCGCGCACATCTCCCCGCAACACGGCACCGCGAGCATTCTCGCGCCCGCGCTCCAACACCCCCACCCCACAAGGGAGTTCGCATGCCCAAGTTCTACGCGCGTCGACGGCTGAGCATACTCTCCGCGCTCACCGCGCTGACAGCCTCCGCCGCCCTGTTCAACTCCCCCACCGCCTCCGCCGCCCTGCCCACGCCGGTCAGCGGCGCCACCGCCCGCAGCTACCTCTCCCAGCTCACGGTCGCCACCGAGAACCGCACCGGCTACAGCCGCGACCTCTTCCCGCACTGGATCACCATCAGCGGCACCTGCAACACCCGCGAGACCGTCCTCAAGCGCGACGGCACGAACGTCGTCACCGACTCCTCCTGCGCCGCCACCAGCGGCAGCTGGTACTCCCCGTACGACGGCGCCACCTGGAGTGCCGCCTCCGACCTCGACATCGACCACCTCGTGCCGCTCGCCGAGGCCTGGGACTCCGGCGCGAGCAAGTGGACCACCGCGCAGCGCCAGGCGTTCGCCAACGACCTCACCCGTCCGCAGCTCATCGCCGTGACCGACAGCGTCAACCAGGCCAAGGGCGACCAGGACCCCGCCACCTGGATGCCCTCGCGCACCGCCTACCGCTGCACGTATGTCCGCGCCTGGGTGCAGGTGAAGTACTACTACGACCTCTCCGTGGACACCGCCGAGAAGAACGCGCTCACGAACTACCTCGCGAGCTGCTGAGCCAGGCGGCCGCCGCTCCCGCCGGACCCGCTGGGGCGGCGGCCGTACCAATCCGCAAACCGCCAGGATGAATGTTGAACTTGCAAGCACTCGTTAGGTCTGCCTAACCTGTGGGCTCACTCGGTGCCGCCGTCCCCCACGACCGGTCCGCCGAGGTCGTTCCGCTCGACCACCGAAGGAGCCCCCACATGACCGCACGCCTCGACGGCGCGCAGCCGTACGTGCTCGGACTGTTCCGCATCGTCGTCGGCCTGCTCTTCGCCTGCCACGGTGCCGCCTCGCTCTTCGGCGTCCTGGGCGGCGCGGCCGGCGGCACCGGCGGCACGATCGCGGCCGGCACCTGGCCCGGCTGGTACGCGGCCGTGATCCAGCTGGTCTGCGGTGGCCTGGTCCTGCTGGGCCTGGGCACGCGCGCCGCTGCGCTGGTGGCCTCCGGGTCGATGGCGTACGCCTACTTCGACGTGCACCAGGGCATGGGGCTGTGGCCGATCCAGAACGGCGGCGAGGCGTCGGTGATGTTCTGCTGGGCGTTCTTCCTGCTGGCCTTCACCGGCTCCGGCGCGTTCGGCGTGGACCGGCTGCTGTCCCGGCGCGGCGAGAGCGCGCAGCGGCCGGCGCCGGAGCGGACGCCGGTGGCCGCCTGAGGATCCGCCCGCCGTAGGGCTGAGCGCAGCGTCCGGCCGCGGGCCGCCTTACGGCGCCGGTTCGCACCTCGCCGCGAGCGGCGCAACTTCCGACACTCCAGCCCCCGCCGAAACTCCTGTCCCACCTCGGGCGTACGCTCTATGGCTGTCATCGGCCGGTCTACTGCCGCTCCCCGCGCTCGCGCGGCACGGTACGGCCCACGGGGGATCACGGGGAGTCGCAGTGCTGGAGAGTGTCGGGTTGCTGACCGGCAGCCCATGGATCTACGCGGTCGTCGCGACGTCGGTGCTGCTGGACGTGTTCCTCCCGATACTGCCCAGTGGCGTCCTCGTCATCACGGCGGCCACGGCGGCGGCCGCGGGCACCGGAGCGGCGGGCGCGGCGAGCCCTGCCAAGGTCCCCGACCTGCTCTTCCTCATCCTCTCCGCGGCGACGGCCTCCGTCCTCGGCGACCTCGTCGCCTACCGGCTGGCCTGGCGCGGGGTGGCCCGCCTGGACAGCGCGATCGCCCGCTCCCGCAGACTGAGCCGCGCGCAGGAACGTCTCGGCGCCGCTCTCGCCCGGGGCGGCGGCCCCCTCGTCGTCCTCGCCCGCTTCGCCCCGGCCGGGCGCTCGGTCGTCTCCCTCGGCGCCGGCGCCGCTCACCACCGGGCCCGCGACTTCCTCCCCTGGTCCGCCCTGGCCGGCCTGTCGTGGGCCGGCTACAGCGCCGCCCTCGGCTACTACGGCGCCCACTGGCTCGGCGCCACCTGGCTGGCCACGGGGGTGTCGGTGGCGGCCCTCTTCGCCGCGGGCGCGGCCGCCGTGTACGTGATGCGCCGCCGGCCGGTGCAGGGGGCGGCGGCGCGCCGGTAACCCGCCGCCCGGCCGCTACCCCGCCCGCCGCGCCGGGGCGCCCCGCACCTCCAGCTCGTCGAGGAGGTGGGCCGTTGCGGCGGCGATCTCCTCCACCGCACGGTCGAACACCTCCCGGTTGTGCGCGGCGGGCGCCCGGAAGCCGGACACCTTCCGCACGTACTGCAGGGCGGCGGCCCGGATGTCGTCCTCGGTGGCCTCACCGGGGAGCACGGGCGGGCGCAGGGTCTTGATACTCCGGCACATGCCTCAAGTCTGGCCCCTGCCCCGGCCGATCCGCAGCGGTGCGAAGATTCCCTCCCAGGCGGCCACCATCCACGGGGCCGACCGACGAGAGGACACACCCGATGACCCTCCCGACCCACGACGGACTCACCGTGGCCGTCCTCGGCCCCGGCGGCGTCGGCGGCCTGCTCGCCGCGCTGCTGGCCCGGGCCGGCCACCGCGTGATCTGCCTGGCCGGCGAGAGCACGGCTGGCACGCTGCGCGCGACCGGTATCAGCGTCCGCAGCGGCCGGTTCGGCGACTTCACCGTCCCGGTGGAGGCGGACACCGAGCTGCGCGAGCCGGTCGACGCCTGCCTGGTCGCCGTCAAGCACACCGCGCTGGACGCGGCCCTCACCCGTGTCCCGCCCTCCGCCCTCGGCGACGGTCTGCTGGTCCCGCTCCTCAACGGCGTCGAGCACCCGGAGCACCTGCGCGAGCGCTACCGGCCCGACCACGTCGCCCCGGCCGTCATCCGCGTCGAGTCGACCCGGACCGCCCCCGGCATGATCGAACACGGCACCGACTTCGCCGAGGTCGACCTCACCGGCGACCCGGTACCGCAGGACCGCCTCACCGCACTCGCCCGGGCATTGTCGGACGCCGGGATCACCGCGCGCGTACTGACCGACGAGGCCGCCACCCTGTGGGCGAAGCTGGCCTTCCTGGCTCCCATGGCCCTGCTGACCACCCGCCACGGCCTGCCGATGGGCGAGCTGCGCACCCGCCACCGCGACGAGCTCACCGCCCTCGCCGAGGAATCGGCGGCGGTCAGCCGTGCCTGCGGCGGCCCCGGCGACGCGGTGGCCTCCCTCGCCCGTTACGACAGCTTCCCGGCCGCCACGAAGTCCTCCATGCAGCGTGACGCCGAGGCGGGCCGCCCGCTCGAACTCGACGCGATCGGCGGCGCCTTGCTGCGTGCGGCACAGTGGCACGGTGTGCCGGTCCCGGTGGCGGCGCGGGTGGTGCGGGAGCTGCGGGAAGCGGGGCACTGAGCACGGCGGCGGGAGGGGAACGCACGTACCGGAGCCTCGTGCACTCATTCGAGTGAAGCCACGGAAGCAGCTCGCTGCCTCAATTCGAACAGGCGTAGCATTGTGCCGTGGCTACGACCTATGAATTCCCCAGTGACCTCCTCGCCGGCCAGGAGGAGCTGCATCAGGTCCGGGCCGAACTGTCGGCCCTGCTCAAGCGGCTCCCCTGGTCGGTCGAGCCGCTGGACGGCTTCAGCGACGACAACGGCTGGCGCAGGCTGGAACGCCCCGCGTCCCCCGGCTGGACCGCCGACGAGCAGGCCGAGGTGGAAAAGCTCCGGCGCCGCGAACACGAGCTGGCGGTGTTCGTCACCACGCACCGCTTCTGGTCCGAAATAGCGCCCGAGAGCCGGATGGAGGCCCGTTCGCGGCTCAAGCACGCGCACGAGACTCCACCCGGCGAGGGCGAGGCCCGGACCGAGGGCTACTAGCGGAGCAGCCCGTTCATCTCCGCGATCTCGGCACTCTGGCCGGTGACGATGTCACCGGCCGTCTTCTTCGCGGGCCCGTAGGCGCCCTTGGCCTGTTCGGCCTTGGCCATCTCCAGGGCACCCTTGTGATGCTCGACCATCATGGTCAGGAACAGCCGGTCGAAGTCCTTGCCCGAGGCCTTCCGCAGCTCGGCCATGTCCTGCTCGCCCATCATCCCGGGCATCTCCGCCATGCCGGACGCACCGGAGTGCGACGAGTGGTGCTCCATACCGGGCATGTCCGAGCCGCCGCCGTCCTGGGGCACGTCCTCGCCCCAGGCCCGCAGCCAGCCGCTCATGGTCCGGATCTCCGGGTCCTGCGCCTTCTCGATACGCGCCGCGAGGTCCTTGACCTGCGCCGACGACCCCCGCTCAGCGGCGAGCCGCGCCATCTCCAGCGCCTGCCGGTGGTGCGGGATCATGCCCTGCGCGAAGGCCACGTCCTGCGCGTTGTGCGCCCCGGCGCTCACGCCCCCGGAGGCGGAGGCAGAGGCGGACGGGGCGGCGTGCCCCTCGTGCCCGCCGTCACCGCTGCCGCCCCCACAGGCGGCGAGAAGCAGCGCGGCACTCACGGCCGCGGCGACGAGACCGGCGCGGCGCGCGAGGGTACGGGTGGTGTTGCTCATGGATGAACTCCTGCAGGTGGAAAGTGGATCTGCCGACACGCGGACGCACCGCACCGCGGAAGGAAACGGCGGCGCGGTACGGGAGGTGTCTAGATCCGCAGGAGTTGGAGTTCGGCCAGAGAGGGCGGCGCACGGGCCCCGTCGGGCGGGGCACCGACATACGCACACCCGGTCCCGGGCGGTACGACGACGGGGCCCGGGGCGGCGACCGGCGCGGGCAGCTCGGGGCCGCCGCTCACCGCAGCGGAGGCACAGGTGACGTCGGCATGGTGCACATGCCCTCCGCCACAGTGCCCGTCACTCCCCGCACACCCGTCCCCGGCGACCACGCCGGCGACGGCCGGGGCGCTCATGTGCCCATGCCGCTCCGGCACGACCCCACCGGGCGCGAGCGCGTGCATCCCCAGCAACCCGGCCAGCAGTCCGAGCACGGCAACCACCCGCCGCCACCGCACCCGCGGCACAACGGAAAGCCCCACCTCGAACCGGATCACGCCCCACATCGTAGGCAGCCCGCCCCGACGACACGACGAAGGGCCCCGGAGCGTCACCGCACCGGCGGCGGGAGCTGTCCGGCGAAGGAGGAGAAGACCCAGGCGCAGGAGTGACCGGGCGCTGACAAGCGCAACGACTTGACGCGCCGCCCGGGACACGACAACGGCCCCTCGGAGAATCCTCCGAGGGGCCGGCGATCAGTGGGCGCGGACGGTTTCGAACCGCCGACATCCTGCTTGTAAGGCAGGCGCTCTACCCCTGAGCTACGCACCCGAGACGAGTCGACAGCCTACCTTGCCTGGGGCAGTGCACGGCAAACCCGTAACAAGGGGCTGCGTGCCGTACCGGACCGGGTCGAGGCCGTCCTACGCGAGGGGTCGGTGACGGCCGGCGCTGCCGTCGGCCCGGTACAAGGTCTTCGCCCCCGTCCGTGCCGCGGGGCGGCTTCGGTGGGCGGGTCGTGTTCGCGGGGAGCGGTGACGCTGAGCGGTGACGGGAAAAACACCGGGGGCACGGCGAACTGACCGGCCCGTGTGTTCGTCTTCAACCGGTGGGAGAATGACAGCGGTCAGGGCCGAACGCAGCACGGGAGAGGGATGTGACGGCGACACCAGCGCAGCCGTACTCGTCGCCGTCGGTGTCGTACGCGCGCGCCCTGCGGGACACGCTCACCTTGGTGGGGCTGCCGCTGGTCGCGGTGCTGGCGCTGCCCGCGGCCTTCGCCGGCGGCGGCACGCGGCGGTGGTTCGGCGGGCGGGCGGAGAGCCAGCGGGCCGAGGCGCAGGCCGCGAAGGACGCCGCCGCCGCGGCTTTCTACGAACTGGACACCGCCCAGCGGGACCTGCGGATCTCCGTCGAGACGATCGCGGCCGTGGACGACTCCCCGGCCGCCCGGCGCGCGATCGGCGATTTCGAGGCGCTGGGGCGGCGCATCGACGAGGTCTCGCAGCAGTACATCGCGGCCGTGGACGCCCACGAACTGGACCGCGACGACCTGGAGGCGTCGGCCGCCACGCGGGCGCGCACCGAGCTGAGCGGGGCCAAGGACGAGCTGGAGCGGGTCAAGCGGGAGCTGGAACGGTTCGGCGAGGGGCTCGGGCCGCTGCTCGGCAAGGCCGAGACGCAGCTGGCGCGGGTCGCGCCGGCCGTGGAGCGGGCCCGGCAGGCGCTGCTGGCGGCGACGGGCGCGCTGGACGCCGTACGGCAGTCGGGGCTGAAGGCCGATGATCTCGCGGCGCGGCTGGCCGCGCTGTCCCCGGAGCTGACGAAGCTGCATCAGGGGGCCGGGCAGCACGGGGTGGCGCCGACGCTGGAGCGGGCCGAGCGGGTAACGCGGGAGGCGGAGGCGGTCCGGGCGGAGGCCGGGCGGCTGCCGGAGCGGGCGGCCGAGATCGACCACCGGCTGGTGTCGCTGCGGACCCGCGCACAGGCGCTGACCACCCGGGCCGGGCAGGTCGAGCCGGTGCTGAGCGAGTTGCGGCGGCGGTTCACGGTGGCCTGCTGGCAGGACCTGCAGCCGGTGCCGGAGCAGGCCGCGGAGAACGTGCGGCAGGCGGAGCTGAAGCTGCGGGAGGCGCAGGGCGCGCGGGACGGGCAGCGGTGGGCCGACGCGACGGCGCTGCTGTCGACGGTGCGGGCGCTGCTGAACGCCACCGACGAGGCCGTGTCGGCCGCTGGTGACCGGCTGCGGCGGCTGAACGCCGTGCAGAAGGATCCGCGGCAGGAGGTCGAGCGCACCCGGTTCGCGATCCGGGACGCGCAGCGGCTGGCGATGACGGGCCGTACGACGCCGGATCCGCGGCACGCCCGGCCGCTGGACGACGCGGTGGCGCGGCTGGACCGGGCGGTCGCCGGTCTGGAGGGCGGGCGCCATCCGGACTACTGGCACTTCCTGACCGAGACGGAAGCGGTACGGCAGTCGGTGGCCCGGGTGGTGGCGCAGATCCGCGAGGAGCGCGGCCACGGTGCCGGTTAGTCTTCTGTCATGCCTCGCTATGAGTATCGGTGCCGTACCTGTGGTGACACTTTCGAGCTGAGCCGGCCTATGGCGGAGTCGTCCGCGCCGGCGCAGTGCCCTGCCGGGCATGACGACACGGTGAAGTTGCTGTCGACGGTGGCTGTGGGCGGTGCGGCCTCCGCGCCGGCGCCCGCCCCTGGTGCGGCGGGCGGGGGCGGCGGTTGTTGTGGTGGGGGTTGCTGCGGGTAGGCGGCGTCCAGGCCCTGTCGTTTGGATCACCCCGGCATCGCAGGGCCTGGCACGCACTCCCCCGAGCTCTTCGAGCAGGGGGGACCCCCAGCCGCGTCGTCGGTTGCCGACTCCCCCAAGCTCTTCGAGCAGGGGGACCCCCACCGCGTTGGCGCCCTCCTCCGCCTTGCAGCCGCACGCACCAGACCCCGCTCCCTGATCCGGCCTGATCCAAACGAGAGGCCCTAGGGGGTTGCGCTCCTGGTTGACTTCAGGAACTCCCGTACGATCCTCTCCCCCGCCAGCACCCCGCGCTCCGGCAGTGCCGTGATGTGCGGGGCCGTCCAGCCCTCGTCGGCCAGTTCGCCGTGGCCGGGGCGCCAGCCCCGGTCGGCGGCGAGCAGGAGGTCGGCGTCCAGGAGGGAGTCGCCGGCGGCCAGGGTGAGGTCCGTGCCGGTGCGGCGGGCGACCTCGCGTACCGCCGCGCTCTTGGTCAGCGGCTGGGGGACGGCGTAGATCTTGCGGCCTTGCAGGGACACCGTCCAGCCGCGGGGTTCCGCCCAGGTGGCGAGTTCCTTCACCCATTCCTCGGGCAGCAGTTCGCGCTCGACGACGAGGTAGGCGAAGAGGTCCTCGGCGGTGCGGTGCTTGCGGACCCAGACGGGGTCGGCGGTGCGCATCAGGTGGTCCTGGATCTCGGCGAGCGGCGCGCACTCGTCGGCGAGCCGTGCCTGTACGCCCGCGTGCCAGTCCTCGTCGGTCACCCCGTCGACCAGCAGATGGCCGCCGTTGGCGCAGATCGCGTATGCCGGGGACGGTCCGGGCAGGTTGATGCGCAGGTACTGCTTGCGGGTGCGTGTCGTCGTCGGGACGAAGACGGCCGTGTCGCCGAGGTCGGTCAGCAGCTGGGCCGCGGTCTCCGTCAGGTAGGACAGCGGCTTGCTCTCGTGGACCTCCACGCACAGCAGGCGTGGGGCCCGCGCGTCGGGCATGGTCAGGGCGAGGGCCGCCGAGGAGTAGATCAGCGTGCGGTCGAGGTCGCTCGCCACCAGCACCGGCGTCACAGGGTCACCGCCTTGCCGTCGGCGCCGGTCGCGCCGCGCGTGTACCGGGGGTGGATCAGGCCGACGCAGGTGTAGGGAAGGTCGCCGACCTCCTCGAGGGGGACGCCGCGCTGCTCGGCGAGCAGGCGGACGTGGTCGAGGTCGGCGCCGGCCCCTTCGCGGGCGAGGATCTTCCACGGCACCCGGCGCAGCAGCACCCGGGTGGTCTCGCCGACGCCGGGTTTGACGAGGTTGACGTCGTGGATGCCGTACTCCTCGCTGATCCGCTCGACGGCGTCCCAGCCCGCCCAGGTGGGGGTGCGGTCGCTCGCGAGGAGTTCCTTGACCGCCGTGTCGACGGTGTCGGCGACCTCGGGGTAGCGGGCGGCGACGGCGTCGAGGAAGGCGTTCGAGAGGTCTGCGCCGGCGAGTTCGCGGTAGAACTTCGCGCCGTGGAAATCGTGCGGGCCGACCAGGTCGGCGCGCAGTACGGTGCGGGAGATCAGGCCGGAGACGGTGGAGTTGAGGCAGGCGGAGGAGATGAGGAAGTCCTCGCGGGTGCCGTAGGTGCGCACGCAGGAGCCGGGGTCGGCGAGGACGGCGATCTCCGGATCGAAGCCGGTGATCCCCTCCTGCGTCTCGAACTTTTCTATGGCCTGGGCGAGTTCGCGGGTGATGGCGCCCTTGCCGGTCCAGCCGTCGACGAAGACGATGTCGGCGGGGTCGTGGTGGGCGGCCAGCCAGCGCAGCGCGTTGGCGTCGATGCCGCGCCCGCGCACGATGGACACGGCGTAGTGCGGCAGGTCGAGGCCGTGCCGGTACTGCGCCCAGCGGCGCATGAGGATGCCGACGGGGGTGCCGGCGCGGGCGAGCGAGACCAGCACGGGGCGGGGCGAGCGTTCGGCGAGGACGCTTTCGGTGACCACGCCGACGGCGTGCGCGATGCGGGCCGCGGAGACGTCCAGGGCCTGGTGGAAGAGGTTCTGGTACTGCTCGCTGGGCTGGTACTCCACCGGCAGCGACTCGGCGTAGTGGGCGCCGCCGCTCTGGATAGCCTCCTCGCGTTCCTCGGTGGGCGCCTCCAGCGTGACGTCCGAGAGGTCCTGCAGCAGCCAGCCGACCTCCTCGGGCGCGTAGGAGGAGAAGGCGGGGCCACGGAGTGGCTCGGGCAGCATGGCGGGCCTTTCGGGGGCGGGCGCGGGCTCGGGGACGTACGACGGTACGACGGTGAGGAGCACGTGCGGCGTGTGCGCGGCGAGCCGGTCGAGCAGTCCGCCGGGTGCGTGCAGCGCGTCCGTGTCGCCGGCGGAGTCGACGACGGCGACGACGGCGTCGAAGCCGGCGCCGGCCACGTTGTAGGCGTAGCGCTCACCGGGGCCGTCGGCGGGGTTGTCGTGGGCGGGGAAGACCAGGCGGGTGCGGATGGCGTAGCCGGGGTCGTCGACGGCGAGGACGGGTGAGCGGGTGGTGGTGGAGAAGCGGACCGCTGCCGAGGGCAGCAGGTGTTCCAGTTCCCGGGCGAGCTTGAGCGGGGTGTACATCAGCTCTTCGTTGCCGAGGACGAGGACTCGGCGCACATCACAGGGCAGTGCTTCGGCCAGGCGGGCCGCCATGGCCGGCAGGGCGGCGTCCAGTCGTCGGCGGTGGGCGGGGGTGAAGCCGTGCCGGCCGCCGTCGGGGAGGCCGTGGGGCCAGTGCAAGTCGACCCGGGTGACATGGCCATCCGGCGTCTGCGAGCCGGTGGGCGTTGATCGCGCCCACGTGGCGGAGCCGCATATGTCACCGCCCCGCGCCCCCAGGTGGGCGTCCTCATACTTCTTTACAAGGTCCCGCCCCTTTTCCAGCACCCCTTCGGGCAGCTTCACGGTGCCCGACGCCGCTGCCACCAGGTCCACGCGCGCGCCGATCTCCCGGGCGAAGTCCTCCAGGCGCGCCGTGTCCTGCGGTGAGCGCATGTCGACCAGGGCGACGACCACGTACCGTCGCCGCGGATAGCGTGCGTGCAGGTCGCGGATCGTGTTGAGGACCGTGCTGCCCGTGGAGAACTCGTCGTCGACCAGGACCAGTGGGCCCGGCCCCGCCAGCAGGGACGGGTTCTCGGGCAGCAGCAGGTGGGTGGTGGCGTGGGAGTGGGACTCCTCGAAGCCGCCGGCCCGGGCGACGCCGGGCACGGGGCGGCGGGTGGAGTGCAGGCAGGGCGCGGTGCCGAGGCCGTCGGCGACGGAGTGGCCGAGTCCGGTCGCGGTTTCCGCGTAGCCGAGGACGACGGCGCGGCCCGCCTCGTCGGCTCCGAGCAGTTCCCGGACCCTGCGGCCGAGCGCCAGGCCGGAGCCGTAGACGACCGATGGTGACTGCGGGACGTGCTTGCCGAGCACGTGGGACACGAGCAGGTGCGCGCGCTTGGGGTTGCGGCGCAGCGCGAGTCCCAGCAGCTCGGTGAGCCCGTCGTCGCCGACGAGTTCGACGCCGAGCCGCTCGGCGACCCAGGTGCCGGACCAGACCCCGTTGTTCACTGCTTTTTTCATCCGTCCTTGTGTTTCATCGGCCGGGTATGCCGGCGGCGAGCAGTTCCACGAAGCTGACGCCCTCGTCCGCGACGCCGAAGACCTCGGCGCGCAGCAGGGTGCGTTCGGCCCAGGCGCGGTGCGGCTTCACTTCGTTCATCTTGTTGGTGTAGGCCGATCTCAGGACGCCCCCGCCGCCGCGTTCGGGCTTCAGGATGTCCTGGGCGTCGCTGTACTCCTCGTGGCTGACGACGGACAGCGCGTGCACGGGCAGCACGTGGGAGGGGTGGATGCAGGTCTTGCCGAGCAGGCCGTTGGCCTGGTCGAGGGAGATCTCCCGCAGCAGTCCGTCCATGGCGTGCTCGATCAGTGTCTCGCGCAGTTCGACGGCCTGCCCCTCCAGGAAGGGGCTGGTGCGCAGCATCGGCTTGAACATGCGCTCGGAGACGCGGAAGTACTCCCAGACGGGGCCGGTGACGGTGAAGCCGGTGCCGTCGGCGCGGGCGAGCATGTTCACGACGTCGGCGATGACGGAGGCGACGATCTGGACGTCGTAGGCGGTCATGTCGGGGGCGCGGCGCAGACCGTAGGAGGAGCAGAAGTCGGTGACGCCGAGGCGCAGGGCGAGGACCCGGTCTCGGTACTTGTCGACGGCGCGGAAGATGCCTTCGAGGGTCTCCACGCGGGACTCGCGGTAGAGCAGCTC
The DNA here is from genome assembly GCF_043088925.1 of Streptomyces sp. NPDC014006. NCBI lineage: Bacteria > Bacillati > Actinomycetota > Actinomycetes > Kitasatosporales > Streptomycetaceae > Streptomyces > Streptomyces sp. NPDC014006. The sequence goes on along the minus strand of NZ_JBICAJ010000001.1, from coordinate 695,852 downwards.
GGGGGATTCCAGGACCGGCATGGCGAACAGGCGGCGGCCGCAGCCGGCCTCGGCGACGGCGAGGGCCTCGAGGAAGGGGATGCCGCGTTCCTCGGTGAACTTCGGCAGCACGAATCCGGACAGCAGACGGACGGTCGCGCCGAGGCGGCGCACCAGGTCGGGGATCTGGCGGGGGGTGCGGACCCGGATGAACAGCAGGGGCCGGTCGCCGTCCGGGAGGCCGGCGAGATCGGCGAACTGGCGGACGAGGTTGTCCTCGCCGTGCGCGACGTCCTCGTCGCCGATGGAGTCCTCCAGGCACAGCACCATGGACACGACTCCGCGTGCGGCCTGCTTGACGATGTCGTCGGCCAGGTGGGGGCGGGTCGCCGGGCTGTACAGGGTGGCGCCGAGGGCGGCGGACAGCAGCCGGGCCGGGGAGTCGGCGGTGAACTCGCAGGGCTGGCGGTGGAACAGGCGCTGCCGCACCTCAGGGGCGATGTGCCCGAAATGACGCATGTATCTCCCCCGGGGCGCAAGGTTCTGGCCTGTGGTTGCGGTAAAAGGTGGCCGGTAATAGTACGTACGGACCCATGTCCTGAGTTCCCGCGGGGCATGAATTTCCGGTAACACACCCGAGGCAGCGCCGTGTCGGCGCGGGACCACCCCGCATTGTCGTGAACAGGACCCAGAAGGCAGGATGACGGCATGACGCACGCGATGCTGAAGGGGTCGAACGTCCCGGTCGAGGCCGCGACGGTCCGTGCCGTGCTGCGCTGGTCGCCGGGGCAGGGTGTGCCGGACGTGGACGCCTCGGCGCTGTTGCTGGGCTCCGACGGCCGTGTGCGCTCGGACGAGGACTTCGTGTTCTACAACCAGCCCCGGCATCCGTCGGGGGCGGTGTGGGGGCTGGGCAAGAAGCGGCTGGCCGAGGGCCTGACCGACACGATCCAGACGGACCTCACGGGGGTGGAGGCGGAGGTCTCGCGCATCGTGCTGGTCGCCTCGGCGGACGGGGTCGCCTTCGACCGGGTGCGGGACCTGACCATCCTTCTGTACGACGCGGCGGTGGACGGGGAGGCGCTGGCGTCCTTCGCGATCCGGCCGGAGACCGGCGAGGAGACGGCGCTGATCTGCGGGGAGCTGTACCGGCGGGGCGAGGGCTGGAAGTTCCGCGCGCTCGGCGAGGGCTACTCCAACGGTCTGAAGGGCCTGGCGACGGACTTCGGCATCTCGGTGGACGAGTCGGAGGAGGCGGCCGGGGAGCAGCCGGCGGCCACCGCACCGCCGTCCCAGCCCCTGCCCCCGGAAGCGCCGTCGGCGGTGCCGGCCCAGCCGGGGTACGGCTATCCCCAGCAGCCGCCGCCCACGGCCCCGCTGCAGCCGGCGTACGGCTATCCGCAGGCGGAGAGCCGGCCGGCGTACGGCTACCCCCCGGCGGCAGCGGACGGCTACGGCTATCCGCAGCCGGTGACGGGCGCCCCGGACCCGGACTTCCGTCTGCCGCCGATGGGGCCGCAGTTCGTCGGGCGGTGACGTCGCCCGGCTACCGTTCGGCCTTGGCCTTGTAGCCCCTGCCCCACTGCAGCCCCCAGCCGTACAGCCGGTCGATCTCGCCCTGGAAGCCGTACACGAACTTCACCTCGCGCCGGACGACCAGTTCCCCCTTCACGTTCTCGATCATCACCACCGCGCAGGAGCGGGCCTGCGGGTGCCGTTCGTCGAGGCCGATCTCGATCCGCGGCCCGTTGCTGGGGTACAGCGTGACGATGGCGTGCGTACGGTCGAAGGCCGGTGTCTGGTCGTAGATGTAGACGAAGACCAGCAGCCGTTTGATGGCCTCGCGGTGGTCGAGGTTGACGTACATCGTCTCCCCCGATCCCGAGCCGAACCGGTCGTCGCCGCTGAGTTTGACGTACGGCGGTGCGTTGACGTCGCCGAGATAGCCGCCCAGCGGCTGGACGACCCCCTTCGTGCCGTCGGTCAGCTCGTACAGGCAGCCCAGGTCGAGGTCGACGTTGACCATGGACTGGCTGTGTTCGAGTACCTCCGGTGGCTTGAGGGCCTGGAAGGGGTGGCGCAGCAGGCTCTCGCGCTGGGAGCCGCCGATGTCGGAGGTGCGCATCCGCCAGGCCAGGTTGATCCGCAGGTTGCCGGTGGCCGCGCCCTGCTTGGTGAGGGAGACCTGGCGGTGCCGTTTGGTCAGCTCGATGGCGTTGGTCGCGGCGTTGCCCGAGTCGAAGTCGGCGGCGCGTCCGCCGAGCAGCCCGTCGAAGAGTCCCATTTCCCGCCCCCAGGTGTCACAGCACAGACCGGCGGGACGGCTGTCCGGGAGGAGTCGTCCTCCGCAGCCGCCCCGCCGTGAAGCGTTCCCTCGCCGGGGAGGTCGTCACACCCCGGAGGGGACCTCCGTCTTGTCGTCGGAGCCCGCGTCTCCCCCGGCCGCCGCGAGTGCCTTGTTGCGGCGCACGGAGGACCAGAAGGACCAGGCGATCAGCACGACGCCGACGAGACCGGTGATGACCTCGTTGATCTCGTACTGGATGGTGACCATGAGGATCACAGCGAGGGCGCCGATGGCGTAGTGGGCGCCGTGCTCCAGGTAGACGTAGTCGTCGAGGGTGCCCTGGCGGACCAGGTAGACGGTCAGCGAGCGGACGTACATCGCGCCGATGCCGAGGCCGAGGGCCATCAGGACGATGTCGTTGGTGATGGCGAACGCGCCGATCACGCCGTCGAAGGAGAAGGACGCGTCCAGGACCTCCAGGTAGAGGAACATGAAGAACGCGGCCTGGCCGGCCAGGGTGACCGGGGAGCGCTTCCTGCCGGTGCGGGCGGCCTCTTCCTCCTCCTCGTGCTCGCGTTCCTCGTCTTCCTCCAGCTTGTCCTCGAAGTAGCCGGACAGGCCGCCGACCACCATGTAGGTGATCAGGCCGGCGATGCCGGCGATGAGGACCGTCTGTGCCTTGTCGGCGTGCGCGCCGCCGTGCTGGTGGGCGTGGGTGGCGAAGGTGAAGGAGGTGATCAGCAGGACGATCAGGGAGATGCAGACCGACAGCATGTCGACCTTGCCGAGCTTGGCCAGCGGCCGCTCGATCCAGCGCAGCCACTGGATGTCCCGGTCCTCGAAGATGAAGTCGAGGAAGATCATCAGCAGGAACATGCCACCGAACGCGGCGATCGCCGGGTGGGCGTCGGTGACCAGCTGCTGGTAGCGGTCCTTGTTGTTGAGCGCGAGGTCGACGGCCTGCAGGGGGCCCATCTTGGCGCTGATCGCGACGATGACGACGGGGAAGACCAGCCGCATGCCGAAGACGGCGATGAGGACACCCACCGTGAGGAAGATCTTCTGCCAGAAGGCGCTCATCTTCTTCAGGATTCCGGCGTTGACCACCGCGTTGTCGAACGACAGCGAGATCTCGAGGATGGAGAGGATCGCCACGACGCCGAAGGCCTCCCACCCCCCGTAGAAGACCGCAGCGACCAGGCCGAGCGCGGTAATCGCGAACGACCAGCCGAAGGTTTTCAGAAGCACTGGCTACCCAATCCGTAGGTACGGGTCTCCCCCGCGCCGTACTCGGCTTTACGAAACGTTGACCCCGAAGTCTAGAGCGATGCCCCGGAGCCCCGACGCGTACCCCTGCCCCACGGCTCGGAACTTCCATTCGCCCTGGTAGCGATAGACCTCGCCGAAGATCATGGCCGTCTCGGTGGAGGCGTCCTCGCTGAGGTCGTAGCGGGCGAGTTCCTGGCCGTCCGCCTGGTTGACCACACGGATGAAGGCGTTGGAGACCTGGCCGAAGGTCTGGCCGCGCTCGTCGGCCATGTGGATGGAGACCGGGAAGACGATCTTCTCGCAGTGCGCCGGGACCTTGGCGAGATCGATCAGGATCGACTCGTCGTCGCCCTCGCCCTCACCGGTGAGGTTGTCGCCGGTGTGCTCCACCGAGCCGTCCGGGCTCTTGAGCTGGTTGTAGAAGACGAACCACTCGTCGCCCAGCACCCGGTTGCCGGCGCCGCACAGCAGGGCGCTGGCATCGAGGTCGAACGGTGCGCCGGTGGTGGAGCGCGCGTCCCAGCCGAGTCCGACCATGATGTGGGTGAGGTTCGGTGCGGCCTTGGACAGGGAGACGTTGCCCCCCTTGGCGAGCGTGACGCCCATGATGCTGGTCCTCCCCTGGTGGTGCCTGTGTGGTGGTCCTGCGCGTCCGGCGCCGCGCGCAAACCGCGCGGCGCCGGACGGTGACGTTCAGGCGGGTGTGTCTGCGGCTCAGACGTTCACGCCGAAGTCCTGCGCGATGCCGCGCAGACCCGAGGCGTAGCCCTGGCCGATGGCGCGGAACTTCCACTCGGCACCGTGCCGGTAGAGCTCGCCGAAGACCATCGCCGTCTCGGTGGAGGCGTCCTCGCTCAGGTCGTACCGGGCGATCTCCTGCTCGCCCGCCTGGTTGACGACGCGGATGAAGGCGTTGCGGACCTGACCGAAGGACTGCTGGCGGTTCTCGGCGTCGTAGATCGACACCGGGAAGACGATCTTCTCGACGTCCGCCGGGACGCCGGCGAGGTTGATCTTGATCTGTTCGTCGTCGCCCTCGCCCTCACCGGTGATGTTGTCGCCCGTGTGCTCCACGGAGCCGTCCGGGCTCTTGAGGTTGTTGAAGAAGACGAAGTGCTGGTCGCTGGCGACCTTGCCGGAGTTGTTCAGCAGCAGCGCGCTGGCGTCGAGGTCGAAGTCCGTGCCGGTGGTCGTGCGCACGTCCCAGCCCAGACCGACGATGACCGCGGTCAGGCCCGGGGCCTCCTTCGTCAGCGATACGTTGCCGCCCTTGCTGAGGCTGACTCCCACGAGTCCTCCATTGGTGTTCGGGGGCGGGGAGCCCCGTCGTGCTGTGACATCGGATCAACGAACCGATCCTAGTAACGGGTTCCCGCACCCCGCAGGCCCTGGAGAGCAACAATCGCCGGGTGTCGGCCCGGATCAGAGGGTGTCGAGGGCCTTGACGTACTCGCTCAGGTCCCGGGCGTCGGGCAGGGCGTTGACGACGCTCCAGCGCACGACGCCCTCCTTGTCGATGACGAAGGTGCCGCGCACCGCGCAGCCCTTGTCCTCGGCGAAGACGCCATAGGCGCGGGAGGCCTCGCCGTGCGGCCAGAAGTCGCTGAGCAGCGGGTACTCCAGGCCCTCCTGCTCGGCGAAGACGCGCAGGGTGTGGATGGAGTCGTTGGAGACGGCGAGCACCTGGGTGTCGCGGTCGGAGAACTGCGGCAGGTTGTCGCGGACCTCGCACAGTTCGCCGGTGCACACGCCGGTGAAGGCGAACGGGTAGAAGATCAGGACGACGTTGCTGCTGCCGCGGAAGTCGGACAGCTTCACGGTCCGGCCGTGGTTGTCCTTCAGCTCGAAGTCGGGGGCCTTGTCGCCGACCTGGATCGCCATCGTCGTTACGTCCCTTTCGGTGCGCTGTTCGGGTGAGAACGCTCGGTTCCACCCTACGAGGCGATCACCTGGGGGCGACGGCAGGCCTGCGGGCGGGCCGGCGTCGGCCGGCCCGCCCGGGCACTTGGTTCATCGCTTCGACTTGGCCGCCTTCGGCGTGGCAAGCCGGCTGCCGCTCCAGTCCTTGCCCACGCTGACACTCTTGGACGCCGTCAGCCCTGCCGTGGTGGCGGCTTCCGAGATGTCGCTGGGCTCGACGTATCCCGAACGGCCGGTCTTCGGCGTGAGGAGCAGGATCGCCCCGCCCTCCTCGATGTACGTGGTGGCATCCACCAGCGCATCCGTCAGGTCGCCGTCGTCGTCACGGAACCACAGCACAACGGCGTCGGCCACGTCGTCGTAGTCCTCGTCCATCAGGTCGCCCTCGATGGCTTCCTCGATGGCCTCGCGGAGCTCCTGGTCGACGTCGTCGTCGTAGCCGATCTCCTGGACCACCTGCCCGGGCTGGAACCCCAGCCTGCCGGCAGGGTTCGTCCGCTCCTCCGCGTGGTCCGCGGTCGCGCTCACGGGTTGCCTCCTGATCATGTCTTGGTCGGGGGTACCCCCTGCTCCTCAAGAGCTTGGGGGATTTCTCAGCCACGCGCGTGCGCGAAGCATTGGCCGTAGTCCACACGGGCGGGACGGATCGCGCAAGTACCCGGCGGTTCGGACCGCCGAAACGGTGACGTTCCAGGCCGTGTCGCCGCAACTTACGGCACAGGATCTCAGACCCGGGTGATGCGCACCACACCTTTCTGCCCCCTTTGGGCGTTTGGGAACCACGCGTGGGTACGAGACTCGAATGAGTTTCCCACCCCGGCCGACCCTCGGATTACCTCGCGGTAGTGACGGCGTCGGAGATGACGTGCGCCCCACCCGGGGTGGACGATGGGGGCGGCGGCAACACGGCCAGGTGGACAGGTTCCTTTCGACAGGTCCCTCGACAGGTAAGGATCAGCGTGGCTCCCGGATCCGATCGCACCCCGATCATCATTGGCGGCCTTCCGAGTCAGGTCCCCGACTTCGACCCAGAAGAGACCCAGGAGTGGCTCGACTCGCTCGATGCCGCCATCGACGAGCGCGGCCGGGAGCGGGCGCGCTATCTGATGCTGCGGCTGATCGAGCGGGCCCGCGAGAAGCGCGTGGCCGTGCCCGAGATGCGCAGCACGGACTACGTCAACACGATCGCCACCAAGGACGAGCCGTTCTTCCCCGGCAACGAGGAGATCGAGCGCAAGGTCCTCAACGCCACCCGCTGGAACGCGGCCGTGATGGTCTCGCGCGCCCAGCGCCCGGGCATCGGCGTCGGCGGGCACATCGCCACGTTCGCCTCCTCCGCCTCGCTCTACGACGTGGGCTTCAACCACTTCTTCCGCGGCAAGGACGAGGGCGACGGCGGCGACCAGGTCTTCTTCCAGGGGCATGCCTCGCCGGGCATCTACGCGCGCGCGTACCTGCTCGACCGGCTCACCGAGGAGCAGCTGGACGGCTTCCGCCAGGAGAAGTCGAAGTACCCCAACGCCCTGTCCAGCTACCCGCACCCGCGCTCGATGCCGGACTTCTGGGAGTTCCCTACGGTCTCCATGGGCCTCGGCCCGATCGGCGCGATCTACCAGGCGCGCATGAACCGCTACATGGAGGCGCGCGGCATCGCCGACACCTCGGGCTCGCACGTGTGGGCGTTCCTCGGCGACGGCGAGATGGACGAGCCGGAGTCGCTCGGCCAGCTGTCCATCGCCGCGCGTGAGGGCCTGGACAACCTGACCTTCGTGGTGAACTGCAACCTGCAGCGCCTGGACGGTCCGGTGCGCGGCAACGGCAAGATCATCCAGGAGCTGGAGTCGGTCTTCCGCGGTGCCGGCTGGAACGTGATCAAGCTCATCTGGGACCGCACCTGGGACCCGCTGCTCGCCCAGGACCGCGACGGTGTGCTGGTCAACCGGATGAACACGACGCCGGACGGGCAGTTCCAGACGTACGCCACCGAGTCCGGCGCCTACATCCGCGAGCACTTCTTCGGTGACGACCACCGGCTGCGCGCGATGGTCGAGAACATGACCGACGACCAGATCCTGCACCTGGGCCGCGGCGGCCACGACCACCGCAAGATCTACGCGGCGTTCAAGGCGGCCAAGGAGCACAAGGGCCAGCCGACGGTCATCCTGGCCAAGACGATCAAGGGCTGGACGCTGGGCCCGAACTTCGAGGGCCGCAACGCCACGCACCAGATGAAGAAGCTGACGGTCGACGACCTCAAGGGCTTCCGCGACCGGCTGCACCTGCCGATCTCCGACAAGGAGCTGGAGAGCGGGCCCCCGCCGTACTACCACCCGGGGCGGGACACCGAGGAGATCCAGTACATGCACGACCGGCGCAAGTCGCTCGGCGGGTACGTCCCGACCCGCCTCGTGCGCTCCAAGCCGCTGTCGTTGCCGGACGAGAAGACGTACGCGACCGTGAAGAAGGGCTCCGGTCAGCAGTCGATCGCCACGACCATGGCGTTCGTACGGCTGCTCAAGGACCTCATGCGGGACAAGGAACTCGGCAAGCGCTTCGTGCTGATCGCGCCGGACGAGTACCGCACGTTCGGCATGGACTCCTTCTTCCCGAGTGCGAAGATCTACAACCCGCTGGGCCAGCAGTACGAGTCCGTGGACCGCGAGCTGCTGCTCGCCTACAAGGAGTCGCCGACCGGCCAGATGCTGCACGACGGCATCTCGGAGGCGGGCTGTACGGCGTCGCTGATCGCGGCGGGCTCGGCGTACGCCACGCACGGCGAGCCGCTGATCCCGGTGTACGTCTTCTACTCGATGTTCGGTTTCCAGCGCACCGGCGACCAGTTCTGGCAGATGGCCGACCAGCTGGCGCGTGGTTTCGTCCTGGGCGCGACCGCCGGGCGTACGACCCTGACCGGTGAGGGGCTGCAGCACGCCGACGGCCACTCGCAGCTGCTGGCCTCGACGAACCCGGCGTGCGTGGCGTACGACCCGGCCTTCGGGTTCGAGATCGCGCACATCGTCAAGGACGGGCTGCGCCGGATGTACGGCAGCTCCGAGGAGCACCCGCACGGCGAGGACGTCTTCTACTACCTCACCGTCTACAACGAGCCCATCCAGCACCCGGCCGAGCCGGAGAACGTGGACGCCGAGGGCATCGTCAAGGGCATCCACCGGTTCGCCGAGGGCAGCGCCGGCTCGATCCCGGCGCAGATCATGGCCTCCGGCGTGGCGCTGCCCTGGGCGATCGAGGCGCAGAAGATCCTCGGCGAGGAGTGGAACGTCAAGGCCGATGTGTGGTCGGCGACCTCCTGGAACGAGCTGCGCCGCGAGGCGGTGGCCTGCGAGCAGCACAACCTGCTGCACCCGGAGGAGGAGCAGCTCGTGCCGTATGTGACGCGCAAGCTGTCCGGGGCGCAGGGGCCGTTCGTGGCCGTCTCCGACTGGATGCGGTCGGTGCCGGACCAGATCGCGCGGTGGGTGCCGGGCACATACCAGTCCCTCGGCGCGGACGGGTTCGGCTTCGCGGACACCCGGGGCGCCGCCCGGCGGTTCTTCCACATCGACGCGCAGTCGATCGTGGTGGCGGTGCTGACCGAGCTGGCGCGTGAGGGCAGGATCGACCGGTCGGTGCTCAAGCAGGCCGTCGACCGGTACCAGCTGCTCGACGTCACGGCGGCGGACCCGGGGGCGGCGGGCGGCGACGCGTAACCCCTTCCGCGGCGAGGCGCGGTGGGGCTCGGGGCTCCGCCGGACCTGAGGGCGGTGGAGCTCGAGTCTCCACCGCCCTTACGGGTTCTTTACGATGCGTGGCATGGACGCACAAACGGCGCAGACCCGCTGGGAGCAGCGCACCCAGCGGCCGCTGCTGGCGCTCGCCGTGCTGTTCGCCGTCGCCTACGCCGTGCCCATCGTGGACGGTTCCGCCGGGCGGCCCGTGACCTACGCCTGCACGGTGGTCGAGTGGGTGGTGTGGGGGGCGTTCGCCACCGACTATCTCGTCCGGCTGGTGCTCGCCCCCGACCGGATGCGCTTCGTGCGCAGGCACTGGCTGGACCTGTGCGCGGTCGTGGTGCCGGTGCTGCAGCCGCTGCGCCTGCTGCGGATCGTCGCGACCCTGCTGCTGGTGGGCCGGCGGGCGCGGATGGCGAACCAGATCCGGCTCACCACGTACGTCGTCGGGGCGGTCGTCGGGCTGCTGATGTTCGGCTCGCTGGCGGTGCTGTCGGCGGAGCGGTCGGCCCCGCACGGGAACATCCGGACGCTGGGTGACGCGCTGTGGTGGTCGTTCACGACGATGACGACCGTGGGGTACGGGGATCACGCGCCGACGACCGGACTGGGGCGGCTGATCGCGGTCGGGCTGATGCTGTCCGGGATCGCGCTGCTCGGTGTGGTGACGGCGAACATCGCGGCGTGGTTCATCGCCCGGTTCGAGAAGGACGACGTGGAGGAGCGGCGCCAGACGGAGGCGATCGAGTCCCTGACGCAGGAGGTCCGGGCGCTGCGTGCGGAGGTCGCGGAGTTGCGGGAGCTGTCGGGGCGCGGATGACCGGGTGGCCGTCGCGGCCGTCCGCGCAGGGGTGGGCCCCCGGCCGGTGCCAGGGGTCCTTCCCTTTTCCTTCCGGTTCCTCCCCGGCTTTCTTCGCCGGTTCGCTCCCGGTTTGTCCCCGGTTACAGCAGACCGTTGCCCGGGGTGGTCGCTCCGATCAGCCACAGCAGGGCCAGGAGCGTGTCGATGGCGCCCAGCACGAAGGCGACCAGGGCCGGGGTCTGGCGGGAGGCGCCCGACCAGGTGCGGCCCAAGGAGAGCCATCCGCAGGCCATCGCCGCGGGACCGAGGACGATCCCCAGGGTGAAGAAACCGGCGACCGCGCAGACGGCTCCGATGATTCCGAGCGTCGCGCGGTCCGGCCCGGTCCGTGACCACATCCGGCCACGTGACCGGGGGTATCCGCGCGTTCCGTCGCCGAAGCTCGTCATCATCAACTCCCAGAACCCCGGGGTAAGTTGGAGTGCATCGGGGTTCTGTCGCTTCGGGTAACCCGGCTTGGCGCGGTCATGCCGCCGGGAGTTCGGATTTCAAGAAAAGACCCGGGCGTCGGCGCGCTGTCCCCCTCCGGCAGCGCGGCGACGCCCGGGGCCGCCTTCCGGAGGGGGCGCGCACATGCCGGGCGAGGATGCCCGGAGAACGTGCCGTACCGGAGGGCTTGACCCAATGTGACGTGTGCCCGGCGCCGGAGGGGCGGGATCCTCCGCGCTGTCACCCTGATGAGCGAACTTTCCTGACGATTTGTCAGATGTGGGCCGCACCCGCACCCGCGTCGGCGTTCTCGCCGCGCTTGGTGAGGAAGGCGACGAAGACCGCGACCACGGCCACGCCGGCGGCGACCAGCGACGCGAGGCTCATGCCGGAGATGAAGGTGTCGTGCGCGACGCCGGCGATCTTCTCGCCGATCTGCGCCGGGGTGCCCGGCGGGACCGGGGCCACGCCTACCTGGACGGCCTCGGAGGCCTGGCCGAGCTGTTGGCCGGTGAGCGGCGGCAGGCCGGCGTCCTTCCAGTTGGCGGGAAGGTCGCTGTCCACCTTGGAGGCCATCACGGCGCCCAGCACGGCCGTGCCGAGGCTGCCGCCGATCTGCATAGCGGCCTGCTGGAGACCGCCGGCGACGCCGGACAGCTCCATGGGCGCGTTGCCGACGATGACCTCGGTGGCGCCGACCATGACCGGGGCGAGGCCGAGGCCCAGCAGGGCGAACCAGAGCGACATCAGACCGCTGCCGGTGTCCACCTTCAGCGTCGACATGCCGTACATGGCGATCGCGGTGACGGCCATGCCGCCCGCGAGCGGGACGCGCGGGCCCAGCTTGGTGATCAGCGCGCCGGCCAGCGGCGAGCCGACGATCATCATGCCGGTGAGCGGCAGCAGGTGCAGGCCGGCGTCGATGGGGCTCATGCCGTGCACGTTCTGCAGGTAGAAGGTGACGAAGAACAGGCCGCCCATGAAGGCGATGGCCATGAGGACCATCAGCACCACACCCGCGGACAGCGGCACCGAGCGGAACAGCTTCAGCGGGATGAGCGGTTCGGCGACCTTCGTCTCCCAGAGGGCGAAGAGGCCGAAGCCGAGTGCGGACGCGCCGATGAACAGCCACGTCTTCCCGTCGCCCCAGCCCCACTCGGGGGCCTTGATCAGCGCCCAGACCAGGCAGAACATCGCGCCCGACAGCAGGGCGATGCCGAGGATGTCGAAGGAGCGCGGGGCGTTGGCGGCGCGGTGGTCCAGCAGGATCAGCAGGCCGAGGAGCAGGGCGAGGACACCGACCGGCACGTTGATGAAGAACACGGACTGCCAGCTGACGTGCTCGACCAGCACACCGCCGAGGATCGGGCCGCCGGCGGTGGAGGCACCGATGACCATGCCCCAGATGCCGATCGCCATGTTGAGCTTCTCGGCCGGGAAGGTCGCCCGCAGCAGGCCCAGCGCGGCCGGCATCAGCAGCGCGCCGAAGAGGCCCTGGAAGACCCGGAAGGTCACGACGAGCGCGATGGAGTCGGACAGGCCGATCGCACCCGAGGCGGCGGCGAAGCCGACGACACCGATCAGGAAGGTCTGCCGGTGACCGAAGCGGTCACCGAGCTTGCCGGCCGTGATCAGCGAGACGGCGAGGGCAAGGAAGTAGCCGTTGGTGATCCACTGCACCTGCTGGAACGTGGCGCCGAGGTCCTTCTGGATCGCCGGGTTGGCGATGGCCACGATCGTGCCGTCGAGGGCCACCATCATGACGCCGACCGCGACGGTTATGAGGGTGAGCCACGGATGGCCGCGCAGGCCGCTGGCGCCCGGCGCCTGCCCCGACGCGTCCGACGGGCCGCCGTCCCCCGGTCCCGTCTTGTCGAGGGTGATCTGACTAGTCATGTGTTCGAGGCTAGTGACAGTCACTGACAATTGACAAACGAATTCACAAGTCGGTAACTGACACGACACTGACGGATAGCCTGAACTGGGGCAACCGTTGTGAAGGAGGACTGTGGGCACGCTCGGGACCCCGCGCACGGCACCGCGGCCGGGGCTGCGCGAGATCAAGAAGCAGCGCACCCGGGACGCACTGGTGCGGGCCGCCCTGGAGCTGTTCACCACCCAGGGCTACGAGCAGACGACCGTCGACGAGATCGCCGAGGCCGTCGACGTCTCGCAGCGCACCTTCTTCCGCTACTTCGCGAGCAAAGAGGACGCCGCCCTCGCCCTGCAGGCCATGACGGAGGCCTACTTCCTGGAGGCCGTGCGCGGCCGCCCGCCGCACGAGACGCCGATGCAGGCGCTGCGCCAGGCGATCGTGGAGGGCTGGGACCGGATCGGCGAGTCCATCGAGGCGGTCGTCCCGGTCGAGCTGTACCTGCGCATGTACCGGATGATCGAGTCGACCCCGGTGCTGCTCGCCGCGCATCTGCGCCGCTCCGCCGAGACGGAGGAGAAGATCGCGCGAGTGCTGGCCGACCGTGAGGGCATCGACGTGGACGCCGACCCGCGGCCGCGGCTCGTGGTGGCCGTCTTCGGCGGGGTGATAAGGGTCACCGAGCGGCAGTGGAGCGTGGGCGAGGACGGCAGCGTGGAGGCGATGCGCGAACTCACCGCCCGGTACCTCGATCAGGTGGGCCCGGCCATCAGGGGTCACTGGCGCGCCACTTGAACCCCGCGGCGCGTTCACGAAACGTGATCCCCGTCACTCGGTTCACGCGAGACCCTCTCGTTCTCCTAGTGTGTCCTCCCAGTGACTTCCTTCGACACCTCCCCACACCTGAACGTCTGGCGCACGCTGCTCGCGCTGGCCGTCGTCTTCGTGATGCTGGCGACCACCGGCTGGACGGCCCTGCGCCACGGGCCGGAGAGCACCGCGCTGCAGGCGTCGCTCTCGGACTGGGAGCACGGCCGGGTGCACGGCCACCGGCTTCCCGACCCGGCCGCCGGCCCCGCCCGCCTCACGCGGTTCTTCACCTCGCTGACCGCGCAGGAGCGCGCCTCGCTGGCCCGCCGCTATCCGCTCGCCGTCGGCAACATGAACGGCGCCCCGGCCCAGCTGCGCTACCACGCCAACCGCGTCGCGCTCGCGCAGGCCGCGAGCACCGAGCGCGAGCGCATGCACGACACCCGGCTCAGCAGGGCCGGGCAGCAGGCGGCGGGCAAGCGGATGCACCGGTACGAGTCGATGCTGCGCGACGGGCGGCAGATCCTCGCCTTCGACCCGGACGGCTCCGGCCGCGCCGCCGAGGTCTTCGGCGACCTCGACAAGGCCGAGCGCATCTCGGTGATCGTCCCCGGCGTGGACACCGACCTGTCCACCTTCCAGCGCACCTACCGCAGATACTCGGCCCCGGTCGGCATGGCCGGCTCGCTGTACGCCGCCGAGCGGGCGGCGAGCCCGTCGACCCGTACGGCTGTCATCGCCTGGGCCGACTACACCGCGCCCGCCGGCCTCGGCATCGACTCGGCGACCGCGATGCGCGCCCAGGACGGCGCCGTACGCCTGAACGCGCTGGTGCGCGCGCTGCCCGGACGCTCGCCGGTCTCGCTGTTCTGCCACAGCTACGGCTCCGTGGTGTGCGGGGTCGCCGCGCACACGCTGCCGGGCCGGGTGTCCGACATCGCGGTGGCGGGCAGCCCCGGCATGCGGGTGACGAAGGCGGCACAACTGGGCACCTCCGCCCGGGTGTGGGCGATGCGGGACGCCACCGACTGGATCCAGGACGTGCCGTATCTGGAGTTCGGCGGTCTCGGCCACGGCGCGGACCCGGTGTCGTCGGCGTTCGGCGCGCGGGTGCTGTCGGCGCGGGACGCGGACGGACACGCGGGCTACTTCGAACCCGGCACGGACAGCCTGCGCAACTTCGCCGACATCGGCGTCGGCGCATATGACTCGGTGAGTTGCGGTGACGACGACGGCGCCTGCCGGGTGGGTTTGTCCGGTGCCTCGATGGCCGGACGCGCGTAGAGACAGCAGGAAGTGCGGTCTGCGGGGGGATGGGCCGAAGAAGCGGAGCCGCTTACGATGAGCCGCATGGGTGACGTACTGGCCGGATTTCATGCCGCCTGGGAGTTCGAGTCCGACTCCGTGCTCATCCGTTACGAACGGGGGATTCGAACACCGAAGCTGTTCCAGGCGCTCGGCGAGCGGCGCGTCCCGCTCGCGGCGCTGGAGTCGGTGACGCTGACGCCCGGCAAACGGGGCACGGTCGTACTGCGTGCCGTGCCGCGGCCCGGGGCCGATCCGCTGCTGGAGGCGGCCGACGGTCAGCTGAAGGAGGCCGGCGACCCCTACCGGCTGGTGCTGCCGGCCGAGAAGGAGACGCTCGCCGAGTACTACGCCGACGAGCTGCGCGGCCTGCTGACCGAGTCCGGCCCGGCCGGGCGGTTCCTGATCGAGGCGCCGGGACCGCCGCGGGCGTTCAAGGCGTACGACGCGAAGGCGTCCTTCGACGGGACGACGGTCCGTTTCCGCTGGTCGTGGACGGGTGCGTCGTCGGCGAAGTGGAAGGCCGGCGATCAGAGCTTTCCGGTGGACGGCCTCAGCGGGGTGGAATGGCGCTCCCCCGAGGTCTTCGAGGGGCACCTGCGGCTGATACCGAGGGACGGCGACACCGGGGCATCCGTCCCCCCGGATCAGGATCCGGCCGCGGTCGTGTTCGGACTGGGGTACGGGCCCGTGCACGAATCGCTGCCGTTCGCGGCCGCCGTACTGACCGCGGTGCGGGACCGCCGGCCGGCGGTGTCGGTGCCGGCCGCTCGGCGTGACCCTGCGGATATCGCCGAGCGGATCCGGCACCTCGGGGAACTGCATCAGGCGGGGCTGGTGACCGACGAGGAGTTCTCCGTGAAGAAGGCGGAACTGCTCTCCGAGCTGTAGGCGCCTTCTCGTCCGCGGGTGTCCCCGCTACTCCCTGCCCGCCGACGTGAACGTCATGTCCGCGTACCTGTCGCCGGCGACCTTCGCCGCGATCGGGTCGAGCAGGGACAGCTCCTCGTCCGTCAGCGTGATCCTCGTCGCCGCCGTGTTCTCCTCCACCCTGCTCCGCTTGCGCGTGCCCGGGATCGGGATCACCGGGAGACCGTGGACGGCCGCCTGCTGCTGGACCCAGGCCAGGGCGACCTGGCCGAGGGAGACGCCGTGAGAGGCGGCCACGGTGCGGACCGGGCTCAGCAGGGCCGCGTTGGCTGTGGCGTTGTCGCCGGTGAAACGGGGCTGCTGACGGCGGAAGTCGTCGGCACCGAGGTCCTTGTCGGCGCTGGTGAAGGCGCCGGTGAGGAAGCCCCGGCCGAGCGGGGAGTACGGCACGAGGGCCACGCCCAGCTCGCGGGCGGCCGGCACCACCTTCGCCTCGATGTCCCGGCTGAACAGCGACCACTCCGACTGCACGGCCGCGATCGGGTGGACGGCGTGCGCGGCGCGCAGCTCGTCGGCGGTGACCTCGCTCAGGCCCAGGTGCTTGACCTTGCCCTCGCGCACCAGCTCGGCCATGGTGCCGACGCTGTCCTCGATCGGTACGTTCAGATCGCGCCGGTGCATGTAGTACAGGTCGATCACGTCGACGTCGAGGCGCTTCAGGCTCGCTTCGACGGCCTGGCGGATGTAGGGCGGGTCGTTGCGGATGATCCGCTTCGTCGGGTCGTCCGGCGGGATCGACAGGGCGAACTTGGTGGCGATGACGAGGTCGTCGCGGTGCGCCTTGACGAAGGGGGCGAGGAAGCGCTCGTTGTCGCCGTCGCCGTAGGCGTCCGCCGTGTCGTACAGCGTGACGCCCAGGTCCAGCGCCCGTTCCAGGGTGGCCCTGGCCTCCTCGGCGTCGGTGGGGCCGTAGGCGAAGCTCATGCCCATGCAGCCGAGCCCCTGTACGCCGACCTCGGGGCCGTGGTCGCCGAGTCGTGCCGTGGGGATCCTGGGGTCGGTCATCGTGTCCTCTCCGCCTCGCGGGGCCGTCCGGCCTCCGCGTAGAAACCGATCTTCCTGTCGAGCACCGCGAGGGTGTCGTGCAGCTCGGCGATCCTGGCCAGGACGTCCTGGCGGGTCGCCTCGAGCAGCTCGTGGCGCTCGGCGTACGTGCTGTCCCCCTCGCGCACGAGCTGCGCGTACCGGACCATGTCGGCGACCGGCATCCCGGTCAGCCGCAGCTTGCCGACGAGGTCGAGCCAGTCCAGGTCGCGGTTGCTGTACCGGCGCTGGCCGGTGTGCGAGCGGTCGATGTGGTCCATCAGTCCGATCCGCTCGTACCAGCGCAGGGTGTGGGCGGTCAGGCCGGTGAAGGCGACGACCTCGCTGATCGTGTAGCGGTCCTGCCCGTCGGGGCGGGGGTGCCGCGGGGGCGGGGCGGAGCAGATGTTCGTTCGGGTGGCTGTGTCCTCGGCCTCCTGAATGGCCGTGACCGTGGTCTGCATCACCGTCATGACCCCCACGCTATGGCCTTGGAGTGCACTCCAAGCAAGCGGATTCCGTAAGAAAACAGGGGGACATGAGCGCGCGATGTAAGTACCGTAGGCCGTATTAGCCTAGTACGCCGTGCTGTGGCGGAGGACGCCGGGGAGTTGCTCCGGCTGCGCCAGGTGATGATCGACGCCGTGCGCCGCGAGCCCGCCGCCGACTGGCACGCCGAGTCGCTGCCCGGTCTGCGGGCGCGTCTGGCCGACCCGGACGGGGACTTCGCCGCCTTCGTCGTGGACCACCCCGAGCGGCCCGGCGCGCTGGCCGCGCTCGTCGTGGGCACGCTTGAGTACCGGATCGGGCGGGCGGGTCATCCGCGCGGGGCGGCCGGGTTCGTCTTCAGCGTGGCGACCGACCCGGACGTGCGCAGGCGCGGGTACGCGCGCGCGTGCATGGAGGAGCTGCTGGCGTGGTTCCGGGAGCGGGGCGCGGGCCATGTGCATCTCACGGCGTCGGCGGAGGCGGAGCCGCTGTACGCGTCGATGGGCTTCGTCCGCAAGCCCGACCCCTTGATGGAGCTGACGCTGTGAGCGCTTAGGCTCGTCGGCATGTCGCTGAACAGCCTCGCGTTGATCGAGAACTGGCCGGTTCCCACCGCCGCGGCGGGCGTCGTACGGGCCGACGGGACGGTGCTCGGCACCCACGGGCCGGCCGACCGGCGCTTCCCGCTCGCCTCGGTGACCAAGCCGCTCGCGGCGTACGCCGTGCTCGTCGCCTACGAGGAGGGCGCGATCGAGCTCGACGAACCGGCCGGTCCCGCCGGGTCGACGGTGCGGCATCTGCTGGCGCACACCTCCGGTCTCGCCTTCGACGAGCACCGGGTCATGGCCGCGCCCGGGGAGCGGCGGCTGTACTCCAACGCCGGGTTCGAGCAGCTGGGCGACCATGTGGCCAAGGCGACGGACATCCCGTTCGCCGAGTATCTGCGGCAGGCGGTGCTGGAGCCGCTCGGCATGACGGCGACCTCGCTGGAGGGCTCCCCGGCCAAGGACGGCGTGTCGACGGTCGCGGACCTGCTGCGCTTCGCCGCCGAGGTGCAGGCGCCGCGGCTGCTGGATCCGCGCACGGTCGCCGAGGCGATGACCGTGCAGTACCCGGGGACCAAGGGTGTGCTGCCGGGCTACGGCCACCAGAACCCGAACGACTGGGGTCTCGGCTTCGAGATCCGCGACGGCAAGTCGCCGCACTGGACGGGCGCCTCGTCGTCTCCGCGCACCTTCGGGCACTTCGGGCAGTCGGGGACGTTCGTGTGGATCGACCCGGACGCGAGCGCGGCCTGTGTGGCCCTGACGGACCGGGCTTTCGGGCCGTGGGCGACCGAGGCGTGGCCGGCGTTCACGGACGCGGTGCGGGGGGAGCTGCGCTAGGCATCTCCGGCGGGCATCCGGCGGGCATCTCCCGCGGGTCATTTCCGACGGGCCGTCCCCGCAGCCCATCTCCCGCGGTTGTCTGCCGCTGGTCATCTGCCGCTGGTCATCTCCCACAGCAGTACCTCCGCGGCCGACTCCGCCGGAAGCCGAAGGTCCTTCGCGTCCGTGACGCGGGCCGCGTCGCCCGGCCCCAGCCGCTCCTGCCCGAGCCGGACGTGGCCGCGCACGACGTGGACGTACACATGAGCCGCGTCCGGCACCGCGGTGCGCTCCCCCGCCGCGAGGCGCCGCACGTGCAGCAGCGCGCCGGCCTCCGGTACGGCGTACGGGGTGGAGTCGGCGATGCCGCGGACGATCTCGTACGACGGCTGGCCGCCCGGCTCCAGCGGGGCCAGCCACATCTGCACGAAGGTCAGGGGCGCGGTGCCGTCGTTGCGTTCCACGTGCCGCACGCCCGCGGCCGAGCTGAGGCGCTGCACGTCGCCGGGGCGCACCCGCGTCTCGTGACCGGTGGAGTCGCGGTGCGTCAGCTCGCCCTCGACGACCCAGGTGACGATCTCGGTATGGCTGTGCGGGTGCTCGTCGAAGCCGGCGCCGGGCGCGAGGCGCTCCTCGTTGCAGGCGATCAGCGCGCCGAAGCGGAGGTTGTCCGGGGCGTAGTGCGGCCCGAAGGAGAAGGAGTGCCACGACTCGATCCCGACCGCCGGATCCCCACCGGGGTAGCGCGCGCCCGCACGCTGTACGTCCACCATCACGAACCCCACGGTAGCCCTGCCGGGCGACACCGGACGGCATCGACGGGCGCCTCCCGGGGCGGGCCGCGAAAAGGGGCGATGCGCCGCCCAGGGGGCCGTGGCGGGGGGCGAGCGCAGGGGCTGCGGATTGGGCGCTCGCCTGGCCCCTGGCGTGTGATCGCCTCGGCGGCGACCGGCCCATGGGCACGCGGGCGTGCCGGCCCGAGGGCATGCATGGGGCTGCCTCGGGGCATCGGCGCCACGGACCCTGACCGCCGGACTTCGGGCAGCGGTCCGTGGGCAGCCCGGGCACCGGGCCGAGGGCCGTCAGGCACCAACCCGTGGGCACCCCGGGCGCGGCCCCGAGGGCAACCCCCGGAGCAGGGGCGGCGGGCCGCGGGCGGCCGTGGGTGTCGTCGGGTGGGGGTGAGCGGACCCGGCGGCACACGTCGGCGGCCCGATAAGGCAGTCTTGTCCCCGTGCCCGAACCCGAATCCCGTCATGCCGACCCCGTGCCGCGCCCCGTCCATCCGCACGCCGCGACGCTGAAGCGGCTGGAGAAGTCGTCCGGTTCGCTCGCCGCGCAGGCGATCGCGCGGATGGACGAGACGCTGCCCTGGTACCGGGCGATGCCCCCGGAGAACCGCTCCTGGATCGGGCTGGTCGCCCAGGCGGGCATCGCCGCCTTCACCGAGTGGTTCCGGCACCCCGAGACCCCGCAGGCGATCTCGACGGACGTCTTCGGCACCGCGCCACGCGAGCTGACCCGGGCGATCACGCTGCGCCAGACGGTGGAGATGGTGCGGACCACGATCGAGGTCATGGAGTCGGCCATCGACGAGGTGGCCGCCCCGGGTGACGAGAGCGTGCTGCGCGAGGCGCTGCTGGTGTACGCCCGCGAGATCGCCTTCGCCACCGCCCAGGTGTACGCGCAGGCCGCCGAGGCACGCGGTGCCTGGGACGCCCGCCTGGAGTCGCTCGTCGTCAACGCCGTGCTGAGCGGGGAGGCCGACGAGGGCGCCGTCAGCCGGGCCGCGGCGCTCGGCTGGAACTCGCCGGAGCATGTGTGCGTGGTGCTGGGCACCGCGCCCGACGGGGACAGCGAACTGACCGTGGAGGCGATCCGGCGCGCGGCACGGCACGCCAAGCTCCAGGTGCTCACCGGGGTGCTGGGCAGCCGGCTGGTGGTCGTCGCGGGCGGCAGCGACAACCCCCTCGCGGTGGCGAGGTCGCTGATCGGCCCCTTCGCGGCGGGCCCGGTGGTGGCCGGCCCGATCGTGCCGGACCTGCTGGCGGCGACCCGGTCCGCGCAGGCCGCGGCGGCAGGCCTGAAGGCCTGCTCGGCCTGGCAGGACGCACCGCGGCCGGTGCTCGCGGACGATCTGCTGCCGGAGCGCGCGATGGCCGGTGATCCGATGGCGCGCGAGCAGTTGGTGGAGGAGATCTACAGACCGCTGGAGGAGGCGGGTTCCGCGCTGCTGGAGACGCTCGCCGTCTACCTGGAACAGGCGAGCAGTCTGGAGGGGGCCGCCCGGATGCTGTTCGTTCACCCCAACACCGTGCGCTACCGGCTTCGACGTGTGACTGACGTCACCGGCTGGTCGCCTTCCGATGTACGCTCGGCGTTCACCTTGCGCATCGCACTGATTCTGGGACGTCTGGCCGACGGTGATCCCCAGACCTAACGTTTTGTCGGGGGCCCACAAAACCCCCTCGTGTTCTTCGTCCTTGTCCCCACGGGCGGCCACGGCCGTCCCCAAGAGAGAGTGTGAGAGTGCTCGTACTCGTCGCTCCCGGCCAGGGCGCTCAGACGCCCGGCTTCCTGACTCCCTGGCTCGACCTGCCCGGCGCGGCCGACCGCGTCGCCGCCTGGTCCGAGGCCATCGGACTGGACCTCGCCCACTACGGCACGAAGGCCGACGCGGAGGAGATCCGCGACACCGCGGTGGCCCAGCCACTGCTGGTGGCGGCCGGCATCCTGTCCGCCGCGGCACTGGGTGACGTGAGCCCCGGCGCGGTCGCCGGGCACAGCGTCGGTGAGATCACCGCGGCCGCCTTCGCGGGCGTCCTGGACGACACCGCCGCCCTGACCCTGGTGCGCACCCGGGGTCTCGCGATGGCCGAGGCCGCCGCGATCACCGAGACCGGCATGTCGGCGCTGCTCGGCGGCGACCCGGAGGTCTCGGTCGCGCACCTGCACCAGCTCGGTCTGACCCCGGCGAACATCAACGGCGCCGGCCAGATCGTGGCGGCCGGCACGCTGGAGCAGCTCGCCGCGCTGAACGAGGACAAGCCCGAGGGCGTCCGCAAGGTCGTCCCGCTGAAGGTGGCCGGTGCCTTCCACACGCACCACATGGCCCCCGCGGTCGACAAGCTGGCCGAGGCCGCCAAGGCCCTGACGCCCGCCGACCCCTCGGTCCCCTACGTCTCCAACAAGGACGGGCAGAGCGTCACCACCGGCGCGGAGGTCCTGGACCGCCTGGTCGGCCAGGTCGCCAACCCGGTCCGCTGGGACCTGTGCATGGAGACCTTCCAGCAGCTCGGCGTCACCGCCCTGCTGGAGGTGTGCCCCGGCGGCACCCTGACCGGCCTGGCCAAGCGTGCCCTGCCCGGAGTACGAGCGTTCGCCCTGAAGACCCCCGACGACCTCGACGCGGCCCGCGAGCTCATCGCCGAGCACGCCTGAGACGCCCAAGGAGCCGAATCGAACATGTCGAAGATCAAGGCCAGCAAGGGCGCCCCGTACGCGCGCATCGTCGGCGTCGGCGGCTACCGCCCGATCCGCGTGGTTCCCAACGAGGTCATCCTCGAGACGATCGACTCGTCCGACGAGTGGATCCGCTCACGTTCCGGCATCCAGACCCGGCACTGGGCGAACGACGAGGAAACCGTCGCCGCGATGTCCGTCGAGGCGTCCGGCAAGGCGATCGCGGACGCCGGGATCTCCGCCGAGCAGATCGGCGCGGTGATCGTCTCCACCGTCTCGCACTTCAAGCAGACCCCGGCCGTGGCCACGGAGATCGCCGACAAGCTCGGCACGAACAAGGCCGCCGCCTTCGACATCTCCGCGGGCTGCGCCGGCTTCGGCTACGGCCTCACCCTCGCCAAGGGCATGATCGTCGAGGGTTCGGCCGAGTACGTCCTGGTCATCGGCGTGGAGCGGCTGAGCGACCTGACCGACCTGGAGGACCGCGCGACGGCCTTCCTGTTCGGTGACGGCGCCGGCGCGGTCGTGGTCGGCCCCTCGCAGGAGCCGCACATCGGCCCGACGGTCTGGGGCTCGGAGGGCGACAAGTCCGAGACCATCAAGCAGACGGTGCCGTGGACGGACTACCGCGAGGGCACGGTCGAGAAGTTCCCCGCCATCACGCAGGAGGGCCAGGCGGTCTTCCGCTGGGCCGTGTTCGAGATGGCCAAGGTCGCCCAGCAGGCGCTGGACGCGGCGGGCATCACCGCGGCCGAGCTGGACGTCTTCATCCCGCACCAGGCCAACGAGCGGATCATCGACTCGATGGTGAAGACCCTGAAGCTGCCGGAGACGGTCACGGTCGCCCGTGACGTGCGCACCACCGGCAACACCTCGGCAGCCTCGATCCCGCTCGCGATGGAGCGGCTCCTGGCGACCGGGGAGGCGAAGAGCGGCGACACCGCGCTCGTCATCGGATTCGGGGCGGGTCTCGTCTACGCCGCGACGGTCGTTACCCTCCCCTAGGCACTCCGTGCCGGATCATCGTCTCCGGCACGGCGCAGCACCACCCTGCCGCTCCCGCGGCGGGCGCCACACACTGAAGAACACCAACGAAGGAGCGCCATCATGGCCGCCACTCAGGAAGAGATCGTCGCCGGTCTCGCGGAGATCGTGAACGAGATCGCCGGGATCCCGGTTGAGGACGTCCAGCTGGACAAGTCCTTCACCGACGACCTGGACGTCGACTCGCTGTCCATGGTCGAGGTCGTCGTCGCCGCCGAAGAGCGTTTCGACGTCAAGATCCCGGACGACGACGTCAAGAACCTCAAGACCGTCGGTGACGCGACCGACTACATCCTCAAGCACCAGGCCTGAGTCCCGCTCGGGCCGGACAGCTCCGGCCCCGCCACCCGGCGGTGGCGCCGTGACGAATCCTCGTTCAATCGTTGGAGAAAGAATTCCCGTGAGCTCGACCAATCGCACCGTGGTCGTCACCGGTATCGGCGCAACCACACCGCTGGGTGGCGACGCGGCCTCGACCTGGGAGGGTCTGGTCGCCGGACGTTCCGGCGTCAAGCCCCTGAAGCAGGACTGGGCGGCCGACCAGGCCGTCAAGATCGCGGCCTCGATCGCGGTGGAGCCCACCGAGGTCATCCCGCGGCCGCAGGCCCGCAAGCTGGACCGCTCGGCGCAGTTCGCGCTGATCGCGGCTCAGGAGGCCTGGAAGGACGCAGGGTTCGAGGCCAAGGCCGGCGAGGACCCGGCCATCGACCCCGACCGGCTCGGCGCGGTCATCGCCTCCGGCATCGGCGGCGTGACGACCCTGCTGGACCAGTACGACGTGCTGAGGGAGAAGGGCGTCCGCCGCGTCTCCCCGCACACCGTCCCCATGCTGATGCCGAACAGCCCCTCGGCCAACGTGGGTCTGGCGGTGGGCGCCCGGGCGGGCGTGCACACGCCGGTCTCCGCGTGCGCCTCCGGCGCCGAGGCCATCGGCTACGCCATCGAGATGATCCGCACCGGCCGTGCCGACGTCGTCGTCGCCGGCGGTACGGAGGCGGCGATCCACCCGCTGCCCATCGCCGCGTTCGGCAACATGATGGCGATGTCCAAGAACAACGACGACCCGCAGGGCGCCTCGCGTCCCTACGACGTCGCCCGCGACGGTTTCGTCCTCGGCGAGGGCGCCGGTGTGCTCGTCCTGGAGTCGGCCGAGCACGCCGCCAAGCGCGGTGCCCGGGTGTACGCCGAGGCGGTCGGCCAGGGCATCTCGGCCGACAGCCACGACATCGTGCAGCCGGAGCCGGAGGGCCGCGGCATCGCGCACGCCCTGCAGAACCTGCTGGACCGCACCGACCTGGACCCCGCCGAGATCGTGCACGTCAACGCGCACGCCACCTCGACGCCGGCCGGTGACATCGCGGAACTGAAGGCGCTGCGCAAGGTCTTCGGCGACGACGCCGACCACATGGCGGTCTCGGCGACCAAGTCGATGACCGGTCACCTGCTCGGTGGCGCCGGTGGTGTCGAGTCCGTCGCGTGCGTGCTCGCCCTGTACCACCGGGTGGCGCCGCCGACCATCAACGTCGACAACATCGACCCCGAGGCCGAGGCCAACGCGGACGTGGTCCGCGGGGAGGCGCGCAAGCTGCCCGTCGAGGGCCGTCTCGCCGCGCTGAACGACTCGTTCGGGTTCGGCGGTCACAACGTGGTGCTGGCGTTCCGGACGGTCTGATCTACGCCGTTGACGGCGATGGCCCGGGATTCCCTTCGGGGGGTTCCGGGCCATCGCCGTTCTGTCTTCGGTTCTCCGCCGGGTGCGGGCCGTCCTCGGTTGCTCGCGCAGTTCCCCGCGCCCCTTTCGGGGCGCCTTCACACGACCTGGTGCAGCCAGCGGACCGGGGCTCCTTCGCCCGCGTACCGGAACGGCTCCAGTTCGTCGTCCCAGGGCTTGCCGAGGAGCTTGGCGATCTCGGCCTCGAGGTCGGTCTCGTCGCGCTGTGAGCGCAGCAGCGCGGCGCGCAGGCGGTCCTCGGGGATGAGGATGTCTCCGTGGATGCCGGTGACGGCGTGGAAGATGCCGAGGTCGGGGGTGCAGGAGTAGCGCTCGCCCTCGGCACTCGCGCAGGGCTCGGCGGTCACCTCGAAGCGCAGCAGGTGCCAGCCGCGCAGCGCGGAGGCGAGTTTGGAGGCGGTGCCCGCCTCGCCCTGCCAGGAGAACTCCGAGCGCCAGGTGCCGGGCGCGGCGGGCTGCCGGATCCAGTCGAGGTTGACGCGCGTGCCGAGCACACCGGCGACGGCCCACTCGACGTGCGGGCACAGCGCGCGCGGCGCGGAGTGCACGTACAGAACTCCACGTGTCGTCACCGGGACCTCCGGGCAGGCGGGTCGTCTTGCGGGCGGGCGGCGGCCGTCAGGCCACGTTGAGGGCGAGGCTACCGTGCGGCGCCGCAAGGAGTGTGACGTACCGTCGGTCCCGGCGCCGTCAAACGCCCGCCATTCACCCGGGGGGACGCTTGTGGACGGGCCCGGTGGATCGGCGGCGGGCACGGCTCGCACGGGCGTGCCGTGGCGTAGGCCACCCGCCGGGCAGGCCCGAATGGTGGGTGTGAGCGGTCGCACGGCACGGTGGGGAACTCCCGTGCGTTGTCATGCTGGGAGGAGTCTGCCGGACGAGGTGAGGGGAACTGCTGCGCATGCGGAAGCGAAGCCATCGGGCGCGGGCCGTCGCGGCGGCCGTAGCGGCCGTCGTGCTGGGCGCCGCGGGCTGTGACGCGGTCGGCGGGGACTCCCCCGGCGGTCGGGCGCACTCGGCGCGTCCGTCGCCGGCGCCGTCGTGGAACACCAGACCGGACTCGGTCGCGGCGGTGGGTGACTCCATCACGCGCGGTTTCGACGCCTGCTCGGTGCTGTCGGACTGCCCGGAGGTGTCCTGGGCGACCGGCAGCAGCCCGGGCGTGGACTCGCTGGCCGTGCGGCTGCTGGGCAGGGAACGGGCGGCCACCCACAGCTGGAACTTCGCCGTGACGGGCGCGCGGATGGCCGACCTGCCGGCCCAGATGGCGCAGGCGGCGGCGCACAGACCCCAGTTGGTGACGGTGATGGCGGGCGCCAACGACGCCTGCCGGGACAGTACGGCGGCGATGACGTCGGTGGCGGACTTCCGCGCCCGGTTCGAGGAGGCCCTGCACACGCTGCGTGAGACCCTGCCCAAGGCCCAGGTGTATGTGGCGAGCGTGCCCGATCTGAAGCGGCTGTGGTCGCAGGGGCGCACCAACGCGCTCGGCAAGCAGATCTGGAAGCTCGGCATCTGCCCGTCGATGCTGGGGGACGCGGACTCCTTCAGCGCGGCGGCGATCCTGCGCCGGGACACCGTGCAGGACCGGGTGGAGGCGTACAACGCGGTGCTGAAGGATGTGTGCGCCAAGGACCGCTCCTGCCGCTTCGACGGCAACGCGGTGCACGACTTCCGGTTCGGCACGGCGCAGTTGAGTCACTGGGACTGGTTCCACCCCAGCACCGACGGCCAGGCCAGGCTGGCGGAGATCGCCTACCGCACGGTGACCGCGAAGAGCCGGTGACGTGAGATCCGTACGACAGGGCCTAGGGTTTCCCACATGGGTGAACTTTTCGGCACACTTTCCGACGGCACACCGGTGCACCGCTGGACCCTGGAGCGTGCGGGGGTGCGGGTGCGGGTCCTGTCGTACGGCGGGGTCGTGCAGTCGGTGGAGGTCCCGGACCGTCAGGGGCGGGCCGGGAACGTGGTTCTGGGATTCGACGACCTCGAAGGGTATCTCGCCCATCCCGAGCCGCATCTCGGTGCGCTGATCGGGCGGTACGCCAACCGGATCGCCGGCGCCCGCTTCACCCTGGACGGGCGGACGTACCCGCTCGTGGCGAACGAGGGCCGCAATACGCTGCACGGCGGTGAGCGCGGCTTCGACAAGCGCGTGTGGGACGTCGAGCCGGTGGAGCACGGGCTGCGTCTGACCCGGGTCAGCCCGCGCGACGAGGAGGGCTTCCCGGGCCGCCTGGAGGTCACGGCGACGTACACCCTGGACGCCTCCGGTGCCCTGCACCTGGCCTACGAGGCGGTCACCGACGCGCCGACCGTGGTGAACCTGACCAACCACAGCTACCTCAACCTGGCCGGGTCGGGGCACGCGGGCGGGCACGAACTGCGCCTCGCGGCCTCCCGCTACACCCCGGTCGACGCCGCTTCGATCCCGACCGGCGAACTCGCGGACGTCACCGGCACCCGCTTCGACTTCCGTACGCCGCGCAAGACCGGCTCCGGCTACGACCACAACTTCGTGCTGGACAAGGGCGTCACGCGGGCCCCCGTGGAGGTGGCCGAGCTGTACGACCCGGCGTCCGGGCGGGTGCTGACGGTGGCGACGACCGAGCCGGGTCTGCAGCTGTACACCGCAGACCACCTGGGTGAGCCGTTCCTCCCCGGGGGCGGCGTCGCGCTGGAGACGCAGCACTTCCCGGACTCCCCGAACCGGCCGGAGTTCCCGAGCACGGTGCTCAGGCCGGGCGAGGTGTACCGCTCGCAGACGGTGTACGGGTTCTCCGCACGCTGAACGGCGTGAGCCCCGGTCCGGGCGTCAGGTCCCGGACCGGGGCTGCTGGTGGGGGGCCGCCCCCCGTCAGGTGGGGCGGCGTCCCGGATCAGACGTTAATCGTGGCGGCGATGCGGCGGTCGGCGATCGAGCGTCCGGCCTGGATCTCGTACGAACCCTTCACAAGAGACCATGAGTTGGTCGTCTCGTCCCAGATCTCGAAGGCGCGGCGCGGCAGTTCGACGACCGCCTCGGCGACCTCGCCCGGCCCGGCGTCGACGCCCGCGAAGCCGGCCAGCCACCGCGCCGGGCGGCTCGCGTCGGGCTCGACGGGCGCGAGGTAGACCTGCACGACCTCGTGCCCGGCCCGGGTACCGCGGTTGCGCACCCGCACGGTCACCGTCGTCCCGTCCGTCTCGACCGCCTCGTAGGTCCAGTCGGTGTAGCCGAGGCCGTGGCCGAAGGGGTACGCCGGGGTGCGGCCCTCCTTCTCCCAGGCGCGGTAGCCGATGAACACGTCCTCGTCGTAGTCGAGCCGGCCGTCGGTGGGCACGACCCGGGTGACGGGCGCGTCCTTCAGGGAGCCCCAGGTGGTGGGCAGCCGGCCGCCCGGCTCGTGCGCGCCGGTGAGCACGTCGGCCAGGGCGGCCCCGCCCTCCTGGCCGGGGAACCAGCTCAGCAGGACGGCGGCGACCTGGTCGCGCCAGGGCAGTTCCACCGGGGAGCCGGAGTTGACGACCACGACGGTGTCGGGGTTGGCGGCGGCGACCGCGCGCACCAGGTCGTCCTGGCGGCCGGGCAGTGCCAGGTCCGTGCGGTCGAAGCCCTCGGACTCCACGCGCTCGGTGGTGGCGACCACGACGACGGCGGTGTCGGCGGCGCGGGCCGCCTCGACGGCCTCGGCGATCAGCTCCTCGGGGTCGCGCTGCGGCGCCTGGTGGGCGAGCGCGAACAGGACGGCCCTGATCGGCGAGCCCTCCGGCTGCTCGACGATGTGGATCAGGGAGACCTCGACGGGCTCACCGGCCCTCAGTTCGGGCTGGGCGCGCGGTACCGGGGAGCCGAAGAAGGCCTCGAAGGGGTCGCTGTCGGCAGCCGGGGGCTGGTGGTCGTCGAAGTACGTCGTGCCGTCGACGCGGAGGGTGAAGGTGCCGGTGCCGCGGATGCCGAAGGTGTGCGGGCCGCTCTCGCGCGGGGTGAAGGTGCCGGTCAGTTCGACGGAGTGCAGCGTGTCGTAGGTGACGCCCTCGGGCAGGTCCGCGCCGAGCCACTGCAGCTGCCCGTTCGGCGCGGACGCGGTGCCGATGACCTCGCCGCCCGCGTCGCGGCAGACGGCGCGCAGCTCGAAGCCCTGGTCGGCGACGGAGAGTTCGGTGGCCGGGTCGGCGCCGAGGGCGTAGCGGACGGCGCCGTCGGGCAGGGCGGCGGTGAGGCCGTCGAGCGGGGAGACGACGTGGGCCGGGAAGACGGTGGCGGAGCCGCCGCCGAGGACGCGGGCGTCGCGGGCGGCGGCGCCGATGAGGGCGACGGTGCGGCCGGGCTTCAGCGGCAGCGCGGCGTTCTCGTTGCGGACCAGGACGAAGGAGCGGCGGGCGATCTCGCGGGCGAGGACGTCGCCGTCGACGGTGCCGGGGAGTTCGGCGACGGCCGGCTCGGCGCCGGTGAGGACGCCGACCCGCGCGGCGAGCCGCAGGACTCGGCGTACGGCGTCGTCGACGGCGCTCTCGGTGACCTCGCCGTCGCGTACGGCCTGGGCGAGTGCCTCGCCGTAGACGGTCTGCGGGCCGGGCATCGCCACGTCGAGGCCGCCGGTGAGGGCGCCGGTGGTGTCGCGGGCGGCGAACCAGTCGGAGACGTTGACGCCGTCGAAACCCCACTCGCCGCGCAGCACCTCGTTCACCAGGTGGTGGTGCTCGGTCATGGTGGTGCCGTTGACGGTGTTGTAGGCGGTCATGATGCCCCACGGGCGGGCGTTCTCCACGATCACCTCGAAGGGCGCCAGGTACAGCTCGCGCAGGGCGCGCCCGGAGACGCGGTTGTCGACGGTGAAGCGGTCGGTCTCGGCGTCGTTGGCGACGAAGTGCTTGACGGTGGTGCCGACGCCGCCGGACTGCACGCCCTGGACGTAGCCGGTGCCGATGCGGCCGGTGAGGTGGGGGTCCTCGCTGTAGGCCTCGAAGTGGCGGCCGCCGAGCGGGGAGCGGTGCAGGTTGACGGTGGGCGCGAGCAGCACGTGGACGCCCTTGCGGCGGGCCTCCTGGGCGAGCAGCACGCCGGCCCGGCGGGCGAGCTCCGGGTCCCAGGTGGCGGCGAGCGCGGTCGGGGAGGGCAGGGCGACGGAGGGATCGTCGGCGCTCCAGCGCACGCCGCGCACACCGATCGGCCCGTCGGACATGACGAGGGACGCAAGAGAGATCTCGGGCAGTGCGGGCAGGGACCACATGTCCTGGCCGGCCAGCAGCCGGGTCTTGGCGTCCAGGTCGAGCTTGCCGAGTGCGGACTCGACGGCCGCCTCGCGGGCCTCGTCGGCCGGGGTGCGCTGGGTTCCCGCCATCGCGGTGCCTCCTCGTTGCCACTGTGCAGGTGGCCCCATGGTGCACCGGCCACCTGTAGAGCGGTAGGTTTCGTTATCCTGCCGTGACGATCGAGAGGCGGCATGCCGTACGGTGACGCCATGAACGCAAGGGTCAGGAGCGAGGAGCGGCGCGCGGAGATCGTGCGGGCGGCCCTGGAGGTGATCGCCGAGCGCGGGTACCGGGGGGCGAGCCTGGCCGCGGTGGCGGAGCGGGTGGGACTGACCCAGCAGGGGCTGCTGCACTACTTCCCGACCAAGGACGCGCTGCTGGTCGCGGTGCTCAAGGAGCGGGACCAGTGGGACGCGGTGCCGGACAGCCAGTGGCGTCTGGACCTGCTGGCCTCCCTGGTCGAGTACAACGCGATGCGGCCAGGCATCATCCAGACCTTCTCGGCGCTGCTCGGCGAGAGCGTCACGGAGGAGCACCCGGCACGCGCCTACTTCACCGACCGCTACCGCCGGGTCCGGGAGAACATGGCGGCCGTCCTGCGCACCGAGTACGGCGACCGCCTGCCAGGCGGCCTCACCCCCGAACGCACGGCCCCGCTCCTGGTCGCGGTGATGGACGGCCTGCAGTACCAGTGGCTGCTGGATCCGGAGACCGTGGACATGCCGGGCGCGTTCCGGGACTTCCTGCGCCTGCTGGGCGAGGACGTGGGCTGACCGCTAACGGGCGGGGACGGCGGCCACCACCTCGATCTCGATCAGCGCCTCGGGCGTGAACAGGCGGGAGGCCTCGAACGTCATGCTCGTCGGGGCCGTGCCGGTGAGGAACTCCCGGCGTACCGCGCCGTATTCGTGCAGGCGGGAGATGTCGGTGAGGCAGGTGCGGATGTTGACGACGTCCGTCAGGGCCGCGCCGTGCGCCCTCAGCAGGGCGTCCAGCGCCTCGAAGATCCCACGGGACTGCTCGGCGACCGTGGCGCCCTCGGCGATCTGGCCGGAGACGAACAGCAGGGCGCTGCCGTCGGCGTGTTCGACGCGGGCGACCTGGGAGTAGTAGGCGTTGGCGGGCTGCGGGGCGTCCGCGGGGTTGTCCAGGGTGACCTTCATCGTGCTCCTTCGGCGGCGCTCAGACGGGTGACGGCACGTGCGATGTCGGCGCCGGCGAGGGCGGGGTCCGCCGCGGCACGGCGGAACTGCTCCAGCAGCGCCCGGATGGCGGGCAGTTCGGCGGCCTGCGTGGCGATTCCCAGGTCCTTCACGGCCAGGTCCGTGCCGAAGTGCACCCCCTCGGCGAAGGCGCGGGCCACCGCTCCGGCGAGCGGGCTGCCGGCGAGAGCGTCGCGGGCGGTGGCGGGGTCGAGGCCGAGCGCGCCGGCCAGCCGCAACGCCTCCGCGACGATCCCGACACCGCCGATGACGGCCGTGTTGACGACGAGTTTGAGGGCCGCGCCGGAGCCCAGGGGCCCGGTGCGGGTGACGCCGCCGAGGCGGGCCAGCACCGGCTCGACGGCCGCCGCGTCCCCGCCCGCGAGGATGCCGAGCGTGCCCTCGGCGGCCCGGTCGGTGCTGCCCATGACCGGCGCGTCGACCAGGGTGACCCCCTGTGTCAACCGATCGGCGAGCTCCCGCACGGCGTCCGGCCCGACGGTGGACATCTCTACCCAGGTGACACCCGGCCGCAGCCGCGGCGCCACGGCGTCGGCGACGGCGGCCAGCGCCCGCGGTCCCGCGAGCATCGTGATCACCACGTCGGCGTCCCGCACCGCGCGCTCCGGAGAGGCGGCCGGAACGGCGCCCTCGGCGGCGAGCGGTTCGGCGCGGGCCGCCGTGCGGTTCCACACGGTGAGCGGGTGACCGGCGGCCAGCAGCCGCCGGGCCATGGGCTCGCCCATGCGGCCAAGGCCCAGAAACGCGATCTTCTCCATGGCGTCGACGCTAGGCCCGGGTGCGTCATGCGACAAGCGAGTGTCTAGCATCGGTGCCATGCCGACTCCGCATGGCTCCGGGGACGTACCCGACCTCGCCACCGTCTGGCT
Organism: Streptomyces sp. NPDC014006; assembly: GCF_043088925.1. Taxonomy (NCBI): domain Bacteria; kingdom Bacillati; phylum Actinomycetota; class Actinomycetes; order Kitasatosporales; family Streptomycetaceae; genus Streptomyces; species Streptomyces sp. NPDC014006. The sequence goes on along the minus strand of NZ_JBICAJ010000001.1, from coordinate 664,013 downwards.
GCGCGTCTTCCTCGAGGTCGCCCGGCACGGCTCGTTCACCGTGGCCGCGCGCACCCTGGGCTGGACCCAGTCCGCGGTCTCCCGGCAGATCTCCTCCCTGGAGTCGGCCCTCGGCGGCGCCCCGCTCTTCGACCGGCTGCCCCGGGGCGTGGGACTCACGGAGGCGGGCCGCACGCTCCTGCCGCACGCCGAGGCCGTCACCGAGACGCTGCGCGACGCCGCGCGCGAACTGGCCGACCTGCGCGAGGCGGCCGGCGGGCGGCTGCGGTTCGGCGCGTTCGCGACCGCCGACGCGGCGCTCGTCCCGCAGGCCCTGGCCGCGTTCCGCGCCCGCCACCCCCGCGTCCGCGTCACGCGCGAGGAGGGCCTGTCCCCCGGCCTGCTGGACCGTCTCACCGCCGGGGATCTCGACCTGGCCGTGGTCTCGACGACGGGCCGCGCCCCGCTGGACGGGTACGACCTGCACCACCTGCTCGACGAAGCCCTGTACGTCGCCGTTCCCGCCGGTCACCCGCTCGCCGCCGCCGGTGCGCCGGTGCGGTTGGCCGAGCTGGCCGACGCCGACTGGATCGCCGGCAGCCCCCGCCCGGAGGGCACCCTGCTCGCCGCCGTGCGGCAGGGCTTCCGGCCGCACGTCGCCCATGTCGTCGCCGAGTGGACCGCCAAGCAGGGCTATGTGGCCGCCGGTCTCGGCGTCACCCTCGTTCCCGCTCTGGCCGCCGCATCCGTACGGCCCGACATCGCCCTGCTGCGGGTGCGCGCCGAGGACGCCCCGGCGCGGGCGGTGTACGCGGCGGCCCCACGGGGGCGGTCACTGACCCCGGCGGCCCGTGCCTTCGTCGCCGCCCTGCGGGAGGCAGCCGCCCGCGTTCAGGTCTGACCGACAACCCCATGGCGTACGCCACTTCCGTCACGCGATACTGCGCCGGTCCCGCAAGTACGCACCCACGGCGACGGAAGGACGACAACCGCCTTGCTGCCCTCACGCGTTCGCGCGGCCGCCCTCGGGCTGGCCCTCACCGCGGCCCTGGCCGCCCCCACCACCGCCTCGGCCGCGCCGGCCGCGCCCCTCGCGCCGACCGTCGAGGAGCAGCGCCTCGGCCAGGCGGCACCGCAGGAGATCCTGCGGCGGTCCGGATTCGACACCGTGGCACCGGAGTTCAGCCGGGCGCTGAGCCGCGCGCACTCCTCCGCGCAGGCGCGCCGGATCGTCGTACGGGAAGGGGCCGCGCTGTGGCGGCGGGCCGTGGAGCGGGCGCAGGGGCGGGGGCCGGCGGGTGGGGATCTGAGCCGGGACGACGACCGGCCGCTGTACTGGGCGCGGCTGGGCATGACACGGGAAGTGCGGGGGTGGGAGCCGCAGTTCGCGCTCGGCGAGGCGGAACGGGCGGCGCTGCTCGACGACTTGGAGCGCAGCTCGCGCGGGCAGAGCGACGTCCGGTACCCGCGGGAGGCGAAGGGCATCAAGCGGGTCCTGGTCACCGGGTTCGACCCGTTCACGCTGGAGAGGGACATCCGCATCTCCAACCCGTCCGGCGCGTCCGCGCTGGCCCTGGACGGCACGCTGATCGAGACGGCGAGCGGTCCGGCGCGGGTGGAGACCGTGGTGTTCCCGGTGCGCTGGCGGGACTTCGCGCAGGGGACGGTGGAGCGGGCGCTGCGGCCGTATCTGCCGCGGGTGGACCTGTTCACGACGGTGAGCCAGGGCCGCGTCGGGCGCTTCGACATCGAGCGCACCAACGGGGCCTGGCGGGGCGGCTCCCCGGACAACGACGACACCGGAACGGCAGGGCCCGTCCCGGTCGGCGATCCGGCGACGCAGCCGCAGTGGACGACGACGACCCTGCCGTACGCCCGGATCACGGCGGCGGACACGGGCCGGTTCCCGGTGTACGACAACACGTCCGTGACCGAGATTCCGGCGGGTGGCGGTGAGCCGGTGGTGCGGCCGGACGGGCCGACGCCCGGGTCGGCGGCGCGGGCCGGGGGCGGCGGGAACTACCTGTCCAACGAGATCGCCTACCGGGCGACGCTGCTGCGCGACCGACTGGGCCTGCACGCCACGCTGCCCGGCGGGCATGTGCACACCCCGGTGCTGCAGTTCGGCGCGGGCAACACCGACCCGGCGACGGGCACGGTCACGGACCCGGAGTTCGTCCGCAACCGGCTGGACATCATCGCCCAGGTGCGGGCGATCCTGTCGGTGGCTGCGGGAACGGTGTAGCGGCCTCGTCACCGTCGCGCTCCCCCTCCTCGATCTCCTCGCCCCGCAGGTCGCGCGCCAGCAGCGTGGCGCCCGCGACCGCGCCCGGCATCAGGAACACGGCGACGAAGGGGACCAGGAAGGCCAGGCCCAGGGGGGTGCCGAAGCCCCAGACGAGGAGCTTGCGCGAGCGCAGCAGGGCGAGGCGCTCGCGCAGGGCGACGCCGCGCCGCTCCAGAGCGACGGCGGCCAGTTCCTCGGTGAGGAAGAAGCCGGTGACGAAGAAGCCGATCACCGGGACCACGGTCTGGCCGACGACTGGCACGAACCCGAGGGCGAAGAGCAGCACGCCCCAGAGCGCGGCCCGGACCAGGATGCGCAGGCTGTCGCGGGCGGAGATCCACAGCTCGCGCCACAGCGGCAGCCCCGACTCGGGCGCGGTGCCGTCGCGGGAGACGTCGCGGTCGACCTGCTCCGAGAGGTTCTCGTAGAAGGGCTGGCCGATCAGGAGCGTGACGGCGGTGAAGGACAGGACGGCGAGGAGCAGGCTCAGCGCGAAGAGCACGGCGGTGAGGAAACCGCGGAACAGGCCGAGCCACGGGCTGGACCAGTCGTCGGCGAACGGCGTCGCCCACGTGACGAAGTCCTCGCCCCACAGCGCCAGGGCGACGAGCGCCGCGGCGTACAGCACGAGCGTCACCAGGCCGGGCAGCAGCCCGAAGCCGTAACTCCTGCCGTGCCGGACCACCCATCGCTGGCCTTTGAGCAGATAGCCGAAGCCCACCCCGAGATCACGCATGACAGCACTCTAGCGAGCGCCGCTCGGCGAGCTTCGCGGCGCCGGTCGACAAGCCCTTCACGGCAGCTGCCGCGGCGGGGGCGGGGCCCGCGAGCGTCCGTCCACTCGCGCCCGGCAGCTCCCACCGCGGGTCAGTCCGGGTCAGTCCGTGAGCATCCTGCGCAGCAGGTCCCGCAGGGATGCGCGTTCCGTGTCGGACAGGCCGGCCAGGGGCTCGCGGGCGAAGCGCAGGCCGTCGCGCAGGTCCCGGGCGACCCGGCGGCCCTCGTCGGTGGCCGCGGCCAGCTTCACCCGGCGGTCGGCGGGATCGGGGCGGCGCTCGACCAGGCCGCGCGCCTCCAGCCGGTCCACGATCCCCGTGACGTTGGACGGCTCGCACTTCAGCTTCTGCGCCAGCTTGCGCATCGGCAGCGGCTCCAGGGACAGCAGGCTGAGCAGGCGCGCCTGGGCGCCGGTCAGCGCGTGCTGGCCCGCCGCCTCCTCGTAGTCCGCGTAGAAGCGGGCCACGACGTCCCCGATGAGCTCGACGACCTCGAGGGTCAGCGGGTCGGGGCGGCGGGTCGTGTGTGGAGTGGACATGGATTCCAGGGTACCCGCTTACTTGACAACCTGAAATATTCAGGAGCATCGTTGTTTCAGGTACTGAAGTAATTGTCCTTGAAGTGATCGCCCCTGAGGCAGTCACCTGAACCACACCGAAAGGCCCGTCATGATCAACCGCGAATGGCACCTGCTCAGCCGTCCCGTCGGCTGGCCGAAGCCCGAGGACTTCGCCCTGGTCGAGGCGGAGGTGCCACAGCCGGGTGAGGGTCAGGTCCTGGTACGGAACAAGTACCTCTCCGTGGACCCGTACATGCGCGGCCGGATGAGTGCCGCGAAGTCCTATGTCGCCCCCTTCGAGCTGGGCAAGGCCATGCAGGGCGGCGCGGTCGGCGAGGTGGTCGCCTCCGGCGCCGAGGGCATCGCGGTCGGCGACCACGTCCTGCACTTCTTCGGCTGGCGCGAATACGCCCTGGTGGACGCCAAGCACGCGGTCAAGGTGGGCCCGACCGCCGTCCCGTCCGTCAAGGTGGACCCCGAGGGCGTGCCCCTGTCGGCCTACCTCGGCGTCCTCGGCATGACCGGTCTGACCGCCTACGCCGGCCTGCTGCGCACCGCGTCCTTCAAGGAGGGCGACGCCGTCTTCGTCTCCGGCGCGGCCGGCGCCGTGGGCAGCCAGGTCGGGCAGATCGCCAAGCTCAAGGGCGCCTCCCGGGTCATCGGCTCGGCCGGCTCCGACGAGAAGGTCAAGCTGCTGGTCGACGAGTACGGCTTCGACGCCGCGTTCAACTACAAGAACGGCCCCGTGGGCGAGCAGCTGCGCGCCGCCGCCCCCGACGGCATCGACGTGTACTTCGACAACGTCGGCGGGGACCACCTGGAGGCCGCGATCGGCTCCCTGAACGAGGGCGGCCGGATCGCGGTCTGCGGAATGATCTCGGTCTACAACAACACCGAGCCCGCCCCCGGCCCGCGCAACCTCGCCCGCCTCATCCAGACCCGGGGCCGGATCGAGGGCTTCCTGGTCGGCGACCACTACGACCTGCAGCCGCAGTTCGTCCAGGAGGTCGGGCCGTGGGTCGCCTCGGGTGCGCTGAAGTACCGGGAGACCGTGGTCGAGGGCATCGAGAGCACCCTGGAGGCGTTCCTCGGCGTACTGCGCGGCGACAACATCGGAAAGATGGTCGTCAAGCTCTAGCCTTTCGGCACTTTCCGGTATGCGGTAACTTCTTTCCGAAATCCGTCGTCGATCGTGGGCGCGAGTCGCGGCGGACCGAGGAGGAGGAAGACAACCACATGTCCATCCAGCAGTCCGACGTCCTGTACACCGCCGTCGCCACCGCCGAGAACGGCCGCGACGGCCGGGTCGCCACCGACGACGGCAAGCTCGACGTCGTCGTCAACCCGCCGGTCGAGATGGGCGGCAGCGGCGCCGGCACCAACCCGGAGCAGCTGTTCGCCGCCGGCTACAGCGCCTGCTTCCAGGGCGCGCTCGGCGTCGTCGCCCGTCAGGAGGGCGCCGACGTCTCCGGCTCGACCGTGACCGCGAAGGTCGGCATCGGCAAGAACGACGACGGCTTCGGCATCATCGTCGAGATCTCCGCGGACATTCCGAACGTGGATGCGGAGACGGCCGCGAGCCTGGTGAAGAAGGCGCACGAGGTGTGCCCGTACTCCAAGGCCACGCGCGGGAACATCACGGTGACGCTCGTCTGAGTCCGGGGTGCCGCCTGCCGGGTGCGGTCATGTGCCGGGTGCGGGTCGCGGGGGGCTGCTCGCGCAGTTCCCCGCGCCCCTTTCCGTTGGTCACCGCGCCCGGCATTCCCCTGTCGCGTCAGTTCATCTCCAGCGCCGCCCGGTGTACGGCCCTGACCAGGGGCTCGTTCTCCGGTGCCGCGCCCGCGGGGTACGCCATCCGGCGGCGGGTGTAGCCGTAGGCCAGGCCGCTGCGGGGGTCGGCGAAGGCCTGGGTGCCGCCCGCGCCGCTGTGGCCGAAGGCGCCGGCGCCCAGGAACGGGTACCAGCGGTCCGAGGTCGCCTGGAAGCCGAGGCCGAAGGCCCTGTGGGTGCGGGTCACCAGGTCGTAGCCGACGGAGTGGATCTGGCCGACCTCCGCGACGGTGTCCGGCTTCAGCAGCGGAGGCCGGTCGTCGACCTCGCTGATCGCCGCCGCGTACATCTTCGCCAGACCGCGCGCGGAGGCCACCCCGCCCGCCGACGCCGGTCCCTTGGCGCGCACCAGGCGTGAGTTGGCATGGCCCTCCGGGGGCCCCGGCTCCGGCACATGGGTGTTGAAGGCGATCGAGGCCAGGGTGTGCGGTCCGGACGGCCGGGCATCCAGCAGCGCCCGCTGCTCCGGCGTCGGGATCATCGGCTGCACGGACCTGAAGCGCGGCTCCTGGGACTCCGGCAGCCCGAGGAAGAAGTCCAGGGCGTACGGGGCGCGCACCCGCTCCTCGTACACCTCCTGCAGGGTGTGTCCCGTGGCCCTGCGGACCACCTCGCCGGCGAGGGCGCCGATGACGAGAGCGTGGCAGCCGAAGGCGGTACCGGGCCGCCAGTACGGCTTCTGGTCCGCGAGCCGTTCGGCGATGGCCCGGTCGTCGGCCAGCTCCTCCGCGGAGAATCCGGCGTCGATCCCGACGAGGCCGGCCCGGTGGGTGAGCAGGTCCCGCAGGGTCACCGCACCCTTGCCCTCGGCGCCGAACTCGGGCCAGTAGTACGTCACCTTGCGGTCCAGTTCCAGGGTGCCGTCCTGGACCAGGATCGCGGCCACGAGATGGGCGGCGCCCTTGGTGGACGAGAACACGCCGTACAGGGAGTCGGCCGCGTTGCCCGTCCACAGGTCGACGACCCGGCGTCCGTGCACATACGCGCACAACTGGCCCTCGTAGTCGGGGCGTTCGGCGGCGACGAAGGCCGCGAACTCCTCCCGCACAGCTTCGAAGCCGTCCGCCACGGCGCCGTCGATCTCCTGACCCATCCGCTCTCCTCCCCTGGACTCCGCCTCCCATGGTGCCCGACGGAGATCATGCCGGTGGTGCTCCACGCCGGTTACGCGCGCAGACGGGTACGGCGACGGGCGCCCGTTCGACTCAACGGCCGTCCGTGCTCAGGTGCACCACCACAGGAAACGGTTGCAGGTCTGCGACGGCTCGGGGGCCGGGGCGGGGGGCTGGGTCGTCGGTGCGGGCGGACGGGTGGGCTGCGGGGCGGGGCCTTCGGTCCGGGTCGCCGAGGGGGCGGAGCGAGGTGTGTCGTGTGCGGTCGGGGCGCCGCTGGTCTCGGTGGCGCGGGCGCTCGGGGTCGGCGCGCTGTCCGACGGGGACGGCGAGGCGGACGCGGAGGGGTCAGGCGAGGTGGACGCGGTGTGCGTGTCCGACGCCGGGACCTGGTGCGGGCCGGACGACTCGTCCGTGCCGGGCTGCGCGTCGCCGCCGGCCGCGCCGTCCGGCGACTGGTCACCGGCCGCCGCCGGGTCGGGGGCGGAGAAGCCCGGTGCGTCGGTGCCGAGCTCGGCGAGGCTCAGCCCGCCTGCGGCCAGGACGAACCCGGCGGCGATGAGCAGGGTGCGGCGGCGGCGCCTGCGGTGCGCGGCGGCCTTGCGGTCCCGGCGGCTCCCGCCCTCCCCGCCTCCTTCGGCGGCGGCACGGCGTGCGGGCCGCCCTCCGGCGGCCGGGCGGTCCGCGGCGCGGAGCCGTCGGCCGGCGGGCGCGTCCAGCCTGGCGTCCGGCGTGTCGTCCGGCGCATCGTCCGGCGCGTCCCCGTCCGGCGGATCCTCCGCACCCTGCTCGCCGTGGTCGTACGTCCCGTAGGCGTACTCCTGCCCCGTGGGCTCCTCAGTGTGGGTGCGCAGTTGGTCCACGGGCACGCCGCAGCCGGGGCAGGCGAGGGCGCCGTTGAGGTGGCGGTGGCAGGAGTGGCAGAAGTCCATGACGCGGGAAGACTAGGTGCGCCCTGGGTAACGTTCCTAGGCACCGCTGTGAAGGTTGTGTGGGAAGGCAAGGGTCCGCTCACCGAAAGTCTCGAAACCGTTACGCGTTGAACCCCTTGACGCTGACGGCGCCCCGTCCTTACTGTCACGCCAGCATTTCGAACGTGTGACGAAATCTCGAACAGCGGAGGGCAACTGCCGTGCGCATCACCGGAATCAGCACACACGTGGTCGGCACGCCGTGGCGCAACCTGACCTACGTCCTGGTGCACACCGACGAGGGGCTGACCGGAGTCGGAGAGACCCGGATGCTGGGCCACACCGACGCCCTCCTCGGCTACCTGAAGGAGGCCGAGACCAACCACATCCTGGGCTCCGACCCGTTCGCCGTCGAGGACCTCGTCAAGCGGATGAAGTACGGCGACTACGGGCGGGCCGGCGAGATCGTGATGTCCGGCATCGCGGTCGTCGAGATGGCCTGCTGGGACATCAAGGGCAAGGCCCTCGGTGTACCGGTGTGGCAGTTGCTGGGTGGCAAGGTCACCGACAAGGTCAAGGCGTACGCCAACGGCTGGTACACCACCGAGCGCACCCCGGAGGCGTACCACAAGGCCGCGCAGGGCGTCGTGGAGCGCGGGTACAAGGCGCTGAAGATCGACCCCTTCGGCACCGGGCACTTCGAGCTCGACCACCAGCAGTCCCTGTACGCGGTCTCGCTGATCGAGGCGGTGCGGGACGCCATCGGTCCGGAGACCGAGCTGATGCTGGAGATGCACGGCCGCTTCTCCCCCGCCACCGCGGTGCGGCTCGCCAAGGAGCTGGCGCCCTTCCAGCCGGCGTGGCTGGAGGAGCCGGTGCCGCCGGAGAACCTGAAGGCGCTGGAGAAGGTGGCCGCCAAGGTGGACATCCCGGTGGCCACGGGTGAGCGCATCCACGACCGGATCGAGTTCCGGGAGCTGTTCGACAGCCAGGCCGTGGACATCATCCAGCCGGACCTCGGCCACATCGGCGGCATCTGGGAGACGCGCAAGCTCGCCGCGACCGCCGAGACCCACTACATGCTCGTCGCCCCGCACAACGTGGGCGGTTCGGTGCTCACCGCGGCCTCCCTCCAGGTCGGTTTCACCTCGCCGAACTTCAAGATCCTCGAGCACTTCAACGACTTCGCCGACGCCGAGATCAAGAAGGTGGTCAAGGGCGCGCCCGAGGTCGTCGACGGCTACTTCCACCTGTCCGACGCGCCGGGACTCGGCGTCGAGCTGGACGTGGACGCTGCCGCCGAGTTCCCGCAGCAGCAGGCCCGCTTCGACCTGTGGGCCGAGGGCTGGGAGAAGCGGCAGCCGAAGGGCGCGCAGTGACCGTCCACGTCGTCATCGAGGCGCCCGGCGAGCACCGGCTCACCGCGCACACCCCGCGTGAGCCGGGGGCCGGCGAGGCGCTGGTGCGGGTGCACTCGGTCGGGATCTGCGGCAGCGACCGCGAGGTCTACCAGGGCAACCGGCCCGAGGGGTACGTCCGTTACCCGCTGACGCCGGGTCATGAGTGGTCCGGGACCGTCGAGGCCGTGGGCCCGGGTGTCCCGGCGGGTCTGACCGGCCGCAAGGTGGTCGGCGAGGGCTTTCGCAACTGCCAGGTGTGCGACCGCTGCCACGCCGGCGAGACCACCCTGTGCACCGACGGCTACGAGGAGACCGGGTTCACCCAGCCCGGCGCGATGGCGCCGACGCTGACCCTGCCGGCCCGCCTGCTGCACGTGCTGCCCGACGACGCCGACCTGACGGCGGCCGCCCTCCTGGAGCCGGCCGCCTGTATCGCGGCCGCCGCGCTGAAGGCGAACGCCCGGCCCGGCGAGCGGGTCGCGGTGGTCGGCACCGGGACGCTCGGCATGTTCGCCGTGCAGTTCCTGCGCGCCGGCTCCCCGGCCGAACTGCTGGTCGTGGGCACCAGGAGGGACCGGGAGGCGCTGGCGCGGCAGTTCGGCGCCACCGACTTCCGCACCAAGGAGCAGGAGCTTCCCGGCGACTTCGACGTCGTGATCGAGACCGCGGGCTCCGCCGACGCGGCCCGCACGGCCGCCGCGCTGCTACGGCGCGGCGGGCGGCTGGTGCTGACGGGCATCCCGGCGCCGGGCGCCGACGGACTGGACCCGACCGATCTCGTCGTACGGCAGCTGGAGGTGCACACCGTCTTCGGGGCCTCGCCGGACGCCTGGTCGCACACCGTGCGGGTGTTCGCGGCCGGGCTGCTCGACCCGGTGCCGCTGGTGACGCACGAACTGTCGCTCGCCGAGTTCCCGCGGGCCATGGAGCTGGTGGGGTCCGGCGATCCGAAGGTGGGCAAGGTTCTTCTGCACCCCTAGTACACCGCTCCGCCGAAGACGTACGCCGGTACGGGGGCGACCTGACGGTCTCCGTACCGGCGTACCACCAGCTCCGCACGCCATGAGCCGCGAACCTCGTCCGACATATCGAACGTCCAGCTCTGCTGGACACCAGGACACTAAGGACAACTGTGACCGACGCTTCCGCCACGGCAGCCCGTCGCCCCGGTGAGCCCGCGCTCACCGCGCTCGGCCTGGGCGCGCCCGCCCCCGACCCCGCCGACGCCTCGCCGTACACCTTCCCCGGCGGCGGCCGCTGGCGCACCGAGATCCCCTCGTGCGAGGGCCCCGAGGCACTGGCGGTGGTGCTGAAGGAGGCCTCGCGGCTGGACGTGCCGATCCACCGCATCAGCCAGGGCAGCGGAGTGTGGATGCTCAGCGACGCCGAGATCACCGAAATGGTCGAGGCCACCGCCGAACGCGACATCGAACTGTGCCTGTTCACCGGGCCGCGCGGCACCTGGGACATCGGCGGCTCGACCCGCACCGACTCACGCGGGGCCGGGTTGCGCGCCCGCGGCCACGACGCCGTGGCCGGCTGCGTGGAGGACGCGGTCCGCGCCACCGAGCTGGGCGTCAAGTGCCTGCTGGTGGCCGACGAGGGCGTGCTGTGGACACTGCACCGGGCACGCGTGCAGGGCGTCATCCCGGCCGACACGACCCTGAAGGTCTCGGCGCTGATCGGCCCCGTCAACCCGGCGGCGTACGCCGTCTACGAGCGGCTGGGCGCCGACTCGGTCAATGTGCCGAGCGATCTCACGCTGGACCACCTCACGGAGATCCGGCGCGTGTCGGGGGCCCCGATGGACATGTACATCGAGGCGCCGGACGACCTGGGCGGTTATGTCCGGATGTACGAGGTGGCCGAGCTGATCCGGCGCGGCGCTCCGCTGTATCTGAAGTTCGGCCTGTCCAAGGCGCCCGCGATCTACCCCTACGGCCACCACCTGCGGGAGGTCACGCTGGCCACGGCCAAGGAGCGGGTGCGGCGCGGCCGGCTGGCCCTGGACCTGCTCGCCCGGCACGGAGCCGGCGACGACATGGCTCCGCTGGGGTCCCGGCTGCCCGGCGAGCTCCAGCGGTTCGAAACACGTTCATAAATTTTCGCAACTGCCTCTTCACAGAAGACGACGTAGCCGAACACAATCCCACACGTCTGTTCGTCCCCTCTCCCCGCACCACCGTTCGCCGGTTCCCCCCGCACCACCTCCTCACAGCGTTGCCGCACAGCCGCCGTCGGCCGTGCTCGACATCAAGGAAGACGCCATGCGCAACCGCAGAGCCGCACTGACCGCGATAGCCGGAGCCGCCTCGCTCGCCCTCACCCTGACCGCCTGCGGCCAGAGCGGCGAGGGCGGCAGCAAGGAGGACTCGGGGTCCGCCAAGGGAGGCACGATCGGCATCGCGATGCCGACGAAGTCCTCCGAGCGGTGGATCGCCGACGGCAACAACGTCAAGAAGGACCTGGAGTCCAAGGGCTACCAGACCAAGCTGGTCTTCGGGGAGGACGACCCCGACCAGCAGGTCTCCCAGATCGAGAACCTGATCACGCAGGGCGTGAAGGCCCTCATCGTCGCCGCCATCGACAACAAGTCCCTGGGCAATGTGCTGCAGCAGGCCAAGGACGCGAACATCCCGGTCATCGCCTACGACCGGCTCATCCTCGGCACGGCGAACGTCGACTACTACGCCTCCTTCGACAACGAGAAGGTCGGCCAGCTCCAGGCGAACTACATCGCCGACAAGCTGGGCCTGAAGAGCGGCAAGGGGCCGTTCAACATCGAGCTGTTCGCCGGCTCCAACGACGACAACAACACCAAGTACTTCTTCAACGGCGCGATGAGCGTGCTGAAGCCGTACATCGACAGCAAGAAGCTCGTCGTGCGCTCCGGCCAGACCTCCCTGAACCAGGTCACCACCCTGCGCTGGGACGGCGCGACCGCCCAGCGGCGCATGGACGACATCCTGACCAAGTCCTACAAGAGCGCCCGCGTCGACGCCGTCCTCTCGCCGTACGACGGCATCTCCATCGGCATCCTGTCGGCGCTGAAGTCCGACGGCTACGGCTCCGCGGGCAAGCCGCTGCCGGTGCTGACCGGCCAGGACGCCGAGCTGGCGTCGGTGAAGTCCATCATCGCCGGGCAGCAGACGCAGACCGTCTACAAGGACACCCGCCAGCTCGCCAAGGTCGCCTCCGGCATGGTCGACGCCGTGCTGAACGGCAAGAAGCCCGAGGTCAACGACAGCAAGACCTACGACAACGGCGCCAAGGTCGTGCCCGCCTATCTGCTGCAGCCGGTGAGCGTCGACAAGACCAACTACGACAAGGTCCTGGTCGCGGGCGGCTACTACACCGCCGGCCAGCTCAAGTAACCGGGCACCGAGAAGGATTGGAAGGCACGACCATGGCGGGACCCGTCCTGGAAATGCGCTCGATCGTCAAGACCTTTCCCGGTGTCAAGGCGCTGTCCGACGTCACGCTGACCGTCCGCCAGGGCGAGGTCCACGCCATCTGCGGGGAGAACGGCGCCGGGAAGTCCACCCTGATGAAGGTGCTCTCCGGCGTCCACCCGTACGGCAGTTACGAGGGGGACATCCTCTTCGAGGGAGAGGTCTGCCGGTTCAAGGACATCCGGGCGAGCGAACAGCACGGCGTCGTCATCATCCACCAGGAGCTGGCGCTGGTGCCGTATCTGTCCATCGCCGAGAACATCTTCCTGGGCAACGAGCACGCCCGGCGCGGCCTCATCAACTGGAACGACACCCTCAGGCACGCCACCGAGCTGCTGCGCCGGGTCGGTCTCGACGAGCACCCCGAGACCCGCGTCGCCGACATCGGCGTCGGCAAGCAGCAGCTGGTGGAGATCGCCAAGGCGCTGTCGAAGAAGGTGAAGCTGCTCATCCTCGACGAGCCGACGGCGGCGCTCAACGACGAGGACAGCGGCAAACTGCTCGACCTGATCCTTCAGTTGAAGGACCAGGGCATCACCTCGATCATCATCTCGCACAAGCTGAACGAGATCCGCAAGGTCGCCGACTCGGTCACCATCATCCGCGACGGGCGCTCCATCGAGACCCTGGACGTGAAGGCGGCGGAGACGACCGAGGACCGGATCATCAGTGGCATGGTCGGCCGTGACCTGGACAACCGCTTCCCCGAGCGCACCCCGCACGAGCCGGAGGCCGGCGCGGCCCCGGCGCTGGAGATCCGCAACTGGAGCGTGCACCACCCGATCGACCAGCAGCGCAAGGTCGTCGACGACGTGTCGATCCAGGTGCGCCGCGGAGAGATCGTCGGGATCGCCGGCCTGATGGGCGCGGGCCGCACCGAGCTGGCGATGAGCGTCTTCGGTCGCTCTTACGGCCGTTACGCCGGCGGCACGGTCCTGAAGGACGGCAAGGAGATCCGCACGAAGACCGTCGCGGAGGCGGTCGAGCACGGCATCGCGTACGTCACCGAGGACCGCAAGCACTACGGCCTCAACCTGATCGACACGATCAACCGCAACATCTCGCTGACCGCGCTGAAGAAGGTCGCCAAGCGGGGCGTGGTCGACGAGCACGAGGAGCGGCAGGTCGCCGAGGGCTTCCGGAAGTCGATGAACATCAAGGCGCCGACCGTCTTCGAACCGGTGGGCAGGCTGTCCGGCGGCAACCAGCAGAAGGTCGTCCTCAGCAAGTGGATCTTCGCGGGTCCGGACGTGCTGATCCTGGACGAGCCCACGCGCGGTATCGACGTGGGCGCCAAGTACGAGATCTACACGGTCATCGACCAGCTGGCGGCGCAGGGCAAGGCGGTCGTCTTCATCTCCTCCGAGCTGCCCGAGCTGCTCGGCATGTGCGACCGGATCTACACCATGGCCGCCGGGCGGCTCACCGGCGAGGTCCCGCGGGCCGAGGCCACGCAGGAAGTGCTGATGCGCCGGATGACGAAGGACACCCAGGACGAAGAGGTGACGCGATGAGCACCGAAGTGACCAAGAGCCCGGTGGCCGCACCGCCGGGCGGCGGCCCGGCCCAGGGCGCGGCGAGCCAGAACCTGCTGCAGCTGGTGGTGGGCGGCCTGCGCCGCAACATGCGCCAGTACGGCATGCTGCTCGCGCTCGGCCTGATCGTCGCCGTCTTCGCGGTGTGGACCGACGGCGACCTGCTGCTGCCGCGCAACGTCTCCAACCTGGTGCTGCAGAACAGCTATGTGCTGGTCCTCGCGATCGGCATGATGCTGGTGATCATCGCCGGTCACATCGACCTGTCGGTGGGCTCGGTCACCGCGTTCGTGGGCGCCTTCGCGGCCGTGCTGACGGTGGAACACCATGTGGCGTGGCCCGTCGCCGTGGTGCTGTGCCTGCTGGCGGGCGCGGTGGCCGGCGCGGTACAGGGCTACTTCATCGCCTATCTCGGCATACCGTCGTTCATCGTCACCCTCGCGGGCATGCTGATCTTCCGCGGTTTCACGGAGATCCTGCTCCAGGGGCAGACCCTCGGTCCATTCCCCAACGGCCTGCAGAAGATCGGCAACGGCTTCCTGCCGGAGGCCGGCCCGCACACCAACTACCACAACATCACGCTGCTGCTGGGCATCGCGCTGATCGTCTTCTCGGTGGTCCAGGAGGTCCGGGACCGCAGGCGGCAGCGGGAGTTCTCCCTCGACGTGGTGCCGCGCAACCTCTTCCTGCTGAAGCTGGTCGCCATCGTCGCAGCGATCCTCGTCGTCACGATGCTGCTCGCCAGCTACAAGGGCGCCCCGATCGTGCTGCTGATCCTGGGCGTGCTGGTCGTCGGCTACGGCTACGTCATGCGCAACTCGGTGTTCGGCCGGCACATCTACGCCATCGGCGGCAACCTGCCCGCGGCGAAGCTGTCGGGCGTCAAGGACAGGAAGGTCACCTTCTTCGTCTTCCTGAACATGGGCGCGCTCGCGGCCCTGGCGGGGCTGGCGATCGCCGCCCGGCTGAACGCGGCGTCCCCGAAGGCGGGCCTGAACTACGAACTCGAGGCGATCGCCTCGGCGTTCATCGGCGGCGCGTCCATGAGCGGCGGTGTGGGCACCGTCCTCGGCGCGATCATCGGTGGTCTCGTCCTCGGTGTGCTGAACAACGGCATGAACCTCCTGAGTGTCGGCACCGACTGGCAGCAGGTCATCAAGGGCTTCGCCCTGCTGGCTGCGGTCGGGTTCGACGTGTGGAACAAGCGCAAGTCCGGTTCGTGAGTCACCGGGGCCCCGCCGCACCGGCGGGGCCCCCTCCTTTGACGTCGTATGAGGAGCCGCACCTATGGAACTGAACAGACGCACGGTCATCGCCTCGGCAGCGGCCGCGGGCATCGCCGCGACGGCACTCGGCGGCACCGCCGAGGCCGCTGCCACGGGATCCGCCTCCGCAGGCCGCAGGCCGGTGAAGGAACACTTCGGCACGCTCGCCGACGGCACGAAGGTGTACCGCTGGTCGCTGGAGAACGGCGGCACCCACCTGAAGGTCCTGTCCTACGGCGGGATCGTCCAGTCGCTGGAGATACCCGACCGGCACGGCCGCCGCACCAACGTCTCCCTCGGCTTCGACAACCTCGACGACTACGTGGCGTCGAGCCCGTACTTCGGCGCCCTGATCGGCCGCTACGGCAACCGCATCGCCAAGGGCCGCTTCACCCTGGACGGCACGGACTACCAGCTGTCCGTGAACGACGGCGAGAACAGCCTGCACGGCGGCGCCAAGGGGTTCGACAAGCGGGTGTGGGACGTGGAGCCCTTCGCCTCCGGCTCCGACGTCGGGCTGCGCCTGCACCGCACCAGTGACGACGGCGAGATGGGCTACCCGGGCACGCTGCGGGCGACCGTGACGTACACCCTCACCCGGGGCGGCGACTGGATCATCGACTACGCGGCCACCACCGACAAGGCCACCGTCGTCAACCTCACCAGCCATGTGTACTGGAACCTGGCCGGCGAGGGCAGCGGCAGCATCGAGGACCACGAACTCCAGATCGCCGCCTCCCGTTTCACGCCCACCGACGCGGGCCTGATCCCCACCGGCGAGCTGGCGAAGACCGCGGGCACCCCCTTCGACTTCCGCCGCGCCAAGCCGGTCGGCCGGGACATCCGGGCCGGGCATCCGCAGCAGGTCCTCGCCAAGGGCTACGACCACAACTGGGTTCTGGACAAGGGCATCACCGCCGATCCCGAGCACGTCGCGACGCTGCGCGACCCCTCCTCCGGGCGCACCCTGAAGATCGCCACCGACCAGCCGGGCCTGCAGTTCTACTCCGGCAACTTCCTCGACGGCACCCTCACCGGCACGTCGGGGCGCACCTACCGGCAGGGTGACGCGCTCTGCCTGGAGACGCAGCACTTCCCGGACTCCCCGAACCAGCCGGCGTTCCCGTCGACGATGCTGCGCCCGGGCGAGACGTACCGCACGCGGACGGTCCACCGCTTCTCCGCGTGAACCCGGCGCTGTGGCGGGGGCGTTGAACAGCGCCCCACCGGCCTGCGTACACAAGGGCGGCCCGTGCTCCTCCGGCACGGGCCGCCCTTGGACACGGAGGCCTCCCTTGGCAGACAACGTCACCTCGCTGTTCCGTGAGCACGCCGCGCACAGTCCCTCGATGGCGGCGCTGACGCGGGAGAGCGACGGGGCGGGACCACTGGACTTCTGCATCCCCTGCAATCCGTACTTCCCCACCCCATCGATGTTCGAGGAGCTGGCGGCCCGGCTCCACGAGATCCTCACGTACTACCCGAGCGGCGCGGAGACGATCACCGCCGAGCTGTGCGATCTGCTGCGCCTGCCGCCGAGCTGCGTGGCCATGGGCAACGGCTCCACGGAGCTGATCACCTGGATCGACCATCTGCTGGTCCGCGAGTCCCTCGCGGTGCCGGTGCCCTCCTTCGGCCGCTGGACCGACCAGCCGATGGAGACCGGCAAGCGGGTCGACATGTTCCCGCTGCAGGAGGCGAACGGCTTCGCCCTCGACCTGTCCCGTTACGCCGACTTCATCCGCACCCGCGGCAGCCGCGTGGCGGTGGTGTGCAACCCGAACAACCCGGACGGCGGCTACCAGCACAAGCAGGCGCTGGTGGCGTTCCTGGACGCGATGGCGGACCTGGACCTGGTGGTCGTGGACGAGTCGTTCCTCGAGTTCGCGGACGCGGAGGCGGACCCCTCCGTCGTCCAGGAGGCCGTGCTCCGCCCGAACGTGATCGTCCTGCGCAGCCTGGGCAAGAACTTCGGGCTGCACGGCGTCCGCTTCGGCTACCTGGTGGCCAACCCCGCGCTGGCCGGCCGGGTCAGATCGATGCTGCCGAAGTGGAACCTCAACTCCTTCGCCGAACACGTGGTGTTCATGCTGCGGGAACACGGCCGGGAGTACGCGCGCAGCCTTCAGCAGGTCCGCCGCGACCGCCAGGAGATGACGGCCGCGCTGTCGGCCCTGCCGGGCCTGACGGTCTACCCCTCCCAGGCCAATTTCCTCTTCGTGCGCCTGCCCGTGGGCGCCGAGGGCACCGTGGTGCGCGACCGGCTGCTCACCGGGCACCGGGTCCTGGTCCGCGAGTGCGGCAACAAGATCGGTTCCTCCAGCCGCTTCCTGCGGCTCGTGGTGCGCCCCGAGGCGGACGTGCGCCGGCTGGTGTCCGGCCTGGAACAGGTGCTCTACGGGACGACGTCCCGGGAGGAGTCCGCCGCGCCCGAGCCGTTCACCGGGAACGGCTACAGCTCGGGCACGGCGGCGGTGGACCGGCTGGTCGGGCAGACCAACGGCACGGGCGTGCCGCTCCCGCCGGCCCAGCCGTGGCCCCAGCCGCTGCCCCCGGCGGGGGTCCCGGCCCAGGGCGGCCTCACGGCGGCCCAGGTGCGCGGTACGACAGGCCTGCCGGACGGCCTGACGGCGGCACCGGCGGCGGGCTGGCCGAACGCGGCGGGAATGGGCCGGGCGGGCTGAACCGCCGGCCGCGTCAGTAGGCGACGGGCCAGCCGCTGCTCCAGTTCAGCAGGTTGATGCCGAGCTTCGGGGTGCCGTTGTCGTTGCCGTCGTAGTAGTGGTAGACGATCAGGTCCCCGTCGACGTCCTTCATGACGGACTGGCCGCCGGGTCCGATGACGCTGCCGTGGGACTCCAGCACCGGCGTCCCCCCGTTGTTCATGAGGGCGACGCCGTTCTTGTCGTAGTACGGCCCGGTGACGGAGGTGGCCCGGCCGACCTTGACCTTGTAGGTGGAGCCGGTGCCGGCGCAGCAGGTGTCGTAGGAGGCGAAGAGGTAGTAGTACCCGTTGCGTTTGACGACGAAGGGCGCCTCGACGGCCTTGGTCCCGGTGGGCCGGGAAGCGAGGGAGTACCGGGTGGTGTCACCGGCGTACTGCTTCCCGGTGGCCGGATCGACACGGATCATCTTGATCCCCGTCCACCAGCTCCCGAACGACAGCCACCACTTCCCGTCGTCGTCGACGAAGAGGTTCGGGTCGATGGCGTTGTAGTCGCTGGAAGTCGTGGAGGTGTAGACGACGCCGTAGTCGCTCCAGGAGCCGGGGAGACCGGTGGTGGAGGCCGCGAGCCCGATCGCGGAGGTGTTGTACCCGAACTTCGAGACGGCGTAGTACATCAGGTACTTGCCACCGTGGTAGGAGATGTCCGGCGCCCAGGCCTCGGTGTTGTACGACGACCACCAGGCGGGCTTGGTGGCGAACGCGTCGGCACCGGCCGTGAACGCGGTCCGGTCGGTGGAGGTCCGGTACGCGAGCCCGCCCCCGGTGGCGTACAGCAGATAGCGCCCGCCGGACGTACGGACCATCGAAGGGTCGTGCACGACGGTGCTGCCGGAGACGGTGCCGGGGTTGGGGTACGCGGAGGCGGTGCCGGGGACGAGGGCGAGGAGGAGGGCGGCCGGGACAGCGAGGAGGGCGGCTCTCCGGGACGTGCGGCTCATGGGGACGCTCCTTCGGTGGGGTCCGCCGTTCGACATTACGAACGACGATCGCGTCATCGGACGGGACCGTAGAGTCGAAGGCGTTGCGCGTCAATGGTTCACGCAGCAACGAAAGTTCGGCCCGGACCGTCTTGCCGGGCGGCGGGTCCCGGTCCACCACGTCCCACCGCTGGGCGAGCGCTTCGACGAGCAGAAGCCCGCGCCCGGTGTCGGCCGGCGGCGAGGCCGGCGGGACAGGGCCGGGCGGGGGCGGCTGGGTTTCGGAGCGGGTGTCACTGACCTCGATCCAGAGCCGGCCGTCACCGAGGACGAGCCGCACCTCGAAGTCCCGCCCCGTCCCGGACTCCGTGAGCCTGTTGCGGCGGATGCGCGCAGCCCCATGAGCACCAGCGAGCTGACCTGGTTCCAGTCGAGCTGCAGCAGCGGCGGCGACGGTGACTGCGTCGAGGTCGCCCTCGCCCCCGCCCGCGTTCACGTCCGGGACTCCAAGGACCGCGACGGGGGCGACTTCGCCGTGTCCGCCGGGTCCTGGGCCGAGTTCCTCAGCTACGTGAGCGAAGGCTGGACGCCTCAGCGCCTCAGGAGTTCGGGCACTCCTTCCACGCCAGGTGGTAGACGGTGCTGATGTCGCCGTCCGTCGAGTCCATCGTCATGAAGCTGACCTTGCCGGGCGCCGACGTGCCGGCGCTCACCCGCAGCTCCGTGTTGATGTTGAAGTTGCGCTGGACGCCGCAGGGGGCCCACACCAGCTGGGCCCAGTCCGTGGTGTCGGTGGCCTGCCAGTTGTCGTTGTAGGGGCCGGTCAGCGGGTGGTTCCGGTAGACCGTCTGCGAGGAGCCCTGGAAGTAGTACGAGGCTCTCTGCGCGCCGCTCGCGCCCTGCTGGAGTGCGGCGAAGCCGCGGTAGTCGGCGCTGGCGACGGCGTAGGTGAAGCCCTGGGGGACGTGCACGAGGAGGTTCAGCTGGCAGTTCTTGCGGAACGCGGTCGGGTCGGAGTTGCCGCCCACCTGCGCCAGGTAGTCGCTGTAGGTCACGGTGAAGGCCGTGTTGTCCTCGGAGACGGCGACCGCGGTGGTGCCCTGGGGGCAGCCGGAGCCGTTCACCGTGGCGACCTTGATGACGATCTTGTCCGGGGGCGGGTCGGTGAACCCGGAGGACGGGTGCTGTGCCGGTAGTGCCGTGCCGAGCAGAGCGGCGAGGACGCCGCTCAGAAGGAGTCCACCGGTCATGGTCTCTCCGTCCGTTCGCTGGGGGGTGGCTGTGTCGCACTGACTGTCGGGGATGTGTGAGGGATCCGTGAAGGCGGCCTCCGGCCATTCGCGGCGTCCTCCTGTGACACGGCTGTGACCGGAGTTATGGCTTCCACCACAGCCGGGGGCCGGGGCGGGCTTCAAGATCAGCGGATGCGCGGACCCCGCTTCCCCTCCTCCTCCGTGACAGGTGCCCTCGTCACCGCCCTCGCCGCCCTGGGCGTCGTCGGGGGGGTGCTCGTCGGGTGGGGCGGGCTCGACACCGTCAACGGGTGCGGGTATCCGGACAACCCCTATCCGTCCGAGACCGCGCGGGACTGGGTGACGTACGCCGACGTCGTGGTCGTCGGGCAGGCCGTGGGCGAGCGGGAGAGCGGGCGGCGGGAGCTGCCCCCGGGCCCCTACCGGTACGCCGTCGAGCGCACCGTGCGCATCCGCGCCGAGTCCGTGCCGTACGAGTCGCGGGAGCGGTCGCACCCGGCCGTCGGCGCAGCCTTCGACTACGTGGCGCCCGGCTGGAAGATCACCCGCGGCAGCCGGGCCCGGGTGGACGTGCTGACCGGAGACGCGCCCCGGGTCGTGCCCGGTCACACCTACATCCTCGCCCTGCGCCACCGCGAGGGGCGGTGGGTGGCCCTCGGCGAGGGCGGCGTCGTGCCGTTCGACGGGCATGTGGTGGGGCGCGGGGAGTGGTGCGGGCAGGTCGTCGGCACCGACGGGTTCGCCCACGGGGAGCGGCTCGACCGGCGCGACGACCACAGCCTGGAGAAGGCCCTGCTGGGACAGGGCGACCAGGCGCTCGTCCGTACCCTGCGGGACGCCCGGCGGCGCTAGCTCAGGACCTCACGGGTTCTCCCACGCCGCCGGCTCCGCCGCCAGCTGCCGTACCGGTTCCGGGAGGGCGTCGGCTGCGATGTCGGCGACCGTGACGCCCTCGAGGATCCTGCGGACGTTGGCGCGCAGGGCGATCCACAGCGGGAGCAGGGGCTGGGCGCTGCCGGTGTAGGTCAGGCCGGTGGGGCGTTCGCCGCGGACCGAGACGATCGGGCCGTCCACGGCCCGGATGACGTCCGCCACCGTGACCGCGGACGCCTCCCGGGCCAGCCGGTAACCGCCGCCCCCGCCGCGCCGGCTGTCCACGATGCCGGCGCGGCGCAGGTCGCCGAGGATCCCCTCCAGGAACTTGTGCGGGATGGCCTGGGCCGCGGCGATGGCCTCCGCCTTCAGCGGGTCGTCGCCCTCCTGCCGCACGGCCAGTTCCAGCACCGCCCGCACCGCGTAGTCCGCCCGCGCCGAGATCCTCATGCGTTCATTGTGGCGCGCGGAGCCGTCGTTGCTACGCCAGCCTGATCACGTTCCACGACAGCGGCTCCAGTACGGCCGTCAGCCGGCCGTCGGCGAGAGTCGTGCCGTCGACCCGGTGCGGGACGACCCGCTCGGGCTCGGTGAGCGTGTTGCGGGCGTCCGGGTCGGCGTCGGCGAGGGCGCTGTGCTCGACGACCCGGGTCAGGTCCAGGCCGCTCAGGGCGACGTGCAGCGGCAGCGGCTCGGTGCGGCCGCGGTTGACCGCGAAGACGGTGACGGTGCCGTCCTCGGCGCGCACCGCGGTGGCGTGCAGCAGGTCGGCCTCGCCGTACTTGGCCGTCGTGTACGTCGGCGAGTCGACGCGGACGTCCAGCACCTGCCCGCGGCCGTACTTCGACGCCTGCGCGAAGGGGAAGTACGTCGTCTGGCGCCAGGCCGGGCCGCCCGGCTCGGTCATGATCGGGGCGATGACGTTGACCAGCTGGGCGAGGCAGGCGACGGTCACCCGGTCCGCGTGCCGGAGCAGGGCGATCAGCAGGGAGCCGAAGACGACGGCGTCGGTGACGCTGTAGTTGTCCTCCAGCAGACGCGGCGCCTCGGGCCAGTCCTTAGGCGCGAAGTTCTTGGCCCGCTCTTCCCAGCGGGTCAGGTACCAGACGTTCCACTCGTCGAAGGACAGGTTGATCTTCTTCTCGGACTTGAGCTTGGCACCGATGTGGTCGGCGGTCGCGACGACGTTCTCGATGAAGGACTCCATGTCGACCGCGGAGGCCAGGAAGGAGTCGACGTCGCCGTCGAGCGGCTCGTAGTAGGCGTGCAGGGAGATGAAGTCGACCAGGTCGTAGGCCTCCTGGAGCACCTCCGCCTCCCACGCGGCGAAGGTGGGCATGGCCTGGCTGGAGGAACCGCAGGCGACCAGTTCGACGGACGGGTCGATCTGGCGCATGGCGCGGGCGGTCTCGGCGGCGAGGCGGCCGTACTCGGCGGCGGTCTTGTGGCCGGTCTGCCAGGGGCCGTCCATCTCGTTGCCGAGGCACCACAGCTTGATGCCGTAGGGCTCCTTGTCGCCGTGGGCGGCGCGCAGGTCGCTGAGCGCGGTGCCGGAGGGGTGGTTGGCGTACTCCTGGAGCTGGAGCGCCTCGGCGACGCCCCGGGTGCCGAGGTTGACGGCCATCATCGGCTCGGCCTGGGGGCCGATCTTCTTCAGGAAGGCGATGTACTCGGACAGGCCGAAGCGGTTCGACTCCGTCGAGTGCCAGGCGAGGTCGAGGCGGCGGGGGCGGTCCTCAACGGGACCGACGGAGTCCTCCCAGCGGTAGCCGGAGACGAAGTTGCCGCCGGGGTAGCGGAGGGCGGTGACGCCGAGTTCCTTCACGAGCTCCAGTACGTCTGTGCGGAGGCCTTCGGCGTCCGCGGTGGGGTGGTCCGGTTCGTAGATGCCGGTGTAGACGCAGCGGCCGAGGTGTTCGACGAAGGAGCCGAAGAGGCGGGGGTTTACTTCGCCGATGGTGAAGGCGGGGTCCAAGGTGAATCGGGCGGAGTGCAATGTTCGCCTTTCCGAGTGAGTGGTTCTGTTGCGTGGGCGACCACCGGTTCGTTGTGGCTGGTCGCGCAGTTCCCCGCGCCCCTACCGGAGTTCGGGCCAGCCGGAGTCCCAAGACACCTTGTTCAGGCCCAGCTTGGGTGTGCCGCTGTCCGTCGCGTCGTAGTAGTGGTACGCCAGCCAGTCCTGGCCGGCGTCGCGGAAGACAGACTCGCCGCCCGTGCCGACGTAGCGGCCGTGGCCGGCGAGGAGGAGGTCGCCGCCGCCATCCAGCAGGGACTTGCCGGTGCTGTCGACGTACGGGCCGGTGACGGACGTGGAGCGGCCGACGCGGATCTTGTAGGTGGAGTTCACGCCGGCGCAGCAGGCGTCGTAGGAGGCGAAGAGGTAGTAGTAGCGGCCGTGGTGGACGACGTACGGGCCTTCGACGGCGTAGGGGGCGTCGGGGCGGGTGGCCAGGTGACGGACCTCGGCGCCGGGGATCGCCTTGCCGGTCTTCGGATCGAGCTGGACCATGCGGATGCCGGTCCAGTAGGAGCCGAAGGCCATCCACAGCTTGCCGTCGGCCTTGACGACCGCGGGGTCGATCGCGTTCCAGGCGTCGGTCTTCTCGGAGCTGAAGACCTTGCCGTGGTCGGTCCAGGTTCCGGGCAGGCCGGTGGGAGACGTGGCGACGCCGATCGCGGAGTGGTTGGTGCCCCAGGAGGAGACGGCGTAGTAGAGCCAGTAGCGGCCGTCGCGGTAGGAGATGTCGGGGGCCCAGGGGTCGCCGGTGTCGTTGTACTCGTACCACCAGCTCGGCGGGGTCGCGAAAGCGTTGCCCGCGTCGTCCCACTGCTCGCGGTCCTTGGAGACGCGGGCGCCGATGACGCCGCCGGTCGAATAGGCCACGTAGCCGCCGGACTTGAGGCGGATGACGGTGGGGTCGTGGATGATCTGCTGGCCCGTGACGGGCTGGGGATCGGGGTAGGTGACGTCCGCGCTTGCCGTGGCCGGGATCAGGGCGATGACGGCGGTGGCGACGGCCGTCGCGAGTCGCGTGCGCTTCAACTCAAGTGCTCCTCGGGAGTTCTCACTGTCCGGCGAGGCCGGTGTGCGCGACACCCGCCACGATCTGGCGCTGGAAGAAGACGAAGACGACGATCAGCGGCAGGCCGGCCATCAGGCCGCCGGCCATGAGCTGGGCCCACTGGATGCCGTAGGAGTTCATGACGGTGGCGATGCCGTTGGGCATGGTCATCAGGTCGGGGTTGTTGGTCACCATGTAGGGCCACAGGAAGTTGTTCCACGAGGCGATGAAGGTGAAGATGCCGACCGCGGCGAGCGAGGAACGCGACAGCGGCAGGACGACGGTGAAGAAGACCCGCCAGCGGCCGGCGCCGTCGATGAAGGCGGCCTCCTCGAGTTCGCGCGGGATGCCCTGGAAGAACTTGTAGAGGATGTAGACCATCGCGGCGGGCGCGCACTGCGGCAGGATCATGCCCCAGTAGGTGTCGACCATCCCCATCTGCTGGACCGTGGTGAACAGGGGCACGCCCAGCACCGCCGGGGAGACCATCAGCCCGGCCATCACCACGCCCATCAGGACGCTCTTTCCGCGGAACTCGGTGCGGGCGAAGCCGTATCCGGCGAGCGCGCTCACCATGAGCACGATCGCGGTGACACAGACGGAGACGACGAGGGAGTTCACCAGCCAGTCGGTGATGTTGCCGGTGTCGAAGAGGGCCTTCCATGCCTGGCCGGTGAAGTGCTCCGGCAGCCAGTGCGGCGGGATCTCGGCGGCCTCGGCCTCGGACTTCAGCGAGGTGAGCAGGGCCGCGACGATCGGCGCCACGAAGAGCGCGGAGACGGCGACGCCGAGCAGGGTGAGGACGATCTGGCTGGGGGTCCAGCGCTTGCGGACCCTGGTGCGTACGGTCGACGTGGCGGTGGTCATCGGCCGCCCTCCTCACGGTTGCGCAGCAGCCACATCCGCGCCAGGGCGACGACTGCGATGATCACGAAGAAGATGATGGAGATCGCGGAGGCGTAGCCCACGCGGTAGCTGGTGAAGCCCTGTTCGAGGGTGTACTGCACGAAGGAGCGGGTGCTGAGCTCGGGTCCGGGGCCGAAGTCCATCATCACGACGGCTTGGTCGAAGAGTTGCAGCGAGGCGAGGATCTGGAGCGCGACGACCAGGCCGGTGATGTGGCGCAGCATCGGCAGGGTGATGTGGACCATGCGGTGCCAGGCGTTGGCGCCGTCGAGCTTGGCGGCCTCGTACAGGTGGGCGGGGATGCCCTGAAGGGCGGCGAGGTAGAGCAGGAAGGAGAAGCCGACCGTCCACCACAGCGTCTCGATGACGATGGCGAGCATCGCGTACGACTTGTCGGTCAGCCAGGGCGTGTCGATGCCGAGGGTCTGGTTGAACAGGCCGATGCCCTGGGTGAACAGCCACTGCCACATGTTTCCGGCGACCGTCGACGGCAGCAGGAACGGGGCGAAGAAGCACAGCCGCCACAGCCACTTGCCGCGCTCGATGTGGTGGGCGAGCATCGCCAGCAGGAAGGCGAGGACGGTGATGCAGGGGACGACGAGGAGGGTGAAGTACGCGCTGTGGCCGAGCGCGTCCCACATGGCGGCGTCGTTGAGGGCCTCGCGGTAGTTGCCGAGGCCGAGGAAGTGGGCGCTCTCGCCGGAGACGTTGGCGTCCGTGAAGCTGAGGTAGATGCCGCGCAGCAGCGGCCAGATCACGAAGAGCACGAAGAGCGCCAGGAACGGGGCGACGAACCAGCCGCCGTGCTGGAAGCCCTGCTTGCGGCGGACGGTCGCGCCGGCGGTGGCGGTCGTCGCCCGCACCGGGGAAATGACGGATTCTGCGCTGGTCGTCGTCATGCGACGGCACCTCCCTGCGCGGCGGTGTGGCCGTCCATCGGGTTCTTCGAAGCGAGGAGCTTGACGAGTTCGGTCTTCATCCGGCGCGCGACCGTGTCCGGCTTGGCGGAGCCCATCGTCGAGGAGACGACCATCGGGCCGAGGTCCTGGGCGAGGATGCCGGTGGAGCCCGCGAACCACACCTTCGGCTCGTTGGCCTGGTGGTCCATGGCGCTGACGTACTCGTGCTGCGGGGTGAGCTTCTGGTACGCGGCCGTGGACAGCGTCGGTGTGTAGGCGGGGATGTGGCCGCCGGCCGCCCACTGCAGGGCGTGCTTGACGACGTACGCGGCGAGCCGGTGGGCCCCCTCGTTGGTGGCGCCGCCGCGGCCGGACTGGTGCGGCAGCACGAAGGAGTGGGACTCGGCGTGGGTGGCCCGCTTGCCGAAGACGGGCGGCAGCGGGGTCGCTCCGTAGTCCAGCTCGGCACCGGAGAAGACCGGCACCGACCAGTTGCCCTCCCAGGTGAAGGGGGCGCCGTTGACGAACTGCTCGCCGGTGGGGGCGCCGGGGATGACGTATCCGTCGGTGACGTGGCGGCGCAGGAACTCCAGGACTTCGGTGGCCTTGTCGGCGTCGAAGGTGACCTCGGTGTTCTCGGCGTTGAACCAGGTGCCGCCGAGCTGGGTGTAGAAGGCGACGAAGAACCACCACTGGAAGTTCTGGTCGTTGGTCCACAGGCCGATGGTCTGCAGGCCGCCCTTGGTGACCTTCTTCGCCTTCTTCAGGACGTCGAACCACTCGGTGGTGGAGGTGACGGGCACGAGCCGGCCGTCGTCGCCGAGCAGGTCCGCCTTCTTCAGCACGTCCTTGCGGTAGAAGCAGAGCTGGACGTGGATGTCGAGCGGGAGGGCGTAGAGCTTGCCGTCGATGACGGCGCGCTTCCACAGGGCGGGGTTGAAGTCCTTCTCGTGAACGCCGTACTTGGCGAGCAGGCCGACGTCCCACGGGTCGAGCAGGCGGCCGGGCGAGAAGCCGGTGACACGGCCGAGGTGCATGACGCCGAGTTCCGGTGCGCGGTTGCCGGCGGCCGCCATGGCGAGCTTGGTGTAGAAGGGGTTGCCCCACTGGAGGGTGGAGTCCTTGACCGCGACGTCGGGGTTCTCCTTACGGAAGGCGTCCAGCATGGCGATCATGTTGGAGCCGTCGCCGCCGCTGAAGAGGTTCCAGTAGCGCACGCGGGTGCGTGCGCCGGCGGCGAGCGCGTCGGCGCCCGTGCCGAGGGCCGCGAAGCCGAAGCTCCCCGCGACGGCGAGGCCGCCCGCGGTGGCCAGAAGGTGCCTGCGATTCAGGCCAGGTCGTCCCATTGCCTGCCCTTACGTTTCGAGGGCGTCGTGCCCTTTTGCCCGCAGCGCCATCCCCGATGTTCGATATTTCGGATGACGCTCGTAACTTCGAACGGGACCGTAAGGTCGGAGCGCCGGGACGTCAATGGTTCGGACAGGACTTCCATCCGGTTGTCGAAACGTGATCACTCCGCGCCGCGCTCCTGGCCGGTGGATCGCGTGACGCGGACACGCCCGGCCACGTAGGCTCGAACAGCCCTGAAAGCGGCGGCGGAAGGAGGCGGGATGGACATCACGGCGCTGCTGCGGCACTCACGGCACCGCTCGTCCATGCGCGCTCTCGCCGCATCCCTCACCACCGCCGTACGCCGGGCCGGTGAACCCCCGGGCGATGTGCGGGACCTGTGCCGGGCACTGTGCGCGGCGATGACACAGCGGCGCGGCGGACGGCCGGTCGAACTGCGCTTCGAGAGGTTCCCGGACGGCATCGGGGTCACCGGGCTGTGGGTGGAGTTCCAGGCCTTCGACCTGGTCATCGTCGAGGAACGCGCCGAGGAGGTGCAGCAACTGGTGGTCCTCGGGCACGAGTTGTGGCATCTGCACGCCGGGCACCGGCACCAGGTCGCCACCCCCGCCGCGGCCCGGGCGCTGGCCGGGCGGCCCGGCTGGCAGGACCTCGCGCTCGGCGCCGCCGCCCGCGGTGGCTCCCGCTCGCGTGACGAGGCCGACGCCGACGACTTCGGGCACCGGCTCGCCGCGCTGTGCCGGGACCTCGTCACCGGCTCCGCCGACCAGCGCACGGCCGACCCGCTGCAGCGCTCCCTCGGCTACCACGGGCGCCCACGGAGACCGCGGTGACGGTACGGCTGGCGCTCACCCCCTCGGCGTTCGTGACCGACTTCTACACCTCGTTCTGGTGGATCCCGACGCTGGTGCTCGCCTCCGCGCTGGCCGTCAAACTGCCCACCATCGTGCGGCTGTGGAAGGACCCGCTACTGCGCGCGGTCGGCGGACTGCTCCTGCTGGCCTGCTCGGTGTTCGTGTTCGTCGCGCCGTCCACGATCGCCTGGACCAACCGGGTCACCGGCGTGCCCAACATCGCCGCGCCCCTGGTGTATTCGCTGCTCACCGCGTTCTGCGGATCCTGCCTGCTGCTGATCATCGCCTGGCGCAACGGCCTGTCCGAGCACGCGCCGACCACCCGCCGCGCCCGGCGCCTGGTCGTCACCTCTTACGGCGCGGTGATCGTCGTCCTGTGGATGCTGTTCGCCCTCGCCGACGTGCCCGTGGAGCGGCTGCGGGACCTCGACACGTACTACGCCACCACGCCGTTCATGCGTGAGGAGATCCTGCTCTATCTCCTCGCGCACTGCGTCGCCGTCCTGATCACCTCGCGGCTGATCTGGAACTGGGTGCGCACCGACGGCCTCGACGGCTGGCTGCGCTGGGGGCTGGTCTTCCTCGGCGGCGGCTACGCCATGAACCTCGTCTTCGACGCCGCGAAGCTCACGGCCGTCGCCGCCCGGTGGACCGGGCACGACCTGGACTGGCTCTCCACCAAGGCGGCACCCCCGGTCGCCGGGCTGTCCGCCGTGCTCATCGCGGTCGGCTTCATCCTGCCGCACATCGGGCAGTACCTCCAGGATCGCTGGCGGGTCCGGCTCGCCCACCGCGAACTCGCCCCGCTGTACCAGCTGATGCGCTCCGTGCAGGGCCGCGGTGTGCCCCGCGTGCTGCGCGCCGCGCCCGAACTGCGGCTCATCCGGCGCGAGACGTACATCCGCGACGTCCTGCTCCCGCTGGCCCGCCACCTCGACGAGGACCTGCGGCGCCGCGCCGAGGACGCCGCCCTCGCCCTCGGGCACCCACCGGAGCGGGCGCGGGCGCTCGCCGCCGCGGTGGCCCTCCTGGAGGCCGTCGAGGCACGGCGCGGCACCGAGGGCGACGAGGAGGCGGCAGACGGCGTGGACACCGCCCGGCTGCTGCGGGAGATCGGCGCCGTCTCGCGTGCGCTGCGCCGCCGGGACGCGGTGGCGCAGGTGCGCGCCCGCGCCGCCTCTCTCGGCTCCGCGCAGGGCACGAGGTAGCTGAGGGGCCGCAGGGGTTGGCATAGTGCACGGCGGGGGGCTGGCAAGGTGCACGACGACCGCACGAGCACACCGGGACGGTGCCGAGGACAGTGCGTATCTGGCGTACGAGCAAGGAGATGCGTCGGCTCGCCGACGCCCTCATCGACCCCATGCAGGTGCCCCTGCCCACGGACCCCGAGACGCTGTTCGCCGCACTCGTCGACTCCGTGAGCGCCTGGCGTGGCCGGGAGGTCACCGTCCACCGCGAGGTCTTCCCGCCGCACACGGCGAGCGGGCTGTGGCTGGAGCGCGAGGGGCAGGACATCGTGGTCGTCGACCGGCGGGCCGCCGTGTGGCACCAGATCGTGATCTTCTGCCACGAGGTGTGGCACATGAACCGGCGGGACGACGAGGCCGCGGCCCGTGGCGAGCTGCCGCAACCGGTCGCCGCGCGCACCGACTTCAGCCTCGCCGAGGAGCAGGAGGCGGACCGTTTCGGCATGCTGATGGGCCGCCGGCTGCGAGCCTGGCTGGAGGCGTCCCCCGACTCGGTGTTCGCCGCCGACAGCGCCGACACCGGCGGCCCCCAGGATCTCGCCGGCCGGATCGGGGCCGCGCTCAACTACCGCGGGACACCCAGATGAACGGCCTGACCAACTACCTCAGCTGCGGCGTGCTGTGGCTCGGACTCGCCCTGAAGGCGCCCGACCTGGTGCGGCACCGGCACGACCCCTATCTGCGGGCCATCTGCGCGGTACTGGGCCTGGCCGGCCTGTGCTTCTTCCTCGGCGCGCCGCCCACCATCGGCACGGTCAACCGCCTCAGTGGTGTCGCCAACCTCGCCGCGCCGCTCACCTACTCGGCGATCACCGCGTACGGCGCCGCCTCCCAGGTGCTGATCGTGCGCTGGCGGGGCGGTCCCGGTGTACGGCGTACCGCGCGCCGGTGGATCGTCGCGTACACCGGTGTGGCGCTCGGCATCGGGGCGGCGTTCGCGCTGGGCGACGCGCCCGTGGAGCGCCGTACCGACCTGGACACCTACTACGCGACGACACCGTTCATCGCCGAGATGATCGTGCTGTACCTGGTGGCGCACCTCGTCGCCGCCACCGTCACGCTGGTCTCCGCGCTCGCCTGGGCCCGCCGGGTGACCGGCTGGCTGCGCGCCGGGCTGCTCGTGCTGGGCGTGGGCACGCTGTGCGGCGCCGGTTACAGCGCCGCCAAGCTCGTCGCGGTGGGCGCCCGCTGGACCGGGCACGACTGGTCGCCGCTGGACACCGCCGTCTCACCGGCCGCGGCGGGGCTCGGCGCCCTGCTCACCTCGGCCGGCATCCTGGTACCGCTGGCCGGACCCCGGCTGGCTCAGTGGCATCGGGCGTGGCGGGCGTACGCACGGCTCGCGCCGCTGGAGCGGGAGCTGGACGACGTCCTCACCCGCCGCGCCCTGCGCCTGCCCCGGCCACGCTGGGCCACCCCGCCCACCCGCCTGATGTGGCGCCAGACCAGCATCCACAACGCCCTCGGCCACCTGGACAGCGCCTACGACCCGCTCCTGTACGCCCGCACCCACGAGGCCGCGCTCGAGGCCACCGGCGACCCCGCCCACGCGGCCGCGACGGCCTGGGCGACGGTGATCGCGGCGGCGGCGGAACGGGACCGGGAGGACCGGGAGGACCAGGGCGACCGGGCGTTGGCGCCGTCGCCCGCCGACCCGCACGCGCCGCCGCCCGACGGCACACCCGGCCGGCACACGGCACCGGCCGCCCGCACGGCACCGGCCGCCCGCACGGCGACGGCTCCACGGCTCGCGGCAGCGGCCGAACCGGCTCCCCCGGCTCCCGTACGGCTCGCGGCGGTGGCCGGCGACCCGGTGGCCCTTCCCCCGGGTGGTCCCGTCGATCTCGCCCGGATCGCGGACGCGCTCGGCGGGGTGCGCGGGCCGGGGCGGGGCGTGGACGGAGTGGGCCCGCGATGAGTCTCGTCGTGTATCTGGCGGCCTGTGTGTTCGGACTGTCCTCCGTGCTGCTCTTCCGCCGGCCCCGCACCGCCCTGCGCAACCCGCTGACGGTGTCCACGTGCGCGGCGATCGTCCTCGGCTCGCTCGTCTTCGTGTGCGCCGCCCCGCTCACGCTCGCCGCGGTCAACGACCTCACCGGCATCCCCAACTTCGGCGCCCCGCTCACCTACGGCATGCTCAGCGCGTACAGCTGCTCCCTGCTGATCCTGCTGATCAACTGGCGCGGCGGCTCCCGGGAGCGCGTGCGGCGGCTGGTGCTGCGCTGCGTCGCCGCCTACGGCGCGGTGATCGTCGCCATCGTCGTGCTGTTCGCCCTCGCCGACGCCCGCACCGAGCGGCTCACCGACCTCGACACCTACTACGCGACCACGCCCGGCCTGCGCGAGATGATCCTGCTGTACCTGCTGGGGCACAGCGCGGCCATGCTCGCGATGTGCGCGGTGTGCGTGAAGTGGGGCCGCGAGGTGACCGGCCTGCTGCGCGCCGGGCTGCGCCTGATCCTGACCGGCGCCCTGCTGGACCTGCTGGGTTTCCAGGCCGCCAAGTACGCCGCCGTGGTGGCCCGTTGGTCCGGTCACGACCTGGACTTCCTGTCCACGACCGTCGCCCCGCCCATGGCCTCCCTCGGCGCGCTGATCTGCTCCGCCGGGTTCGTGCTGCCGAGGCTGCTGCCGGCGGTCGTGGCGCAGTGGCGCGGTTACGGCGAGAACCGCACGCTGCGCCCGCTGTGGACCGCGGTGCGCTTCGCCTCCACCGCGCCGAAGCCGCAGGCCCGCTGGTGGTGGCTGCCGCAGGAACGGCTGCGCTGGCGCGAGGTGTCCATCCACGACGCGCTGCTCGCGCTGGCCCCGTACTTCGACGAGCGGGTCCGCCTGCGCGCCCTCGACGAGGCGCTGCGGGCCGGCCGCTCAGCGCACCGCGCCCGGATCGACGCGGAGGCCGCCATGCTGGCCGCCGCCACCCGCCGGGCCGCCGCGCAGGAGCCGCCGCTGGACGCGCCGAGCCCCTACCGGCTGCACGCCACGGAGGTGCCCGGCACGAGCGGCCTGGTGGAACTGGCGCGTGCGCTGTCCCGTTCCCCTCTCGACACGGGATGGCGCGCGGGTACGGTAAGGGCCGCCTCCCCCCGCTGAACTCCTGTTCGCCGACCCAAGGAGCCCCATGCCGCACAGAGCTGTCGTCATCGGAGCCGGCCTCGCCGGGATGCTGGCCGCGGCGGCGTTGTCGGCCACCGTGGCGGAGGTGGTCGTGGTGGAGCGGGACGACCTGCCCGACGGTCCCGACCACCGCAAAGGGCTTCCGCAGGGGCGGCACGCCCATCTGCTGATGCCGGGCGGCCTCGCCGCGATGGAGGAGCTGATACCGCGGGTGAGTGTGCGTCAGGCGCTGCTGGCGGCCGGCGCGCACGAGGTGCCGCTCGGCTCCGGCATGCTGGCGCTCACCCCGGAGGGCTGGCTGCGGCGCTGGCGCGACGGCGGGCCCCGCATGATCACCTGCAGCCGGGCGCTGCTGGACTGGGTGGTGCGGGACCTGGTGCTGGCGCACACCGGCGTACGCATCGAGCGGGGCCGGGCGCTGGAACTCACCGGCTCCCGCGGCCGCGTGCGCGGCGTACGGGTCGAAACGGACGCCGGGCAGGAGGAGTTCACGGCGGACCTGGTGGTCGAGGCGGGCGGGCGCGGCTCCCGGGTCGTCGAACGGCTGGAGCGGCTGGGGGTGTCCGGGATACGGGAGAAGACGGTGGACGCCGGGCTCGTCAACGCCACGCGGGTGTACCGCACGCCCGAGGGCGCCGAGGATTTCCCGCTGACCGTCGTCCAGGCCGACCCGTATGTGTCCCGGCCGGGCCGCAGCGGCATGGTGCTGCCCATCGAGGGCGGCCGCTGGATGGTCAGCCTGGCCGGCACCCGTGGCGGTGAGCCGCCGGCGGATCCGGAGGGTTTCCTGCGGTACACGCTCGACCTGCCGCACCCGATCGTGGGCCGGCTCATCTCCGGCGCCGAGCCGCTGGGCGACGTGTATGTCAGCCGCAGCACGAAGAACTCCCGCCGCTATCTGGAGCGGGTGCGGGAGTGGCCGGAGGGTCTGGTGGTGCTCGGGGACGCGGTGGCGACGTTCAACCCCGCCTACGGTCAGGGCATGTCGGTGGCCGCGCTGGGCGCCGCGGGGCTGCGCCGGGAGCTGGAACGCGGCGGCCCCACCGCGCCCGGCCTGGCACGCCGGGTGCAGCGCGGGGCGGCCCGGGCGGTGGAGGCGGCCTGGGCGTCGGCGGTCGGCCAGGACATCTGGTTCCCGGACGTACGCGGCGGCCGGCCCGGCGTCGCCGACCGCCTCGTCACCCGCTACTCCCGCCGCCTGACGGGCGCGGCGACGTCGTCCCACGACGCGGCGCGGGTCCTGTGGGACCTGACGAGCCTGCGCACGGGCCCGACCCGCCTGCTGCGCCCCGACGCGGTCCTGGCGGCCGTGGCGGGCCCCCTGCTCCCGCCCCTGTCGGGACCACCGCTGACCCCGACGGAACGCAAGATCCTTACGGAACTGGATCACACGGGGCGGGAGGAGCGGGGGCGCGCGTGAGCGCCGCGTGGAGCCGGCAGGCCCCGTGGGTTGCCGGATCAGCCCGTGAACGTCGGCTGCGGCAGGCCCTTGCCCGCGTCGGGTACGACCAGCAGGGAACCGGCCATCGGATGCGGTGCGGTCAGACCGACGCGGGCCGTCGTGACGTACAGGTCCGTCAGGTCCGCCCCGCCGAAGGCGCAGGCCGTCACCCTCGGCGTGGGCAGCGTGATCGTCCGGTCCAGGCGGCCGTCGGGCGTGTAGCGGCGTACCGCCGCGCCGTCCCACAGCGCCACCCACACGCAGCCGTCGGCGTCGACCGTGAGGCCGTCGGGGAAGCCGGCGCCCTCCTCGATCTCCGCGAACGGGCGCCGGTCCGCCACGCGCCCCTCGGCGTAGGAGAAGACGTCGACGCGGCGGGTCGGGGAGTCGATGTAGTACATCAGGCGGCCGTCCGGGCTCCAGCCGGTGCCGTTGCTCACCGCCACGTCGTCCAGGACCACTTCGGCCGCGCCGTCACCGGTGAGCCGGGACAGGGTGCCGCCGCCCGGCGCCTCGTCGTAGCGCATGGTGCCCGCCCACAGGGCGCCGTCGGGGGCCACGGCCGCGTCGTTGGCGCGGCGGCCCGGCACCGGCTCGCGGCGCAGCCAGCGGAAGGCGCCGTCGGGGTCGAGCAGGCCGACGCCGTCGCGCAGGTTCAGCACCAGGCCGCCACCGCTGCGGGGCTTGGCCGCGCCGACGTGCTGTTCGGTGGTGCGCACCGTGCGGCGGCCGGTGACCGGGTCGTAGGTGTGGACGCGGCAGCCGAGGATGTCCAGCCAGATCAGCCGGCCGGCGGCCGCGTCCCAGGTCGGCCCCTCGCCGAGGGCCGCCTCGGCCCGTACCGCGACCTCGTACGCCGGGCCGCTCATACCGCGCTCCGGTGGCCGAGGTGCTCCGACAGCTCGGCGGCGCCCTTGGCGGCCAGCTGCTCCAGCTCGGCCCGGCGCTCCTCGCTCCAGCGGATCATGGGCACCGAGATGGACAGCGCGGCCACGACCCTCCCGGTGCGGTCGCGCACGGGCGCGGCCACGCAGGACACGTCCGGGTTGGACTCGCGGGACTCCACCGCGATGCCGCGCGCACGGATCTCGGCCAGGGCCTCGCGCAGGGCGGCCGGATCGGTGATGCTGTTCGGGGTCATCGCGACCAGCTCGGCGTCGTCCGGCAGGCGGGAGGCGAGCTCCTGCTCGGGGAGGGAGGCCAGCAGCATCTTGCCCACCGAGGTGCAGTGCGCGGGCAGCCGGCGGCCGGCCGCCGACACCATCCGCACCGCGTGCGTGGAGTCCACCTTGGCGATGTAGATGACGTCGGTGCCCTCCAGGATCGCCACGTGCACGGTCTCGTCGCAGGTCTCGGCGACGTCGCGGGCCACCTGCTGTCCCTCGGCCGCGAGGTCCAGCTGCTCGGCGTAGCGGCTGCCGAGCTGGTACGGGCGCACGCCCAGCCGGTAGCGTCCGGGCTGACCGGGGACGGGGACCAGGTACTGGCGGGCGGCGAGTGTGGTGACCAGCTCGTGCACGGTGGTGCGCGGCAGCTGCAGCTTGCGCACGATGTCGGGGGCGGAGAGCGTGCCGTCCCCGTCGAGGAAGAGCTCCAGAATGTCGAGAGCCCGGGTCACGGCAGGTACGAGGCGTCCCACGAGGCGGCCCCCTCCCTTGGTTGGTCAAAAGGCCTGCGTTCGAGATTTCAACAGGCGGTCGGCATGACGAACACAGGCTAGTCACATACCGTTCGCCCCGGCAATGGTGCGGACATGCGCGGATGGACTGGGGAACGATGGAGCACGTGCCGCCCTCTTCCCAGCGCCCTTCGTCCCGGCGCCCCGCCGCCCCCTTCACCCGCCGTGACTTCCAGCTGGTCCTGCTGCGCCGCATGGCCGACCACAACCCGGAGCTGGTGGACGACGCCCGCCGTACCCTCGGCGTCTCCCTGGCCGAGATGCGCGAGGCGAACAAGCGCTGGCAGGCGATGATCCGCTCACCCCGGGCCCGCGCGGCGGCCTCCCGGTACCGCTCGGTCCTCGGCCCCCCGGAGTCCGAGGGCAAGCGCACGGTCGGCGACCTGGAGTGCGCCGCCTGGCAGTGGCCGCTCCCCCTCTGGCCCGACCTGCGCTTCGAGGTGCTCGTCGGCCCGCACGGCGCGGTCTGGAACGAGTGGCTGGTCCGCGCCCCGGACGCCCCGGCCCCCGGCCTGCGCACCCTGGAAGACCTGACCCCCTGGTCGTGCACGGTCGACGAGGCGGCCCGCGCCTTCGCCCCGGCCCGCCCCCTGGAGGGCACGGCTCCGACCCGCTGGGGCCTGGCCTTCACGGCGCCGGACGCGAGCGGAGCGCGGCACGAGGTGGTGGCGGAGTTCACCTGGGGGCTACTGCAACGCACGGCGGTCGCTCAATAGGCGCAATGCGAGCGGGGCTGAAGCAAGGCCATGAACAGGCCGGCGTCTGAGAGGTACCTCCTCTGTGGACCCGGCTCCGGTGTGGCTGGTGGCTGGAGATCCTCCGGCTCACTCTCGGTCGGGTTGAGCCGGGCCGTACCTGCGCAGTCTGGCCGTGTCTGTCCTCGGCGCTCTCGGCGCGCTCACCACGGCTCGCGGCGGCGTCGAGCCGCTCCTCGACACGCTCAGCGCCTGCTTCGACTCCGGCTGCGCAGCCGCCGAGGCCGCGCACCGCCACACGCTGGTGACCGCGGTCAGCGGTGCCCGGCCGCTCGACTTGCCGGCCCCCTCTCCCGGAGGGCTGGTGCCGGGCGTGGGCGCGGTTCGGCAACCGCGAGGGAGGCATGTCACGCCGGGCCGGTGTCCGGCTCGGGCATGCCGCCGGCTTCCCACACCTCTTCGTGGAGGTGCACGATGCGCCACACGGCAGAGCTTCGACGCAGTACGGCCGTGTTGCGCACCCGTTCCGGGCGCAGCGGCGTGCCGTCCGCCGCCGGTACGTAGTCGACACGGAGCCAGTAGCGCACCAGGGCCATGCGCCCGGACACGTCGATCAGGGGGTCGTGGGCGCAGTAGGCCGCTACCTCAGGACCGGTTCCAGCGACATCCCGCCCGGCGCGCAGCCGGTCGAGGTCGCCCTTGCCGAGCAGCAGCGCTTCCGCCTCCGAGTGCCAGATCGTGGCCTCGGGATCCAGCCGTTCGTCCACCCGGCCCACGTCTCCGTACGCGTGGGCCGCGTAGAGCCCGGTCACGACCGACCAGACGGTTTCGGCCTCCTTCTGTCCGGATCCGGACAGGCCGAAACCGGAAGCGGAAGAGCTGTGCGAAGCGGGTACGGGCATGGGCCACCTCCTGGCAGCAACGGTCGATCCGAGAGGAAGTGCCTGGTCAGGGACCTGTGCACAAGACTGGTGACGACCTTAACCCGTCATGCGAGAAGCGGAGAGGGCCTCCGGGCGCCACCCTTTCGCTCGGTACTGCCGTGGTTAGCATCGCCAGGAAATGCCGATCCTTTTCGAGGAGCCTTCGTGTCGCAAGCAGTTGCTGTCCAGTCCGTGATCCCACCGAGCCTGACGGTGCCGGCCGGGACTACCGCCGGCACTGCGCTCCGCGATGCGGGAGTACTGCCGAAGGGCCCCCAGGCGGTCGTCGTGGTACGGGACGCCGAGGGGCGCTTGCGCGACCTGTCGTGGGCTCCTGAGTCCGAGACCGTCGTCGAGCCGGTCACCGCGGACAGCGAGGAGGGGCGCAGCGTCATCCGTCACTCGTGTGCCCATGTGCTGGCTCAGGCGGTTCAGCAGGAGTTCCCCGAGGCCAAGCTGGGCATCGGCCCGCCGATCAAGGACGGCTTCTACTACGACTTCCAGGTGGACCGCCCCTTCACCCCTGAAGATCTCGTCACGCTCGAGCGGCGTATGAAACAGATCATCAAGAGTTCCCAGCGGTTCTCCCGTCGTGTCGTCGGCTCCGTGGAAGCCGCCAGGGAGGAACTCGCCCACGAGCCCTTCAAGCTGGAGCTGGTCGACCTCAAGAGCGAGGTCGACGACGCCGAGGTGATGGAGGTCGGCGGCGGCGAACTCACCGTCTACGACAACGTCGATCCCCGCAGCGGGGAGACGGTGTGGGGTGACCTGTGCCGCGGCCCGCACGCGCCGACCACCAAGCACATCCCGGCCTTCAAGCTGATGCGTACGGCGGCCGCCTACTGGCGCGGAGACCAGAACAACCAGCAGTTGCAGCGCGTCTACGGCACCGCATGGGAGTCCCAGGAGGCGCTCGACGCCCATCTGGAACTGCTCGCCGAGGCCGAACGGCGGGACCACCGCAAGCTGGGCACCGAACTCGACCTCTTCTCCTTCCCCGACGAGATCGGTTCCGGTCTCGCCGTGTTCCACCCCAAGGGCGGCATCGTCCGGATGGAGATGGAGAACTACTCCCGGCAGCGTCACCTCGCCGCCGGCTACTCCTTCGTCAACTCGCCGCACATCGCGAAGGGGAACCTCTTCAAGACCTCGGGGCACCTCGACTGGTACAAGGACGGCATGTACCCGTCCATGCATCTGGACGCCGAGCTGGACGCCGACGGCAACGTGCGCAAGCCGGGGCAGGACTACTACCTCAAGCCGATGAACTGTCCGTTCCACGACTTGATCTTCCGTTCGCGGGGGCGGTCCTATCGTGAACTCCCCCTGCGCATGTTCGAGTTCGGTTCCGTCTACCGTTACGAGAAGTCCGGCACCATCCACGGCCTGACCCGGGTGCGCGGACTCACGCAGGACGACGCCCACATCTTCTGCACCGAGGACCAGGTACAGGACGAGCTGAAGTCGCTGCTGGACTTCGTCCTCGGCCTGCTGCGCGACTTCGGCCTGGACGACTTCTACCTGGAGCTGTCGACCCGTGACGACGAGAAGTACGTCGGATCGGACGAGATCTGGGAGAAGGCGACCGAGGCGCTGCGCACGGCTGCCCAGGAATCCGGCCTGGAGCTGGTGCCCGACCCGGGCGGCGCCGCCTTCTACGGGCCGAAGATCTCCGTACAGGCCCGGGACGCGCTCGGCCGGACCTGGCAGATGTCCACCATCCAGCTGGACTTCAACCTGCCGAACGCCTTCGACCTGGAGTACTCGGCCGCCGACGGCTCCCGGCAGCGCCCGGTGATGATCCACCGTGTGCTGTTCGGCTCCCTGGAGCGGTTCTTCGGTGTGCTCACCGAGCACTACGCGGGGGCGTTCCCGGCATGGCTGTCACCCGTGCAGGTGGTGGGCATCCCGATCTCCGACGAGCAGATCCCGCATCTGCGCCAGGTGGACGAGGCGCTGCGGCTCAAGGGCCTGCGCACCGAGCTGGACGTCTCCGACGACCGCATGCAGAAGAAGATCCGCAACCACACCACGCAGAAGATCCCCTTCATGCTCCTCGCGGGTGCGAAGGACGCGGAGGCGGGGGCGGTGTCCTTCCGGTTCCGTGACGGCAGCCAGGTCAACGGCGTGCCGGTGAGCAGGGCCGTTCAAGCCATCGCCGACTGGGTCCAGCGGCGCGAGAACGCCTCGCCGACGGCGGAGCTGTTCCCCGGCCTCAAGGACTGACGGCTCTGCGCACCTGACACTCGGCGGCCCGTATCAGGAGGTGATACGGGCCGCCGTGTGTCAACGGGCGATACGACCGTCCGCCTTGCCGTCGACCGGACGGGCGTCGCGGGCTGCGTCCCGCCGCGGCTCGGGCCGCTCTTCCTCGGTCGCGGCGAGGAAACGGCGCACCCCGGGCACGAGCAGGGTGGCCGCACACGACCCGCCGACGAGCAGCGCCGATGTCGTCAAGGTCGTCCCGGTCCCCCACGCCTCGGAGGCGATGGGCGCCACGAGGTAGCCGACTGGCATGGCGCCGAGGGACATGAGCCAGTCGTACGAGACAACGCGGGCCAGGACGTGTTCGGGGATCGTGTTCTGCAGCGTGGTCTCCCACACCGGGCCGAGGAAGCCCAGGCCGGCCATCGCCACCCCGTAGGCACCGATGACGACCGGTGCGGGGGCGGGAACGGCCAGCGTGGCCAGGGGGAGGGCGTAGAGACCGGCGGCGAGGTTTCCCGCCGCCACCGGCCGGCGAACCCGGAGGCGCCCGGCGAGCAGCGCGCCGACGAGAACACCGACGGAGCCGCTCTGCAGGACTGCGACCCAGCTGCCCTCGCCGCCCAGCGAGCGGACGGCGATCACCGGGCCCAGGACCATGAACACCGCCGCCGTGAGGTTCCAGATGCCGTGCGCGACGAGGCTGGTCCAGTACCAGTCGCGACTGCGCACCTCGGCCCAGCCCTCCGTGAGGTCGGAGCGGAAGGACCGTTTCGGCAGGGGAACATGGGCGACCCGGATACTGAGCAGCAGTGTCGCGCTGGCCGCGAACGTCACCGCGTCGAGAACGAACGCCCACCCCGGCCCCGCCGACCAGATGAGCAGTCCGGCGAGGGCGGGCCCGCCCAGGCGTGCGACGCTTCCGGCCGTTCCCAGCAGGGAGTTGGCACGCTGTCGGTCCTCGTTGCCGACCGTGGCGGTGACGAGCGGGGACAGCGCGGGAGTGGCGAATGCCGACGCGGCGCCCCCCACCACCTCGGCCGCCGCGATGAGCCCCACCGACGGTTCGTTTCCCAGGAGTTGCAGACCGACCAGCAACTGCATGCCGCAGCGGACGAGATCGGTG
The DNA here is from genome assembly GCF_043088925.1 of Streptomyces sp. NPDC014006. NCBI lineage: Bacteria > Bacillati > Actinomycetota > Actinomycetes > Kitasatosporales > Streptomycetaceae > Streptomyces > Streptomyces sp. NPDC014006. Next base: position 623,632 of record NZ_JBICAJ010000001.1, on the reverse strand, counting down.
CCGACGGCGACCGTCCGGGCGTTGAAGCGGTCCGCGACGACGCCACCCACCGGGAGCAGGAGAAGCTTCGGAACCATCGCACATCCGAGCACGAGCGCGAGCGACGAGACCGAGCCTGTGGCACGCAGCAGCGCGAGGGCGAGAGCGGCGGGAACCACGGCGTCACCGAGCAAGGAGAGCGACCGCCCCAGGAAGAACCTGCGGAAGGCGCGCCGGCGCAGCGGACTCGCACTCATGCCAGGGCCTTCCTCAGCCGCGCCTCGATCTCCCGTGCACGGTCCCTCGTCGCGCCGACGACCAGGCACTCCAAGTTGTTGACCAGCAGCGGGTCGCAGGCGAGGACCAGCACGCCCTCACTCGTGTCATGACTGAAGTGGAGTTGCTCCTCTCCAAGGGTCCGCAGGACGGCCTCCAGGGGAGCCGGCGGCACATCCCGGAGGGTCGCGGCCACATGGTGGTCGGCGTACCCCTTGCCGAGCAGTCGTTCGCAGATGCTGTGCGCGACCAGGCCCCCGCCCCAGCGCGCGTTGATCTCGTTGAAGACCAGGTCCCCGGAGGCGGTGGCGATGGCATCGATGTTGATGTGGCCCCGGTAGCCGATCTGCGCGGTGAGCGAGGCCAGGCGCAGGGAGTGGTGCATCGCCTCGGCGGCGAGGGCCGGGGGCAGAGCTGCCGGTATGTCCAGGCCGACCCACACGAGTTCGGTCGACTCGGGGTCACTGTCCGGCCGCAGCCGGATCTCGCCACTGTCCAGGAAGGCGGGTACGCCGTCGTCGCCGATGGCGTACTCCAGATAGAACTGGTACGCGGAGGCGTGGTAGCTCTCCACCACGAGACCGTGGCTCAGGTCGTCGGCCAAGGCGGCCCAGACCTCGTCGGCCAGCGCGGGAATGTCCTCGCCGACCTTGCGGGTCTCGCGCGATCCGGGCAGCGGCGTCGTCTCGCCCCGCGTCAGGCAGAGATTCCCCAGACCGCCCGCCCCGTCGTCCTGCTTCACGATCACGGTGCCGGTGCACGGCAGATGCCGTTCGATCGCGCGGGCCAGCTCGCGTGGTGTCCGGGCCACCGAGCCCTGGGGCAGTGGCAGGCCGGCGCCGGCGGCCAGCTGGCGGAAGTGGGTCTTCCGGTTCAGCAGGTCGGAGCCGCGCTGGTCGGCGAAAGCGAGTCCGGCGCGCGCGTCGATGCCGAGAAGCGAGGCCAGCTCAGCGACGCCCGGCGTCCAGAAGCACGGCATCAGCCGCCATGGGGAGCCGCCGCCGGTCAGCTCGCGCAGTTCTTCGAGGACGTCCCCGGACAGCAGGAACTCGTCCGTGACCAGCCGGTCGCGGCTGAGGACGGTGACGGTGCCGGGGTCGAACCCCATCGTTTCGCCCAGGTATCCCAGGAAGTCCTCGTCCACGGCCACGGGGCTGACGATGACGTCCCCCTCCTCGGCGAACCAGGCGTGCCGCCAGCCCGATCTGGTGATGGGGTGGGTGCTGGAGGCGTGATCACCGAGCGCGTGCGCCGTCCCCACGTTCAGGATGATGATTTTCGGCATATGTCAGGTCGCTCTTCTCATGTTCTTCTGTGGGCGGCTCGGAGCCCGGACACCGTCAGCGGGCTTCGGGCTCGAAGAAATCGACCGTCGGCAGCGACGAACGGCCGGTCCCGTCCCAGCCGGCGTTCAACATCCGGGCCCGCAACAGCGGGGGGCGTTCTGTCTGGACGAGGACCAGGTCGGGTTCGAGCTCCCGCAGAAGCCGGCCCTGCATCGCGTAGGTCGCGAACTTGCGTACGACGATGCCGGCGAGAACGTCGTCATCGGGCTCGGGCAGCCCCTCGTAGTAGGAGCCCGGCGCCCACAGGCCCCGCATGATGGCCATCTCGGCCTCGATGTCCTGCCGGTCGAAGTACGCGAACGGATCCGCCAGTACGGAGGCGTACACATTCCGGCACTGTGCCGAAGGCGCTTTTGCGGAGAGCCGCTCGACGGCCAGGGCCGCACCGCGGAAAACCCTCGGCTGCCCGCCGCGGGCACCGGGGACCTCCTCGGTCAGGTAATGCGTGACCGCTGCGATGAGCGCCTCCCTGCGGGCGTCCAGCGCCAGACGGTCCAGGTGTGAGGGCGCGGGCACGCCGTACCAGAGGTAGTCGTCCTCGTCCGTATCACCGATCAGGGTGCGCAGTTCCACGTCGACCTCCGCACCCTCCAGGCCGCGGAACAGCTCCCGCAGGCGACCGGCCAGGCGGCTCAGGACGCTGCCATGCATGTGATGGCGCAGATACAGCTCGGGCTGGTCGCCGTTGATCCGGGTGAAGTCCACGGGCGGGCAGACGAAGAGGCCGAGTCTGATACGGCCGTCCCGCTCGACGCTTCTGAGCAGACTCTCGGTGAGCTCCCTTGCAGGGCCCTCGTGCGAGGCATCCCATGCGGCGAGCACGATGAGCGCGGCCGACACCCGCTCGTACGTCGCGGTGCGATAGCCGGGTGAAGCGTCCGCCAGTGCCTCGGCGAGACCCGCGACGGGTTCGTAGGCAGCGGCGCATTCCTCGAGCGCGTCATGCAGCCGGCGTGCCACCTTCTTCAGACGCTTGCCGCCCACCGCGAGACGGACGGACTCCTCGCCGTTGAAGACCATGGCCATAAAGGGATCGAGGTAGGTGCGCAGCACCGCGTTCGCGTGATCTTGCAGTGCCCGGCGGTCGTCGGGGGCGGGAGCCACCTCGGGAAAAGCACCCGGCACCCCGGCGAGGACCGCGTGGATCACCTCGTGTGCCTCTTCGACGCGCCGGCGCAGCAGGCTGCGGCTCTCCGCCAGGGCGTCCCCGAATCCGCGGATCACGGGGACAGGCGTGGGCGGCCGGGGCGGAGCGAGCAACGACCCGCCACGCCGTCCTCTCGGGCTCACGACGAGGGAGTGGTAGAGAATCGATTCCGCGATCATTTCCGCCGCCGCTCCCGGACGGGGCGGCAGTGACCTGCCGGACTCATGCCGCACCCCTCCGTCGTGCGATCCGCAGCTTGTCCGCGGCCGACCCGTAGCGCCGGTCGAGCAGGCGTGTGACGCGCGCCCAGTCCTCGAGGCTGCGAATGGAGTTGCGCTGCTGCGACACGAACGGGTCGTTGCGCCAGTCGAGCGCCCGGCGCCACAGGACGTCCAGGGGCTCCTCCAGGACGCTGCCCACCTTGGCCTCGTAGTTCGTGACGGCCCTCAGCTGGCCGCTCGCCTCGATGTGCGCGATGGTCTCGCCCTCTGCGCTCAGCGGTGACGTCGGAAGGAACAGCCGCGCGTCGGTGACCGAGACGTGCGCCGCGCTCCTGGCGTGGGAAGCCAGTTCCGCTTCGGATTCGCTCAGTTCCACCAGCTGCTCGTCGGTGAGCAGCTCGCGCGAGGCGAACCTCTCCTCCTGGGCCAGTCCCTCCGGGATCACCGCCCCGAAGGTGATGTAGTCGACCTCGGGGAACCGGGAGGTGATGTCCTCGACGAACCGCTCCTTGCCCTCCCACCCGCTGCGCGTGACCGTGTACTCGACGCCGAGCCGATAGCAGCTCTCCCCGCGCTCCCGGCGCTCCCGCTTGATCCGGTCGAGATGCTCCAGGGAGGCCATGGACTTCTCGAACGAGCCGGCGCGCCCGCGAATCAGGTCGTGCACCTCCCCGCCGGGACCGTCGACGCTGACCGCGACGCCGGTGGCGGAATCGGCCAGCCTGCGGGCTATCGCCTCGTTCATCAGCCAGCCGCTGGTGAACATCGTGGTCGGGATCCCGGCTGCGGTGAGCCGCCGGGTTGCGTCCTCCCACCACGGTGCGAGGAGCGGCTCGCCACCCCCGATCGACAGGCGCTTCGGCCGGGCGCCGATGATGACGTCGGCGACCGCCAGGGCGTCCTCACGGCGGAGCATGCTTGCCGGGCGCCGGCCCGACTCGGAGAGACAGTGCTGGCAACGCAGTGGACAGGCGTAGGTCAGGTCCCACACGAAGCGCTCGATGGGTGTCGTTTCCGGTGTCTGCCGCACCGGCTGAACGGGTGAGTTCGCTATTTCCATGGTTTCTCACAAGATCTTCGTGGAACGAATGCGCGGACCGGGGGCTATTCCGTCAGGACATGCATTCCTGCGGCGATGCTCTCTTCCCAGTTCTGCCCGTCGAATTCGACGTAATCGATGTTCTCCGCGGCACCCAGGTCGAGGCAGCGGGCGTTGACGCTGAAGAAGCCGGTCGGGTGCGAGCGCGGACGATAGAACGGCATGATTCCGCACACAGCGCAGAACGTGTGATCGGCGATCTTGTTGCCGAAGCGGTAGGGCTTGAGGAACTCCTGTCCCTGGTGGAGCTCGAACCGCTCCTCCGGGATCATCAGCTCCTGATGCCCCGACATGAAGCAGATCCCGCAGTTGCACAGGGTGATGGTGAGGTTGCGGCTGGCGGTGGCCGAGAACTTCACTCCGCCGCAGTGACACTGTCCGTGGTACCGGACACGCTCGATCGGATCGGTGGTGGAGGCGGGGGCCACCTGCTCAGACATCGGATTGGGGTCCTTTCAGCGAACTCTGATCCTTCGCGCTGATGGCCTTCACCAGCTTGGCGTGGAAGCCGAGATAGGACTTCTCCTGAATGGGATGAGGGACGGGCATGGCCCGGTGCAGTCGGTGCAGATTGAGAGTGGCCACGGCCGGATAACGGTGGTGTTCGGCATGGTAGTTGGCATTCCACAGCAGGAATCTGGCCAACGGATTGGACCTGACCGTGCGCGTATTGCGCGTCACCTCCGGGGAGCCGTAGAGCCCGTAGTGCTCCGGCAGGGCGAGAAAGATGATCGCCGGCCCGGAGAAGTACAGCGGAAGCCAGTACGCGAAAAGGAGTTCGCGCGGGAAGACGACGGTCAGCGCCGCCATGAGGACGAGCCAGCAGGCGATCGCCACGTCGTCCTGTCGCGCCTCCCTGCGGCGCCCCGCGGAGTTGACGCTCGCCGGAAACCTGCCCCGGGAAGACTCCAGCAGGCCGGCCAGGGTGTGCCGCCACAGGGCGATGCCGGTGAGCGCGTAGAGGTAACCGCCGACCGTGGCATAGGTGCGGTGGGACTCGGTGTCCCCCTCCACCGCCGTGAATCGGTGATGGACCAGGTGCTGGTACCGGTAGACACTGAAGTTGACCAGCAGCGGTGTGGACCACACGGCGCCCATGACACGGTTGCCCCGCTTGGAGCGCAGGTGCGAGCGGTGCAGACAGTCGTGTGCCGCGTTCAGGAAGCCGGCCAGCACCGTGCCCAGCACGATGGAGCTCAAGAGGGCCGCGCCGTAGGCGAAACCGAAGTGCACGGAGACGGCGACGCCGACCGCGTAGACGGCAAGGATCAGGAAGGCCCGGACGGCGACCCGGCGCCTGCTGGCCGCGGCCAGCTGCCTCAGCAGCGCGGTGTCGAGCCGCCGTTCGGTCGTGGTCACGTCCATGGCGCCGTGCCTCCGGCGACGGGGGATCCGGCCCCGACCAGCTCCCTCCTGGCCACCGGCGAGGGCAGGCCGATCGCCATGGGGAGCCGCTCATGGACCTTGAGGGAGTCGTACGGGTGCGAGATGTGCCCTTCGAGCACGGGCTTACGGGTGAAGAAGATGAGCATGTCCCGGGTGGCCGGCAGGCGCTTGTCGACGGCCGAGACGGGAGACAGACTGTGCTTGCGTTCGTGGTCGACCACGATCAGGGTGTCGAGGAAGTGCCGATGCCGGCACTGCCCCAGCACCAGCTCCGGGTCCGTCTCGTTCCAGCGGGTGGCGTTCCTCTCCCGCATGTCGTGGAGGAACGTGACGGCGCTGTCGTCCGTCATGTTCTCGCTGCCGAGGAACGTGGTCATGGTGTGATCCACGCCGTCGCTGTGCACCCCTTCCAGGGCCGGTTCCCCCACGAGGTCGGGAGTGCTGACGGTCCGGAGGTTGAAGACCGTACATATCCAGCTCGGGTTGTCGTAGTCGAGCTTCGCCCTGGGTGCGGTCGGCACCTCCCGGAAGATCATCGACTTGAAGGCGAGGAGCGCCCGGAAGGCCGAATTTCCTTGGAGATCGTTGCCGATCTCCTCGAAGATCCGGGTCTGACCGGAGTCGTGTCGTACGAAGTCTTCTTCCGCCGACAGCGCGAAAGGCTGGGACTCGAGGCGATACACCGTCGAGTGGTCGAAGTCGAAACAGAACCGGCCGTTCTTGGATTCCCGGAAGGGCAGGGTGGGATCCGGCGCCAGATGGTCACTGACGAGCCTGATCTTTTCCAGGTCCTCGTCCGTGGCGCCGAGCGTCTGCAGAATACGCACCATTCGGGCGCCCTCGACGAAGACCGAGCGGTCTTTGACGTATTGCTCCCTGATCTCCAGGACTTCCGCTATGGCATCGCTGAATGTGGAGTCGTGCATCGAGTCAACCTTTGGCGAGCTGGGCGTTGGGGGATCCGTACCGTCGGGGCAGCCTTCCGACGGGCTGCAGGGCTGTCACTGCCGGCCGGTGGTGTCCTCGACGGTGGCCGGGGTCGGGGACTGCCAGCCGGTGGTGGAGCCGAGGGCCTGGGTACGAGTGGCGGGGTGGCTGCCGGTGCCCTCGGTGGTCGTGGCGGTGACGGCGAGGGCGGCGCAGGAGGCGAGGAGGGTCGCGGCGAGGGCCTTGGCGGTGCGGTGGCGTGCGAAGGACATGGCTGCTCCTGGGGTGCGTCGTGCGGTGGTTCCGGGAGGCCGGTACTGGCCGGAAGGGGCCCGTCGCGGTTGCGCAGCGGTCCCCGTTCCGGTGAGGCAGGTGGTCAGTGGTCTGCCTCGTGGCCCCGTGAGCAGCACTTTTGCCGACCCGACCGGGCGTTGTCACCGTTCTTCGCTGTCCTGATCCGGCGGTGTCATAAGCAGTCCACCCCCTGGGAGGGCCGCCGCCAGCAGTCGCTCGTAATAGGGCACGAGCAAGGGGGTGCTGCAGCGGACCACGGACATGCCCGCGTACTCCGGGCGCCGGTCCAGGGCTCGCCGGACCACGCCGTAAGCCGTCAGCTCCGCACTTTCCAGGGACTCCGCGGCGAGAAAGAGACCGACCGTCGGGGGAGGCCCTTCGTGGACCATCACATGTTCGAGGCAATCCTCGTCAGTTGCGCAAGACATGATGAACGATGAGAAATCGGACTCAATATGCACATGGGGTCCGTCAAGGCGTACGTGAACAAGTCGCATACCTGGGAGCATCGATGAGCCGCATCCCATTCACCAGGGATTGACCGGGCCACATGCGGACGAGGACGGAAGAGGACGCGCGAGCCGACGACAACTCCGTTTCAAATCAGGCGAGTTGATGGACCGAGACGACCCTGCGTTGCGCTGAGCCAATGGCTGAAATTCAACCCCGAGGTCCGCCGATAATCGTTGGCCCTTAAATCATCACAACAGGCAACCAAGCTCTTGCATGCACCCTCTGACCAGCGGGATGTGAGATGCAAGGCAACTGGGCACCGGAACCCGGGAGTCAGCCTCGCCCTCATGTATTCTCGGTACACCTGTGTCGGTAAGAAATTACCGGTTGCACTGAAAGAAATGGGCACTAAAATGCCGGAAATACTAGGCATAGAAGGGGCGACCGAGCTCGTTTACCGAACGATGCTCGCCCACCCGAGCGAGGGATTCCATCGGATAAGAGAACTCACCGGTCTCTCCGAAGCCGAACTGAGAACCCAGCTCGACCGGCTCAGCGCACTGGCCCTCGTCCGCCCTGCAGCCGACGACCCCAACCGGATGCACGCCGTCTCCCCGCAGATCGGCATGAAGGTTCTGCTGGCCGAGCGGCAGGCCAAACTCGCGGCCGCACAGCAACAGCTGGAAGACGCGAGATACGCTGCCGAGAAAATCATGGCGGAATTCTCACAGGTACAGGACACCGGAAACGGCGAGATAGAACGGCTGTACCGCCTCGACGAGATCCGGGATCGAATCCGTCTGCTGTGCGCCGAGGTCAGGGAGGAGGTGATGGCGTTCACCCCCGATGGTGCACAGACAGCGGAGAACATGGAGGCTGCAAAGCCCCAGGACGCCGACCTCCTGCGACGCGGCATCAGAATGCGCACCCTGTACCTGGACAGCCTCCGCAACAATCCGCCGACGGTCGCCTATGCCAACTGGCTGGCGGAGCAGGGCGGCCAGGTCCGCACGGTGCCGTCGCTTCCCATCCGCATGCTGATCATGGACCGGACAACGGCTCTCGTTCCGGTCACACGTGACGACAGCTCCACGGGCGCCGTGGTCCTGCGCGGCGAAGGCATACTCGCGGCCCTGTGCGGGCTCTTCGAATCGACGTGGGAGCGGGCCACCCCCCTGGGGTCCAACAAGGCCCTGGAACGTGACGACCGGGGACTGACTCCGGCAGAGGCAGAGGTTCTGAGGCTGCTGGCCAAGGGACACACGGACGAGAACATCGCCAAGCGCGTCGGGGTCTCCTCACGTACCGTCCGTCGTATCGCTGCCGACCTCATGGACAAGATGGACGCCCGCAGCCGCTTCCAGGCCGGCGCGAAGGCCGCTCTGCGGGGATGGATCACCATGGACGACGCCACGTAGACGGCATGGCCGAGTCGGGCCGGAGGCCGGGTTGTGCCGAGGAATCACCTCGGCACAACCCGGCCTCCCCGCATGTGCGGGCGGATCCCGGCTGCACGGTGGACTGCTTATGACACCGCCGGATCAGGACAGCGAAGAACGGTGACAACGCCCGGTCGGGTCGGCAAAAGTGCTGCTCACGGGGCCACGAGGCAGACCACTGACCACCTGCCTCACCGGAACGGGGACCGCTGCGCAACCGCGCCGGGCCCCTTCCGGCCAGTACCGGCCTCCCGGAACCACCGCACGACGCACCCCAGGAGCAGCCATGTCCTTCGCACGCCACCGCACCGCCAAGGCCCTCGCCGCGACCCTCCTCGCCTCCTGCGCCGCCCTCGCCGTCACCGCCACGACCACCGAGGGCACCGGCAGCCACCCCGCCACTCGTACCCAGGCCCTCGGCTCCACCACCGGCTGGCAGTCCCCGACCCCGGCCACCGTCGAGGACACCACCGGCCGGCAGTGAGCCGAGCGCGGGCAACGACGGCCCGCGTGCGGCTCCCCGCTCCCCGCTCACCGCTCGCCGCTCACCGACAGCGGCCACATCGCCGGGTCCGCACAGTGCGTGCGCTCGTCTGCCGCGCATCCCGCGCCCCGTCCGCCGTAGTTTCCGCGCCCCACACCGCGCCATCCCTGTTCACACACTTCACACCAGTGGGGGTTTTCCCATGTCCGAGATCGACACCGCGGCCGTCCTCAACGAATACGAGAAGAACGGCTTCGCGATCCTCCGCAATGTCCTCGACCAAGACCTCATCGCCGAAGCGCGCGAGCATGTCGAATGGCTCGGCCGCCGCTACCCGCACCTCCGGCCGGAGGAGTACCACCACCCCCTGATGCGCAACGACGCCTTCTGGGTCCGCTTGGTCACCGACGAACGCCTGGTGGACATCGCGGAGTCGGTCCTCGGGCCCGACCTCGCGTGTTTCACCTCCCACTACGTCTGCAAGCCGCCGCGCGACGGCCGGCCCGTGCTGTGGCACCAGGACGGCGCCTACTGGAAGCTGCGGCCCATGGAGGCGCTGACCGTGTGGGCGGCCATCGACGAATCCACCACCGAGAACGGCTGCCTCCGGATCATCCCCGGCAGCCATGAACTGCCCATCCACGCCCCGTCGGTGCGCACCGACGTCGCCAACATGCTCTACTCCGAGACCCGCGAGGAGATCGTCCGCGACTGGGCGGAGAAGGCCGGCGTCGTCGACATCGAACTGCAGCCGGGCGACGTCTCGATCCACCACCCGAACATCCTGCACTGTTCCGAGGCGAACACCTCCGAGAAGCGGCGCTGCGGCCTGGACATCGGTTACATCGCCACATCCACGCTCGTCGCGAACGAGGGCCTCTACCTCGACCCGGTCCTGGTCCGCGGCAACAGGGGCGCGGCGGCCAACCAGTACCGCAAGTGGCCGGCCTACTCGCCCGAGGAGTCGATCGCCTTCCGCGGTCACGAGGAGTGGAACGCCAGGGTCTCCGAGATCAACGAGCGAGGCGGGTTCACCGAGCCGTCCCTCGCCGAGACCCCGCTCGAGACGACACGCCGCATGGTGCAGCGCCTGGAAGAGGGCACCGTCAGCCGCTGAACCAGAACGGCCGAGGCCGTCTTCAGCGAGTACCACGCGTCTTGTGAACGAAAGGGCGGAGGTCGTCGGACCGATGCACGACCCCAAAATGCAACTCCTGCTCGCGGTGACCGCGGCTCTGTGCGTCATCATGCTGGCCGCCCGGATATTCGGACGCCTCGCCACCAGGATCGGTCAGCCGGCCGTGGTGGGTGAAATGGTCTCCGGCATCGTCCTGGGCCCCACCGTGCTCGGCGCCCTGGCGCCGGACTTCAGCGGTTATGTCTTCTCCACCACGGTCAAGCCGACGTTGTACGTGATCGCCATGGTCGGACTGTGCCTGTACATGTTCCTGGTCGGGCTCGAGCACGAGTACCACCCCGGCAGCCGGAGGGAGAAGGCGCTGCCGGTGGTGCTCGCCACCGCGGGCATCGTGGTCCCGCTCCTCGTCGGCGCGGGCACCGCCTGGTACATCGCGGACGACTACCGGCCCTCCGGTGTCAGCCTGTCGCTGTTCATGCTCTTCGTCGGCGGAGCGCTCTCCCTGACGGCTTTCCCGATGCTCGCCCGGGCGCTCCAGGAACGAGACATGATGCACACCGCCTTCGGTGGTGTCGCGGTCCGTGCGGCGGCGATCGACGACGCGGCAGCCTGGTGCATCCTCGCGGTGGTGAGCGCGCTGTTCGTCCACGGCAGCATCCTTGCCTCCTGGGCGACCATCGTTCCTGCCGTCCTGTTCTTGGGTGCCGCTTTCCTCCTGCTGCCGAGGCTGTTCCGCGCGCCCATGGAAAAGGCGGTGCGTGACGGCCGGATAGGCGACCACCTCTTCGTGGCCCTGCTCGGGACGGTCCTCGCGGCGGGGTGGTTCACCGACTACATCGGCATCTACTCGGTGTTCGGCGGCTTCGTCTGCGGCGTCGCCCTGCCGCGCGTCCCGGGCTTCGCGCCCCTGCTGAACCTACGGCTGATGCAGGTGGTGAGGTGCGTATTCCTGCCGGTGTTCTTCGCCTTCTCCGGCCTCAACACCGACCTCACGGGCGCCTTGAACGGCACCTACCTCTGGACCCTCGGCGTGCTGTTCGTGGCCGGCTTCGCCTCGAAGTTCCTCTCCGCGCTGACCGTCCTGCGCTCCTTCCGATGGGGCCGGGGGGAGTCGGTCGCGATGGGCGGGCTGATGAACGCCCGGGGGCTGATGATCCTTATCTTCATCAACATCGGGCTCTCCCTCGGCCTCATCGACAAGGAGCTGTTCTCCATCCTGGTCCTGATCGCCGTCCTGACTACCGCGCTGGCGATGCCGCTCTACCGGCTGCACTTCACACCGGGCCGCGAGGAGGACGCACGGCGCGCATGGACGGCGAAGCGCCTGCCGTCCGCGCCGCAGCCGGCCACGGCGTCGGCCGGTCCTGCCCCTGCGTCCGGTGTTGGCAGCCCAGCAGAGGACCTGACCGGTGCGCGCAGCGCTGCTTGAGCACCGGCCGGGCCCCCGGCGCTGTCGCGACGTTCACCCCGGGCGTCCCGACAGCGCCGGGGCTGCCGAAGGCACAGATCCGTTCTCCGATCAAGGAAGTCCGTCCATGAGCCGATCAGCGGACGCTCCACTCGTCCACGTCAGCATCGACCACATCGTCGAAGAGGGAAGGAACGTCAAGACCTTCGTCCTCGAGCCCGCCCCGGGCTCGGCTGCCGGGCTCCTCACCTATCGCGCCGGACAATTCCTCACCCTGAGGCTGCCCGCCCGCGCCGACCGGCCCGTCATGCGCTCGTACTCCATCTCCACCTGCCCTGTCTCCGACCCCGGTCTCGCGGTCACGGTCAAGGACAGCCCCGGCGGAGCCGGCTCCAACTGGCTGTACGAGAAGGCCGTGCCGGGCATGACGCTGGAGGCTCTGCCGCCGGCCGGCGGGTTCACCCTCGACGAGTCCGACAGCGACATCCTCCTTTTCGCCGCCGGGGTGGGCATCACGCCGCTCTACTCACTGTGCAAATACGCTCTGGCCTCCTCCCGCCGGAAAGTCCATCTGCACTACTCGGGCCGTCACCGTGACACCACCCCGTTCATCGCCGCACTGGAGCAGCTGGAGCACGCGTACCCGGATCGCATGCGCCTCGATCTGCGCCTGACCGGATCGGAAGGCAGGCTGGACGCCGTCGCGGTCCGGGACGTCGTCACGGCGGTGGACACGCCCACCACCTACGTCTGCGGACCGCCCGCCTACCAGACCATGGTGATCGACGCCCTGCTGTCCGCCGGACGACCACCGGCTTCCATCAGGACCGAGTCAGGCCGCCCTTCCCGTACGCGATGAACGGCGACGAGATCACGGTGGAGTCCCTGCGCGATGCGGGGCACTTGAAATGGACGGTCTCCGGCCCCGGACTCCTCGGGGCCTGTGCCGCCGAGATGGACTACGGCACAGCACCACCGGTCACCGCCGCACTGACCGAAGCGCTCCGCAGAGATCTCCTCGGCTACCTTCCCCCCGGACTCGCGAGCGGACTGAGCGAGGCGTGTGCCGACTGGCAGCGCCACGCCTACGGGTGGAACGTGGCGCCGGACGACGTACGGCTGCTGCCCGACGTCATCCGCGCCTTCCATGTGGCCGTCGAGCACTTCTCCCGGCCCGGTTCACCCGTCATCGTCCCCGTTCCGACCTTCACCCCGTTCCTCACCGTCCCCGGCCTGCTGGGCCGCAGGGTCATCCAGGTGGAGCTGGTGAGGTCGGGCAACAGATACGTCTACGACCTCGACGCCCTCGACCGGGCCTACCGCGAGGGCGGAGACCTGCTGGTGCTGTGCAACCCGCACAACCCCCTGGGCAGGGTGCTGGACACCGGGGAGTTGAGGGCCATCAGCCACGTGGTCGACCGGCACGGCGGGAGGGTCTTCTCCGATGAGGTGCACGCCCCGCTCGTGTACGCGGGCCACCGTCACGTGCCGTACGCGTCGACGTCGTCCACCGCGGCGCACCACACCCTCACTGCCGTGTCCGCCTCCAAGGCATGGAACATCGCGGGCTTGAAGTGTGCCCAGATGGTGCTCACCAATGACGCCGACCGTGCGCGCTGGGAGGGACTCGGCCGCCTGGCCACCGACGGTACGTCGGTCCTGGGCGTGGTGGCCGGCACGGCGGCCTACCGCGAAGGCCAGCCGTGGCTGGACGGTGTACGCGCCCGCCTGGACCGTAACCGGCACCTTCTGCGGGAGCTGCTGCACGAGCACCTGCCGGGCGTTCGCTACCTGCCGCCCGAGGGCACGTACCTGGGCTGGCTGGACTGCCGGGAGCTGGCCCTGCCCGGCCCCGACCTGGCCGGCTTCTTCGTCTCCGAGGCGGGCGTGACGACCGTGGACGGCGGCACCTGCGGTGCACCGGGCCGGGGCTTCGTACGCCTCAACTTCGCCACCACCGAACCGATCCTCGACCGGATCGTCCGGCAGATGGCCGACGCGGTGCATCGGCGCATGCCGAGGCGCCGACGCCGGGACCGAGAGATCGCGCACCACTGACCACGTGAGGAGAACCGTGAGCGAGCAAGACCGCACAGCAGTCGGCTTCCAGGCCGGCCTGGAAGCCGACGCACACTGGCTCAACGACCTGAAGCGACGCCGTAATCCCGGCCCGCGGTCGGTCCACCACCGGGCCGTCGATCCCTCGCTCGGGGCGGCGACCGTCGCCGTCCACGGCGGAACGTACGAGGACCCGGTCACCGGCGCCGTGGGCACCCCCGTCTTCCAGACGAGTACCTTCCTTCTCGACGAGCTGAGTTACTCGGCCTTCGAGCGAGGCGCCACCCGTGACGTACCCATCTACACGCGGTACGGCAACCCGTCGCAGTGGTCGGTGCAGGAGAAGATGGCCGCCCTCGAGGGCGCCGAGAGCGCCGTGGTCACTTCGTCCGGCATGAGCGCCATCGCCAGCACGATCTACGCGCTCACCAACAGCGGCAGCCACATCATCACGGCGTACGACGTGTATGGCGGCACCTACAACCTGATGCGTGAGGACATGCCCTCGGCGGGCCGCGAAGTGACCTTCGTCGACTCCACCGACCTGGCCGCCATCGAGGCCGCCATCCGGCCCGAGACCCAGCTCCTCTTCTTCGAGAGCCTGACCAATCCGCTGCTCAAGGCGCCCCGGCTGCGCGCGATCGCCGAGATCGCCAAGAGGCACAACGCCCTCCTCGTCGTCGACAACACCTTCCTCTCGCCCGTCAACCTCCGGCCGTTGGACCTCGGCGCGGACATCGTGGTGCACAGCGCCACGAAGTACCTCAACGGACACAGCGACGTGACGGCCGGAGTGGTGGCCGGAAGCAGGAAGTTCGTCGACCGGATCTGGGCTCAAGCGCTCCGGTTCGGCGGAACGATGGAACCGCTTGCGTGCTATCTCCTGGAACGCGGTCTGAAGACGCTCGCACTGCGCATGCAGGCGCACAACGCCAACGCCGGCGCGCTGGCCGCCTTCCTCGACGGACACGAGAAGGTCCTGGCCGTCCACCACCCGTCGCTGGAGCACTACCCCCACCAGCACCTCGAAGCCGATGTCCGCGGATACGGCGGGATGGTCGCCTTCGAGGTGGCGGACGGGGACACCGGCGCCCTGAAGTTCTGCGCCGCCCTGGAGATCCCCTACGTGGCCACCAGCCTCGGCGGCGTCGAGTCACTGGTCAGCCTGCCCTTCAACACCTCTCACTGCTCGCTGACCACCGCACAACGTGCGTCCATCGGGATTCGACCGGGGCTGGTCCGCTACTCGGCGGGCGTGGAGCGCGCCGAAGACCTCATCGCGGACATCGCCCGGGCCCTCGAATCGATCTAGGACAGACATGCGCAACGGTTTCAACGTCTCCAGCTCCGGCGAATTCGTGAACGAGATCCGCGAAGACGCCCAGGAAGCACAGTTCCGCTATCACGCCACCGCACGCTTCAGGCCGGGGCGGGGGCTGCGCGCGTGGACGCGTCCGGCCCTTCTCGGGCGGGTCAAGTCCGCGCGCCGGTTCGAGCTGGATCTCGCCGACGGGTGGCAGGATCACCAGGCCGGCCCCCAGGTACAGGAACACACGCCTCTCGATCTCGCGCTCGCCGCCGTAGGGGTGTGCTCGCTCAAGACGGCCATCGCGGGCGGCACTGCCCGGGGCATCACCTTCGACACCATCGAGATGGTGATCTCCGCGGATGTGCTGCCGAGGGACGAGGTCTCCCTGTCCACCGCCCGGGTGCGCCGGCTCGCCTACGACATCAGCACGCGCTCCGACGCGGACGCCGGCCTGATCGAGGAAGTGACCCGGCAGATCCTGGACCGCAGCCCCAACCACCGCACGGTCAAGGACGACACCGAGCTGCACTTCCACACCGCTGAGCAGGAACTCACCTGGCACCTCGAGGAGGCCCCGGCCGGTGCACCCGGTGCGCGGACGGTCCGCCGCCATGTGAAGTGGATCAGTGGCACGCAGTTCGAGTCCGCGGGCCTCGACTTCGACGGGTGCCGGCTGCCCCTCCGCGTCGACGAGGCGAAGCAGTTCGCCGGTGTGGACTGGGCTCCGAATCCGCAGGAGTACGTCGTGATCGCTCTCGCCGCCGAGCTGGCGGCGCTGGCGGCGCGAAAGCAGGCGGCCGCCACCGGAAGCGCCGGGGAGTGGACGGTGAACGCACAGGGACGACTGGACCTGCGCGGACTGATGCTGGTCGATCCCTCCGCCGCGGTCGGTTTCCAAACGATCAGCTGCACCGTCGAGGGACCGGCCGGCATCACGTCCGCGGAGACCGAAGAGTACTTCCGCGCCGCGGTGGAGGCTTCGGCCCTCGTCGAACTGCTCGCGTTGCCGCACCCCGTCGAGGTACGGCTGTCCAGCGGCGAGCAGGACACCGCGGCCTGAGGCACGCCGTGGAGATACGTGATCGGGAACTCGTCGACATGCAGAGGAAGCTGAGGTGCGCGCGGTGAGTGGCGTGCTGTGCCAAGTGATCGGATGCGGCCCGGCCGCCCTGGGCCTCGCCCTCGCGGCAGACCGCAGGGGCGAGCTGCCGCGGCTCGTGTCCGAGGGGCTCGCGTTCCTCGACCGTGCACCGACGCCCGCGGCCCTGAGCGGCCTCCGCTTCCCCTTCCTGATCGACGCCAACTCCGTCGGCAAGGACTTCCTCGCAGGCGTTCGCCCCGACGGGATCTTCGCCACGGCGTTGCACGGCCGGGCGGGCGAGCTTCTGCGGGAGCGACATGACCGTCAGGTTCCGCTGGCCCTGGTCGGTGAGTTCATGAACGATCTCTCGCGGGCGGTCGAGGCCGTCCTTCCGGACGGGTTCACCTACGGGGCGGATGTCAGGGAGATCCGCCGCAACCGCGACGGCTCCTGGACGAGCGTGGACAGCGCCGGGTCCGCACTCGTCACCTCAGGGGCGGTCGTGCTCGCGACCGGCGGCTACGAGGACACCCAGCAGGCGTCCCACCGGTACGGCATACCGCCGGGCCGGCTGATCGGCTCGGCACAGCTGATGTCCGGGCGCCTCGACGAGGCCGCTCGGGTGCTCCGGGCAGGTGGCAGGATCGCCATCCTCGGCGGCTCGCACAGCGGTTTCGCAGCCGCCGAACTCCTCCTCGACCGCTTCGGTGACGGGATACCCGAAGGTGGCCTGGTCCTCGTCCACCGCAGCATCTCGCTCGCCTACGCCGATCGGGCCGAGGCCGACTCCGTGCCACCGGCCCTTGCCGGCCGGCTGGAGACCTGTCCGGAGTCCGGCGTGATCAATCGCTTCCACGGACTGCGTTCCGGACCACGTGAGCTGTGCCTGCGGGCGCTCCAGGGCCGCGAGCCGCGGCTCACCCTGTGCCACACCGGCTCCGACGACGCACGAGGGGTGCTCGCCGAGGCGGGCCTGGTCGTCCACGCCCTGGGATACCGCACGCGGGCGGTGCCTGTGTTCGACCAGTGGGGCGAGCGGATACCGATGGCCGACGGAGCAGTCCAGGTCGACGACGAGTGCCGCATCGTGGATGCGGGTCACCACGCCGTGCCGGGGGTGTTCGGCATCGGACTCGGGTACGCGCGCTGCGATGCCTGGGGCCGACGACGGGTCGGCATCAACACCTTCCACGGCGAGGACGGCGAGCGGATCGTGGTGGCGATGCCGGCACCGGCCGGGGTGTGAAGAGCAGCGCCCGCCCGGTGGGTGCCGGACGGGCGCTGAGAACCGCAGGGCTCAGATCTTCCTCGCGATGACGAGGCAGTGGCTGCTGGCGCCTCGCTGCGAGGGCTGCGAGCAGGTCGTGAGGTGGTACGCCCGGTAGTCCAGGAACCGGCGCTCGTCGAGACCCTCCAAGGTCTCCGGGAAGAAGCCGCAGGCTCCGTCCGTGCCGGCGTGCTCCACGATCTCGAAGCCGGCGCCCCGCAGTTCGGCTTCGACCGCCTCCTGCGTGGAGAAGTGCGTGACGTTGAAGAACTCGTCCGGGTAGTCGACGCGCTCGTCATCAGGGTCGGTCAGCGATGCGTACTGGTCGGCCGTGAGCGGTGTGCCGTTCTTGAGCAAGTAGTTCACGGCGAAGACACGGTTGATGTAGGAGACGGCGACGATGCCGCTGTCACGCACCACTCGCCTGCATTCGAGCAGGCAGCGGCGGCGCAGTGCACGCGTCCGCAGGTGATAGAAGGGGCCGAGGCACAACACGGAGTCGTACACACCGTCGCTGATGCCTTCGAGGCTCGTCGCGTCGGCCTGGCGGATGTCGACCGAGTCGAGGCCCTCTTCCTTCGCCAGGGCGAGCATCGCTTCGACGTTGACGCCGACGAGGTCCGTCGCGGTGACATGGTGGCCCTGCCGTGCGAAGCGGAAGGAATAGGCCCCGTGACCCGCACCGAGCTCCAGGATGGCCGATCGGGGCGCGAGGTGTCGGTCCAGCACGTGGAGGGTCGTGTCGTGTTCGAGACGGCGGACTCGCGATTTCCGCAGCCGCGGCCCTTCGCTGAAGGACTCGTAGTGCCGGGAGACGAGGGAGTGGTCGATCATGATGCCTCTTCGTTGAGCGGACCTGACGACGCCCGCCGCCGTGCGGACGGCGACGGGCGGGGCGAAGAACCGGTCAGCGGATGCCGCCGTCCTTCCACGGCACCCGCAGGCCCAGCAGAAGGGCGAGATGACCGTCATAACCGAACATGCTCCCCGGCCGGCCCGCGCCGTCCGTGAGCAGCACGGGGCCGGTCTCCTGGTAGAGCTTCACGTACTCCTCCAGACCGCCCAGCGGGGTCTCACGGGTCGCCATCTCCCAGAAGGGCGTGCTCAGACGGTTGTTGAAGCGGTAGTGCAGGGCGAGGAAGTCACGGATGTCCTCCCACTGCAACTGGACCGCCTCGTTGTAGTCCTCCGCGAGGTGGGGGTCGTCGAGGCCGCCGGCGTTGATGGCCTTGGCGAGCCGTTCCGCGTGCATGCAGATGACCTGGATGTTCGTCGCTTCCAGCGGCTCGACGAAGCCACACGCGTTGCCGATGGCCGCAACGTTCTTCACCCACGGCCGACGGACGTGACGTGCCTCGAACGGCACCACCCGCAGGCTGCTCCCGTCGATCTTCGGGTTCTTGCGCACCAGTTCGTCGGCCGCCTGGTCGGCGCTGATGTGCGCGCTGCTGTAGACGTATCCGCGGTTGATGACGTTCTCGTGGTCGATGCGCCAGCACCAGCCGGCGTCCATGGTGTCCATCGTCGTGTACGGCTGGATGGGCTCGTCCTGCCTCGTCCAGCCGCCCACCACCGCCTTGTCGCAGAACAGGTGGTCGCGCATGCTGACGAACGGCTCACCGAGGCCCTTGTGGATCAGTTCGGCCCGGAAGCCCGAAGCGTCGACGAAGAAGTCCGCCGTGTACCGCTCCCCCGAATCGAGGACCAGCCCCTCGACACCGGCCTCGCCGGTCTCGACCGCCGCCACCTTGGCATCGAGGAGCTTCCCGCCGAGCTTCGTGAAGTGCTGCTCCAGGTACTCAACGAACGGCTGGTTCTCGATGTGGTAGCCGAAGTTCTTCGCAGGCGCCTTGCCCGTGACAGCGGCCGGGAGCGAGCCGCCTTCGTACTCGTCCAGGTGGTAGTAACCCCAGGACTTGTGCTGAGAGGGCAGAATCTGGTTGTCGAACTGCTCGTTGAAGGGGTAGTCGAAGTACGGCCTCCGGCCCCAGCTGAACCGCACACCGAGCTTCCAGACGGGGTTGACCTTGGCGTGGAAGTCGTCCTCCGGGATGCCGAGGACGCCATGCAGATAGCTGGGCGTGTTCGCGAAGGTGCCCTCGCCGACCATGATGTTGCCCAGAGCGGTGGAACGGATGACGGTGACGTCCGCGTCCGGACACGAACGAGTAAGGGTGATGGCGGCGATCAGACCTGCCGTGCCACCGCCGACGACGATGATTTCGCGCTTCACGCTTGAGCCCCTCCGATGGTGGGTCGTTCCCGTGACCAGCAGGTTCTCCCACCACCGGAGGCCGTGTCAGCGATCTCGGCTGGCCTGATCCGGACCTGGCATAAGGAGTCCACAGGACCGGCCCCGTCGTCGCTGCCGCCTCCGCCCCATGCGTCGGTCGCCTGCCGGGCCCGGGCCTCCTCGGCGTTCCCGCCCGCCGGTTCGTCGAGCGTCCGGATCCGCGCCAGGGCGCCGGTCTGCTTCTGCCCGGCTCGCTCCTCGGCCGGCCGCTGTCCGCGCTTCACGCGTCCGAGTCGGGTTTCGTGCGGGCAGTCCACTCGGTGAACCGGCGGTGAGCCGTCGCTGCGGACGGTCCGAACGAAGTGGTGGGCAGCTGCTGCCACGTGCAGCCTGACGTCGACACGAACACGATCGCGCCCAGTACCTCACGGTCACCGTGCCGACGCCGACCGCCACCCTGAGGCCGAGTCGGGGCTTCAGGCACCACCCGCTGGCCTGTGCGGCTCCGCCGCGTGGGCGCGACCAGCCACGGACCGCCCGCACCCGCCGACGATCAGAAACCCCGCAGACGAGACCGCGCCGCGGGGTAGGAAGGACTCGCAGCCCCCGATCAAAGGAGCCCCCGTGCCCTCCCTCTTCCCCGCCCTCACCGACCACCCGGGCGAGCAGGAAGCCCTCCGCTTCGGTGACCGCGTCCTGACCTACGCGCAACTCGCCGCCGCGGCCGGCGCCGTCGGGGAGCGGGTGCGCGGCCGTGGCCCGATCGCCGTCTGGGCAACCCCCGCGCTGGAAACCGCCGTCGGCGTCGTCGGCGTACTCCTCGCCGGTGCCGCCGCCGTCCCGCTCAACCCTAAGTCGGGCGAGAAGGAACTGCGGCACATCCTCACCGACAGCGCGCCCGCCCTCGTACTGGCCGCCCCCGGTGACGATCTCCCGGCGGCCCTGGACGGGTACGAGCGCGTCGACGTCGACGTACGCGCCGCCGGACCCGTCCCCGACGACCGGGCCGCAGGCGAGGCAGACCCCGCGCTGGTCGTCTACACCTCCGGCACCACCGGCCCGCCCAAGGGCGCCGTCATCCCGCGCCGGGCGATCGCCGCGACCCTGGACGCGCTCGCCGACGCCTGGCAGTGGACGGGCGCGGACGTGCTGGTGCACGGGTTGCCGCTGTTCCATGTGCACGGGCTGGTGCTGGGCGTGCTCGGCCCGCTGCGCCGCGGCGGCTCGGCGCGCCATCTCGGCAGGTTCAGCACCGAGGGTGTGGCCGGGGAGCTGGGCGCGGGCGCCACCATGCTCTTCGGCGTGCCGACCATGTACCACCGCATCGCCGAGTCGCTGCCCGCCGACCCCGAGCTGGCGAAGGCACTGGCCGGGGCACGGCTGCTGGTGTCGGGGTCGGCCGCGCTGCCGGTGCACGACCACGAGCGGATCGCGGCGGCGACCGGGCGGCGGGTCATCGAGCGGTACGGCATGACGGAGACGCTGATGAACACCAGTGTCCGCGCCGACGGGGAGCCCCGGGCGGGGACGGTCGGCGTGCCGCTGCCGGGCGTGGAGCTGCGGCTCGTGCAGGAGGACGGCTCCCCGGTCGCCGCGTACGACGGGGAGACCATCGGTGAGATCCAGGTGCGCGGCCCGAACCTGTTCACCGCGTACCTGAACCGGCCCGACGCCACCGCCGCCGCGTTCACCGGCGACGGCTGGTTCCGCACCGGGGACATGGCGGTGCGCGAGGCGGACGGATATGTGCGGATCGTCGGACGCAAGGCCACCGACCTCATCAAGAGCGGCGGCTACAAGATCGGCGCCGGGGAGATCGAGAACGCGCTCCTGGAGCACCCGGGCGTGCGGGAGGCGGCCGTCACCGGGGAGCCCGACGCGGACCTGGGCGAGCGGGTGGTGGCGTGGATCGTCCCGGCGGACCCCGAGGCGCCACCGTCCGCCGAGGAGCTGGCCGGCCATGTCGCGGACCGGCTCGCCCCGCACAAGCGTCCCCGCGCGGTCCGCTACCTCGACGCGCTCCCCCGCAACGACATGGGCAAGATCATGAAGCGGGCGCTGGCCCATGACTGAGCGCCCGTCCGCCCGGGCGGCCCTCGCCCTGGTCACCGACGACTTCACCGAACTGCCCGCCCCCGAGCGGCATTCGCGGCCCGACGGCCCGCTCGGCTGGCAGGGTTACGACGACGCCCGCGCCCGCGCCGCCGAGCGCACCGGCGAGCAGGAGTCCGTCGTCTGCGGCACGGGCACCGTCGAGGGCACCCGGGCGGTGCTGATCTCCTTCGAGTTCGGCTTCCTCGGCGGCTCCCTCGGTGAGCGCACCGGCGACCGGCTGGAGCAGGCGTACACCCATGCCCGCGCCCACCGGCTGCCCGTCGTGCCGCTGGTTGCCACCGGCGGCAGCCGGATGCAGGAGGGCATGCTCGCGCTCACCCAACTGCAGCGGGTGGCAAGGCAGTCGGCGCTGACCCGGGAGGCGGGTCTGGCGCAGATCGCCGTCCTGCGGGATCCGACGACCGGTGGCGGCTGGGCGACGCTCGGCGCGGGCGCCGACGTGGTCCTCGCGCTGCCCGGCGCCCAGGTCGGCTTCGCGGGCTCCCGGGTGCGGCCGCCGGACGCCGACCCGGCCGCGTACACGGCCGAGGCGCAGGTGGCGGCGGGGTCGGCGGACGCGGTGGTGGAGCCGGGCGAACTGCGGGCGGTGCTGGGGCGCTGGCTGCGGCTGCTGACGCGCCCGTCCGAGGCGCCCGCGCCGGTGCCGGCCGCGCTCGGGGCGCGCGAGCTGCCGGTCTCGGGCTGGGACGCGGTCAAGCGGGCCCGGGACCCGCGACGCCCGCGTGCCCAGGCGTACTTGGAGGCCTATTTCACCGAGCGCGTGTCGGTCTCCGGCGACCGCTGCGGCGGCTTCGATCCCGACGGGATGCTCTGCGGCTTCGGTGAGCACGGGGGGCGGACGGTCGCGTACGCCGCCCAGACCGGCACGGCGACCCGGCCGGCCGGTTACCGCACCGCTGCCCGGCTGATCCGGCTCGCGGACCGGCTCGGCATCCCGGTGCTGACGCTGGTGGACACGCCGGGCGCGGCCAACGACGCCGAGGCCGAACGGCAGGGCGCGGGCCCGGCCATCGCGGACGTGTTCGCGGCGGTCGCGTCGGCGCGGACCCCGGTGACGACGCTGGTGATCGGCGAGGGCGGCTCCGGCGGCGCGCTGGCGCTCGCGGCTCCCGGCACCACGTGGGCCACCCCGGACAGCTACTTCTCCGTCATCGCGCCGGAGCTCGCCGCCGCCATCCTCAAGCGCCCGCCGCAGGAGACCGAGGCGACGGCGGACCAACTCCGCATCCGCCCACAGGACTTGGCGGAACTGCGTGTGATCCGAACAGGCAAGCAGTTGTTCCCTGGAACAGGTGATCGTCACTCCTGAGAGCGACTGCGACGGGCGGGAGCAGCGATACTTACGGTGTGCAAGCGACGGGCTGCAGACCGTAGTTGACGCACAGGTCCCACACGATGCACCACCGCAAGGAGAAGCACGATCATGAACCTGCTCACCAACGTCCTCGCCGGCCTGGTCCACTTCATCGGCTGGCTGGTCTGAGGGCGAAGGCCCGAGGCAGCAGACAGCGGCGCCGTCTCCCCGTCCCAGGGAGGCGGCGCCGCCGTCCGTGTATCCGTACCGGGCTACTTCACACCCACCGCCCGGAGGATCTCCTGGCGCACCGAGCCGCCGCGGTCGTCACGGGCAAAGGCCCGCAGCGAGAGGGAGGCGGCGCCGCGCGGCACGGTGAGCGCGCCGCGCCAGGACGCGCCGGAGCCGTCGAGGGGCACCTGACTCCAGGTCTTCCCGTCGTCGTACGACACCTCGAGGCGGCCGCCGCCGAGCGTGCCGGCACCGGGCGCGCCCTCGACGTAGGAGGCGCTGAGGCCCACCGGGACGCGGCCGCCGCCCCGGACGTCGCCGGTGAGGTCGGTGCCGACGTCGTAGGAGAGGTTGATCAGCGGCAGGAAGGTCTGCCGGTCCCCGGGGGTCGCGGCCGAGCGGAAGGTCCACTCGGAGCGGCCCCGCGTGGCCCTGCCCCAGCGGTCGGCGTCGAGGGCCGTCTCGGTGACGACGGTGTACTCGTGCTCGTCGGCCGGGGCGTCCCACACGTAGGCGGCGGAGCCGCGGCCCTGGTCGACCAGCGTCCCGTCGAGGTACACGGAGGTGGTCTGGCTCATGCCGCTGTCCTCGCTCCACACGTCGCCGAAGCCGGTGTGGTCGGGCCCGGAGTCGCCCCAGCCGGGCGTGTTGAACTGCAATCGGCTGCCGGTGCGCTGCTGCCCCCAGCCGAGCCCGGTGCCGAGCCAGGGGTGCCACACCGGCCGGAACCAGTTGAGCTCGGGCCGGGTGCCGCCCCGGTAGGCGACGAGCCCGCTGCGCTCCTCCAGCGCCCCGTCGGCGGCCGTCACCGACTCGTGCCACAGCTGACCGGGGCCGGTGGAGACGTAGTCGGTGCGCTCGGCCGGGAAGTCGGCGCGCTCCTGGAAACCGATGCCCACCGGAAACGTGCCGGTGATCGAGTACCGGAACTCACCGCCGGAGACCGGCTTCGCCGCGTGGAACCTCACCCCGACCGAGGCGAGTTGCCGCGTTCCGGGCGCGTAGGTGAGGTCCCGGTCCGGGATCGCGCCCGGGTGTCCCTCGGACAGGTCGTACACATACGGCGTGTCGCGTGTGACGGTGAGGTCGACGCGTCCCGCCTGACGCAGCCGCCGCGCGTCGGCGGTGTTCAGCGTGGCGATCGGGAAGGGCCGGTCGCCGCCGTCGTCGGCGCCCCACCAGGCGTTCAGGCGGCCGGGTGCGGCGTCCGTGACGAACAGCGCCTTGGCGCCCGCGTCCTGCGCGGCCTGCACGAGGGCCGCCGGGTCGGTGCCGTCGGTGAGACGGACGAGGACCGCCCTGCCCGCGACGCCGGTCAGCGGACCGTCACCGACGTCGGCCAGCGGCAGCCGCAGCCGTCCGTCGGTGAGCGCCCCGCCGGGCTGCGCGAGGGCCTCCCCGATCCCGCGGACTTCCATGAGCGGCTTGCCGAGCCGCCACACGGTCCGGTACTCGAAGGTGCCCTGAGCGACCTTCCGGGTGGGCGCCGCGAACACGCTGTCGAAGGTCACCGGCACCTGGACCGCGCCGAACAGGTCGGAGCCGCCCGCGTCCCGGTCGTACTCCATGAGCAGCTGCCGGGTCTCGGTGCGCCGTCCGGCGTCCGCCCTCACCTCCCGCAGGGTGCGCCCGTCGAGGGTGACCTCGCGGTCGCGGTCGAGGGTGACCTCGGGGGCGGCGAGGAAGCCGAGGCCGAGGGAGTCGGCGCCCGGGCTGCCGCGCACGTCGAGGAAGGATGTCAGGCTGTACGACCCCGGCTTCAGCCGCAGCTTCAGGGTGCCGGAGTCGCCGACCCGGGCGGGGAACGGGTCGGTGCCGGACGCGAGGTGTTGCACGGTGAGGTCGGCGGCCGTGGGCGCGCCGTCGCGGTCCTTGACGTGCACGGTGAGCGTGTACCGCTCCTCCTCCTTGACCAGCCCGAACGCGGTGTGCGCGACGGGCGTGCCGGACGCGTCGGCGGCCACGATCTGCCCGCTGGTGGTGCCGACGGGGGCCTTGGCGCCATCCCCCGTGACGGTGGTGGAGGCGGTCCCGTGCGCGGGGACGGTCAGGGTGGCGTCGGCGAGGGTGGCGACACCGACCGGCGCGCCGGTCACGGAGAGCTTCAACTCGGCCGGCGTGGCGCCTGAGTTTGTGTAGGTGAGCGTACGGGTCACCGGCCTGTTCGCGTCGTACGGCCAGCTGCAGTAGCCGAGGTCGGCGCTGCCGGTGGCGGTGACGGTCGCGTCGATCGCGTCGGGCACGCTGACCCGTCCGCTGCCCAACGCATAGGCCGACGCGATCAGTTGCCTGGATGTGGACATCAGCGCGTCCTTGAGCTGTGCGCCGGTCCAGTCCGGATGCCGCTGCGCCAGCAGCGCGGCCACGCCCGCGACGTGCGGGGTCGCCATCGACGTCCCGCTCATCGTGGTGTACGGCCCGCTGCCCGCTGTGAGCCGGGAGCGGGCGGCGAGGATGTCGACGCCGGGCGCGGAGATGTCGGGCTTGAGGGCGTTGTCGCCCAAGCGGGGCCCGGAACTGGTGAAGTACGCGGCCTCGTCGGCGGAGTCGACGGCGCCGACGGTGAGCGCGGCGTCGGCGGCGCCGGGCGAGCCGATGGAGGAGGGCGCGCCGGTGTTGCCGGCGGCGATCACGAACAGGGCGCCGGTCTCGCGGGTGAGCGTGTTCACGGCCTGGGCCATGGGATCGGTGCCGTCGCTCGGCTCGGTGGAGCCCAGGCTCATGGAGACGATCTTGGCGTGGACGTCCTTCGCGGCCCACTCCATGCCGGCGATGATCTGCGACTCGCTGCCCGAGCCCTGGTCGCCGAGCACCTTGCCGACCGCGAGCGTGGCGTCGGGTGCGACCCCCTTCTCCCGGCCGTCGGAGGCGGCGCCGCTGCCGCCGACCGTGGAGGTGACGTGGGTGCCGTGGCCGTTGCGGTCGGCGACCTCCTGCCCCTCGATGAAGCTCTTCGTCGCGGTGACCCGGTCCGCGAGGTCGGGGTGGGTGAGGTCGACGCCGGTGTCGAGGACGGCGACGGTGACGCCCTTGCCGGTCAGCCCGGCCTCCCACGCCTTCGGTGTGCCGATCTGTGCGTTGCTTTCGGCCATGTCGGCCGTGACCCGCGCGTCGAGCCACACCTTCTCCACGCCGCCCTGCCGGGTGACCGCCTGCCAGAAGGCGCGCCCCTTGGGCGCCCGCACGGCGTCGCCCCGCACGCTGGGCAGCGCCCGCACCCGTTCGGCGCCCCGCGGCAGTGCAGCGCGTACCTGCTTGCCGTAGGTGACGATCAGCGGCAGCGCGCCCGCCTTGTCGTCGGTGAGCCCCTGCCGGATCAGCGCGCCGACGTCGAACAGCCGCCGGTCGAGGGTGCCCGCCCGCAGATACGGCAGCGCCTCGTCGGGTACGACGCTGATCTCGCCGTTCGCGCTCTGGGTGCGCACGGCGCCGCTCGCGCCCCGGGGCCGCTGCACGGTGACCGTCCGCTTGCCGCCGCCGAGGTCGGTGACGGTCACCCGGTCGCCGGTGACGAGGGTGACGGTACGGGCGGCGTCCGCGGTACGGGCGGCGTTCGCGGCGGGTGCGGGGGTGGCCGTCGTCCCGCCGGCCGCCGCGCCCGCACCCGCGGGCAGCAGGGCGATCACGAGCCCGGCCGACAGGAGACTCGCCCCGCGTCTGACTGGTCCTGTGCTCATCCACGCCTCATTTCGTCGTGTGTCCGACGAGTGTCACGGGGCTTGTGAGCACCGGGAGTTGACGGGAGGCGGCGGAAAGGTGCCTGGCGGGTTTCCGCCAGGCACCCGGCGACCGGCGGCGGAACCGGGTACACCGCACCCGGCACCGTCGGCAACAATGAGTGCAGGCAAGGTCACCACGGCACGGGGGAGTTGGCGCGCGATGGAACCACTGGTGGAGTTCACGACCACGGACGGCGCCCATGTCATGGTGGAGGGCGTCGACGACGAGGCCGGTGCGCGGCTCGTCTCCCGCGGCGGGACGGCCCGGGCCACGCGTACCTTCGAGGACTCCCTGACGGGCGTCCGCACGGCGGCCGAGTCCGCGCTGCGGGTGCTGCGCGGCGGCGCGCTCAGACCGGACGCGGTGGAGCTGGAGTTCGGCGTGAAGATGAGCGCGGAGGCGGGAGCCGTCATCGCCAAGGGCGCGGCGGAGGCCCACCTGGTGGTCAAGCTGAGCTGGTCGCCGGGCGGTGAACGGCCGGTGCCCGGGCAGGCGGACGCCCAACGGGCCGACGCTCAGCCGGAAGACGTTCGCCACCCCGACCCGCGGCGGCCTGATCCGGAGCAGATCTCGTCATGAGCGGCACCGCCTGGCATGCGCGCGTCGCGTGCGGCGCCGAGGTCGGCGCCGGGTTCCTGGTCTCCGCGCGCCATGTCCTCACCTGCGCGCACGTGGTGCGGTACGCCGGCACGGCCCCGGTCGGCGTGACCTTCCCCAACTGGCGCCGGCTGGGCGAGTTACCGGCCACCGTGGCCGTGCGCGGCGGCTGGCGGGGCGGCGCCGCCGACCCCGGCGACCTCGCGGTGCTGGAGCTGTCCGAGGACGTGCCCCTCGCCCCGGCCCGGTTCGCGCCGCCCGGCGCCGAGCGCGGCGGCCGGCAGCTCGTCGCCTATGGCTTCCCGCGCGGCTACGACGAGGGCATGCTCGCCTCCTACCGGGCCCTGCCCGGCCCCCGGATCTCCGACGAGTGGGTGCAGCTGGAGGCGCTGACCGGGCACGGGCAGCCGCTGGCGGCCGGGTTCAGCGGGGCCGCGGTGACGCTGGAGGACGGTTCGGTCGTCGGCATGGTCACGGCGGTCGCGGGCGGCCGGGACGTACGGGTGGGGCGGATGCTGCCCACCGAGGTCATGGCCCGCTACTGGCCGGGCCTCGGCGAGCTGGTGCCGACCGGTCACCGGCCCGAGACGCTGCGCCGGCTGTACGCGCTGGTGCGGCGGGCCGAGGCGCGGGGCGAGGCGTGCGACGCGAACCGGCTGTACGGGGACGCGGTGGGCGCGTTCGGGCCGCCGCTGCCCCCGGGCGGCTTCGCCTCGTTGTCCGCTGCGGCGGCGTACGTGCAGTGGGAGGTGCCCGAGCCGGAGGCCGCGACCCGGCTGGCCGACCGGCTGGAGGAACTCCTCGACGGGGCGCTGCCCACGCAGCCGGCCGCCGTCTGGTCGCCGGTCGTGGTGGAGATCGATCACAGCGGCGAAGGGCCCGACCAGGTCACCGTCGAGGTGTCGGCGTACCGCGACGGGCGGCGGCGGCCCGTGGCGGTACGCCGGCTGCCGAGGAGCGCGGTGCGCGCCTACGTGCAGCAGAGCCTCGACGAGGCCGCCGACCAGCTCGCGCCGGACGCCGAGGAGCTGGTGACGTTCGTCCTGCCGCGCGAGTGGCTGAACGAGCCGGTGGCGCAGTGGGAGTGCAGCGCGGACGACAGTACGCCGCTGGGCTGCGCCTATCCGCTGGTGGTGACCGACCGGGCGCGGCACCGCAGCGGCCGGCTGCGTCACCAGCTGCGCAAGAAGTGGCAGAAGCTGGACGCCTCGCCGGGCGCCACGGTGCACCGCGTGGAGTGCGGCATCCGGGAGCGCCCCGGCGGGCTGCGCAAACGGCTGTGGGACGGGGACGCGCACCTGGCGGGCTTCGCCGCGCCGCCCACGGCGGCGGCCGAGCACTTCGCGGTCTCGCTCACCGTCCCGGTGCCGGTCCTGCTGTGGCGGCGCACCGGCTGCCCCGTCGCCGGGCACGACGGGCCGTGCGCGGGCACGGTGTTCCTCGACGAGCTGACGGCGTCCCTCACCGGCGTACCCCCCGCCGAACTGCCCCGGCATGTGCAGAAGTTGCGGCTGACCGCGGACGCCGAGGACCCGGACGGGCACTGGGCGCGCGAGCTGCAGCTGCTGTGGGACGACCCGCGCTGCTTCCCGGAGCCCGCCGCGAGCCTGCACACCCCGGTCGCCTGAGAAAACCCTGGAGCCAAGGAACCCATGCCTTTGTGGCCCGTCTACACCGGCACCGGCCAGCCGCACGACGGCGTCGACCGGCTGCCGCCGCCCCCGCCCTGGCGCGCCTTCGACGGCGGCCCGGTGCTGCCGGTGCCGGACGAGCGCGCGGACGCCGCCGCCGTCTCCCCCGACCGCGCCCACCGCGCCGCCACCTACCAGGCCACCGGGGAGACCGTCCAGCTGGTCAACGCGGCGCTCTATCTGCGCCGCCCGCTGCTGGTCACCGGCCCGCCCGGCACCGGCAAGTCTTCGCTGGCGTACGCGGTGGCGCGGGAGCTGCGGCTGGGCCCGGTACTGCGCTGGAATATCACCAGCCGCTCCACCCTGCACGACGGCCTGTACCAGTACGACCCGCTGTCGCGGCTGTACGCGGCACGGCAGGGGCCGCAGGCCGCGGACGCCGGGATCGAGCACCATCTGCGCCTCGGCCCGCTCGGCACCGCCCTGCTGCCGTACGCGCGCCCCCGCGCCCTGCTCATCGACGAGATCGACAAGAGCGACCTGGACCTGCCCAACGACCTGCTGAACGTGCTGGAGGAGGGCCAGTACGAGATCCCCGAACTGGTGCGCTCCGCCCGGCACTCGCCCGAGGGCCGCGCCCAGGTGATGATCGACGGCACCGACGAGCGGGTGCCGGTGGAGCGGGGCCGGGTGCGCTGCCGGGCGTTCCCGTTCGTGGTGCTGACGAGCAACGGTGAGCGCGAGTTCCCGCCCGCATTCTTGCGCCGCTGCGTCACCCTGCGGCTGCGCCAGCCCGACGACGGGCATCTCGCCGAGATCGTACGGGCGCACCTGGGTGAGCCGGACGAGCGGGCGCGGCGGCTGATCGACCGGTTCCTGTCCCGGGCGGGCGCCGGCGACCTGGCCACCGACCAGCTGCTGAACGCGATCTACCTGGCCCGTTCCGCCGATCTGGACGCCACGTCCCTGGACGAGCTGGCGGAGCGGCTGATGCCGTACCTGGGCCAGGGCGCGCAGGCCGATGTCTTCTGAGTCCTCCCCCGCCCCGCCGGCCCTGCCGGCGGCCCTGGGCCACCTGGCGGACGTGCTGGCCGAGGCGGCGGGCGGCCCCCGGCCGACCGCGCTGGAACTGGCCGAACTGCTGTGGCTGGCCCGGCAGATGGAGGACGGCGGCGAGGAAGAGCCGCTGACGGAGGAGCCGCCGGCGGCGGGCGCCCGGCCGCTGCCCGCACCGGACGACCGGCCGCTCCCGGCGCCCGCGCCCCGGACGGAGCCCGCTCCCACTCCACCCCGCGCCCCACTGCATCTGCCCGTCGCCGGACCGGCGCCCGGCACACCGGCCGCACCGCACGCCTCGCTGCTGGCGCCCGCGCCGCCGATGCTGCCCCGCCCGCTGGCCCTGCAGCGCGCCCTGCGCCCGCTGGGCCGCCGCGTCGACGCCCCCACCGGCCGTGAACTCGACGAGCGGGCGACCGCCGAGCGCATCGCCCGGCTGGGCGCGGACCCACAGTGGTGGCTGCCGGTGCTGCGCCCGGCCCGCGAGCGCTGGCTGCGCCTGCACCTGGTGCACGACGCCGGGCCGACGATGCCGGTGTGGCGGCCCCTGGTGCGCGAACTGCACACCACCCTGGCCCAGTCGGGTCTGTTCCGCACCGTCACCCTGTACCGCGCGGACCCCGACGGCACGGTGCGCGTCCCGGCCACGCCCGCCGACGGCCGTACGGTGCTGCTGCTGGTCAGCGACTGCATGGGCCCGCAGTGGCGGGAAGGGCCCGCGGGCAGCCGCTGGTACGCCACCCTGCGCCGCTGGGCCGGCCGGATGCCGGTGGCGGTCGTCCAGCCGCTGCCGGAACACCTGTGGCGGGACACGGCCCTGCCCGCGGTCCCGGGCCGGCTGTCGGCCCCGCACCCGGCGGCCCCGGCGGCCGCCCTCACCTTCACACCGTACGAGCCGCCCGACCCGTACGAGGCGGACACGACCTTGGTGCTGCCGGTGCTGGAGCCGGGGCCGCGCTGGCTGGCCAACTGGGCCGCGCTGCTCGCCGGGCCCGGCCGCACCGGGGTCCCGGCGGCCGGGGCCGCCCTGCGCCGGCCGCTGCCCGCCGACGCGGGCGACCGCACCGACGTCTCCGGGCTGTCCGCCGAGGAACTGGTGCTGCGCTTTCGCGCGACGGCGTCGCCGGAGGCGTTCCGGCTGGCCGGGCATCTCGCGGTCGGCCGGCCGGACCTGCCGGTGATGCGGCTGGTGCAGCGGGCCGTGGAAGCCGAGCCGCGGCCGCAGCACCTGGCCGAGGTCATCCTCAGCGGCATGCTCACCGCGCTGCCCGGCCCGGCGGGCTCCTACGCCTTCCGGCCCGGCGTACGGGAGCTGCTGCTGCGCGGCCTGCCCCGCTCGGCGCACGGCCGCACGACCGAACTCCTGGAGCAGGTCGGTGCTCTGATCGACACGGCGGCGGGCCGGGCACCGGGCGAGTTCCGCGCCTCGACCCCGGCGGCGTCGGGCCGCCCGACAGGAGTGGACGCCGAACCGTTCGCCCACGTGAGCCGGGACAGCGTACGGCGGCTGGCGGAGGGCGGCGGCGAGGGGGAACTGTTCGCGGGGCGGTACCGGCTCCTGCGGCGCCTCGGTGTCGCGGGCGCGAGCCGTCTCGCCGAGGACACCCAGGACGGCGACGCGAGGGTGGTGGTGCGCCGGCACAGCCTGCTGATGTGGCCGGACGGCACCTTCGCCGACGTGGCCCGGCGGCTCGCGGCGGTCCATCACCCGGGGATCGCCGCGATCCGCGACCACGGGACGGCCGGCGGATTCACCTACCTCGTCCGGGAGTACGTCGACGGCCAGCCGCTGCCGGAGCTGCTGGAGCGCCGGCAGCACGGCCTCACGGCCGAGGAGCTGGTCGAGGTGGTCCCGCCGCTCGTGGAGGCGGTGAACGCCCTGCACGCACACGGCCGTCCGCACGGCCGGCTGGACCCGGCATACGTCCTGATCACGCCGGGCGGGCCGGTGCTGACCTGCCTCGACGGCCTCGGCGTCGGCACCGGGAGCCGGGCGGAGGACCTGCGGGCGCTGGGCGGCATCGTGTCCGCGTCGTACCGGGCGGAGCAGTTGCCCCCGCCCCTGGCGGGTGAACTGGCCGAGGCCGTGACGGACCTCCTCTCCGACCTCGCCGACGCGCAGGAGCGCGGCGCCGAACGGCTGCGCCGTCTGGTGCTGCCGCAGGAGCGGCTGCACTACGCGCTGCTGGGCCCGGTGCGGGTCGCACGGGCCGGACGGGAGGTCCCGGCCGGCGGGCCCTCGGCGAGCGCGGTGCTGAGCATGCTGCTGCTGGGCGGTGGCAGCGTCACCCGCGGCGAGCTGGCCGCCGGGCTGGGGGGCCGCGCCGACGCCGACCGGCGGGTCAGGGAGCTGCGGGCCGCACTGCGCCCGGAGGCCGAGATCAGCGTCGACGGTGACAGCGTCCGGCTGCGCCCCTTCCCCGCGGAGGAGGAGCTCGACGTCCTGCTCGCCCGCCGGCTCGCCGCCGAGGCCGAGGCGTCCCGGGCCGCCGGGGACACGGCGCGCTGCGACCACTTGGCGGCCGAAGCACTGGCGCTGTGGCGCGGGGCCGTCCTGGACGGCGTTCCGGGTCCGGCCGCCGCCGCCGCCCGCGCCGAACTCGACTCCCTGCACGGCAGGCTCACCGCTCTGCTGGACCCCGCGCCGCCGCGGCCGGCGGTCTCCTTCCTCACCGACGATCTCACCGGCAGCCCCGAGGCCCGCATCACCCTCGAAGCGGCCGTGCACGAGGTGCTCTCCCGCTCCCTCGCCCCGCAGCGGTACGAGGTGTCCGTCCGCGACAACGGCTACCTGGTGCACACCGCCCCCGGCACCTACCTGCTTCCCGTCCTGGTCTCGGTGGTGCGCACGTTCCCCGGCGTCCTTTCCGGCCGGCCCCACCTGAGGGTGACCTTCGCGCCGGACCTCCCGCCGGAGGAACTGCCCGACGGCCGCGGTGTCGTCGTACCGCCCGCCCTGTACGCCGAGTTCGCCGCCAGCTCCGCCGCGGCGCGCTCGCCGCGTTTCCGGCCGCTGCTCGGGGCGCGGCCCGATGCCCCGCCCCTCGCCTGGTACTGCGCCCTGTCGCCGGCCGCGGAGGAGGAGCGACGGGACCTGGTCCGCGGACCGTTCATCGCCGGCGACGTACGCGAGCTCGGCATCCCGGCCCCGGGGCGCACGGCGATCGTGCACCTGGACGCCGACGGCCCCCTCACCCTCCTCGACCCGGCCGGCACCCGCGTCGGCCGGGCCACGACGTACTACGAGGTCGACCTCACCCCCCAGCAGATCCGGCACGAGATGGCCCTGCCCAGCTCCGGCAAGGGTGTCTTCACCGCAACCGTCGAGCTGTCCTGGCGGGTCGAGGATCCCGTGGCCTTCGTGCACGCGCAGGTCGCGGACGTCACCGCACGGCTGCTGGCGCATGTACGGCGGGAGGCGGGGCGGATCACCGCGCGGCACACGCTGCGCCGGGCCACCGGGGCGGAACGTGCCGTGAAGAACGAACTGCGCGGCCGGCCGTTGCCGGGGCTCGCGGTGAGCTGCTCGGTGCGGCTGGCACCGGAAGGGACGAGCGCTCCGGCGCCGCACCCGCCCGGCGCCGTCTCACCGCCGGAGGTGCTCGCGCGGGCCGAGACCGTGCTCGTCGGCTTCGACGGGCCCGTCGCGCGCCTGTTCTCGGCGGCGGCGGCCCGCGCGGCCGCGCTCGACCTGCTCGCGCTGGTCGGCGAGCACCGCGATCCCGAGGACGCGCTGACGGGCCGTCCGCTGGCAGTGGAGGCGGTGCGGGAGGCGTCGGTGCACCCGCTGGACGTGCTGCGCACCTTCGCCCGCGACCGGCTCGGGCCGCTGCTGCGGGCCCGCCTGGACGAGCTGGAACTGGCGGCGGTGCCGGACGCACCGACGACCCACCACTGCGCCGCGCTGATCCGCGTCCTGCACGGCTCCGGGCGCCGGGTCCGCGTGGTCACGGACGTGTCCGAGCGCGCCGTACACCGGTATCTGGAGCCGTACCGGCTGCCGCTGGACGGCGTCCACGGCCGCGGCGACGACCTCACCCGGCTGATGCCCGACCCGGACTGTCTGCTGCGGGCGCTGGACGGCGCTGCCGCCTCGGCCGCGGTGCTGATCGGGTCCTCGCCCGCGGAACTGGCGGCGGCGCGGCGGCTGGGGCTGCCCTTCGTGGGCCTGGCCCGCACCGCGACCCTTCAGCGGCAGCTGCGGGAGGCGGGCTGCGAGATCACCGTCCGGTCACTGGATCCGCTGCTGGAGGCGGCCCGCGCCCTGCCGCCCCGCTGACGCTCCGTCTGCTCCGGTGCGGGGGGCGGGTGTCAGGGGATCACGGAAACACCCGTTCAGCGGCACCCCACCCGGCCCCCTTCAGCAAGCGGCGTCCACTTCCCACCCGCAGGATGCGAAACAGGCCCGCCACCTACGGGAGGAACCGCCAGCCATGACCGCCAGTCTGGAGCAGCTGCGCCGCTGCCACTTCGCCGTCGACCTGGGGGCGGCCCGTACCCGCGTCTACGTCAAGGGCGCGGGGCTCGTCGTCGACCAGCCGTCCGTCGCCGCCGTCAACACCCGCACCGGCGCGCTGATCGCGGTCGGCGAGTTCGCCGAGAAGATGACGGGCCGCACCCCGCACTACATCCGGGTCGTGCGCCCGGTGTCGGGTGGCACGGTCGTCGACATCGAGATGGCACAGCGCATGCTGCGGCACCTGCTGGGCGACAAGATCCGCCGCCAGCTGCGTCGCAAGCCCCGGCTCCGGGCCGCCGCCTGCACCCCGCACGACGCGGACCCGCTCGCCCAGCGCGCCGCGATCGAGACGCTGGTCGGGCTCGGCGCGCGGCGCGTGGAACTGGTCGACACGCTCATCGCGGCGGCGGTCGGCTGCGGGCTGCCGGTGGAGCGCCCCGAAGCCACCATGATCATGGTGTGCGGGGCGGCGGCCACCCAGGTGGCGGTGCTCTCCCTCGGTTCCATCGTCACCGCCGCACGCATCCCGGTCGGCGGCGAGGCCGTGGATCACGCGATCGTGCAGCATCTGCGCCACGAGCACGAGCTGATGCTGCCGAGCCAGTCCGTACGGCCGCTGCAGCTGGCCCTGTCCGGCAACGGGCTCTCCCCGCACGGCCCGGTGTCCACCGAGATCCACGGCCGGGACGTGGCCACCGGGCTCGCCCGCAGCGTCCGGATCGACACCGCTGCCGTACGGGACGCGATCCAGACGCCGCTGACCGCGGTGCTCGACGGCATCGGCAAGGTGCTGCGGGACTGCCCGCCCGACCTGGTGGCCGACCTCGCCGACCGCGGGATCATGATGGTCGGCGGCTCCGCCCTGCTCCCCGGCTTCGACCAGATGCTGCGTCAGGCCACCGGGATGCCGGTGCACATCGCCGACCGGCCGGACATCTGCGCCGCACAGGGCCTGGGCGCCATGCTGGAGGGCCGTATCGAACCGCTGCAGCTGGACCCGCTGGCGCCCTGAGCCGCGTGTCCCGGCAGGCGGCCGCCGGGGGGTCTCACCCCCTGGCGGCGTCGCCCTCTAGCCCAGATAGGCGCGGACGGTGGTGCCGTCCTGCGCGGTGTGCATCCGCACCAGGTCGCTGACCAGGTTCACCAGCAGCAGGCCGCGGCCGCCGCGCTGGTCGCGCGGGACGGGCCGGCGACCGGCCAGCGGGTCGGCGAGCCGCCCGCCGTCCCGCACCTCGCACACCACGTGCCCGCCCTCGGCCCACACCCTCAGGGTGCCGCCCCCGTCTCCGTGCACCACGCTGTTCGTGGTCAGCTCGGCTGCGACGAGAGCGAGGTCGTCCAGCCGTACGCCCTCCAGCCCGAGCCGCGCTCCCTCGCCGACCGCGTGGTGCCGGGCCGCCGAGAGGGTGGTCTTGTCGAAGGCGCACTCCGCGACGTCCGGGGCGGGCGGCAGCGGCTCGTTGTAGCGGGCGACGACCTCGGCGGGTGCGTAGGCGTGGCTGCGGCGTTCGTCGGCGGCCCCGGTCGGGATCACCGTGGGGTGGGTGGCGTAGGCGTCGGCGACCATGCGCTCCGGCAGCCGGACGACGTCGTACGGGCACAGGATGGTCGCCTCGCGGCCCTGGAACGCGGCGTTGATCAGCGCCTCGTGCTGCACGCAGGCCGGGTATTCGACGGCGCTGCGCCCGGCCCAGATCGGCTCGCCGATGATCCGCACCCGGCGCCCGGCGGGCTGGGCGTCGGCGAAGGCGCGCAGCACTCCGGGGATGATCCGGCCCGGGTTGCGTCCGGCCTCGCGCATGTCCAGCAGCCGCACCCGGCGGGCGTCGTCGCCGAGCTCGGCGCGGATCAGTTCCAGGTTGTCGCCGGGCACGGCGACGGCGACGGGCTCATCGGCGTCGAGTCCGGCGCGCACGAAGGGGACGGTGCCGTCGATGTACTCCTGCGGGTCGCGGTAGAAGAGGGCAGGGTGGACGAACGGGTCGGCGGGGGCCGGAGCCTCGCTGGTACTCATGACATCGACACCTCGATCGCCGCCGTCCCGGGCCAGAACATTTCCAGCACCCTGCTCAGCACGGCCGGCGGCCGGTGCAGCACGATGCGGCGGCCGTCGGGCAGCCGCTGGGCCGCGTCCGCGAGCGCACCGACCCCGGCGACGTCGGCGAAGGTCACGGCGGACAGCTCCAGGTAGTACACATCATCGTCCTCGCACAGCACATCTCGCAGGGCTCGTTCCCACTCCCCGCGCGTCCCCAGGCTGATCTCGCCCGCGGCCCGCAGGCCGGTCCGTCCGGACAGCGGGGCCAGCGTCAGTGCCGGCATCGGGTCGACGGGCGCGGCCGGCACCCCGTCCAGGTCGGCCATACCCGTCACCCCCCTCGATGATCTCCGTCTACCCGTCCGGCACCCGGCCATGCCGCCCGGCGCCGCCCCGTCCCGTGCGGGAGCACGTGTGTAGGAGACAGTACTCCGGGCAGGCGCCGCCGTGACGGCGAGGTACCCAGGGCCTCGCGGGGCGCGGGAGACCGCGGGCAGTACACCGAACCGAAAGGCACAGGGGGCACGCGACGCCGTGACGACCGTCGGAGACCACCGGAACGCAGACCGTACGGCCACGATCCGGCCGCCGCTGGCCGCGCAGCTGGACACGCTGGTCGTCGAGGCCCGCGTGAGCGGGGGGCGGGCCGAGCTGCGACCACGCGGTGAGCTGGTCCACGGCTGCGCCCGGACCCTGGCGGACACACTCGGGGAGCTGCCGGACGAGGTGCGGGAGATCGAGCTGGACATGTCCGGGGTGCACTTCATGGACACGGCCGGGCTGGGCTTCCTGGACCTGCTCGACGACCACCGCCACCGGCACGGGGTGCCGGTGCGGACCGCGCACTGGCAGGGCCAGCCGCGCCGCATCCTGGAGCTGGCCGGCCTGGACACCGAGGAGCCGCTGCGCAGCGCCGCGCACGGCGGTGCGGGACCGGCCGGCCCGCCGCCGCGCACCACCTCGGCGGTGGCTCTGGAGCGGGCGGAGCGGCTGCGGATGCTCCGGGAGGAGATCGCGCAGCTGCGCCAGGCGATCGCCTCCCGGCCGGTGATCGACCAGGCGCGCGGCATGCTGATGGCCGCGCACGGCTGCACCTCCCAGGAGGCGTGGACGATCCTCCGGGAGACCTCCCAGCTGTCCAACACCAAGCTGCGCACGGTGGCCGCGATGGTCACGGCCGGGGCCGGCAGCGAGGGCACTCCCCTGCCGGACGACATCCGCTCGGCGCTGCGCACGGCTCTGTCCCACCACCGGTCCTGACACCGGTGTGGGCGGGTGACCCCCCGGGGTACCCGGACGGCGACCGACGGACCCGGGAGGAAACCATGACCACCGAACCCACCCCGTCCCAGGCCGAGGGCGACCGCGAGGGGGGCGGTGCCTACGACCCGACCGACGAGCCGACGGACCCGCAGACGACGCCGTCGCAGGCGGAGGGGGAACGCGAGAACGACGCCCCGGAGACCTCCGCGGCCAAGCCCTGACCGCCGCGGCGTACGCCTCCGGCCCCGGTGGCCGCCGCCTCGGTGCGGCGACCACCGCCAGCGCGCCAGGCAGGCCCGACCCGGGAAGGAAGCGTCCGGAAGGAATGTCCCGGCGGCGCCGGTCACAGGGCCTGGGCCGGCCAGTCCAGCAGCCGGGCGCCGATCACGGCGGTCTGCAGCATGTACCGGTGGGCGGGGTCCGCGGGGTTGGCGCCGGTGAGTCGGTGGATGCGTTCCAGCCGGTAGGTGAACGCCCGCACACTCAGGGACAGGCGGCGGGCGGCCTCGGCGGCCACGCAGCCGGAGTCGAAGTAGGCGCTGAGGGTGTCCAGGAGCAGTCCGGCGCCGCCGCGGGCGGTGGTGAGCGGGCCGAGGGTGCCCAGGACGAGGTCGGCCATGGCCTGGCGGTCGCGGGTGAGGACGGGATAGACGAGCAGGTCGGCGGCGCGCAGGACGGGTTCGTCGAGGTCCAGGCGCGTGGCCAGTTCCAGGGCGTTGAGGGCTTCCTCGTAGGACTGGACGACTCCGCCGGGGCCGGGCTGGGGGCGGCCGATGGCCACCTGGCCGCCGTCGGTGGCGGCGTGGGCCTGCTTGGCGAAGTAGGGCAGGATGTCGTCCTCGTGGCCGGGGGCGATGCACAGCAGCCGGCCGTCCTTGGTGGTCAGCAGGACGTTGCGGTTGCCGAAGCGTGCCATCAGGGCGCGTTCCACCTGCCGGGGCACCGGGTCACCCTCGTTGTAGGTGGCCGGTCCCTGCGCCACGGCCACCGCGTGGGCGTGGGACAGGCGCAGGCCGAAGCGTTCGGCGCGCTCGGCGAGGCGGCCCAGATCGCTGCGGCCGTAGAGGAGGTCGTCGATGAACTCCCGGCGTGCCGCCTCCTCCTGACGGACCGCCAGGAGCTGGGCCCGCTCGTAGCCCTCGGCGAAGGCGTCGACGACCTGCTGGACGGCGGCCAGAGTGCTGCCGGTCGGGCCGGGGACGCGGGGCCAGACGGCGCATGCGGCGGACAGGTGCGCGCTGACCAGGGAGCGCAGGCCGTGACCCGCCTCCGCCGCCAGCTCGCCCAGAGCACGTCGCGACTCGATCTCGTCGCGGGTGAGGCGGCGGCCGGTGGCCGAGACGCCGTCGAGGATCTCCGTGAAGCCGTCCAGATACTGCCGAAGATCCTGACGCTCCACCACTGTTCCCCCTGATGTTGACGCGCCGCTGACGTGTTCCTGACGATTCGCTGGCAGGGAGACCTTAAGGAACACTGCTCGACACCGGCAATGCGCGAGCGTGCCGCGGTCGCTCATCATGGCCTGCGGGGAGCACGGCGGCGGGTTCCGATGCCGGACACCGGCAGGTGCCCGGTCCGGAGCCCGGCTGTCGGCGGTGCACCGGCGACGGACGCCGCGCGCGGCACAGGGGAACGGACGATGTCGATGATCGCCGCCGCCACCGATTCCCCTGTTCCGGGTCGTTCGCACCGCCGCCTCGGGGTTCCGGTGCCGGTCGCGCATCGAGGACCGGTCCGGTCGCACGGCACGCAGTGCCTCGGCGGCGGCGCCGTCCACAGGGTGTCCGTCGAGGCCGCGAACCGGATCGCCCTGCTCGTCACGATCAAGACGCCTGCCCCGCCGCGAGGGCCGACGCGGACACCCTCCTTCGCGAGGAAAGCGCGATGCGGGCGGCTGCTCGTCGATCACGAACCGGCTCCGCCAGGACGCCGGGCACCACCAAAAGCACAGTCCTCGGTCACCCAATGTCACCAATTCGGTGCCTTCTTGACATACCGTAACGGCAAGCGTAAGGCTTGAAAAGCATAAAAGTTCGGACAACAACTGTGTTGCCAGGACGGTTATTTCCCGACCCCATAGGGGTTCAAAGGACCGATGCACCTCTCGCGGCATCCGCTTTCCACGCCCATCGTCAGGGGGTGGTGCGGCACTGCCGATTCTTCAAGAAGCAACGAAGCCCGACTTCACGCTGTGAGTGACCACCATGCTGTGGGTGACCACGGCTCGCGCTTCGAGGCGAGGGCCACCGTCGCCTCATTTCGGGAAGGTGGCTCTGCGCCGCTGAACGGCGGTCAACCTCACGGTCGACGAGACAAGCGACAAAGACAGGAAGTGCGCCATGAGTCTCCGCAAGACCGTCCGGGCCTGGGAGGACCCGGAGTACCGTGGCAGCCTGAGCGCTGCAGAACTGGCCGACCTGCCGGAGAACCCGGCGGGCGTCATTGAGCTGACCGAGGCCGAGCTGGGTCACGTCATGGGCGGCGCCCAGAGCGGAGCCAGCGTCGGGTGTAACACGAAGACCTGTGTCACGACGCGCGGCAACTCGCAGAACCCCTGCGCCAGCTGCTAGTCGTCGTGAAGGCGCTGTGACGTGAGCCTCCCGCTGCACGTACGGCGTCGCACAGCAGTCGTTGCGCCAAAGGGACCCGCCTGATGCTGGAGGTCAGTGATCAAGGCAACGCGGCGAGGGCTGCTAGACGTTCCGTCCGGCAGCCCCCACTGACGTACAGGCCCGGCAGAGGGTGGATGTCGAGGGGAGCCGCTCGGCCATGAGAGCGGAAGAGGTGTGGCAGGCCCCCGAGTGGTACCGGGCGATTCCCCTTCCTGAACGCGCCGGCACGCCGAACGCCCGCGCAACGGGGACTGCTCTTCTCACTTCGGACCTTCTCCGGGCAGCGTCGGGCCGTCTGCGTGCCTGGAAAGCCCAGAAGCCCTTTCACCAGGAGCTGTTCGATGAGCGACTGGCACTCGACTCGCTCTCCGAGGGTGATCTGCTGGCTCTGCTGGCGGAGCCTGCGGGGAGTTTGAAGGCTCGCGTCCAGACCACCCCCGACTGGCTCATCGTTCTGCGCGAGGCATTCGCGCACGCGCGCTGCGCCGAGGACTTGGCGCCTGAACTCGAGAAGACCGAGGCCGATCACCCACTCGCTGGAAGCCTGACGGCGATCAGCCCGCTCCTCGGCTACTTCTTCGACCAGCTGCGAGAAAGGGTGCACCGGCTCGGCGAAGAGCTCGGGCTTCTCCCTTTCGCAATCAAAACGCTACCGAGAGTTTTCCTCGCGAATCTCGTGCACCTCATCCTCTTCCAGCTCAGCAAACCGCTCCTGCTCGAGCTGCATGTCGCGCGCCTGGAAGCACGCTTGAGCGGGGAGACACCGGAGGAACGCTTCGAGGATTTCATCAGGCGGCTCGGCCAGGAGGGCTCGATCGTGGGTCTCCTCGCCAAGTACCCGGTGCTTGCCCAACAACTGGTGCTCACGACACAACAGTGGGCCGACTATCTGTACGAGTTCTTGACGCATCTGTGCGCCGACTGGCAGACCGTCCGCAAGACTTTCGCTTCGGGGGGCGATCCCGGGCTGCTGGTCGACGTGGAGGCCGAAAAGGGAGACCGGCATCGTCGGGGTCGCAGTGTGCTCCTCCTGCGCTTCGACTCGGGTATGAAGCTGTTGTACAAGCCGAGGTCGCTGGGTGTGGACATGCGCTTCCAGGAGTTGCTGTCCTGGCTGAACGCCCGGGGGGCCGAACCCGGCCTCCGGCCGCTCAAGGTGGTCGACTGCGGCAACCATGGCTGGTCGGAGTTCGTCGACGCGGCTCCCTGCACGCGCGAGGAGGAGGTGGTGCGCTTCTACGAGCGTCAGGGAAGCTTTTTGGCGTTGTTGTACGCCCTGGACGCCGCCGACCTGCACAACGAGAACCTGATCGCTGCGGGCGAGCATCCGATGCTCGTGGACCTGGAGGCGCTGTTCCATCCTCACGTCCAGGCCACGGGACCGATCCGGGAAAACCTCGCGGCGCAGGCGCTGGATCGTTCCGTGTGGCAGGTCGGCATGCTGCCGAGGCGTGTGTGGTCCGACCAGGATTCCATCGGCGTGGACATGAGCGGCCTGGGCGGGCCCCCGGGGCAGACGAACCCGCATCGGCTCGTCGGCTGGGAAAACCCGAGGACGGACGAGATGCGGATAGTCCGGCGGCGTGCCGAACTACCCGCGAGTGAGAACCGACCTCGTCTGGGTGACCGGACTGTCGAGGTCTGGGAGTACAAGGACGCCGTGCTCTCGGGCTTCACCGGCATGTACCGGCTGCTCTGCGAGAACAGGGCGGCTCTGCTCGCCGAGCAGCTCCCGCGCTTCGCCGAGACCGAGACACGTGTCGTCGTCCGCTCGACGAACGTGTACGGCCTCCTCTGGTATGAGAGCTTCCATCCGGACCTGCTGCGTGACGCGCTCGACCGTGACCGCTTCTTCGACCACCTGTGGACCGAAACGGCGCGGCGTCCCGATCTCGCTCCCCTCTTCACGGCGGAGCGGCGGAACCTGTGGCACGGTGACATCCCGCTGTTCACCACCTGCCCAGGCAGCCGGACGGTTCTCGACACCGAGGGGAAGCGCTACGAACACCTCCTCGAAGCGCCCAGCCTCGAACTGGTCCGGCGGCGAGTGGAGCAGCTCGGTGACGACGACCTGGCCAAACAGAGCTGGATCATCGAGGCGTCGCTGGCCACGCTGTTCATGGCCCATGAGGACAGGCTCGGCCGGCCGGTGCGGATTCCGTCGGTGAATCGTCTTCCCCGGGGGGCGCAACGGGTGGAGCGAGATCGGCTGCTGGCACTGGCGAGCTCCGTCGGGAGGCGTCTGGGCGAGCTCTCCCTGCACAACGACAGCGGCGCGTACTGGCTCGGCGTGGGCCCGCTGGACGAATCGAACTGGGGTCTGTTCCCTGCAGGCAGTGATCTCTACTCCGGTACGAGCGGGATCGCGCTCTTCCTGGGCTATTTGGGGGCGATCACCGGGGAGCCCTCCGTCACGCTCCTGGCACGCCGGGCACTGGCGGCGGCCCGGGTCCAAGCGCGGGAATGGCTCCGGGAACAGCCCGATACGAACGGGTCCGCTCCGACGGTCGGAGCGTTCGACGGCCCGGCCTCGGTCGTCTACCCCCTCACCTGCCTGGGGGTCCTGTGGGCCGAGCAGGATCTCCTCGACGAAGCGGACGAACTGGCGGGGCAATTGCCACCGGCCATCTCCAGGGACCAGTCGCTGGACGTCATCTACGGCTCGGCCGGGTGCGTCCTCTCACTGCTCAGCCTGCACGCGGTCCGCCCGTCACCACGGACCTTGGACGTGGCGCTCCAGTGCGGCGAGCGGCTCCTGGCCACGGCACAGCCCGCGCATCGGGGGATCGCCTGGACGACACTCGCGGACCAACCGCCTCTGGGCGGATTTTCCCACGGGACCGCCGGCATCGCGTTGAGCCTTCTGCAGCTGGCCGACCGGAGCGGCGAGGACCGATTCCGGCGCGCCGCTCTCGGCGCCCTCGGCTACGACCGCAGCCTCTTCGTTCCCGAACTGAACAACTGGGCCGACCTGCGCGTCTTCGGGCCCCGGGCGATCCGGGCCGCTCCCGCCCAGCCGGCCACCGAGCCACCTCGACAGAGCATGGTGGCCTGGTGTCACGGCGCCCCTGGTATCGGTCTGGCACGCCTGGTCACCTTGGATCAGCTGTGCGACTCGGCGACACGAGACGACATCGACGTCGCGCTGGGCACCACGAAACGGTACGGCTTCGCCATGAACCATTCGCTCTGCCACGGCGCACTGGGGAACCTGGAGCTTCTCCTGACGGCGGCCCGGGTGCTCGGCAGACCTGAGGATCACCAGGCTCTGGAACGAGCGACGGCGTCCGTCGTGGCGAGCGTGGAGGCCAAGGGCTTTGTGACCGGAGTGCCCCACGGAGTCGAGACGCCCGGGCTCATGACGGGACTGGCGGGGATGGGATACCAGCTGCTCCGGCTGGCCGAGCCCGAAAAGGTGCCGTCCGTCCTCCTCCTTGCTCCTCCACGGTGGCAAGCGCAGGGCTGAGGGAAGGGAGCACTGGTAGTGGCGCAGCGTGTGATCTTCCGGGAGAGCGCCGTCCAGGCCTACCGGAAAGGCACGGTGAAGGACATCGTGCCGCGTCTCACCTTGCGGCCGGTCATCGTCTGCCTTTGGCTCTTGCTGGCTGTGCTGATCGCCGCTGCGGCGCTGGCCTGGTCCGTACGGGTGCCCGCCTACGTCGACGGTCAGGGCACGATCCTCTCGCACGGTGCCCGGGGCGGGCCCGGCGGCGGAACGACCGCAGCCGCTCTGTTCCTGCCGGCGGACCAATCGCGGCACGTACACGTCGGTCAGCCGGTCCACGCGCGGATCGGCTCTTCGGGACCGACCACAGCGGGTGCTGTCGTCAGGATCGAACCCGGCGTGATCAGCCCGGATGCCGCGCGAGCCAAGTACCGATTCGAGCCCGGAGCCGATGTCGACCGGCAGCCCTGGACCGTGGTGATCGTGCGGCTCGAACGGCCGCTCCCTCCCGCCATCTACGGCGGAAGTTTCCTGACCGCCCGCGTGCAGGCCGGGTCGCAGCGGCTCCTGGGGCTCCTCCCCGGATTGAGCGGGTCAGTGGGCGGTGCCTCGTGACGAACTTGTTCTCCCGGTCCGGCGGCCGCGCCCCAGGCGGGCGAGCGGCCCCGGACGCGACCTCGCAGGGGGAATCGAAGCAGCTGGGCGTTCTGGCACCGCTCCGGCGTCTCCTCGCCGTGATCAGGTGGCCCCACAGGACGCACCGCAGAAGAGTTCCCGAAGTCAGACAGATGAGTGAGGTGGAATGCGGCCTCGCCTGCCTGACGATGCTGCTCAACTACTACGGCCGCGGGGCCTCC
The DNA here is from genome assembly GCF_043088925.1 of Streptomyces sp. NPDC014006. Classification (NCBI taxonomy): domain Bacteria; kingdom Bacillati; phylum Actinomycetota; class Actinomycetes; order Kitasatosporales; family Streptomycetaceae; genus Streptomyces; species Streptomyces sp. NPDC014006. The sequence goes on along the minus strand of NZ_JBICAJ010000001.1, from coordinate 578,769 downwards.
TTGTCGGAGTTGCGGACGCGCTGCGGCGTCGGTCGGGACGGCCTCTCCGCCCTGGAGATCGTCAGGACCGCGCGCGACCACGGGATGCGGGTGAGGACGGTCTCGCTGCCGCGGAACGATCTCCGTTTCGTGTCACTCCCCGCGATCGTGCACTGGGAGTTCACCCACTTCCTCGTCGTCGAACGATGGTCACGCAAGTACGTCGATGTGGTGGATCCCGCCAGGGGGCGCTGTCGGCTGACGGAAGAGGAGTTCGACGCCGGGTTCACAGGGGTGGTCATCCTTCTCGAGCCGGGCGATGCCTTCGAGCGTCGTGCGGCCGTTCCACCCGGCGTGACGTTCCGGGGCTACGTCCGTCAGTTCCTGCGCCAGGCGCCGGGGACCTCCCTGCAACTGCTCGGGGTGTCCCTGCTGCTGATCCTGCTCGGGCTGGTCCTGCCGATCCTGACCGCGTTCGTGGTGGACCAGGTCCTCCCCTTCGGGATGCGCAACGTCATGGCGCTCATGGGGATGGGCATCGTCGTGATCTTTCTGGCGCAGACCGCGGCGACGCTGCTACGGGAATGGCTGTTGGTGTACCTCCGGGCGCGCATCGACGTCAGCATGATGCTCGGATTCGTCGAGCACCTTCTCGAGCTGCCCTACAAATACTTCCAGCAGCGGTCGACCGGTGACCTGCTTGCCCGGGCGTCCAGCAACGCCATGCTGCGCGAACTGATGAGCAACCAGCTTCTGTCCGCCGTCATGGACAGCGGACTGGTGATGTTCTACCTGCTGCTCCTGTTCTGGCAGTCCCCGCCGTTCGGCGTGCTCACGCTGGGCGTCGGCCTGCTGGGGGCGACGGTGCTCCTGCTCAGCCAAGGCACGATCAGCAGGTTGTCGGGCCGGGAGCTGGCCGCTTTCGGAAAGTCCCAGGGGTACCTGGGCGAAGCGATCGTCGGCATCGGGACGCTGAAAGCAGCCGGCGCCGAGGCGCAGGCCTTCGACCGCTGGTCGAACCTGTTCTTCGACCACCTCAACATCTCGCTGCGCCACAATTACGTTTCCGGCACCGTGGCCTCGATCCTGGGATCACTGCCCTTGTTCGGACAGCTCGGCCTGTTGTGGGTGGGGGCCACGCAGGTCCTCAACGGGGCGATCAGTGTGGGCACGATGGTGGCGCTCCTGGCTCTGGCCGCCGCTTTCTTCGCGCCGCTCACGTCGCTCGTGGGCAGTGCGCAGCAATTCCAGCTCGTCAGCGCCAACCTCGACCGCATACGTGACGTGACCGAGGCTGAACCGGAGCAGATACGGCAGCTGTCACAACCGGCCCCCCGGCTGTCGGGGCACCTGCGGGTGGACAAGGTCGGTTTCCGTTATTCCCAGGCCGGGCCCCAGGTGCTGCGCGACGTCGACCTGACCGCTCGGCCCGGACAGAGGATCGCCATCGTCGGGCTCTCCGGCTCGGGCAAGAGCACGCTGGGGAAACTTCTGCTCGGACTCTTCGTCCCCACCGAAGGGGACATCTTCTACGACGGCGTCTCGCTGCGGGATGTCAACCGGCAGCAGCTGAGACGACAGTTCGGCGTCGTGCTACAGGAGAGCGCCCTGTTCAGCGGGTCGATATTGTCCAACATCACCCTCAGCAACCCGTCGATCATGCGCGAGCGAGCCGTCGCGGCCGCCGAGTTGGCCGCCATACACGACGACATCATGACCATGCCCATGCAGTACGACACCTTCGTCTCCGAGGGCGGGAGCGCCCTGTCCGGCGGTCAGCGACAGCGGCTGGCCATAGCGCGAGCGATCGCGCACAGACCGGCCATCCTCATGCTCGACGAGGCCACAAGTCATCTGGACGTCGAGACCGAGCGGAAAGTCGCGGAGAACCTGCGCACCTTGGCCTGTACCCAAATCATCATCGCGCATCGCTTGAGCACGGTCCGCGACGCCGACGCCATCCTGGTACTCGACCGGGGAACCATCGTGGAGCAGGGCAGCCATCACGAACTGCTGCGGCGAGACGGTCACTACGCGAGACTCGTGGGCCAGCAAATCGAGTCCGGCGAGGAGACACGTCCGCCCCATGGTGCCACCGGCCGGAGATGACCGGCGCTCTGCATCGGCCGTCCCGTCCTCGCCGCCGGTGCGGCGCGCCGGCGGCCCGACGAGGATCACGCTCCGGTTCACACCTGCGCGGCTACCGGCCGGAGAATCGACGACCCGCACCGGCTCGTGTACAAGCCGACCGACGAGGTTGATCATCTGGCGTTCTTCCTGACAGCCTCACTCGTGGACACCACACCGGAGGCCTCGAGCCGGTTCTGCTGTCGGCTCGCGGTCATAGCCGGTCGCCCCTTTCCAGAAAGAGGAGACCGCCGCCCGCCTTTCCACCTCAGGTCCGTTTGGCTGGGACTGCTCCAGGGATACGGCAGACGTGGGACCGCCCCACCGAAAAGGTGGCACGAGCAGCCGCAACAGGGTGGTTCCGGCAGTCTGGGCACAGCACGGCAGCGAAAGAACGCGGTAAGAGAAGGGGTGAGAGCCGATGACGGATGACGGATTGCCCCAGGCCGTACGGCAGCAACTCGGCCTGGGCCGACTACTGCCGCTCGGCGGCCCGAGGACGGGTCCTGGATCACCGAAGAAGCCGCCAGCGGAATACTGAGCCGCGCAGCCTCCGGAGTATCCGGGATTCGGCCAGGCACGCTGCGGATCCGCCTGGCCGACCCGGAAACCGCGCCGGAGCCAAGTGTCCCGGCGCCCTGGACCGGTTTGCCGCCGGGAGCGCTGCGGATCGAGGCGGAGTTCTCGGCGCCGGCGCGGCAGCCCCTGCCCCAGGTCGCGGAGCATCTGCGGCAGACGCTGTCCGCAGCGGCTGTCGAACGTCTCGGGCTGGTGGTGGCCGAGGTCGATCTGCATGTGACGGACCTGCTGGAGGTTCCGGCGTCGGCGCAGCAGCCGACCGCGGCCGAGGCCTGCGACAGGGCAGCGGGAGAAACCAGTGCCTCGCATGTCGCGGCCACCAAGCCCGGGCACCTGTCGCCCGGGCCGGTGCCTGTGCGGGACCCCGCGGCGGAGCTGGCCACCGTTGCCATGGTTGTCCCCGGCGTGACCCGCCTCGCCCCCCGACTGCACTTGTTCGGGCACCGATCCGCCCCCCGGTAGACGGCCCCCACGCGCAGATCGGTGGCCGGCCAGCGCCACGGATCTTCCTGCCGCCGACCCCCAGCAGACTACTCACCCCCGGGTGGTAACCCATGAGTATCTCGAAGAAGATCGCGCACAAGGCCGAAGCGATGAAAGGCGGCCCCAAGAAGACGACCGGCCGCGCCACCGGCAGTCGGCGCCTGCCGGCCGAAGGCCGCGGAGACCAAGTCAAGGGCAACATCAAGCAGGCCGGAGCGAAGATCAAGGACGTGTTCAAGCACTGACCACTCCACCCCGGCCCGGCGAAGTACGGGTCGATGGTTCCAGTTGGGCCGTTCCGCCAGGGGAGGAAGCCCTGCAGAGTTTTGCTGTCTGCGGGGAGTCTTGGTGTCCGCCCGTGGGTGGGTGATCGTTTCCACCACCGGGGAGATCAAGGTTTCCGCCGACAACCCGGGCGCTCCAGCGGGTTCGCCGTGCAAGCAAGTCGGTCACCGCGACTGCCCTGTCCCTGAACTGGCGGCCAAACGCTCTCAGCACGGAATAGCGGGCTTCGCCGCCACATGCCTCTTCTCCCGCCGTGGGTACGCTGAGAGTAGGTGTTCACCATGGATCGGCTGACAAGGCTTCCTGGTATCGCACGGCTGATGCGTACGCACGTGTGGCGGGCGTACGAGGGGCTGGCCAAGACCCACTGGGCCCGGCTCGCCGCGGCCGTCACCTACATCAGTTTCGTCGCGCTCTTTCCGCTGATCACTGCGGGCGCGGCGATCGGCGCCAAGCTGCTGAGCAAGGACCAGCTCAGCAAGCTTGAGGACAAGATTGCCGACCAGGCGCCGGGCCTTTCCAACCTGCTGAACCTGAAGGGCCTCGTCGCGCACGCCGGAACCGTCGGGCTCATCGCGGGCGCGCTGCTGCTCGTGATCGGCATCAACTGGGTCGGCGCCCTTCGCGAGTGCCTGCGTGCGGTCTGGGAAAAGGAGCAGGACCCGGGAAATCCGATCCTGCTCAGGATCAAGGACACCGGGGTGCTGGTCGGTCTCGGAGTGGTCGGGCTGGTCGCGATGGGCAGTTCGGTGTTCGCGAACAGCGCGGTCGGCTGGGCAGCCGACAAGGTCGGGATCGAGGGCGGGGCGGGACGGGTGCTGCTGTTCTTCGCCGGCTTGGCCATTGCCCTGCTCGTCGACTTCCTGCTCCTGGTCTACCTGCTCACCCGGCTGCCGCGGGTGCATCCCGGCCGACGTGCGGTCGTGGTCGCCGGCCTGATCGGTGCGGTCGGCTTCGAACTGCTCAAGCTGCTGCTGACCGGCTATTTCCAGGGCGTCGCGGGGAAGAGCATGTACGGCGCCTTCGCCGTCCCGGTCGCCGTCGTGCTGTGGATCAACCTCATGGCCACGCTGCTGCTGTACTGCGCCGCTTGGACGGCGACGGGCACAGCAGCGCAGTCCAGCGAAGCAGACGCAGGTCCCGGGACCGGACCCGCAGTGACCGACGAACCCCAGCGGGCAGCGGAAGGCGGCGGTCTACCAACAACACCGTGCAGGCCCTGATACCGAGCGGTCACCGACCCGCCCCTGCAACGACCGGTGCCGGGGTCATACCGTGCGCGCCAGACCGGTCCTCGATGACACGCCGGCCGAACGCTACTGCTCGCCGGGTATGGCCGTCGTCCACGCGAGGATGCGGTCTGATGCACGCTGATCAGGCGCACGGCTCACCGGCGCCGGGCGTCCGGGCGTGAGCAGCTCCGGGCACCGGGCTTCCCGTCTCATCGTCGCCGTTTCAGCGCACGTGCCACGCGTGGGAGCTCCTCGTGCAGCAGCCGGCCGACCAGGGCACCGCCGAATACGACGATGCCCACACCGACCAGCCAGGACTGGATGACCAGGACGGTTCCGACGGGGCCGTAGGTGACGGTGTTGGACGCGATCAGCGGCGAGTAGACGAGCCGGGAGAAGGCCCTGAGACCGAGCAGCCCGACCATGGTAGCCACCGCACCGGACACCAGGGCGCGCCAGCGAACCCGCCCGCCCAGCAGTATGCGCTGCGACCACCAGAAGAACAGGACGGCGCTCAGCGATGCGACGAACGCGCCGGCCAGGGATTCAGGTCGCAGCGTGGTGGTGGCGGAAGCGAAGAGGTAGCCGATGAGTACACCGAGCCACACCACATGGCGCCACCTGGCCCACCAGCGGGCCGGGGGCAAATCCCAGACCTTCTCATAGCCGGACTGCACCGCTGCCCCGAAGGCCAGGCCGAAAGCGGCGAGGACGGCGATTCCGAACGCCGTCGTGGTCCGCAGAGCCTGACCTGGACGAATGAACAACTGCTCCACATGTTCCCTGGAGGTCGTCGACACGCCGAGTCCTTCCCCCAGCCACTGCGCGAATCCCCGCCCATGCTGTGGATCGGCCGAGGAGACAATGATCAGCAGCGGCACCAGCGTGAGGAACCCCAGCGCCGCGAAGCCCAGCGAGCGCTGCCCCAACCCCAGGTCGCTGCTCCGCCGCCATCCGCGTCCGACTGGTGAATGTCTGATCACGCGGGCCAGCCGTTCGAACAGAGAGGAACGGCCTTCGGCACCCGGGGTCTTCATCGGCATGCCTGTCGACTACCACGGTCGACACCGGCGGCCCGCGAGGGCGCGACGCAGCTTCCCGAACGGCTCAGGACGAGGCCATGATCCAGGAAGCCGATAACGTGAGTGGCGTAACCACCACGTCGTGGATCCTCGGGGCCACAGCATCGCCAAGCGGCCCGTGATGATCCTGCTCTTCGCCGCGATCATCGCCCTGCTTGCCGCGATCATCGCCCTGCTTGCCGCGATCATCATCTACCTGGTCCGGATGTGGATCTCCGACATCGCCATCCTGCTCGGCCTCGAATCCAACACCGGACTCGAACGCGCCCGGGCCATCGACGGTGGCCACCCACCCGGGGAAAAACCCTACGTCGAGCCCCGCGACGCCCGCAAACTCTGACAAGCACCCCGGCTCCTGTTCCGGCCGCAGTGATGTGGGTACCCGGCTGCCGCCTCGCATCCGGCGTACACCGCCCGACCGGACGCGGCCCGTCAGCCGGGAAAGACACGCCGACAGCATGACCACGCATACCCCGCCCCGTCGCCCGCCTCCCCCCGCAGGCGGCAGTGATTTCGCCCGCCTGTCCAAGAAGATCGCCGAGGTCGGCCTGATGAACAGGCGCCCCGGCTACTACACCGTCCGCTCCATCGCCGTGGCCGTCGCCTATGCCGGTGGCTGGTGCGCGTTCGTCCTCATCGGCGCCGGCTGGTGGACTCTGGCGGTCGCCGCGTTCCTCGCCGTGATGTTCGGGCAGATGGCTCTGCTCGCCCACGACGTCGCCCACCGCCAGGTCTTCCGCCGGCGCCGGCCCAGCGAGACGGCCGGCCGCATCGCCGGGGCCGCGATCGGGATGGGCTACGGATGGTGGCAGGACAAACACACCCGCCACCACGCCAACCCCAACCACGAGAACCTCGACCCCGACATCGCCCCCGACCTGCTGGTGTGGTCCCAGGACCAGGCCCGCGCCGCGACCGGACTGCCGAGGATCATCGGCCGCTGGCAGGCGTTCCTCTTCTTTCCCCTGCTCCTACTCGAAGGGGTCAACCTTCACGTCTCCAGCGCGCGCGCATTAGGCAACCGCGCCCTGAAGAACCGCGCCCTGGACGGCACGCTGCTCTACGGGCACCTCGCCGCCCACCTGACCGCAGTGTTCCTCGTCCTCCCACCCGCCATGGCGATCGCGTCTCTGGCCGTCAACCAGGGCCTGTTCGGTCTCTACCTAGGCTGCCTCTTCGCCCCCAACCACAAAGGCATGCCCATCCTGACCGGCAACGACCGCCCCGACTTCTTGCGCCGCCAGGTCCTCACCGCACGCAACGTACGCGGCAGCTGGTTCACCGACCTCGCCCTGGGCGGACTGAACCACCAGATCGAACACCACTTGTTCCCCAGCATGCCCAGCCCCCATCTGCGCAAGGCCCGGTCCATCGTCCGCCACTACTGCCAGGACCTGGGCGTGGACTACCTGGAAACCGGACTGATCACCTCCTGGTGGCGTCTGACAGCCGGTCGGCGCGTATTCAGGTGCTGGTGGCCGAGCACGCGGCCCGACGTGGTGCTCGGGTCGGTGTGGTGGATGTGTGCACCGCTGCCGTGGCCGCGCTGCCGGTTGGCGGGGCCGGGCTGTCGGCGATGTCCCGGACCGCGGCGAGCCACCCGCTGTGCAGCACCGACGGCATCAGCGAGCAACTGGAAGAGCTCCAGCTCACGCTGGGTGAGGGGCCTTGCGTGGACGCCTTCGCACGCGGCTCGGCCGTCCTGACACCTGATCTGCTCACTTCCGACATGGTCGACGCGAGCGCCGCCGGGGTGCTGCTCGCCGACCGGGACGGCAAACTCCGCGTCATGGCCGCCTCCGACGAACAGGTACGCCTGCTGGAGCTCTTCCAGCTCCAAAACGACGAAGGCCCCTGCCTCGATCCACGACCTGACCCTGGAGGTCGATCGCTGGCCGCGCTTCGTCACGGTGGCCCACCTCAGCGGATTCGGGGCCGTGCAGGCCCTGCCCATGCGCCTGCGAGACGAGACCGTGGGCGCCCTGAACCTTTTCCGCGCCGCTCCCGGCCCCTTCGACCCGCCCGCCACACTCATCGCCCAGGCGCTGGCGGCCGTCGCCACCATCAGCCTGCTACAACAACGCACCGCCCACCGCAGCACGGTGCTCAACGAGCAGTTGCAGACGGCGTTGAACAGCCGGGTGCTGATCGAACAGGCCAAGGGGAAGCTCGCCGAACGCCAGCGCATCGACATGGAGCAGGCCTTCACCGCGCTACGCGGCTACGCCCGCGCCCACAACCGACGCCTGGCCGACGTGGCCCGCGCCTTCATCGACAACTCCGAACCCCTCGCCGGTCTGGGGTCCTGAGCGCGGGCCCCATCGACCTGCTCGTCGCCGCTGCCGCGGAAGAGGCGGGGCTGACCCTGCTCCACTACGACCGCGACTTCGAGACGATCGCCCGTACGACCGGACAGCCCGTACGCATGATCGACCTCAGGGACTGAGAAGCGCCGTCCGGCCCGCAGTGAGCGGGCGCCGGGCCCGCACCCGCTTCACAGCCCGTACCGGTCGAGGATGCTCATCAGCTTGCGCCTGCGTTTCAGTTCCGTCCGCAGGCCGGCGAGATATGCGGTGAACGGGTCCTCGGTCCCCAGGGCACGATGGCACTCACGTGCACCCAGCAGCAGCCGTGCCAGGTGCTCGTAGGCGCGGTCCCCGGTCGGCTCCTTCGATCGCTCGACCAGCCGCAGGTACACGCCGAGCGCCTCGGCCGGGCTCATCTCGCGCGACAGGTCGGCGAGTCGCTCCCACTGCCGGTCGTCCGCGCGGCCGGCCGCCTCACGCCAGGCGGCGTCCAGGTCGCCGTCGTCGAGCAACGCGTCGATCAGCACGGGCCCGCCGTATCGGCCGCCCTGCTCACTACGGGCGTCCTCCTCCAAGGTGGCCAGCGCCGCCGCGCGCTCGGCCTCCCAGCAGTCCGCAGCCCGGGCGGCGGAGCGCAGCTGCCGGTAGGCGGCCAGGGACCGCTCGACACGAAACCGGTCCCGGCGCACCGCGACCGCGTCGGCCGGCCGCCCCGTCTGCGCGTACCGCACGCACACGTAGTCGACCAGACGGCCGTCGATGTACGTCTCGGTGGCGCAGTCCCGCAGCCCCCGCTCCGCCCAGGCGAGTGCCTCGCCCGAGCGGCCCGCCGATTCCAGTTCCTCGGCGATGAGCAGATGTGTGGCACCGGACGGGTCGAGGTCCTGCGCGTGCAGTGCGACCAGCGTGTCGACATCGCCTTCCGCCTTGACCAGGCGTTCCATCAGGTACCGCGCCGCCCAGCCGGACGGCCCGCGCCGGAATGCCTCGGTCGCCAGCTGCCGCATGCGGGTAAGTCCGCTCGGGCCCAGGACGTCGGCGTAGTTGAGCGGATCCAGGTCCGTCACGTCGTTGCTGTCGTCGAGCACCGTGCCGGCCAGCCACTCGGCCAGTCGCGTCGGATCGGGGCGGGCGACTCGGCAGGCCTCCAGATGGGCCTCGGCCACCGCGGCGGCGACCTGCCCGACCACCCCGTCGGAGTCGTCGATATCCCCGTACGCCTTCCCCAGCACCCGGATCGCCTCCTCGGCCAGACCGACCGCCTGCGCCGCCTGCCCGCCGGTGGTCAGGGCGCGCAGCGCGGCCGCCGCCTCGGCCACCTGTCGCCCATACCCCGCGGCATCCGCGTACTCGACGTACCCGTACCGGGCGAACGGCCGTGGATCGATCAGGACCATGATCCGCTCCCGGACCGTACCGAGGTCGGAACGGGCAGCGGCGGCCCGCAGCTCCAAGCGACGACGCAGTTCCCGGTCCTCGGCGACCTGCTCCCGCACCAGCGCCAGGAGTTCGTCACGTGACAGCGCCGAAAGCCACTCCTCCAAGCCGGAAGTCCGCGCCCGAGCCGCGGCTCGCTGGTGCGGGATGGTCTTCGCCCGCCGCAGCACGGTCAGCCCGACCGCCACACAGTGCTTGCAGAAATTGCCCTCCTGCCCGTACGGGCAGTCGCACCATCCCGAGAGCCCGTCGTCCCCGCCGAGGGCGAGCTCCACCTCGTAGACATCCGTACCGTGCACCACAGCGGTGACCGAGCCGTCCCCCACCTCCAGACCGCTCACCGCGTCCAGATACTCCAGCCCCCGCTCGAAGGACCGAGACCCGGCCATCGCCGTCAGATCGTCCTCGCCGAAACCCACCACTTTCCGTGCCACACCAGCATTCAACCGCGGAAGGCGGGTTGGTGACCCGAAGATCTCGGTCGTCCCCCTATGAGGGGCCGCAAGCGATGCCCTCGGCTCCCCATTCCGAGCTGACGCGCCTCGGGCTCGACAGAGGCTGCTTTGTGGACACGCTCAAGACTCGTACCCAATCTTGTACAAGTCGAGAAGGGAGGCGGCAAGCATGTCCATCACCGCCAGCGAGGCGCGCCAGAACCTGTTCCCGCTGATCGAACAGGTCAACGAGGATCACGCACCGGTTCACATCACCTCCCGCAAGGGGAACGCCGTCCTGATGTCCGAAGAGGACTTCAGCTCCTGGACCGAGACAGTGCACCTCCTGCGCTCCCCCAAGAACGCCCGTCGCCTGCTCGACTCCATCGCCGAGGCGGAGACCGGCAAGGCCCAGCATCGCGAGCTGATCGACCCCGACGCGGAGCGGGCGTGAAGATCTCGTTCACGACCCACGCCTGGGAGGACTACACCTACTGGGCCGAGAACGACCGCAAGATGGTCAAGCGCATCAACAAGCTGATCGACGACACCAAGGGCATCGGCAAGCCGGAGCCCCTGAAGGGTGACCTGTCGGGCTACTGGTCCCGGAGGATCGACGACACACACCGGCTCGTGTACAGGCCGACCGACGACGAGTTGATTATCGTTCAGGCTCGGTACCACTACTGACACGGCCCGAAGAACCTTCGCCGGTCCGCAGCGCGCGTAACGCTGAGGCGACGCCCCCAGAACTGCGGCAGCCCAGCCCGCGAGAACACACACAGATCCGATGAAAGCCGACCGGTCACAGAAGAGGCCTACCGCCGGGCACTGCACGACGAACCGAGCTGAAGGTCCCGAAGCCTCCTCACCGCAGGTCACAGCACAGAGCGCCGCCAGCCCCATGCGTTCACCGAAGTAACGGCCAACGGAGTGGAATCCGTGGCCCCAGAGCGCAGAATCCAGCCACCCGAAGAGACGTGTCCGCAGGTCAGAACGCTTTTCTGACCTGCGCCTGGTGGGGCGGGTGGGACTCGAACCCACGGCCGACGGATTATGAGTCCGCTGCTCTAACCGGCTGAGCTACCGCCCCATAGCGGCGTGTCGCGTGCACGTGTACGCGCCGTGTGCCGCAGCATAGCCGCTCATACGATCTCCTGCTTCGCAGGGGCGACCTCGCATGCCACGTCACGTCCATGAGGACCGCGACGGCGCGCGGGCGGTTCCCGTCCCGGTGAAATCCGATGAAGCCCGGGGGAACCAATGAAAAAGGACCCCGTCGGGGTCCTCGTTCAGCATGCTCCCCCGACTGGACTCGAACCAGTAACCTGCCGGTTAACAGCCGGCTGCTCTGCCAATTGAGCTACGGAGGACCGAGCTCCCCCGACTGGACTCGAACCAGTAACCTGCCGGTTAACAGCCGGCTGCTCTGCCAATTGAGCTACGGAGGAATGCCTCGTTCGCATCGAACGGACCTCCTGGGGTATTCGCCAGGGGGCGTTCGCTCGCTGCGACACATACATTAGCGCAAGCAGGGGGGTGCTCCGCCAATCGGTACCCCCCGGCGCCGACGCCGCACCGCAGGACCGACACGAGGAAGGGTGGCCGCCATGCGCTACCGGCTCACGTTCGTCGCCGGACTCGCCCTGGGTTACGTACTGGGCACGAAGGCCGGGCGCGAACGCTACGAGCAACTGAAGAAGTCCGCCCGCCAGGTCACGCAGAACCCGGCCGTGCGCAACACCGCCGAGACGGCCGCCCAGCAGGGCCGCCAGTTCGCGGGCAAGGCGTACCACGTGGTCAGCGACAAGGTCGGCGACCACGTGCACGTCCCCGACTCGGTTGCCCACCGGGTCAAGGCCATCCGCGAGCGCAGCGCCCACAACGGAGGCGCAAGCGACGACTGGGGCACGAGCAACACGTAAGGGGGGTGCATCTCGGGCACGGGACCACCGTGCCCACCCGCACCCCCACCGATAACGCGCCCCCCGCCCGAGCCGGCGCAGCGCTACGGCACAATCGGTGGTCATGGGGATAGTCGCCGGCTTGGACAGCTCACCGGACTTCACGCGCATCGTGGTCTGCGACACGGACACCGGTGCCGTGCTGCGCCAGGGATATGCCCCGCATCCCCTGGAGGGACGCCCGAGCGACGTGGATCCGCAGGCGTGGCTGCTGTCCCTCGGTGAGGCGGCCGGCGGCGGTCTACTGGAGGGCGTGCAGGCCATCGGCGTGTCCGCGCAGCAGAACGCGCTGATCGTGCTGGACGCGCAGGGCGCCACCGTGCGCCCTGCGCTGGCCGGCGGCGACAAGCGCGCGCAGGTCGCGGCGGCCGATCTCGTCGACGCGCTCGGCGGGCGCGAGGCGTGGGCACAGGCGGTGGGATGCGTGCCGCAGGCCGCGCAGCCGGTGACCAAGCTGCGCTGGCTGGCCCGCAGCGAGCCCGACAACGCGCGCCGCGCGGCGATGCTGATGCAGGCCCACGACTGGCTGGTGTGGCAGTTGCTGGGCCGGCCGGTGCGCCGGACCACCGACCGCGGCGGCGCCTCCGGCACCGGGTACTGGTCGGCGGCCACCGGCGCCTACCGGCCCGACCTGGTCGAGCTGGCGCTCGGCCACCAGGCGATGCTGCCGGAGGTCATCGGCCCCTCCGAGGCGGCCGGTACCACCCCGGAGGGGCTGCTGATCTCGGCCGGGACCGGCGAGACCATGGCCGCCGCGTTCGGGCTCGGGATCGGGCTCGGGGACGCCGTCGTCTCGCTCGGCGCGTCGGGGTCCGTGATGGCCGTCCATCCCGAGGCGCTCGTCGACAGCACCGGGATGATCACCTCGCTGGCCGACGCGACCGGCATGCACCTGCCCGTCGTCACCACCCTCAACGCCGTACGGGCCCTGCGCGGTGCCGCCGAACTCCTCGGCGTGCCGGACCTGGAGGGCCTGTCCGAGCTGGCGATGAAGTCGACGCCGGGCGCGCACGGGCTGGTGCTGCTGCCCTATCTGGAAGGTGAGCGGACGCCCCATCTGCCGCACACCGCGGGCACGCTCGCCGGGCTGCGGCGGGAGTCGATGAAGCCCGAGCACCTCGCGCGGGCCGCGTTCGAGGGGATGCTGTGCGGCCTCGCGGATGCGCTCGACGTGCTGCGCGGCCGGGGCGTGGAGGTGCGGCGGATCTTCCTGCTGGGCGCGGCGGCCGAGCTGCCGGCCGTTCAGGCTGCGGCTCCGGCGCTGTTCGGCGTGCAGGTCGTCGTACCGCAGCCCGCCGACTACGCGGCGATCGGCGCGGCGCGGCAGGCCGCGTGGGCGCTCGGGGTGTCGCAGGGCACCCTCGATCCGCGCAACCCCCCGGCGTGGCACGGCGCGGCGGCGCAGGTGCTGGAGCCCGGCGAGGAACTGGCGGTGGGCCAGGCGGTGCGCCAGCAGTATGTGTCGGTGCGCGAGCAGACCCATCCGGGGGCGATGCGGCCGTAAGGGGTGTCCCGTCGGCCAGGGCCCGCCGGTTCGGGTTAATCGGTTGAGGTAACGCGGGTGGAGTGTTCGACGATAGGGGCCACGGGCAACCGAAACGCCCCCGTCGCCGACTCCGAGAGAACCCAGCGTGCTCATACGACTCCTGCGTACCTATCTCAGGCCCTACAAGAAACCGATCGCCCTGCTGGTGGGGCTGCAGTTCCTGCAGACCTGCGCCACCCTGTACCTGCCCACCCTGAACGCGGACATCATCGACAACGGTGTCGTCAACGGCGACACCGGCTACATCCTCGGCCACGGCGGCCTGATGATCGGCATCTCGCTGGCCCAGGTCGTGTGCAACATCGGCGCCGTGTACTTCGGCGCGCGTACCGCCTCCTCGCTCGGCCGGGACGTGCGCGGTGCCGTCTTCGACCGGGTGCAGTCCTTCTCGGCGCGTGAGGTCGGTCACTTCGGCGCGCCCTCGCTCATCACCCGTACGACGAACGATGTGCAGCAGGTCCAGATGCTGGCCCTGATGACGTTCACCCTGATGGTGTCGGCGCCCATCATGTGTGTGGGCGGCATCGTGCTGGCGCTCGGTCTGGACGTGCCGCTGTCCGGGGTGCTGGTCGCGGTGGTCCCGGTGCTGACGATCTGCGTCACGCTGATCGTGCGCCGGCTGCGGCCGCTGTTCCGCGCCATGCAGGTCCGGCTGGACACGGTGAACCGGGTGCTGCGCGAGCAGATCACCGGCAACCGCGTCATCCGCGCCTTCGTGCGCGACGACTACGAGCAGGGGCGCTTCCGCAAGGCCAACACCGATCTCACCGAGATGGCGCTGGGCACCGGCAACCTGCTCGCGCTGATGTTCCCGATCGTCATGACGGTGGTGAACCTGTCGTCCATCGCGGTGGTGTGGTTCGGTGCGCACCGCATCGACAGCGGTGGGATGCAGATCGGTGATCTGACGGCGTTCCTCGCCTATCTGATGCAGATCGTCATGTCCGTGATGATGGCCACCTTCATGTTCATGATGGTGCCGCGCGCGGAGGTGTGCGCGGAGCGCATCGACGAGGTGCTGGACACCGAGTCCAGCGTCGTGCCGCCGTCCGCGCCGGTCACCGAGTTGCGCCGGCACGGGCATCTGGAGATCCGCGGCGCCGGCTTCCGCTTCCCGGGTGCCGAGGAGCCGGTGCTGAAGGCGATCGACCTGGTCGCCCGGCCCGGCGAGGTGACCGCGGTGATCGGCTCCACCGGCAGCGGCAAGTCGACGCTGCTCGGGCTGGTCCCCCGGCTGTTCGACGCCACCGACGGAGAGGTGCTCGTCGACGGCGTGGACGTCCGGGAGATCGAGCCGCAACTGCTGGCCCGCACGGTCGGCATGGTGCCGCAGAAGCCGTACCTGTTCGCCGGCACGGTCGCCTCCAATCTGCGCTACGGCAATCCGGACGCCACCGACGAGGAGCTGTGGCACGCGCTGGAGGTGGCGCAGGCCAAGGACTTCGTCACCAAGCTGGAGGGCGGGCTCGAGGCTCCGATCGCGCAGGGCGGCACCAATGTCTCCGGCGGTCAGCGCCAGCGCCTGGCGATCGCGCGGACGCTGGTGCAGCGGCCGGAGATCTACCTCTTCGACGACTCCTTCTCCGCGCTCGACTACGCCACCGACGCCGCACTGCGCGCCGCGCTGGGCCAGGAGACCGCGGAGGCGACCGTGGTGATCGTCGCCCAGCGGGTGGCGACCATCCGCGACGCCGACCGGATCGTCGTCCTCGACGAGGGCCGGGTCGTCGGCAGCGGCACCCACCACGAACTGATGGCGGACAACGAGACCTACCGGGAGATCGTGCTCTCCCAGCTGACGGAAGCGGAGGCTGCCTGATGGCGGGGCCCATGGGGCGGATGATGGCCGGGGGCGGCCCCGACAGCCGTTCGCTGGACTTCAAGAACTCGGGCAAACGGCTCGTCTCCCACTTCCGGCCGGAACGCGTCACCATCTACGCGCTGCTGGCGTGTGTGGTGGTCAGCGTCGGACTGAACGTGGTCGGCCCGAAGATCCTCGGCAAGGCCACCGACCTGGTCTTCGCCGGGATCATCGGCCGGCGCATGCCGGCCGGGGCGACCAAGGAGCAGGTCCTCGACTCCATGCGGGCGCGCGGGCAGGGCTCGGTCGCCGACATGCTGAGCGGCACCGACTTCACGCCCGGCAAGGGCATCGACTTCGGCGCGGTCGGCGACGTCCTGCTGCTCGCACTCGGCACCTTCCTCATCGCCGGTCTGCTGATGGCGGTGGCGACGCGGCTGGTCAACCGTGCCGTGAACCGCACCATGTTCCGGCTGCGCGAGGACGTGCAGACGAAGCTGTCGCGGCTTCCGCTGTCGTACTTCGACAAGCGGCAGCGCGGCGAGGTGCTGTCCCGGGCGACCAACGACATCGACAACATCGGTCAGACGCTCCAGCAGTCGATGGGCCAGCTCATCAACTCGCTGCTGACCATCATCGGCGTGCTGGCGATGATGTTCTACGTCTCCTGGATCCTCGCGCTGGTCGCGCTGGTGACCGTGCCGCTGTCGTTCGTGGTCGCCACGCGCGTCGGCAAGCGCTCGCAGCCGCACTTCGTGCAGCAGTGGCGCACCACGGGCAAGCTGAACGCGCACATCGAGGAGATGTACACCGGGCACGCCCTGGTGAAGGTGTTCGGCCGGCAGCAGGAGTCGGCGCAGCAGTTCGCCGAGCAGAACGAGGCGCTGTACGAGGCCGGGTTCAAGGCGCAGTTCAACAGCGGGATCATGCAGCCGCTGATGATGTGCGTGTCGAACCTGAACTATGTGCTGGTCGCCGTGGTCGGTGGTCTGCGGGTCGCGTCGGGCGCGCTGTCGATCGGCGACGTGCAGGCGTTCATCCAGTACTCCCGCCAGTTCTCCATGCCGCTGACGCAGGTCGCCTCGATGGCGAACCTGGTGCAGTCGGGCGTGGCCTCGGCGGAGCGCATCTTCGAGCTGCTGGACGCGGAGGAACAGCAGAGCGACCCGGTGCCGGCCGAGACCCCCGCCGAGCTGCGCGGGCGGGTGGAGCTGGAGCACGTGCAGTTCCGCTACGACCCCGACAAGCCGCTCATCGAGGACCTGTCGCTGAAGGTGGAGCCCGGCCAGACGGTCGCCATCGTCGGCCCGACCGGCGCGGGCAAGACCACGCTGGTCAACCTGCTGATGCGGTTCTACGAGGTGACCGGTGGGCGCATCACCCTCGACGGTGTCGACATCGCGCGGATGTCCCGGGACGAGCTGCGCGCCGGGATCGGCATGGTGCTGCAGGACACGTGGCTGTTCGGCGGCACGATCGCGGAGAACATCGCCTACGGCGCGGCCCGCGAGGTCACCCGCGGGGAGATCGAGGAGGCGGCGCGGGCCGCGCACGCCGACCGGTTCGTGCGCACCCTGCCCGACGGCTACGACACCGTCATCGACGACGAGGGCACGGGCGTGAGCGCCGGTGAGAAGCAGCTGATCACCATCGCGCGGGCGTTCCTGTCCGACCCGGTGATCCTGGTCCTCGACGAGGCGACCAGCTCCGTCGACACCCGCACCGAGGTGCTGATCCAGAAGGCGATGGCCAAGCTCCAGCACGGCCGGACGTCCTTCGTGATCGCGCACCGGCTCTCCACAATCCGGGACGCGGACACGATCCTCGTGATGGAGAACGGCTCGATCGTGGAGCAGGGCTCGCACGGGGAGCTGCTCGCGGCGGGCGGGGCGTACGCGCGGCTGTACCAGGCGCAGTTCGCGCAGGCGGTGGCGGAGGTCGACTGACCGCCCGGCGGGTCGCCCGGTGCCGGGCGACCCGCCGTTCAGTCCAGATAGCCCCTCAACTGGTCGGCGAAGGCGTGATCGCGCAGCTTGCCGAGGGTCTTGGACTCGATCTGCCGTATCCGCTCGCGGGTCACGCCGAAGAGGCGGCCGATCTCCTCCAGGGTGCGCGGGCGGCCGTCGATGAGCCCGTACCGCAGCTGGACGACCTTGCGCTCGCGCTCGCCGAGCGTCGACAGCACCGCCTCCAGGTGCTCCCTGAGCAGCAGGAACGCGGCCGACTCCACGGGGGAGGCCGCGTCGCCGTCCTCGATGAGGTCACCGAGCGCGACGTCCTCCTCCTCACCCACCGGCGCGTGCAGCGACACCGGTTCCTGCGCGAGGCGCAGCACCTCGCCGACCCGCTCCGGCGCCAGCTCCAGCTGGGCGGCGACCTCCTGGGGGGTGGGCTCGTAGCCGCGCTCCTGCAGCATGCGGCGCTGCACCCGCACGACCCGGTTGATGAGTTCGACGACGTGGACGGGCACGCGGATGGTGCGGGCCTGGTCGGCGAGCGCCCGGGACATGGCCTGGCGGATCCACCAGGTGGCGTAGGTGGAGAACTTGTAGCCGCGCGCATAGTCGAACTTCTCCACGGCCCGGATCAGCCCGAGGTTGCCCTCCTGCACGAGGTCGAGCATGGTCAGCCCGCGGCCGACGTAGCGTTTGGCGACCGACACGACGAGGCGCAGGTTGGCCTCGATGAGCCGCCGTTTGGCGAGGCGGCCCTGGACGACGAGCCGGTCCAGGTCGTGGGCCAGCCGGCTGTCGAGGTCCGGGGTGTTCGCGAGCTTCTCCTCGGCGAACAGGCCGGCCTCCACGCGCCGGGCGAGGTCGACCTCCTCGGCGGCGGTGAGCAGCGGGATGCGGCCGATCTCCCGCAGGTACTGGCGGAACAGGTCGGCGGAGGGCCCGCTGGTCTCGGCGCGGGCGGGCGCCGCCGCCTCGACGGGCTCGGGCTCCGCCGCGGCCTCGTCCCCGGCCTCCGTTTCGGCTTCCGCTTCGGCCTCCGCTTCGGCTTTGGCTTCCGCGAGGGCTTCGGCCGGCGGCTCGGTGGGCTCGGGCATGGCCTCGGGGTGGTGCGCGGCGGGGCTCTGCGGCGGGACGGCGGCCAGGAGGTCCGCCTCCGCGTCCGCTTCCGCGCCGTCGGTACTGTCGCTCTGGACGAGGGTCTGGGTCTGCACGGGGGCGACCTCCAGGGGTGATCGCTGCTGAGGTGAGCGGACCGCGCGGGTGTGGGACCCGTGGGACGGATCGGCCGCGCTCCGGGGACTCAGGCACCGCACCCAGTGTGGAGTACGACACATCGCGGAAACGAGGGGCGTGCGATGACTTTTTGCGTCCGGTCCGTGACGGGCTGGTGATCCCGCGGGGCGGGCCGGGTCAGAGCGCCGCGGCCCCGTGCGCCCGAAGTGCCTGGTCGTACTGCTGGAGGACCCACAGCTCATTCTGTACGGCGGCCAGGGCGGCCGGGTCGCCGGCGGCGCCGAGGCGGGTCAGCTGGGACTGGATCTCGGTGATCCGGCGTTCCACGGCCCGGCGGCGGACGGTGATCAGGACCGTGCCGGCGTAGGTCTCGTCGACCGTGCGGCGCAGGATCGCCTCGACGGCCAGCTCGGTCACCATGGCGCGCACCCGGTCGTCGGGGGCGGCCTCGCGGACGCGGACCAGGTACTCCTGCCCGTCCGCGACGCCCTGCTCGGCGCCGCCCGCGTCCAGGATCGCCTGGCGTACGGCGGCGTACGGCGGGGCGGTGAACTCGTCGATGCCGTACGCGTCGAAGGCCGGGGAGACCAGTTCGGGGCGTTGCAGGGCGAGCTTGAGCAGTTCGCGTTCGGTGGCGTAGACGGGGTTGCGCAGGGTGAGGGCCGGGCCGGAGAACGCGGGTCCCGCGGTGGCCGCCCACTGCTGCCGGTCCGACTGCGTGGCCGGCGCGGGGCCCTTGCCGCCGCGGTCGCGGGCCCAGCGGGCCAGCTGGGCGACCCGCTTGACGACGAACTGGGTGTCGAGGATGCCGAGCATCCCGGCGAGCTGCACGGCGACCTCGTGCTGGGCACCGCTGTTCTTGATGCGGGCGACGACCGGGGCCGCCTCGTCAAGGGCTGCGGCGCGGCCGGCCGGGGTGTCCAGGTCGTAGCGGGCGACCATCTGGCGCAGCGCGAACTCGAACAGGGGGGTGCGCGGTTCGACCAGGTCGGCGACCGCCTCGTCGCCCTTGACGATGCGCAGCTCGCACGGGTCCATGCCGTCGGGCGCGATGGCGATGTAGGTCTCGGCGGCGAACTTCTGGTCGTCCTCGAAGGCGCGCAGGGCCGCCTTCTGACCGGCCGCGTCGCCGTCGAAGGTGAAGATCACGCGGGCCGAGCCGTTGTCCATCAGCAGGCGGCGCAGGATCTTGATGTGGTCGGTGCCGAAGGCGGTGCCGCAGGTCGCGATGGCGGTGGTGACACCGGCGAGATGGCAGGCCATGACGTCGGTGTAGCCCTCGACGACGACCGCGCGGGAGGACTTCGCGATGTCCTTCTTCGCCAGGTCGATGCCGTACAGCACCTGGCTCTTGCGGTAGATCGCCGTGTCGGGCGTGTTGAGGTACTTCGGGCCGTTGTCCGCCTCGTACAGCTTGCGGGCGCCGAAGCCGACGACGTCGCCGCCGATGTCCCGGATCGGCCACATCAGGCGGCCGCGGAAGCGGTCGATGGGGCCGCGGCGGCCCTCCTGGGCGAGGCCGGAGAGCAGCAGTTCCTTGTCGCTGAAGCCCTTGCCGCGCAAGTAGCGCACGAGGTGGTCCCAGCCCTGGGGGCTGTAGCCCACGCCGAAGTGCAGGGCGGCGTTCTGGTCGAAGCCGCGCTCGGCGAGGAAGATCCGGCCGGCGTCGGCCTCGGCGCTGGTGGCGAGCTGTTCGGCGTACCACTCGGCGGCGACCTTGTGGGCCTCGACCAGGCGGATGCGTTCGCCGCGCTGGTGGGAGGGGTTGTAGCCGCCCTCCTCGTAGCGCAGGGTGATGCCGGCCTGGCCGGCGAGACGCTCGACGGCCTCGGAGAAGGTCAGGTGATCGACCTTCATCACGAAGGCGATGGTGTCGCCGCCCTCCTGGCAGCCGAAGCAGTGGAAGAGTCCCTTGCTCGGGCTGACCTGGAAGGACGGCGTCTTCTCGTCGTGGAAGGGGCACAGGCCCTTGAGGTTGCCGCCGCCCGCGTTGCGCAGCTGGAGGTACTCGGAGACGACGGCGTCGATCGGGACAGCGTCCCGAACCGCCTTCACGTCCTCGTCTCTGATCCGTCCTGCCACGTGGAGATTCTACGGGGCCGGAGTGACACTCCCGATGCTCAGGAGGCCAGGCCGTCGAGCGGGACGTGCGGATCGGACAGGGCCTCCAGGTCCACCGGTGTCCGGGAGCTGATCAGTTTCTGGATGGGCTCTGTGACGTCCCACACGTTCACGTTCATTCCGGCCAGCACGCGCCCCTGCTTCACCCAGAAAGCGATGAACTCCCGCTTCCCGGCGTCCCCGCGGATCACCACCTCGTCGTACGTCCCCGGGGGCGCCCATCCGCTGTACTCCATGCCCAGGTCGTACTGGTCGGTGAAGAAGTAGGGCACCCGGTCGTAGACGAGCTCCTTGCCGAGCATGGCGCGGGCGGCCGCGGGGCCGCCGTTCAGGGCGTTCGCCCAGTGCTCCACCCGCAGCCGGGTGCCGAACAGGGCGAGCGGGAAGGAGGCGACGTCACCGGCCGCGTGGATGTCGGGGTCGGACGTGCGCAGCCGCTCGTCCACCACGACCCCGCCGCCGTGCGCCCGGTCGGCGATCTCCAGGCCGGCCGCCTCCGCGAGGCTGGTGCGGGGCGCCGCCCCGATCGCCGCCAGCACGGCGTGCGCCGGATGCTCCTCGCCGTCGTCGGTGCGGGCGGCGAGGACCACGCCGTCCTGGCCGACGATCTCGGTGAGCCGCGCTCCGAAGTGGAAGCGGACGCCGTGCTCGCGGTGCAGCTGCGCGAAGACGTTGCCCAGTTCGGGTCCGAGGACGCCGTGCAGCGGGGTCTGTGACGGCTCGATCACCGTGACCTCGGCGCCGTACCCGCGGGCCGCCGCGGCGACCTCCAGGCCGATCCAGCCGCCACCGGCGATCACGAGGTGGCCGTTGTCCCGGCCGAGCGCGCTCAGCACGCCCTTGAGCCGCTCGGCGTGCGCGAGGCGGCGCAGGTGGTGCACGCCGGCCAGGTCGGTGCCCGGGATGTCCAGCCGGCGCGGCTCGGCGCCGGTCGTCAGCAGCAGCTTGTCGTAGTGGACGAGGGTGCCGTCGTCCCCGAAGCGGACCGTCTTGGCGGCGCGGTCGATGGCGTCGACGGTCTGGCCGAGGTGCAGCTCGATGTCGTTCTGCGCGTACCAGGCGGGTTCGTGCACGAAGACGCTGTCGCGCTCGTCCTTGCCGAGGAGGTAGCCCTTGGACAGGGGCGGGCGCTCGTAGGGGTGGTCGCGCTCGTCGCTGATCAGTATCACGCGCCCGTTGAAGCCCTCCGCCCGGAGCGTCTCGGCCGCCTTGGCGCCGGCCAGGCCGCCTCCGACGATGACGAATGTCTGGTCCGCGTCGACCACTTGATGCCTCCTCGTAAGGGTGCCGCCACAAGGGAGCGTCCCGCACGGAGCGTGATGGGGGAAGAGGGTGTGGCCCGATCAGGCCACGGAGGGTCACATTGGGTTGGGTCCGGATGCGTGTTCAGGGCACATGGGCCTCCAGTGTCACGCCTGTCTTGTCAGCCTGGCGTGAAGGGAACGAGCCGAGGCGTCGGTGAGCGAGGCGATCTGGTCGACGATCACCCGTTTGCGTGACCGGTCGTCGCCGGCCTTGTCGAACAGGGCGCGGAACTGCGGGTCCAGGCCTTCGGGGGCGCGGGCGGTGAGCGCGGCGGCCAGTTCCAGGACGACGATGCGCTGGTCGGCACGCAGCCGCTCCTGCTCGTCACGCTGCATGACGTACCGGTCGGCGACCGCCTTCAGCACCGCGCACTCCAGCCGGGTCTCCCACGGAACGACCAGCTCGGCGGCGTACCGGATGAGCCGTCCGCCGCCGTACGCCTCCCGGGTGGCGGCCTCGGCGGCCAGGCAGAACCGGCCGATGAGCTGGCTGGTGGCGTCCTTCAGCCGGGCCTGCGCGACGGCCGAGCCGTCGTAGCCGTGCGGCCACCACTCCTCGTCCAGGAGCCGGTCCAGGGCGGCCGCCAGTTCCCCGGGGTCGGTGTCCGCGGGCACGTACCGGCCGATCGCGACCTGGAAGACGTCCCGCCGCTCGGGCTCGGCGTGCAGGCAGACGGGGTCGATGTGCCCGGCGTGCAGTCCGTCCTCCACGTCGTGCACCGAGTACGCGACGTCGTCGGACCAGTCCATGACCTGCGCCTCGAAGCACGCGCGCGTGCCGGGGGCCTCCTTGCGGACCCAGTCGAAGACCGGGCGGTCGTCCTCGTACACGCCGAACTTCCCCGACGACGGGTCGGTGGGGTGGGCGCCGCGCGGCCAGGGGTACTTGGTGGCGGCGTCCAGGGCGGCGCGGGTGAGGTTGAGGCCGACGGAGCCCTCCTCGGTGAACCGCTTGGGCTCGATGCGGGTGAGGAGCCTGAGGGACTGGGCGTTGCCCTCGAAGCCGCCGCAGTCCTGCGCGAACTCGTTCAGCGCCTGTTCGCCGTTGTGGCCGAAGGGCGGGTGGCCGAGGTCGTGCGAGAGGCAGGCCGCCTCCACGAGGTCCGGGTCGCAGCCGAGGGCCGCGCCGAGCTCTCGGCCCACCTGGGCGCACTCCAGGGAGTGGGTGAGGCGGGTGCGGGGGCTGGCGTCCCAGGCGGACGCGCTGCGCTCGCCGGGCGTGACGACCTGGGTCTTGCCGGCGAGCCTTCGCAGGGCCGAGCTGTGCAGGACTCGCGCCCGGTCGCGTTGGAATGCGGTGCGGCCGGGGCGTTTCTCCGGTTCGGGGGCCCAGCGTTCGGTGTCCTGCGCGTCGTACGGCATGTCTCGACAGTAAGCGGGGGGTGTGACAAACGGGCGCCTGCGCGTCTGCCGAGTTTCCTGTTTCGGCTTCCGGGCCGTGCCTGCCGCAGGGGGCGGCGACACGGCCCGGATCCGTGTGGCCGGCGCTTCGTTACGCCTCCTCTCCTCCCGCCGAGCCCGCCGAGGGCAGCCGCTCGCGGATCTGGTCCATGACGGTGGAGTCCGTGAGCGTCGTGACGTCGCCGAGCGCGCGGTCCTCGGCCACGTCCCGCAGCAGGCGGCGCATGATCTTGCCGGAGCGGGTCTTGGGGAGTTCGGCGACGACCAGTATCTGCCGGGGCCGGGCGATCGGGCCGATCTCCTTGGCGACGTGGGCACGCAGTTCGCCTGCCACCTCTTCTGCACCGGCCTGCCCACCCGCCCCCGGCTCTCCCGCGTCGCTGCGCAGGATGACGAAGGCCACGACACCCTGCCCGGTCGTCGGGTCGCTCGCGCCGACCACGGCTGCCTCCGCGACCATCGGATGGGAGACGAGGGCGGATTCGACCTCCGTGGTGGAGATGCGGTGCCCGGAGACGTTCATGACGTCGTCGACCCGGCCGAGCAGCCAGATGTCGCCGTCCTCGTCCTTCTTCGCGCCGTCCCCGGCGAAGTACACCCCGGGGAAACGGGACCAGTAGGTGTCGATGTACCGCTGCTCGTCGCCCCAGATGGTGCGCAGCATCCCGGGCCACGGTTCGGTCAGGACCAGATAGCCGCCGGAGCCGTCGGGCACCGGCTTGCCGCTGTCGTCGACGACGTCGGCCGCGATGCCCGGCAGGGGCCGCAGGGCCGAGCCGGGCTTGCAGACGCTCACGCCCGGCAGCGGGCTGATCATCTGAGCGCCGGTCTCCGTCTGCCACCAGGTGTCCACGACCGGGCAGCGGTCGGAGCCGATGTGCTTGCGGTACCACATCCACGCCTCCGGGTTGATCGGCTCACCGACCGAGCCCAGCAGGCGCAGCGACGACAGGTCGAACTCGGCCGGGACGTCGCCGCCCCACTTCATGAAGGTGCGGATCGCGGTCGGGGCGCAGTAGAGGATCGACACGCGGTACTTCTCGACCAGCTCCCACCAGCGGCCCTGGTGCGGCGTGTCCGGTGTCCCCTCGTACATCACGGAGGTGACGCCGTTGGCCAGCGGGCCGTAGACGATGTACGAGTGGCCGGTGACCCAGCCGATGTCCGCCGCCGTCCAGAACACGTCCCGTTCCGGTTTGACGTCGAACACCGCCCAGTGCGACCAGGCGACCTGGGTGAGATAGCCGCCGGTGGTGTGCAGGATGCCCTTCGGGCGGGCTGTCGTGCCGGAGGTGTACATGATGTACAGCGGGTGTTCGCTGTCGAATGCCTCCGCCTCGTGCTCGGACGGCTGTGCGTCCACCAGGTCGTGCCACCACACGTCCCGGCCGTCGGCCCAGTCGACCTCCTGTCCGGTGCGCCGCACCACCAGGACGCTGCGTACGTCGGGGCACTCGCGCAGTGCCTCGTCGACCGCGGGCTTCAGCGCGGAGGGCTTGCCCCTGCGGTAGCCGCCGTCGGCCGTGATCACCACGTGCGCGTCGCAGTCGAGGATCCGGCCGCGCAGCGCCTCGGCGGAGAAGCCGCCGAAGACCACGGTGTGCGGAGCGCCGATGCGGGCGCAGGCCAGCATCGCCACCACCGTCTCCGGGATCATCGGCATGTAGATCGCCACCCGGTCGCCGGTGCGCACGCCGAGCGACCGCAGGGCGTTGGCGGCCCGGCACACCTCCGCCGTCAGGTCGGCGTAGGTGATCGTGCGGGTGTCGCCGGGCTCGCCCTCCCAGTGGAAGGCGACCCGCTCCCCGAGACCGGCCTCCACGTGCCGGTCCAGGCAGTTGTACGCCGCGTTCAGGCGCCCGCCGGTGAACCAGCGGGCGAACGGGGCACGGCTCCAGTCGAGCACCTCGTCGAAGGGCCGTGCCCAGTGGAGCCGGCCGGCAGCTTCGGCCCAGAAGGCGAGGCGGTCGGCACCGGCGCGTTCGTACTCCGCCGCGGTGGCGTTCGCCGCGTCGGCCAGCTCCGGGGGCGGCGGGAACCGTCGCTCCTCATGGAGCAGGTTGGAGAGTGTCTCGCCACCGGAGTCGGTCATGCGTGGGCTCCGAAGGGACCGCGATGGTGCGTGCGGTGCGACCGCAGGTGCTCACCGAGGTTCGGGAAGACCGGCATGACGGCACGCTGGTACGTGGAGTTGGTGACGCCGGCGAAGGACGCGTACCAGGCGCACACGGCCGTGACCAGGCCCAGCCAGCCGCCGGCCTTGACGGTGTCCGGCGACTGCGCGAAATCGGCGACACACAGGACGATGAACGTCGCGGACAGCGTGACGAACACGGCGAGGATCGCCCCCGTCGTGCGGGTCGCCGCGACGGTCATGTAGACCGTGAAGACCGCCCACACCAGCAGGAACAGCCCGCTGGCCTGGTGCGCGGTGGACACCGGCAGGCCGGGCGCGACGAACTTCGCGTAGGCGGCGTACGACAGCCAGAAGGCGCCGAAGGAGCCGAACGCGGTGGCGCCGAAGGTGTTTCCCTTGCGGAACTCCCACATGCCGGCGAGGAGTTGGGCGAGCCCGCCGTAGAACAGTGCGAGCGGCAGGACTACGGCGACCAGCTTCTTGTCGGTGATCAGATCCGCGTTGAAGGTGCTGAGAACGAAGGTCGTCGCGGCGAAGGCGGCGAGGCCGAGCGGGCCGGGGTCCGCGATTCTTCCTTGTTCGGTGGTCGGGGTGCTCATTTGCGCTCCTCCTGTGATCTGGATCACAAGAATGTGAGATCCATTGTAGGCACCACCTATGGATGTCGACGCCTCGCGCACGGCCTGCACAGGAGAACGGCGCCGCCTGTACGACGAACGGACGTCCGGCGTCGGTCGGGGGCGCTGACCGGGTTCCCCGGCAGCAGATCTCTAGGCGGCCGTCGTGACCGGCATCTGCAGCGCCTGCTCGTACCTCTGCAGCACCAGCCGCACCATCGCCGAATGGGCCCCCAGCGGTTCCGCCGCGATCCACGGCGCGGCCTTCGCGCACTGGGTCGCGAAGCGGCCCGGGGCCGTGAAGCAGGAGGCCACGGCGATGCGGTGGCGGCCTCGCGCCGTCAGGGCCCGGACGGCCGTCTCCACGGTCGGGGTCGCCGCCGAGGCGTACGCCGGGACGACCGGGACGCCCAGGCGGTCGGCGAGGAGGTGGGCCGTGCGGCGGGTGTCCGCTGCGGAGTCGGGGTCACGGGAGCCGGCGGCGGCCAGGACCACGGCGCTCGCGCGGCGCTCGGGGTCCGTCATCCGCACCGGCCAGCCGGCCTCGGTGAGGCGGGCGTACATGGTCTCCACCAGGAGGGGATGGGGGCCCAGGGGTGCGGCCACGCGTGCGCGTACCGGGGAGGCGGCCGCCAGGTCCGGGATGTCCTGCTTGACGTGGTAGCCGCGGGTGAGCAGCAGCGGCACCAGGACCGCCTGCGTGTCGCCCAGGGCGGTGAGGGTGTCGCAGAGCAGGGGGGCGTTGAGCTCGATGTGGCCGAGGTGCACGGGCAGCGCGGGGCGCAGTTCGCGGACGCGCTCCAGAAGGGTGCGGACGGTGCTCAGGGCGCGCGGGTCGCGGCTGCCGTGGGCCACGAGGACCAGGGCGGGCTGGGCGGGGCGGCGTCGGCCGTCGGGGCGGACCAGGCGGAGCCGGCCGGTCAGCTCGGTGCTGATCGCGCTCATCAGGTGCTGCGCGGTGCTGTCGAGGTGGGCTTCGTCGCGGGGAGGGTTCGACGCCGTCATGGAAGGATCCTGGCGTCGTGAGGTTGCGTCGCCGTTGCGTGACCGTGACGGCTGTCTTTTCCTGTGGCTCACCGCGGGCCCGTGCGCGGTGTGAGTGAACCGGATCGGGTGGCGGCGCGTCCTGATGCATCGGGACCGATCAGGAGGGGGCAGAAGAAGCGATGCGCCGTTGGAGACTGCCACGCACGCGTACCGGACAGCGCCGGCTGGTGCAGGCGGTGATGGCCGTCTGCGTGCTGGCGCTGCTTCCCTCGACCTGGATGTACACCGTCACGGGCGACCGGCTGCGCAGCGCGGCCGACGTGCCGCACACCGAGGTCGCCGTCGTCTTCGGGGCGGGCCTGTGGGACGGGGAGCCGTCGCCGTATCTGGCGCACCGGCTGGACGCGGCGGCCGCGCTGTACCGGGCGGGGCGCATCGAGGTCGTGCTGGTGACCGGGGACAACAGCCGCGCCGACTACGACGAGCCGGACGCCATGCGGACGTATCTGCGCAAGCACGGTGTGCCGACCGAGCGGATCGTCAGCGACTACGCGGGGTTCGACACCTGGGACTCCTGCGTGCGGGCCAGGAAGATCTTCGGGGTCGACCGGGCCGTGCTGATCAGCCAGGGCTTCCACATCCGGCGTGCGGTGGCACTGTGCGAGGCGGCGGGGGTGACGTCGTACGGCGTCGGCGTGGACGAGTGGCACGACGTGACCTGGTACTACGGCGGGACCCGGGAGGTCTTCGCGGCCGGCAAGGCGGCGCTGGACGCCCTCTTCCGGCCCGATCCGCGCTTCCTCGGCCCGAAGGAGCCCGGCGTGGCGCGGGCGCTGGCGAGCAGGCGCTGACCCTCGCCTCACCGTGCCCCGCCGGCCGCGGGGAGGTCGCCGTCCCGGCTGTGTAACACCATGCCGTGCGGACCCGTAACACGGCCGACGCAGGCTGAGGGGCATGCAGAACACCGCGACGCCCACGCACTGCCCGTACTGCGCGCTGCAGTGCGGGATGAATCTGACGCCCACCCCGCAGGGGACGGTGGAGGTGACGGAGCGCGCGGACTTCCCGGTGAACCGGGGCGCGCTGTGCGGCAAGGGGCGTACCGCGCCGGCCGTGCTGGCGTCGAGCGTCCGCCTGACCTCGCCGCTGGTGCGCTCCGCCGAGGGCACGCTGGTGCCGGCGTCCTGGGAGGAGGCGCTGGACCGGATCGCCGGGGAGCTGCGCCACGCGCGCGTACAGAGCGGTCCGGACGCGGTGGGCGTGTTCGGCGGGGGCGGCCTGACGAACGAGAAGGCGTACACCCTGGGCAAGTTCGCGCGGGTGGTGCTCGGGACGTCCCAGATCGACTACAACGGGCGTTTTTGCATGTCGTCGGCCGCGGCGGCCGGCATGAAGGCGTTCGGTCTGGACCGGGGGCTGCCCTTCCCGCTGGAGGACATCCCGAAGACCGGCTGTGTGATCCTGGTCGGCTCCAACCTCGCCGAGACCATGCCTCCGGCGCTGCGCTACTTCCAGGAGCTGCGGGAGAACGGCGGCACGCTGATCGTCGTCGACCCGCGGCGGACGCGGACGGCCGAGCAGGCCGACCTGCATCTGGCGCCCCGGCCGGGCACCGACCTGGCACTGGCACTGGGCCTGCTGCACCTGGTCGTCGCCGAGGGCCGCGTCGACGAGGCGTACGTCCAGGAGCGCACCTCGGGCTGGGAGGAGGCGCGGGCGGGGGCGATGGCCCACTGGCCGGAGTACGTGGAGCGGATCACGGGGGTGTCCGTTCCGGAGCTGCGCGAGGCGGTGCGGATGTTCTGCGAGCCCGAGGCGGCGATGGTGCTCACCGCCCGCGGCCCGGAGCAGCAGTCCAAGGGCACGGACACGGTGGGCGCGTGGATCAACCTGTGTCTGGCGACGGGGCGGGCGGGGCGGCCGCTGTCCGGGTACGGGTGCCTGACCGGGCAGGGCAACGGGCAGGGCGGGCGCGAACACGGCCAGAAGGCCGACCAGTTGCCCGGCTACCGCAAGCTGGACGATCCCGAGGCCCGGCGGCACGTGGCCGCGGTGTGGGGCGTGGATCCGGACACGCTGCCGGGGCCGGGGCGCAGCGCCTATGAGCTGCTGGACGCGCTCGGCACGGACATTCGCGCCCTGCTGCTGATGGGCTCCAACCCGGTGGTGTCGGCGCCGCGTGCCGCGCACATCGAGGAGCGGCTGCGGTCGCTGGACTTCCTCGCCGTGTGCGACGTCGTGCTGTCGGAGACGGCGGCCCTCGCGGACGTCGTGCTGCCGGTGACGCAGTGGGCGGAGGAGACCGGGACGACGACGAACCTGGAGGGCAGGGTGCTGCTGCGCCGGCAGGCGCTCACACCGCCCGAGGGGGTGCGCAGCGACCTGGAGGTGCTGCGCGAACTGGCCGTGCGCCTCGGGGTCGAGAAGGGTTTCCCGGCCGACCCGGAGGAGGTCTTCGAGGAGCTGCGCAGGGCGAGCGCGGGCGGGCCCGCCGATTATGCGGGGATCACCTACCGGCGGCTGGCCGAGGGCGACGGCGTGTTCTGGCCGTGTCCGGCGCCGGGCGAGGACGGACCGGACCCTCAGGACGGTGAGGACGCCGTTCTCGACGCGCCCCTTCGGGACGACGACCCGGCCCGCGAGGCGCCCGGCCCGCATCCGGGCACGCCGCGGCTGTTCCTCGACCGGTTCGCGACGCCCGACGGCCGGGCCCGGTTCGTGCCGGTGTCGCACCGGCCGGCGGCGGAGGAGCCGGACGAGGAGTACCCGGTGCTGCTCACCACGGGCCGGGTGGTCTCCCAGTACCAGTCGGGCGCGCAGACCCGCCGGGTGGAGGAGCTGAACCGGGCGGCACCGGGGCCCTTCGTGGAGCTGCATCCGCGGCTCGCGGCCCGGCTGGGCGCGGCGGAGGGCGACCCGGTGACCGTGGTGTCGCGGCGGGGCCGGGCGGTGGCGCCGGCCCGGATCACGACGGCGATCCGCCCGGACACGGTGTTCATGCCGTTCCACTGGCCGGGCGAGGGCCGCGCCAACACGCTGACCAACCCGGCCCTCGACCCGACGTCGCGGATGCCCGAGTTCAAGGTGTGCGCGGTACGGCTGGAGGCGGCCGGGCCCGCGCAGGTCACCTCCGGGTGAGCCAGTCGCCGCTCTCGATCGGCGTCCCCCGCGCCCGCAGTCGTGCCGCGACGGCGGGCGCGGCGACGTACACCCACGCGCGGACCGGAGTGCCGTCGCTCTCCCTGACGGCCTGCCGTGCGACGCGGTCGTACAGGCTGCGCGGGTCGCCCGGGACGCAGTTCTCCAACTGATCGAGTGCGGCGAGCAGTTCGCCGTAGGCCTGCGGCCGTGCCGTCACCAGTTCGCCGCTCACCGCTCCCCCGCTCTCCTCGACGGCGTAGGGGTAGCCGGGTCCGTCGTAGAGCTTCAGGCCGGACATCCGCGCCGGTTCCTCACGCGCCGTGCGACCGCGCAGGAACAGGTCGTGGTTGGGCTCGCCCGGGCGCAGGGTGCCGTAGACGAAGAACGGGAGGTGCGGCGGGGGCGGGAGGGTCACAGAAACGATTCTCTCTCCTCACACACCTCCCCGTATGCGCTATGGACATGACATGTCGGGGGCCTCTTAAATCTGGGTCAACATCTGCGCCGCCCCCACGCGCCCCAAGGCGCCTTTCCGAGGAGACCGATGAGTCGGATACGGCAGCACGACCCGGAGTCCCGCACCCACCGCAGCTCCCGCAGATCCCGTCTCGCCGCCGCCGGCGTGGCCGCCACCACCGCGGCCCTGCTGGCCGCCGCCCTCTCCCCCAACGCGCAGGCGGCCGACCGGCCGACCCGGGCCACCGCGATCGCCCACGCCACGGACGTGCTGCGCTCCCACGCGACCGCGCTCGGCCTGACCGGCGCCGTCAAGACCACGGTCCGCGACGTGATCGTGGACAAGGACGGCACCCAGCACGTGCGATACGACCGCACCTATCACGGACTGCCCGTGCTGGGCGGGGACTTCGTGGTCCACCTCGCCCCCGACGGCAGCTACCGCGGCGCCTCCCGGGCGACGAAGTCCACCGTCTCCCTGTCGGGCGTCACCCCGAAGATCGCCGGTCCCAAGGCCGCCGACCTGGCCGCGAACGCGCTGCGCGCGGTGAACCTCGGCGAGACCCTGCGCCGGCTGACCGCCAAGCCCGAGTTGGTCGTCGACGCCCTGCACGGCGCACCGAAGCTGGCCTGGCGCACCAACGCCGTCGCGCAGGACGCCCAGGGCAACCCGGTGGCCCGCACGGTCCTCACCGACGCCACCAGCGGCACCCAGATCGACGCCTGGGACAGCCTGGAGCACGTCAGCGGCGACGGCAAGTCGCTCTACAGCGGCACGGTCGCGCTGGAGACGACCCAGTCGGGCTCGTCGTACCAGCTCAAGGACCCCACCCGCGGCAGCACCTACACCGGTGACGCGGCGAACAAGACCGACCTGTGCTTCCTCAACATCTGCTTCAGCCGGGCACCCTCGACGGTCTTCACGGACGCCGACAACCACTGGGGCACCGGCGCCACCGCCGACCGCGCCTCGGCCGCCGTCGACGCCCAGTACGGCACCGACGAGACCTGGGACTACTACAAGAACGTGCACGGCCGCAACGGCATCGGCGGCGACGGCAAGGGCTCCTACAACCGCGTCCACTACGGCAACGCCTACAACAACGCCTTCTGGGACGACAGTTGCTTCTGCATGACGTACGGCGACGGTGACGGCACCACGTTCGGCCCACTGGTCGCCCTCGACGTCGCCGGGCACGAGATGACCCACGGCGTCACCTCCAAGACGGCCGCGCTGACCTACTCCGGCGAGTCCGGCGGGCTCAACGAGGCCACATCCGACATCCTCGGCACGATGGTGGAGTGGTACGCGAACAACTCCTCCGACACCGGTGACTACCTCATCGGCGAGAAGATCGTGAAGTCCGGCTTCGGCAAGGCCGCCCTGCGCTTCATGGACAAGCCGTCCAGGGACGGCAACTCCGCGGACTACTGGAGCAGCACGGTCGGCAACCTCGACGTGCACTACTCCTCGGGCGTCGCCAACCACTTCGCGTACCTGCTCGCCGAGGGCAGCGGCGCGAAGACCATCAACGGCGTGAGTTACGACTCGCCGACGTACAACGGCTCGAGCGTCACCGGGATCGGGCGGGACAAGGTCGGCAAGATCTGGTACCGCGCGCTGACGGTCTACATGACGTCGTCGACGAACTACGCGGGTGCGCGCACGGCGACCCTGAACGCGGCTAAGGACCTCTACGGCGCGGGCAGCGCGGAGTACAACGCGGTGGCGGCGGCGTGGAGTGCCGTCAACGTCAACTGACCTGTTCGAGAGCCGCCGTACCGGCGAGGGGCTTCCCTCACCGGTACGGCGTTCGCCTGTCGTCTCCGCTTCAGGAGACGGTCGTCGCGTAGGAGCGGAGCAGGTCGAAGTTCTGCACGTACGCGTCGTGCGGGGCGGCGCCCTCCAGCCGCAGCAGGGCCTCGTCGTTGTCCCGCAGGGAGGACTCGTCGAGGTTGTGCGAGCCGGTGAAGGTCCACTTGGTGTCGGGGTGGCCGGCGTAGTTGCCCTCGATGGTGAAGTACTTGGAGTGCACCAGGTAGCCGTCGGCGGTGTTCAGCTTCTTCAGCGAGAGGTTGGCGTGGCCCTTGAGGGCGGCCTCGTCGTTGCTGTTGGCGTACACGATCTGCACCGAGCAGCCCTGCCCTGCCAGGCCGACCAGCGCCTGGACGACCGCGTCACGGTGCAGGGCGAAGGCGGCCACGCGCACGATGGACTTGTGCGTGGCGGTGCCGACGGTGGTGTTGCCGGTGCAGGAGACGTTGTCGAGGACGTCGGCCACGACGTCCCCGGTGGACTGCGGGAAGAAGTAGTACTTCTCGGTGCCGACCTTGGCGGTCGTGTAGTAGTTGTTCGTGCGCTTCTCCGCCGCGAGGTCGTTGAAGTAGTTCACGTACGCCGTGTAGAGGTCGGTGTTGCCGACCACCGTGTAGGCGTTGTTGAAGTACTTGTCGACGTTCACCGAGGTCTGGTTGGCGGAGGCCTGGATGACCACGTCCTCGGCCACGCCCGCGTCGCCGACGCGGGAGAACGTGAAGAACTTGTTGTGGTTGATCGGGTTGGTGCCGCCCGTCGCGATGCAGGCGCCCTGGCTGCCGCACACGTGCACCCAGGAGGTCGCCGACATGCTGGTGCCCAGCTCGGCCTTCAGGCTCGCGACGGCGGTGGAGTCGGCGTACGCCGCGTCCAGCACGACACGGATGTCGACACCGCGCTGGTGGGCGCGGATCAGGGCGTCGGCGTAGTCCTGGTCCTTCAGCGCGTACAGGCTGGCGCGGATCAGGCGGCCCGGCTGGGTGTTGTCGATCGCCTTGATGATGTGGTCCTTGACGGCGTTCTGCTCGGCCGTCGTGCCCTTGGGGTTGTTGAACACCGCTCCCGTGACGACGGGGGCGTCGGCCGCGCTCGAGACACCGGTGCTCGGCAGGAACATGGTGGTGGCCAGAAGGGCGGTCACGAGAAGGTGCTTGCGCACGCGTGGGCTCCCGAAGATCGTCTTGGATGCGGGCACCAGATGAGACCACACATCTCCACGATTTCGCCATGCCCATGACCGAGAGGTCGGCCCGCTGGACCGGCGCTCCCCGGTCGGCGGTCGCGTCGACTCCGTCGAGACACCCGGAGTGCGGGGCACCACCCGTTCACACCGGTGGGTCACGCCCATCGGGTGCACTTCTCCACACCCCTGCCCGGCGTGCCTGACCTGCTGAAACGGCGTCGGGAACGGCTCGTTTCGGCCGGCCGGGGCACCCGTTCGCCGCATATGTGACGGGGTTTCGAGGAGCGGGCGCGGCGTGCGGGGCCTTACCTCGGAAGGGCAGGGGCACAACCGACCGCTCGAAGGAGCACCGATGCGACGCACGTTCCGCGTGCTGACCGCTGCCGCGCTCGCCGCCACCGCACTGGGCGCACTCGCCGCGCCCGGGTACGCGGCGGACGCCGGCGGCCTCGAGGTGTACCCGACCACCGTGGTACCCGGCGCCGACGTCACGGTGAACACCGCGGCGTGCGGCGACGGCGGCGCGGCGTCGGGCGACGCCGGCGCGGTCGGCGCCGGCCGGTTCACGCTGGCGCCGAGCACCCACGAGGGCGACGCGATCGGGCAGTTCCGGGTGCCGCCGAGCGCGCAGCCGGGGACGTACGAGATCGTCGCCACGTGCGCGGAGGGCGGCCGCGTGGTCCGGGGCGACCTGCTGGTGGCGCTGGCTCCCGAGCGCGGGCAGCTGCAGCCGCACGGAAGTGTCAAGACGGGGGTCGGCGGCGCTCTGGGCCCCGACCCCGTACAGACCGCGGCAGGTGTGGCGGCTCTCGCCGTCGCCGCCGCGGGCGGTACCTGGCTCCTGCATCGCCGGGCGAGAGGCGACGGGATCTGACGGACACCCTCCGCTGTCCGTCCGCCGGTACCGCAGGTCCCCTCCCCCTCCGGGTCCGACGCCCCTCGCGGCCCGGAGGGGGGCACGGGGCGACGGTCCCTCCGGGAGGCCGTGACCTGGCCCGCCGTAGTCCACCCGGTCGTCGTTCGGCCGGTCCGTTCCACGGCCGTCGAGCGTTCCGAGGCCGTTTCGTCGAGAGGGGTTCCCATGCGTCGGGTCGGCAACACCGCGATGGCGGCGGTCACCGCCGCCGCCCTGTGCGCCGGTGCCTGGCTGCTGCACAGCGGCACCGCCGGGCACGCCCCGCCGCAGCCGTCGGCCGCCGAGGCGTCCGCCGACCCGGGCTCCGAGGGCTCCGCCGCCCCCGCGCTGCCACCGTCCCCGCCCGACCGGATCCGCATACCCTCGATCCGCGTGAACGCCCCGCTGATGGGCCTGTCCCTGACCCCGGCCGGCAGCCTGGACGTCCCGCCCGCCGGCCGCAAGAACCTGGCCGGCTGGTACGAGGCCGGCACCACCCCCGGCGAGCGCGGCACCGCGATCGTCGCCGGCCACGTCGACAACGCCGCCGGCCCCGCCGTCTTCTACGACCTCGGCGCGCTGAAGAAGGGCGCCGCCATCGAGGTGGACCGGCGCGACGGCAGCACCGCGGTGTTCACCGTGGACGCCGTCGGCGTCTACCGGGCCGAGAACTTCCCCGACCAGAAGGTCTACGGCGCGGCCCACCGCCCCGAGCTGCGCGTGATCACCTGCGGCGGCGGCTACTCCCGCACGACCGGCTACCAGGGCAACGTGGTCGTCTTCGCCCACCTGAGCGGCAGCCGGCGCTGACTGCGGCGCGTGTCCGGGGTGGGATCAGTCCGGCGTCCTCCAGCCGAGCAGCGCGGCGGCCAGACGGCGCTGCACCGCCGTCAGCCCGCGCACGAGCCACGGCGTCAGCAGCCGGAAGCCGATCCCGCCGACGACCGCGTGGAAGGCCCACGCCCCGGCGAAGGTGGGCCCGCCCAGGCGCTCGCGTAGTCGTCACCGGCACGCAGCGGCCAGAGCAGGTTCATCGGCACGAGGGAGAAGCCGTAGAAGGTGACGGCGGCGGCGAGCAGGTTGAGCGGGGTGGACGGCAGGGCGTGCGCGAGGCCCGTGCGGGAGCCCGCGGTCAGGTCGGCGCCCAGCAGGCGGCGCAGCAGTTCCCGCTGGCGGCGTCCGGTGGGCGCGCCCAGCAGGGCGAGCGGCACACAGACCAGGCCCACGGGCAGGCGAGCACGGCGTAGGCGGTGCGCCGCCAGGACGCGGCCGTGAACGGTTCCCGGACGATACGCCACACGTGGGCTGCGGCGGAGTCGGGGGAGTGGGAGCGGTGCGCGAGAGCCATGACGGATGCCTCCGGACGGGCTGCTGGATGCGGTGCGTCCAGCCTCCCGCCCGGAGGCGTCCCGAACGAGGGTGCTGCCACGGAAGCCGGGGGTTCGATTTCCCCCGCCCCCCTGCGGAAGACCGCGTGGCCGTACGTCAGCGGGCGCGGACCTCGTAGGCCCTCACCCGGACCGTCTCGTCGTCCAGGCACTCCCCCGTCGCCAGGTCGAAACGCTGCTTGAGCAGCGGGGAGGCGACGAACGGGCGGCCCTGGTGGGTGCCGGTCAGGCCCCGGGAGAGGACCGCCGCGCCGGTGAACGGGTCGCGGTTGTCCAGGGCGTACAGCGCGCCCGAGCGGTCCTGGAAGACGGCCACCTGCCGGCCGTCGGGCAGCAGCGCCGCCACCCCGCGCCCCGGGATCAGGACGCTCAGGTCGCACACCGTGAACCAGTCGTCGGCGAGCTGGAGCTGGACCTTCAGGTCGGTGGTCTCGAGTGCCAGGGTCATCGCTGGGCGCTTCCTTCCAGGACGTCTGCCGGGTCTGCGGTGGGCCGCATGCCGATGGTCAGCAGCGGCAGGTCGGGCTTGATCTGGTCGCGTTCGGGGACGAAGGCGACCACCGGGTCGGGGGTGTCCGGGGCGTTCACGAACGACACGAACCGGGCGAGCTTCTCGGGGTCGTTGACGGTCTCGGCCCACTCGTCGCGGTAGTTCGCGACGTGCGCCCGCATCAGCGCCTCCAGCTCGTCGCAGATGCCGAGCGAGTCGTGCACGACGACGTCCCGAACGTGATCGAGGCCGCCCGGGATGCGCTCCAGCCAGGTGCTCGTGCGCTCCAGGCGGTCGGCGGTGCGGATGTAGAACATCAGGAACCGGTCGATCAGGCGCACCAGTTCGGCGTCGGACAGGTCCTGCGCGAGCAGGTCGGCGTGGCGCGGGGTCGCACCGCCGTTGCCGCCGACGTACAGGTTCCAGCCGTTGGCCGTGGCGATGACGCCGAAGTCCTTCGACTGGGCCTCGGCGCACTCGCGCTGGCAGCCGGAGACGGCCGACTTCAGCTTGTGCGGGGAGCGCAGGCCCCGGTAGCGCAGCTCCAGGTCGATCGCCATGCGGACGGAGTCCTGCACGCCGTAGCGGCACCAGGTCGAGCCCACACAGGACTTCACGGTGCGCAGCGCCTTGCCGTAGGCGTGCCCGGACTCGAAGCCGGCGTCCACCAGGCGGGCCCAGATCAGCGGGAGTTGCTCAACGCGGGCGCCGAACATGTCGATCCGCTGCCCGCCGGTGATCTTCGTGTAGAGCCCGAAGTCCCGTGCGATCTCCCCGATCACGATGAGCTTCTCCGGGGTGATCTCACCGCCGGGGATGCGGGGTACGACGGAGTACGAGCCGTTCTTCTGGAGGTTGGCGAGGAAGTGGTCGTTGCTGTCCTGCAGCGCGGCCTGTTCGCCGTCGAGGACGTACACGCTCGCGCCGATCGCCGGGGCGAGGGAGGCGATGATCGAGCCGACGGCCGGCTTGCAGACCTCGCAGCCGTCGCCGCCCCGGGCGCCGTCACGGCCGTGGCGGTCGAGGAGCTCCTGGTACGAGGCGATGCGCAGCGCGCGGACGATCTCGTACAGCTCCTCGCGGGTCTGGGAGAAGCAGCCGCACAGGCCCTTGTCGACCTCGACGCCCGACGCCTCCAGCTCCGCGGTGACCAGCTGTCCGAGCACCTTGACGCAACTTCCGCAGCCGGTACCGGCCTTGGTGCACTTCTTCACCTCGGGCACGGTGGTGCACCGGTGCTCGGTGACCGCGCCGCGGATGGCGCCCTTGGTGACGTTGTGGCAGGAGCAGATGATCGCGTCGTCGGGCAGCGCGGAGGGCCCGAGCTGGGCGCCCGAGTCGGCGCCGGCGGGCAGGACGAGGGACTCCGGCGCGATGGGCGGGACGGAGCCGGTCAGCGCCCGCAGGGTGCCGTACGCCTCCGCGTCGCCGACCAGGATGCCGCCCAGCAGGGTGCCGTCGCGGCCGATGACCAGCTTCTTGTACAGGCCGGCGCGGGAGTCGGAGTAGACGACGTCCAGGCAGTTCTCGCTGGTGCCGTGCGCGTCGCCGAAGGACGCCACGTCGACACCGAGCAGCTTGAGCTTGGTGGACAGGTCGGCGCCGGTGAAGGCGGCCTCGTCGTCGGCGATGGTCGCGGCCGCGGTCTGGGCCTGCTCGTAGCCCGGCGCGACCAGCCCGTACACCCGGCCGTCCACCGCCTGCGCGCACTCGCCGATCGCGAAGACGTGCGGGTCGGTGACGGTACGGCACTGCGCGTCGACGGTGATGCCGCCGCGCTCCCCGACGGCCAGGCCGCAGTCGCGGGCGAGCTGGTCGCGGGGCCGGACACCGGCGGAGAAGATCACCATGTCGGTGGCGATCTCGCGCCCGTCGGACAGCTTCATGCCGGTGACCGCGCCGTCGTCACCGGCGAGGATCTCCTGCGTGCCCACGCCGGTGTGCACGGACAGCCCCATGTCCTCGATGGTGCGCAGCAGGGCCGCGCCACCGCCGTCGTCGACCTGCACGGGCATCAGCCGCGGCGCGAACTCCACGATGTGCGTGTCGACGCCGAGGCCCTTGAGCGCTCCGGCGGCCTCCAGGCCGAGCAGCCCGCCGCCGACGACGGCGCCCGTGGACGCCTTGCCGCCCGCGTACTCCTCGATGGCGAGCAGGTCCTCGATGGTGCGGTAGACGAAACAGCCGGTGGCGTCCTTGCCGGGGACGGGCGGGACGAAGGGGTAGGAGCCGGTGGCGAGGACCAGGGTGTCGTAGGTGAAGACCTGACCGGACTTCGCCGTGACCTTCTTGGCCGTGCGGTCGATGCTCTCGGCGGGATCCCCGATGTACAGCTCGATCCCGTGGTCCTTGATGAACTCCATGTCCGTCATGGACAGGTCCTCGGGCGTCCTGCCCGAGAAGTACGAGGTGAGGGCGACGCGGTCGTAGGCGGGGCGCGGCTCCTCACACAGCACCACCACGCGGTGGGTGGCGGTCAGCCCGCGCTCGGCGAGCGCTTCGAGGAAGCGCTGGCCGACCATGCCGTGGCCGACGAGCACGATCGTGGGGGTGTCCGTGGCGACCGTGGGGGTGGCCGGGGTGGTGTCCGGGGTGGTGTCCGAGGACATCAGGAGCCTCCGTCATGGGTGAGCAGGTGGAGCAGCGGGCCGCCGTTCGTCGGGAGCGGCTCTGCTCCCTCCCAGGCGCGGGCGAGCGCGCCGACGGTGCCGAGTTCGCCGACGAGGACCCCGCCGACCAGGCGGTCGTCGCGGACGACGACCTTGCGATAGGTGCCGCGGGTGGCGTCGGCGAGCTGCACGACGTCGTCGCCGGGCAGCGCGACGGTCTCGCCGAACGCGGCGAGGTCGAGACCGGCGAGGGTCAGACGGGTCAGGGAACGGGTGCCGGTGTAGCGGGCGGTGCCCTTCCCGGCGATCACCTCCGCGAGGACGTCGGCCTGTTCGAGAGCGGGAGCGGCAAGACCGTAAAGGTTGCCGTCGTGCTGCGCGCAGTCCCCGAGGGCGTGGACGCGGGGATCGGACGTGCGCAGTTGGTCGTCGACGAGGACGCCCTTGTGCACGGCGAGCCCGGCGTCCTTGGCGAGCCCGACGCGCGGGTGCACGCCGCAGGCGAGGACGACGAGTTCGGCGTCGAGGGCGAACCCGTCGGCCATCTCCACGGAGCGCACCGCGCCGCCGACGCAGCGCACGTCGCGCACCCGGCACTCGGTGTGCACCTCGACGCCGAGTCCGGTCAGATGCCGGTGGACCAGCGCCGACGCGTTCGGGTCGAGCTGGCGCTCCATGAGCCGTTCGGCCTGCTGGGCGAGCACGACCTGCGCGCCGCGGACGGCGAGCGCGCGGGCGGCGGACACGCCGAGGAGCCCGCCCCCGATGACGACGGCCTTCACACCGGGCCGTACGGCCTTGGACAGCCCGAGGCAGTCGTCCAGGGTGCGGAAGGCGTGCACGCCGTCGGGAAGTTCGTGGTCCGGAGTGAACAGCCCCCGCAGCGGCGGCAGCACGGAGTTGGAGCCGGTGGCCAGCACCAGCGTGTCGTAGACGATCTCGGTGCCGTCGGCGCAGCGCACGGTGCGCTCGGCCCGGTCGATGCCGGTGACACGGGCGCGGACCAGGCCGGCGGGCGCCGGGAGGGCGATCACGTCGGGGCTGTAGCGCCCGGCCAGCACCTCGGCGAGCAGCACCCGGTTGTAGGGCCGGTGCTCCTCCTCGCCGACCAGCGTGGCGGCCACGCCCAGCTCACCGAGCCGCTGGGCGAGACGTACGCCCGCGAGCCCGGCGCCGATCACCACCACACGCGTTTTCGAGGTCATGCCATTGAGCGTGCGGCGCGGGTGTTTCCCGGTGGGTTCACCTCTGTTTCCCGCGCGGAACGCTGCCCTCAGCGGGGGTGGGGGGTGCGTGTGAGGGATCCGAGGGGCTTTTCGGGGCCGGTGTGAGGACGGCCGGGACGCCCCCCACCCATCCCTCATCACAAAAGAGCCACAACGCCTTCACGAGCGGGGGTGCGGCACTAGGTTCGTCAAACGATCAACTGTCACATCGGAGAGCGACCGCATGACGAACCCGTACACCACGCCGTCCCCGACCCGCCCCGGCTGGGCGCGCAAGCGCTACGCCGTCCCGGCCCTGCTGCTGACCCTGTTCCTCGGCGTCGGCATCGGCGCGAGCAGCGAGCAGGAGGGCACGATGCCGGACGCGAAACCGGCGGCGGCGAGCCCCGCCCCGACGACCACGGTGACCGCCACGGCGACGGTTACGGCGACGCCGACGCCGACGGCTTCGGCTTCGGCTTCGGCTTCGGCTTCGGCTTCGGCGAAGCCCGAGCCGGCGGTGACGGTCACGGAGACGGTGAAGGTGACGACGACGAAGACGGTCACGGCCGAGCCGGCGGACGACGTGGCTTCCGGCGGGGACTCGGGATCCGGCTCGGGCGGGGGGAGCGCGTACTACGCCAACTGCAGCGAGGCCCGGGCGGCCGGCGCGGCCCCGCTGTACGCGGGCGACCCCGGCTATTCCTCGCGCCTCGACCGGGACGGCGACGGGGTCGCGTGCGAGTGAGGCGGGCGCCGGGGTCTCAGTCCCGCCGGATCAACTCGGGGTCGATCCGCCGCCCGATGAGGGGCAAGGATCCGAGCGCGGCGACGAGGACGGCCCCGAGGGCACACCCGATCAGCAGGGGCATTCCCCGTCCCCGTCCCAGAAGATGTCCCCACCCCCCGTGACGAGATAGCTCGACTCGGCGGCCTTCCCGGCCACGACGGCGAGCACCAGCCCGACGGCCAACGGCACGACGACCTGCGCGACCTGCACACCCCGCAAGGTCCAGGGCCTGGCCCCGAGGAGCGCCAAGGCGGTGACCTGAGAACGCCGCTCGACGGCCCGGTCGGCGGAGGCGACGAGGTAGGCGGCTACGCCGATGACGAGGCCCAGGACCATGCCGGCGCCAAGGAGCGTCTTGACAAAGAGCGGACTGCGTCGGGACCGGAGCCACTGGCGAGGATCAGCGTCGCGCCTTCGGGACGGAAAGCGGACGGCAGAAGGGACGGGGGTGCCACCCCGGCGTAGCCGCCGCGGTGCCGGCTCCCAGGGGAAACGCACGCGCCGCCAAGACGCCGGCCATTGCCTTCTTCATTGCTTGCCTCTCAGTAAGCCGAGGACCACAGTGAACCCCGGCGATGACCGAAGGTAATGGGTCGGTAACGTGCTGAATCCTTCACTCTTCGGACGACCACCACATCAGGTGATCCGGAGACTCCTGGGCTCCACCTTCACCGTCAGCGTGCCCTTGCCCTGGCAGCTCACCGACACCGCCAGGCCACCCGCGTGGATCCTTCCGAGTTCGATCCGACGGTTCCCCCTCGCCGCGGCCACCTGGGCCAGACGTTCGCCGGAGGGAAGCTTCGGCGCGGCAGTGACTGCTTCAGCCTCGATGTGTTCAGCCGGCCGGCCAGTCGCTACGTCCGCGGCAGGCGACCTTCCCGTCTTTCCGCTCGCGAACGGATGGCCGGCTTCGGCGGATCCCGTGCAGGCGGTCAGCCCCAGGCAGCACAGTGCGACGGCTGCCGGAACGACAGCGGCGCCGGAACGGATACTCACAGGTAGCCCCCTGTCGGAACCGCCCCGAGTAGGCGGTCGAACACGGGCAGGCTATGTCCCCGGCGGCGCCCTCTTGGAGCGAAGAGCCAACCTCTGAGCAGCAGTTGAGGTCAGTGTCGATCGCCTGGAACCCACGAGGCGGCGGGGGCGGCACCGCCATGCGGTTCTCAGGTCTCACCCTGGGCCTTGCGGCTCGCGGTCGTGGGCGCTGCGGTGGCTCACCCACTGTCGGCGCGATCACGGCCCGCACCTGCCCCCCCCCACCCCCGAAAGGGCGGCACCCCCGCACAAGGGTGCCGCCCTCTCTTCGTGGGCCGGAGCCGTCGCCGATCGGTGAGGGTCGGGTGACAAGCGGCGGCTCCGGGGCTTTCCCGGCCCTGGTGGGCCGGGTCCCGGGTTCACCCGGCCTTCGTGGGCCGGGGTCCCGGGCCTCGGCCGGCCTTTGCAGGCCGGGGCGCGTGGACCCCGCATGGTCCACGCCCCCCGCAGGGATCAGCGGTGGTCGCTGCCCTCCGACTGGGTCGCCGCGCGGCCGGCCTCCAGGCGGGCCACCGGGATGCGGAACGGGGAGCAGGAGACGTAGTCCAGGCCGACCTCGTGGAAGAAGTGGACCGACTCCGGGTCACCGCCGTGCTCGCCGCAGACGCCGAGCTTCAGGTCGGGGCGGGTCTGGCGGCCCGCTTCGGCCGCCAGCTTGACCAGGGAGCCGACGCCGTCCTTGTCGATCGTCTCGAAGGGGCTGACGCCGAAGATGCCCTTCTCCAGGTACGCCGTGAAGAAGCTCGCCTCCACGTCGTCGCGGCTGAAGCCCCACACCGTCTGGGTCAGGTCGTTCGTGCCGAAGGAGAAGAACTCCGCCGCCTCCGCGATCTGACCCGCGGTGAGCGCGGCACGCGGCAGCTCGATCATCGTGCCGATCGCCAGGTTCAGCTCCGTGCCCGTCGCCGCCTGGACCTCCGCGATGACCCGGTCGGCCTCCTCGCGGACGATCTCCAGCTCCTGGACCGTGCCCACGAGCGGGATCATGATCTCGGCGCGCGGGTCGCCCTTGGCGTTCTTACGCTCCGCCGCCGCCTCCGCGATCGCGCGGACCTGCATCGTGAACAGGCCGGGGATCACGAGGCCGAGGCGTACGCCGCGCAGGCCCAGCATCGGGTTCTGCTCGTGCAGGCGGTGTACGGCCTGCAGCAGGCGCAGGTCGTTCTCGTGCGGCTCCTGACGGGACTCGGCCAGGGCCACGCGGACCGACAGCTCCGTGATGTCGGGCAGGAACTCGTGCAACGGCGGGTCCAGGAGACGGACCGTGACCGGGAGGCCGTCCATCGCCTCGAAGAGTTCGACGAAGTCCTTCTTCTGGAGGGGAAGAAGCGCCTTCAGCGACGCCTCGCGCTCTTCCTCCGTGTCCGCCAGGATCAGGCGCTCGACCAGCTCGCGGCGGTCGCCGAGGAACATGTGCTCGGTGCGGCACAGGCCGATGCCCTGGGCGCCGAACCTCCTCGCCCGCAGCGCGTCTTCCGCGTTGTCGGCGTTGGCGCGCACCCGCAGGCGGCGCTTGCGGTCGGCGAACGCCATGATGCGGTGCACGGCCTCGACCAGCTCGTCGGCGTCGTCGGCGCCCGCGTGCATACGGCCCTCGAAGTACTCCACCACGGGAGAGGGGACGACCGGTACCTCACCGAGGTACACCTTGCCGCTGGAGCCGTCGATGGAGATCAGGTCGCCTTCCTCGACGACGTGGCCGCCCGGCACCGTCATCCGGCGGCGCTTGGTGTCGACCTCCAGCTCCTCAGCGCCGCAGACACAGGTCTTGCCCATGCCGCGGGCGACGACGGCGGCATGGGAGGTCTTGCCGCCGCGGCTGGTCAGGATGCCCTCGGCGGCGATCATGCCGTCCAGGTCGTCGGGATTGGTCTCGCGGCGGACCAGGATGACCTTCTCGCCCGATCGGGACCACTTCACCGCGGTGTAGGAGTCGAAGACGGCCTTGCCGACGGCCGCGCCCGGCGAGGCCGCGATGCCGCGGCCGACCTGCTGGACCTTGGCCTTCTCGTCGAAGCGCGGGAACATCAGCTGCGCGAGCTGGGCGCCGTTGACGCGCTGGAGGGCCTCCGCCTCGTCGATCAGGCCCTGGTCGACGAGCTGCGTGGCGATGC
This sequence comes from Streptomyces sp. NPDC014006, assembly GCF_043088925.1. Lineage (NCBI taxonomy): Bacteria > Bacillati > Actinomycetota > Actinomycetes > Kitasatosporales > Streptomycetaceae > Streptomyces > Streptomyces sp. NPDC014006. Next base: position 534,637 of record NZ_JBICAJ010000001.1, on the reverse strand, counting down.
GGAAGGCCGCGGCCGCGGTGCGCTTGCCGACGCGGGTCTGCAGCATCCACAGCTTGCCGCGCTCGATGGTGAACTCGATGTCGCAGAGATCCTTGTAGTGGTTCTCAAGGGTCTCCATGATCTGCATCAGCTCGTCGTACGACTTCTTGTCGAGCTTCTCCAGGTCCGCGAGCGGCACCGTGTTGCGGATGCCGGCGACGACGTCCTCGCCCTGCGCGTTCTGCAGGTAGTCGCCGTAGACGCCCTGGTGGCCGGAGGCGGGGTCGCGGGTGAAGGCGACGCCGGTGCCGGAGTCGGGGCCGAGGTTGCCGAAGACCATCGAGCAGACGTTGACCGCGGTGCCCAGGTCGCCGGGGATGCGCTCCTGGCGGCGGTAGAGCTTGGCGCGGTCGCCGTTCCAGGAGTCGAAGACGGCGCGGATGGCGAGGTCCATCTGCTCGCGCGGGTCCTGCGGGAAGTCCCGGCCGGTCTCCTTCTTCACGATCTTCTTGAAGGTGGTGACCAGCTTCTTCAGGTCGGCGGCCTCCAGCTCGGTGTCGACCGCGACCTTCTTGGCCTCCTTGGCCTTCTCCAGGGCGTCCTCGAAGAGTTCGCCGTCGACGCCGAGGACGGTCTTGCCGAACATCTGGATGAGGCGCCGGTAGGAGTCCCACGCGAAGCGCTCGTCGCCGGCCTGCTCGGCGAGGCCCTTCACGGACTTGTCCGAGAGGCCGATGTTGAGGACCGTGTCCATCATGCCCGGCATGGAGAACTTCGCGCCGGAGCGTACGGAGACCAGGAGCGGGTTGTCGGCCTGACCGAGCTTCTTGCCCATCCGGCTCTCCAGCGCGTCGAGGTGTGCGCTCACCTCGTCACGCAGTGCCGCCGGCTCCTCGCCGCTGTCGAGGTAGACCTTGCAGGCCTCCGTGGTGATGGTGAAACCGGGCGGGACCGGAAGGCCCAGGTTCGTCATCTCGGCGAGGTTGGCACCCTTGCCGCCGAGGAGGTCCTTGAGGTCCTTGTTGCCCTCGGTGAAGTCGTAAACGAACTTCACGCCCTCAACGCTGTTGCCCGACGCGGGTCGCTGCTGATCTTTGTTTTCCGACACGGGTCTCGACTCCTCGAGGACGCGGTGGCTGCCCTGACGTCGAGGAACATACCCAGATCGAAGGCGCCTGGGTACGTCCACTTGCACGTCATACGCCTGTAACCAGTCGTCTGCCAGCGGATCGAAAGTCAAGGCTTGGCAAGCAACCGAGGCTTTTTGTTTTCACTTCTTGAACGCATCAACACCCGTAGACCGTGCGCAGCGCTCATATGAGCGGCTTTCGGCACGTCTGATTTTCTCCGATGAACGATCAAGTCGTGGCACTGAGTGCCACCCCTTGATGAAGTGCAATCGCTCTTGATTCGCTCATCTGAGCGCAACCCTTATCAGGGGTGGCGAGAATCACGCTCCCACAGGGGACGGGATTTCACCATGCGGACGAGTATCCGGACGGTCGAGCCCTCACACGCCCGGGAGGGGCCGAGCCCTTGCCCTTCCCCTGCCGAATCTGTTCACCGCCACGCCGCGGGCGACCGTGACTCCGGCCGCGGCCGGAGTGCCGGTGACGTTCTCCGCGGGCGGCCAGGTGGTCGGCACCGCCGTCACCGACGCCTCCGGGGCGGCCCCCTCTCAACACCGGCCTGTCCCTGCTGCAGGTCCTCAGCGGCAGCTACACGGCCTCCGCCACGGTCAAGGGGACCCTGGTGCGGGCCAACGGCATCCCGACCCCGTGCGTGCCCCGCTGTGACACTCGAGGCCGCTCGGCCGGGCGCCGTGTACGTCATGACACGGCACGGCGCCGGCAGGCCGGCCGGTAGCGTCGGCACCGGTCCGCCGGAGCTGGCGCTCGACGCAGCCGACCACTCGGCGCGGCGCCGCGCCGAGTGCGCCGTACGGCACGGGGCGCAGCGGACGGTCGACGGGCGCCCTCCCCCGACTGCCGTGAAGGCTCTGCGACGGCACCTTCACCCCGCGCTTCCCAGTGGGTACCGCTGGCCTCGGCGGCCGATGCCGAGGCCGCCCCTTGCGTGAACACGGGGGCCGGATACCGAGTGCCCCGAGGCCGTGGACGGCCGGCAGCGATTCCACCGCGGGCAGACGGTCGGGGCCGGCGAGGACACGCCGGGCGACATCACCGGCAGCGCGATCGCAGCCGGTCAGTGCGGTGCGGCACCGTGCCGGGCGGCAATGAAGCGGGCGGGCATGCCGCCCTTGACGGGGCCAGGGCAAAAGGGCTGCTCCGGCTCCGTGCCGTTCACACGCCCAGCGCCCGCAACCGCTCCTCCACCCGCTCCGGGGCGTACAGGTGCTCCACCACCACCGCACCCGCGCCCACCAGCGCCGCACGCTCCCCCAGCCGCGAGGTCACCACCTCCAGATGAGCGGTGGAGCGCGGCAGCGCCCGCTGGTACAGCAGCTCCCGTACGCCGGTGACGAACGCGGTGCCCGCAAGATCACCCGCGATCATCAGCACGCCCGGGTTCAGCAGGGTCACCACGGTCGCCAGCACCTCGCCGACCCGGCGCCCCGCCTCCCGCGCCAGCCCCACCGCCTCCGGATGCCCGGCCGCCAGCAGCTCCCGCACATCCGAGCCGGACGCCGCCGCGACCCCCGCCTCCGCCAGCCGCCGCGCCACGGCGCCGCCGCTCGCGACGGCCGCGAGACAGCCGTAGGAACCGCACCGGCACAGCGCCCGCTCACCGCCCGGCACCCGGATGTGCCCGATGTCGCCGGCGCCGCCGTCGACGCCCCGGTAGACGCAGCCGTCCACCACCATGCCCGCGCCGATACCCGTGGACACCTTGACCAGCGCGAACGCCGAGCAGTCGGGGTAGGACGTGCGCTGTTCGCCGTACGCCATCAGGTTCGCGTCGTTGTCGACCAGGACCGGGACCGGTGGCAGGCCCGTGTGGTCGGTGAAGGCTCTGGCGAGGCGGCCCGTTATGTCGTAGCCGTCCCAGCCCGGCATGATCGGCGGCTGCACCACCCGGCCCGACTCGCTGTCCACCGGGCCCGGCACGGCCAGCCCGATGCCGCACACCTGTGCCGCGGGCCGACCCGCGGCGGCCGGCAGGCCGGCGAACCAGCGGCCCAGTTCGCCGAGAACGGCCTCCGGTCCGTCTTCGATCACCAGGGTTCCGGAGCGCTCGGCGAGGATCTCGCCGGTCAGGGTCAGCAGGGCCGCTCGGGCGTGCCGGGTGTCCAGGTCGGCCGCGAGGACGAGCGCGTGCTCGTCGTCGAACTCGAGGGTGATGGAGGGGCGGCCGCCCAGCGGTGAGTCGACCGGCCCGCCGGCGCCCTCGCGCAGCCAGCCCGCCCGGAACAGCCGGTCCAGGCGCTGGCCGACGGTCGCCCGGGACAGCCCGGTCGCCTGCTGCAGCGCCCCGCGCGTGGTCGCGCGGCCGCTGCGCACCAGCTCGAGCAGGTCCCCGGCGCCGGTCTGCGGCGCGCCGCGCCCGGCCCTGCCGGGCCGTGCGGCCTCTCCGGTCCGCCCGGTCCGCCCGGCTTCTCCGGTCCGTCCGGTCATGCCCGCACCCCCTTGCGTTTCCCCATCCTGCATTACACAGTAGGTTCTGCGTGTTAAATAGACGTAACTCAAGGTGGTCCCGGCCGGTCCGCTCGGCCGCACGTCTTTCGGGGAGTCCCGAGTGGATCGCACGGCCCAGCTCAGCGCACGCGGCACCGAGCCGATCACCGCCCGCCGCACCGGGCGGGACACCGCCCACGATCCCCCAGCCGTACCCGCCGGACTGCACGGCAGGGCCGCGGCCGTACTGAACGCCAATTGGACCGGCACCTCCACCGTGCCCTCCCGCACCCTGTATCCGCACCAGTGGTCGTGGGACTCGGCGTTCACCGCGATCGGGCTCAGGCACCTCTCCCCGTTACGGGCGCAGACGGAGCTGGAGACGCTGCTGGCCGCGCAGTGGGGCGACGGGCGTGTGCCGCACATCGTCTTCAATCCCGCCGTCCCCCTCGACGCCTACTTCCCCAGCCCCGACTTCTGGCGCTCCACCGGCGCCGGCCGCGCCGCCGGCGCCCCGCGCACCGTACAGACCTCGGGCATCGTGCAGCCACCGGTACACGCGCTGGCCGCCTGGCTGGTGCACCGGGCCGACCCGGAGGTGTCCCGGGCGCGCGGCTTCCTCGCCGGGCTGTATCCCAAGCTGGCCGCCTGGCACCGGTATCTGCTGCACCGGCGGGACCTGGGCGGCGGCGGGCTGGTGTCCGTGGTGCACCCCTGGGAGCAGGGCATGGACAACAGCCCCTGCTGGGACGCCCCGCTCGCCCGCGTCACCCCCGCCCCGGCCCGCTCCTTCCGCCGCGCCGACCTCGAGCACGGGGCGGCCCAGGACCGGCCCACGGACCTGGACTACGGGCGCTACGTACGCCTCGCGGCCGACTACCGGGACCGCGGATACGCCGACGGGAAGGGCGACTTCGCCGTCGAGGACCCCGCCTTCAACGCCCTGCTCATCGCCTCCGAGCACGCCCTGGCGCGGATCGCGCACGAGCTGGGCGCGCCCGGCGCGGCCCGCCACGCGCGCGCCGAGCGGCTGACCGGGGTGCTCGTGGCGCGGCTGTGGGACCCGGCGCGGTCCATGTTCTTCGGCCGGGACGTCGTCGGCGGCGGCCTGATCGGCGAGCGCGGGGTGTCCGGGCTGATCCCGCTGCTGCTGCCGGCGCTGCCGCGCGAGCAGGCCGCGGCCCTGGTCACCACGCTCACCGGGCCGCACTTCGGGCTGGGCACGACCACCCGCCTGGTGCCCAGCTACGACCTGCTCGGCGAGTCCTTCGACCCGCACCGCTACTGGCGGGGCCCGGCCTGGTTCAACACCGGCTGGCTGATGGAACGCGGGCTGCGGACCCACGGTGAGCGGGAGCGGGCCGACGGGCTCGCGCGGGCGCTGCTGACCTGCGCGGACACCTCCGGTTTCGCCGAGTACGTCGACCCGTACACCGGCGAGCCGTGCGGGACGCGGAACTTCGGCTGGACGGCGGCGCTGGCGCTCGACCTGTTGCACGGCCCGGCAGGGCGGTCCCTCGGCGCGGGCGTGTCCCCGGGGGCCGGCGAGACGTTCGGAAAGAGCAGCGACAGGGACTCAAGGGGAGGGGACGGGGGATGAGCGATCGGCATCATCTGCTGGTGTACGGGGGGACGTTCGCCGCGGTGGGCGACGGCGGCGACATCACCGGGGTGCGCGGCGGGCACGTGCCCGACGGGCTGTTCGTGCGGGACGGGCGGCATCTGAGCCGCTGGCAGCTGACCGTCGACGGCGCGGTGCCCGAGACACTGACGCCGGTCGCGGGCGGGGACACCGCGCGCTGTGTGCTGGTGCCGCGCGGCGGCCGCGACGAGCCGCCCGCGTACACGCTGTTCCGGGAACAGGCCGTCGGGGACGGTTCGTTCGTCGAGGTGCTGCGGGTGGTCGGCAACCGGCCGGTGCCGACGACGGTACGGCTCGCCCTGACCGTCGACGCCGACTTCGCCGACCAGTTCGAGCTGCGCTCCGACCACCGCACCTACGCCAAGCTCGGCGTCGTACGCTCCCGCCGGATCCTGGACGACGGGGTGGAGTTCACCTACCGGCGCAGCGAGTGGCGCTCGTGCACGACGGTCGGCGCGGACCCGGCCCCGGACGCCGTCGAGGAGACCGGCACGGGCGCGCGGCGGATGGTGTGGACGCTGGATCTGCCTGCGCACGGCACGGCCGAGCTGACCCTGCGGGTGATGGCCCGCCCGCACGGGGAGAAGCGGGCGCTGCGCGTGCCGCGCTCCCCGCGGTCGGTCGCCGAGCGGCTGCGGGCGGACGAGGAGCGGTTCCTCGAGGGCGTGGCCTTCCCCACCGGCTGGCCGGAGCTGGCCGCGGCCTGTGCGCGCGGCCTCGCCGACCTCGCCGCGCTCCAGGTGCCGGCGCGGGGACCGGACGGCGAGGAGCTGCGGGTGCCCGCGGCGGGCGCGCCCTGGTACCTGACGCTGCTCGGCCGGGACGCCCTGCTCACCTCGCTGTTCACCCTGCCCTACCGGCCCCGGCCGGCCGCCGACACGCTCCTCGCGCTCGCCGCGACCCAGGCGGGCGAGGACGGGGCCGCGCCGGTCGCCCAGCCCGGCAAGATCGTGCACGAGGTCCGCCACGGCGAGCTGGCCCACTTCGGGCAGGTGCCGTACGGGCGGTACTACGGCTCGGTCGACGCGACCCCGCTCTTCCTCGTCCTGCTCGGCGCGTACGTCGAGCAGACCGGCGACAGCGAACTGGGCCGCCGGCTCCAGCCGCACGCCCGCGCTGCCGTGGACTGGATGCTGGACCACGGGGGGCTCACCTCCCGCGGCTACCTGGTCTACCGCGCCGACCGCGGCGGCCTCGCCAACCAGAACTGGAAGGACTCCCCCGGCGCGATCTGCTCCGCCGACGGCACCCGGCCCGGCGGCCCGGTGATGGCGGCGGGCGCCCAGGGCTACGGCTACGACGCGCTGCGCCGCACGGCGTGGCTGGCGCGCACGGTGTGGCGGGACGAGGCGTACGCGGCCCTGCTGGAACAGGCCGCCACCGATCTGCGCGACCGCTTCCAGCGGGACTTCTGGATGCCGGAGCACGACTTCCCGGCGCTGGCCCTGGACGGGACGGGCCGCCGGGTCGACGCGCTGGCCTCGGACGCCGGGCATCTGCTGTGGTCGGGGCTGCTGGACAAGGAGTACGGCGAGCAGGTGGGCCGACGCCTGCTGGAGCCGGACTTCTTCTCGGGCTGGGGCGTGCGCACGCTGGCGGCCGGGCAGCCGGCGTACCACCCGCTGTCGTACCACCGCGGTTCGGTGTGGCCGCACGACAACGCGGTCATCGCGCTCGGGCTGGCGCGCTACGGGTTGCACGACGAGGCGCGGGTGGTCGCACGGGGGCTGGTCGACGCGGCGGCGGTGAGCGGGCACCGGCTGCCGGAGGTCATGGCGGGGTATGGGCGCGGGGCTCATGCGGAGCCGGTGCCGTATCCGCATGCGTGTGTGCGGGAAGCCAGGTCTGCGGCGGCTCCTCTTGCGCTTCTTGCGGCTGTGGGCGGCGCATAGGGGGCCGGAGGGCGTCGCAGGGGTTCCGTCGTCTGCGGGGTGCGGGTCACTGTGGCTTGTCGCGCAGTTCCCCGCGCCCCTTGCCGGCATTGCCCTGCCCGGCACTTCTCGGAACCGTTTGCCGGGTGTTTGCCGAAGCTCGTGAACGGGGGTCCCGGGGCCGTCGTACGGGAGGACGTCGTGGCCCACCGTCGGAAGGACCCCGGGTTGTCTCAGGACACCAGTACGCGTGAGCGGGAAGAGGGCGCCGCGGCGCCCCTCGCCGCCGAGTCCTCCGGCGCCCGCCGCTTCTTCCGCGCCCCGCACGTGCGTGCTCGGCTCGCCCGGTGGCGGGCCCGGCATCCCTCCGCCGCCCGGTGGTTGTCCCTCGCCGTCACCGTGCTCGCCGCTCTTCTCGTCCAGATGGCCCTTCAGATGCCGAACACGCAGGCCGGGCTGCGGCCCTCCGCGTTCGTGCGGCTGCCGGCCGAGGCGATCATCGGGGCGGTCGTGCTGCTGTACCTGCCGCGGCGGGCGCGGATCGTCGCGGCGGCGCTCGCCGGGGCGCTGGTGGGCTGGCTGGCCGTGCTGGACATGCTGGACATCGGCTTCACGGAGTATCTGGGCCGGCCGTTCAACATGATCCTGGACTGGGGGCTGTTCGACGACGCCCGCTCCTACGTCGCGGACTCCCTGGGCTCCACGGCGGCGCTCGGTCTCACGGTGGGCGCGATCGCCCTGGTCGTGGCTCTGGTCGTCCTCGTCGCGCTGTCCGCCGTGCGCCTCGGCTCGGTGCTCGCCCGGCACCGGGCGCGCGCGGCCCGGGGTGCGCTGATCGCCGGGACGGTGTGGATCGCGTGCACGGCGCTCGGTGTGCAGTTCGCGGGCGCCCCGCTGGCCTCGCGGCACGCCGCGGCCGTCGCGAAGGCGCAGGCCCGTACCGTCCGGGACACGGTGCGCGACGAGGCCGCGTTCGGCAAGGAGGCCCGGGCCGACGCCTTCGGGAACACCCCGCCGGCCCAGCTCGTGCCGGATCTGCGGGGCAAGGACGTGATCTTCACGTTCATCGAGAGTTACGGCCGCAGCGCGATCGAGGACCCGGTCATGGCGCCGGGCGTGGACGGCACCCTCGCCGCGCGCACCCAGGCGCTCGCCAAGGCGGGCTTCCACGCGAAGAGCGGCTGGCTGACGTCGGCGACGTACGGCGGCGGCAGCTGGCTCGGCCACTCCACCTTCATGTCCGGCCTGTGGATCAGTAACCAGCAGCGCTACCGCACGGTCATGGCCAGCGACCACCTGAGTCTGACGAAGGTGTTCGCCAAGACCGGCGCGTGGGACACCGTCGGGGTGATGCCGGGCGTGGTGAAGGCCTGGCCGGAGCAGAAGTACTACGGCCTGGACAAGGTGTACAACGCCTTCCAACTGGGCTACCACGGACCGAAGTTCAGCTGGTCGACGATGCCCGACCAGTTCGCGCTGCAGCAGTTCCAGCAGCGCGAGCACGGCCGTGAGCGCGGCAAGCCGCTGATGTCGGAGATCATCCTGACCTCCAGCCACCAGCCCTGGGCGCCGATCCCGCACATGGTCGGCTGGGACCAACTGGGCGACGGCAGGATCTACGGCCCGATCGAGAAGGCGGGCAAGAAGTCCGCGGACGTCATCGCCGACTCCACGGCCTCCCGCGAGGAGTACGGCAAGTCGATCCAGTACTCGGTGACCGCGCTCACCCAGTGGCTTCAGCGCTACGGCACCGAGGACACCGTGCTGGTCTTCCTCGGCGACCACCAGCCGATCGCCCGGGTCAGCGGCAACCACGCCAGCCGGGACGTCCCGGTGTCCATCGTCGCCAAGGACCCGAAGGTGCTGCAGAAGATCGCCGGGTGGGGCTGGACCGACGGGCTGCGGCCCGCGCACACCGCGCCGGTGTGGAAGATGAGCGCCTTCCGCGACCGCTTCCTGACGGCGTACGGCTCCGTCCCCCACCCCTCCGGGGAGTGACCGGCCCCCGCCTCTCCGGGAGCTGACCGTCCCCCGCCTCTCCGGGAGCTGACCGGCCCCCGCCTCTTCGCAAGCTGACCGTCCCCCGCCGCCCGGTGGCCGGTCAGCCGCCGGAGGTGTCCAGCTCGGCGTCCTCGGTGACGCCCGCGCAGTCGTAGGGGTCCTTCAGCCAGCCGTCGGGCAGGACCACACGGTTGTTGCCGGAGGTGCGGCCGCGCGGGCCGTCGGCGCCGGCCGGCCAGGGCTGGTCGAGGTCCAGCTCGTCGAGACCGGAGCGCAGGTCCTCAAGGGTGGAGGTGATCGCGAGGCGCTTGCGCATCTCGGAGCCGACGGCGAAGCCCTTGAGGTACCAGGCGACGTGCTTGCGGAAGTCGATCACGCCCCGCGACTCGTCGCCGAGCCACTCGCCGAGCAGGGTGGCGTGCCGGACCATGACGTCGGCGACCTCGCGCAGGGTGGGCCGTACGAAGTCCGCGGTGCGCCCCTCGAAGGCGGCCACCAGGTCGGCGAACAGCCACGGCCGGCCGAGGCAGCCGCGGCCCACGACGACGCCGTCGCAGCCGGTCTCGCGGACCATGCGCAGCGCGTCCTCGGCGCACCAGATGTCGCCGTTGCCGAGGACGGGGATCTCCGGCACGTGCTCCTTGAGCCGGGCGATGGCGTCCCAGTCGGCGGTGCCGCCGTAGTGCTGGGCGGTGGTGCGGCCGTGCAGCGCGATGGCGGTGACGCCCTCCTCGACGGCGATGCGGCCGGCGTCGAGGTAGGTGAGGTGGTCGTCGTCGATGCCCTTGCGCATCTTCATCGTCACCGGCAGGTCCCCGGCGCCGCTGACGGCCTCGCGCAGGATGGCCCGCAGCAGGTTCCGCTTGTACGGCAGCGCGGAGCCGCCGCCCTTGCGGGTCACCTTCGGGACCGGGCAGCCGAAGTTCAGGTCGATGTGGTCGGCGAGGTCCTCCTCGACGATCATGCGGACGGCCTTGCCGACAGTGGCAGGGTCGACGCCGTACAGCTGGATGGAGCGGGGGCGCTCGCTCTCGTCGAAGCGGATCAGCTGCATGGTCTTGTCGTTGCGCTCGACCAGCGCCCTGGTGGTGATCATCTCGCTGACGAACAGACCCTTGCCGCCACTGAACTCCCTGCACAGGGTGCGGAAGGGCGCGTTCGTGATACCCGCCATGGGAGCGAGTACCACCGGCGGTGCGACGAGGTGCGGACCGATTCGCAGCGTGGAGTTCACATCAGTCGTGGGCGTGGGCATGGCCCCATTGTCGCGTACGCCTGCCCACACGAACCAAAGTAATTAGTTAGGCACACTAGCAATAAGGGGTATCGTGGTCCCATGCCTGAGCTGAGCCCTCGCCGCAGACTGCTCGTGCTCGCGATCTGCTGCATGAGCCTGCTGATCGTGAGCCTCGACGTCACCGCTCTGAACGTCGCCCTGCCCGCCATGCAGCGCGACCTGCACGCGTCGACCTCCGGGCTGCAATGGACGATCGACGCCTACACGCTGGTCCTGGCCTCCCTGCTGATGCTGGCCGGCTCCACCGCCGACCGCGTCGGCCGCAAGCGGGTCTTCATGGCGGGCCTGGTGGTCTTCACGGCCGGATCGGCGCTGTGCTCCCTCGCGCCCAGCCTCGACGCGCTGGTGGCTTTCCGCATGATCCAGGCGGTCGGCGGCTCGATGCTCAACCCGGTGGCGATGTCGATCATCACCAACACCTTCACCGACCCGCGCGAGCGGGCCCGGGCCATCGGCGTGTGGGGCGCGGTCGTCGGCATCTCCATGGCCGCCGGCCCGATGGTCGCCGGGGTGCTGGTGGAGACGGTCGGCTGGCGGTCGATCTTCTGGCTCAACCTGCCGGTCGGCCTCGCGGCCCTGCTGCTCACCCTGCGCTGTGTCCCCGAGTCGCGCGCCCCCAAGGCCCGCCGCCCCGACCCCGTCGGCCAGCTGCTGGTCATCGCCTTGTTCGGCGCCCTGACCTACGCGATCATCGAGGCCCCGGCCGCCGGCCTCGCCTCCGTGCTGCCCTTCGCCGCGGTCGCCCTCGCCGCCCTGCTCGGCCTGCTCTGGTACGAGCCGCGGCGCGACGAACCCCTCATCGACCTGCGCTTCTTCCACTCGGCGCCGTTCAGCGGGGCCACCGTGATAGCGATCAGCGCGTTCGCGGCACTGGGCGGCTTCCTGTTCCTGTCCACGCTGTACCTGCAGAACGTGCGCGGTCTGAGCGCTCTGCACGCCGGTCTGTGGATGCTGCCGATGGCCGTGCCGACGTTCCTGTGCGCCCCGCTGTCCGGGCGGCTGGTCGGCTCCCGCGGTCCTCGGCTTCCGCTGCTGATCGCGGGCGTGGCGATGACCGCGAGCGCGGTGCTGTTCGCCGGGTTCGAGGCGGAGACGTCCGACGTGACGCTGTTCCTCGGATACGTGCTCTTCGGCATCGGCTTCGGCTTCGTCAACGCGCCGATCACCAACACGGCGGTGTCGGGCATGCCGCGGGCCCAGGCCGGGGTGGCCGCCGCGGTCGCCTCCACGAGCCGGCAGCTGGGGCAGACCCTGGGCGTTGCGGTGGTCGGGGCGGTCTTGGCCTCCGGCGTGGGAGCGTCGTCGTACCGGGAGGCGTTCGTCTCGGCAGCGAATCCTGGTTGGTGGATTCTGGTGGGCTGCGGGCTCGCGGTGCTGGTGCTGGGCGTCCTGAGCAGTGGGCGTTGGGCTCGTGAGACTGCGTCGCGTACGGCCGAGAGGCTTCAGTCGGACGAGGTGCGGCAGGTTGCGGGGGCCTCTGAGCGGGCCTAGGGCCTCTCGTTTGGATCATGCCGGGCTCGCGGGGTCTGGCACCGCGCCTCGCCGCGTTGTCGTCGGTTGCCATGGCTCCGCCATGGCGCCGTCCTCCGCCTTGCGATCCACGGCACCAGACCCCGCTCCCTGATCCGGCCTGATCCAAACGAAAGACCCTAGCCGCGGGTGGTTCGCGTTGCTAGCGCCCACGCGGGGAGCCGCACAGTGTCACGCCCCGCGCCCCTTCACGGCGTATCCGTACAGCTTCTCCAGACGTGCCCTCGTCTCCTCGTCCGCCGGGACGTAGGTGACCATGCGCGCGCCGACCTCCGGGTTGAGCCACAGGTCCGTGTGGTCCAGCACCAGGCGGCCCACGTACTTGTTGAGGAATTCCTTGCGCTTGGTGCGGTGGGCCACGACCTCGTGGCGGTCCCAGGCCTCGCGGAAGTCGGGAGACTGGTCGCGCAGCCGCTTGAGGAGCATCTTCCAGGCCGGTTCTCCCAGGTGGCCGGCCATCGCGGCGCGGAAGCGGGCGGCCATCAGCCGCTGGGCCTCCTGAAGGTTCACGATCGAGGACTGCCAGTCCGGGTGGGTGTAGGACAGGACCAGGCAGTTGCGGTCCTCGGGCGGTACCGCGTCCAGGTCGCACATCAGCAGGCCGTAGGTGCGGTTGTAGGCGACGATGTCGTACCGGTCGTTCTGGATGGCCGCCGGGACCGGCTCCAGTTGCTCCAGCAGGGCCCGCACCGCGGGCGTCACCGAGGGGCAGCTCTGTGCCGGGCTCGGGTCGACGGCGCCGGCCAGCTGGAAGAGGTGGGCGCGTTCGGTGCCGTCGAGCCGGAGCGCGCGGGCGAGGGAGTCCAGTACCTGCACGGAGACCTGGATGTCGCGGGCCTGCTCCAGCCACGTGTACCAGGTGACGCCGACCGCGGAGAGCTGGGCGACCTCCTCGCGGCGCAGGCCGGGGGTGCGGCGCCGGCGGCCGCGGGGCAAACCGACCTGCTCGGGGGTGAGGCGCTCACGGCGGCTGCGCAGAAAGGCGGCCAGCTCGTGGCGGCGGATCTCGGTGCCGTGCGGGGCGGCGGGGCCGGGCTGCGTCTCCTGGGCCAGCATGGTCATGCTCCCAGGATGCCGCCTCGCGGGTCCTGTTTCCAGGTAGTGCTGGTACCAGGACAAGGACACTCTGGTACCAGCCTCCGGCCCGGCGCAGGCTAGGTGGCGTGACCGAGACCATCACTTCACGCCCTGTCCGATCCGACCCTGCCACACCGCCCGCGCTGAGCGGGCCCGGGTTGTTCGCGGTGCTGCTCGCGGCGGCACTGCCGCTGATCGACTTCTTCATCGTCAACGTCGCCCTGCCCACCATCGGCCGCGATCTGCACGCCGGCGAGTCCGTGCTGGAGCTGGTCGTCGCCGGGTACGGCGTCGCCTACGCCGTTCTGCTCGTCCTCGGCGGCCGGCTCGGCGACCTGTTCGGCCGGCGGCGCCTGTTCCTCGCCGGGATGGCCGCCTTCGGGCTGACGTCGCTGGCGTGCGGGCTCGCCCCGGACGCCTGGACCCTGGTCGCCGCACGGGTCGCCCAGGGCGCCGCGTCCGCCGCGATGCTGCCGCAGGTGCTGGCCACCATCCAGGCGGCCACGTCCGGCGCGCGCCGCGCCCGCGCGATGGGCCTGTACGGCGCGACGGCCGGCCTGTCCATGGTCGCGGGCCAGATCCTGGGCGGCCTGCTGGTCGCCGCCGACCTGTGGGGCACCGGCTGGCGCTCGGTGTTCCTGGTCAATGTGCCGGTCGTGGTCGTGGGTCTGCTGCTGGCCGCGCGCACGGTGCCCGAGACGCGCTCACAGCGTCCCGAGCCGGTCGACGGCCCCGGCACGGTCCTGCTCGCGGTCGCCCTGCTCACCCTGCTGGCCCCGCTCACCGAGGGGCGGGCGGCGGGCTGGCCTGTGTGGACGTGGCTGTCGCTGGCCGCGTTCCCCGTCGCGGCGGCCGCCTTCTTCACCGTGGAACGCCGGGCGGATCGGGCCGGCCGGACCCCGCTGGTGCCGCCGAGCCTGTTCGCGCTGGCGTCGCTGCGCCGGGGACTGGTGCTGATCCTGCCGTTCTCGATCGGGTTCAGTGGGTTCATGTTCGTCGTGGCCGTCGCCCTCCAGCAGGGAGCGGGCCTCGGCCCGGTGGCGGCCGGGCTGGCGCTGGCCCCGCTGGCCGTGACGTTCTTCTTCACCTCCCTGGCCGGTCCGCGCCTGGTGGCCCGGTTCGGCACCCGGGTCGTCACGGCGGGCGCGGTGCTGCAGGGCGCAGGCCTGGCGCTGATCGTCCTGGCGGCCTGGCGGTCCTGGCCCCACCTGGGCGTTCTGGAACTGCTGCCGGGCGGGGCGGTCGCCGGGGTCGGCCAGGCCCTGCAACTGCCCGTGATCTACCGGGTGGTCCTCTCCGAGGTGCCACCCGCGCGGGCCGGCGTCGGCAGCGGCGTGATGACGACGACCCAGCAGGCGTCCCTGGCGCTGGGTGTGGCCACGCTGGGCACCCTCTTCCTGTCCCTGACCCCTGGGATCGGCATGCGGGACGCCCTGATCGCGGCCCTGCTGGTCCAGCTGGCCGGGGTGGCGCTGACGGGCCTGCTGAGTCTGCGGCTGCCGCGGACGGTGGGCTGAGCGATGAGTTCCGGTGCCGTGGCCGGTCGTAACCCCCGTCATCACGCGCCCGCACCGGAAGGCCGAGGAATGAGCAGCACGCTGTACGACACATTGCGCCGACGGGTCGACGACGGCACCGTCCCCGGGGCGGTCGCCCTCGTCGCGCGAGGCGATGACGTCGAGGTGGTCGCCGTCGGCTCGGCGGACGCCGGCGGCAGCGTCCCGATGAGCCGGGAGTCGATCTTCCGGATCGCCTCGATCACCAAGCCGGTCACGGCAGCCGCGGTGCTGATGCTGGTTGACGAGGGCCGCGTCGCACTGGACGACCCGATCGCCGAGTGGCTGCCGGAGCTGGCGAAGCCGCGCGTGATGCGCACGCCCGCGGGACCCGTCGAGGACGTGGTCCCGGCGACGCGGCCGATCACGGTGGAGGACCTGCTCAGTTCCCGCCCCGGCTGGGGCTTCCCGTCGGACTTCTCACTGCCCGCCGTCCAGAGCCTGTTCCAGGTGCAGAAGGACGGCCGCTCCCTGCAGAGCTGGCCCGGCCCGGACACCTGGCTCGCCCGGCTCGCCGAGGTGCCGATGCTGCACCAGCCGGGCGAGGCATGGCTGTACGGCACGGCGTCCGACCTTCAGGGGCTGCTGGTCGCCCGGGTGACGGGCCGTACGCTGCCGGAGTTCCTGGCAGAGCGGATCTTCGAGCCGCTGGGGATGAAGGACACCGCGTTCGAGGTCCCGGCGGCCAAGCGGGACCGGTTCACCTGGGCCTTCAACCCTTCCGAGAGCGGTGACCTGGAGCTCGCGGACACTCCGGACGGCGAGTTCGGCAGCGTTCCGCGCTTCACCTCGGGAGGCGGCGGGCTGGTCTCGACCGCCGACGACTGGCTGGCCTTCGCCCGCATGCTGCTGTCCGGGGGCGGGGACCTGCTGTCCCCCGCCTCGGTGAGCCGGATGACCGGCAACCATCTCACCGAGGAACAGCGTGAGAGCGCGGCGCTCTTCCTGGAGGGACAGGGCTGGGGCTACGGCGGCCAGGTCGACATGGTCCCGCGCGACCCGTGGAACGTCCCCGGCCGCTACGGCTGGGTCGGCGGCACCGGCACGACGGCCCATCTGATCCCGGCGACGGACACGGTCACGATCCTGCTGACCCAGGTGGCCATGCGGAACCCGACACCGACCCCGCTGATGCGGGAGTTCTGGCGGGCGTGCGCCCGGACCGGGGCCTGACAGATCGCCGTTCTCCCGAGGAGGCTTTGGATGCGCAGCGTGACCTACTCGATGAGCGTCTCACTCGACGGCTACATCGTCGGGCCGGACGGCACCTTCGGCTGGACGGCGCCCGACGAGGAGACGTTTCGTTTCTGGACCGACGAGATCCGGCAGGTCGGCGTCCACCTGCTGGGACGACGGCTGTACGAGACGATGCTGTACTGGGAGACCGCCGACCAGGATCCGTCGCTGGACGACTCCCAGCGCGAGTGGACCGCGCTCTGGAAGGCGCTCCCGAAGGTGGTGTTCTCCACCACGCTGTCGACGGTGCAGGGCCGTGCCCGCCTGGCCTCCGGCGGCCTGACCGAGGAAATCGAGCGGTTGCGGGCCGAGCCGGGGCGGGACGAGATCGCGATCGGCGGCGCGAGACTCGCCGCCCAGGTGGCCGCGTCGGGTCTGATCGACGAGTACCGGGCCATGGTCTACCCGGTGCTGGTCGGCGGCGGCATCCCGTTCTTCCCCCAGCACGAGCGCCGGGTGGATCTCGAACTCGCCGAGACCCGCACCTTCGGCTCAAGAGTGGTCTACCTCCGCTACCTCGTGGCGCGCTAGGCCAAGCTGGCGAAGTGCCGGGAGGGCGGCGTGCCGGGCGGGCCGCCTCTAGCGGTCCGTCAGTCCCCGTATCACCAGGTCCGCCACCGCCGAGAAGTCCGTCTCGATCGCCGGGTCCGTCCACTCGGCGGCGTGGCACGGGTCGTGGAAGCGGGCGGTGGCCTGGAAGACGGCGCGGGCCGCGACGGCCGGGTCGGCCGCGGTGAAGGCGCCCGAGGCGACGCCGTCCTCGACGATCCGGGTCAGCTGGGTGGTCAGGTCGGCGATGTGCTCGCCGACCGTGGTGCCGTTCTCGTCGGTCAGCACCGTGTAGGTGGCGAACAGCTCGGGGTCGCCGCCCGCCTTCTGCCGCTTGGCCTCGAACAGGGTCGCGAGCCAGGTCCGCAGCCGCTCCTTCGGGTCGTCCTCGGCCGCGGCGATCGCGGCGAGCCGTTCCGAGGTGCGGTCCAGCCACCGCTTGGTCACGGCCTCGCGCAGCGCCGCCTTGGTGGGGAAGTGCCGGTAGACGCTGCCGTGACTGACGCCGAGCGCACGGGCCACGTCGACCACGGTCGCCTTGGCCGGTCCGTGGCGGCGCAGCACCTCCTCGGTGGCTTCGAGGATGCGCTCGGTGGTCAGGGTCTCGCTGGTCGGAGGCATGTCTAGACGGTACCTGGCACCGGGATCAGCGTTCGCTGTCGAGCATGGCCATCTGTGCGGGGGCGTACCGGTCGCCGGCCACCGCGTCCGCCGGCACGGCGGCCTCGATGGCGGCGAGGTCGGACGCGTCCAGGGTCACGTCCAGCGCGCCCACGGCCTCGCCGAGCCTGTCCCGGGTGCGGGCGCCGACCAGCGGGACGATGTCCTCACCGCGGGAGAGCACCCAGGCGATGGCGATCTGGGCGACTGTGGCGCCCTTGGCCTCGGCGATCTTGCGCAGCGACTCGACCAGCGCGAGGTTGTGCCGCAGGTTGTCGCCCTGGAAGCGGGGCGAGTGGGCGCGGAAGTCGTGCGCGGCCAGCTGCCGGTCGCCGGAGAAGTGGCCGGAGATCAGGCCGCGGGAGAGCACTCCGTACGCGGTGACGGCGATGCCGAGTTCGCGCAGCGTGGGCAGGATCTCCCGCTCGGGGCCACGGGAGATGAGCGCGTACTCGATCTGGAGGTCGGCGATCGGGGCGGTCGCGGCGGCCCGGCGGATGGTGTCGGCGCCGACCTCGCTCAGGCCGATGTGCCGGACGTACCCCTTCTCGACCAGTTCGGCGATCGCGCCGACGGTCTCCTCGATCGGCACGTCGGGGTCGAGCCGGGCGGGCCGGTAGATGTCGATGTGGTCGACGCCGAGGCGCTGGAGGGAGTACGCGGCGAAGGTCTTCACGGCGGCCGGGCGGCCGTCGAAGCCGGTCCAGTCGCCTGCCGGGTCGCGGAGGGCGCCGAACTTGACGCTGAGCAGCGCGTTCTCGCGCAGGGCGGGCGGCGCGGTGCGCAGCGCCTCGCCGATCAGCAGCTCGTTGTGGCCCATGCCGTAGAAGTCGCCGGTGTCGAGCAGGGTGACGCCGGCCTCCAGGGCGGCGTGGATGGTGGCGAGGGACTCGGCGCGGTCCGCCTCGCCGTACATGCCGGACATGCCCATGCAGCCGAGGCCGAGGGCGGAGACCTGGGGGCCGGTGGTTCCGAGGGTGCGGGTTCGCGTCGTCATGGCTCCAGCCTGACATGACGGCTGACAGATTTCAATATCTGTCAGCTGTCATTCCAACTTCGTCGCCGCAGCCGCCTCCCGCACCCCCCGTCACGGCCCTGCCGGACCCTCGTCACCCCCTGCCGCGTCGGCCCGCGGTTCGACCAGGGCCCGCACGGCCGGCCGGAGCAGGGCGGCGACGCGGTCGGCCGGGGCGTCGGACAGCGGCGCCAGACCCAGGAGCTGATGACCGATGGTGATGCCCAGCAAGGCGGTGACGACGAGTGCGGCACGCAGCTCGGCATCCTCGGCCTCGGGTAGCGCGCCGCCGATGCCGGCGATCTGGCGGCCGAGGGCGTCCCGGACGTACTCCGCCGCCGCGGGGTCGGTGAGCATGGACCGCATCATCGCCAGCGCACCCTCGGGGAGACCGCCCAGCTTGAGGCCGAGCGTGCCCAGCAGCTGGTCGACGAGCGCGTCGGAGCCGAGGTCCGCCGGTGGCGCGGGGAGCGTCTGGACGGCCTGCGTGAACAGCTCGCGCTTCGAGCCGAAGTACTGCATGACCAGGGCGGGATCGACGCCCGCCGCCGTCGCCACGGCCCGGATGGTGGTGCGGTCGAACCCCCTCTCGGCGAACAGCTCCCGCGCACGGTCGAGGATCCGTGTCTCGGTGGCTCGGCGGCGGTCGGCTCGGGACGGGGGCGGGGTCGGCACGCGTTCACTCTACAGCCGTTGACCGAACGCCCGGCCGACACCTATCGTCGTTCACTCACCGAGTGTTGAGTGAATGGAGTGGTCCCATGCAGGAACACGACCAGCACGAACCCGCCGCCCGGACACCTCACGAGGTGCTGGCCCGCTACCGCCGGGCGATGCTCGACAAGTCCGCCGACGACCTCGCCGATCTGTATGCCGAGGACGCGGTGCACGAGTTCCCGTTCACCGCTCCCGGCTTCCCGCCGCGCTTCGAGGGCCGCGAGGCCGTGCGCGCGGGGTACCGGGCGGCCTGGGGTGCGAGCCCCGCCCGGGTGGAGGCGATCGAGGAGCTCGCCGTCCACGACACCGGCGACCCGGAGGTGATCGTCGCCGAGCAGGTCGTGCGGGCGTCCCTGCCGGGCGGCCCCGCCTTCGCGGTGCCCGGCCTTCTGGTCCTGTGCGTCCACGACGGACTGCTCACCCGGGTCCGCGACTACCTGGACGCCTCGGGCGTCGCCACAGCCGGAAGGTGAGGAGAGCGCACGAAAAGGCCCGCCCGCCGGCCCGGATGAACCGGGCGGCGGGCGGGCGCGAGGCGAGAGGCGTCAGCAGCCGACGAGACGCTGAGCCAGGTAGCCCTCGATCTGATCCAGGGAGACCCGCTCCTGCTTCATCGAGTCACGCTCGCGGACGGTCACCGCGTTGTCGTCCAGCGTGTCGAAGTCGACCGTGACGCAGAACGGCGTACCGATCTCGTCCTGGCGGCGGTAGCGGCGGCCGATCGCGCCGGCGTCGTCGAACTCGATGTTCCAGTGCTGGCGCAGCGCCTGTGCGAGGCCCTTGGCCTTCGGGGACAGCTCGGGGTTGCGGGACAGCGGCAGCACCGCGGCCTTCACCGGCGCCAGACGGTGGTCCAGGCGCAGCACGGTCCGCTTCTCCATCTTGCCCTTGGCGTTCGGCGCCTCGTCCTCGACGTAGGCGTCGAGGAGGAAGGCCAGCATGGTGCGGCCGACACCGGCCGCGGGCTCGATGACGTACGGCGTCCAGCGCTCGCCGGCCTCCTGGTCGTAGTAGGCCAGGTCCTGGCCGGAGGCCTTGGAGTGCGCGCTCAGGTCGTAGTCGGTGCGGTTGGCGACACCCTCCAGCTCGCCCCACTCGCTGCCGCCGAACTGGAAGCGGTACTCGATGTCGGCGGTGCGCTTGGAGTAGTGGGAGAGCTTCTCCTTCGGGTGCTCGTACCAGCGCATGTTCTCCTCACGGAGACCCAGGCCGGTGTACCAGCTCCAGCGCTGCTCCATCCAGTATTCCTGCCACTGCTCGTCCTCGCCGGGCTTGACGAAGAACTCCATCTCCATCTGCTCGAACTCGCGGGTGCGGAAGATGAAGTTGCCCGGCGTGATCTCGTTGCGGAACGACTTGCCCATCTGGGCGATGCCGAACGGCGGCTTGCGGCGCGAGGTGGTCTGCACCTGTGCGAAGTTGGTGAAGATGCCCTGGGCGGTCTCGGGGCGCAGGTAGGCGACGGAGCCGGAGTCCTGGGTCGGGCCGAGGTGCGTCGACAGCAGACCGGAGAACTGCTTGGGCTCGGTGAACTGGCCCTTGTTGCCGCAGTTCGGGCAGTTGATGTCGGCGAGGCCGTTCTCGGGGGCACGGCCCTTCTTCTCCTCGTAGGCCTCCTCCAGGTGGTCCGCGCGGAACCGCTTGTGGCAGGAGGTGCACTCGGTGAGCGGGTCGGTGAAGGTGGCGACGTGGCCGGAGGCGACCCAGACCTCGGGGGCCAGGATCACGGACGAGTCGAGACCGACCACGTCCTCGCGCGACGTCACCATGTAGCGCCACCACTGGCGCTTGATGTTCTCCTTGAGCTCGACACCCAGCGGTCCGTAGTCCCAGGCGGCACGCTGTCCGCCGTAGATCTCACTGCAGGGGAAAACGAAGCCACGGCGCTTGCTCAGGCTGACGATGGTGTCGATCTTGTCGGCGGCCACGGTGCTCTCTTCATTACGACGACGGGCGACGAAGCGAGATGCTTCCAGCGAATGCTTCAGCGTACCGGCGCGGGCTCCCCCTCAACCAAATCGGGGGCCCGGCCGGACGGGCAAAACGGGGCCGGTCCGGCGCTCTCAGCAGGCTTGTTGACAACGGTTTCCATGTTAGTTGAAAATGACTGTCATGAACGTACGACGTCGCCTCATATCCGCCGCCGCGGCCACCGCCGTCGCCGGCCTCGGGATCGGCACCCTGACCGCCTGCGGCGGTGACAGCGCGGCCGCCGGCAACACGGACAAGTTCGACGTCGTCGCATCCTTCTACCCGATGGCCTATCTCGCCGAGCGGATCGGCGGCAGCCATGTGAACGTCACCAGCCTCACCGCGCCCGGCCAGGAGCCGCACGACCTGGAGATCAGCGCCCGGCAGCGGGGGCGGGTCGAGCAGTCCGACGCGGTGCTCTACCTCAAGGGCCTGCAACCGGCCGTCGACGAGGCCGTCGGCCAGTCGGAGGCCCGCACGAAGATCGACGCCGCCTCCCTGACCACTCTGGAGAAGCACGGCAACGAGGTCGGCGGGCACGCCGCCGAGCACGACCACGAGCACGACCACGAGCACGGCGAGGAGAGCGGCGGCCAGGACCCGCACATCTGGCTGGACCCGGTGCGCTACGCCGAGGTCGCCCGCGGTGTCGGCGCCGCCTTCGCCAAGGCCGACCCGCTCCACGCCGCGGACTACCGCAAGAACACGGCCGCGCTGGTCGGCGAACTCGACGCCCTGGACGCCGAGTTCGCCGCCGGGCTGAAGAACACCAAGACCAAGGTGTTCCTCACCACCCACGCCGCCTTCGGCTACCTCGCCGAGCGCTACGGCCTGACCGAGGAGGCCATCAACGGCCTCGACCCCGAGTCGGAGCCGAGCGCCGCCCGCGTCAGGGAGCTGGAGAAGATGGCGAAGGCGGACCATGTCTCCACCGTCTTCTACGAGACCCTCGTCAGCGACAAGACCGCCAGGACCGTCGCCCGGGACGCGGGCCTGAGGACCGACGTCCTCGACCCGATCGAGGGCATCACGAAGAAGTCCCGCGGCCAGGACTACCTCCAGGTCATGCGGGCCAACCTCAAGGCCCTGCAGACCGCTCTGGGGACCAAGTGAGAGACCGATCGGAGGGCGGCATGCCCGAGCCCGTCATATCGCTGCGCGGCGTGCGCGCCGAACTGGGCGCGCGGCCCGTGCTGCGCGGCATCGACCTGAGCGTGCACCGCGGCGAGGTCGTCGCGCTGCTCGGGGCCAACGGCTCCGGCAAGTCCACGGCCGTGCGCAGCGTCATCGGCCAGGTGCCGGTCAGCGGCGGTGAGATCGAGCTGTTCGGCACCCCGCGCCGCCGGTTCCGGCAGTGGTCCCGGGTCGGGTACGTCCCGCAGCGCACCACCGCCGCCGGCGGTGTCCCGGCGACCGTGACGGAGATCGTCTCCTCGGGCCGGCTCTCCCGCACCCGCTTCGGCGTCTTCCGCAAGGCCGACCGGGAGGCCGTACGGCACGCCCTGGAGCTGGTCGGGATGGCCGACCGGGCGGGCGACTCGGTGAACGCCCTGTCCGGCGGGCAGCACCAGCGGGTGCTGATCGCACGGGCGCTCGCCGCCGCACCCGAGCTGCTGATCATGGACGAGCCGATGGCGGGCGTCGACCTGGCCAGCCAGGAGGTGCTCGCGCACACGCTCAAGGGCCAGGTGGAGACCGGGGCGACCGTCCTGCTGGTGCTGCACGAACTCGGGCCCCTGGAGCCCCTCATCGACCGCGCGGTGGTGCTGCGCGACGGCTGCGTGCTGCACGACGGCCCGCCGCCCAAGGCCGTCGGCCAGCACGCCCTGCCCGGCCACGACCACGTCCACCCGCACGCACCCGCGGGCACCGAACCGATCCGCACGGGACTGCTGAGCTGATGGACATCCTCGACTACGCCTTCATGCAGCGGGCGCTGCTCGCCGCCGTCCTGGTCGGCATCACCGCGCCCGCGGTCGGCATCTACCTGGTGCAGCGCCGCCAGGCCCTGATGGGCGACGGCATCGGCCACGTGGCGATGACGGGTGTCGGCCTGGGCTTCCTGCTGTCGGCGTCCCCGGTGTGGATGGCCACGCTGACGTCCGTGCTGGGCGCGGTGCTGATGGAGCTGATCCGCTGGTACGGCAGGACCCGCGGCGACATCGCCCTCGCGATGCTCTTCTACGGCGGTATGGCCGGCGGCGTGATGTTCATCAACCTCGCCCCGACCGGCTCCAACGCGAACCTCACGTCGTACCTCTTCGGCTCCCTGTCCACGGTGTCGCAGTCGGACGTCGTCGCGATCTGCCTGCTCGCCGCGTTCGTGGTGCTGGTGACGCTGGGGCTGCGCCGGCAGCTGTTCGCCGTCAGCCAGGACGAGGAGTTCGCGCGGGTGACCGGGCTGCCGGTGCGGGCGCTGAACCTGCTCACGGCCGTCACGGCCGCCGTCACCGTCACCGTCGCGATGCGCGTGGTCGGGCTGCTGCTCGTGAGCGCGCTGATGGTGGTGCCCGTCGCGGCCGCCCAGCAGCTCACCCGCAGCTTCGCGGCGACGTTCGCGATCGCCGTCGCGATCGGCGTGACCGTCACCATCGGCGGCACCGTCACCTCGTACTACCAGGACGTGCCGCCCGGCGCGACGATCGTGCTGCTGACCATCGCGGCGTTCATCGCGCTCACCGCGGTGGCCGCCCCGCTGGCCCGGCGCCGCGCCCGGGCCCTGTCCGCCGCGCAGCCCGCAGGGGACCCGGCGGAGTGCACCATCCCGGCCGGCCGGGACGCTCCGGACGAGATCGGCGTCTGACCGGCTCCTGTCCGGGCTGGCACAATGGCCCGGCAGGGGCAGACGCCGTCGAAGGAGGCAACCGGTGACGACCGCTGGACCGCCCGTGAAGGGCCGCGCCACCCGGCAGCGTGCCGCCGTGGCGGCGGCGCTCGACGAGGTGGACGAGTTCCGCAGCGCGCAGGAGCTCCACGACATGCTCAAGCACAAGGGCGACTCCGTCGGGCTCACCACGGTCTACCGCACCCTGCAGTCCCTCGCCGAGGCCGGCGAGGTCGACGTCCTGCGCACCTCCGACGGCGAGTCCGTCTACCGCCGCTGCTCCACCGGTGACCACCACCATCATCTGGTGTGCCGGTCCTGCGGCAAGGCCGTCGAGGTGGAGGGGCCGGCCGTCGAGAAGTGGGCGGAGGCGATCGCTTCCGAGCACGGGTTCGTGAACGTGGCGCACACGGTGGAGATCTTCGGGACGTGTGCGGACTGCGCGGGGCGCTCCGCGGGTTGAGGGTGAGCCGTCCCACCCTCGGTTCACACGCGCCGTAGGTGGGTGTCCAGGATCTGGCGGAGGCGGTCCACGTCCTGCGGGGTCCGGGCGCCGCGTTTGGCGAGGATGTTGGCGCAGCGGCCCGCGCGGTCGGGGCTGCGGAGGATGAAGACGTGGTCGGACTCGGCGTAGCTGCCGTAGTTGGCCCAGCCGGTGCGGACGTCCGCGTGGGCGCTGACCAGGCGTACGCCCGCCGCGCCGACGGTCACCCGGACCTGGCCGTGGTGCTCGTGCGCCTTGCGCAGCTGGGCGGCCGACAGACGCGGCACGTAGAGCATCAGCACGCCCCACACGATCAGCGCGATGCCGATCCCGAGGTTGTCCGAGGGCCTGATGACGAGCAGCACCACCCCGATCAGGGCGACCGTCGCCGCCAACGCCGGGTGGTACAGCAGCCCGGACACCCCTTTTCGCTTGCGCATGAGCAGCCGGACCGCGTCCGTCATGTCCTGCTGCTCGTGGGTGTACTCGAGCTCGACCGCGTCGTCCTGAACGACGTCCCACCCCATGTCCATGACCATGAGGCGGGATCGTACGGCAACGGCGATCAGCTCTCCTGGCGGCCCTCCATCGCCAGCAGCTCCTCGTTCGGGATGGCGCCGCCGAAGCGGCGGTCGCGGGAGGCGTACTCCAGGCAGGCCCGCCACAGGTCGCGGCGGTCGAAGTCGGGCCACAGCACGTCCTGGAAGACCATCTCGGCGTAGGCGGACTGCCACAGCAGGTAGTTGGAGGTGCGCTGCTCGCCGCTGGGCCGCAGGAACAGGTCGACGTCCGGCATGTCCGGGTAGTACATGTACTTCTGCAGGGTCTTCTCGTTGACCTTCGACGGGTCGAGGCGGCCCGCCTTCACGTCTTCGGCGAGGGCCTGCGCGGCGTCGGCGATCTCGGCGCGGCCGCCGTAGTTCATGCAGAAGTACAGGGTGAGCCGGTCGTTGCCCTTGGTCTGCTCCTGGGCGATCTGGAGCTCCTTGGCGACGGACTTCCACAGCTTGGGCATCCGGCCCACCCAGCGCACCCGCACCCCGAGTTCGTCGAGGGTGTCGCGGGTCTTGCGGATGAAGTCGCGGTTGAAGTTCATCAGGAAGCGGACCTCGTCGGGCGAGCGCTTCCAGTTCTCGGTGGAGAACGCGTACAGCGAGATGCTGCCCACACCCATCTCGATGGCGCCCTGCAGGACGTCAAGGACGCGCTCGGCGCCGACCTTGTGGCCCTCGGTGCGGGGCAGCCCGCGCTCCTTGGCCCAGCGGCCGTTGCCGTCCATGACGATCGCCACGTGGCCGGGGACCAGCTCCCCGGGGAACTTCGGGGGCCGCGCGCCGGACGGGTGCGGCTCCGGCGTCCTGTACTCACGGCGCTGGCGCCCCAGGAACCCGCGTACGGCCATGTGCTTCTCGTCTCCTTCGGGTGTCTCTACTGTTCGACGTACCGCAGGGAGCGCAGGCCGCGCTCCAGATGCCAGTGCAGGTAGGCGGAGACCAGTCCGCTGCCCTCCCGGACGTACCGCGGCTCGCAGGCGTCCGCACTCTCCCAGTCTCCCGTAAGCAGTGCGCCGAGCAGCGCCAGGGTCTGCGGGGAGGGCACCACGCAGCCGGGAACCCGGCAGTCCACGCACAGGGAGCCGCCGGAGGCGACGGAGAAGAACCGGTTCGGGCCGGGCATGCCGCACTTCGCGCAGTCTCCGAAGCTCGGCGCGTAGCCGTTGACGGCGAGCGAGCGCAGCAGGAAGGCGTCGAGGATCAGGTTCGGCGCGTGCTCGCCGCGGGCGAGCGTGCGCAGCGCGCCCACCAGCAGCAGGTACTGCTGGACGGCCGGCTCGCCCTCGTGGTCGGTGAAGCGCTCGGCGGTCTCCAGCATGGCCGTCCCGGCGGTGTACCGGGCGTAGTCGGTGACGATCCCGCCACCGTACGGCGCGATGGTCTCACTCTGCGTGCACAGCGGCAGACCCCGGCCCACCAGCTCGCTCCCGCGCGCGAAGAACTGCACGTCGACATGGGAGAAGGGCTCCAGCCGCGCCCCGAACTTCGACTTGGTCCGCCGCACCCCCCGGGCCACGGCCCGCACCCGCCCGTGTCCACGGGTCAGCAAGGTGATGATCCGGTCCGCCTCACCCAGCTTCTGCGTGCGCAGCACGATGCCGTCGTCGCGGAACAGGCTCACAGCCCACCTCCGGCGGACACCGGCCGGGGGTACGGGGGTTGCCCCCCGGGCGAGCACAGCATGATCCGGTCCGCCTCACCCAGCTTCTGGGTGCGCAGCACGATGCCGTCGTCGCGGAACAGACTCATGGATCCATTGTGCCCTTACGAGTGGACCGGCAGGACCGGTCACGGACTGTACAAAGGCGTGTACGCAGCTGCTCCCTGCCCGCTGCGGCACCGGGGCGAGCCCGGGGGCAAACCCCCGTATCTACAGGGCTGTTGGCCGGATGGGGCCGTGGGCCGTGATCCGCGAGGCTCGTCGGCATGACCTCGATGAAACGCCACGGCGCGCTCGCCGCCGCCTCCGCCGTCCTGCTGTCCCTCGCCGCGCCGCTCACGGCGGCCGCCGCGCCCGCCGGGCGCACGGCCCTCGCCTGGGGCCCGTGCCCCGGGGCCGCGCCCGCCTCCCGGCAGGAGTGCGCGACCCTCGCCGTCCCCCTGGACCACAGCCGCCCCGGTGGGCCGGTGATCGACCTCGCCGTCTCACGGGTGCGCAGCGAGAGGCCCGGGGCGCGGCGCGGTGTGCTGCTGATGATCCCCGGCGGGCCGGGCGGCTCCAGCCTGGACGATCCCTCCGGCAAGGGACAGAAGCTGCCGAAGGAGGTCCGCGACGCCTACGACCTCGTCGGGTTCGCGCCGCGCGGCATGGCCCCCTCGACGGCCGTCGACTGCGGACTCGACCACGCCGACCTGGCCGTTTCCCGGCTGCGGCCCTGGCCGGCCCCGGACGGCTCCGTCGAAGGGAACCTGGCCACCGCGCGCCGCATGGCCGACGCCTGCGCCCGCAACGCAGGCGAGCTGCTGCGGCACCTCGGCACCGTCGACGAGGCCCGCGACATCGACCGCATCCGGGCCGCGCTGGGTGAGCGGCGCGTCTCGGCGTGGGGTGTGTCGTACGGCACGTACGTCGGGGCCGTCTACAGCCAGTTGTTCCCGCAGCGCACCGACCGGATCGTGCTCGACAGCAACGACGACCCCGATCCCGCCCGGGTCTCGCGGGCCTGGCTGGCCGGGCACGAGCAGGGTGTGGAGGACGTGTTCCCGGTGTTCGCCAAGCGGGTGTCGGCGCCCGGTCACCCCTACCGGGTCGCGGACACGCCGGACGGGGTACGCCGGGAGTTCCTGCGGCTGGCCGCCGAGCTGGACCGCCGGCCGCTCCCCTGGCCCGGCGCCAACCCCCCGGAACTGAACGGCAACGTGCTGCGCCAGACCATGCTGGACAGCCTGTACGACCCCGACCGGTTCGACGGCCTCGCGCGGCTGATGACCGCCGCCCGCGAGGGCACGCTGCCGCCGGCGCCGGCCGGCCCGCCGGAGCCGGTGCTGCAGAACGTGGCCGCGGTGGGCGCCGCGACGCTGTGCAACGACGTGGCGTGGCCGACGGATCCGGCGGTCTACCGCAAGGACGTCGGTCTGAGCCGCAAGGCGTACCCACTGACCGCTGGCATGCCGCGCAACGCGATGGTGTGCGCCGCGTGGCCCTACCCGCCGCGGCAGGCGCCGGTGCGGATCACCGGCCGGGGGCCGTCGAACGTCCTGCTCGTGCAGAACGAACGGGACGTGGCCACCCCGCTCGCCGGGGCCCGAAGGCTCCGTGCGGCGCTGGGCCGGCGCGCGGTCATGGTCACCGTGAACTCCACCGGCCACGACGCCTACCTCGCCAACGGCAACGCGTGCGGGGACGACACGGTCTCCCGCTTCCTGGCGACGGGCGAGCGACCGGACGGCGACGTGTACTGCCGCTGAGTATCTTTCCGGCCCCGGGCAACCGAATCGGCGCGATCGGTGGTCTGGAGGGCGAGGAGGGTGCTTGATGCAGGCCGAACTGGAGGACCGGTTCCATGACTTCGTCTCCGCCAGGTGGTCGCACCTGGTGCGGACCGCGTATCTGCTCACCGGCGACGCACACCACGCCGAGGATCTGACGCAGACGGCACTGGCGAAGGCGTACCGGTCATGGCGGCGCGTGGCGCGCAGCGACAACCCGGAGGCATACGTCCGCCGGATGCTCGTCAGCTGCAACAGCGACCGCTTCCGCAAACGGCGGGTGGCCGAGTCGCTGACGTCGGCGCCGCCGGAGACGGCGGGTCGGGACGAGGTGGGGCCGTCCGACGAGCGGGGTGCGCTGATGACGGCGCTGGCCGAACTGCCGCCCCGGCAGCGGGCGGTGGTCGTCATGCGGTACTGGGAGGACCTGTCGGAGGCGGAGGTCGCCGAGGTGCTCGGCTGCTCGCCGGGCACGGTCAAGAGCCAGGCGTCCAAGGGACTGGCGAAGTTGCGTACGTATCCGGGGCTGATGGAGTTCGCCGGTGGGGCCGGTGGGCGAGGAGGCGGCAGGTGAGCGGCGAACGGCACGAGCGGGACGACGCGTTCGAGGAGCGGCTGCGGCAGCTGCTGTCGAAGGACGCCTACGAGATCCGTCCGGCGCCGGCGCCGTATCCGCGGATCCGGCGGCAGGGCGCGCTGGAGCGGCGGCGCCGGGTGGCGGCGGCCGGGGCGGCGCTGGTGGTGCTGACGGCGCTGCCGGTGGGGGCGTACGCGCTCGGCGGCGACGGTGAGGGGAAGGCGGACACGGCGGCGCCGCGTCCCTCGGCCACGGCCCCGGCGAGCCCGGTGCCGGCCCTGTCGCCGACGCCGTCGGGTCCGGCGAAGCCCGCCGACCCCGGCCGGCAGCTGCTGGACGGGATCACGTTCGCGCAGGCGGCGGACGGGCTGAAGAAGTGCATCGCGTACGACCGGGCGAGCAACAAGGACCTGCGCGGTCCGGCGCGCTGGCCCGACCCGGGCAAGGCCGCCGACTACCGGATCATCCTGGCCATGCGTTCCACGGGCGACTCCAACACCCCGGGCGACGGCATGTTCGTCGTCGCCGTCAGGGAGCGGCCCCCGTCGACCCGGGTGATCTGCAACCTCAAGAACGGCGAGGTGCAGAACCTGAACGGCGGTGGCGGCGGCGCGGAGGAGGCCGCGCCCGTCTCGGCGGACATCAACGGCGGCAAGCTGTACCAGCAGTCCTTCCTCGACAAGGGCCACTGGAAGCTTCCGTTCCGCTGGGGCTTCATCGGGACGGTGAAACCGTCGGTGGCCCGGGTGACGGTGTCGTACGGCGGTGGCACGGGCGAGGCGGTGCTGGACCACGGCTGGTTCGCGGCCTCGGGCACGCTGAACCGCCAGGTCACCACGGCCCCGCACGTCAAGGGCTACGACAACGCCGGCAAGCTCGTCTACGACTCGGACCGCGACCCGATGTACGAGAAGACGCTGCCGTAGTCCCGCCGGTACGGTCGGGCGGGAGGGGACGAGGTCGCGGGCCGCGGCCTCGTCCGACGCAGCGTCCCAGGGAGCCGCAGATGACCGTGCCCGCACCGCTGACCGGTGTGATCCCGCCCGTGTGCACGCCGCTGACCCCTCAGCGGGAGGTGGACGTGGACTCGCTGCTGCGGCTGGTCGACCATCTGGTGGCGGGTGGGGTGGACGCTCTGTTCGTGCTCGGCTCGACGTCGGAGGCCGCGTATCTGACGGACCGGCAGCGGCGGCTGGTCGTGCAGAGCGTCGTGGGGCACGTGGGCGGGCAACTGCCGGTGCTGGCCGGGGCGATCGACATGACGACGGCGAGGGTGCTGGACCAGGTGGGTGCGGTGGTGGCGGCGGGCGCGGACGCGGTCGTGGTCACCGCCCCGTTCTACGCCCGCACCCACCCGGCCGAGATCGAGCGCCACTACCGGTCCGTCGCCGCGGGCAGCCCGGTCCCGGTCCTGGCGTACGACATCCCGGTGTCCGTGCCGGCCCGGCCGCCCGCCGATGTCGTCCTGCGGCTGGCCGCCGACGGGGTGCTGGCCGGGCTGAAGGACTCCAGCGGCGACCTGGCCGGCTTCCGGGAGATCGTGATCGGCGCCCGCGCCCACCCCGGGTTCAGCGTGCTCACCGGCTCCGAGCTGATCGTCGACGCCGCGCTGGCCCTGGGCGCGCACGGCGCAGTCCCGGGTCTGGCCAACGTCGACCCGCACGGCTATGTCCGCCTGGACCGGCTGTGCCGGGCCGGTGACCGGGAGCGGGCCCGGCTGGAACAGGAGCGTCTCGCCGCCCTGTTCGGGCTGGTCCACGCCGGCGGCCCGGCCAGGATGGGCGCCGGCTCCTCGGCCCTGGGCGCCTTCAAGGCGGCCCTGCATCTGCGCGGCGTGATCGCCTGCCCGGTGACGGCGGAACCTCAGATTCCGCTCTCCCCGCGGGAGGTGCGGACTGTGGAACGGCACCTGGTGGCGGCGGGGCTGCTCTGACCTCTGCCCCCGGGCGGGTCAGGACGGTGTGCGCGCCGCCTCCAGCAGGCGGGTGACGTCCTCCGTGCACAGGTTCAGCGCGGCGCCCACCGTCGCGAGCGTCTCGCGCTCGGCCGGGATGTAGGGGCCGTCGGCCAGCGCGATACGGGCACCGGTCAGCAGGATCGACTCGCGGCCGACGCGGGCCAGGTGCGGGGCGAGCGGGTCGAGGGCCTCGTGCAGCTCTATGCCGAGCCCTGCGGTGCTGGACCGGTCGGGGTGGACCCGGCCGGTGTCCTCCTCGACCGCCTCGACGAGCGCGGCGAGCTGCTCCTCGCCGCAGTCGGGGAAACCGGCGGCGCGCACGGCGACCGCGGCAGTCTCCAACGCCGTACGGGAGGAGGTGCCGCCCGCGCAGAGCACGGCGACGGCGACGGTGTGGACGGCGTCGCGCAGCATCGCGGAGAAGCGGGTGGTGGTGGGGTGGTCGAGGACGTCCGTGCCGAAGTGGCGGTGGCAGGCGGCGCACTCGACGACCGGTCCGGACGCGCCGCGCGGCAGGACGGGCAGACCGAGCAGGGTGAGCCGCCGCCGGCCGGTCAGGCGCTGGTAGTTGCGGTCGCCGCCGCAGCCGGGGCAGAAGAACTCGCCGTCGCCGACGGGCGTCCAGGCGATGCGGGTGCCCAGGATGCGCGTCAAAGCGCCGGCATGGCCGTTGTGTCCCCGGACTGGCAGCACGTCGCACCTCCGTAACCCCACGGCAACATCGCCGAGCGCTTGCGTGATGTTAGCCACATCCATGAGGCGGAGTCAGCACCCAGGACGAGACCTTTCCGTGACCTGTGGGCGGGTTGGCGCGAAAACGACGGGGCCCCGGCCGCCGTTCCCGGCGGTCGGGGCCCGAAAACTCCCGGTGAGGAGGGTCAGCGGGCGGCGCGGTTGACGGCGGAGACGACCGCCTTCAGCGACGCACGCGTCGTGTTCGCGTCGATGCCGATCCCCCACAGGACCTTGTCACCGATCGCGCATTCGATGTAGGAGGCGGCCTGCGCGGAGGCGCCCTCGCTCATCGTGTGCTCCTGGTAGTCCAGCAGGCGTACGTCCAGGCCCAGGCCCTCCAGGGCGTTGAAGAACGCCGAGATCGGGCCGTTGCCGGAGCCGGTCAGGACGGTGTCGGAGCCGTCGACCGTCGCCTCGACCGTGAGCGTGTCCACGCCGTCGGTGTCGGTCGTCGACTGGCCGGTCCTGACCTGGATACGGCCCCAGGGGTTCTCCGGGTTGGGCAGGTACTCGTCCTGGAAGACGGCCCAGATCTCCTTCGGCGTGATCTCGCCGCCCTCGGCGTCCGTCTTCGCCTGGATGATCCTGGAGAACTCGATCTGCATCCGGCGCGGCAGGTCCAGCTTGTGGTCGTTCTTCAGGACGTAGGAGATACCGCCCTTGCCGGACTGCGAGTTGACCCGGATGACCGCCTCGTAGGAACGGCCCACGTCCTTGGGGTCGATGGGCAGGTACGGCACGGCCCACTCGATGTCGTCGACGGTGACACCCTTGGCCTTGGCGTCGGCCTCCATGGCGTCGAAGCCCTTCTTGATGGCGTCCTGGTGGGAGCCGGAGAAGGACGTGTAGACCAGGTCGCCCACGTACGGGTGGCGCGGGTGGACCTCCATCTGGTTGCAGTACTCCCACGTACGGCGGATCTCGTCGATGTCGGAGAAGTCGATCTGCGGGTCGACGCCCTGTGAGAACAGGTTCATGCCCAGGGTGACCAGGTCGACGTTGCCGGTGCGCTCGCCCTGTCCGAACAGGCAGCCCTCGACGCGGTCGGCGCCGGCCATCACGGCCAGCTCGGCCGCCGCCACGGCCGTGCCGCGGTCGTTGTGCGGGTGGACGGACAGGCAGACGTACTCGCGGCGCGACAGGTTGCGGTGCATCCACTCGAAGCGGTCCGCGTGCGTGGACGGCGTCGAACGCTCCACGGTGGCGGGCAGGTTGAGGATGATCTCGCGGCCCGGGCCCGGCTGGTAGACGTCCATGACCGCCTCACAGACCTCCAGGGCGAAGTCCAGCTCGGTGTCGGTGAAGATCTCGGGGCTGTACTGGTAGCCGAACTCGGTCTCCGGGCCCAGCAGTTTCTCGGCGTACTCCATCACCAGGCGGGTGCCGTCGACGGCGATCTGCTTGATGTCGTCCTTGGAGCCGCGGAACACCACCCGGCGGAACACGGGAGCCGTCGCGTTGTACAGGTGGACGGTCGCGCGCTTGGCGCCCTTCAGCGACTCCACGGTCCGCTCGATCAGATCCTCACGGGCCTGGGTCAGTACGGAGATCGTGACGTCGTCCGGGATCACGCCCTCTTCCTCGATGATCGAGCGCACGAAGTCGAAGTCGGTCTGGCCGGAGGCGGGGAAGCCGACCTCGATCTCCTTGTAGCCCATCTTGACCAGCTGGTCGAACATCCGGCGCTTGCGCTCGGGCGACATGGGGTCGATCAGGGACTGGTTGCCGTCGCGCAGGTCGGTGGACAGCCACCGGGGCGCTGCGGTGATCCGCTTCTCGGGCCAGGTGCGGTCGGGGATGTCGACCTGCTCGTAACCGCGGTACTTGTGGATCGGCATCGGGCTGGGCTGCTGGCGGTTCGCCATGATCGCGTGGGCTCCTCGAGTGTGCGGGAAAGTCCCGGTGTCCGGAAGGACGGCCGACGACGCAACACCAAGCTCCGCGGGGAGGGAGTCGGCCTCGACTACAGGCCCTCGCCGCGGCAGCTAAGAAGAAGCAGCCCGAAACGCATGATGCTCCGCATGCTAGCCCGAGCCGCCCCGGGGGTGAGGGACTGTCCCAGTATGCGGGACCGGCGTCACATAAAGGACAAAAAGTGCGCTGTTCCACACAGCGCCCACGAGGGGTCACACCACCGTGCCACGACGTCACGCTCGGTCGTCAACCACATCCCGGTATTTCACCAATCATGGTTGCAGGTAGTGACATTACAGTCACACAGTGCAAGGGTGCCGGACATGACCACTCACGGGGGCCATCGCCCCGTCTTCTGCACGATCGTCCCGCCGCACCTCCTCGACAAGCTCGCCCGCGCCGAGGACCCCGCCCTGGCCGGCCCGGCCCGCCGCTCGCTGGAGCACGACGCCTTCCAGCGCACCAGGCGCCGCATGACCACGGTGATCGGCGCCCCCTCCGTCGCCCCGCCCTCCGGCGCCCCCGCCGACCAGCCGTACCGCACCATCTACGACACCGCGCACAGCCAGGACCTGCCCGGCACCAAGGTCTGCGAAGAGGGCGCCGAGCCGGGACGGGACGAGACGGTCAACCGCGCCTACGACGGCCTCGGCGCCACCTTCGACCTGTATCTGAAGGTGTTCGGCCGGCACTCCATCGACGACAACGGGCTGCCGCTCGACGCCACCGTGCACTTCGGCGAGGACTACGACAACGCCTTCTGGAACGGCGAGCAGATGGTCTTCGGCGACGGCGACGGCGAGGTCTTCCTCGACTTCACCATCGCGGTCGACGTCATCGGCCACGAGCTGACCCACGGTGTCACCCAGCACACCGCGAACCTGGACTACTTCGGCCAGTCCGGCGCCCTGAACGAGTCGCTCTCCGACGTCTTCGGCTCCCTGATCAAGCAGTACGCGCTCGGCCAGACCGCCGCCGAGGCCGACTGGCTGATCGGCGCGGGCCTGCTGGCCCCGCGTGTCACGGGGGTCGCCCTGCGCTCGATGAAGGCCCCGGGCACGGCGTACGACGACGACATGCTCGGCAAGGACCCGCAGCCGGCGACGATGGACGACTACGTCCGCACCGGCCGCGACAACGGCGGCGTGCACCTCAATTCCGGCATCCCCAACCACGCCTTCTACCTGGTCGCCTCCGCCCTCGGCGGCTACGCCTGGGAGAAGGCCGGCCGGATCTGGTACGACGTGCTCACCGGCGGGGAGCTGAGGGAGGACGCCCTGTTCTCCGACTTCGCGACGCTCACCGTGAAGGCGGCCCGCGAGCGCTACGGCGCAGGGGACGAACTCCAGGCCGTGCAGAAGGCCTGGGAGCAGGTGGGGGTGCGGGCGGTCTAGTTCCGTACTAGACAGTCCCCATGCGGATTCGAGTACGGCGCACGGGCGGTTTCGCGGGCATCGAGCGGCACGCCGAGGTGGACACCGAGGGCCTCCCCGACGCGACGGAATGGCACACCCTGGCCGAACGGGCGATGGCCACCTGCCACCCCACCCCACCGGCCGGGGTACCCGACGGCTTCGGCTACCAGATCACCGTGAACGACAAAACGGCCTACACAGCGGACCCCCACCTCACGGAGGCCCAGCGAACGCTGATCTCCCGGGTACTGAAGGAGGGGGCGTAGGCCCTCCGGGGTGCGGGGCCCTCCGGGGGTGCGGGCGCCTACAGGGTGCGGCGCCCTCTGGGGTGCGGGGGCGAAGCCCCGCCCGGATCGGGGGCGGAGCCCCGCGTCGGTTCCTCTTGGCCGACCGAGGAACCCCGCCGGGGTCCGGGGCGGAGCCCCCCGGGCGGCACTTCCTGGCCCACCGAGACCAGTGGGCGGGCGGGAAACACCCCGGGGTGCAGGGGAGCAGCCCCGCCGGGGTCCGGGGCGCAGCCCCGTGGCGGCACCTCCTGGCCAACCCAGACGCGCGGGCGGGGAAACACCCCCCGGGGTACAGGGGGGCAAAGTCCCGCCGAGCCGGGACGGGGGGCGCACCTCCTGGCCAACCGGCACGGGATGCCGTACGACCGGCGGAGCCGAACGTCAGAAGCCCAGCTTCCGCAGCTGCTTGGGATCCCGCTGCCAGTCCTTCGCGACCTTCACATGCAGGTCGAGGAAGACCGGCGTGCCCAGCAGCGCCTCGATCTGGCGCCGGGACTTGATCCCGACCTCCTTCAGCCGCTTGCCCTTGGGGCCGATGATGATCCCCTTCTGGCTGGGCCGCTCGATGTAGACGTTGGCGTGGATGTCCAGCAGCGGCTTGTCCGCCGGCCGGTCCTCGCGCGGGAGCATCTCCTCAACGACCACCGCGATGGAGTGCGGCAGCTCGTCGCGGACGCCTTCCAGGGCCGCCTCGCGGATCAGCTCCGCCACCATCACCTGCTCGGGCTCGTCCGTCAGGTCACCCTCGGGATAGAGGGCCGGCCCCTCCGGCAGCAGGGGGATCAGCAGATCCGCCAGCAGGTCCACCTGCTTGCCCGCCGTCGCCGACACCGGCACGATCTCGGCCCACTCGAACCCCAGCTCCTTGCCGAGCTGGTCGATCGCGATCAGCTGCTCGGCGAGGGCCTTGGAGTCGACCAGGTCGGTCTTCGTGACGATCGCGACCTTGGGGGCCTTCTTGATCCCCGCCAGCTCCTTGGCGATGAACCGGTCACCGGGCCCGATCTTCTGGTCGGCCGGCAGGCAGAACCCGATCACGTCGACCTCGGCCCACGTCGTGCGCACGACGTCGTTCAGCCGCTCCCCCAGCAGCGTGCGCGGCTTGTGCAGCCCCGGCGTGTCCACCAGGATCAGCTGCGCCTCGGGCCGGTGCACGATGCCCCGCACGGTGTGCCGCGTGGTCTGCGGCCGGTTGGACGTGATGGCCACCTTCTGCCCGACCAGAGCGTTCGTGAGGGTGGACTTGCCGGCGTTGGGGCGGCCCACGAAGCAGGCGAAGCCAGCGCGGTGGACGGTCTCGCCCGGCTGGCCGGATGACTGGGTGCGAACGCTCATGGCGTTCATTGTCCCTGATCCTCGAGCCCCCGCCGCACCGTGAGGGTTCGGTAACCGTCAGGCAATGAAACGTCACGGAAACACACCCGTACACGAGCGGAAACGCACCCGGGTCACCCTCTGACGCAGCCCCCACCCCCGTTGGAGACTCCCGTGACCCTCGCCGCCGCCCACGTGAACACCGGCGACACCGCGTGGCTGCTCGCCGCGACCGCACTCGTCCTGCTGATGACCCCGGGCCTGGCCCTGTTCTACGGCGGCATGGTCCGCGCGAAGAGCGTCCTCAACATGCTGATGATGAGCTTCGTGTCGATCGCCCTGGTCACGGTGGTCTGGCTGGCGGCCGGCTACTCGCTGGCCTTCGGCGACGACGCCTTCGGCGGGCTCATCGGCGGGCTCGGGCAGGCGGGCATGCGCGGTCTCGGCCCGGACAGCGTCCACGGCTCCGTCCCCACCGTCCTGTTCGCCACCTTCCAGCTCACTTTCGCGATCATCACGGCCGCGCTGATCAGCGGCGCGGTCGCGGACCGGGCGAAGTTCAGCGCCTGGCTGGTCTTCGTGCCCGTGTGGGCGCTGCTCGTATACGTTCCGGTCACCCACTGGGTGTGGGGCCCGGGCGGCTGGATCGGACACCGTCTCGGCGCCCTCGACTTCGCCGGCGGCCTCCCCGTGGAGATCACCTCCGGCGCCTCCGGCCTCGCCTTGTGTCTGGTCCTCGGCCCGCGCCTGGGCTTCAAGAAAGACGCGATGCGGCCGCACAACCTACCCATGGTGATGCTCGGCGCCGGATTGCTGTGGTTCGGCTGGTTCGGCTTCAACGCAGGCAGCGCGCTCGGCGCGAACGGCCTGGCGGCCGAGGCGTTCCTCAACACCCTCGCCGCCGGCTGCACCGGCCTGCTCGGCTGGCTCGTCGTCGAGCAGCGGCGCGACGGCCACCCGACCACCCTGGGCGCCGCCTCCGGCGCGGTCGCCGGCCTGGTCGCGATCACCCCGTCCTGCGGCACGGTCTCCCTGCTCGGCGCCCTCGTCGTGGGCCTCGCCGCCGGGGTGGTCTGCAGTTACGCGGTGAGCTGGAAGTTCAAGCTGAACTACGACGACTCCCTGGACGTCGTCGGCGTCCACCTGGTCGGCGGGATCATCGGCACGCTGCTGATCGGCCTGTTCGCCGAGAGGGTGATGACCGGCGGCGCCGAGGGCCTGTTCTACGGCGGCGGACT
Organism: Streptomyces sp. NPDC014006; assembly: GCF_043088925.1. NCBI lineage: Bacteria > Bacillati > Actinomycetota > Actinomycetes > Kitasatosporales > Streptomycetaceae > Streptomyces > Streptomyces sp. NPDC014006. Next base: position 497,233 of record NZ_JBICAJ010000001.1, on the reverse strand, counting down.
CGCCCCGCTCGGCAAGCAGCTGGTCGCCGTGGTCGTCGTGGCGGGATACGCCTTCGCGGTGACGTACGGTCTGGGCAGGGCGCTCGACAAGGTCATGGGCTTTCGCGCGAGCGAGGAACAGGAGCACACCGGCCTGGACCTTACGGTGCACGCGGAGACGGCATACGATCACGGCGTCCTGGGCCACGGCGCCCCGGTCGCCCACTCGCTCGTCTCCACCGCCCAGAAGGTCACCCCCCAGGCATGAAGCTCATCACCGCGATCGTCAAGCCGTACCGCCTCGACGAGGTCAAGACCGCGCTCCAGGAGCTCGGCATCCAGGGCCTGACGGTGAGCGAGGCCAGCGGTTACGGCCGCCAGCGCGGGCACACCGAGGTGTACCGGGGCGCCGAGTACCAGATCGACCTGGTGCCCAAGGTCCGCATCGAGGTCGTCGTCGAGGACGCGCTGGCCGAGGACGTCATCGACGCGATCGTGCGGGCCGCGCAGACCGGCAAGATCGGCGACGGCAAGGTGTGGGCGCTGCCGGTCGACACGGTCGTCCGGGTCCGCACGGGAGAGCGCGGACCGGACGCCCTGTAGGGCTGCCTCAGCCCGCGGAGACGGTCTGCCGCACCTCGCCGTCCGGCCCCGCCAGCAGCACCGGCGTCCCGGCCCCGCCGAGGTCGCGGACGGCGGCCAGGTCCTCCGCGGACGCGGACTCCGCCTGAGTCACCACCGCCGCCGCCTCCAGCGACCTGGCACCGGACGCCACGGCCATGGCGACGGCCGTGCGCAGCGCGCTCAGCTTCAGCGAGTCCAGCGCGACGGTCCCGGCGACATACGTACGGCCGGTGTCGTCGCGGACGGCGGCACCCTCGGGCACACCGTTGCGGGCCCGGGCCGAACGGGCCAGGGTGACGATCTTGCGGTCCTCGGGGTCGAGCGCGTTGCTGTCGGTCATGCCCCGAGCATACGAACAGGGCCGCCCGTCATCCGGCCACGGGGTACATCGCCCCGCGCCGGCCCTCCGGGGAGGCCAGCCACTCCAGCTTTGCGGCGGTGTTCGCCTCGTCCAGCGGGGTGTGCAGCACGATCATCAGGTCGGGACGGGCGGGGACCTTCAGCGCCGTCGCCTCCACGACCAGCAGCCCGACCAGCGGATGGTCCAGCTCCTTGCGGATCTGCCCGGCGTCCTCGATGTCCCGCTGCTCCCACAGCGCGGTGAAGTCCTCGCTGACGGCGCTCACTTCGGCGAGCACCGCCTGGAAGCCCTCGTCATCGGGGCGGGCGCTGGACGCGGCCCGGAACTGGGCGACGACCTTGCGGGCGTTCTCCTCCCAGTTCGTCACCCGGGAGCGGAAGAGCGGCTCGGTGAAGAACTCCACCAGGCAGTTCTGCTGGGCCTCGGGGCGCATGCCGAGCACCACGGCGGCGGCGTCGTTGTACAGCACGCAGTTGTAGTAGGCGTCCATGATGTGCGCCGGATACGGCATCCAGGCGTCGATCAGCCGGCGCAGCCCGTCGCACATGTCCCGGTCGACGGAGGCGACTTCGGGCACCGGCGGGTTGAGGCCGGCCAGCAGGTACAGATGGCGCCGCTCGGTGCCGTTCAGCCGCAGCACCCGCGCCACCGCGTCCAGCACCTGCGGGGAGACGGAGATGTCACGGCCCTGCTCCAGCCACTGGTACCAGGACACGCCGACCCCGGCGAGCACGGCGACCTCCTCGCGCCGCAGGCCGGGCGTACGGCGCCGGGGCCCGCCCGCGGGCAGCCCCGCCTCGGCCGGGGTCACCCGGGCGCGCCGGCTCATCAGGAACTCGCGCAGTTCGCGCCGCCGTTGGGACTTCAGTACGCCTGTGGGCACGGACAGATCCCCCTCGCGCTGTCTGGTGGTGCCACCACCACCATAAGCGGTGACTCCCCAGCGAAGTTCCGCAGGCGACAGGCTCGTTGGCATGGCGATCGACACCACCACCACTCAACCCTCCGCCCCCGTGGGCGAACCGCTCGGCGCCCCACGGCTGTCGACACGTGACAAGCTGGTCCTGTTCGTCCTGTGCGCGGCCCAGTTCATGGTCGCGCTGGACTTCTCCGTCCTGAACGTCGCCCTGCCCGTGCTGGGCGCCGACCTCGGCATGAGCCCGTCGGCGCTGCAGTGGGCGATCACGGCGTTCGCGCTGCCGTCGGGCGGCTTCCTGCTCCTGTTCGGCCGCATGGGCGACCTGTACGGCCGCCGCAAGCTGTTCCTGGCCGGTCTCGCCGTGTTCGGCGCGGCCTCGCTGCTCGCCACCCTCGCCTGGGACCCGGCGTCCTTCCTGGCCGGCCGGGCGCTGCAGGGGCTGGCCGCGGCCGCGATCGTCCCGACCGGCATGTCCCTGCTGACCACGACGTTCCCTGAGGGCCCGGCCCGCGACCGCGCCCTCGGCATCTCGGGAACGCTGCTGTCGCTCGGCTTCACCATCGGCATGGTGGCCGGCGGTGTCCTCACCGACGTCCTCGGCTGGCGCTCCACGATGGGCCTCCTCGCGGTGTTCGCGGTGCTGGTGCTGCCGCTGGCGCCGGGACTGCTGCCCGAGTCGCGCACTCCGCAGCGGCCGCGCCTGGACGTGCCGGGCGCGGTGACCGTCACCGGCGGTCTGCTGTCGCTGATCTACTCCCTGTCCACCGCCGCCGACCACGGCTTCGGCCGCGTCGACGTCCTGGTCGCCCTGGCCGCCGGTGTGCTGCTGCTCGTCGCCTTCGCAGTGGTGGAGTCCCGCTCGGAGGCGCCGCTGGTGTCGCTGCCGATGCTGCGCCGGCGCACGGTGGCGTGGGGCAACCTGGGCGGTCTGGTCACCTTCTCGATGATGTCGACCGTGATCTTCGTGCTGACGCTGTACCTCCAGGAGGTACTGCACCTGTCGGCCTTCGAGACCGGTCTGGTCTTCGGCGTGCAGGGCGCACTGTCGGTCGTCGCGGGCTCCCTCGCCGCGAAGGTCATCGGCCGGTTCGGTGCCCGCCGCACGCTGGTCGCCTCGCTCGCCGGGCAGGGCGTGCTGATCGCGGCTCTGCTGGGCCTCGGCGAGGGCGGCTGGTCGGTGTGGCTGGCGACCGCAGCGGTCTCCCTGGCCAGCATGTGCCACCTGGGCGCGATCATCTCCTACGGCCTGACGGTCACCTCGGGCGTCCCCGACGAGGAGCAGGGCCTGGCCACCGGCCTGGTCACCTCCACCCAGCAGGTCGGCATCACCGTGGGCATCCCGCTCCTCGGCGTCCTCGCCACGACCGCCGACGACCTGCTGACGGGCGCCCGCACGGTGATCGCCCTCGACGCGGCGATCGTGCTGACGGCGGCGGTGCTGGTGGCGGTGGGACTGCGCGCACGCCCGGCGAGCGCCTGACCGCGCAGCGAAACGCGGAAACCGGGCCGACGACGAGGCGGCCCGGCTTCCGCGCTCTTCCACGTTCCTAGGAACGGTCCAGACGAAGACGTTCCGCTTTCGGCAGGCCGGCGACCACCAGGTCGTAGGAGTCCTCGACGAGTTCACGGATCAGAGGGTCCGGGAGGTCGCCGTCCACCGTGACCGTGTTCCAGTGGCGCTTGTTCATGTGCCAGCCGGGCACGATCAGCCCCTCGTGCTCGCGGCGCAGCCGGATCGCGTCCTCCGGGTCGCACTTGAGGTTGATCGTCAGGGGCCGCGCGTCCAGCTGGGTCAGCGCGAACATCTTGCCCAGCACCTTGAACACCGAGATCTCGGGGCGGAACGGGAAGTCCTCCTCGGCCGCGTTGAACGACAGGCAGAGGGCGCGCAGCTCCTTGGGGCTCACTCCGGCTTCTCCTCTTCGCCGTCGGGCTCGTCCGCCGGGGCGACCGGCTCGGCCAGCACCGTGACGATCTTGTTGCGCCGCCCGGCCGCGGACTCGGCCGTCAGCCGCAGCTTCCGCCCGTCGGGCAGTTCGACGACGCTGGAGGCGCCGGCGATGGGCACCCGGCCGAGGGCCTTGGCGAGCAGACCGCCGACGGTCTCCACATCCTCGTCGTCGTAGGCCTCCAGGCCGTACAGCTCGCCGAGGTCGCCGATGTCGAGGCGGGCGGTGACCCGGAAGCGGTCGGCGCCCAGCTCCTCCACGGGCGGCAGCTCCCGGTCGTACTCGTCGGTGATCTCGCCGACGATCTCCTCGAGGATGTCCTCGATGGTGACGATGCCGGCCGTGCCGCCGTACTCGTCGATGACGACGGCGACGTGGTTGCGCTCCTTCTGCATCTCGCGCAGCAGATCGCCGGCGTTCTTGGTGTCCGGGACGAACACGGCGGGCCGCATGGCCGTGGAGACCAGTTCGCTCTCGGCGTCCCGGTTGATGTGCGTCTTGCGGGTCAGGTCCTTGAGGTAGACGATCCCGACGATGTCGTCCTCGTTCTCGCCGGTGACCGGGATGCGGGAGAACCCGGAGCGCAGGGCGAGGGTGAGGGCCTGCCGGATCGTCTTGTACCGCTCGATGGTGACCAGGTCGGTGCGCGGCACCATGACCTCGCGCACGAGCGTGTCGCCCAGCTCGAACACCGAGTGCACCATGCGCCGCTCGTCGGCTTCGATCAGCGACTCGGCCTCGGCGAGGTCGACCAGCGCGCGCAGCTCCGCCTCGGAGGCGAACGGCCCGCGGCGGAAGCCCTTGCCGGGGGTGAGCGCGTTGCCGATGAGGATCAGCAGCGACGGGATCGGACCCATGACCCGGGCGAGCGGCAGCAGCACGTACGCCGCCGCCGTCGCGGTGTTCAGCGGGTGCTGGCGGCCGATGGTGCGCGGGGAGACCCCGACGGCGACGTACGACACGAGCACCATCACGGCGATGGCGACGAGCAGGGCCGCGGCGGTGCCCTCGAACTCCTTGAGGCAGGCGTAGGTGACCAGCGCGGCGGCGGCCATCTCGCAGACGACGCGGACCAGCAGCGCCACATTGAGGTAGCGGGTGGGATCGGCGGCGATCTGGGCGAGCTTGGCGCTGCCGCGGCGGCCGGACTTGACGGCTTCCTCGGCGCGGAAGCTGGAGACGCGCGCCAGGCCCGCCTCCGCGCAGGCGGCGAGCCAGGCGACGACGACCAGGGCGATCGCGCCGAGGACGAGTTGCGGACTCATGGGCCTACGACACGGTGGGCGCCGGGGACGGGCCGGTCAGGCCCCGCTCGGCGCGCCAGCCGTCCACGATGGCCGCCTGCAGGCCGAACATCTCCGCCTTCTCGTCCGGCTCCTCGTGGTCGTAGCCCAGCAGGTGCAGCACCCCGTGGACGGTGAGCAGCTGGAGCTCCTCGTCCATGGAGTGCCGCGTCGGCGCGTCGGCGCCCTGCTTGGCGGCGACCTCCGGGCACAGCACGATGTCGCCGAGCAGGCCCTGCGGGGGCTCGTCGTCGTCCTTGGACGGCGGCCGCAGCTCGTCCATCGGGAAGGACATGACATCGGTGGGTCCGGGCAGGTCCATCCACTGCACATGGAGCTGCTCCATGGCGTCGGCGTCCACGACGATCACCGAGAGCTCGGAGAGCGGGTGGATGCGCATCCGTGCGAGCGCGTAGCGGGCGATGTCGAGGATCGCCTGCTCGTCGACCTCGGTTCCGGACTCGTTGTTGACGTCGATCGACATGGTGCTGTGTGTGTCTACTTCCCCTTGTGCGCGGACTTGCCCCGGCCGGCCCTGGAGCCGCCGTTCTCGGTGCCGTGCGTGATGTCGTACTTCTCGTACGCGTCGACGATACGGCCGACCAGCTTGTGCCGGACGACATCCTGCGACGACAGCCGGGAGAAGTGGACGTCCTCGACGCCCTCCAGGATGTCCTGGACCTGGCGCAGACCGGACTTCTGCCCGCCCGGCAGGTCGACCTGCGTCACATCACCCGTGATCACGATCTTCGAGTCGAAGCCGAGGCGGGTGAGGAACATCTTCATCTGCTCGGGGGAGGTGTTCTGGGCCTCGTCCAGGATGATGAAGGCGTCGTTGAGTGTGCGTCCGCGCATGTACGCCAGCGGGGCGACCTCGATCGTCCCGGCGGCCATCAGCCGCGGGATGGAGTCGGGGTCGAGCATGTCGTGCAGCGCGTCGTACAGCGGGCGCAGGTAGGGGTCGATCTTCTCGTAGAGCGTGCCCGGCAGGAAGCCGAGCCGCTCGCCGGCCTCGACGGCGGGCCGGGTGAGGATGATCCGGTTGACCTGCTTGGACTGCAGGGCCTGTACGGCCTTGGCCATGGCGAGGTACGTCTTGCCCGTACCGGCGGGGCCGATGCCGAAGACGATCGTGTGCTTGTCGATCGCGTCGACGTACCGCTTCTGGTTGAGGGTCTTGGGGCGGATGGTGCGGCCCCGCGAGGACAGGATGTTCTGCGTGAGGACCTGCGCCGGGGTCTCCGGGCCGTCGCTCGTGCCGGCGTCGCTGGCCTTGAGCATGGCGATCGAGCGTTCCACGGCGTCCTCCGTCATCGGCTGCCCGGTGCGGAGCACCAGCAACATCTCTTCCAGCACACGCGAGATGAGGGCGACGTCCACGGGGTCGCCGGCGGCGCTGATCTCATTGCCCCGGACGTGGATGTCGGCCGCCGGGAAGGCCTTCTCGATCACACGCAGCAGGGAGTCGCCTGAACCCAGAACGGTCACCATGGGGTGCTGGGCGGGGACGGTGAACTGTGCCTTCGCCTGCCCCTGCGCGGGGGTGTGAGCTGTCGGTGTCTCAGTCATGGGCCGGCGCGGCGCGCCTTGCGGTTCCTCCTCGTCACGGCCGCGCATGGCTTCGAGCGGCCTCGCGACTCCAAGGGTACGACGCGGGGCTGACATCACCGAAGAGCTTTTCGGGGGTGGGGGTGCTTCGGGGGCGGGACTTCGGCCGGTCCAGGGGCGCGGGGGCCGTATGCGCCGGGCGCTGCCCACCCTCACGCCGGGTTGCGGAAGCCGATCGTGGGGACGGCCCGGCGCAGGGGCCAGCACACGGACCGGGCGTCGGGGACCAGGCCGTCGAGGAAGGCGTAGCGGCGCAGGGCCGTCGGGTTCTGGCCGTCGACCGAGCGGACCTCGCGCCACCAGGCGCCGATCTCGGCCCAGCCGGGCGCCGAGAGCGAGCCGCCGAACTCCTGCACCGAAAGCGCGGCGGTGAGGCCCGCGAAGGCGAGCCGGTCGGCCAGCGGCCAGCCGGCGAGCGTGCCGGTGACGAAGCCCGCGACGAAGACGTCCCCGGCGCCGGTCGGGTCCAGGGCCTGCACGGCGATCGCCGGGACCTCCGCGGACTCCCCCGTGCGCCGGTCCACGGCGTACGCCCCCTCCGCGCCGAGCGTGACGACCGCGACCGGCACATGACGCGTGAGGGCGTGGGCCGCCGCCCGCGGGCAGTCCGCGCCGGTGTAGCGCATCGCCTCGTCGGCGTTCGGCAGGAAGGCCTCGCAGTGCTCCAGGTCGGCGAGGCCCGCCAGGTCCCACGCCCCGGTGTCGTCCCAGCCGACGTCGGCGAAGATGCGGGTGCCGCGGCTCGCGGCCTTGGCGATCCAGGGGGCTCGCCGGCCGGGCGTGAGGGAGGCGACGGCGGCGCGGGCGTGGGGCGGATGGTCCGGGGCGGGCTCCTCCGGCGGCGGTTCGTGGCCGTGGGAGACCATCGTGCGCTCCCCCTCGTACGCCATCGACACGGTGACCGGGGAGTGCCAGCCGGGCACGGTCCGCGACGGCGTGAGGTCGATGCCCTCGCCCTGTTCCAGCGCGTCCCAGCAGTACTCGCCGTAGTGGTCGTCGCCGAAGGCGGCGGCCAGGGAGGTCCGCAGTCCGAGCCGGGCGAGCGCGGTGGCCATGTTGGCGACGCCGCCGGGGCTGGAACCCATCCCCCGCGCCCAGGACTCCGTCCCGCGGACCGGGGCGGAGTCGAGGCCGGTGAAGACGATGTCGAGGAAGACGGTGCCCGTCAGGAAGACGTCCCAGGGTGGATCGCCTGCCGTGCGCAGGGCGGCGAGCGGGTCGATCCGGGGCCGGCGGTCGCGGTCCTCTCCCATGGATCCCATCGGTCCCATGGCTCCGGTGGACGGGGTCACGGTGCGCTCCCTGACGTGGTGCGGATCTGGCCAGTTTGCACCACGGCACCGGCGAAGCGCCGCTTCCGTCGGGCAACGCACCGCGCCCGCGCGGCCCGAACCGGTGTCAGAGCCGGGGCGGCGCCGCCCCGGGCCGCCCCGCCCTCCCCGGCCCCGACCGGCGTCAGGCCGGTGCCGCCCCGGCCGCCCCGCCGCCCTCGCCGCCCCCCGCTCTCCCGCCGCCCGTGCCGCACCCGGACTCGTCCCGGGTGCCGCCGGTGCCACGGCGGCCCGCGCCTTCACGCGGCGCCGGTCGTTGCGGCCGCCGCCCCGCACACACAGCGCGCTCAGCGCGGCGAGGAAACCGACGAGGGTGAGGCCGACCAGCCCCGCCTTCGTCGAGCCCGTCGAGTCCTCGATGAGCCCGAAGGCGGTCGGCGCGACGAACCCGCCCAGGTTTCCGATGGAGTTGATCAGGGCGATGCCGGGCGCGGCGGCCCGCGCGTCGAGGTAGCTCTGCGGGATCGTCCAGAAGACGGGGGACGCCGGCTTGAACCCCATGGCGGCCAAGGCAGAGGGCGCCCAGTGCCAGCCATGGCGAGACGAACACCGCCAGCAGGGTCCCGGCGCCGCCCAGGAGCAGCAGCGCCACCAGCACCGGGCGCCGCCGCCCGAGCCGGTCCGAGAGCCGTCCGCTGACGTACACCGCGGCGATCGCGCACAGCCACGGCACCGCTGTCAGCAGCCCCACCTGGAACTCGCTCAGGCCGCCGATGTCGGCCACGATCGACGGCAGCCAGAACGTCACCGCGTAACAGGGCCACGTTGATCGCGAAGTAGATCCACAGGAACACCAGCATCTGCGGATCGGCGAGCAGCTTCCAGCGGGAGGGCTGCGCGCGGGCGCTGTCCCGTCCGTCGTGCTCGGCGTCGATGACGGCCACCAGCTCCGTCTTCTCCTGCTCGGTCAGCCAGTCGGCGGTGTCGATGCCGGAGTCGAGGAAGCGGTGGACGACGAAGCCGAGGACCACGGAGAAGACGCCCTCGATGAAGAACATCCACTGCCAGCCTGCGTGCCCCACACGCCGTGCATCTCCAGCAGCGCCCCGGAGAGCGGGCCGACGACGACGGTCGCCGTGCCCGAGCCCATCAGGAAGATGCCGGTGGCCCGGCCGCGGTGGGAGTCGGGCAGCCAGCGGCTGAAGTAGTAGATGACGGCCGGGAAGAAGCCCGCTTCCGCGACGCCGAGCAGGAAGCGCAGGGCGTAGAACAGGGCGGCGCTGTCGACGAAGGCCATCGCCGTCGCCACGACACCCCAGCTGATCATGATCCGGGTGAGCCAGACCTTGGCGCCGAAGCGCTCCATCATCATGTTGGAGGGGATCTCGAAGATCGCGTACGCGATGAAGAAGATGCCGGCGCCGAGGCCGAAGGCGGTGGCCGACAGCCCGACGTCGGCGCGCAGCTGGTTCTGGGCGAAGCCGAGGTTGACGCGGGCGTCACCAGCGCGGGACCGACGGCGTGACCCACCCGGGGTCGACGGTCCGCATCGCGGCCGCGTCGTCGCGGTCGCGCAGCCGGCCGTCGTCGTCGAGCCAGCGCCGGTGGAGGAAGGCGAGCTTGCCGGGGTCGAGCTCGACGCCCAGGCCCGGTGCGTCCGATACGGCGACACGCCCGCCCTCGAACGTCAGCCGCTCGGTGAGGACGTCCTCCGACTGCCAGGGGTAGTGGGAGTCGCAGGCGTGGTGCAGGTTCGGCACGGTGGCCGCGACGTGGGTCATGGCGGCCAGCGAGATGCCGAGGTGGGTGTTGGAGTGCATGGACACCCCGACCCCGAAGGTGCGGCACAGCGCGGCGAGCTGCTGGGTGTTGCGCAGCCCGCCCCAGTAGTGGTGGTCGGCCAGGACGACCTGGACGGCGTCGCGGGTGAACGCCTCCTTGATCTCCGCGAACGTCGTCACGCACATGTTGGTGGCGAGCGGCACGTCGGTGTGGCGGGCGACCTCGGCCATGGCCGGGGTGCCGAGCGCGGGGTCCTCCAGGTACTCCAGGACGTCCGCGAGTTCCCGGGCGACCTTCAGCGAGGTCTCCACGGACCAGGCCCCGTTGGGGTCGAGGCGCAGCGGGCGGCCGGGGAAGGCGCCGGCGAGCGCGCGGATCGCCGCGACCTCCTGCTCGGGCGGGAAGACTCCGCCCTTGAGCTTGTAGGAGGTGAACCCGTACCGCTCGGTGAACAGCCGGGCCTGCGCGACGATCCCGGCCGGGTCCAGGGCCGCCCCCCAGTCGTCCTTCTCCGCGGGCAGGCCCTCGGGGTGCTCGGCCCACTTGTAGAACAGGTAGGCGCTGTACTCGACGGCGTCGCGCACCTTGCCGCCGAGCAGGGCGTGTACGGGCAGCCCGAGCGCCTTGCCGAGGGCGTCGAGGCAGGCGACCTCGAAGCCGGAGAGGACGGACAGGCGCAGCTTGTCGGCCGTCTGCACACCGCGCAGCCCGCCGACGTCGACCTGGCCGGAGACCCGGGAGGCGTCCACGGCGAGCTCGTCGGCCACGGTGAACAGGCCGTTCAGGTCGCTGACCTGGCGGCCGACCAGACGCTCGGCGAACGGCCGGGCCAGCTCCAGGTACTTGGTGTCGCCGTAGGTCTCGCCGACGCCCGTGATCCCGTCGGCGGTGACCACCTCCACGATCAGCCGCGGGGTGTACGGCTGGTGGACGCCCTGGGTGTTCAGCAGCGGCGGGTCGGCGACGAGGATCGGCGTGAGGCGGACGTCGGCGATGGTGAGGTTCACAGGGCGGCTCCTACGAGGTCGAGTCCGGCGGCGAGCAGGGTCCTCAGGTCGGCCAGGTCGGCGGCCGAGGGGTCGGTGAGCGGGGCGCGTACGGGCCCGACGGGGGCGCCGCGCAGCCGGGCGGCCGCCTTGACCAGGGACACGGCGTATCCGGGGACACGGTCGCGCAGTTCGACGAGGGGGACGTAGAAGCCGCGCAGCAGCTTGTCGACGGCGCCGTCGTCACCGGCGCGCAGGGCGGTGAGGAAGGCGTGCGCGATCTCGGGGGCGAAGGCGTGGACGGCGGAGGAGTAGGCGGGCACGCCGACGGTGGCGTAGGCGCGGGCCTGGATCTCGGCGGTGGCGGCGCCGTTGAAGAACAGGAAGTCCTCGGGTGCGGCGAGGGTGAGGCGCTGGAGGCGGTCGAGGTCGCTGTGGCCGTCCTTGAGGCCGATCACGCCGGGGATCCCGGCGATGCGCCGCAGGGCGGCGGCGCTGTAGGCGACCTGGCCGCGCTGGTAGGCGATCAGGGGCAGCCTGGTGCGGGCGGCGAGCTGCTCGAGGTGGGCGACGAGCCCGTCCTGCGGGACGTCGACCAGGTAGTGCGGCAGGACCAGGAGGGCGTCGGCGCCGGCTTCCTCGGCGATCCGCGCGAAGCGGGCGGCCTGGGCCCAGCCGTACCCGGTGCCGGCGACGACGGGCACGCGGCCGGCCGCTTCGGTGACGGCGGCGGTCACGACCTGCCGGTACTCGTCCTCGTCGAGGGAGAAGAACTCACCGGTGCCGCAGGCGGGGAAGAGCGCGCCGGGTCCGGCGGCGATCTGGGCGGCCACATGCGCCCGGCAGCCGTCCGGATCGAGGGTGCCGTCGTCATGGAAGGCGGTGAGCGGGAAGGAGAGCACGCCGCCCGCCATCCCGTCCCGCAGCCTGCGCGCCGCGTCCGTGCGCCGGTCGTCGACCACCAACTCATCTCCCCATGTAGATGTCGTCTATGTATGAAGACAGAGATTAAGGAGCTGAACAGGCAGCGTCAATGGGTCGGTGACCGGCCTTTACGATCGGCACATGGCGGAGACAGGCGGCGGCGTCCGCGAGGTGAAGTCGGCGGCGCGCACGGTGGAACTGCTGGAGCTGCTGGCCGCGCGCGGCGACCGCCCGGCCCGCCTCCAGGAACTGGCGGACGCCCTTCAGGTGCCGCGCAGTTCGATGTACGCCCTGCTGCAGACCCTGATCTCGCGCGGCTGGGTGCGCACCGACGTCACGGGCTCGCTCTACGGCATCGGCATCCACGCCCTGCTGACCGGCACCAGCTACCTGGACTCCGACCCCCGGGTGCGTCTCGTACGCCCCTATCTGGACGAGGCGTCGGACGCGCTCGGCGAGACGATCCACCTGGGCCGGCTGGACGGCCGCAGCGTGGCCTACCTGGCGACCCGCGAATCACACGAATACCTGCGCACGATCAGCCGTGTCGGCCGCCGTCTCCCGGCGCACGCCGGCGCCCTGGGCAAGGCTCTGCTGGCCGGACACCCCGACGACTACCTCCCGGAAGGCCCCTACGAGGCGCTGACACCGCGCTCGCACACCACCCGCGCCTCCCTGCTCGCCGACCTGGCCGCGATCCGTGAGCGCGGCTACGCGATCGACCGCGAGGAAGGCGTGCCCGGCATCGTCGGCTTCGGCTTCGCGCTGCGCTACGACACCCCGGCACAGGACGCGGTCAGCTGCTCGGTGCCGGTGGCCCGGCTGACGGCGGAGCACGAGGAGCGGATCGTCGCGGTGATGCGGGAGATCCGGGCCAAGATCGAGGCCACGGCACCCGGCACGGGCGGCGCCCCCCACTGGCGATAGCGCGGTCTTCTACCCCGCCTCAGGCACACCAAACCGCGACGTGCGCCAGATCACACCCCCCGCCCTTCTTCCCGCCCGCCGCGCTTGATACAAATTCTGCGCGCGTTCCTGTCCGTCGACGGTCGTCGCCCATCCCCCCTTTTGTGCCGCTCCTTTCGCATGCCCTGGGAACGCCCGTGTCCGCCCCCCGCACCACACCCTGGCCCCTCGTCGCCCTCTTCACGGCCGGGTATCTCGCCCCCTACCTGCTGCCGACCACCGTCGGCCGCCTCGACTCCGGTCTGCCGCTGACGGCCACTCAGGCCGGCGCGGTCGGCAGCGCGCTGCTGCTCGGCTCGGCCACCGCCGGTTTCCTCCTGGTCTCCCGGGTGGAGCGGCTCGGCGCCCGTCTGGTGGCCCGCCTCGGCCTCACCCTCGCACTGCTCGGCTACGGCGGTGCCGCGCTCACCGCCGCCGTACCGGCCGTCGTGGCGGGCGCGGTGATCGGCGGGTTCGGCTCGGGCACCATCACGGCGGTCGCCGCCACCGGGATCGCCGCCCAGAGGGACCCGCACCGTACGACCACGGTGGGCCTGCTCGGCGTCTCGGCCCTGGCCGCCGCCCTGTGCCTGACGATCCCGCATCTCGGCCCGGGCCACGCCCAGCCGCTGGCGGCGATCGCCCTCACCGCCCTCGCCGTCTGGCCCCTGACGAGCCGTCTGCCCGCCGACGCCGCCACCTCTGCGCACACGCGGCGCGCCCCGGCCATCCGCCTCCCCCATCTGCGGGCCGGCCTGCTCCTCGCGGCGGCGATGCCGTGCTGGTCCCTCGCGCAGAACGCGCTGTGGGGGGTGAGCGGCCGCATCGGCCTCGCGCAGGCCCACCTGTCGGAGTCGGCGGTCGGCGCGGTGTTCGCCGTGGCGCTGGGCGCCGGCCTGCTGGGCGTGACGGGCGCGGGCGCGCTCGGCCCGCGCTTCGGCCGCGTCGCGCCGATCGGCGTGGGCACGGTGCTGATCGCGGCCTGCATCGCGCTGAGCGCGTCCGCGACCGGCCCGGCGTCCTTCGCGGCCGGCGAGATCGCGTGGAACACGCTCTACCCGATCGTGCTGTCGTACCTCATCGGACTGGCCGCCTCCCTCGACCCGCAGGGCCGCTGGGCGGTCCTGGTCGGCTCGGCCTCGTCCCTCGGCACGGCGGCGGGCCCGCTCACCGGCAGTGTGCTGGCCGCGCAGGCCGGCTTCCCGGTGATGGGCACGGTCCTGGCGGCCGCCCTGCTGGTGGTCGCCGTACCGATGACGGTGGTCGCGCGGGCGGCGGGCCGGCGCGCGCTGCCGGTGGTCGAGTTCCCCGTGGAGACCCCGGCCGTGGTCGAGATCCCCGTGGCGAGCACGACCCCCCTGGCCCGGGAGACGACCCCGGCCGCCTGACCGGCGTACGTCCTCAGAAGACGTACGCCTCCACCTCGGCGAGATACCGTGCCCGCCGCTCCTCGTCGTCGTCCAGGAAGGAGGCGAGGAAGGAGTTGCGGGCCAGCTCGCGCAGCCGGTCCTCGCTCAGGTGCAGGTCACGCCGTACGGCGTCGAAGTTGTCGCCGGCGTATCCGCCGAAGTAGGCGGGATCGTCGGAGTTGACCGTGCACAGCAGCCCGGCGTCGAGCATGGCGGGCAGCGGGTGCTCGGCGAGGACGTCCACGGCTCGCAGCCGCACGTTGGACAGCGGGCACAGCGTCAGCGGCACCCGCTCGCGCACCAGCCGCTCGACCAGCGCGGGATCCTCCATGCAGCGCAGCCCGTGGTCGACGCGCTCGACGCCGAGGACGTCCAGGGCCTCGGTGATGTACTCCGGCGGCCCCTCCTCCCCGGCGTGCGCGACGCGGCGCAGCCCGAGCGCGGCGGCGGCCTCGTACACCTCGCGGAACTTCACCGGCGGGTGCCCGACCTCGGCGGAGTCGAGCCCGATGCCCGTGATCCGGTCCAGGTAGGGCTTGGCAGCGTCCAGGGTCGCCATGGCCGACTCGGCGGACTCGTCGCGCAGGAAGCACATGATCAGCCGGGTGGAGACGCCGTGCCGCGCCTCGCTGTTCCCGAGCGCCCGCCACAGCCCCTCGACGACCGTGCCCATCGACACACCCCGTGCCAGGTGGGCCTGCGGATCGAAGAAGATCTCCGCGTGCCGCACGCCCTGAGCGGCGGCGCGGGCGAGATAGGCGTCGGCGAGATCCTCGAAGTCCTGCTCGGTGAGCAGCACGGCCATCAGGGCGTAGTACAGGTCGAGGAAGGACTGCAGATCCTCGAACCGGTACGCCTCGCGCAGGGCGTCCTCGTCGGCGTAGGGCAGCTGGACCCCGTTGCGCCCGGCCAGCGCGAAGGCCAGCTCGGGCTCCAGGGTGCCTTCGATGTGAAGGTGCAGTTCGGCTTTGGGTAGCGGCATCAAAACATGTTACGGCGATCTCACCGTCGCTTCGGAACCGGCACCCGGAGCAGATCATGGGCCACGGTCAGCTCCCCCTCGAAGCCGGCGGCCCGCGCCTGCCGCTCGAACTCCTCCGGCTCCGAGTAGCGCTGGCTGAAGTGGGTGAGCACCAGGTGCCGCACTCCGGCGTCCCGGGCCACCCGAGCCGCCTGACCGGCCGTCAGATGCCCGTGGTCGGCGGCGAGGCGGGCGTCCTCGTCGAGGAAGGTGGACTCGATGACGAGCAGATCGCACCCCTCGGCCAGGGCGTGGACGCCGTCGCACAACCGGGTGTCCATGACGAAGGCGAACCGCTGCCCGCGGCGCACCTCGCTGACGTCCTCCAGCCGCACCCCGCCGAGCGCGCCCTCACGCTGGATGCGTCCGACGTCGGGCCCCTTGATCCCGTGCGCGGCGAGCCTGTCGGGCAGGATGCGACGCCCGTCGGGCTCGACGACGCGGTACCCGAAGGACTCCACGGGATGGGACAGCCGGCGCGCCTCGAGCGTGTAGCCCTCGGTCCGCGCGATCACCCCGTCCCCGGCCACCGGCGCCTCGGTGATCGGCACGGTCTCCCGGTAGGCCGTGGCGTACCGCAGCCGGTCGAAGAACCGCTGCCCGGAGCGCGGGTAGTGGGCGGTGACATCGTGCGGGACCTGGTCGAGGTTGATCCGCTGGATCACCCCGGCCAGGCCCAGCGAGTGGTCCCCGTGGAAGTGCGTGACGCACAGCCGGTTCAGGTCGTGGGCGGCGACCCCGGCGCGCAGCATCTGGCGCTGCGTGCCCTCGCCGGGGTCGAAGAGGATGCCCTCGCCGTCCCAGCGCAGCAGATAGCCGTTGTGGTTGCGGTGCCGGGTCGGGACCTGGCTGGCGGTGCCGAGGACGACCAGTTCGCGGACGGACACGGCGGCTACCCGGGCGGCCAGTTCAGCCCGCGCCCGCCGAGGACGTGGGCGTGCGCGTGCCAGACGGTCTGCCCCGCGCCGCTGCCGGTGTTGAACACGATCCGGTAGCTGTCCAGCTTCTCCTGATCGGCCACCGCCTGCGTCTCGCACAGCACGTCCGCGGCCAGCTCGGGCGCCTCGGCGGCGAGCGCGGCGGCGTCCCTGTGGTGCGCCTTGGGGATCACCAGGACGTGGGTGGGCGCCTGGGGGTTGATGTCACGGAAGGCGATGGTCGTCTCCGTCTCACGGACGAGCGTCGCCGGGACGCTGCCCGCGACGATCTTGCAGAACAAGCAGTCGTCCTGCGGCTCCCCTGCCATGCGTGTGCCTCCTCGCGCCGGGATGATCGCGTACGGAGGCATCGTAGCGAGTGGCTCCGACAGTGCCGGCGCCGTCACTTGCCCTGCACGGGCCAGCACGTCGGATCGCCCTGGCACCAGATGGTCCGCGTGACGGTCACGGTGACCGTCGGCCGCGCCGGCCCGGGGCCGTTCCCCGGCGGCCTGACGGGTGACGGGGTGGCGTTGCAGTTGCCCAGCCCGCTCACATGGAACACCTGCTTCCCGCCGACCTTGGCGGTCAGATCCCCGCGCACACAGGCCCCGTCGACGGCCCGGGTCACGTGCCCGGTGACGGCGATGTCCCTGCCGTCCTTGGTCTGTCCCCGGCAGTCGACGGTGGCGACGGTGTCCGCGGTGGCGGAGGGCGTGGCCCCCCGGTCGCCGTAACCGGCCGTGCAGGTCAGCCAGCGCACGTCCACGTGCTGCCGCTGAAGCTCCTTGGTCGCGGTCTGGTCGGTGGTGTAGGCGACGGCGGCCGAACCGAGCCCACCGGGATCACAGGCCACGACTCCACCGACCACCACGACGAGAAGGCCGACAACGGAGGAAAGACGCCTCGAACCGCGCATGCCCAGCAGCGTCCCACCACCGCCCGCCGGACGGTAGACCGCATACGGCCACCGGGCGGGTCAACCGCGCAGCAGCAACCACTCCTGAAGTTCCACCAGATTGCCCTCGGGGTCCTTCAGATGGGCGACCCGCATCCGGTCCGTCATCGGGGCCGGGCCGTGCAGCAGCGCGGCCCCGCGTGCGGTGATCTCCTCGCAGTACGCGTCCAGGCTGTCCACCCTCAGCACCACCAGCGACCGGTGTCCTGCCGCCGTCTCCCCCAACTCGCCCAGCACGGACGCCATCATCGCCCGGTCCTGCAAGGCGATCCCCGCGGACCCCGCGGTGGGGCTGAACTTCTCGTACGGCCCCGAAGCCGCCCCCGACTGCGGCTTCAGCCCCAGCACGTCGGCGTAGAAGCGGTAACACGCGGCGAAGTCGGTGACCAGCAGCCGCACTTGAGCCAGTTCCACGAGGCAACCCCCCAGGTCAGGACCACCGCCCGGTACGGCCGAGCAGCAGTGCCGCGGCCGCCGTCCCGGCGGTCGACGTACGCAACACCGTAGGCCCCAGGACGTACGGCGTGGCACCGGCCTGACGGAACAGCGCCAACTCGTCCCCGGCAACGCCCCCTTCGGGGCCGACGACCAGCACGATCTCCCCGGATGCGGGCAGCTCGGCCGTCGCCAGCGGCTGACTGTCGACGTCGAAGTCGGAGTGCAGGACCCCGGCGAAGTCCGCCGTGCCCAAAAGTGCCGCAACCTGCTTGGTCGTCGCCGCGTCCGCGACCTCCGGGAACCGCACCCGCCGGGACTGCTTGCCCGCCTCCCGGGCGGTGTTGCGCCACTTGCCGAGCGCCTTCAGTCCCCGCTCGCCCTTCCACTGCGTGATGCACCGCGCCGCCTGCCACGGCACGATCGCGTCCACCCCGACCTCGGTCATGGTCTCCACGGCCAGCTCGCCCCGGTCGCCCTTGGGCAGGGCCTGCACCACGGTGATCCGCGGCGTCGGCGCGGGCTCCTCCTCGACCGACGGGACGTCGACGATCAGCCGGTCCTTGCCCTCCACCCCGGTCACCGGGCACAGCGCGTACCGCCCGGCGCCGTCCGTGAGGACGACCTCCTCGCCCACCTGGAGCCGCTTGACCGAGACGGCGTGCCGCCCCTCGGGCCCGTCGAGGACGAACCGGCCCCGGTCCGTCCCGAACGACTCGACGACGAAGACGGGCGCCGTCATCGCACCTCACCCCCATGGCTCCCGGCCGACAACGCTGTCCCCGCCGCCCGGACTTCGCCGACCAGCAGCTCCACCAGCCGCCCGGCCGGCAGGGCCCGGGCCAGCCGGTGCCCCTGTCCCGCCCACAGCGCCATGCCCTGCGCGTCGCCCGCCTTCGCGGCGGCCTTGCGCAGCGGCGCGGTCAGATGGTGGATCTCCGGGTACGCGGCCGGTGCGTACGGGCCGTGTTCGCGCAGGAACCGGTTGACCAGCCCGCGCGCCGGTCTGCCGGAGAACGCCCGGGTCAGCTCGGTCCGCACGAACAGCGGGTTGGTCAAGGCGTCCTTGTGCACGGCGTGCGCCCCGGACTCCTCCGTCGCGAGGAACGCCGTGCCGAGCTGGGCGGCGCTCGCCCCCGCCGCGAGCGCCGCGGCGATCTGGCTGCCCCGCATCAGTCCGCCCGCGGCGACCACCGGGATCGACACGGCCTCCCGCACCTGCGCCAGCAACGCCAGCAGTCCGATCCCCGAGCCGTCGTTCTCCGGTACGTCCCGGTGCGTGCCCTGATGGCCGCCGGCCTCCACGCCCTGCGCGATCACCGCGTCGGCGCCGGAGTGCTGTACGGCGACCGCCTCGTCCGCGGTCGTGGCGGTGGCCATCACGAAGGTGCCGACCCGGTGGAGGGAGTCGACGACCTCACGGCTCGGCACACCGAAGTGGAAGGAGACCACCGGCACCGGGTCGTCCCGCAGCACGGCGAGCTTTGCCTCGTAGCCGTCGTCCCGCCCGCTGTCGGGGTCGCCCAGCTCGGTCTCGTACCAGGTGGCCTCCCCGGCCAGCTGGTGCGCGTAGACGTCGACGGCACCGGATTCGGCGTACTGCGGCTGCGGCATGAAGACGTTGACCCCGAAGGGGCGGTTCGTCAGGCTCCGCAACTGCTTGATCTCCTGGTACATCCCGTCGGCGGTCTTGTACCCGGCGGCGAGGAAGCCCAGCCCGCCCGCCTCGCAGACGGCGGCGGCCAGCGGCGGTACGGAGACGCCGCCCGCCATGGGAGCCTGCACGATCGGATGGGGGAAGAGATCGGTCAGGGAGGACATGACGGCATGGTGTCACGTCCCCCGAACAAGTCCGAACCCACCCGTCCTCTTGGCATAGGCCACAGGAACGGGCCGGTGGCCGGGCGGAGAACCACCCGGCCACCGCAGTCGGTCACCGCCCGTTGAAGACGTCCTTCAGCAGCACGTCACCGCCCGTTGAACGCGTCCTTCAACCGCGAGAACAAGCCCTGCTGCCCGGGCTGGAACTGGCCCGTGGGCCGTTCCTCGCCGCGGAGCTTGGCCAGCTCGCGCAGCAGGCGCTCCTGCTCGGGGTCGAGCTTGGTCGGCGTCTGGACCTCGACGTGCACGATCAGGTCGCCGCGGCCGCCGCCCCGCAGATGCGTGACACCGCGGTCGTGCAGCGGGATCGACTGGCCGGACTGGGTGCCGGGCCGGATGTCGACCTCCTCCATGCCGTCCAGCGTCTCCAGCGGCACCTTCGTGCCGAGCGCCGCCGCCGTCATCGGGATCGTCACCGTGCAGTGCAGATCGTCGCCGCGCCGCTGGAAGGTCGGGTGCGGCAGCTCGTGGATCTCGACGTAGAGGTCACCGGCGGGACCGCCGCCGGGCCCGACCTCGCCCTCGCCGGCGAGCTGGATGCGGGTGCCGTTGTCGACACCGGCCGGGATCTTCACCGTCAGCGTCCGCCGCGAGCGCACCCGGCCGTCACCGGCGCACTCCGGGCACGGGTTCGGCACGATCGTGCCGAAGCCCTGGCACTGCGGGCACGGCCGCGAGGTCATGACCTGGCCCAGGAAGGACCGGGTGACCTGCGAGACCTCACCGCGGCCGCGGCACATGTCACACGTCTGCACGGAGGTGCCCGGCGCGGCGCCCTCACCCGAGCAGGTGGAACACACGATCGCGGTCTCGACCTGGATGTCCTTGGTCGTGCCGAAGGCCGCCTCGTCCAGCTCGACCTCGACCCGGATCATCGCGTCCTGGCCCCGGCGGGTGCGCGAGCGCGGCCCGCGCTGCGACGCCGTACCGAAGAACGCGTCCATGATGTCCGAGAAGTTCCCGAAGCCGCCCGCGCCGAAGCCGCCCGCGCCGGCGCCGCCGGCCTGCGAGAGCGGGTCGCCGCCGAGGTCGTAGACCTGCTTCTTCTGCGGGTCCGACAGCACCTCGTAGGCGGCGTTGATCTCCTTGAACCGCTCCTGCGTCTTCGGATCGGGGTTGACGTCCGGGTGCAGCTCGCGAGCGAGCCGCCTGAACGCCTTCTTGATCTCATCCTGCGACGCGTCGCGGCGCACGCCGAGTACGGCGTAGTAGTCCGTGGCCACCTACGACTCCGCCAGGATCTGTCCGACGTACCGTGCCACTGCGCGTACCGCTCCCATCGTTCCCGGGTAGTCCATGCGGGTCGGTCCGACCACGCCGAGCTTGGCGACAGCCTCGCCGCCCGAACCGTAGCCGACCGACACGACGGACGTGGAGTTGAGTCCTACGTGGGCGTTCTCATGACCGATACGGACGGTCACGCCCGGATCCTTCGCCTCGCCGAGCAGCTTCAGGAGGACGACCTGCTCCTCCAGCGCCTCCAGCACCGGCCGGATCGTGAGGGGGAAGTCGTGCGAGAACCGCGTCAGATTGGCGGTGCCGCCGATCATCAGCCGTTCCTCGTTCTCCTCGACGAGCGTCTCCAGCAGCGTGGACAGCACCGTCGAGACCGTGCCGCGGTCCTCCATTTCGAAGGCCTCCGGCAGATCCTCCACCAGCTTCGGCACATCCGTGAAACGGCGGCCCGCGACCCGGCTGTTCAGCCGGGCCCTCAGGTCCGCCAGCGAGGCCTCGCCGAACGGTGCCGGGCAGTCCACCATGCGCTGCTCGACCCGGCCGGTGTCGGTGATCAGCACCAGCATCACCCGCGCGGGCGCGAGCGACAGCAGTTCCACGTGCCGCACGGTCGAGCGGGTCAGCGACGGGTACTGCACGACGGCGACCTGCCGGGTGAGCTGCGCCAGCAGCCGCACCGTACGGGCCACCACGTCGTCGAGATCGACGGCGCCCTCGAGGAAGTTCTGGATCGCGCGCCGCTCCGGCCCGGTCATCGGCTTCACACCGGCCAGCTTGTCGACGAACAGCCGGTAGCCCTTGTCGGTGGGGATGCGCCCCGCGCTGGTGTGCGGCTGCGCGATGTAGCCCTCGTCCTCAAGGGCCGCCATGTCGTTGCGGACCGTCGCCGGGGACACGCCCAGGTTGTGCCGCTCCGTCAGTGCCTTCGAGCCGACCGGCTCCTCGGTGCCGACGTAGTCCTGGACGATGGCGCGCAGCACCTGAAGCCTTCGCTCACTCAGCATCGCGCACACCTCCAGAAGTCTTCCCTCGGCATCTTCCCCGACATCTCCCTGGCACTCAGCGCGTCCGAGTGCCAGACGTCCCCGGGCCAGTGTACGGCGGTGGGGTACGCCCCCGGCAAGGCTGGTCATACTGCACGGCCGGTTGGGGCTAGCGTCGCGGGTATGACGGTGACTTGGGAAGAGCTGGGGTGGGAACGGCTGGCGGCAGGGGTCGGACGGTGCCGGCTGCCGGGCTGGGACTGCACGGCGGGGCTGGTCGTCGGCGCCGGCACGGCGCTCATGGTCGACGCCGGATCCAGCCTCGCGGAAGGGGCCCGGCTGCGCGCGCAGGCCGAGCGGCTCACCGGTCACGGTGTGACCCATATCGCGCTCACCCATCCCCACTTCGACCACGTCTTCGGTGCGGCGGCGTTCGAGGGCGCGGAGGTCTTCGGTGCCGTCGGCATCGAGTCGGTGCTCACCCCGCGCGGCCGCGAGGAGCTGCGCACGGACGCGGTGGCCAACGGCCTGGACGCGCGGGACGCCCAGGAGGCCGCGGCGGCCCTCGCACCGGCCCGGCACCACGTCAGCGGCGAGTGGACCCTCGACCTCGGCGACGGCCGCCAGGTACTGCTCGCCAACGTGGGTCCCGGGCACACCGCCCACGATCTCGCCGTCCTGGTCCCGGGCGAGCGGGAGGTGGTGTTCTGCGGTGACCTCGTCGAGGAGTCCGGCGAGCCGCAGGCGGGCCCCGACGCCGTACCGTCGCACTGGCCGGACGCGCTGGACCGGCTGCTGTCGCTCGGCGGCGAGGACGCGCTGTACGTGCCCGGTCACGGAGCGGCGGTGGACGCGGCGTTCGTGCGGGCGCAGCGGGACGCCCTGGTGGCCCGCTTCGGCGTGTCGCGCTGATCCGCGCCCCTGTGGGCCCGG
Organism: Streptomyces sp. NPDC014006; assembly: GCF_043088925.1. Classification (NCBI taxonomy): domain Bacteria; kingdom Bacillati; phylum Actinomycetota; class Actinomycetes; order Kitasatosporales; family Streptomycetaceae; genus Streptomyces; species Streptomyces sp. NPDC014006. The sequence continues at coordinate 474,829 of NZ_JBICAJ010000001.1, read as the reverse complement.
ATTTCTCCTATCGTCATCCGAATGCGGCAGTACTCCCCCGACCTGACCCCACCCTGGAAGAAGAAGCCCCAGGCCGCCCCCGAGGTCCCGGCCGAGCCGGGCCTGGTGGTGGAGGAGCCCGGCAGCGGCTTCTGCGGCGCGGTGATCCGCTGCGAGGCAGGCACGGTCACCCTGGAGGACCGCTTCGGCAAGCACCGGGTGTTCCCGCTCCAGCCGCGCGGTTTCCTGCTGGAGGGCCGGGTGGTGACGCTGGTCAGGGCCGCCCCGGCGGCTCCGGTACGGCCCGGTCGTACCGCTTCCGGTTCGGTCGCCGTGCCCGGCGCCCGCGCGCGGGTCGCCCGCGCCGGCCGGATCTACGTCGAGGGACGGCACGACGCGGAGCTGGTGGAGAAGGTCTGGGGTGACGACCTGCGCATCGAGGGCGTGGTCGTGGAGTACCTGGAGGGCGTCGACGACCTCCCGGCGATCGTGGAGTCCTTCGCCCCGGATGCGGACGCGCGTCTCGGCGTCCTGGTGGACCATCTGGTGCCGGGCACGAAGGAATGGCGGATCGCCGAAGCGGTGACGAGCGAGCACGCGCTGGTGGTGGGCCACCCCTACGTGGACATCTGGCAGGCGGTCAAGCCGTCGGCGCTGGGCATCCGGGCGTGGCCGGTGATCCCGCGCGGCCAGGACTGGAAGACCGGCGTGTGCCGGGCCCTGGGCTGGCCGGAGAACACGGGCGCGGCCTGGCAGGCGATCCTCGGCCGGGTGCGGTCGTACAAGGACCTGGAGCCGGAGCTGCTCGGCAAAGTGGAGCAGCTGATCGATTTCGTCACCGAACCCGTGTAGGTCAGTCCGCCAGACCCGTGCAGGTCAGTCCACCAGGTCCCGCACCACCGCGTCCGCGAGCAGGCGCCCGCGCAGGGTCAGCACCGCGTGGCCCTCGGCGTACGGCTGTGCCTGGAGGAGTCCGTCGGACAGGGCGCGGTCGGCGGCCCGGCGGCCGTCGGCCTTCAGCAGGTCCAGCGGTACGCCCTCGCGCAGTCGCAGCTCCAGCAGGATGCGCTCGACGCGCCGGTCCTCCTCGCTCAGGATCTCCCGCCCGGCGCCCGGGGAGCGGCCCGCGGCCAGCGCCGCCGCGTAGGCGCCCGGGTGCTTGACGTTCCACCAGCGCACCCCGCCGACGTGACTGTGGGCGCCCGGGCCCGCGCCCCACCAGTCGGCGCCGCGCCAGTACAGCTCGTTGTGCAGGCAGCGGCCCGCCTCGGAGGTGGCCCAGTTGGACACCTCGTACCAGTCGAAGCCCGCCGCGGAGAGGGTCTCCTCGGCGATGAGGTAACGGTCGGCGTGCACGTCGTCGTCGGTCATCGGGACCTCGCCGCGCCGGATGCGCCGGGCGAGCTGCGTGCCCTCCTCGACGATCAGCGCGTAGGCGCTGACGTGGTCAGGACCGGCGCCGATCGCGGCGTCCAGCGAGGCCCGCCAGTCGTCGTCGGACTCCCCGGGCGTGCCGTAGATCAGGTCGAGGTTGACGTGCTCGAAGCCCGCCGCGCGCGCCTCGGCCACGCACGCCTCCGGGCGGCCGGGGGTGTGGGTGCGGTCGAGGATCTTCAGCACGTGCCGGCGGGCGCTCTGCATGCCGAAGGAGATCCGGTTGAAACCGCCCTCACGGAGGGTGGCGAGATAGGCCGGGTCGACGGACTCGGGGTTCGCCTCCGTCGTGATCTCCGCGTCCGGCGCGAGGCCGAACTCGTCACGGATCGCCGCCAGCATCCGCACCAGGTCGCCCGCGGCCAGCAGAGTCGGTGTACCGCCGCCGACGAACACCGTGCGCACCGGGCGCGGGTCGTCGCCGAGCACCTTGCGGGCGAGGCGGATCTCGTCGGTGAGGGTGTCGGCGTAGTTGTCGCGGGAGGCCAGCACTCCGCCCGTGCCGCGCAGCTCGGTCGCCGTGTAGGTGTTGAAGTCGCAGTAGCCGCAGCGGGTCGCGCAGTAGGGCACGTGCAGATAGAACCCGAGGGGCCGCTCGGCGGCGCCGGCGAGCGCGGACGCGGGCAGCGCGCCGTCGTCGGGGACGGGCTCGCCGTCGGGGAGTGCGGAAGGCATGTCTCCCATTGTCCAGGACGGCGGAAGGTTACTCCGCCTGGAGGACCAGCAGCGCCAGGTCGTCCTCCGGCGGCTGCCCGCCGAACTCGTGCACCAGCCGGCTGATCCGCTCGGCGACGAGGTCCGCGTCGAGGCCGGTGCAGCCGGCGAGCGCGCGGGCCAGCCCGTCGCGGTCGTCGAACTGGTCGGGGCCGTTGCGCCGCTCGGTCACCCCGTCGGTGACGCACAGCAGGGTGTCGCCGGGCCCCAGCTCGATCGTCTCGCTGGTGTACGTCTCGTCCTCGACGACGCCGAGCAGGGTCTGCGGGCGCGCGGCGGTACGGACCTCGCCGCCGGGGCCGAGGACCAGCGGCAGCGGGTGCCCCGCGGAGGCCAGGGTGCAGCGGACGCCGCCCTCGTACGGCAGCAGCTCGCCGTAGAGCAGGGACAGGAAACGGGTCTGCGGGCCGTCCCCGGGGGCGACGGGACCGGCGAAGGCGCGGGCGGCGGCGTCGGCGGCCTCGGTGGCGTCGTCGAGGAGAAGCTGGTTGAGGCGGTCGAGGACGTCGGGGACACCGTAGCCCTCGCGGGCCAGCAGCCGCAGCCAGGGCCGGGCCAGTCCGATCACGACGGCGGCCTCGGGGCCCTTGCCCTGGACGTCGCCGACGGCGAAGCACCAGCGGCCGTGCCCGGCCGGGAAGACGTCGTAGAAGTCGCCGCTGGGGCCGCCCTTGTCGCAGGGCTCGTAAACGAGCGCGGTGCGCACTCCGGGGATCTCGGCGACGGCGCCGGGCAGCAGGCCGCGCTGGAGGACCGCGCTGATGGTGGCCTGCCGGGCGTACTGGCGTGCTGCGCCGATGGCGAGCGCGACACGGCGGCTGAGGTCCTCGACGAGCCCGGTGACCTCGTCGGGGAAGCGCATCAGTCCGGTGCGGCCGATGACGAGGGTGCCGAGCGGGCGGCCGCCGGCGACGAGGCGGTAGGCGAGGGCGGCGCCGTGCGGGCCGAGCGCGGCCCTCGGCCAGGGATAGGGCAGCGGTCCGGGGGAGGCGGGGCCGGGCGGGCGGGGCGGTTCCTTCTCCAGGGCCTGGCACAGCTCCTCGACGAGGTGCTCGCTGCTGTGCCACACCCGGGCCGGCCGTACGCCCGGTCCGCCGCCGTCGGCCCACCCGCGCCCGGTGACCTCGTCCTCCAGCCACACCGCGCACCAGTCGGCGAGGCGGGGCACGACGAGCTGGCCGGTGAGGGAGGCGACGAGGTCCTCGTCGAGCTGCCCGGCGAGCAGGTCGGAGGCCTCGGCGAGGAAGGACAGGGCCCCGCGGCCGAGCCAGTCCCGGTCGCTGTCGGCGCCGCGCGCGTCGGGGGCGAGGACCCCGGCGAGCCGGAGGGCGTCGCCGAGGGCGTGGTCGCCGCAGTCGTCTCGGTGCGGGCGGTCGTCGGGGCGGGCGCGGTCCTCGGACTCCGGGGTGAGCCGGGCCCACACCGTCTTGGCGGTACGGCGGTAGGTGACGCCCCAGGACTCGGCGAGCGCGGCGACCAGGCGCAGTCCGCGCCCGTACTCCGGTTCCGGTGTCTCGGCGTCGGCCGCGGTGTCGCGCGGGGCGCGGGCGGGGTGCCGGTCGGTCACCTCGACGACGACGGCGCCGGCCGGCTCCAGCCGGCAGTGCAGTTCGACGTCGGTGCCCGCGTGCACGACGGCGTTGGTGACGAGCTCGCTGACGAGGAGGGCGGCGTCCTGCGCGAGCCGCTCGGTGAGCCGGTCCGCGCCGGGCAGGGCGAGGCCGGTCCACTCGGCCAGCGCCGCGCGGACCATGCCGCGGGCGGTGCCGGGCGCGAGTTCGCCGCCGGGCAGGAGGGCGTGCGCCCGCGCGCGGCTGTCGGTGTGCGCGGCCGCGGCACCCGTCAGGACCTCGGTCTCGCGCTGCGTCGGTACGACCCCCATCGACAACTCCCCGAGCGGTCCGGCTGGATATCTGTCGGTCGATGGCGACAGGGTGACAGACCGGACCGGCGCATAAGCGTGGAGTTACCGAACTGGGTCGCGATGCGTGAGAACCAGGGCGCGCGGATGCCCGGATCCGGACAGAAAGAGTCCGGATCCGGGCATCCCGCGTTCACGAGGCGTCCGCCGCTGGACTATGCCAGGCAGGTCCGCGGCGTCACCGGTCTACCCCTCGCGCGTCCCGGCGTACATCTCGTCCAGCAGGTGCTTGTACTCGCGCTCCACGACCGGCCGCTTCAGCTTCAGGCTCGGGGTGATCTCGCCGTGCTCGACGTCGAGGTCGCGGGGCAGGAGGCGGAACATCTTGATGGTCTGCCAGCGCTGGAGGCCCTCGTTGAGCTGCTTGACGTAGCCGTCGATCAGCTCGACGGTCTGCGGCGCGGCGACCACCTCGGCGTACGCCTTGCCCGCAAGGCCGTTGTCCTTCGCCCAGTCGAGGATGGCCGGCTCGTCGAGGGCGATGAGGGCGGTGCAGAAGTTCCGGTCGGCGCCGTGGACGAGGATGTTGGAGACGTACGGGCAGATCCCCTTGAACTGGCCCTCGACCTCGGCCGGCGCGATGTACTTGCCGCCGGATGTCTTGATCAGGTCCTTCTTGCGGTCGGTGATGCGCAGATAGCCGTCGGGCGACAGCTCGCCGATGTCACCGGTGTGGAACCAGCCGTCGCTCTCCAGCACCTCGGCGGTCTTGTCGGGCAGCTTGTGGTAGCCCTGCATGATGCCGGGGCCGCGCAGCAGGATCTCGCCGTCGTCGGCGATCCGGACCTCGGTGCCGGGCAGCGGCTTGCCGACGGTGCCGGTGCGGTAGGCCTCGCCGGGGTTGACGAAGGAGGCCGCGGAGGACTCGGTGAGGCCGTAGCCCTCCAGGATGTGGATGCCCGCGCCGGCGAAGAAGTAGCCGATCTCGGGGGCGAGCGCGGCGGAGCCGGAGACACAGGCGCGCAGCCGGCCGCCGAAAGCCTCGCGGATCTTGCTGTAGACGAGCGTGTCGGCGACCTTGTGCTTGGCGCCGAGGCCGAAGGGCACGGTGCGGTTGCCGGTGCGCCGGAAATTGTCCTGGGAGACCTTGGCGTACTCGCGGGCGACCTCGGAGGCCCACTGGAAGATCTTGTACTTGGCGGCGCCGCCGGCCTTCGCCTTGGCGGCGACCCCGTTGTAGACCTTCTCGAAGATGCGCGGTACGGCGGCCATGTACGTCGGCTGCACGACCGGCAGATTGTCGATGATCTTGTCCACGCGGCCGTCGACGGCGGTGACGTGGCCGACCTCGATCTGGCCGGAGGTGAGCACCTTGCCGAAGACGTGCGCCAGCGGCAGCCACAGGTACTGCACGTCGTCCGCTCCGACCAGCCCGGTCGCGGCGATCGCCTTGGCCATGTACGACCAGTTGTCGTGCGGCAGGCGCACGCCCTTGGGGCGGCCGGTGGTGCCGGAGGTGTAGATGAGGGTGGCGAGCTGGTCGCGGGTGATCTTGCCGACCCGCTCCTTGACCAGCTCAGGCTCCTGCGCGAGACGGGCGGCGCCGCGCTGCTCCAGCTCGGCGAGGGTGAGCACCCAGTCACCGCTCTCGACGCCGGCCGGGTCGATCACCACGACATGGGTGAGGTCGGGCAGCTCGTCGCGCCGCTCGACCGCCTTGGCGAGCTGGGCGGCGTTCTCCGCGATCAGGATCTTGCTCTCGGAGTCGGAGAGGATGAACGCCGACTCCTCGGCGTTGGTCTGCGGGTAGATCGTGGTGGTGGCCGCCCCCGCGCACATGATGCCGAGGTCGGCGAGGATCCACTCCAGGCGCGTGGAGGAGGCGAGCGCGACGCGCTGCTCCGGCTGGACACCCAGCTCGATCAGCCCGGCCGCGATCGCGTGGACCCGCTCGGCCGCCTGTGACCAGCTGAGGGACTTCCAGCCGTCCGGGCCCTCACCGGAGGCGGCGGGTACCGGGTAGCGGTATGCCTCGGCGTCCGGCGTGGCCGCCACGCGCTCCAGGAAGAGGCCCGCCACGGACGGCGGACGGTTCTCGATCAGGGTAGTTGCGTCGCTCACGACATCCTCCGGGGCCCGCGACAGTGCGGCTGGCGCGACAGTGCGGCTGGTTCCTACCCACGAGACGTTGTTTAACTCGCGAGTAACTATCGGGCAGGGACAGAGTAGAGCCCGACCGCCGCCTGCGTAAGAGCTGACGCCCGGTAGTTTCCCCACTCGATGGCCTGAGAGAACACACGGGGGCCCGGCGCACTTTCGTACGGCGGACCCCTGTGTGACCGGATTTTCCGGGGCGGCGAGGCGCTACCGGCGGTTACTTCTTGCCCTTGGCCGATGCCCCGCTGTCATCGCTGGACAGGACGGCGATGAAGGCCTCCTGCGGAACCTCCACAGAACCGACCATCTTCATCCGCTTCTTGCCTTCCTTCTGCTTCTCCAGCAGCTTCCGCTTACGGGAGATGTCACCGCCGTAGCACTTGGCGAGGACGTCCTTGCGGATGGCGCGGATGGTCTCGCGGGCGATCACCCTCGAGCCGATGGCGGCCTGCACCGGCACCTCGAAGGCCTGCCGCGGGATCAGCTCCTTGAGCTTGGCGACGAGCCGCACACCGTACGCGTACGCCTGGTCCCTGTGGGTGATCGCCGAGAAGGCGTCCACCTTGTCGCCGTGCAGCAGGATGTCGACCTTGACCAGGGAGCTGGTCTGCTCGCCGGTGGGCTCGTAGTCGAGGGAGGCGTAGCCGCGGGTCTTGGACTTCAGCTGGTCGAAGAAGTCGAAGACGATCTCGGCGAGCGGCAGCGTGTAGCGGATCTCGACGCGGTCCTCGGAGAGGTAGTCCATGCCGAGCAGGGTGCCGCGCCGGGTCTGGCACAGCTCCATGATCGAGCCGATGAACTCGGTGGGCGCGAGGATGGTGGCCCGCACGACCGGCTCGTACACCTCGCTGATCTTGCCCTCGGGGAACTCGCTCGGGTTGGTGACCGTGTACTCGCTGCCGTCCTCCATGACCACGCGGTAGACCACGTTGGGGGCCGTGGCGATCAGGTCGAGGCCGAACTCGCGCTCCAGGCGCTCGCGGATCACGTCCAGGTGCAGCAGGCCGAGGAAGCCGACGCGGAAGCCGAAGCCGAGCGCGGCGGAGGTCTCCGGCTCGTAGACCAGGGCGGCGTCGTTGAGCTGCAGCTTGTCCAGTGCCTCGCGCAGCTCGGGGTAGTCCGAGCCGTCCAGCGGATACAGGCCCGAGAAGACCATCGGCTTCGGGTCCTTGTAACCGCCGAGCGCCTCGGTGGCGCCCTTGGACTGGCTGGTGACGGTGTCACCGACCTTGGACTGGCGGACGTCCTTCACACCGGTGATCAGGTAGCCGACCTCGCCGACGCCGAGGCCGTCGGCCGGGAGCATCTCGGGCGAGTTGGTGCCGATCTCCAGCAGTTCGTGGGTGGCGCCCGTCGACATCATCTTGATGCGCTCGCGCTTGCTGAGCTGCCCGTCGATGACACGGACGTACGTCACGACACCGCGGTAGGAGTCGTAGACCGAGTCGAAGATCATGGCGCGCGCGGGGGCGTCCTTGACGCCGACCGGGGCGGGGATCTCCGCGACGACCTTGTCCAGCAGCGTCTCCACACCGAGACCGGTCTTGGCGGAGACCTTCAGCACATCGCCCGGCTCGCAGCCGACGAGGTTCGCGAGCTCCTCGGCGAACTTCTCGGGCTGCGCGGCCGGCAGATCGATCTTGTTCAGCACCGGGATGATCGTGAGGTCGTTCTCCATCGCCAGGTAGAGGTTGGCGAGGGTCTGCGCCTCGATGCCCTGGGCGGCGTCGACGAGGAGGATGGTCCCCTCGCAGGCGGCGAGCGACCGCGAGACCTCGTAGGTGAAGTCGACGTGCCCCGGGGTGTCGATCATGTTGAGGATGTGCGTGTTGCTCTTGTCGTGGGTGGGGGCCCACGGCAGCCGCACCGCCTGGGACTTGATCGTGATGCCGCGCTCGCGCTCGATGTCCATCCGGTCGAGGTACTGAGCACGCATCTGCCGCTGCTCGACGACGCCGGTCAGCTGGAGCATCCGGTCGGCGAGCGTGGACTTGCCGTGGTCGATGTGCGCGATGATGCAGAAATTGCGGATCAGAGCCGGGTCGGTACGGCTCGGCTCGGGCACATGGGAAGGGGTCGCGGGCACGCAGGGTCCTGTCTCTTGAGGCGCCTTATGCCTCGGGTCGGATCGATACGTAGCTTCCATGGTCCCACGGGTGCGGCGCGGTGACCGGTTTGGGCCACTCGAAGGGCCGCTGGTAGTGTAGGGGGCTGTGTCTCTTGCCCTCTCAGCGCGAGGCACATCCCAAGAAATCACCTGGCACGGGACCCGGGGTTCTGTTGTGGAATCCTCCTGGCCCCGCGCCTGAACCTGAAAAGGCTCATTCGTGGCGAACATCAAGTCCCAGATCAAGCGGATCAAGACCAACGAGAAGGCGCGGCTGCGCAACAAGGCCGTCAAGTCCTCCCTGAAGACCGCGATCCGCAAGGCCCGCGAGGCCGCTGCCGCGGGTGACGTCGAGAAGGCCACCGAGCTGCAGCGCGCCGCGGCGCGTGCGCTGGACAAGGCCGTCTCGAAGGGCGTCATCCACAAGAACCAGGCCGCCAACAAGAAGTCGGCGCTGGCTTCCAAGGTCACGTCCCTCCAGGGCTGAGCACCTCTTTTGATCTGACGGGTCCCCGGTAGGGGCCCACTTCGCCGGAGGGGCTCAGAGCGGGCCCTCTCTCATCCGCTCCCGTCCGGCACCCCGAGCCTGTTCGCGGCCTGCGTTCGCCACGCGGGAACGGGCTCACCGCTTCATCCGACGGCCCCGCCGCCACGCCCTTCCCCAGGGCGGGCGACGGGGCCGTTCGGCATGCGCGCGCCTCACGTCCAGAACTCGTTGCCCCTGTCGATGTCCGCGACGCACTCGTCGAGATCCGTGATCTTGTCTCCGACGATGCGGAAGACGATGCCTCCGCGGTCCTCGAGATGCTTGTCGCCCCGGTCCGCGGTGACTCGGTGCACCGAAACGGCGTGCCCGCGGCCGTCGACGAACACGTCCTGCAGCTCGACCCGGAACGATCCGCCCGTCTCCTCGTACAGGCGCCGGTAGTACCCGTCGAGTATCGAGTCGGCCCCCTTGTGGTCCCCCGAGAGGGGGTGCGAGCCGGGCACGTGGTGCGTACAGTCCCCGGTCATCATGCCGCGCAGGGTCTCCATGTCCCCGCTCTGGAACGCCTCGTAGCCCCTGCGGACCAACGCCGCGTGCGGGTGTTCAGCCATGGCGATCGCCACCTTTCCGTCGTCGGCGATGTGGCTGATACGGCCGATTCTCCTCCGCCGGATGGAGGTGCGCGCGGCGCCGTGTCTTACAGGGAGCCCGGCCCCGAGGCGCCCTTGCGCGTGGCCTCGCGGAGGCGGGCAGGGGGCGCGGCGAGGGGGCAGCCGGGCGCGTGGTCTGTGGAAGGTGGCCTGCGCGGCTCTCCGTGCCGTCCGCCCAGGAGAGAGAAGCCTGCGTGGCTATCGGGCACCCGCCGGGGGGAGCGTGCGTGGCTGACGAAGTCCTCCGCCGGAGGGGCGGCCCCGCGCGGCTAGCCGCGGCCTCGGGAGCGGGCCGCTCTGGCGATGGTCACCACGGCTTTCTCCAGCGCGTACTCGGGGTCGTCGCCGCCGCCCTTGACGCCCGCGTCCGCCTCGGCCACCGCGCGCAGCGCGACGGCGACCCCGTCCGGCGTCCAGCCTCGCATCTGCTGGCGCACCCGGTCGATCTTCCACGGCGGCATGCCCAGCTCACGGGCCAGGTCGGCGGGGCGTCCGCCGCGCGCGGAGGACAGCTTGCCGATCGCCCGGACCCCCTGCGCCAGCGCACTGGTGATCATCACCGGCGCGACACCCGTGGCCAGCGACCACCGCAGCGCCTCCAGCGCCTCGGCCGCCCGCCCCTCCACGGCCCGGTCGGCGACGGTGAAGCTGGAGGCCTCGGCCCGGCCGGTGTAGTACCGGCCGACGACGGCCTCGTCGATCGTCCCCTCCACGTCGGCCACCAGCTGCGACACGGCGGACGCCAGCTCCCGCAGATCGCTGCCGATCGCGTCGACGAGCGCCTGGCACGCCTCGGGCGTGGCCGAGCGCCCCACGGCCCGGAACTCCTGCCGCACGAAGGCCAGCCGGTCGGCCGGCTTCGTCATCTTCGGGCAGGCGACCTCCCGCGCCCCCACCTTGCGCGCGGCGTCCAGCAGCCCCTTGCCCTTGGCACCGCCGGCGTGCAGCAGCACCAGCGTGATCTCCTCGGCGGGCGCCGACAGATACGCCTTGACGTCCTTGACGGTGTCGGCCGACAGATCCTGCGCGTTGCGTACGACCACGACCTTGCGCTCGGCGAAGAGCGAGGGGGAGGTCAACTCGGCGAGCGTGCCCGGCTGCAACTGGTCCGGGCTCAGGTCCCGCACGTCCGTGTCGGCGTCGGAGGCCTTGGCGGCGGCCACCACCTCCTGCACGGCGCGGTCGAGCAGGAGGTCCTCCTGGCCCACGGCGAGCGTCACGGGGGCGAGAGGGTCGTCATTCGCAGTCTTCCTGGCCATCGCGACAAGCATGGCACGGCGCACTGACAACGGGGGTCACGGCCGTTCCATGACGGCGGCGGCGATCAGCCGGCCGCCTGACGGCTCAGGGCTCCTCCCGCCACCCGTCCCACTCCCCCGCGAACGCGTCCAGCTCCCCGGGGTCGAGCCGCTCGTGCTCGTCGCGCAGCACCACCAGCCACTGCGCGTCCTCCGCGTCGTCCTCCCCCGCCAGCGCGTCCCGGACGAGCCGCGGCTCCTCGTCGATCCCGAACCGCTCCCCGAGCGCCTCCGCCGCCTCCTGGGCCGCGTCACGGTCGGGCAGCACCAGCACATGTCTCACATCGCTCACGTGCCCATTTTCCGGCAGCCGGGGCGGAAGCCGGACGGCGGGGCCGCGGCGACGGACCCCCATACAGACGGACACCCTAGGCGTGCACCCCGACGGCTTCCTCGTTATGCACCCCGACGGCTTCCTCGGGATGCACCCCGGCGGTTTCCCCGGGTTTCAGCAGTCCCCCTTGCCCTCCCGCACCACCGGCACGACGCCCAACTCGATCCCGAACAGCTCCCGATACGCCCCCAGCACCCCGGCATCCCCCTCCAGCTCCCGCTCCCGCCGTGCTCCGTCGGCCGCGGTCGTGGTCAGCCGCCGCCCGCTGAGCGTCACGCGCCCGCCGTCGTCGGTGAGCCGGGAACACACCAGCGACTGCACGAAGTGCGACCGCGGGGAGGTGCTGTGCCACCAGGCCCCGGTCACGAAGTCACCGAGCACCCGGGGCCGCGCCTCCAGCCGGTACTGCGGGCGCCCGTCCCGCAGCACGTCCAGGTCGGCCGCCCCGCCCGCCCCCTCGGCGCCTCCGCGCACCCCGGCCGCGTCGGGCCCCGCCTCCGCGATCCGGAACACCCCGCCGGGATCCGGCTGCTCGCCCCGCTCGCCGAACCGCAGCGGAAGGTGACTGTGCGCCCCGAACCCGACGTCGGCCAGCCAGTCGCCGCCGTCCGCCGTGCGCACCCGCAGCGCCAGATGGTCGTAGGGGATGCCGGTCCGCTCGCCGTCCCCGTACACCCGCGCCGCGAGCAGCGTCACCTCGAACCCGAGCACCGCCAGCAACGCCCCGAAAGCACCGTTGAGTTCGTAACAGAAGCCTCCCCTCTTCGCCCCCACGACCTTGTCCACCAGCCGCTTCTCCTCCAGCACGATCTCCTCCCCGAGGTGGATCGAGAGGTTCTCGAAGGGCACGGTGCGCAGATGCCGCAGGTGCAGTTCCCTCAGGGCGTCGTCGGTGGGCCGGGCCGGGAACCGGGCGCCCAGTCGGCGGAGATAGGCATCGGCCTGTGCGGAGTCCATGCCCTCAGTCTGGCGCCACCCGCAGCCCCCCGTCCGCCCCCGAGCCACCCGGACCCGCCGACCCGAGCACGGCCAGCGACCCGTCCCGGTCGGTCCGCAGCACCGTCGCTCCCCGTGCCCGCAGCGCGTGGACGGTCACCGGAGCGGGATGCCCGTACGGGTTGTCCGCACCCACGGACACCAACGCCAGCCGCGGAGCCGCCATCCGTATCAGCTCCGGGTCCTGGTACGCGGAGCCGTGGTGGGCCACCTTCAGCACGTCCACACCCCGCAGCGACGCGGCGGCCGGCGACCGTGCCAGCGCCTGCTGCGCGGGCGGTTCGAGATCGCCCAGCATCAGCACCCGCAGTCCCGCCGTCCGCACGAGCAGGGTGACGCTGGCGTCGTTCGGACCGTCCACCGCCGGTGACGGACCGGGCCGCGGCCACAACACCTGCCAGGACAGCCCGCCGACCCGTCGCTCCTCCCCCGCCGCGGCCCGGGTGAGCGGAATGTGCCGCGCGGACGCCTCCCTTCGGACGAACCGCACCTGGTCCGCGGGCTGTTCCAGAGCGGTCGTCTCGATCGCCCCCACCGCCCGGCCACGCAACACTCCGGGCAGCCCGGCGACGTGGTCGGCGTGGAAGTGCGTGAGCACGACGAGCGGAATCCGGGTGATGCCCAGGGTGCGCAGGCACCGGTCCACACGGCGAGGCTCGGGTCCGGCGTCCACGACCACCGCACGGCCCTCGCCCGCCGCGAACACGGTCGCGTCGCCCTGCCCCACATCGCACATCACCAGCCGCCAGCCCGGTGGCGGCCAGCCCGTGACGAGCCGGGTCAGCGGCGCCGGCTGCACCACGAACAGCAGGAGCAGCACCCCGCACGCCCCGCACAGCCAGGGGTGACGCAGCAGCCTCCGCCCGGCGAGCACCGCGAGCACGATGACCAGCGCGAGCAGCAGCGCCCCCGTCCAGCTGCCCGGCCAGTCCACGCCCCCACCGGGCAGGGCCGCTCCCGTCCGCGCCACACCGGCGATCCACTCGGCCGGCCAACTCGCGCACCACGCCAGCGCCTTGGCCACCGGCATCGCGAGCGGGGCGGTCGTCAACGCGGCGAAACCGAGCACCGTCGCCGGTGCGACCGCGACCTCCGCGAGCAGGTTGCAGACCACCCCGACCAGGCTCACTCGCGCGGACAGCACCGCCACGACCGGCGCGCACAGCGCCTGGGCGGCACCCGCGGTGGCCAGCGCCTCGGCCACCCGCGGCGGCACCCGGCGCCGCCGCAGCGCGGCACTCCACCGGGGCGCGATCGTGAGCAGGGCACCGGTGGCCAGCACGGAGAGCAGGAAGCCGTAACTGCGGGCGAGCCACGGGTCGTACAGGACGAGCAGCAGTACCGCCGTCGCGAGCGCCGGGATCAGCGTTCTGCGGCGTCCGGTCGCCAGCGCGAGCAGCCCGACGGATCCACAGGCCGCCGCCCGCAGGACGCTCGGGTCCGGCCGGCACACCACCACGAAGGCGAGGGTCACCCCCGCGCCCAGCAGGGCCGTCGCCCGCAGGGGAAGTCCGAGGCGGGGTGCCAGGCCCCGGCGTTCGGCCCGCTGGGCCAGGCCGGGTGGGCCGAGGAGCAGCGCAAGGAGGATGGTGAAGTTCGCACCGGACACGGCCAGGGTGTGGGTGAGGTCGGTCTCCTTGAACGCCTCGTCCAGGTCCGGCGTGATCCGTGAGGTGTCCCCCACGACCAGCCCGGGCAGCAGGGCCCGCGCGTCGCCCGGCAGGCTGTCGGTCGCCTTGCGCAGCCCGGTCCGCAACCGCCCCGCCAGCCGCTGGGGCCCCGACGGCTGACCGACCACCCGCGGTTTCCCGGGGTCCCGCACCCGCAGCACGGCGGCGACCCGATCCCCGCTGAGGAGGGACGGAGCGAGCCGACCGCTCACCCGTAGCGTGGTGCTCGGCAGCAGTTCCAGCCACGGGGAGTCGGCGGGGCCGGGCCCGCCCCTGCTCCCCGCGTCCACGATCAGCAGCACGGGCGCCCGTGTCCCCACCCGCCGCCCACCGCTCTTCTCCACCGCCCGCACCTCCGCCTCGATCACCAGGGAGGGCGAGGTGACATGGTCGCCTCGCACCCGGGGCCGGGTGAGGCGCGCGTCGGAGGTGATCTCCACGTCGGCGGTCACCGTCACGTACTGCCGGGCCAGCACCGGCACCGGTCCCCTGCGCAGATCCGCGCCGTGCAGCCCGGCGGAGGCCGCGGCGGCCGCGGCGCACAGGAGGACGGCGGCGAGGGTCACACCGATCCCCGCGCGCCCCTTGGGCCACGGCACCGGCCCCCGCTGCCGTGGGACGCTCGGCGCACCGGCCCCGCCTCGCCCGACCGCCAGCAGGGCGAAGCCGATGGCCAGGCAGGCGGCCGTCACGCCCACGACCACCCACGGCGGTGCGTCCAGCGTCACGGCTGCCGTCGCCCATGCCGCCAGCGCCGGCGGCACCAGCCGGAGGTCAACCGGCCCCTCCTGCCGGGGATGGGCGTCCCCGAGCCGGTTACCGGACGCGGCGTGCACCGGGTTACGGAGGGTCTCGGCGGGACTTTCCCCAGCCGTCCGCCGCTCCCCGGCGGCACCTTCCTCAGCAGTCCGCCGCTCCTCGGCGGGACTCTCCTGCGCCGCCCTCCGCACCCCGGCGGGTACTTCCTCCGCCGCCCTGCGCTGCCCCTCGTGCCGAACACGCGGCCCGGCGCTCACGGCCGCACCAGTTCCCGCAGGTCGGCGAAGCGGCGGTCGCCGATGCCGTTGACCTCGCGCAGTTCGTCCACCGACCGGAAACCGCCGTGCCGGGTGCGGTAGTCGATGATGTGCTGCGCCAGGACGGGACCCACCCCCGGCAGGGCGTCGAGCTGGTCCACCGTGGCGGTGGTGAGCGAGACGGGAGCCGCGGGGGCACCCCCGGCCATGGCTCCCGCCGAGCCACCGCCCCCACCGGCCCCGCTGCCCGCGCTGCCCCCGCCACTCGCGCCGGTCCCGGCGGCGGGCGGGGGTCCGCCGACGACCACCTGTTCCCCGTCGATCAGGAAGCGGGCGCGGTTGAGGCCCTGGGTGTCGGCGCCGGGTCGCATCCCGCCGGCCGCGCGGAGCGCGTCGACGACACGGGAACCGGCCGGCAGGCGGTGGATGCCGGGTTTGCGGACCTTGCCGCTGACGTCCACCACGATCTCGGGCCCGGCGGTCACGGCGGGGCGGGGCGGGTCCGCGCGGACGTCTGTCGTGGCCGGCTCCACGGCCTGGGGGGCTGCCGCGCGCACCACTTCGGGCGCGCTCACGGTCTCCGTGCGGCCCGTCCAGAAGTGCTGCGCCGCGAGAACGGCCGCCACGAGGAGCAGCACGCCGAGCGCGAGCACGCTGCGGCGTTCCAGACCGCACCGGGTCTGCACCCACACCGGCATCCGCTCGCGCAGCGCCGGCCCGATCCCCGTCCACCGACGCCCGCCCCGCTGCTCCGGCGCCGGCGGCTCGGTCCGGACCGGGTCCGCGTCCGCGTCCGGCGCCCTCGCCACACCGGGCGTGGGTGGCGCCGCGCCCGACTCCGGTCCGGCGCCAGTGTGTTGGGCGAAGAGGATCTGTGCACGCCGGCGCAGTTCGTCCGCCGACACGTGCCGCGTGTGGTGGCGGACGCGGCCGGCCGGGCGCCGTTCACGCAGGCGGCCGTCGGAGGCCGGGCCCCGGCCGGGACCGCTGGTCGCATGAGCTGGACGGGTGCGTTCTCGAAGTGCCATGCGACGAGCATCGGCCAGAACGCCGATACGCGATGATCTTGCTTGTATTCCGTGGACGGCCACCGAGTTGTGGATATCCGGGCCACTCACACGGGTGAGTCACGGCGGCAAGACAGGTGATCCCCCGCGGCAAGACGGGTAATTCGCCGCGGCAAAACGGGTGCTTCACCTCGGCGAGACCACGACCCCCAGCAGGCCCGGCCCCGTGTGCGCGCCGATGACCGCGCCGACTTCGCTCACATGAAGGTCGGCCAGCCCCGGCACCCGCGCCCGCAGCCGCTCCGCGAGCGCCGACGCCCGGTCGGCGGCGGCGAGATGGTGGACGGCGACATCGACCGCCGCGCCGCCCGCCCGTTCGGCGACGATCTCCTCCAGACGCGCGATCGCCTTGGACGCCGTGCGCACCTTCTCCAGCGGCTCGATCCGGCCGCCTTCCAGTTGCAGCAGCGGCTTCACCGCGAGCGCGGAGCCCAGCAGGGCCTGCGCGGTCCCGATCCGCCCGCCCCGGCGCAGGTAGTCGAGGGTGTCGACGTAGAAGTAGGCGGCCGTGCCCGCGGCCCGCTTCTCCGCGGCCGTGACGGCCTCGTCCACGGTGCCGCCGCTCTCCGCCGTCTCGGCGGCGGTGACCGCGCAGAAACCGAGTGCCATCGCGACCATGCCGGTGTCCACGACCCGCACGGGTACGGGAGCCTCACGCGCGGCGCAGACGGCCGCGTCGTAGGTGCCGGACAGTTCGCCGGACAGGTGCAGGGAGACGATGCCGGTGGCGCCCGACGCGGCGACCTTGCGGTAGGTCTCGGCGAACAGCTGCGGGCTGGGGCGCGAGGTCGTGACGGACCGTCGCTTCTGCAGGGCCTGGACGAGCGAGCGGGTCGAGATCTCGGTGCCCTCGTCGAGGGCCCGGCCGCCGAGCACCACCGTCAGCGGCACCGAGGTGATGCCGTGCCGCTCCCTCATCCGGGGCGGCAGGTAGGCCGTGGAATCGGTGACGATCGCGACATGGCGGGACATGAGCTGGAGGTTACCTGCCGTGGCGCGCGGGCGGCAGTCCGGGCCCTTGCACCTGGGAATGCCTTGACCGAATCAGGTCGTGCTCTCCGGGCGCGGCCTCTTCTGCCAGGGGTAGGACGGGCGCGCGGCCGCCGGCGGGGTGATGGCACGCCGCGCCCGCTCCTCGGAGGTTCGGGCCTCGGGGGTCTCGGGCCAGGTCTGCCGGTGGTCCGTGCCGGCGGCGGGGGTCTCGGGCCAGGTGGCCGGCGGCGGGGTCGTCGGCTCGGTCATCGGCTCGGTCGTCGTCCAGTGCCGCAGGGCGCCCGTCTCCACGTCGATCTGGGCGCTGAGCGCGTCGAGGTCGTCGTCGGCGAGGTGGCCGGCGCGGTCGCGGACCGCCCAGCGCAGGGAGTCCGCGGAGTGCACGATGCGCTCGGTGCGCTCGCGCAGCCGGGGCAGCCGCTCGGCGAGGGTGGCCCGGTCCGGCTCGGACTCCAGGCGCCTGAGGTCGCCGTCCAGCTCGCGCCCGTGCACGCTGAGCCGCTCGAACAGGCCCAGGGACTCCTTCAGCGACTCGTCCTCGGCCACGCCCGCGTGCAGCGCGTCCTGCGTGGCGCGCATCGAGGTGCGCAGCTTCAGCCTGAGCTCGGCGATCTCACCGGCGGGGCCCGGCCGACCGAAGGACTTGGCCCGCAGGGTGTGGTCCTCGACCGTGCGGCGGGCCTGGGTGATCGTGCGGTCCACGCCCCGCTTGGCGGCACCGATCGCCTTCGTGGCGGCGTACGCGCCCAAGGCCACGAAGAGCACGAAAAGCAGGGCGAAGACTGCGATCACTGCTTCCACGACGCTCCTCCTCCAGCCCGCTGCGGCACGCTGCGCGCCACTCCTCCACGGTAAACGCACCGGGCAGGCCCGGAGTTCCGGAAGAACCCCGAACCTGCCCGCAGACAACCCCGCCGAACCCTTAGGGGTCCAGTCCGGGTGCGTCACGCCGGGACGATGTTCACCAGCTTCGGCGCGCGCACGATCACCTTGCGGATGCCGGCGCCGTCCAGCGCCGCGACGACCTTCTCGTCGGCCAGCGCCACCTTCTCCAGCTCCTCCTCGGAGATGGCCGGCGGCACCTCCAGGCGGGCCTTGACCTTGCCCTTGATCTGGACGACGCAGGTCACGGTCTCGTCCACGACGTACGCCGGGTCGGCGACCGGGAAGTCCCGGTGGACGACGGAGTCGGTGTGGCCCAGCCGGCGCCACAGCTCCTCGGCGATGTGCGGGGCCAGCGGCGCGATCAGCAGCACCAGCGCCTCGGCGACGCTCCGCGGCACCGGCCGGCCCGCCTTGGTCAGGTGGTTGTTCAGCTCGGTGACCTTGGCGATGGCGGTGTTGAACCGCATCCCCTCGAAGTCCTGGCGCACGCCGTCGATCGCCTTGTGCAGGGCGCGCAGCGTCTCCTCGTCGGGCTCGGCGTCGACGACGGTGACCTCGCCGGTGGTCTCGTCGACGATGTTGCGCCACAGCCGCTGCAGCAGACGGAACTGGCCGACCACCGCGCGCGTGTCCCACGGCCGCGAGACGTCCAGCGGGCCCATCGCCATCTCGTACAGGCGCAGCGTGTCCGCGCCGTACTCGGCGCAGATCTCGTCCGGCGTCACCGCGTTCTTCAGGGACTTGCCCATCTTGCCCAGCAGGCGGCTGACCTTCTCGCCCTGGTAGTAGTAGGCGCCGTCGCGCTCCTCCACCTCGGCGGCGGGCACCGCGATGCCACGGCTGTCGCGGTAGACGTAGGCCTGGATCATGCCCTGGTTGAACAGCTTGTGGAACGGCTCGCGCGACGAGACGTGACCCAGGTCGTACAGCACCTTCGACCAGAAGCGCGCGTACAGCAGGTGCAGCACCGCGTGCTCGGCGCCGCCGACGTACAGGTCGACACCGCCGTGCGGCTTGCCCTCGCGCGGGCCCATCCAGTACTGCTCGATCTCCGGGTCGACCAGCCGCTCGCTGTTGTGCGGGTCGAGGTAGCGCAGCTCGTACCAGCAGGAACCGGCCCAGTTGGGCATGGTGTTGGTCTCGCGGCGGTACTTCTTCGGCCCGTCGCCCAGGTCCAGGGTGACGTTGACCCAGTCCTCGTTGCGCGACAGCGGCGTCTCGGGCTGGGTGTCGGCGTCGTCCGGGTCGAAGGTGCGCGGGCTGTAGTCCTCGACCTCGGGCAGCTCCAGCGGCAGCATCGACTCGGGCAGCGCGTGCGCGATGCCGTCCTCGTCGTAGACGATCGGGAAGGGCTCGCCCCAGTAGCGCTGGCGGCTGAACAGCCAGTCGCGCAGGCGGAAGTTGACGGTGCCCTCGCCGATGCCGCGGGACTCCAGCCACTCGGTGATGCGCGCCTTGGCCTCGGCGACGCCCAGGCCGTCCAGCGTCACGCCCTCACCGGCGGAGTTGACGATCTTCGCGTCGTACGACACGAAGGCGTCGTCCCACGCGGCGGTGTCCTCGCCCCGGCCGTCGGTCGGCGCGACGACGCAGCGGATCGGCAGCTCGAAGGCGCGCGCGAAGGCGAAGTCACGGCTGTCGTGTGCCGGGACGGCCATGATGGCGCCGGTGCCGTAGCCCATCAGGACGTAGTCGGCGATGAAGACGGGGACCTGCTCGCCGTTGACCGGGTTGGTGGCGTAGGCGCCGATGAAGACGCCGGTCTTGTCCTTGGCCTCGGCCTGCCGCTCGACGTCGGACTTGGCGGCGGCCTGCGCGCGGTAGGCGGCGACGGCCTCGGCGGGCGTGGCGTGACCGCCGGTCCACACGTCGTGGGTGCCCTCGGGCCAGGCGTCCGGGGTGAACTTCTCCACCAGCGGGTGCTCGGGCGCCAGCACCATGTAGGTGGCGCCGAACAGGGTGTCGGGGCGGGTGGTGAAGACGGTGATCTTCTCGCCGTCGATGGGGAACTCGACGCGGGCGCCCTCGGAGCGGCCGATCCAGTTGCGCTGCTGCAGCTTGATCGCCTCGGGCCAGTCCAGCGCGTCCAGGTCCTCCAGCAGCCGGTCGGCGTAGGCGGTGATGCGCATGTTCCACTGGCGCAGCTTGGCCTTGAAGACGGGGAAGTTGCCGCGCTCGGAGCGGCCCTCGGCGGTGACCTCCTCGTTGGCCAGGACGGTGCCCAGGCCGGGGCACCAGTTCACCGGCGCGTCGGAGGCGTAGGCCAGCCGGAACTCGCCCAGGACGTCGGCCTTCTCGGCGGCGCTCAGCTCGCTCCACGCGCGCGTGTGGCCCGGGACGGGGCGCTCACCGGACTCGAGCTGCGCGACCAGCTCGGAGATCGGGCGGGCCTTCTTCGCCTCGTGGTCGTACCAGGAGTTGAAGATCTGCAGGAAGATCCACTGGGTCCACTTGTAGTAGTCCGGGTCGATCGTGGCGAACGACCGGCGCTTGTCGTGGCCCAGACCCAGCCGGCGCAGCTGGGCCTTCATGTTCTCCATGTTGGCCTCGGTGGACACGCGCGGGTGCGTGCCGGTCTGCACGGCGTACTGCTCGGCGGGCAGGCCGAAGGCGTCGAAGCCCAGGGTGTGCAGGACGTTGTGGCCGGTCATCCGCTGGAAGCGGGCGAAGACGTCGGTGGCGATGTAGCCCAGCGGGTGGCCGACGTGCAGACCCGCACCGGAGGGGTACGGGAACATGTCCATGATGAACTTCTCGGGCCGGGCGGCGGTCTGCGCGTCTCCCGCCAGGTCGCCCTTGGGGTTGGCCGCGGCGTAGGTGCCGTCCGCGTCCCAGAAGTCCTGCCAGCGTGCCTCGATCTCGGCGGCCGTCGCGGCCGTGTAGCGGTGCGGCGCGGCCGCCTCCGAAGAGGCGGCGGGGTTCGTCTCGCTCATGATCCTCAAAGCTCCATCGATCGTCTCTGCCAGCGGCTTCCTCATCCGGAAACGAAAAATCCCCTCGCACAGGAGGGGACGCCGCGCCGATTCCAACCCCGTTCTCACCGGCGGTCGGGACTGATCAGCGCGGCTCGCTAAGCAGAAGGCGTACGGCACGCATGGCGCCAGGGTACCGCACCCCTTGAGCAAGCTGCGACGCGCTTCCGTACGACTGGGAGAACAACGACACACACGGATCGAAGGCCAAAGATTACCCGGCGTAACAGCAACTAAGGGACATCACCACAAGCTCATTGTCATTTGATAACAGCGCAATAACTCAAACCTCGTACTCGCCGGTATGGCGCCACCTAGAGTGCGGCAACGGGACCGCTTTCCCGAACTGCTCGGAGTTGCCCCCATGAACCGTCGTCGTAGTACCCCCTCGCTCCCCCGGCCGGGCCGCTCGGCCTACGGGGTCGCGTCGGCCGTCGTCCTGCTCCTCATACCCGTGTTCGTGCTGGTGGGAGGTGACCGGGTCCGCGACTTCCTCAACTTCGGCGCGGGCGTGCTCTCGCTCGTCTCGCTCAGCTGCTCGGTGATCTGGGGCCTGGTCGCCCAGGACCGGATCCTCCTCAACACCCGCCAGCGGATCGTCGGACAGGCCGTGCACCGCACCACCGCGGTCGCCTCGATCGCGTTCCTGCTGCTGCACATCACCACCAAGATCGCCCTGGACCACACGGTGCTGATCGCCGCGGTGATCCCGTTCTCGCTGGGCGTCACCGGCAGCGGCGGACTGATCGGGCTCGGCTCCGCGGCCGGACTGCTGATGATCTTCGTGGGCGTCACCGGGGCGCTGCGCAGCAGGTTCGCCTCGCCCGCGCCCGTCGCGGCGCGCTGGCGGGCCATGCACATGCTGGCCTACCCGGCCTGGTGCGCCGCGCTGGTCCACGGCCTCTACGCGGGTCGATCCGCCAAGCCGCTCTTCATCTTCCTGTACGGCCTGGCCCTGCTCGCCGTCATCGCCGCGCTGGCGCTGCGTGCGGCGCCGCGCCCGGTCAAACGCCGCTTCGCCGACACGGTCGCCTCCCTCCTGGGCACGGAAGAACGCGCCGGCCGCGAGGAACCGGAGGCGGGCCGAGCCCGGGTGACGGAACAGGAAGGCGGTGCGCCGGCGGCGCCGGACGCCTCCGCGCTGCCCGGTTACGGCATCCCCCGGCAGCGCACCGGCACACCGGCCGCGGCGGCCTACGACGCTCCGAAGCCGGAGCCGGCCGGCGGCTTCGCGGCGGCCTACCGTGCCGTCTCCGCACGCGCGCGTGCGGCGCAGCCGTTCGCCGCCGACCAGCCCTACGCGACCGGTCAGAGCCTGGCCGCGAACCAGCCCTACGCGACCGGTCAGCCCTTCGCCGCAGATCAGCCGTACACGACCGGTCAGACCCCCGCCGTGGACCACGCCTTCGCCACCGACCAGACCTTCGCAACCGGGGCGTCCTACGCCGGCGACCGGACCGCGCGGACGGACGGCCCCCGGTACGCGCGCGTGGATACGCCGCTGGACACGCAGCCCACCCAGGCGATGCCCCGCACGGACGGCGGCGGCCCCGCCGGCGACTGGCCGATCCCGTCCCCGCCGCCGGTCGGCGAGGCGCCCCCCTCCGCGTACGACCCGCTGAGCGACACCGGCTACACCGTCCCGGCCTACGGTGGCGCGGACAGCTCCGGCTACGGGGGACGTGACCTGTACGACACCGGTGAGACGAACCCCCTGTCCGGCGCGTACCACTCGAACGACACGTACACCAGCGGTCCCGCCACGGAAACCCTGCCCGGCGCCTCCTTCGACGCTCCGGGTTCCGGCGAGCCCTGGAACACGCCTTCCGGAGGCTACAGGTGAACGAGGCCCTACCCGACGTCCCCGAGGTCCGCGTGGTCGGACTTCCGCAACTCACGTCGGGTTTCGACCTTGTCGAGCGACTCGATCTGCCGATGCACCTGAAGGTGCACGGGCCGCTCGAACCGATGGGCGGCGAGCAGCTCGCCCAGCTCGCCGAGCGCATCAACCTCAGGGGCCGCGGCGGCGCGGGCTTCCCCTTCCACAAGAAGCTGCGCTCGGTCGCCGAGTCGGCGATCCGCCGCGGGGTGCGGCCGGTCGTCGTCGTCAACGGCAGCGAGGACGAACCGGCCTGCCGCAAGGACACGGTCCTCATCAACCGGGCCCCGCACCTCATCCTGGACGGCGCTCTGCTGTGCGCGGAGGCCCTCGGTGCCCGCACACTCGTGGTGGGCGTCACCCGGGAGTCCACGCAGCGCTCCATGGAGGCGGCGCTCGCCGAACGCGGCCTGAGCAACGGCCGTAGATCCGCGCTCCGCGCGCGCGTGCAGCGCAACCCGGTGCGCATGGTCACCGGCGCGGCCGCCTCACTGATCCGCTCGATCGACGGCGGCCCGGCGATCCCGCCCGGCCGCAAGATCAGCGCCTCGCAGAGCGGCGTGGGCGGCGCACCGACCCTGCTGTCCAACGCCGAGACGTTCGCGCAGATCGCGATCGCCGCCCGCATCGGCTCGGAGCGCTACGGCAACACCGGCCTGTACGACGAGCCGGGCACCGTCATGCTGACGGTGTCCGGCGCGGTGGCGCGCCCCATGGTGATCGAGGTCCCCACGGGCGTGCCGCTGCGCTACGTGCTGCAGCTGGCGGGCGCGCCGCCGGTGCCGCAGGGCGTGCTGACCGGCGGCTACCACGGCAAGTGGATCGACGCGGCGACCGTGGACGAGGCGATCGTCTCGCGCAACTCCCTGGACGCGGTGGGCGGTTCGCTGGGTGCCGGGGCGATCCTGCCGATCAGTCAGGAGACCTGCCCGCTGGGCGAGTCGCTGCGGGTGGCGCAGTGGCTGGCCGAGGAGAGCGCCGGCCAGTGCGGCCCCTGCTACCTCGGTCTGCCGGCCGCCGCGCGTGGTCTCGCGGACATCCTGAACGGGGGCGGTCCGGCCGCCCTTGAGGCGGTGAAGCAGGTCGCCAAGAACGTCAAGCGGCGCGGGGCGTGTTCGCACCCGGACGGCTCGGCGATGTTCCTGGAGTCGACCATCAAGGCGTTCACCGACGACCTCGCCGCGCATGTCCTCGGCAACGGCTGCGGGCGGCCCGTACAGGGCGTGCTGCCGCTCTTCGAGGGGGGCAGGGGGCCGACGGGCCTGCCGGGCGGCGCGGCAGCCGAGGACACCGGGCCGAGCCGGCAGAAGATCTACGTCGACTGGACGCTGTGCCGGGGCCACGGCCTGTGCGCGGACATCCTTCCGGAGGTGTTCGAGCTCGGCGCCGACGGCTTCCCGACGGTCGCGCAGGCATCGGTGCCGCGCTACGCGGAGGCGAAGGCGCTGCGCGCGGTACGCCGTTGCCCGGCGCTGGCGCTGCGCATCGAGGAGGACACGCGCGCGGAGCCCGCCCGCGCCAATCTGCCGGTGCTCTCACAGGGCCGGGGCCGGAGGGCGCTCGGCCGCTGACGCGAGGAGAGGCGTGCCCCTCGGGGCCGCCTCTCCTGATGCCGGTGTGACGCACCGAACACGTCGAGGGCGGGCCATCCTCTCGGATGACCCGCCCTCGATTGCTGTGGAGCTAAGGAGAATTGAACTCCTGACCTCCTGCATGCCATGCAGGCGCTCTACCAACTGAGCTATAGCCCCTTGTTCCGCTTCGCCGCCCGGTTTCCCTCTCGGTTCCGCCGGCGACGACGTAAACATTACAGGGCCTGCGGGTGCAGCACCAAATCCATTCCCCTGGCACCCCACTTAGGGGCAAATGTCCGCTTCGCTAGGCCGTGACGAAGGAGTAGAACCGCTTGAGCGTGCAGTGCTCCTCGAGCAGCCGGCCGTAGATCGGCTCGCCTTCCAGCTCCCGGTACGTCTCGATGGGGTCGCCTTTTATGATCAGCGCCCGCGCGCATTCCTCGCACCAGTACTGGTAGTCCGGGTTGACCGGCTCCATGTCACGGACGATCGGCGTACCGCTGCCGCACCAGTCGCACTTCCGCCTGTGGGCACCCATGGGTCAGCTCCAGCTGTGGCCGCAGGCCGTACACACGTACGAGACTCCGCCGTTGTCGCCGAGGACTTGGGCCACATGCGCGGAACCGCAGGAAGGGCAGCTGAGCCGGGCCACCGTGCCCCGGGCACCGCCGACGTCGAAGAGGTGACCGACCTCTTCGAGGATGCTCGCAGGCATCACTACTCCCTCCCGTCGGGCCGCGCCCCCTTCCGGCCGTTTGATTCTGCCACGACGGGGCCAATACGGTCAGCGACGCCGTCGTACCGGTCCGGACAGGGCACCCACCAGGGCCGACGCGGCGAGCGCCGCATGCGTGTGAGAAGCGCTTCCGCAGAGCTATACGCCCCCGGGCGCCGAGTGACTCAAGCGAAGGAGAGGAAGCGGGCCCCGACCCTGCCGGGTGGCACCCGGACATGAAAAATCCCGCCCCTGGGGGACGGGATCATCATCTACCGATCGTTGACATCTCCAAGGAGTGTCGATCAGTGGAGCTAAGGAGAATTGAACTCCTGACCTCCTGCATGCCATGCAGGCGCTCTACCAACTGAGCTATAGCCCCGGGCTTTGTTCTTCCCGCTCGGGCGGGGCGAACAAGAAGAACTTTAGCCTGCGACCTGCCGGAAAGTGAAATCCGGGTCCCGGGCGCCGCCGGCGGGGCGCCCGACCCGGCGGTCAGTCGTCGTCGCCGAGGACGGGTTCCGGCAGGGTGCCGGCGTTGTGCTCCAGCAGCCGCCAGCCGCGGGCGCCCTCGCCGAGCACCGACCAGCAGCAGTTGGACAGCCCACCCAGGCTCTCCCAGTGCTGGGCCTCCAGTCCGAGCAGGCGGCCGATGGTGGTGCGGATGGTGCCGCCGTGGCTGACGACGACGAGCGTGCCGTCCTCGGGCAGCTTCTCGGCGTACCGGAGCACCACCGGGGCGGCGCGGTCGGCGACCTCGGTCTCCAGCTCGCCGCCACCGCGGCGGACCGGCTCACCGCGCTTCCACGCGGCGTACTCGTCACCGTGGCGCGCGACGATCTCGTCGTGGGTCAGTCCCTGCCACACCCCGGCGTAGGTCTCGCGCAGGCCCTCGTCGTGGGTGACCTCCAGGCCGGTGAGCGCGGCCAGCTCGGCCGCGGTGCGCGCGGCCCGCTCGAGGTCGGAGGAGACGATCGCGTCGGGCCGCAGCGAGGCCAGCAGCCGGGCGGCGCGGCGGGCCTGGGCCACGCCGGTCTCGGTGAGGGGGACGTCCGTGGAGCCCTGGAAGCGGCGCTCCACGTTCCAGGACGTCTGGCCGTGCCGCCACAGGATGACGCGGCGGCCCCGGCGCGGCTCGCCGCCGCCCCGGGAACCGGTGCCGGTGCCGGTAGCGGGTTCGGTCATCGCCAGTCACCGTCCGGTTCGACGGCCTCCTCGGCTGCCTGCTGCTTGGCGTGCTCCTCGGCCTTGCCGCGGGTGGCCCGGGCGTCCTCGGGCAGGTCGAGCTCGGGGCAGTCCTTCCACAGCCGCTCCAGCGCGTAGAAGACACGCTCCTCGCTGTGCTGTACATGGACGACGATGTCGACGTAGTCGAGCAGGACCCAGCGGGCCTCGCGGTCGCCCTCGCGGCGCACGGGCTTGGCGCCGAGTTCCTTCTGCAGGCGCTCCTCGATCTCGTCGACGATCGCCTTGACCTGGCGGTCGTTGGGTGCGGAGGCCAGCAGGAAGGCGTCCGTGATGGACAGGACGTCGCTCACGTCGTAGGCGATGACGTCGTGGGCGAGCTTGTCCGCGGCCGCCTGGGCGGCGGTGTTGATCAGTTGGACAGAGCGGTCGGTTGCGGTCACTACAGAGCTTTCCCTCGGCGGTCGGTTTGCCTCCAAGGGTCTCATGACCGCCGACGGCGCCCCGGGTGATTAAAGGATCACCCGGGGCGGGGCCGCCCCGCACGGCTACGAGGCGGAGGGCTTGTAGTCGCGGCCGACGATCACGGTGACGTCCGCGTTGCCGGACGCCGTGCCCTTGGTCACGGAGCCGGCGGGCAGGCCGAGGGTCTTGGCGACCTCGGCGGCGTCGTCCTTGTGCGCGGGGTCGGCGTACACGACCTGCGAGGTTTCGCGGGTCGAGGCGGTGCCGCCCTCGAGGAAGGTGAAGCCGCCGTTGAGGAGGACCACGCGGACCTTGCCGGTGTTGTCCTTCTCACCGCTGGCGTTCTGCACGGAGACCCGGAGCGCTGAACCCTGCTCGGGGCTCTTGGCGGTGCCGCCGAGGATGTCCTTGACCACACTGTTCGCCGCCTGGGCGCTCAGAGTGCCGTCGCCCTGCACCGGCAGCAGCGCCGTCTTGTAGTCGCCGCCCTTGGCCAGGTCGGCGAGCTTGGCCAGGAAGGTGCCGAGGTCCTTGTCGGTCAGGGAGGGGTCGAGGATCTGCTGGAGCGTCTGCACGGTGACCGTGGCGGCCTGCGGGTCGGACGACAACTTGCGCAGCACGCCCTGCATGACCTGGCCGAACCGCTGCAGCTGGGCGTTGGGCGCCTCGCCCGCGGCCCGGTAGGTGGCGTAGGCGACGGCCATCTTGCCGCTGAGGGTCTGGGCGGTGCCCTTGTGGACGAGCGGCGGGCCGCCCTTCTTCTTGGCGTCGGGGTCGGGGACGTCGGTGTCGGTGTCGACCTCGACGGCGCCGACGACGTCGACCAGGTTCTGCAGGTAAGGGGTGTCCAGACGCCAGGTGCCCTCGATGTCGGTGCCGAGGACGGTGTCGAGGGCGTCGCGGGTGCCGGAGGAGCCGTCGGCGTCGACGGACTTGGCGAGGGTGGTGGCGGTGCCGTCGTCGTCGGTCAGGGCGAGGTTGTTGGGCAGCAGGACGGTGGTGCCCTGCCGGGTGGTGCTGTTGTCGACCAGCAGCGCCGTGGCGGTGCCGCCCTTCTTGGTGTCGTGCAGGTGGACGACGATCACGTCGCGTTTCTGCGCGGCCACGGCGGTGGCGGAGCCGCCGGACTTCGTCTTGGAGGAGGACAGACCCGGCAGCTTCCCGGCGTACCAGAGCCAGCCGACGCCACCGGCGGCGACGAGGGCGAGGACGACGACCACGGCGATGAGGCGGCTGCGGGCGCGGCGGCGGGCCTCCTCGCGGCGCTCGGTGCGGTTCTCGGTGAACTTCAGCCAGTCGATGACGTCCTCGGAGTCGCCGTCCGGCTCCTCGACGAAGGCGAACTGCTCGGTGCGGTAGTCCCCCGCCTCCTGCTCCTGCCGCTGCCAGGCGCCGGTGTCGTCGTCGGCGGGCCCGGCCTGGTGCGGGATGTGGGCGGTCTGCTCGGCGACCCGGGGCTGCTGCCCGCTGGTCGCGGCCTGCCCGTAGGGGTCGTAGGCCGCGGGATCGTAGGCCGGGGTGTGCGCACCCGTGCCGTACGTGCCGTAGGGGTCGGCGGCCGGCTGGTTGCCGGGGTTCTGGGCGGGGACGGCGTACTGCTGGTGACCGTAGGGGTCGTGGGCGGGCGCCTGGGGCTGGTGTCCGGTCGGGTACGCGCCGTAGCCGTACCGTTGCGCGGCGTACGGGTCGTAGGGCGCCTGCGCGCTCGGCTGCTGCGCCTGGACCTGCTGGTAGACCGGCCGGCCGTACTCGTCGTATCCGACGATTTCGTACTGGTCGCCGCCGTGGCTGCCGTGCCCCGCGTCGTATCGGTCGTTCACCGGTGCCCCTCTCGGTTCACTCGCCGCGGTACAGCTCGCGTTTGTCGATGTAGCGCACGACTCCGTCGGGCACCAGATACCAGATGGGGTCTCCCTTGGCGACCCTCGCCCGGCAGTCGGTGGAGGAGATGGCGAGCGCGGGGACCTCGACGAGGGAGACGCCGCCCTCGGGCAGCCCGGGGTCGTCCAGGTGGTGGCCGGGGCGGGTGACGCCGACGAAGTGGGCGAGGGAGAACAGTTCCTCGATGTTGCGCCAGGTGAGGATCGCGGAGAGGGCGTCGGCGCCGGTGATGAAGAACAGGTCCGTGTCGGGGTTGAGGGCCCGCAGGTCGCGCAGGGTGTCGACGGTGTAGGTCGGCCCGCCGCGGTCGATGTCGATGCGGCTGACGGAGAACTGCGGGTTCTCGGCGGTCGCGATGACCGTCATCAGGTAGCGGTCCTCGGCCGGGGAGACCGTGCGATGGCTCTTCTGCCACGGCTCACCGGTCGGGACGAAGACGACCTCGTCGAGGTGGAACTGCGCGGCGACCTCGCTGGCGGCCACCAGGTGGCCGTGGTGGATCGGGTCGAAGGTGCCGCCCATGACGCCGAGACGGCGCTTGCCCGCGCCGGCCGGGCCGTGGCCCGGGGCGTTCAGGGGCGCGAGGCGCGGCCTCTCGTCGTGCGTGCCGTGCGGGCCGCCGGCCGTGTCGTGCGCCGGACCGGTAGGCATGTCCTGCTCTCCCATGCGTGCAGACCCTACCGGCCCGGCCTGAGGGCTCCGTTGCGGCCGCCGGTTCCCCGTACGGCCCGGGGCGGCCGGGGCCGTCTCGCGGGGCCCTTGGTCAGCGGTCGCGGTTGAACCGGGTGGTGATCCACAGCAGGAGCAGCAGGATCCCGAGGGCGCAGCCGCCGGTGATCGCGGGATTGAGGCTGTTGTGGTTGCCGCCGTGCTCTTCGCCCTCGGCGGCAAGGGTGACCAAGTGGGCGGCGGCGAGATGGATGCTCATCTTCGGCAGGACCTATCGCGTGTGGGCGGGATAAAGACGTCGGCTCATCGTAAGCGGGCGCCTTCCCGGCGATCACGCCGACTCCGCCGTTGGGGAACCTTCGCAGGTCCTCAGTCGTCCTTCCGCTTGTAGCCCCGCAGCAGGAACCATCCCGTCAGCGCACACCCCACGATCATCACGATCAGTACGACCCGGAGCAGATTCCCAGGCCCTTGCTGCTGGGCGGCGCTCGCGGCCTCGGTGAGCCACGCGGCTCGGGGGGTGTGCTCCATGGCGCGGAACTCCTTCGCTGTAGTGCCCGTCCACGGTAACTCCGCCTAGGCTGGGCTCTGCTTCGGGGGCGCACAGGGCCGCAGGGCGGCCACACAGACGCACATGGGGGATCACATGTCCGACGACGGCCACGAGCAGAGCGGGCACGGGGGCGTGCCCAGCAGGCAGCGCAGGCGGTTCCCGGGGATCTCCTCGCGGGCGTACGAGCATCCGGCCGACCGTTCCGCCCTGGTCGCCCTGCGCAAACTGAGCGGCTTCGACACGGTGTTCAAGGCGCTCAGCGCGCTGCTGCCCGAGCGGAGCTTGAGGCTGCTGTTCCTGTCCGACTCGGTGCGGGTGTCGGAGCAGCAGTTCGCGCACCTCAACGTCATGCTGCTGGACGCCTGCTACATCCTGGACCTGGAGAAGGTCCCGCCGATGTACGTGAACCAGGACCCGCAGCCGAACGCGATGTGCATCGGCCTGGACGAGCCGGTCATCGTGGTGACCACCGGTCTCGTCGAGCTGCTCGACGAGGAGGAGATGCGGGCGGTCGTCGGCCACGAGGTGGGGCACGCCCTGTCCGGGCACGCCGTGTACCGCACGATCCTGCTGTTCCTGACCAGTCTGGCGGTCCGGGTGGCCTGGATCCCGCTGGGCAACCTCGCGATCATGGCGATCGTGACGGCGCTGCGCGAGTGGTTCCGCAAGTCGGAGCTGTCCGCGGACCGGGCGGGCCTGCTGGTCGGGCAGGACGTACAGGCCTCGATGCGCGGCCTGATGAAGATCGCCGGCGGTAACCATCTGCACGAGATGAACGTGGACGCGTTCCTGCAGCAGGCCGAGGAGTACGAGTCCGCGGGCGATCTGCGCGACTCGGTGCTGAAGATCCTGAACGTGCTGCCGCGCTCGCACCCGTTCACCACCGTGCGGGCGGCCGAGCTGAAGAAGTGGTCGCAGTCGCGGGACTTCCAGCGGCTCATGGACGGCCACTACCCGCGGCGCAGCGAGGACAAGGACACCTCGGTGTCGGACTCGTTCCGGGAGTCGGCGTCGCACTACGCCAACCATGTGAGGACGTCCAAGGACCCGCTGATGAAGCTGGTCAGCGACCTCGCGGACGGTGCGGGTGACCTGGGCAGCCGGATGCGGCGCGGCTTCGGCGGGTTCGCCGGACCGCCGCCGTCCGAGGGCGGCTCACCGAAGGACACCCCGCCGCGCGAGGGCTGACGGCGCCGGGCGGTCCGTCGCGCCCAGCCTCCGGTTCGCGGCCTCCGGCTCACACCTTCGGCTGGGCGCTCGTGGCCAGGGTGCCGCACAGGGCCGTCGCGCTGCCGGTGGCGTAGGGGTCGGTGCCGGCCGGGCCGCCGGATTTCGCGGTCCGTCCGGCGAGCAGCGGGTGCAGGTGGTCGGTGGCGTCGTCAGCGCAGGACAGCGGGCCCGCCTGGACGTAGGAGGCGATCAGCTGGGCCTGGTGCAGCCGCAGGTCGTCGCGGTTGAAGCGGAACTGCAGCTCCCGGCGGACGGTGAAGAGGGATGCCGTGGCGTGCTCGCCGGAGCCGGTCGGGCGCAGGGCGTAGACGAAGGTGTGGTCGGCGGTGACCTCGAGGTTCGCGGCGTCGGTCTCGGCGGCCGCGAGGGTGCCCTGGACGCGGATCTTGTCGTCGGCCAGCTGGGCCTGGGAGGGGTCGAAGCGGACCATCCAGCCGGTGGGCGCGTGCCGTCCGTCGGCGGAGGGCCGGCGGAAGCTCTGGTCGAACTGGTCGAGCTGGTCCTGGTCGAGCAGGACGCGCACGGGCCGCACCTGCTGCCCGGTGAGCACCTCGGGGTAGAGCGAGGAGCGCACGATGTAGTCCTTGGCGGTGGTGAGGGCGGTCACCACCTGGCTGTCGGAGAAGTGCGCGGTGCTCTGGGAGGCCGGCAGCGGGATGCCCTCGGCCCCGATCCGGTACTGCGCGGCGGGGCTGTGCGCGTACAGATACTCGGCGTCGGCGACGCCGGGCACCTTGCCCTGCGGGGCGAGCGGGATGACGGTCATCCGCGCCGGGTCGGCGGGCCGGCGGGCCACCTCCGAGCTGTAGGGGTGCCGTACACCCATGTACACGGCGGTGCCGAAGGCGACCGCGATGAGCAGGACCAGGATCAGCGCCTGCCGGGACAGCCCCCGGTTGAGGGGCGGGCGGCGGCGCACGGCGGGGGTGTGCTCGGCCATGCGCTCCTCGGCGGAGTACTCCTGGAGGCGGGCAGCGCGGACGAACGACTCGTCGAACACGACGGATCGGTATTCGTCCTCTCCACCACCGGGGGCGCCTTGGGGTGTCCCCTCAGGTGGCTCTCCGGGCCCGGCCATATATTCAGAGTATGTCTCCGGGAGGTCCGGTAAACGCCCTGGTACACCACAACTTCTGATAGCGACTCACCTGCCGGGGACGGCCGCTGCGGGCCTGTTCGGCCCGCCGGTCAGGGTGTACGCGGATTGGCCGGGACGGCCGGACGCGAGTAGTCCGCGGAGGCCGAGGGAGCCACCGGAGGGCTCTGTTCCAGGCCGGTGGTCGCGGGCGGCGGGGCCTGTTCCCGGTTGCCGCCGGAGCCGCCGCGGTAGACCGCGGTGAAGGCCAGCGCGACCATGCCGATGCCCATCACGAGGGCGAGCATCCAGGCGACGGGCCGATGCCAGCGGACCTGTTTGGCGTACTCCCAGGGGGCGCGGTGGCGGCTGTCGAAGAGGTAGGGGTCGTCGAGGTCGTCGACGTCGCCTTCAAGGCCGTAGGCGCCGCGCTCCCCCCGGCCGTAGTCGTCGTAGCTCTCGCCCGGGTGGCGGGCGCGGCGGGCCGCCTCGGCCTCGGAGGCCTCGGCGCGGGCCTGGGCGGCGGCCAGGAGGCGTTCGACGGCGCTCGGCTCGTGGACCGCGGCCGCCCGTACGAAAGCCTCGTCGAAGACCACGGAGGCGAACTCTTCGTCCGACACCCCGCGGTCCTGGTCGTCGTCGGGCTCCCAGCCGTCAGAAAACGGCGAACCCCCCACGTCCTCCGGCACAGATCCAGAGTAGACCTGGGGGGTCAATTTGGGCAGACAGTAGGGAAATTCGTCCAAGGGACGGGACGGCTTCAGGCCATCTCCCGAAAGAGCGGCGGGCATACGCCATTCGCATATGCCCACCGTCCGAGTGGGACCCTCAGCGCCGCACGTGGCCGTCGCCGGTGACGATGTACTTGGTGCTGGTCAGCTCCGGCAGACCCATCGGGCCGCGCGCGTGCAGCTTCTGCGTGGAGATGCCGATCTCGGCGCCGAAGCCGAACTGGCCGCCGTCGGTGAACCGGGTGGATGCGTTCACCGCGACCGTGGTGGAGTCCACCAACTGGGTGAAACGGCGGGCCGCCTGCTGGGAGGTGGTCACGATCGCCTCCGTGTGGCCGGACGTCCACAGCCGGATGTGCTCGACGGCGCTGTCGAGGGAGTCCACGACGGCCGCGGCGATGTCGTACGACAGGTACTCGGTCTCCCAGTCCTCGGCGGTGGCCGGCACCACGGCGGCCCGGGACTCCTTGGCGTACGCCTGCACGCGCTCGTCGGCGTGCACGGTCACCCCGGCGTCGGCGAGGGCGTCCAGGGCACGGGGCAGGAACTCGGCGGCGATGTCCTGGTGGACCAGCAGGGTCTCGGCGGCGTTGCAGACGCCGACCCGGTGCGTCTTGGAGTTGATCAGGATCTCCACGGCCATGTCGAGGTCGGCCTGAGCGTCGACGTAGACGTGGCAGTTGCCGGTGCCGGTCTCGATCACCGGGACGGTGGACTCCTGCACCACGGTGTTGATCAGCGAGGCGCCGCCGCGCGGGATGAGCACGTCGACCAGGCCGCGGGCGCGCATCAGCTCGCGCACGCTGTCCCGGCTCTCCCCCGGCACCAGCTGGACGGCGTCGGCGGGCAGCCCGGCCCCGCCGACGGCGTCGCGCAGTACGCGCACCAGGGCGGTGTTCGACTGGTAGGCCGAGGAGGAGCCGCGCAGCAGGACGGCGTTGCCGGACTTCAGGCACAGGACGGCGGCGTCCACGGTGACGTTCGGGCGGCCCTCGTAGATGATTCCGACGACGCCGAGGGGGACGCGGACCTGACGCAGATCGATGCCGTTGGGCAGGGTGGAGCCGCGCACGACCTCGCCGACCGGGTCGGGCAGCGCGGCCACGTCGCGCACGTCGGCGGCGATGGCGCGCACCCGCTCGGGGGTGAGCGTCAGCCGGTCGATCATGCCCTCGCTCGTGCCGCTCTCGCGGGCCTTGGCCACGTCCAGGGCGTTGGCCTCGACGATCTCGCTCGTGCGGACCTCCAGCGCGTCCGCGATGGCGAGCAGCGCGTCGTCCTTCTCGGCCCGCGGCAGCGGCGCGAGGGTGGCGGCGGCGGCCTTGGCACGGTAGGCGGCCTGGGTGACCGGGGACATCGAGTCGTACGGCGAGAGCGTGGTCATGAGGGAAGCGTAGTGCGGCCGGCCGGAGCTCTCATCGCCTGTTCCACACCCCGAGACGGCATCAAACGCCCTCAGACGTCATCAAAAGGGGTGAACACCCACACGTGAGGCGGGCGGCGGGCCGTAACCCTCGGCGACGCGCTGGTGGTAGGTCTCGCGGTCGATGACCTCCAGGCCGACGATCTCCCAGGCCGGCAGCCCGGCGGTGCGGCGGTGCTCGCCCCACAGCCGCAGGGCGACGGCGGCCGCGTCGTGCAGATCGCGGGCCTCCTCCCAGTACCGGATCTCGGCGTGGTCGGGGGCGTATCTGCTGGTCAGCAGGAAGGGGTGGTCGTGGGCGAGCTGTTCGAGGGCGCGGCGCAGCTCCGGCAGCGGGGCCGGGTCGCCGGACACGCTGAGGGTGACGTGCCACAGCCGGGGCAGGTCCTGCGGTTCCGTCTCCTGCCGGTCGCCGGCCGCGACGGACGTCAGGGCGCGCTCCTCACCGGCCGCCCGGGGTCCGCGGCTGCCCGCGGCACCGCCGCCCGTGCCGCCACGGGATGCCGCCGCCCCGGGGCGCACTCGTCTCACGACGGCCACGACGGCCTCCTTCGCCCAGTGTTCGTGCGGATGTGTCCCTGAGACAGGAATGGTGTGCCTCGGACAAAGTCCAGCAGGCCGCACGGCTCCGCGGGGTGGTTTTGCGGAACGTCGCCCGCGGATGCGGACGTTTCGACCCCGCATCCGGGCACGTTCGACCCCATTCAGGGGTGCAGCAGGACCAGATCGTCCCTGTGTACGACCTCGCGTTCGTAGGCCGGGCCCAGCTCGCGGGCCAGTTCGCGGGTGGAGCGGCCGATCAGCCGGGGGATCTCCCTGGCGTCGAAGTTGACCAGGCCGCGGGCGACGGCGTTGCCCTGCCGGTCGCGCAGCTCGACCGGGTCGCCGGCGCTGAAGTCGCCCTCGACCGCGGCGATGCCGGCCGGCAGCAGCGACGTGCGCCGGTCCACGACCGCGCGCACCGCCCCGTCGTCCAGCAGCAGGGCACCCTGCGGGGTGGAGGCGTGCTGCAGCCACAGCAGCCGGTCGGCGGAGCGGCGGCCCGTGGGGTGGAAGTAGGTGCCGGTGTCGCCGCCGGCGAGGGCCTCCGCTGCGTGCACGGCGCTGGTCAGCACGACCGGGATGCCGGCAGCGGCCGCGATCCGGGCGGCCTCGACCTTGGTGACCATGCCGCCGGTGCCGACGCCGGCCTTGCCCGCGCTGCCGATCTCGACGTGCGCGAGGTCCTGCGGGCCCTTCACCTCGGCTATCCGGGAGGTGCCGGGCTTGCTGGGGTCGCCGTCGTAGACGCCGTCGACGTCGGACAGCAGGACCAGCAGGTCGGCGTGGACGAGGTGGGCGACGAGGGCGGCGAGGCGGTCGTTGTCGCCGAAGCGGATCTCGTCCGTGGCGACGGTGTCGTTCTCGTTGACGATCGGGAAGGCGCCCATCGCCAGCAGCTTGTCCAGGGTGCGCGAGGCGTTGCGGTGGTGGGTGCGACGGCTCATGTCGTCGCTGGTCAGCAGCACCTGGCCGACGCGGACGCCGTAGCGGGCGAAGGAGGCGGTGTAGCGGGCGACGAGCAGGCCCTGGCCGACGCTGGCGGCGGCCTGCTGGCGGGCGAGGTCCTTGGGGCGGCGGCGCAAGCCCAGCGGGGCGAGGCCGGCGGCGATGGCGCCGGAGGAGACCAGGACGATCTCCTTCTCACCACCGCTGCGGTGCTTGGCCAGCACGTCCACGAGGGCGTCGACGCGGTCGGCGTCCAGGCCTCCGGTGGCCGTGGTCAGCGAGGAGGAGCCCACCTTGACGACGATCCTGCGGGCGTCCCCCACGTCCTGCCTTGCCACTGCCACCTGCGCCGTCCTCACTCGGTCCCTCGCACCGCGCGCCAGATGGCGCGGTCTGCCGGGAAGGAAAATCTACGCGAGCGGGCCCGGTCGCCGCGCGCCCGTTTCGCACCGTGGACCTGCCGGTGGCGTGGGGGTGAGCGCGGTGGGCCCGCCGGGCGGGGGTTTTCCGGGGGCCGGGGGCTCGGTGGCCGCCGTGGGGTGCGCGGCGCGGCGTTTCTGTGCGGCCGGCGCCGGTGTGGACGCCGCGGGTTGTGCGTCCCGGCGCTGCGGCCGCCCGGCTCAGGTGTGGCCGCCGCCGCGGGGGTCACGGCCCGGCGTTTCCCCGCGCCCGGCGCCGGTGTGGCCGCCGTGGAGGTCGCGGCGCGGCGTCGGCATAGCCGCCGTGGGGTGCGCGGCCCGGCGCTTCTCTGCGCCCGGCGCCGGTGTGGCCGCCGTGAGGGTCGCCGCCCGGCGCCGATGCAGCCGCCGCCGGTTGCGCGGCCCCGCGCTGCGGGGTGCCCTGCCGGTCGCGTCTACCCGCGTGACGCGCGCCGGGCCTCCCACGCCGACGCGATCATCGCGTGGACGTCGTGGCTGGCCTTCCAGCCGAGGTCCGTCGCGAGACGGTCGGCGGAGGCGACCACCTTCGCCGGGTCGCCGGGGCGGCGGTCGGTGACCTCGGGGGCGATCTCGTGGCCGGTGATCTCGGCGATGAGGCGGATCATCTCCCGCACCGAGACGCCCTCGCCCCGGCCGATGTTGTAGACGAGATCGCCGGCCCCCCGGCCCGAGGCGAGCCGGCGCGCGACGGCGAGATGGGCGTCGGCGATGTCGGCGACGTGAATGTAGTCCCGCACGCACGTGCCGTCGGGCGTCGGATAGTCGTCGCCGAAGATCAGCGGGGGCAGCCCGGCGTCGAGCCGCTCGAAGACCATCGGGACGAGATTGAACACACCGGTGTCGGCGAGCGCCGGCTCGGCGGTGCCCGCGACGTTGAAGTAGCGCAGACAGGCGGTGGCCATGCCCTGGGCGCGGCCGGTGGCGCGGACCATCCACTCGCCGGCGGTCTTGGTCTCGCCGTACGGGCTGAGCGGAGCGAGCGGGGTGTCCTCGGTGACGACCTCGGTGGGGGGCGTGCCGTACACGGAGGCGGAGGAGGAGAACAGGAAGCTGCTCACCCCCGCCGACACCGCGGCGTCCAGCAGGACCTGAAGACCCGTCACGTTCTCGCGGTAGTAGAGGAGGGGCTTCTCTACGCTCTCGCCGACGGCCTTCTTCGCGGCGAGATGGACGATCCCCTCGACCGCGTGCTCACGCAGCACACGGTCGAGGAAGGTCCGGTCGAGGACGGTGCCGCGCTCCAGCGGGACCTGCCCCGGCAGCCGGCGCGGATCACCGCCGGAGAGGTCGTCCACGACGACCACCGGCTCACCCGCCTCGGCCATGCTCTTGACGACATGCGAACCGATGTAGCCGGCACCGCCGGTGATCAGCCAGGTCATCCGCGCAGCCTAACAGTCCGGTATATGCACTCTGTAAGTGTTCAGTGGCGCTGCGCGAGCGACGCACGGAACGCGAGGCATTCCTCGTACACCGGCAGGATGCCCGCCTCGCTCGCCTGCTGAAGCGTCGGGCCCTGGGCGTCCTTCGCGGACAGCTCGGGCTCGCCGCCGACCGGCCACTCGACGCCGATCGCCGGGTCGAGCGGGTGGACGGTCCGTTCGCGCTGCGGGGCGTAGCCCTCGGAGCACAGGTAGGTGACGGTCGCGTCGTCGGTCAGCGCGCAGAAGCCGTGGCCGAGACCCTCGGAGAGGTAAACGGCCTTGCGGTCCTTCTCGTCGAGGCGTACGGCCTCCCACTGCCCGAAGGTGGGCGAGCCGACCCGCACGTCGACGATCACGTCGAGCACGGCGCCGCGCACGCAGGTGACGTACTTGGCCTGGCCGGGCGGCACATCGGCGAAGTGGATGCCGCGCACCACACCGGCGGCGGACACGGAGAGGTTGCCCTGCTTCAGGTCGAGCGGGTGGCCGACGGCCTCGGCCATGCGCTCGGCCTTGTACCACTCCAGGAACAGGCCGCGGGCGTCACCGTGCTGCTGCGGGACGAACTCCCACGCGCCTTCGATGCCAAGGGGGTTGACCTTCATGAAACAGCCGTTTCCTCTCTCAGGCCCGCTCGGACTCGTGAGCCAGCAGATCCAGCAGGTAGTCGCCGTAGCCGCTCTTGGTCAGCGGCTCGGCGAGCTCACGCAGCCGGGCGTCGTCGATGAACCCGGCGCGCCAGGCGGCCTCCTCGAGGCAGCCGATCTTCATGCCCTGCCGCTCCTCGACCACGCGCACGTACTCGGAGGCCTGGACGAGGGACTGGAAGGTGCCGGTGTCCAGCCAGACCGTGCCGCGGTCGAGCACCGACACCTGCAGCTCACCGCGCTCCAGGTAGTAGCCGTTGACGTCGGTGATCTCCAGCTCGCCGCGGGCGCTGGGCTTGAGGCCCTTGGCGATCTCGACGACCCGGCTGTCGTAGAAGTACAGACCGGGCACCGCGTAGCGGGACTTGGGGTTCTGCGGCTTCTCCTCGATGGAGCGGGCGCGGCCGTCCTCGTCGAAGTCGACGACGCCGTAGGCGGTCGGGTCGGAGACGGCGTGCGCGAAGACGACACCGCCCTCGGGCTCGCGGTACTTGGCGAGCTGCCGGCCGAGGCCGACGCCGTGGAAGATGTTGTCGCCGAGGATCAGCGCGACGGGCTCGTCGCCGATGAAGTCCTCGCCGATGACGAAGGCCTCGGCGATGCCGTTGGGGTGCTCCTGCGTGGCGAACTCGATGTTCAGGCCCCAGTCGGAGCCGTCGCCGAGCAGCCGCTCGAACTGGGGCCGCTCGTCGGGGCCGGTGATGACCAGGATGTCCCGCAGACCGGCCATGACCAGGGTGGACAGCGGGTAGTAGATCATCGGCTTGTCGAAGACCGGCATCAGCTGCTTCGACACCGCACGGGTGATCGGCCACAGACGGGAGCCGGTACCACCGGCGAGCACAATTCCACGCATGGCCACGCAGCCTACGGCAGGCGGATGACCGCCCCGGACATCCACTGGGTGAGACGGAGGTGAGAACCGCCACGGAAACGGCGGCCGAACCGGGACCCAACCGGCACCGAACGGGAGGCTGCGCCGCTGCGCCTAGGATAGTGGGCCTTATGAAGATTCTCGTCACCGGCGGCGCCGGCTTCATCGGTTCACAGTTCGTGCGCGCCCTGCTTCTCGGAGAGCTGCCCTCCGGTGAGGGTGCCCAGGTCACCGTGCTGGACAACCTGACCTATTCCGGGAACGAGGCGAACCTCGCCCCGGTGGCCGACAAGCCCGGCTACACGTTCGTGCGCGGCGACATCCGCGACGACGCAGTCGTCGACGACGCGATGCGCGGCCAGGACGCGGTGGTGCACTTCGCCGCCGAGTCGCACGTGGACCGCTCGATCATGGACTCCTCGCCGTTCGTCACCACGAACGTGCTGGGCACCCAGGTGCTGCTGGACGCCGCGAAGCGCCACGGCGTGGGCCGGTTCGTGCACGTCTCCACGGACGAGGTGTACGGCTCGATCGCCGAGGGCTCGTGGACCGAGGACTGGCCGCTGGCGCCGAACTCCCCGTACTCGGCCTCGAAGGCCGGCTCGGACCTGCTGGCGCTGTCGTACCACCGCACGCACGGCATGGACGTGGTGGTGACCCGCTGCTCCAACAACTACGGGCCGTACCACTTCCCCGAGAAGATGATCCCGCTGTTCACCACGAACCTGCTGGACGGCAAGAAGGTCCCGCTGTACGGCGAGGGCCTGAACGTGCGCGACTGGCTGCACGTGTCCGACCACTGCCGGGGCATCGAGATGGTGCTGCGCGGCGGCCGCGCCGGTGAGGTCTACCACATCGGCGGCGGCACCGAGGTGACCAACAAGGAGCTGACCGGCCTGCTGCTGGACGCCTGCGGCGCCGGCTGGGACATGGTCGAGCACGTCGAGGACCGCAAGGGCCACGACCTGCGCTACTCCCTGTCGATCGCCAAGATCCAGGAGGAGCTCGGCTACAAGCCGCAGGTCACCTTCGAGCAGGGCCTGGCCGACACCGTCCAGTGGTACCGCGACAACCGCGCCTGGTGGGAGCCGCTCAAGGCGAAGGCGGCGCTTCCGGCATGACGCGTGTACTGATCACCGGCGCGGGCGGCATGCTCGGCCGTGACCTGGCCGAGGTCCTCGGCGGGCGCGGGCTGTACGTGAACGCGGTCACCCGCCACGGGCTGGACATCACCGACGCCGCCGCGGTGCGCGCGGCGCTCGCCGGGCACGACGTCGTGGTGAACGCCGCCGCGTGGACCGACGTGGACGGCGCCGAGGCCGAGGAGGCCGCGGCCACCCGGATCAACGGCGAGGGCCCGCGGGTGCTCGCCGAGGCGTGCGCCGAGAGCGGCGCCGTACTGATCCAGGTCTCCACCGACTACGTCTTCCCGGGCGACGCCGACGAGCCGTACCGGCACGACGCCCCGACCGCACCCGTCAACGCCTACGGCCGCAGCAAGCTGGCCGGTGAGCAGGCGGTGACCGAGCTGCTGCCCGAGCGCGGCTATGTGGTGCGCACGGCGTGGCTGTACGGCGCGCACGGGCGCAACTTCGTCGCGACGATGCTGAACCTGGCCG
This sequence comes from Streptomyces sp. NPDC014006, assembly GCF_043088925.1. Lineage (NCBI taxonomy): Bacteria > Bacillati > Actinomycetota > Actinomycetes > Kitasatosporales > Streptomycetaceae > Streptomyces > Streptomyces sp. NPDC014006. Next base: position 434,337 of record NZ_JBICAJ010000001.1, on the reverse strand, counting down.
CGCAGCGGGACACCGTGGACGTGGTCGACGACCAGCGCGGCCAGCCCACCTGGACCGTCGCGCTCGCCCGGCAGATCGCGGACCTGGCCGAGGCGGCCCTGGCCGGGCGGGCCCCGGCGGGCGTCTACCACGGCACCGCGTCCGGTACCGGGACCTGGTTCGACCTGGCCCGGGCCGCGTACGAGCTGACCGGCCTGGACCCTGAGCGGGTGCGCCCGACGACGTCGCAGAAGTTCGTCCGGCCGGCCCGCCGCCCCTCCTACAGCGTGCTCGCGCACGAGCGGTGGGCCGAGGCGGGCGTGGCGGTGCAGCCGCACTGGCGCGAGCAGCTGGCCGAGGCGCTGAAGGTGATCGCCTCCGAGGAGCGGACGCGCGCGTGAGCCTCCTCGACCGCATCACCACGGCGCTGCCGCAGGGCACCGCGTTCGTCGGCGCCGGTACCGCGGTGCTCGGGGTGGCCAGTTACGTCCATCTCGCGGCGGCGGGCCACGCGCTCGCCGTCGACGACATGGCGAGCTTCTCGGTGCTGTGGACGGTGGTGTTCTCCATCGGCCTCGGGCTGTTCTTCCCGGTCGAGCAGGAGATCACCCGGATCGTCGCCGCCCGGGTGGTGCACGGTGACGGGGTGCTGCCGGTGCTGCGGCGCGGCGCGGCGCTCTCCGCGAGCCTGCTGGCGCTGGTGCTGGTGCCGCTCGTGGCGTTCTCCGGGTGGATCGCCGATCTGTTCTTCCACGGCGACACCAGCCTCGTGTACTCGCTCGCCGGTGCCTTCGCGGCGCTGGCCGTGGCGTATGTGACGCGTGGCATCCTCGCCGGTCTCGGCCGGTTCCAGGCGTACGGCATGCAGCTGGGTCTGGACGGCGTGCTGCGGACCGTGCTGTCGGGCGCGCTGGCGGTGTCCGGTGTGACGTCGCCGTTCGCGTTCGCGGCCGTGCTGACGGTGGCCCCGCTGCTGGCCGTACTGGCGACGATCAAGCCGGTGTTCCAGGGAGCGCGGCCGGGGTCGCAGGCGCACTGGCGGGAGCTGATCGAGCACCTCGGGCTGCTGGTCGGCTCGACGCTGCTCGCGCAGCTGCTCGTCAACATCGCGGTGATCAGCACCAAGTTGATCTCGACGAACGACGACGCGCTGGTCGCGGCGCTGCTGTCGGCGCTGGTGCTGGCCCGGGTGCCGCTGTTCGTCTTCGGCGCCTTCCAGGTGTCGCTGCTGGCGGGGCTGTCGGCGGCGGCGGCCGAGGGGGACACACAGGGTTACCGTCGGCTGCTGCTGCGGGCCGCGTCGGTCACGGCCGGGCTGGGTCTCGCCGGCGGGCTGGGCGCGGTGGCGCTCGGACCTGCGATCCTGCCGACGGTGTTCGGCGCCCCGGATGTGCTGGGCGCCACGGACTTCGCCTGGCTATCGGCCGGTACGACCCTGTACATGCTGGCCATGGTGCTGGGTCAGGCGCTGCTCACCAGTAACGGTGCGCGACTTCAGCTGTTGTCCTGGGTGGTGGGCACGTTGGTGCTGATCGCGGTCACGCTGAGCCCGCTGGACCTGCGCACGAGGGTCGAAGTGGCGTACACAGCAGGGTCACTGACGGTGGCCACCTGTATGTCACTCGCCATTCGCGCTCGTGTAAGCTACCGCCCGGTGCGCTCATAGGGTGACCGCCACTTCATCACTCTTCGTAACCGTCCCTCCGCGTGCAGTCGGGGTCCGGTCGGGTGGGTCCCTCAGCAGCCGCTCCCCCTGGTACACACCCCTGGAAGAGTAGACAGGCCCTTTCCATGAGTCGTCCGATACACCGGAGTGCGGTATGCAGTTGTGGATGCTGACTTCGGTCACCGGAGTCGTCCTCGTCGCGTGCATCGTCGAGCTCCTGCGCCGTCGCAAGCTCAAGGAGAAGTACGCCTTCCTCTGGGTGATCACCGGCCTTGTGATCATCCCGCTCGGGTTCTTCCCGCGGGGTGTGGACGCGGTGTCCGAGGCCCTCGGAGTCCGTTCCGGCGTCAGCCTGGTGCTGTTCATGGGCGTCGCCTTCCTCTTCGTCGTCTCGCTCCAGCTGAGCTGGGAAGTCGGACATCTGGAGGAGGAGGGCCGCACCCTCTCCGAAGAGGTGGCGCTGCTCCGTATCGACGTCCAGGACCTGCGGGCCCGGCTCGCCGAGCCGGAGACCCCCGCCGCATCTGCAGAACAGGGGGACGGTAAGTGATCGACGGCAAGCGTGTGCTGATCATCATGCCGGCGTGGAACGAGGCGGCCGGCGTCGCCGACGTCATCAAGGAGGTCCACACCACCCTTCCTGGTGCGGACGTCCTCGTGGTGGACGACGGCTCCGCCGACGAGACCGCCTCGGTCGCCCGCGCCGCCGGCGCGACGGTGATGAAGCTGCCGTACAACCTCGGGGTGGGCGGCGCGATGCGCGCCGGGTACAAGTACGCCCACGACCGTGACTACGACATCGCCATCCAGGTCGACGCCGACGGCCAGCACGACCCGCGCAACGTGCCGGAGCTGCTCGCCCGGCTGGAGAGCGGCGCCGACCTCGTCATGGGCGCCCGGTTCGCCGGCACCGGCGAGTACGAGGCCCGCGGCCCGCGCCGGTGGGCGATGCTGGTGCTGGCGTTCTGGCTGTCGCGCATGGCGCGCACCCGGCTCACCGACGTCACCTCCGGCTTCCGGGCCTGCGGCCGCGACCTCATCGACGTGTTCGCCCGCTGGTATCCCGTGGAGTACCTGGGCGACACCGTGGAGTCCACGATCGCCGTGATCCGGGCCGGGTACCGCGTCGAGCAGGTCCCCGTCGCGATGCGCCCGCGCACGACCGGCACCCCCAGCCAGTCGCCCCTGAAGGCCACCCTGTATCTCGGCCGCATCGGCATGATCCTGCTGCTCGCGTTCAGCCGCCGTTCGGTGCTGCGGCCCGCCCGGAACGGGAAGTGACGCGCGTGCGGACCCTCGACATCATGCTGCCGCACTACGGCGACACCGCCCTGATGCAGGCAGCCGTGCAGAGCGTGCTGGACCAGACCGACAAGGACTGGCGGCTCACCGTCGTCGACGACGGCCGTGAGCCGGGCGTGCCGGAGTGGTTCGCCTCCCTCGGCGACGAGCGGGTGCGCTACCTGCGCAACGAGCAGAACCTTGGCATCACCCGCAACTTCCGCAAGTGCGTGGAGCTGGTGGAGTCGACGCACTTCACCATGCTCGGCAGCGACGACCTGCTGCTCCCGACCTACGTCGAGACGCTGCGAGCCGCGATCGAGGCCGTCCCGGACGCGGCGATCTACCAGCCCGGCGTCGAGGTCATCGACGAGCACGGCAACCCCTCGACCTCGCTCGGCGACGAGGTCAAGCGGCGCCTGTACGCACCGAAGCACAACGGCCGGCGCCTGGTGCTGTCCGGTGAGCCGCTGGCCGCCAACCTGCTCGGCGGGAACTGGCTGTACTTCCCGTCGATCTGCTGGCGCGCCGACGCCGTCAAGGCGGTCAACTTCCGCGAGGACCTCTCCGTCATCCAGGACCTGGCCCTGATCATCGAGCTGATCCGGCGCGGTGAGAAGCTGGTCGTGGAGCCGGCCCCCGCCTTCCGCTACCGGCGCCACTCCGGCAGCCTGTCCTCGGCCGAGGCCCTCACCGGCGCCCGGTTCGGGGAGGCCGTACGGTTCTTCAACGAGGTGGCCGACGACCTGGACCGCCACGGCTGGCCCAAGGCCGCCCGGTCCGCGCGGCGGCACCTGTCGATGCGGCTGCACGCCCTGACCCTGCTGCCCGGTGCCCTGCGCCACCGCCAGTCCGACGCCACGCGCCGTCTGCTCAGGTACGCCCTGACCCGATCCGAGTGACAGCCCGCAGGGGCGGGCCGGTTGCGTCCCCCACCCCCGCCCCGCGGAACCGCGCCCCGCTTCCCCCCTCCGAAAGCGCAAAGTCGACATGATTCCCACGCAAGCCCAAGAGAGCGCCACACCCCGGTTCAGCATCATCGTTCCGGCGTACGGGGTCGAGGCGTATCTGCGCGACTGTCTCGACTCGGTGCTCGGCCAGTCCTTCACGGACTTCGAGGTCATCGCGGTCAACGACGCCTCACCCGACGCGTGCGGCGAGATCATGGACGAGTACGCGGGGCTCGACCCGCGTGTGGTGGCGGTGCAGCTCGAGCAGAACGTGGGGCTCGGCCGGGCGCGCAACGTGGGCATGTCCCGTGCCCGGGGCGCCTACCTGATCTTCCTGGACAGCGACGACACACTGCTGCCGGGTTCTCTGCAGGCCATCGCGCGCCGCCTGGAGGAGACCGGCGACCCCGAGCTGCTGGTCTTCGACTACGAGCGCACCTACTGGGACGGCCGCGTCTCCGCGAACGCCAAGCGGTCGCTGCTCACCGACGGCCCGCGCGGCGCATTCCGGCTGGACGACCACCCCGACCTGCTGCTGCTGCTGCAGGTCGCCTGGAACAAGGCCTACCGCCGCGACTTCGTGGAGCGCTGGGGCTTCGAGTACCCCGCGGGCTACTACGAGGACACCCCGTGGACCTATCCGGTGATGGTGGCCGCCGAGACCATCGCCCTGCTGGACCGGGTCTGCGTGCACTACCGCCAGCGGCGCCAGGGCTCCATCCTGTCCTCCTCCAGCCGTAAGCACTTCGACGTCTTCGACCAGTACGACCTGGTGTTCGCGTTCCTCGACCAGCACCCGCAGTTCGACCACTGGCGCGGCCCGCTGTACGAGCGCATGGCCTTCCACCTGGGCGTCATCGAGCGGATGCCGGGCCGGCTGCCCGCCGACGCGCGTGCCGAGTTCCGGGCCCGCCGGCTCCAGGCCGAGCAGGCCCGCCGCCCGGCCGGCCACCGGGCCCCCAAGGCGACGGGATCCTCCCGGTCGGGCGTGCGCCGCGTCGCCGAGCGACTCCCGGTCCGGCTGCGCCCCGTCGCGCGCCGCGCCTACCGGGCCGCGCGCCGGCTGAAGAAGCCGGTGCGCTCGGTGGTGCTGCGCGCCTACTACCGGGGCCAGCGGATGCTGCCGGTGCGCAAGGACACCGCGGTCTTCGCCGCGTACTGGAACGCCGACTACGCCTGCAACCCGGCGGCCATCCACCAAAAGCTGCTGGAGCTGGCCCCGCATGTGAAGACGACCTGGGTGCTCAAGCCGGACGCGCGCAACAAGCCGCCGGCCGGCACCACCGTGGTGCGTCCGGGCTCGTGGGGCTTCTGGAAGGCGATGGCCCGCAGCAAATACTTGGTCAACAACGTCAATTTTCCGACCCTGGTGGTCAAGCGCCCGGGTCAGGTCTTCGTGCAGACCCACCACGGCACGCCGCTCAAGCGGATGGGCGTCGACCTCGTCGAGTACCCGATCGGGCAGGCCGACCTCGACATGGAGACGCTGGTCCAGCGGATAGACCGCTGGGACTACAGCATCTCCGCCAACAGCTTCACCACCGCGATCTGGAACCGGGCCTACCCGGCCGAGTACACCTCCCTCGACTACGGCTACCCGCGCAACGACGTGCTGGTCAACGCCACCGACGAGGACCGGGCGCGGGCCCGCGAGAAGCTCGGCCTCGCCCCGGACAAGAAGGTCGTGCTGTACGCGCCGACCCACCGCGACTACCAGGCGGTGCCCCGGCCGCTGCTCGACCTGGAGCACTTCGCCGAGCGGCTCGGTGACGGCTTCACGGTGCTCTCGCGCGTCCACTACTTCAACCTCGGCACGGGCCCGGGCTCCACGGACGGCTCCCCGATCGTCGACGTGAGCGGGCACCCGTCGGTGGAGGAGCTGTACCTCGCGGCGGACTGTCTGCTGACCGACTACTCCTCGTTGATGTTCGACTACGCGCTGCTGGACCGGCCGATCGTCGTCTTTGCCAACGATTGGGACGTGTACCGGGCCACTCGGGGCACCTACTTCGACATTCACGTAGAGTCGCCCGGCCACGTGGTGGCAACCGAAGGGGACCTCCTGGACGTCTTCCTCTCGGGGCGCTGGTGCGACGACACCTCCGCCAAGGCGCGCACGGAGTTCCGCAGGCGGTTCTGCGAGTTCGACGACGGCCGGGCGGCGGAGCGTGTGGTACGCAGGGTCTTCCTGAACCAGGAGGATGTGCCGCCGGTGACACTTCCGGCGGAGCGTCCGAGCCGTCTCACGCGGGGCTAGAGCTACCGTGTCCGGCGGGTCCGGTCACCACCGGACACATACGTAACCTGAGAAAGGCGCAGTACCGCAGATGCCTCCCCGTCTGTCACTAGTCGTTCCCGTGTACAACGTGGAACTCTTCCTCGACGAGTGCCTGCAGTCGATCGCGGACCAGACGTTCACCGACTGGGAGGCAATCGTCGTCGACGACGGCTCCACGGACGGCAGCCTCGCGATCGCCGAGAGATGGGCGGCCAAGGACGACCGGATCCGGGTCGTCCCCCAGGAGAACCAGGGACTCGGCCCCGCCCGCAACACCGGTGTGGCCCACCTCACCGAGGGCACCGAGTTCCTCGCGTTCGTGGACAGCGACGACATCGTGCTGCCCGACGCCTACGAGCGCTGCATCGCCAGCCTGGAGGCGTCCGGCTCGGACTTCGTCAGCGGCAACGTCAACCTGCTCAAGGCCGGCGAGATCCTCCTCTCCCCGCTGCACGAGAAGCGGCTGCGAACCGACCGCACGCGGACCCACATCAGCCGCGACAAGAACCTCGTCTACGACCGCACCGCCTGGAACAAGGTCTTCCGCCGCTCGTTCTGGGACAAGCACGCCTTCGAGTTCCCCGGGATCCTCTACGAGGACGCCCCGGTCACGCTGCCCGCGCACTTCCTGGCCTCCGCCGTCGACGTGCTCGGCGAGCCGATCTACCTGTGGCGCCAGCGCACCGGCGGCGCCCCGTCGATCACCCAGCGCCGCACCGAGCCGGTCAACGTCCGCGACCGCATCCGCTCCTGCGACCGGGTCAGCCGCTTCCTCGCCTCCCAGCCCGGCGAGGAGTACGTCGCCCACAAGCACTGGTACGACGAGATCTTCATCACCGACGAGCTGCCGCTGTTCATGGGCGTGCTCGACGAGGCCGGCGACGAGTTCCGCGAACTGTTCATGAGCGGCGCCGCCGACTTCCTCGGCCGCGTCGACGAGTCGGTCATGCCCCGCCTGCCGGTCGCGCTGCGGCTGAAGTGCCATCTGATCCGCGAGGGCCGCCTGACGGAGCTGATGGAGCTGCTCGCCTACGAGCGGGAGACCGGGCGGGCCGTCCCCGTGGTCCGCCAGGGGCTGCGCCACGTCGCCGACTACCCGGTCCTCGACCAGGGCAAGCGGCCCGTGCCGCGCTCGGTGCTGCGCGTCGACAACGACTTCTCCGCCCGCGCCCGCGCCGAGGCGCTGATCTGGCGCGACGGCCGGCTGCGGCTCGAGGGCCACGCCTACATCCGCAACCTGGCCGCCGAGCGGCCGCAGCGCACCGCCCTGCGCGTGCTGATGCTGCGTGAGGTCGGCAGCCGCCGCACCGTCCTGGTGCGGCCGAACCAGGCGCGCGCGCTGCGCGCCACGCAGACCTCCGGCCAGTCGCTGCACAACTACGACTGGTCCGGCTTCACCGCCGAACTGAACCCGGCCAAGCTCAAGGCGCGCGGCGGATGGCGCGACGGCGTGTGGCGGCTCACCGTCACCACCGTCCAGCAGGGCATCGTGCGCCGGACCCGGCTGAAGGCCGGCGAGACCGGCAGCGCGCAGAGCCCGTCGCCGTTCTGGGTCGACAAGGACGTCCGGGTCGTGCCGTACGTCGCCGACGAGCACCTGTACGTGCGGGTGGAGCGGGTGCGGGCCCGGCTGACCGGGCACCGGGCCGTCGACGGTGTGCTGGAGCTGACCGGCACACTCGGCCACGACGCCGCCACCGGCGACGCGCCGCTCACCCTGCGCCTGACCCACGGGTCCACCGAGGCCGAGCTCGACCTGCCGGTGGAGCGCGGCAGCGGCGGCACGTTCTCCGTGCGGGTGCCGCTGGCCGACCTGGACGTCGAGGGCCGTGACAGCCACAACCTGCACGTCTCCGACAAGTGGACGGCCGAGCTGGGCGTCGGCGCCAAGCGCCGCTTCCCCGTCGCCGTGGACGCCGCCGAGGGAGACCTCGGCCGGCAGATCTCCGTGGACGGCGGGCCCACCGCCGCCTGGGGCGGCCGTGTCATCGCCGTCACCAGCGACGGCTCCGGCCGCCTGGTGCTGCGCACCCAGCCCGTGCAGCCCATGACCGGCGAACTGTCGGTCAGCGCGGAGGGCCGCATCGCCCTCACCGCCGCCCTGCCCGCGCAGGTCGAGGAGCCGGTCGAGATCGTCGTACGGCACAGCCGGCACGCCGAGGAGCACACCTACCCGGCGACCGTCGCCGACGGTGTGCTGAGCGCCGAGTTCCTGCCGGTGCCGGACAGCATCGCCAAGGTGCCGCTGCGCCAGGGCCGCTGGTACCTGTTCGCCCGCACCGCCGACTCCCGCGTGGAGGTGCCGGTGCGCGCCGTGCCGTCCGCGCTGGACGCCCTGCCGGTCGACTTCACCGTGCGCGGCCGGGACTACACGCTCACCCATCGCTTCTTCGACCGGCTGCTCATCGAGGCCGCCTCCGACCTCGGCCCCGCCGAGGTCGGCTGGTACCGCCAGCGCGAGCTGCGCACCAAGGTGTACGCGCAGGCCCGCACCGCGCCGCTGAAGGACACCGTCCTGTACGCCTCCTTCTCCGGCCGCCAGTTCTCCGACTCGCCGCGCGCCGTCTACGAGCAGCTGGTGCGCCAGGGCGCCGAGCTGGAGCACGTGTGGGTGGTGGAGGACCTCCGCGCGGAGATCCCCGAGGGCGTGAAGGTCATCCGCCGCTGGAGCCGCGAGTGGTACGAGGCGCTCGGCCGCAGCCGGTACATCGTCACCAACACGCACCTGCCGCACTGGATCCGCCGCCGCGAGGGCCAGGTCATCGTGCAGACCTGGCACGGCACGCCGCTCAAGCGGATCGGCCACGACATCGACAGCGTCCAGTTCGCCGACCGCAAGTACCTGCAGAAGGTCGCCGAGGAGACGCCGAGCTGGTCCTTCCTGGTCTCCCCCAACCGCTTCTCCACGCCGATCATGCGGCGGGCGTTCCAGTTCGAGGGCGAGATCCTGGAGTCCGGCTACCCGCGCAACGACGTGCTGCTCTCCGAGGAGACTCAAGAGCTGGCGAAGAGCGTGCGCGAGCGGATCGGCCTGCCGGCCGGCAAGAAGGTCGTGCTGTACGCGCCGACCTGGCGCGACGACCAGTTCTACCGGGCCGGCAACTACAAGTTCGACATGCGGCTGGACGTGAAGAAGGCGGCCGAGCGCCTCGGCGACGACCACGTCCTGCTCGTGCGCAAGCACTCGAACATCGTCGACGCCGTGCCCGGCGCCGGTGACGGTTTCGTCTTCGACGTCTCCAGCTACCCGGACATCGCCGAGCTGTTCCTGATCACCGACGTGCTGGTCACGGACTACTCGTCGCTCATGTTCGACTTCGCGAACACGGGCCGCCCGATGCTGTTCTTCACGTACGACCTGGAGTACTACCGCGACCAGCTGCGGGGCTTCTACTTCGACTTCGAGGACAAGGCCCCCGGTCCCCTGCTGCAGACCTCGGACGAACTGATCGACGCGCTCGCCGACATCGACCGGATCAGCGCCTCCTACACGGAGACCTACCGGGAGTTCAAGGACGTCTTCTGCGACCTCGACGACGGCCAGGCCGGGGAACGAGTGATCAACCGGATGCTGGAACTCGCGCACCCCGACCCATCGTCCACCGAGCCCGCGGAGCGTTGAGCGTGCCCACGATCCCCAGAGCCGTCAGGCAGCGCCTGGAACGCATCCCGGCCCGGCGCCGGATGCCCCTGGCCGTCTACGCCGTCACCCAGGTCATCTTCCTGCTGTGGTGGGCGGCCTTCTACCCCGGCGGGATGAGCTACGACTCGATCTCCTACGTCTGGCACGTCACCACCGGCCACTGGATGTCCAACCACTCGGTGGCCTACGACGGACTGGTCTGGCTCTCCCTGCAGATCACCGGTGACCTGGCCCTGCTGACGTTCGTGCAGGGCGTCGCCATGGCCGCGGCGCTGGCCTATGTGGCGATGACGCTGCGCCAGTTCGGCGTGCCGGGCAAGTGGAGCGCGACGGCCGCGATCGTGGTGGCGGCGCTGCCGTCGATCGGCTCGTTCACCATCTTCGTGTGGAAGGACGTGCCGTTCGTCATCGGCGCGGTCGTGGCCTTCGGCGCGGCCGGACGGCTCGTGGTGCGCCGGATGCGCGGCAGGCAGGCAGTGCGCGACAAGGCGTTCCGCAACGACGTCGCCATGCTGTTCATCGGTTTCCTGGCGATGGGCCTGTTCCGCAACAACGGTCTGCTCGTCGCCGTCCTCGCCGCGCCGGTGCTGCTGTTCGTCCTGCCGAAGATGCGCCGGGCGATGCTGGTCGCGACGGTGATCCCGGCGGTGATCGCGGGCGTGCTGCAGGTGGCGATCTACCCCGCGCTGGGCGTGATCACCCCGACCAAGGACCAGGTGTACGCGATGAACTACGCGGACATCGCGGTCGTCTACGGCAAGGCGCCGTGGACCTTCACCTCGTCGGACAAGGCCCTGATGGCCAAGGTGGCGCCGCTGTCCCACTGGGGCGGCCGGGCGGCCAACTGCTACAACGCCGACTGGGCGATGCAGAAGCCGATGAACCGCAAGAAGGCCGCCGAGTACAACGACCAGCTGATGGACCTGTGGATGCGGGTCCTGCAGCGCACCCCGGACCAGATGATCGGGGCGCGGCTGTGCCGCTCGCACATCGCCTGGTCGCCGTTCCCGGGTCCCGCCGACAAGATGGGCCAGACGCTGATCAGCCCGCCGTCGGTGCCGAAGAACCTGTTCGGCTGGGCCGACTGGAACCAGGACATCAAGCACAGCGAGTACCGGCCGGTCCTGAAGATCCGTCCGCTCAGCGACACGCTGCACAAGCTGGCGTTCTTCTCGTGGAAGGCCAGCAAGACGCCGCAGCTGCAGTGGCTGCTGTGGCGGGGCGCGACCTGGTGCTACGTCGCCTACGCGATCTTCCTGACGTTCGCGCGCCGGCAGCGCTCCTGGGCTCCGCTGGCCATGATGTCGATCCCGCTGGCGCTCCAGCTGACGGTGGTGGCGGCCAACCCGGCGCCGCTCGCCCGGTACATGTTCGCGCCGCTGTTCCTCGGCATCCTGACGCTGCCGCTGATCGCGGCGAAGCCGCGCTTCGGCCGCGTGGGCGGGGAGAGCCCGGGGTCCTCGGGGCCGTCGGAGAAGGCGGAGGAGCCGTCGCCGGCGGACCGGGATCCGGAGCCGGTGGCGTAATACCCGCTCATCGAGAAGGGCCCGCCCGCACCTCCCTCGAGGGAGGTGCGGGCGGGCCCCTCACGGAGGGCCGGAAAAACCCTACCGCCCGCCCCAC
>NZ_JBICAJ010000001.1:0-422907 GCF_043088925.1 Streptomyces sp. NPDC014006 | reverse complement strand
GGTGTCCTTACGGCGCCCTCCCCGACCGCGCCCCCCCCCCCCCCCGCGCGGGGGGGGGGGGGGGGGGCCCTTCTCGATGAGCCGTACAACCGATCCCGCCGTCCACAGGTCTCACGGAGGTACCGCCTGTTGTCGACGGAAGGACGAGAATGCCGGCTCTTCGCACGGTCCGGAGCGTGGTGGTCGTGACCGCGCTGCTGCTGGGCGGCGCGGGGCCCGCGAGTGCTTCGCCGGCCACCGACCAGCCCGCCTACGACGTGGTGCTGGCGCAGGAGGAGTACGTCACCGCCGATGTGGGCGCCACCCTGACGATACGGCCCGAGGTCTACCCGGAACGGCCGGACGGTTCCCGTGGCCACCTGGCGGAGGGAGACCCGGTCGGCCGACGGATGACACTCGACTATGCCCTGCCGCGGAGTGCCACGCCGGTGACGGTCGGCAAGGGCTGCCGGAAGAAGGTCACCGCGTGGGGGCGGTTCGTCAGCTGCCCGACGGTGCGCCCGGTGACCGTCCGGATCGGCGGTGCCCTCGTCGCCGAAGACGTACAAGTGACCGTCAACCGGGCGGGGAGGGAGGCGCCGGTCGGCAGGGCCGGTTTCCTGCTGACCGCTCCCGTCCCGCGGGAGGAGGGCGAGACCCCGGGCAGCCTGGAGGGCCGGCAGAAGGCCGGGGCGGACCTGCTCGGCGCGGCCGGCGGCCTCGTGCTGCTCGCGTTCTTCCTGGGGCGTACCCGGTCACGCCGGATCGTGTGGGTGTCGTGCGCCGTGCTGGGTCTGCTGTGCGCCGGGCCGGGTGTGTGGAGCCTGGTGCGGGGGCCGCTGATCGGGGCGCGGAGCTACGTGCGGTACGCGTCCGGCCCGCCCGTCCTCACGATCCCCGACACGCTCTGGGACGACGGCTGGATCCGCAGGGAGAGCCACCCGGACGGCGTTCCCCGCGTCGCCACGGCACCGGATCCCGGCCATGAACGCGTGACCGAGGTCTCCGGCTTCTTCGCGCCGTACGACGACGGGCCGACGGGAACCCCCGGCCAGTGGCTCACCGTCGACGGCGCCCACGGCCGGATCGAGGACCCCCGGCGGGCCCGCGACCACATGCTGCGCACGGCCGCCGAGGCACCCGGTGTGACGGTGGCCGAGAAGCCCCGGCTGTTCCTCCTGAAGCCGGAGGAGGGCGTGCGGCGGGACCCGGTGCTGTTCAAGTGCCAGGTGCTCGTCGTCCGGGACCAGCACGTCCAGCAGTGCGCCTGGGCCGACAAGGGGGTCCGCGCTCTGCTGTCCACGTCCGGTGGTCCCGCGTTCCGCAACTCCGCCGACCCGCTGCTGGGAACGGCCTACGACGCCCTGAGCCTGCGGCAGTACGTACAGCTGGGCGGCGGCTTCTGACCGCCGCCCGGCTCGCGGCCTAGAACGGGTCGAAGTCGTCGAACTCCCGGTCGGCCTCGTCCCGTTCGGCCTGGCGGTCGCGGCGGCGCTGGGCCGCGGGGCGCGGGGCGTCGAAGCGGTGGTCCTCGCCACGCCGGCCGAGCATCTCGGCGCCCGCCATGGCGGTCGGCTCCCAGTCGAAGACGACCGCGTTGTCCTCGGGGCCGATGGCGACGCCGTCGCCGGTGCGGGCGCCCGCCTTCATCAACTCCTCTTCGACACCGAGGCGGTTGAGGCGGTCCGCGAGGTAGCCGACGGCCTCGTCGTTGTTGAAGTCGGTCTGCCGCACCCAGCGTTCGGGCTTCTCGCCGCGCACCCGGAACAGCGGCTCGCCGCCGGCGTCCTCACGGGTCACGGTGAACCCGGCGTCGTCGACGGCCTTGGGCCGGATGACGATACGGGTCGCCTCCTCCTTGGGCTTGGCGGCCCGCGCCTTCGCCACCAGGTCGGCCAGCGCGAACGACAGCTCCTTCAGCCCCATGTGGGCGACCGCGGACACCTCGAAGACGCGGTAGCCGCGCGCCTCGAGGTCCGGGCGGACCATCTCGGCGAGGTCCTTGCCGTCGGGCACGTCGATCTTGTTCAGGACGACGATGCGCGGACGGTTGCCGAGACCGCCGTACTGGCGCAGTTCCTCCTCGATGATGTCGAGGTCGGAGACGGGGTCGCGGTCGGACTCCAGGGTCGCGGTGTCCAGCACGTGCACGAGCACGCTGCACCGCTCCACGTGGCGCAGGAACTCCAGGCCCAGGCCCTTGCCCTGGCTCGCGCCGGGGATGAGGCCCGGCACGTCGGCGATGGTGTAGACGGTCGAGCCGGCGGTGACGACACCGAGGTTCGGCACGAGCGTGGTGAACGGGTAGTCCGCGATCTTCGGCTTGGCCGCGGACAGCACCGAGATCAGCGACGACTTGCCCGCGCTCGGGTAGCCGACCAGCGCCACGTCGGCGACGGTCTTCAGCTCCAGCACGATGTCGCTCAGGTCGCCGGGCTCGCCCAGCAGCGCGAAGCCGGGCGCCTTGCGGCGGGCGGAGGCCAGCGCCGCGTTGCCGAGGCCGCCGCGGCCGCCCTGGGCGGCGACGAAGGAGGTGCCGTGGCCGACGAGGTCGGCGAGGACGTTGCCGGCCTTGTCCAGCACGACGGTGCCGTCCGGGACCGGCAGGATCAGGTCCTGGCCGTCCTTGCCGGAGCGGTTGCCGCCCTCACCGGGCTTGCCGTTGGTGGCCTTGCGGTGCGGGGAGTGGTGGTATTCCAGCAGCGTGGTCACGGACTGGTCGACGGTGAGGATGACGTCGCCGCCGCGCCCGCCGTTGCCGCCGTCCGGGCCGCCGAGCGGCTTGAACTTCTCACGGTGGACGGAGGCACAGCCGTGACCTCCGCTACCCGCGGCGACATGCAGTTCGACGCGGTCCACGAAGGTGGTCATGGTGGGGTGCCTCCAGAAACGTACGAGAGATTCTCTTGGTACGAGATGTCTTCGGTGTAACACGCGAAAGGCGGACCCGCCTTCCCGACCGGGAAGTGAGGTCCGCCTCGCGAAAGCTTCCGATCAGCGCGACTCAGGCGACCGGAACGATGTTCACGACCTTGCGGCCACGGAAGGTGCCGAACTGCACCGAGCCGGCCTGCAGCGCGAACAGCGTGTCGTCGCCGCCACGGCCGACGCCCGCACCCGGGTGGAAGTGGGTGCCGCGCTGGCGGACCAGGATCTCACCCGCGCTGACGACCTGACCGCCGAAGCGCTTCACGCCGAGCCGCTGGGCATTGGAGTCGCGACCGTTCCGAGTGGACGATGCGCCCTTCTTGTGTGCCATTTCTCCTCAGTCCCTTACTTCGCGGCCGTGGGGATCGACGTGACCTTGATCGCCGTGTACTGCTGGCGGTGGCCCTGACGACGGCGGTAGCCGGTCTTGTTCTTGTAGCGCAGAATGTCGATCTTCTGGCCCTTGTGGTGGTCCACGACCTCGGCCTGGACCTTGATGCCGGCCAGCACCCACGGGTCGCTGGTCACGGCGTCGCCGTCGACAACGAGCAGGGTCGAGAGCTCGACCGTGTCGCCAACCTTGGCAGTGGAAATCTTGTCAACCTCAACGATGTCGCCGACAGCAACCTTGTGCTGGCGACCACCGCTGCGCACGATGGCGTACACGCGGATCTCACTCTCTCGCTCGGGGAACGGCACCCCCGCAGGCCAGCCACCCGGCAGACGCGGACGACCTCTCCCGGCCAGCCGTGTGCCCGGGAGGAAGAGGTTTACGGGGATGTGGCATGCACATTGGACACGCCGACGGTCTAGGTTACGGGGCCCGGCCCGGAAGGGTCAAACCGGGCCCCGTGTGACCTGATCGGTCAGGACTCGTCCGCGGAGGCCGAGACGGACGGGGCCGTCTGCTGCGCCGCCGAGGTCTTCTTGGCGGCCGTCTTCTTGGCCGCCGCCTTCTTGGTCGTCGTCTTCTTGGCCGCCGTCTTCTTCGCGGCCGTCTTCTTGGCCGTCGTCTTCGTGGTGGCGGCCTTCTTCGCCGTGGCCTTCTTGGCCGCCTTGCGGGCGGTCTTCTTGGCCGGTGCGGCCTCGGACTCCTCCGCGGCCTCGGTCGCCTCCGTCGCCTCGGCCGGGGCCTGAGCCGCGCTCTCCGCGGCCGGCACGACCACGACGGCCGCCTCCATCGGTGCGGTCGGCGCGGTGGCCTTGCGCACGGCCCGGCGCCGCGGACGGGCCGGAGCGGCCGGCTCGGCGGGAGCCTCGGCGGCCTCGGCAGCCGGGGCCGGGGCCTCGACGCGAGCCTCGGCCTGCGGGGCCGCGGCGGGCGCGGTCTCCGGGACCGTCACCACGGCCGCCTCCGCCCCGGCGGGCGAACCGGCCGGCGCGGACACCCGGCGGGTGGCCCGGCGGCGGGTACGGCCCTGGGGCGCGGCCGGCTCGGCGGCGGGGGCCTCGGTCGCCGCGACGACGGCGTCCTCGACGGCCGCGGGCTCGGCCAGCGCCTCGGCGGCCGGCTCCGGCTGCACGGGACGCTCGGCCTCCTCCTCGGCGGTCACCGTCTGCGCGGTGGGCGCCAGGGCCTCGGCGGCCTCGGCCTGCGCGGGCTTGCGCCGCCTGCCCTTGGGCTGCTCCGGCTTCGTGGCCTCCGCCTCGGTGGCCTCGGCCTCGGGGGCCTCCGCCTTCGCCGGCTCGGCCTTGGGGGCGCCCGCCGGGGCGGATGCCCGCCGGCTCGCCCGGCGCCGGCCGCGGCCACCGCGGGACGCGGCCGCCTCGGCCTCGGCGATGCTGCTGTACAGCTCCTCGTCGGGGGCGAAGACCGGCTCGGGCAGCGCGAGCGGCTCGGCGGCCTCGGCGGCCACCTCGGCCTCGCTCTCGGCCTCCTCCTCGGCGGTCTGCGCGGTCCGCACCACCGCCTCGGCGACGGCCTCGTGCTCGTGCTCGTGCTCGTGCGGCTGCTCGGCCGCACCGGCCCGCGCCCGCTTCTTGCGCTTGCCGCCACCGCCGGTGGAGCCCGGCTGGTCGATGTGGACGATGACACCGCGCCCGTTGCAGTGCACGCAGGTCTCGGAGAAGGACTCCAGCAGACCCTGGCCGACCCGCTTGCGGGTCATCTGCACCAGGCCCAGCGAGGTCACCTCGGCCACCTGGTGCTTGGTGCGGTCGCGGCCCAGGCACTCCAGCAGGCGGCGCAGCACCAGGTCCCGGTTCTGCTCCAGCACCATGTCGATGAAGTCGATGACGATGATGCCGCCGAGGTCGCGCAGCCGCAGCTGGCGCACGATCTCCTCGGCCGCCTCCAGGTTGTTCCTGGTGACCGTCTCCTCGAGGTTGCCGCCCTGACCGGTGAACTTGCCGGTGTTGACGTCGACGACGACCATCGCCTCGGTCCGGTCGATGACCAGCGAACCGCCACTGGGCAGCCAGACCTTGCGGTCCAGGGCCTTGGCGAGCTGCTCGTCGATCCGGTAGGTGGCGAAGACGTCGACCTCGCTGGTCCACCGCTGCAGCCGGTCCGCGAGGTCCGGGGCGACGTGCGCGACGTACCCGTGGATGGTCTGCCACGCCTCGTCGCCGCTGACGATGACCTTGGAGAAGTCCTCGTTGAAGATGTCGCGCACGACCCGGACGGTCATGTCCGGCTCGCCGTACAGCAGCGTCGGAGCGTTGCCGCCGTTCTTGGACTTCTTCTGGATCTCCTCCCACTGCGCCTGCAGCCGCTCGACGTCCCGGCGCAGCTCGTCCTCGCTCGCGCCCTCGGCGGCCGTGCGCACGATGACGCCCGCGTCCTCGGGGACGATCTTCTTGAGGATGGTCTTCAGCCGGGCCCGCTCGGTGTCGGGCAGCTTGCGGCTGATGCCGGTCATCGAGCCCTCGGGCACATACACGAGGTAGCGGCCGGGCAGGGAGACCTGGCTGGTCAGGCGGGCGCCCTTGTGGCCGATCGGGTCCTTGGTGACCTGGACCAGGACCGACTGGCCGGACTTGAGCGCGGACTCGATACGGCGCGGCCCGTTGGCCATGCCGAGCGCCTCGAAGTTGACCTCGCCGGCGTACAGCACGGCGTTGCGGCCCTTGCCGATGTCGATGAAGGCGGCCTCCATCGACGGCAGGACGTTCTGCACCTTGCCGAGGTAGACGTTGCCGACGTACGAGACCGCCTGCTCCTTGTTGACGTAGTGCTCGACGAGCACGCCGTCCTCCAGGACGCCGATCTGCGTACGGTCGCCGTTCTGACGGACGACCATGACGCGCTCGACGGCCTCGCGGCGGGCCAGGAACTCCGCCTCGGTGATGATCGGCACGCGGCGGCGGCCCTGCTCGCGGCCCTCGCGGCGGCGCTGCTTCTTGGCCTCCAGACGCGTGGAGCCCTTGATGGACTGCACCTCGTCGGACGGCTCGCTCTTCTCGCGCGCCGGGCGCGGCTCGCGCACCTTGACGACGGTGCGCTCCGGGTCGTCGGTGGACGGCTCGTTCTCCCCCGAGGCGTCACCGGCGCGACGGCGGCGGCGACGGCGGCGACGGCTGCCCGCGGTGGACCCGCCGGCCTGGTCGTCGGCGTCGTCCTCGGCCGACGTGGCGTCCCTGTCGTCCGCGGCTTCCTCGTCGTCCTCCTCGACCTGCTCGGCAGTGTCCTCGGCGTCCTGCGCGGCCTGCTCGGCGGCGAGCTCCTCGCTGTCGCCCTCGGCGCCCTCGGCGTCACCGGACTCACCGCGGCGACGGCGGCGGCCGCCACGACGGCGGCGGCGACGGGAACCCGTCTCCTCGTTCTCCTCGCCCTCGGCGGCGTCCTCGGCCTGGTCGTCGTCCTCCGCCTCCTCGGCGGTGGCGGCGGGGCTCTCGGCCTCGACGGCGCTGTCGGCGAACCGCTCCGGCTCCTCGGCCGCGCCACGGCGTCGGCGGCGGCGCCGCGAACCGGCCTGCTCCTCCACCGGCTCCTCGGCCTCCACGGCCTGGGCGGGGCGGTCCTCGGCGGGGTGGTCCTCGGCGGCAGCCTCGGCGGCGGCGCGCTCCGGGGTCTGGAACTTCGGCTCGGTGAACACGGGCGCCTGGAAGACGGCGACCGCGGGGCGCGCGGGCCGGCGCGGCGACTCGGACTCGTCGTCGGCGGCGGACTGTGCGGGCGCGGCGAAGCCGGTCGCCGCACGCCGCTCCGCGCGGCGGCGGCCACGGCGCGGGGCGCCGTCCTCGGCCTGCTCGGAGGTCTTCCCGGCGGGGGCCTGCTCAACGGCCGCCGCCTGCGCCGCGGCGGTGGGCTCGCCCACACCGGCCACGGCGGCGGTCTCGGTGTCGACACCGGCGGCCACGGGGGTCTCGGCGGTCACGGGCGTCTCCGCGGCGGCCGGCGCCCCGGCGGGCGCGGAGGCACGGCGGGCGACCCGGCGGCGGCCACGGCCCTTGGGGGCGGCGTCCTCGGCGGGGGCCTCGGCAGCGGGCGTCTCGACGGCCGTTTCGGTGACCTCGGCCTCGGCAGCCTCAGCGGCGCCGGCGGCCACGACGGTCTCAGGGGCCTCGGGGGACGCGGCAGCACCTGCGGTGACGCGGCGGGTCACTCGGCGCCGCGTGCGGCGGGCGGGCGCGGCCTCTTCCTCGACGGCCTGGGCGGCGGGCGCTCCGGCGGTCTCGGCGGACTCGCTCTCGCCACTGTCGGCGGCGGCAGCGGGCGTCCCGGCGGGCACGACGGTCTCCGCGGCCTCGGCGGAGGCCGGGGATCCGGCGGGCGCGGAGGCGCGGCGCGTGGCGCGACGGCGGCCACGGCCCTTGGGCGCGGGCTCCTCGTCGGAGGCCTCTACGGCAGGGGTCTGGGCGGCCACGGTCTCGGCGGCCTTGGCCCCGGCAGCCTCACCGGCACCGGAAGCCAGGACCGTCTCAGCATCCTCGGCGGACGCGGGAGCACCGGCGGGCGCGGAAGCCCGGCGGGTCGCACGGCGCCGCGTGCGGCGGGCCGGCGCGGCCTCCTCCTCGTCGGCCTGGGCGGCCGGCGCGTCGGCGACGGCGGCCTCCTCCTCGGTCTCGGTGTTCACCGCGGCGGCGATGGCCTCGGCGGCCTCATCGTCCGCTTCGGCGGTCGCGGCGGCCGGTATGGCCGGCTCGACCGTCTCGGCAGGAGCGTCGGAGGTGGTGTGGGCCGGCGGACCGGCCGGGCGGGAAGCGGCACGGCGCCGACGACGCGGCGGCAGTGTGTCGCTGGGAGTGTTCTGATCTTCGGAACCCTGAGTGGGTTCGGTCGGCTCGAGCATGCGGGCGTATCTCCCGTCAGGCTCCCGGGCGCCGCGCCTGGTCCGGGGGCCGATCACGAAGATCGGCCACCGTTGACGTCCGCGGCTCGCGCTGTGCGCGGTGCCGCCGTCCGGGGCGCGGGCGCCACACGGGAGCTTTCTGTGTCCTGTCTCGCCGGTTCCGTACACCTTGTCGCGTACGGCCTGGCGAAAGTCTTCTGGTCGGGTGCGCTGCCCGACCCAGGTGGCTCCCGAGTACGAGGGCGGCGCTTACGACGTCCGTCCCTACGCGGAACCTTCCGGCACCGGCGCCGTCGCGGCGGCAGCCGGAGCGGCCGTTTCGAGGGCCACCGCTGCCTCGCGGTCGGGCGCGAGCGGGTCGGTCACCGTGCCGGTCTCTTCATCGAACAGCCCCTGCGCCAGCCTGGTCACCGCTGCGGGGACCGGCGGCGCCAGGTCGGCCACGGCGCGGAGACCGGACAGGACGTCGTCGGGTCGTACGGCAGGCGTCACGTGCCGAACAACCAGCCGCAGTATCGCACAGGGCTGGTCGCTCGGCCTATCAGCCGGCGAACTGTGCGTTTGAGTTGTCTCCAGGCTCACGACGGCCGGACGGGCGTCGAAGGTGCGCATGCCGTTCTTGGTCAGGCGCTGAACCTCCACCGCCTCGGCCGTGTTGAAGGCCTGCACCGCGCGCCGCGCGTCGGCCGGGTCGACGCCGTCCAGTCGCAGTTCCCAGACGGAAGCCGTGAGCCGGTCGGCGAGCCCGGACGTGTGCGCCTCGACCGCCTCGATCACGTCGAGCCCGGTGGGCAGCGACTCGTCGAGGAGGACGCGCAGCTGCTCCGGGTCCCGTCGCGCGGTGAGCGCGATCTCCAGGTACTCCGCCTCGCTGCCCGTGCCGGTGGGTGCGGCATTGGCGTACGACACCTTCGGGTGCGGCGTGAACCCCGCCGAGTACGCCATGGGTACGTCGGCGCGGCGCAGCGCGCGCTCGAAGGCGCGCTGGAAGTCGCGGTGGCTGGTGAACCTCAGGCGGCCGCGCTTGGTGTAGCGCAGTCGGATGCGCTGCACCGCGGGTGCGGGCGGCGGGCCTTCGGGCTGTCGCTTGCCCAGTGTCCTAGTCCTTTGTGAGAGCGGTCGTACTCCTCTCAAGAGTACGTGTGTCGTGGCCGTCAGGTTCCCGCCGGGCCACCGCCTCACTCTTCCCGGGGTCGCCGAACAGCATCCGCCGGAAGTCCGCCCGCGCCTGCCGCGCCGACTCCCGCGCCGAGGCGAGCGCCTCCCGTACGGCCCGCCCGGCCCCGCGTGCGGCCTTGGCGGCGGGCCTGAGGACGGCGTCGCGCACGAGGTGCCCGACCGGGGTGAGCACACCGCGGTATACCCACCGCAGCGGCTCGACGACGATCCACCGCAGGACGGTGGCGAGGAACCGCCCCACCGCGAGGGAGATCCGCCCGGCGATCCGCCAGGCGTGCCCGAGCGCGGCCCCCACCTCCCGGGCGACGACGGCGAGGAAGCGTCCGACGGGCACCAGCACCCATCGCCACAGGGCGAGCGCGGGCAGCACGAACAGCACCCGGGCGATCCAGTACAGGACGAGACCGATGCCGGTGACGGCCATCCCGAGCACCCGCACCACACCCCGGACGCACCAGGCGACGGCCCGGCCCACCGGTGCGAGCACCCAGGTCCACAGCCATACGGCCGGTACCACGACCAGGTGGCGCACGAGCCAGGCGACCACCGCGTACACCCCGGCGCCCAGCGCCCCGAGGACCATGGCGACGCCGCGCAGCACCCACACCAGGCCGTGTCCGATCGGCGTCAGCACGCGCGTGTACAGCAACGCGAGGCCCGCGCCGATACCCAGCACCAGCCAGGCGATCCCGGCGCCGATCCCCCGCGCCGCCCACGCCAGCGCGTGCCCGACGGGGGTCAGCACCCACCGGTACAGCCACACCGCCGGCACGACGAGCAGGACCCGGCCGAGCAGGCCGAGCGCCGTGCCGAGGGGGACGAGGAGGTACCGCCACAGCGCCACGAGCGGCCACACGAACAGGGCCCGCCCCAGCCACAGCAGTGCCCGCCCGACGGGCCGCAGCACCGTGTCCCGCAGCACCCGCCCGGCGACCACCCCGGCGTCCCACAGCATCCGAACCGGCACGACGAGGACCAGCACGACGATCCGCACGGGCAGGCGAACGGCGACGACGAGGCAGCCTTCCGGCTGCCGGGGCCGGGGCGGAGGCTTCTGCGGTTCCATGTCTGACAGGACGCGGCAGCCGTCGCCGCGGATTCACCGTACGGATTGCGATGCCGTCACGGCTGCCGGCGGTCCCCTCCGGCCGGCCGTTCCTCCCCGCTGCGGGGGCGGGTCCCGCGGCCGCGGGCGACCAGGCACGCCGCCACCGCCACGGCGGCGCCGATGTACAGCAGCCCCTGGTAGTCCAGGGCGTGCACGCCGGGCCCGCCGACCGCAACCGCCGTGTCCATCACCGGCTCGCCGTGGGGCGGGTGCATGATCCGACGCTGGATGCCTGTGCCGGGGTGCGGGAGACGGGGACAGCGACGAGCCCCCTGCCACGGGGGATGCCCGTGGCAGGGGGCTCGACACAGCTCGGCAGGCCGTCGGTCAGTGCGTGTGTCCGCTCGCCGCGGGCGCCGGAGCGGCGTTCTTGACCGTCAGCGGCAGCAGCTTCTTGCCCGTCGGACCGATCTGGATCTGGGTGTCCATGGCGGGGCACACGCCGCAGTCGAAGCACGGGGTCCAGCGGCAGTCCTCGACCTCCGTCTCGTCGAGGGCGTCCTGCCAGTCCTCCCACAGCCAGTCCTTGTCGAGGCCCGAGTCGAGGTGGTCCCAGGGCAGGACCTCCTCGTACGTCCGCTCACGGGTGGTGTACCAGTCGACGTCGACGCCGAAGGGGGCCAGCGCCTTGTCCGCGCAGGCCATCCAGCGGTCGTAGGAGAAGTGCTCGCGCCAGCCGTCGAAGCGGCCGCCGTCCTCGTAGACCGCGCGGATGACTGCGCCGATACGGCGGTCGCCGCGGGAGAGCAGGCCCTCGACGATGCCGGGCTTGCCGTCGTGGTAGCGGAAACCGATCGAGCGGCCGTACTTCTTGTCACCGCGGATCTTGTCGCGCAGCTTCTCCAGGCGGGCGTCGGTCTCCTCGGCGGAGAGCTGCGGCGCCCACTGGAAGGGGGTGTGGGGCTTGGGGACGAAGCCGCCGATGGACACGGTGCAACGGATGTCGTTGGAGCGCGACACCTCGCGGCCCTTGGCGATGACACGCGTCGCCATGTCGGCGATCTGCAGGACGTCCTCGTCGGTCTCCGTGGGCAGGCCGCACATGAAGTACAGCTTCACCTGACGCCAGCCGTTGCCGTAGGCGGTGGCGACCGTGCGGATCAGGTCCTCCTCCGAGACCATCTTGTTGATGACCTTGCGCATGCGCTCGGAGCCGCCCTCGGGGGCGAAGGTCAGACCGGAGCGGCGGCCGTTGCGGGTGAGCTCGTTGGCCAGGTCGACGTTGAAGGCGTCGACCCGGGTGGACGGCAGCGACAGACCGATCTTGTCGTCCTCGTAGCGGTCCGCGAGGCCCTTGGCGATGTCGCCGATCTCGCTGTGGTCGGCGGAGGACAGGGACAGCAGACCGACCTCTTCGAAGCCGGTCGCCTTCAGGCCCTTCTCGACCATGTCGCCGATGCCGGTGATGGAACGCTCGCGCACCGGGCGGGTGATCATGCCGGCCTGGCAGAAGCGGCAGCCGCGGGTGCAGCCGCGGAAGATCTCCACCGACATCCGCTCGTGGACCGTCTCGGCCAGCGGCACCAGCGGCTGCTTCGGATACGGCCACTCGTCCAGGTCCATGACGGTGTGCTTGGAGACCCGCCACGGCACGCCGGAGCGGTTCGGCACGACACGGGCGATCCGGCCGTCCGGCAGGTACTCGACGTCGTAGAACTGCGGGATGTACACCCCGCCCGTCTTCGCCAGGCGCAGCAGCAGTTCCTCGCGGCCGCCGGGGCGGCCCTGCGCCTTCCACTCCTTGACGATCCTCGTGATGTCGAGGACGGCCTGCTCGCCGTCGCCGATGACGGCCGCGTCGATGAAGTCGGCGATCGGCTCCGGGTTGAAGGCGGCGTGTCCGCCGGCCACGACGACCGGGTCGTCCAGGCCGCGGTCCTTCGCCTCCAGCGGGATGCCGGCGAGGTCCAGCGCGGTGAGCATGTTGGTGTAGCCCAGCTCCGTGGAGAAGCTGAGGCCGAACACGTCGAACGCCTTCACCGGGCGGTGGCTGTCCACCGTGAACTGCGGGACGCCGCGCTCACGCATCAGCGCCTCCAGGTCCGGCCACACGCTGTAGGTGCGCTCGGCGAGGACGCCTTCCTGCTCGTTGAGGACCTCGTAGAGAATCATGACGCCCTGGTTGGGCAGACCGACCTCGTACGCGTCCGGGTACATCAAGGCCCAGCGGACGTCGCAGCTGTCCCAGGGCTTGACGGTGGAGTTCAGTTCGCCGCCCACGTACTGGATCGGCTTCTGCACATGCGGGAGCAGGGCTTCGAGCTGCGGGAACACCGACTCGACGGACATCGGGGGAACCTTTGTGAGCTGACAGGGGTGACCATTCAGCGTAACCCGGTCGGCGGCCCTCCCCGAACGCTCACAGGCGCGCCCCCTCTTCGGTCTCCTTCCACAGGCGGGGAAGCTCCCTCTCCAGGGCCGCGGCGCGTGCCTCCTCCCGGCCGTGGAGCAGCCCGTAGGTGAAGGCGCTCTCCCCCGCCGCGTGGGCCACCGCGGACAGTTCGCGCAGGGTGTGGCGGGCCATCACGCTGTCCTGGTGGTCGCCGAGCAGGCTGGTGAGGGACTTCATCGACTTGGCCAGCGAGCCGGCGGGGCGGCCCAGGGCGGGCGTTGCGGCCTCGGCGGCGTACCGGGTGCGCTTGGCCTTCTTGCGGGCCTCGTGCAGGGCGACGTCGCGGTCGTGGCCCGGGGGCGTCTCGAGCGCCCGCGCGACCAGGCGGGAGACCTTGGCGAGGTCCTTGTGCACGGCGGCGGCGAGCACCGCGTCCGGTTTCTTCGCGGCCTTCTTGCGCAGCGGCGGGTCGGCGAGCACGGCGTCGAGGCTGTCGAGCAGGGCGAGCGCGCGGGCGGAGTCCAGTACGGCGACCAGGTGGCCGCGGGTGTGGCCGTGCCGGGCGCTCGCCCACGCGGTGAGCCGCTCGCCGACGGGGCCGTGGACCAGGGCCGGAGGAACGTCGTCGAGGGCGGCCGTCAGGCGGGCGGCCAGGACCTCCTGGTCGCGGTCGGCGCCCAGCTCGCCGGCCAGCCACTTCAGCTCGGCGGCGACCGGGTCGGTGACGGCGCGGTCCAGGACGCTGCCGAAGACGCGGAAGGTGCTGCGCATACGGCGGGTCGCCACCCGCATCTGGTGGACGGAGTCCGGGAGGTCCAGACGCACGGCCGGGTCGCCCGCCACGATGGCGTCGCGCTGCGCGCGCAGGTAGGCGAGGAGGTGATCGCCCGCGGTCACGGGCTTGGCGGAGGCGGCCGTCCGGGTCCGGGTGCCGCCGGTCTCCTCCAGTGCGCGGGCCAGCTTCGAGGGGGACGCCGACGGCCGGACGCCCGCCTTGCGCAGGTGCTTGTCGACCTTGGCGAGGAAGGCGGGGTCGGCGCCGTCGGCCAGTTCCACCTCGATCTCGGTCCACCGGGCGGTTCCGCCCGCCCGGTTGAGCCGTTCGGCGCGCACCTCGTCCACGCTCGCCTCGGCCAGCAGCGTGCCGTCGGCGTCGAGAAGGTGACACACGTCCCGGGAGCTGCGCAGCCGCACCACGGGCACCAGCTCGGCGTGCCGGATGCGGGAGCGGACCAGTGCGGCGATCTCGTCGGGCACGGTGTCGGACAGCGGCGCACGGATCTCGTCGCGCACCCCCGCCTCGACGGGGAGCTTGAGGTGCCAGCCGGCGTCCGAGCCGCCGGTGCGGCGGCGCAGGGTGACGGCGGACGCGGCGAGACGTTCGTCGGCGGTGTCGTAGTAGGTGGCGTCCAGCTCGGCCACGCCCTGGTCGAGGACCGTCGCGACCTCGGCGACGCCGGTCAGGTCCGGCAACCCGCTGTCGTCGGATTCGTACTTGCGCTCGATCTCGCGTTTCGTCTCCGCCATGATCTGAATCTAGTCGCAGTCGGGGCGGGAGGGCAGTGCGCTTTTGCCCGCGTCCCGCGTCGACGGCCGGCTCGCGCCCGGTGCGGGCGGCCGTCTCACGCCCGGCCGCCGAAGAAGACCTGCACCTCCCGGATGAGCCCGTCCCGCACGGTGATCGCCTCCGTGTTGCGGTATCGCTCGCCGGTGGTCAGCTCGTACTCGTAGAGCACGAGGACGAGTTCCTCGTCGGCGGGGGTCACCCACAGAAGCCGGTGCTGAGTGAAGCGATCGGCGGTCGGGAAGCACCGCTCGAAGAAGGCCGCCTTGTCGATGTGGTCGTCGTGCGGGCTGGTGAAGGTGAAGTCGTCGGCGTAGAGCGCCACGGCCGCGTCCCGGTCCTGGGCCCGGTAGAGCCGGAACGCCGCCTCGACGACCTCGGTCGCTGTGCCGCTCATCGCATCTCCGCCCTCATGCCGACAGCGGTCGTTGGACCTTGATCGACTGCAGTAGCCCGACGGCCAGCCAGACCGCGAACATCGACGAGCCGCCGTAGGAGACGAACGGCAGGGGCAGGCCGGTGACCGGCATGATGCCGAGGGTCATGCCGATGTTCTCGAACGCCTGGAAGGCGAACCAGGCGACGATCCCGGCGGCGACGATCGTGCTGTACAGCTCCGTGGTCTCGCGGGCGATGCGGCAGGCCCGCCACAGCACCACGCCGAGCAGGACGATGATGAGCCCGGCGCCGACGAAGCCCAGTTCCTCACCGGCGACGGTGAAGACGAAGTCGGTCTGCTGCTCGGGCACGAACTGCCCGGTGGTCTGCGAGCCGTGGAAGAGGCCGGCGCCCATCAGACCGCCGGAACCGATCGCGATGCGGGCCTGGTTGGTGTTGTAGCCGACGCCCGCGGGGTCCAGGTCGGGGTTCGCGAACGCCGCGAAGCGGTTGATCTGGTACTCGTCCAGGATGTGCAGCTGCCAGATGGCGATGCAGCCGATCGCCCCGGCGATGAGCAGGCCGAAGACCCAGCGGTTGGAGGCGCCGGAGGCGAGCAGTACCCCGAGGATGATGGCCACCATCGCCAGCATCGAGCCGAGGTCGGGCATCAGCAGCAGGATCAGGCACGGTACCGCCGCCAGCCCCAGGGCCTGGGCCACGGTCCGGTGGTCGGGGTGGAGCTTGTCGCCCGCGTCCACCCGCGCGGCCAGCAGCATCGCCATGCCCAGGATGATCGTGACCTTGAGGAATTCGGCGGGCTGGATCGAGAAGCCGCCGATGACGAGCCAGTTGCGCTGGCCGTTGATCGTCGCGCCGAGCGGGGTGAGGACCACCAGGGCCAGCAGCACGGACAGGCCGTACAGGACCGGCACGACGTTGCGCAGGGCGCGGTGGCCGAGCCAGAGCGTGCCGATCATCAGGGCGAGCCCGATGCCGAGGTTCATCAGGTGCCGCAGGAGGAAGAAGTACGGGTCGCCCTGGTTCAGCTCGGTGCGGTTGCGGGTCGCCGAGTACACCAGCAGCGAGCCCATCAGGGACAGCGCCAGGGCGGCGAGCAGGATCGGCCAGTCGAGCCTTCGGGTGAGCGAGTCGCGGGCGAAGACCCTGGTCCAGCCGGCCCGCTCGGGGCCGTACCCGGAGACGGAGAAGCTGTTCACGCCGGTCATCGGGGCATCCTCCGGCTTCCCCGCCTGCGCGGCCGTCTGCGGGTGTTGCGGTTGCCGCTGGTGGCCGGTGAGGCCGTGGCGGCGGGCTGCTGGTCGTCGCCGTTGGTCGGGTTGTTCTTCTGGGCGTTCTCGGCGTCCTTGGCCGGGTCGCCGCTGACCTTCGGGGCGGTGATCGTGCCGTCCGTGCGGACCTTGGGCAGGCCCTTCTGCGGCTCGGGCAGCAGCGCCTTCTTCTGGTCCACGGAGCCGTCGCCCTGGACGCCGTAGAGCGCGCTGTAGATGTTGCGCACGGCCTCACCGGAGGCGCCCGAACCCGTACCGGCCTGGGCGATCGTCATGATCACCGTGTAGTCCTTGGAGTAGGTGGCCAGCCAGGACGTGGTCTGCTTGCCGTAGACCTCCGCGGTACCGGTCTTGCCGTGCAGCGCGATCTTGTCCTGCGGCCAGCCGCCGAACTTCCAGGCGGCCGTACCGCGGGTGATGACGCCCGCGAAGGCGTCGTTCATGCCCTTGATGGTGGCCTGGCTGACCGGCAGGCGGCCGCGCACCGTCGGCTTGATCTCCCGCACGCTCTTGCCGTCCGGGCTGATGATCGCCTTGCCGATGGTGGGCTGGTACATGGTGCCGCCGTTGGCGACGGCGCCGTAGATCACGGCCTCCTGGATCGGCGTGACGAGTGTGTCGCCCTGGCCGATGGAGTAGTTGATCTCGTCGCCCTCGCGCATCTTGTTGCCTTCGAGGCAGTTCTCGTACGAGATCCTCTGGACGTAGTCGCCGTCCTTCTTGCCGGTCCGGCACCAGGCGTCCTTGTTGGCCTTCCAGTAGTCCAGCTTCCACTGGCGGTCCGGGACGCGGCCGGTGACCTCGTTGGGAAGGTCGACGCCGGTCTCCTTGCCGAGGCCGAACTGGTGGGCGGTCTTGAAGAACCAGTCCTTCGGCTGCCCCTTCTTGGGGTTGATGCCGCCGTCCTTCTTCCACTCCCGGTCCGCCAGGCCGTAGAAGACGGTGTCGCAGGAGACCTCCAGTGCGCGGCCGAGGGAGATGGGGCCGAAGCTCTCACCCTCGAAGTTCTTGAAGACCTGGCCGCCCACCGAGTACGCGCTGGTGCAGGGATAGCCGCCGTCCCACTCGTAACCGGCCTGCACGGCGGCCGCGGTGGAGACCACCTTGAACGTGGAGCCGGGCGCCGCCTGACCCTGTATGGCGCGGTTCAGCAGCGGATAGTCGGAGTTCTTGCCGGTGAGGGCCTTGTAGTCCTTGCCGGAGATGCCGCCCACCCACACATTGGGGTCGTAGGTCGGCGCGGAGGCCATGGCGACGATCCGGCCGGTCTTGGCCTCCATCACCACCACGGCACCGGAGTCGGCCTTGTAGTTCTCACCGGTGATCTTGTCGAACTGCTGGCGGGCGGTCTTCATCGCCTTGTCCAGCTCGTACTCGGCGACGCGCTGGACCCGGGAGTCGATGCTGGTGACGAGGTTGGCGCCGGGCTCGGCGTTGTCGGACTCGGCCTTGCCGATGACCCGGCCGAGGTTGTCCACCTCGTAGCGGGTGACGCCGGCCTTGCCGCGCAGCGCCTTGTCGTACTGCCGCTCCAGGCCGGAGCGGCCGACCTGGTCGGAGCGCAGGAAGGGCGAGTCGGTGTCCTTGGCCTTCTGGATCTCCTCGTCGGTGACCGGGGAGAGGTAGCCGAGGACCTGGGCGGTGTTGGCCTTGCCGGGGGCCGGGTAGCGGCGCATGGCCTCGGGCTCGGCGCTGATGCCGGGGAAGTCCTCGGCGCGCTCGCGGATCTGCAGCGCCTGCTTGGGGGTGGCCTCGTCGGTGATGGGGATCGGCTGGTACGGCGAGCCGTTCCAGCACGGCTGGGGCGTCTTGGCGTCGCACAGCCGGACCTTCAGCATGACCTCCTTGGGGTCCATGCCGAGGACACCGGCGAGCTTGGTGAGCACCGCCTTGCCGTCGTCCTTCTGCTTCAGCAGGTCCGTACGGGACGCGGAGACGACCAGCCGGGTCTCGTTGTCGGCGAGGGGCACCCCGCGCGCGTCCAGGATCGAGCCGCGCACGGCGGGCTCGACGACCTGCTGGACGTGGTTGCCGGACGCCTCCTTCTGGTACTCCGCGCCCTCGCGGATCTGCAGGTACCACAGGCGGCCGCCGAGCGTGCCGAGGAGGGAGAGGACGAGGATCTGGATGACGACGAGACGGATCTGGACGCGGGGCGTCCGGCCGGTCTCCGGGATGTTGGTCACTGCGGCTGTCTCCCCCTCTCAGGACGCCTGCGGCGGGGCGTGTACGGGCGGTGGCTGGGTGCGTACGTCTGGTGAACGATCGGCCCTCGAACGCCGGTTCCGCTGACGTTCACCCGTACCGGTGAACTTGAACTCCGCGCCGTTCACAGCCGCTTGACCCCCTTGATGCGTCCCGCGCGGGCCACCCGGGCCCTCGCCGCCTTCGCCCGCAGCCCGCCCCGCTGTCCGCCGATCTTCAGTCCGGTGCCGCCCGCGACCCAGCCGGAGGAGATGTCGGTGGCCTTCGCGGCGGAGCCGGTCTCGGCGAGCGGGTCGTTGTCCGCGCGGCGGGCCAGCGCCATCACACCGGGGACGACGAACGGCGCCAGCAGCAGGTCGTACAGGGCCGCCGTGAACAGCAGGCTCGGCAGGCCGACATGGCGGGCGGCGGTGTCGCCGACGAGGGCGCCCACGCCTGCGTACAGCAGGGTCGAGCCGATCGCGGCCGCGACCACCGTGACCATCGGGCCGGTCGCCGACTTCAGGCGGCCGCTCTCGGGTTTCATCAGCCCGGCGGCGTAGCCGGTCACGCACAGCACCAACGCGTAGCGGCCGGCCGCGTGGTCGGCGGGCGGGGCGAGGTCGGCTAGGAGGCCGGCGCCGAAGCCGATGAGGGCGCCGCCGACATGGCCGTAGACCAGGGCGAGGCCGAGGACGGTCAGCAGCAGCAGGTCGGGGACGGCGCCCGGCAGGTGCAGCCGGGCGAGGACGCTCACCTGGACGACCAGGGCGACGACGATCAGCGCCGTGGAGAGCAGGATCCGGTTGACGCGCATGGAATGTCAGCTCCTACTGCAGCTCTTGCTGGCCGTCTTGGGTCTGTCCGCCGTCCGACGGTGGTCCGGTCTGGACGTCGGTGGCCGGCTGCTCACTCAGCTGCGGCTGCGGCTGCTGCCCGTTCTGCTGCTGCCCGTCGCCCGGCGCGGTCGCGCCCGGGGTGACCGTGACGGTGACCGTCGGCGTGGGGACCGGCTTCGGCTTGGCCGGCAGCACGGTGTCGCGCGGGTCCTTCTTCGGCGCCTCGACGACCACGCCCACGATGTCGAGCTTGGTGAAGCCGACGAACGGCGTCACGTACAGCGTCCGGGTCAGGCCGCCGCCGGAGGGGTCGACGCGGGAGACGACGCCGACCGGCACGCCGGGCACGAACGGCTTGTCGGCCTGCGAGCCGAAGGTGACCAGCCGGTCGCCCTTCTTCACCTCGGCCTTGCCGTTCAGCAGCTCCACGCGCAGCGGCCGGTCGCCCTGGCCGGAGGCGAAGCCCAGTTCGTCGCTGCCCTCCATCCGGGTGCCGACGGTGAAGTCGGGGTCGTTGGCCAGCAGCACGGTGGAGGTGTTCGGGCCGACCGTGGTGACCCGGCCGACCAGGCCCTCGCCGTTGAGCACGGTCATGTCGCGCCGGATGCCGTCGTTGGCGCCGACGTCGATGGTGATGGTCCAGGAGAAGCCCTGCGCCGCCCCTATGGCGATGACCTCGGCGCCCTTGATGCCGTACTGCCCGGCGCCGGCGACCTTCAGCATCTTGTCCAGCTGTCCCAGCCGGCTGCGGTTGCGGTCATCGCTGCCCAGCTTGGCCTTGAGGGCGGCGTTCTCCTTCTCCAGCGCGGCGAGCCGGTCGTGCCGCTCCCCGGAGTCGCGGACCGCCTCGACGGCGTTGCCGACCGGGTTCACCGCCGACGCCACGCCGTTCTCGATCGGACCGAAGGCCGCGGCCGCGGCCTGCCGGGCACCGTCGACCGGGGAGTCCTCCCCGCCGCGGATGTCCACCGTGATCAGTGCGAACGCGATGGCGATCAGCAGCACCAGGAGAAGCCGGCTCTCTCGTGTGTCCCTCACGTGCGGCGGCCGTGCCCTTCCTCATCGGAATGTGTGCAGGGGTCGGAAGCGGGTGTTCAGCTGTGTGGAGGCGTAGGGCGGAGCCTATGCCTCCATATCAACGATCCGCCGTACGAGAGGAGATCATCTCGTACGGCGGGATCGAAGCGTTACGTCATCGGCGCGGCGCGGCGTCCAGGACCTGCTGGAGCGCCTCGAACTCCTCGACGCACTTGCCGGAGCCCAGCGCGACGCTGTCCAGCGGGTCCTCGGCGATGTGGATCGGCATGCCGGTCTCCCGGCGCAGCCGCTCGTCCAGGCCGCGCAGCAGGGCGCCGCCACCGGTCAGCACGATGCCGCGGTCCATGATGTCGCCGCTCAGCTCCGGCGGGCACTTGTCCAGGGTCGTCTTGACCGCGTCGACGATCGCGTTGACGGGCTCCTCGATCGCCTTGCGCACTTCGGCGGCGGAGATGACGACGGTCTTGGGCAGCCCGGAGACGAGGTCCCGGCCGCGGATTTCGGTGTGCTCGTCGGTGTCGAGGTCGTACGCCGAACCGATCGTGATCTTGATCTGCTCGGCCGTCCGCTCACCCAGCAGAAGGCTGTACTCCTTCTTCACGTGCTGGATGATCGCGTTGTCCAGCTCGTCGCCCGCGACGCGGATGGACTGTGCGGTGACGATGCCGCCGAGCGAGATGACCGCGACCTCCGTGGTGCCGCCGCCGATGTCCACCACCATGTTGCCCGTGGCCTCGTGGACCGGCAGGCCGGAGCCGATGGCCGCGGCCATGGGCTCCTCGATGATGTGCACCTGGCGGGCGCCCGCCTGGGTCGACGCCTCGATGACCGCGCGGCGCTCGACGCCGGTGATGCCCGAGGGCACACAGACGACGACCCGCGGCCGAGCCAGATACCGCCGCTTGTGGATCTTCAGAATGAAGTAGCGGAGCATCCGCTCGGTGATCTCGAAGTCGGCGATCACGCCGTCCTTGAGCGGACGGACGGCAACGATGTTGCCGGGCGTGCGTCCGATCATCTTCTTCGCTTCGGCGCCGACCGCGAGGATGCCACCGGTGTTGGTGTTGATCGCGACGACGGACGGCTCGTTGAGTACGATCCCACGACCCCTGACGTACACCAGCGTGTTGGCGGTCCCGAGGTCGACAGCCATGTCACGGCCGATGAACGACATTGAGTTCCCCATGAGGATTCGTCTGGCCTTCCCACGAGCTTGTGAGGGCTTTTCAGGTAGGCGAGGTGGGTGCTGTGACGTGAAGGCTTCCATCGTAAACGCGCCTGCACGAACACGGCGTGAGGGTCTTCGCCATTGTCATCAGAAGCGACGGCGCCCCGCTTGGTGAGACGTGCCATCGGGGGCATCCGTTCCCCCGATCGGCGCGGCATATGCCAAAGGACGGCCGAAATCGTCCGGCCGCCCCAGGTCGGCTACGAGGAGTGAACTGACGGCGTGTCAGAAAAATCCCCGGAACATTCTCGCGGGCGTCTCAGGCACGGCCCGGGAAGAAGATCTTCACCTCGCGCTCGGCGGACTCCTCGGAGTCGGACGCGTGGATCAGGTTCTCACGCACGATCACGCCGAAGTCACCCCGGATGGAGCCCGGCGCGGCCGCGATCGGGTCGGTCGGACCCGCCAGCTGCCGCACGCCCTCGATCACCCGCTCACCCTCGACGATCATCGCCACGACCGGACCGGACGACATGAACTGAACCAGCGGCTCGTAGAACGGCTTGCCCTTGTGCTCGCCGTAGTGCTGCTCCAGCGTCTCGCTGTCCAGCGTGCGCAGCTCCAGCGCGGTGATCTGCCAGCCGGCCTTGCGCTCGATACGGCTGATGATCTCGCCGGTCAGGCCGCGACGGACGGCGTCGGGCTTGAGGAGGACGAGGGTGCGCTGGGTCACGGGGGGACTCCTTCTTCCTGCCAGGTGTGCGGTGGGACGAGATTACAGGGCGTGTCGTGGCGCCCGTCACGCAGCGTCAGCTGTGGAGGAACCGCCCTGCGCACCCTGCGCCGCGAATCTCGCCTTCGCCTCGTCCACCTTGCGACCGAAGTGCACCGACGCCCACCACAGCGCCGCGAACACCGCGCCCATGAAGAACATCAGCGGCACCACGAAACCGGCCGCGACCAGCGCGATCTGCAGCGCCCACCCGAGGGCGACGCCCCCGGGCCGGGTCACCATGCCGCACAGCAGCACGCAGAGCAGCATCGCGATGCCGCACACCGTCCACACCGTGCCCGTGGTGAGGTCCGGGTCCTTCATCGCGACCAGACCGGCGAACCCGATGATGAAGAACTCACCGATCAGCGTCGAGGAACACAGCGTCCGCATGACTCACGCACTCTTCCCGAGAAGCAGCCGGGCCTCGCCGACCGTGATGACGGAACCCGTCACGAGCACGCCGCCGCCCGCGAACTCGCCCTCCTCCTCGGCGAGCGTGATCGCGGCCTCCAGCGCGTCCGGCAGCCGCGGCTCGACCTGCACCCGCTCCTCGCCGAACACCTCCACCGCGATTCCCGCCAGCTCGTCGGCGTCCATCGCCCGGTGGCTGGAGTTCTGCGTGACCACGACCTCCGCGAAGACCGGCTCGAACGCCTCCAGCAGCCCGCGCACGTTCTTGTCGCCGCTCGCGCCGACGACCCCGATCAGCCGGCTGAACTGGAACGCCTCCCCGATCGCCTCGGCCGTCACCCGCGCGCCCGCCGGGTTGTGCGCGGCGTCCAGCACCACGGTCGGCGAGCGGCGCACGACCTCCATGCGGCCCGGCGAGGCCACGGCCGCGAACGCCTTGCGCACGGTGTCGGCGTCCAGCTGCTCCTGGCGCTGCGCGCCCACGCCGAAGAACGCCTCCACGGCGGCCAGCGCCACCGCGGCATTGTGCGCCTGGTGCGCGCCGTGCAGCGGGAGGTAGATCTCCGTGTACTCGCCGCCCAGGCCGCGCAGCGTCATCAGCTGCCCGCCGACGGCCACCTGCCGGGCGACGACGCCGAACTCCAGGCCCTCGCGGGCCACGGTCGCGTCGGCCTCCACGGACTTCTTCAGCAGCACCTGCGCCGCGTCCACCGGCTGCTGCGCCAGGATCACGGTCGCGCCCTGCTTGATGATCCCGGACTTCTCACCCGCGATCGCGCCCGGTGTCTCGCCCAGCCGGTCGGTGTGGTCCAGGTCGATCGGGGTGACGACGGCGACGTCACCGTCGATCACGTTCGTCGCGTCCCAGGAGCCGCCCATGCCGACCTCGACGACCGCCACGTCCACGGGCGCGTCGGCGAAGGCGGCGTACGCCATGCCGGTGAGCACCTCGAAGAAGGACAGCCGGTACTCCTGCTGCCCGTCCACCATCTCGATGTACGGCTTGATGTCCTCGTACGTCTCGACGAAGCGCTCGGCGGAGATCGGTGCGCCGTCCAGGCTGATGCGCTCGGTGATCGACTGCACGTGCGGGCTGGTGTAGCGGCCGGTGCGCAGCTCGAAGGCGCCGAGCAGGGCCTCGATCATGCGGGCGGTGGAGGTCTTGCCGTTGGTCCCCGTGATGTGGATCGAGGGGTACGAGCGCTGGGGCTCGCCCAGGACGTCCATCAGGGCGGAGATGCGGGCGACCGACGGCTCCAGCTTGGTCTCGCCCCAGCGCGTGGCCAGCTCGGCCTCGACCTCGCGCAGCGCCTTGTCGACCTCGGGGTCCTCGGGGCGGGCCGGGACGTCGGCCTCCGGCGTGCCTCCCTGGGTGCGCAGGGTGCGGCTGCCGGCCTCGATGACGGCGAGATCCGGGTCGCGGGTCGTTTCGGCTTCGATGATCTCGTCGAAGCCGTCGAGGGGGTCGGGCTGGTCGTTGCCGGGGATTTCGCTCACGGGGTCAGTTTACGGAGCGGTGGTGACAAAGCGTGCGGTGGCTTGGTGCACCTGTCGAGGGGGCGGCTGGTCTTTGCGTGCGGGTGCGGGTGCGTCGTGGTTGATCGCGCAGTTCCCCGCGCCCCCTGGGGTCGGCGAAGGCCCCGGTGCTGTTCAGCACCGGGGCCTTCGCCGCCGTAGAAGCCGCTACGCCTGCGGCAGGCGGTCCAGCTGGGCCGCGATGCGGGTGATGTCCTCCTCCGCCTTGGCCAGGCGGGTGCGGATCTTGTCCACCACGTTGTCCGGGGCCTTCGCCAGGAACGCCTCGTTGCCGAGCTTGGCCGTGGCCTGGGCCTTCTCCTTCTCCGCGGCGGCGAGGTCCTTCGCCAGGCGCTTGCGCTCGGCCGCCACGTCGATCGTGCCGGAGAGGTCGAGGGCGACCTCGGCGCCCGCGACCGGCAGCGTGGCCGTGGCCGCGAAGGACTCACCCTCCAGCTGCAGACGCAGCAGCTGGCGGATGGCGGGCTCGTGCGGCGCGAGGGCCGTACCGTCCAGGGTCAGGCGGGCCGGGACGCGCTGGCCGGGCTGCAGGCCCTGGTCGGCGCGGAAGCGGCGGACCTCGGTGATGACCTGCTGGAGGGTCTCGATCTCCCGCTCGGCGGCGGCGTCGTGGAAGCCACCCGGCGCGTCAGCACCAGGAACGGACACAGCCTTGGGCCACTCGGCGATCACGACCGACTCACCGCCGGTCAGCGTGGTCCACAGGGTCTCCGTGACGAACGGGACCACCGGGTGCAGCAGCTTCAGGGTGACGTCGAGGACCTCGCCCAGGACGCGCTTGCTGACCTCGGCCGCCTCGCCGCCGGCCTGGAACGTCGTCTTGGACAGCTCGACGTACCAGTCGAAGACCTCGTCCCACGCGAAGTGGAACAGGGCGTCGGACAGCTTCGCGAACTGGTAGTCGTCGTAGTAGGCGTCCACCTCGGCGACGACCGAGTTCAGGCGGGAGAGGATCCAGCGGTCGGTCGGCGACATCTTCGACGCGTCGGGCAGCGGCCCGTCCACCGTCGCGCCGTTCATCAGCGCGAAGCGGGTCGCGTTCCAGATCTTGTTGGCGAAGTTGCGCGAGCCCTGGACCCAGTCCTCGCCGATCGGCACGTCGACGCCGGGGTTGGCGCCGCGCGCGAGGGTGAAGCGCAGGGCGTCGGAGCCGTACTTGTCCATCCAGTCCAGCGGGTTGACCGCGTTGCCGAAGGACTTCGACATCTTCTTGCCGAACTGGTCGCGGACCATGCCGTGCAGGGCGATGGTGTGGAACGGCGGGGTGCCGTCCATCGCGTACAGGCCGAACATCATCATCCGGGCGACCCAGAAGAAGAGGATGTCGTAGCCGGTGACCAGGACGGAGTTCGGGTAGAACTTCGCGAGCGACTCGGTCTGCTCGGGCCAGCCGAGCGTGGAGAACGGCCACAGGCCGGAGGAGAACCAGGTGTCGAGGACATCGGTCTCCTGGTGCCAGCCCTCACCGGACGGCGGCTGCTCGTCGGGGCCGACGCAGACGACCTCGCCGTCGGGGCCGTACCAGACCGGGATGCGGTGGCCCCACCACAGCTGGCGGGAGATGCACCAGTCGTGGAGGTTGTCGACCCAGTCGAAGTACCGCTTCTCCATCTCCTGCGGGTGGATCGTGACCTTGCCCTCGCGGACCACGTCACCGGCGGCCTTGGCGAGCGGGCCGACCTTGACCCACCACTGCATGGACAGGCGCGGCTCGATGGTGGTCTTGCAGCGCGAGCAGTGGCCGACGGAGTGGACGTAGGGGCGCTTCTCGGCGACGATCCGGCCCTCGGCGCGCAGCGCGGCGACGATCGCGGAACGGGCCTCGAGGCGGTCCAGGCCCTGGAAGGGGCCATGGGCGGTGATCACGGCGTGCTCGTCCATGATCGCGATCGCCGGGAGGTCGTGGCGCTGGCCGATCTCGAAGTCGTTCGGGTCGTGCGCCGGGGTGACCTTGACGGCGCCGGTGCCGAACTCCGGGTCGACGTGCTCGTCGGCGACGACCGGGATGGAGCGGCCGGTGAGCGGCAGCTTGACGAGCGTGCCGACCAGGTGCTTGTAGCGCTCGTCGTCGGGG
Source organism: Streptomyces sp. NPDC014006 (assembly GCF_043088925.1). Lineage (NCBI taxonomy): Bacteria > Bacillati > Actinomycetota > Actinomycetes > Kitasatosporales > Streptomycetaceae > Streptomyces > Streptomyces sp. NPDC014006. The sequence goes on along the minus strand of NZ_JBICAJ010000001.1, from coordinate 396,888 downwards.
TGGACGGCGACGGCGGTGTCGCCGAGCATCGTCTCGGCGCGGGTGGTGGCGACCACGAGGGAGTTCTCACCCTCGCCGTAGCGGATGGAGACCAGCTCGCCGTCGTCGTCCTGGTACTCGACCTCGATGTCGGAGATCGCGGTCAGGCAGCGCGGGCACCAGTTGATGATGCGCTCGGCGCGGTAGATCAGCTCGTCGTCGTAGAGCTTCTTGAAGATCGTCTGGACGGCCTGGGAAAGACCCTCGTCCATGGTGAAGCGCTCGCGGGACCAGGCGACGCCGTCGCCGAGGCGGCGCATCTGGCCGCTGATCTGGCCGCCGGACTCGCCCTTCCACTGCCAGACGCGCTCGACGAAGGCCTCACGGCCCAGGTCGTGGCGCGACTTGCCCTCCTTGGCGAGCTCGCGCTCGACGACGTTCTGGGTGGCGATGCCCGCGTGGTCCATGCCGGGCTGCCACAGCGTCTCGTAGCCCTGCATCCGCTTGCGGCGGGTGAGGGCGTCGATGAGCGTGTGCTCGAAGGCGTGGCCCAGGTGCAGGCTGCCGGTGACGTTGGGCGGCGGGATGACGATCGTGTACGGCGGCTTGTCGCTCGCCGCGTCCGCCTCGAAGTAACCGCGCTCTACCCAGCGCTCGTACAGCGGCCCCTCTACATCGGCCGGCGCATACTGGGTCGGCAGTTCGGTGGTGGGCGCTGGTGGCTGCTGCTGAGCGTTGTCGGTCACGGCGCTCAGTTTAGAGGCGTCACGGCCCTGTCCCGAAACGCGATTCTTCTGTAACGGTCCGTACCCCGGTGGGCTGCCGTGCGGGGGGCTCGGCCAGGATGTCGGAGACGCATAAGCATCTGGAGGGGAACCCCGTCATGAGCTACAACCAGCCGGGCCCGTACGGCGGGCAGCCGCAGCAGCCCGGGCCGTACGGTCAGCCGGGGCCCTACGGCCAGAGCGGCCCCTACGGCCAGCAGCCGCAGGCACCCCAGCCCGGCTACGGCTACCCCCAGCAGCCGCCCGCCCCGCAGCCGGGCTACGGCTACCCGCAGCAGGGGGTGCCGCCCCAGCCGGCCCAGTACGGCCAGCCCAACCCCTACGGCCAGCAGGCGCCTTACGGCCAGCAGCCGTACGGCAGCATGCCGCAGCCCCCGGCGGCCGGCGGCGGCAAGAAGAAGACGGGCCTGATCATCGGCGCGGTGGCGGTCGTCGCGGCACTCGCGGTCGGCGGCTACTTCGTCCTCGCGGGCGGCGGAGGCGGCGGCCTGAGCGACGACGGCCCGCACAAGCTGACCACGCCGGCGACCACGCTCACCGAGTACAAGCGGGTCGGCAAGGGCGGCGAGAGCACCGACTCCAAGACCGTGGAATACCTCCAGTCCAGCGGTGTCACCAACGGCAAGGCCGTCATCGGGCAGTGGTCGACGGCCGACTTCGGCGACTACGACCCCCAGCACCCCGACGCGAGCGAGCTGCCCAGCACGGCCGAGCTGCTGACCGCCCGCGGCTTCACGATGGTGGGCGGCTACGGCGAGATCAAGGACCCCGAGGCGACGCTGGACAAGTACTTCGCCGCCATCCAGCAGCAGTTCACGAAGAACGCGGCGTCCAGCTCCGGCACCGCGTCGGACGCGAAGCTGATCGGCCAGCCGGAGAAGGCCGACATCGACGGCGCGGTCATGAAGTGCCAGTCGACCACGAGCACCAACTCGCTCACCAAGAAGCAGTCCACGGACTGGTTCTGCGTGTGGGCCGACTACAGCACGGTCGCCATGGTCTCCCCCGGTGACAACACCAAGGGCATCACCAAGGACGCCGCGGTCGACATCACCACGAAGCTGCGCGACGAGGTGCGTATCGCGGCCTGACGCCCGCGAGGCGTCGCATACGGCGAAGGGGCCCCGGTCGGTCGACCGGGGCCCCTTCGCCTGTGCTCACGCCGACTTCTGCTCGCCCGGGCCGCGGCCGCGGGCGTCCCTCGGGATGAGGGTCGGGTTGACGTTGGAGCGGACGACGTCGGCGGTGATGACGACGCGGGCCACGTCCTTGCGGGACGGGACCTCGTACATCACCGACATCAGGACCTCTTCCATGATGGCGCGCAGGCCGCGGGCGCCGGTCTGGCGGAGGATGGCCTGGTCGGCGATGGCCTCCAGGGCCTCGCGCTCGAAGTCCAGCTCCACGCCGTCGAGTTCGAAGAGGCGCTCGTACTGCTTCACCAGCGCGTTGCGCGGCTCGACCAGGATCTTCAGCAGCGCTTCGCGGTCGAGGTTGTGGACCGAGGTGATCACCGGCAGCCGGCCGATGAACTCCGGGATCATGCCGAACTTGACCAGGTCCTCCGGCATGACGTCCTCGAACTGGTCCTTGGACTCCAGCTCCCGCTTGGAGCGGATCGTCGCGCCGAAGCCGATGCCCTTGGCGCCGGCCCGGGACTCGATGATCTTCTCCAGGCCCGAGAAGGCGCCGCCCACGATGAACAGGACGTTCGTCGTGTCGATCTGGATGAACTCCTGGTGGGGGTGCTTGCGGCCGCCCTGCGGCGGGACCGAGGCCGTGGTGCCTTCGAGGATCTTGAGCAGGGCCTGCTGCACGCCCTCACCGGAGACGTCCCGCGTGATCGACGGGTTTTCGCTCTTCCGGGCGACCTTGTCGATCTCGTCGATGTAGATGATCCCGGTCTCGGCCTTCTTGACGTCGTAGTCGGCCGCCTGGATCAGCTTGAGCAGGATGTTCTCGACGTCCTCGCCGACATAGCCCGCCTCCGTCAGCGCGGTCGCGTCTGCGATCGCGAACGGGACGTTCAGCATGCGGGCCAGGGTCTGCGCCAGCAGCGTCTTGCCCGAGCCCGTGGGGCCCAGCAGCAGGATGTTGGACTTGGCCAGCTCGATCGCGTCCTCACGGCTGCTGCCGCCGCCGTTCTCGCCGGCCTGGACCCGCTTGTAGTGGTTGTAGACCGCGACGGAGAGGGCCTTCTTCGCCGCCTCCTGGCCGACCACGTACCCCTCGAGGAACTCGTAGATCTCGCGGGGCTTCGGGAGCTCCTCCCAGCGCACCTCGCTGGTCTCGGCGAGCTCCTCCTCGATGATCTCGTTGCAGAGATCGATGCACTCGTCGCAGATGTACACACCGGGGCCTGCGATGAGCTTCTTGACCTGCTTCTGGCTCTTGCCGCAGAACGAGCACTTGAGCAGATCGCCGCCGTCACCGATGCGTGCCACGGTGTGCTTCCCCTTCGCCTGGGAGTCGCCTGGACGTCACCGTCCAGTGGCTCCTGGTGCTGCCTTATGTCCGACGGTACCTTGCCCGGACCCCCGTTCGGGCCCCCCTTGGCACGGTTCACTTCCACGGGAACCGTGTGCGTGCCATGCCAAGGGGCGGCAGACGATACAGGTCCGGTGACCCGTGCGGGTCAGCGGACCGCCGCGTTGTTCATCTTCCGGGTGGAGATGATCTGGTCGATCAGGCCGTACGACAGCGCGTCCTCGGCCGTGAGGATCTTGTCGCGCTCGATGTCCTCGCGGATCTTCTCGATCGGCGTGGTGGAGTGCTTGGCCAGCATCTCCTCCAGTTGCGAACGCATCCGCAGGATCTCGTTCGCGGCGATCTCCAGGTCGGAGACCTGGCCGCGGCCGGTCTCGCTGTAGGGCTGGTGGATCAGCACGCGCGCGTTCGGCAGCGCCATGCGCTTGCCCGGCGTACCGGCGGCCAGCAGGATGGCCGCGGCGGAGGCCGCCTGGCCCATGCAGACCGTCTGGATGTCGGGCTTCACGAACTGCATCGTGTCGTAGATCGCGGTGAGCGCCGTGAAGGAGCCGCCGGGGCTGTTGATGTAGACCGAGATGTCCCGGTCGGGGTCCATCGACTCCAGGCACAGCAACTGCGCCATGACGTCGTTGGCGGAGGCGTCGTCGATCTGGACGCCCAGGAAGATCACGCGCTCCTCGAAGAGCTTCGCGTAAGGGTCGTACTCGCGGATGCCCTGGGAGGTGCGCTCGACGAAGCGCGGGATGACATAACGGGACTCGGCCGTGGGGCCGGTGTACTCGGCGCGCGCACGGTCGTGGATGCCGCTGCCGGGGAAGTCGTTCACGGTGTCTCCTGAAAAGGGCTGGGGCGGTGGCTGAGGCGAACGTGGGGGCCGGTGGGCCCTGGGGGGCCACCCGGCGCCGTACGGGCGTTGTGCGGGCCCGTGGGGCCCGTTACGCCGCCCCGGTACCGCCGCCGCCCGGCATGCCGGCGGCCGTGGGGATCACGTCGTCGATGAGGCCGTACTCCTTGGCCTCGTAGGCGTCGAACCAGCGGTCACGGTCCGAGTCACGGGTGATCTGCTCGACCGACTGACCGGTGTGCAGCGAGGTGAGCTCGGCCATCCGCTTCTTGGTGTGCAGCAGCCGCTCGGCGTGGATCTTGATGTCCGAGGCGGAGCCGGCCAGGCCCGCCGAGGGCTGGTGGATCAGGATCTCGGCGTTCGGCAGCGCGAAGCGCTTGCCGGGCGTACCGGCGCTGAGCAGGAACTGGCCCATCGAGGCCGCGAGGCCCATGGCGATGGTCACCACGTCGTTCTTGATGAACTGCATGGTGTCGTAGATCGCCATGCCGGCCGTGATCGAACCGCCGGGGCTGTTGATGTACAGGTAGATGTCCTTGTCCGGGTCGGCGGCAAGGAGCAGCAGCTGTGCGGTGATCTTGTTCGCGATGTCGTCGTCGACCGGCTGGCCGAGGAAGATGATCCGCTCGTTGAGCAGCCGGTTGTAGACCTGGTCGCCGAGGCCACCACCGATGGAAGGCTCGCCGGCGGCTGAGGGCATCAGATTCGTCACGTATCCACCTGCTCGTCTTACGACGGCGCCGGGCCGTCTCACGTTTCCCTGCGGGGCTTGGAGCCGTTCGGGGACTCCACTGCCCTCGTATTCATGGACCCTAACGCGCGGGTCCCTTCGGGGAATCCCGGGAATGGGGGTGTTCGCCGGGGGCGTAGCGCTCCGCCGATCACCGGGTCCGGATTCGTGGTGGGTGGCTGGGGTCGTCGCCGGGCCGCGGGTGGTGTGCGGCCGGTCGCGCGGTTCCCCGCGCCCCGTGGCGTGGCCACCGCGCCCGGGATGCGGAACGGGCCCCTGGGAAAGTCCCCAGGGGCCCGTTCTACGTGCGTCAGAGGTGCCGCGGGGCTACTCAGCCCTCGGTCTTCTCCTCGGCGGCGGACTCGGCGGTCTCGGCCTCCGTGGCCTCGTCCTCCTCGTCGTCCAGGTCGATGACCTCGCCGTTGGTGTCCTTCACCGTGGCCGCCTCGACGACCAGGGCCAGGGCCTTGCCGCGGGCGACCTCGCCGACCAGCAGCGGAACCTGGCCGCCCTCGACGACGGCCTGGGCGAACTGGTCGGGCGACATGCCGGAGGAGGCGGCGCGGCGCATGAGGTGCTCGGTGAGCTCCTCCTGGTTGACGTTGAGCTTCTCCCGCTTGACGAGCTCGTCCAGCACGAACTGGGTCTTGATGCCCTTGACCGCGGCCTCGCGGGTCTCGGTCTCGAACTCCTCGGCGGTCTTGCCCTGGATCTCCAGGTACTTGTCGAGGTTCAGGCCCATCTGGCCGAGCTGGTGGTGCTCGAGGTTGTGCTTACGGGTGTTGACCTCGTCCTCGAGGAGCTTCTCGGGGACCGGCACCTCGACGAGCTCCAGCAGCTTGTCCAGGACGCGCTCCTGGGCCTGCGTGGCCTGGTCGAACTGCTTCATGTCGGCGAGGCGCTTGCGGCTGTCCGCCTTCAGCTCCTCCAGGGTGTCGAACTCGGAGGCGAGCTGCGCGAAGTCGTCGTCCAGCTCGGGCAGTTCGCGCTTGGCGACCTGAGTGACCTTGACGGTGACCTCGGCCTCCTTGCCGGCCGCGGAGCCGCCCTTCAGCTCGGAGGTGAAGGTGGCCTCCTCGCCCGCGGACAGGCCCTTGACGGCGTCGTCGATGCCGTCGAGCAGCTCGCCGGAGCCGATCGTGTAGGACACGCCGTTCGCGACGCCGTCCTCGAGGACCTCGCCCTCGACCTTGGCCTCCAGGTCGACGGTCACGACGTCGCCGTCCTCGGCGGCGCGCTCCACCGGGGTGGTGGAGGCGAAGCGCTCACGCAGCTGCTCCACGGACTTCTCGACGTCCTCGTCGGTCACCTCGACGGCGTCGACCTCGACCTCGATGGACGAGAAGTCCTCGGGGAGCTCCAGGGCGGGACGGATGTCGACCTCGGCGGTGAAGTTCAGCGTCTCGCCGTCCTTCAGCTCCGTGATGTCGACCTCCGGCTGGCCCAGCACGGAGAGCTCGGCCTCGTTGACCGCCTCCGTGTAGAACTTGGGAAGCGCGTCGTTGACGGCTTCCTCCAGCACGGCGCCGCGACCGAACCGCTGGTCGATGACCCGGGCCGGGATCTTGCCCTTACGGAAGCCCTTCACCGTGACCTGCTGGTTGATCTTCTTGTACGCCGCGTCGAGGCTGTCCTTGAGCTCCTCGAAGGGCACCTCGACAGTGAGCCGAACCCGAGTCGGGTTCAGGGTCTCCACGGCGCTCTTCACGGTTCGGTCTCCTTGTGGCTGACTTCTCGGTTTCTGCCGGGGCCAGAACGGCTCCGGCGGATTTCGCCGCCCGGAGGACTGCAGTGTGAGACACACGGGCGACCAGCTTGCATAGTAACCGCAGCCGCTGAACGGCCCAAAAGGCGATCACCCGCTCGTCCCCCGGGTGATCGGCAGATTCCCGGGCGGCCGATCGGAACGGATGATCGTCCCGGGGTCCTGCTGGTGGTCGGGGTGGCGGGATTTGAACCCACGGCCTTCCGCTCCCAAAGCGGACGCGCTACCAAGCTGCGCCACACCCCGTCTGGTGCGACACGTAGGGTACATGCCCGCAGGCGGTACGGCCGCCGCAATGACGGGGGCGGGCGGGGGCGCCGGGAGCGCTTCGGCGCGCCGGGAGGCCCACGCGCCGCAGGGAGTGTGCGACGAGGGGGGCCGACCCGCTACGATGCCTTGCAGTGCCGCGGCCCGACCGGTCTGCGGCGCGCGTGTGCGGGCGTAGCTCAATGGTAGAGCCCCAGTCTTCCAAACTGGCTACGCGGGTTCGATTCCCGTCGCCCGCTCTTGTACGGCTCAGGCCCAGGTGAGGCGGGGTTTCCCGCTCCCTGGGCCTGCGTCGTCCGCGCAGATCAGTCCTCGTAGCCGTGCTCGGCGAGGATCTTGTCGATGCGGGTGCGGTGGGCCTCCTGCCAGGCGTCGAGGGACTGGGCGGCCTCCTCGGCCAGCCGGGTCCGGGCGGCCCGCAGCACCTCCTCCCGGCGTGCGCCGGGGACGACCACGACGCCCTCCTCGTCGGCGACCACGATGTCACCGGGGTGCACCTCGACACCGCCGCAGCGCACCGGCACGTTCAGCGGCTCGACGGCCTTCTTGGTGCCGGGGATGGGGATGACCCCGCGGGCGAAGACGGGGAAGCCCAGCTGCCGCGCCTCGGCGACGTCGCGGATGACGCCGTCGAGGACGAAGCCGGCGATGCCCCGGCGCCGGGCGACGGCGCAGACGTTGCCGCCGGCCAGGGCGTGGTCGACGTCGCCGGACTCGACGACGACGACCGATCCGGGCGCGGCGCGGTGGATCGCGGCGTGCAGCATGAGGTTGTCGCCGGGGCGGCACCGCACGGTGAACGCCGGGCCGGCCAGGCGCGGCATCGGGTCCCACAGGGGCCGTACGCCGATGTCCATGACCTGTTCCCGTCCGACGAGGTCGGCGAGGGTGGTCGCGGGGATGTCCGGGAAGCCGGTGGCGGTGTCGGTCATCCGGTCAGGCTGCCCAGAAGTATCTCGATGTCAAGACAGTTTCCCGGGCTCCGGCACACCGGCCCCTCAGAAGCTGATCGAGTTGATCGTTTCCGCTATCGAGTTCAGGAAGCGGTTGATCGAGGGGGCCATCCCGGTGGAGGCCAGGAAGAACCCGAAGAGGATGGCGACGATGGCGGGCCCGGCCTTGATCGAGCCTCCACGGATCAGCACCACCAGGATCACCGCCAACAGCAGCACCACAGACAGTGAAATGGCCACAACAGATCACACCCTCGGTCGGTCCGCTCTCCCGGCCCGGGGGTGCTACCCCGTAGACCCCCGTCGGGAACCATCGTGCCACCAACCGCACGGTCCGGTGCGGTGCGTGACACACCGTCGGCCGGACCGGCGAGTGGGCGAACAGCCGTGCGCAGCCTGCCCATATGGGGCAGTTTGAGAGTAATTATCCAGGACATTTCTGGCTGTTGGTGTGGCGCTGCAACCCGGTTAGGGTGCCTCGAATGGTCAAGCAGCGCGACTCCTTCTTCGACAACGCCAAATACCTGGCCATCGTGCTCGTCGCGATCGGGCACACCTGGGCGCAGATGATGGACGACAGCCGCGCGGTGGAGAGCGCGTACCGGGTCGTGTACACGTTCCACATGCCGGCGTTCGTCGTCATCTCCGGCTACTTCTCGCGGAGTTTCGACCTGCGCCCGGACCGGCTGCGGCGGCTGGTCACCGGTGTCCTCGTGCCGTATGTCGTCTTCGAGACCGGGTACGAACTGTTCAAGGACGTCGCCGACCGCCCGGACCCCGAGATCAGCCTGCTGGACCCCAGCTATCTGATGTGGTTCCTCGCCGCCCTGTTCATCTGGCGGCTCACCACCCCCCTGTGGAAGGTGCTGCGCAGTCCGCTGCCGGCGGCCGTCGCCGTCGCCATGCTGGCGAGCGTCAGCCCCAGCATCGGCACGGACTTCGACCTCCAGCGCGTTCTGCAGTTCCTGCCGTACTTCGTGCTCGGCCTGTGTCTGAGGCCCGAGCACTTCCTCGCGGTGCGCCGCCGCTCGGTGCGGATCGCGGCGGTGCCGGTCGGCGCGGCGGCGTTCGCCGTCGCCTGGTGGTCGGTGCCGCGGATGAACGGCGGCTGGTTCTACCGCCAGTCGGCCGCGCAGGACCTCGGGGCCCCCTGGTGGTGCGGGCCGGTGATGACGCTGGCGTCGATCGGCTGCGCCCTGGCGCTGACGGCCTGCTTCTTCGCCTGGGTGCCGGGCCGCCGGCTGTGGTGCACGGCCCTCGGCGCGGGCACCATCACCGGCTATCTGCTGCACGGCTTCCTGGTGAAGTTCGCCGAGTACCGCGGCTGGTTCGGCGCGCCCTGGGTGCACAGCCCGCTCGGCGCGGTCGCGGTGACCGTCCTCGCGGCCGCCGCCGTCACCCTGCTGTGCACCCCGCCGGTGCGGCGGGCCCTGCGGTGCGTGACCGAGCCGAGGATGGCGTGGGCGTTCCGGCCGGACCCCGCCGCCGAGGCCCGGGCGCGCGAGCAGGCGCCCGCAGCGCGCGAGCCGGTGCCCGCCCGAGTGAACGCCTAGGCCGGCTCCGGCAGTCCGAGCAGGGCGCGCATGCGGGCGTACTTCTCCCTCAGGCGGCCCCGGGTCGCCGGGTCCAGGGCGGCGAGGCGCGCCGGGGCGGCGTTGTGCGCCAGGTCCGCCTCCTTCACCAGCAGCGCGCCGTCGGTGGCGAGGATGCGCCCGGCGTACTCCTGCGGGGACTCCCCCGGCCGTTTGGTCAGGGCGCGCACGATGTCCTTCGTACGGTCGCTCAGCGCGGCCCCGGCCAGCCACCGCGCGGAGAGCGCGTCGTCCTCGACGGCGTCGTGCAGCCAGGCCGCCGCGATCTGCTCCGGGTCACCGCCACGCGCCCGCACGCCCTCGGCGACGGCGTGCAGGTGCTCGGCGTAGGGCCGGCCCGCCTTGTCTCGCTGACCGGCGTGGGCGGCGCGGGCGAGGGCTTCGACTTCCGAGAGGGTCAGCAACGAATCCTCCGGTGCGGTGGGTGACGTCAGGGCGCAGCGGGCATCGACGACGCCGTCGGCCCCTCGCGGCAGATCAGCAGCAGGGCCCGGTCGTCGTTGACGTCCTTGGCGACCGCCTCGATCAGATGCCAGGCGGCGCCCTGGAAGCCGGCGGCGACATAGCGGTCGGCCTCGCCGGTGAGCCGGTCGATGCCCTCGACGATGTCCCGGTCGGAGGTCTCCACCAGGCCGTCGGTGAACAGCATCAGCACGTCACCGGGGCGCAGCGAACCCTTCACCGGGTCGAACTGGGCGCCGTCGTACACGCCCAGCAGCGGGCCCTCGGCGGCCTTCTCCTCCCAGCGGCCGCTGCCCGCGCTCAGCTGGAGGCCCGGCGGGTGGCCCGCGGAGTACAGCTCGTAGTCGCCGGAGTCCAGGTCGAGGACGAGGTGGATGGAGGTGGCGAAGCCCTCGTCCCAGTCCTGGCGCAGCAGATAGCCGTTGGCGGCCGGGAGGAAGGCGTGCGGGGGCAGGGAGCCCAGCAGCCCGCCGAACGCGCCCGACAGCAGCAGGGCGCGCGAGCCGGCGTCCATGCCCTTGCCGGAGACGTCGGTGAGCACGACTTCCAGGGTGCGGCCGCCGTTGGTGCGGGCCGCGACCACGAAGTCGCCGGAGAAGGACTGGCCGCCGGCCGGACGCAGCGCCATCTCCTGGTGCCAGCCGCGGGGCAGGGAGGGCAACTTGCTCTGCACCCGGATGCGTTCGCGCAGGTCGAACAGCATGGTGCCGCCGCGCCGCCAGGGCACGCCGACCCGACTGCGGAACTGGGCGATCAGCAGCCCGACGAACCCGCACGCGGCGACCACCAGCACCACACCGGGGGTGACCCGGCTCGGGCCCTCGGTGTACGGGCCGAGCCACACGGATTCCACGATCAGGGCGGTGGCCGCGGCCGCGTACAGGCCGAGCAGGCTCGCCGGGCGCAGCAGCAGGCCACCCACGACGATCGGCAGGACCAGCGCGGCCGGCGAGAACCAGACGGAGTTGGCGAGGGTGAGTGCGGCGATGAGCGGGATGGTGAGGAAGAGGCCGGCCAGCGCGACCCAGTCCGAGCCGTCCCCGCGGAAGTAGTCGACGGCGGCCCGGCGCACGCCGACACGGACCCGGTGCCACTGCATCTTCCACCGGGCCGTGAACGTCTCGGCCGCCGTGCGCCGCTGTCGTCGTACTGCCATTGGTTGGGGACCCTATCCATCGGGCCGGACGCTTGGCACGGGAGGTCCCACTTGTCCCCCGTCCGAGGCCCCTTTTCTCAAGGGGTTCTCAGTGAACGGCACACGGGCGGCGCGTGTGACGCAGAGGGAGAAATTCCCTCGCTGGTCCTGCTGTGGCCCTGATAGGCATGGTTCATGGTGACTGTGGCGAGCGAGACGACGGGCTCCGCGAGCGAGCTGCGGGTGCTGCGCCCTGGCGAGTGGGAGCAGTGGTACGACACCCTGCTGCGCGCCTTCGGCGGGATGCCGGAGCCGGACGAGGAGCGGGCGCTGTGGCAGGAGCTCACCGAGTACGACCGCTTCCTCGGCGCCTGGGAGGGGGACGCGGTGGTGGGGACGGCGGGGGCGTTCTCCTTCCGGCTGACCGTGCCGGGCGGTACGGCGGTGCCCGCGGCCGGCGTCACGGCGGTCGGCGTGGCCGCCACGCACCGGCGGCGCGGGGTGCTGACGTCGATGATGCGGCGGCAGCTGGACGACGTACGGCGGTGGGGGGAGCCGCTGGCGGTGCTCACCGCGTCCGAGCCCGGGATCTACGGCCGGTTCGGGTACGGCGCCGCGAGCTACCAGCTGGCCGCCGATATCGACACCGCGCGGGTGTCGCTGTCCGTGCCGGACGGCACGGACGACGTGCGGCTGCGGTATGCCGAGCCGGGTGACGTGGTGCGCGAGTGCGAGGCGGTGTACGCCCGGCTGGTGCCCGAGCGGCCCGGGATGCTGGCGCGGCACCGGCCGGCCTGGGAGCGGGTCGGACTGCTGGACCCGGAGAGCGGGCGGGACGGGGCGTCACCGCTGCAGTGCGTGCTCGCCGAACGCGGCGGTGAGGTCGTGGGGTTCGCGCGCTACCGGGTCAAGCTGGGCTGGGGGCCGAGCGGGCACGACGGCACGGTGATCCTGAAGGAGCTGTACGGACTGGATCCGGCGGCGCAGGCCGCGCTGTGGCGGTTCCTGTACGGCATCGACCTGACGTCGACGCTGGTGGTGCGGGGGCGGCCGGTGGACGAGGCGTGGCTGTACCAGGTGTCGGACATCCGGCGCTGTCTGCTGAGCAAGCGGGACCAGTACTACGTGCGGCTGGTGGACGTCGGGGCGGCGCTGGCCGCGCGGACGTATCAGGCGCCGGTCGACGTCGTGCTGGAGGTGTCGGACGGCTTCTGCCCCTGGAACGCCGGGCGTTGGCGGCTGAGCGGGGACGCCAAGGGCGCGTCCTGCGAGCGGACCACGGACCCGGCCGACCTCGCCCTGTCGGTGCGGGAGCTGGGAGCGGCGTACCTCGGGGGCGTGCCGCTCACGGCGCTGGCGGCGGCCGGCCGGGTGCGGGAGCTGCGGGGCGGGGCGCTGACGGAGGCGTCGGTGGCGTTCGGGTCGGCGGTGGCGCCGTGGCTGCCGCACGGGTTCTAGGACAGAACACCTGGGGCGCCTCAGGGCTTTTGGCAGGTGGGGCACCAGAAGAGGTTGCGGGCGGCGAGGTCGGCGGTGCGGATCTGCGTGCCGCAGAGGTGGCAGGGCTGCGGCGCGCGGCGGTAGACGTAGACCTCGCCGCCGTGGTCGTCCACGCGGGGCGGGCGGCCCATCGCCTCCGGGGTGTGCTCGGGGCGGACCGTGTCGATGCGGTTGTGGCGGACGCCCTCGCGCATCAGCGCGACGAGGTCGGTCCAGATCGCCTGCCACTGGGCGGGGGTGATGTCCCGGCCCGGCCGGTACGGGTCGATGCCGTGCCGGAAGAGGACCTCGGCGCGGTAGACGTTGCCGACGCCCGCGATGACCTTCTGGTCCATGAGCAGCGCGGCGACGGTGGTGCGGCTGCGGGAGATCTTCCGGTACGCCGCGTCCGGGTCGGCGTCGTCGCGCAGCGGGTCGGGGCCGAGGCGGGCGTGTACGGCCTGCTTCTCGGTGTCCGTGATCAGGGCGCAGGTGGTGGGGCCGCGCAGGTCGACGTACGCGGTGTCGTTCGTCAGGCGCAGGCGGACGGTGTCGGTCGGCGGGGGCGCGAGGGCGTCACCGAAGGTCACCTTGCCGAAGAGGCCGAGGTGGATGTGCACGTGGTCGCTGTCGCGGAAGCGCAGGAAGAGGTGCTTGCCGTGGGCCTCGGTGGCGGTGAGGACGGAGCCGGTCAGGAGGTCGGCGGCGTCGGAGAACTTGCCCTGGGGGCTGGTGACGCGCGGCGCCGTGCCCAGGAAGCGGGCGGCGTAGTCCTGCGCCAGCCGGTGGATCGTGTGCCCCTCTGGCACGACTGCCGTCTCCTCTCGTGACCGTCCCGGGGCTCCGCCCAGGACCCCGTGGGTCCGGGGCGGGGCCCCCTCGGCCCGGCTACTGCTGCGGGTGGTGGGCCGGAATCGGCGGCAGGTCGCCCGTCGTCTCGTAGGACGACAGCATGTCGATGCGGCGGATGTGGCGCTCGTCGCCGGAGAACGGGGTGTTCAGGAAGATCTCGACGAACTTCGTCGCCTCCTCCTGCGTGTGCATGCGGGCGCCGACCGCGACGACGTTGGCGTCGTTGTGCTGACGGCCGAGCGCCGCCGTCTCCTCGCTCCAGGCGAGGGCCGCACGCACGCCCTCGACCTTGTTCGCGGCGATCTGCTCGCCGTTGCCGGAGCCGCCGATCACGATGCCGAGGGAGCCGGTGTCCGCCGCGGTGCGCTCGGCGGCGCGCAGGCAGAAGGGCGGGTAGTCGTCCTGGGCGTCGTAGATGTGCGGGCCGCAGTCGACGGGGTCGTGACCCGCCGCCTTCAGCCATTCGACGAGGTGGTTCTTGAGTTCGAAGCCGGCATGGTCCGAGCCGAGATACACGCGCATGGGACGAGTGTGACATGCGCGGGCGCGGGCGGCAGGGCGGGGTGGAGGCCCGGAAGGGGTGCACCGAGCGTAGGGACGAGACTACGGAACCTCAGGAAAACCTCAAGTAACAATCCGGATTCAAAGGTTCCCGAATTCCGTCACCTCGGATTCACTGGTCCGGCTCGTACACCGCTCCGTACGGGAGATGGATCACAACAAGATCACGCGGCGCAAAGGAATTCCGTCCCAATGACCTCGCAGCCGTCCATGACGCAGGCCGGACACGGCCAGAAAAGCCCCGGTGCCCCCGGCGATCCCGGATCGGGGCTCCAGGCAGGACTCAAGAACCGTCATCTTTCGATGATCGCCATCGGCGGTGTCATCGGCGCCGGGCTCTTCGTGGGCTCCAGCACCGGTATCGCCACCGCCGGACCCGGCATCCTCCTCTCCTACGCGCTCGTCGGCACGCTCGTGGTGCTGGTGATGCGCATGCTGGGTGAGATGTCGGCCGCCAACCCGACCTCCGGGTCGTTCTCGGCCCACGCCGACCGCGCGCTCGGCCCCTGGGCCGGGTTCTCCATCGGCTGGCTCTACTGGTTCTTCTGGGTCGTGGTGCTCGCGGTCGAGGCGACCGCCGGTGCCAAGATCCTCGAAGGCTGGATCCCGGCCGTGCCCCAGTGGGGCTGGGCCCTGATCGTGATGGTGGTGCTCACCGCCACCAACCTCGTCTCCGTCGGCTCCTACGGCGAGTTCGAGTTCTGGTTCGCCGGCATCAAGGTCGTCGCGATCGGCGCGTTCATCGTGATCGGCGGACTCGCCGTCTTCGGTGTGCTGCCCGGCGCGCACAGCGACCAGGCGGGCCTGTCCAATCTGACCGCGCACGGCGGCTTCCTGCCCAACGGGCCCGGCGCGATCCTCACCGGTGTGCTGCTCGTCGTCTTCTCCTTCATGGGCAGCGAGATCGCCACCCTCGCGGCCGGTGAGTCGGAGGACCCGCAGCGGGCCGTCACCAAGTCGACGAACAGCATCATCTGGCGCATCGGCGTCTTCTACCTCGGGTCGATCCTCGTCGTCGTCTGTCTGCTGCCCTGGGACAGCAAGGCGATCGCCGAGAAGGGCTCGTACGTCGCCGCGCTGGACTCGCTCGGCATCGCGCACGCCGGTCAGATCATGAACTTCATCGTGCTGACCTCGGTGCTGTCCTGTCTCAACTCCGGCCTGTACACCGCCTCCCGCATGGCCTTCTCGCTCGGTCAGCGCGGCGACGCCCCGAAGGCCTTCGCCCGGACCACCCCGCGGGGCGTGCCGCAGACGGCGATCCTGGTGTCGGTGGCGTTCGGCTTCGTCGCGGTGTTCTTCAACTACAAGTTCCCGGACACCGTCTTCCTCTTCCTGCTGAACTCCTCCGGTGCGGTCGCGCTGTTCGTGTGGCTCGCCATCTGCTTCTCGCAGCTGCGCATGCGGAAGATCATTCAGGCGGAGGCGCCGGAGAAGCTCGTCGTGAAGATGTGGCTGTACCCGTATCTGACCTGGGCGTCGGCCGCGCTGATCGTCTTCGTGCTGGGCTACATGCTCACCGACACCGAGCACGACGGTCGCGAGACCGTGCTGCTGTCGCTGGGCGTCGCGGCGGTCGTACTCGTCCTCGCCTTCGTCAAGCAGAAGGTGGCGGGCGACCGGCGGGCCGCCGTGGCCGCGCAGGCCACGTCCGGGGCCGCCGAGCCGGTCTCCTCCGACACGCGCGGATAATCTGACGGCAGCTGTCAGGTTATGCGGCCAGCATCGGCCGTATGGACTTCACGGACCTCGGCGCCGATCCGGCGCAGCTGCCCTTCCTCAGGCCCGGCGACCCCGCCTATGACGCGGAGGTCGCCGGGTTCCAGACCGGATTCACCCAACGGCCGGACCTGATCGTCGCCGCCTCGAGCGCCGACGACGTGGTCGCGGCCGTTCGGCTTGCCGCCGCCCGGGATCTTCCGGTGCGGGTGCAGGCCACCGGGCACGGGCTGCCCGGAGCCGTGGAGGGCGGGGTGCTCGTCACCACCTCGCGCATGGACCGGGTCGAGGTCGACACGGCGGCCCGCAGCGTGCGGGTGCAGGCCGGGGCGCGGTGGGGGCAGGTCGTGGCGGCCGCCGCCCCGTACGGGCTGGCGCCGCTCAACGGCTCGGCACCGTCCGTCGGTGTCGTCGGGTACATCCTGGGCGGCGGACTGGGCATCCTGGCCCGGCAGTTCGGATACGCCGCCGACCACGTGCGCTCCCTCGACGTCGTCACCGGCGACGGCGCCCTGCGCCATGTCACGCCCGGGGACGAGCTGTACTGGGGTCTGCTCGGCGGGGGGCACGGCCTGGGCGTCGTCACCGGGCTGGAGATCGGCCTCGTGCCCGTGCGCACCCTGTACGGCGGCGCACTCGCCTTCGACGGGCGCCAGGTGGACCCGGCGGCGGCACTGCGCGCGTACGAGGCGTGGACGCGGACCGTGCCGCCCACGCTGACCTCGTCCTTCGCCGCCGTACCGTATCCGGATCTGCCGGCGCTGCCGCCGCGGTTGCGGGGGCGGTACGTGGTGTCGGTGCGGGTGGCGTACACCGGGGAGGAGGGCGAACGGCTCGTCGCGCCGCTGCGGGAGATCGGGCCGGCGCTGTCCGACTCGCTGCGCGTGATGCCGTACGCCGACAGTCACACCATCCACAGCGACCCGGATTTTCCGCACGCCTACTACGGGGACAGCGCGGTGCTGCGCGAGCTGGACGTGGCCGCGGCCGCGGAGGTGCTGGCGCGTACCGGTCCGGACACCGGCGGGCCCATGTGTGTCGTGCAGATCAACCAGCTCGGCGGCGCGCTCGCCGCGCCCGCGCCGAACGCCGTCCCGTGGCGCGAAGGGCGCTTCCTGGTACGGCTGTTGTCCGTCGGCGAGCGTCAGGCCGCCCGCGCGGTGCTCGACCCGGCCTTCGCTCTGCTCGCACCGCACACCCTCGGCCGCTCGGCGAGCTTCGCCTTCGGCGCCGGCGACCGCACACAGGGCCTGCACGACGCCGGGACGACGAAGAGGCTCGCCGTGCTGCGGTCGGCCTACGACCCGGCGAGCCTCTTGCGGAACTGATCGGCGGAGCGGTCAGTCCCGGTTGGCGAACTTCCAGGCCGTGGGCAGGACGCCCATCGCCAGGGCCGCCTTCAGGGCGTCGCCGAGCAGGAACGGAGTGAGACCCGCCGCGATCGCCTGGGACAGGGACAGGTGGGCGGCCAGGGCCAGGTAGGGCACGCCGACGGCGTAGATGACCGCCTCGCCCAGCAGCATCGCGCCGGCCGTGCGCCACACGCCCCGGTCGGCACCGCGGCGGGCCAGCGCGCCGACCACGGTGGAGGCGAGCAGCATGCCGAGGACGTACCCGAAGGACGGCATGCTCGCGCCCGACGCGCCCTGGGCGAACCACGGCACGCCCGCCATGCCGGCCAGCGCGTACAGCGCGAGCGCGAGGAAGCCGCGGCCGGCGCCGAGGGAGGTGCCGACGAGCAGGGCGGCGAAGGTCTGGCCGGTGACCGGGACCGGGGAGCCGGGCACCGGGACGGAGATCTGGGCCGCGAGGCCGGTGAGCGCGGCGCCGCCGAGCACGAGGGCCGCGTCGCGGACGCGGGAGGCCGGCAGCAGGTCGGCGAGGACCTGCCCGGTACGGGCGGGAGTGGCGGCAGCGGTGCTCATGTGGACTCCGCGGAGGTCGGGGCGGCTTGGGACACCGTGACGCTATCCCAGCGTGCTCGAGCCGATCACCATCAGCGCTCGACAAAGGCCGGGACGGCCTCTTGGTGGGCTTCGGACAACACGCGGTGACGACACGCCTGCTGACGTGACACCGGTCACGCAGGCCGTGGCGTCTTCCTCACCCAGACCCGGCCGGGCGGTCCTGTGGGATCCCGCCAAACGCCTTCGGGTGCCCTGGCCCGATCGCGCGGTCAGGGCCTGCCCTTCCAGCCATGGTTGCCCAGACCCGGTACTTCTCGTCGCGCCGCCATGCCGACCTGCGGCGCGTGGGCGCGGCCATGTGTCACCGCGCGGTGTGAGGCGGCGGGAGCGGCGGCTCCGGGCGCGCCTCCTGACGAGGACACCCGACGGCACCGACGGCCCCCTCCCCCGAGGAAGCGCATCGCCATGCCCCGTACCGCGGCACCTCGGCATTCCTCCGCCACTTCGGCGACCTGAGCACCGCCCACCCGACGGTCGGCGCCGTCGAGGACGCCCCGAACGTGCTGCCCGTGGACAGCGAGCGGGGCCGCGCCGACCACTGGCACACGGACGTCACCTTCGTGCTGAACCCGCCGCAGATCACCGGCCTGCGCTCGCTCGCCGTCCGCCGTACGGCGGGGAGACGCTGATCGCCGACGCGGCCGCCGCCTACCGCGACCTGCCCGAGCCGCCGCGCCGCCTCGCCGACGGCCTGTGGGCCGAGCACACCAACGACTACGACTACGCCGTACCGCGGGCAAGGAGAGCTCGTCGATCGAGGGCGGCGCCGCGCACTGCACACCCCCGTGGCGGCGTAACCGGGGTATCACCCTCCGCACTGACGGTGTCCGGATACTGGGCGGTCCCTTCGCGTGAGCGGACGGGCCGCCCAGACTGGCGGGGTTTTTGCCCGCCCCTTGCCTCGTGGAGAGCCGCGCCCCATGCCCAGCCGCACGACCACGGACACCCCGCCGCAGCAACAGGACGGACCCTCCCTCTCCCACGGCCTCAAGCAGCGCCATCTGTCGATGATCGCCCTCGGTGGCGTGATCGGCGCCGGGCTGTTCGTCGGCTCCGGCGCGGGCATCGCCGCCGCCGGTCCGTCGATCGTGATCGCCTACACGGTCTCCGGCCTGCTGGTGATGCTGGTGATGCGGATGCTCGGTGAGATGTCCGCCGCCTACCCCTCGTCCGGCTCCTTCTCGGCGCACGCCGAGCGGGCGATCGGCCCCTGGGCCGGCTTCACGGCCGGCTGGTCGTTCTGGGTGCTGCTGTGCACGGCGGTCGGGCTGGAGGGCATGGGTGCCGCGAACATCGCCCAGGGCTGGTTCCCCGGCACCCCGCAGTGGATGTGGGTCGCCCTGTTCATGGTGGTGTTCTGCGGGGCGAACCTGCTCGCCGTGAAGAACTTCGGCGAGTTCGAGTTCTGGTTCGCCACACTGAAGGTCGTCGCCATCGGCCTCTTCCTGATCCTCGGCGTGCTGGCCATCGCGGGCGTCCTGCCGAACACGGACGCGCCCGGCACCTCCAACCTGACCGACTTCATGCCCCACGGCAGCGAGGGCCTGCTGGTCGGCCTGCTCGCCTCGGTGTTCGCCTACGGCGGCCTGGAGACGGTCACCATCGCGGCGGCCGAGTCCCAGGACCCGGTCCGGGGTGTCGCGTCCGCCGTCCGCACGGCGATGTGGCGCATCGCCCTGTTCTACATCGGCTCGATGGCCATCGCCGTCACCCTGGTCCCGTGGGACTCCAAGGAGGTCGTCGACAAGGGCCCGTACGTCGCCACGCTCGACCACCTTGGCATCCCCGGCGCGGGCCAGGTGATGAACGTCGTGGTCTTCGTGGCCCTGCTGTCCGCGATGAACGCCAACATCTACGGCTCCTCGCGCATCGCCTACTCGCTGGTCCAGCGCGGTCAGGGCCCCAAGGCGCTGGCCCGGCTGTCCGGCGGGGTCCCCCGGGTCGCGGTCCTCACCTCGTGCGTCATCGGCTTCGTCTGCGTGCTGCTCAACTACTGGCGCCCGGACGACATCTTCAAGTGGCTGCTGAACATGATCGGCGCGGTCATCCTGGTCGTCTGGATCTTCATCGCGGTCTCCCAGCTGATGCTGCGCCGCCGGATCGAGCGCGAGGCTCCGGAGAAGCTGGTCGTGCGCATGTGGGCCTTCCCCTGGCTGACCTGGATCGCGCTGGCCGGCATGGCCACGATCTTCGTACTGATGGCCCGTGACCCGGCCAACCGCGTGCAGTTGTACTCGACCGGCGCGATGACCCTGGTCCTGGCCGCCCTCGGATACGCCTGGCAGAGGGCGCGGGCCGCCCGCGGCTGACGGCACGCCCGGGCCCGACCGCTCCCCGCCCGCAGACAGCCCCCGCGTGATCCACACGGGGGCTTTTTGCTGTTAACTTGTTATTGCGACTTACTTGCAATAAGAGCTCGGAGGGGACCTGAGCATGCCCGTCTACACGCTGCCTGACCTGCCGTACGACTACTCCGCACTCGCCCCCGTGATCAGCCCGGAGATCATCGAGCTGCACCACGACAAGCACCACGCTGCCTATGTGAAGGGCGCCAACGACACGCTGGAGCAGCTGGCCGAGGCGCGCGACAAGGCGATCTGGGGCTCGGTCAACGGCCTGGAGAAGAACCTGGCCTTCCATCTGTCCGGGCACATCCTGCACTCGATCTACTGGCAGAACATGACCGGCCCGAAGGAGGGCGGCGGCGAGCCGCTGGCCGCCGACGGAGTGGGCGAGCCGGCGGAGGCGATCAAGGAGTCCTTCGGATCCTTCGCCGGCTTCAAGACGCAGCTGTCCAAGGCCGCCGCGACCACCCAGGGCTCCGGCTGGGGCGTACTGGCCTACGAGCCGCTCAGCGGCCGGCTGATCGTCGAGCAGGTCTACGACCACCAGGGCAACGTCGGCCAGGGCGCGACGCCGATCCTGGTCTTCGACGCCTGGGAGCACGCCTTCTACCTGCAGTACCGCAACCAGAAGGTGGACTTCATCGAGGCGATGTGGCAGGTGGTCAACTGGCAGGACGTGGCCCGCCGGTACGCCGCCGCCAAGGCCCGCACGGACGTGCTGCTGCTCGCGCCGTGACGTGAGCCCGCAAGCTCCTGCCTCGTGATCGTCTTCTCACCCTTCACGTGGCAGGCGGAAGAAGGGAGGCCCTTGCGAGGACAGGACTCGCAAGGGCCTCCTTCATGCCCGCCGCAGGGCCGTGCGCCGCGCCCGCCCCGGTGGGTCGTATGCGCATGGTGCTGCGGATGTGGCGGGGACAGGGCACATTGGGAGACTGCGGCGGACGCGTCCGCCTGTCTTGAGGAGACGCTCATGGCGAACGTGCGATGCCCCAGCCCCACCTGCAAGGACCGGATCCAGCACTTCCGCGACCTGCGCGGGGAGGAGGTCGCGGCGGCCGGGCCGGCACTGGCCGCGAAGCTGGACGGGGAGATGTTCGTCGCCCGGGCCTTCCACCGCTGCACGGCCGCGGGCTGCCGACGGGTGCAGGCCAAGACGCGGTGGTGGGTGGGCGGCTATCTGCCGGAGGAGTTCCAGCACCCGTCCGGCAGCAGCCCGGCCGGGACTACAGGTTGCTGAAGTCCGGGCCCTTGGTACGGGTGCGCTTGATCTCGTAGAAGCCGGGCACCGAGGCCACGGCGAGGGTGCCGTCCCACAGCTTGGCGGCATCCTCGCCCTTCGGGGCGGGGGTGACGACCGGGCCGAAGAAGGCGATCTGCTCGCCGTCGGCGCCCGGCACGGCGATCACGGGGGTGCCGACCTCCTGGCCGACCTTGCCGATGCCCTCCTTGTGGGAGGCGCGCAGCTCGGCGTCGAACTCGAAGTCATCCTGCTCGGCGTACTCGATCAGGTCGGCCGGCAGCCCGGCGTCGGCCAGGGCGCCGGCGATCGCCTCGAGGGTCGCGCCCTCGCCCTTGTTGTGAAAGCGGGTGCCGAGCGCGGTGTAGAGCGGGCCGAGGACCTGCTGCCCGTGCTTCTGCCAAGCGGCGGTCACCACGCGCACCGGCTGCCACGCCTTGGTGGCGAGCATGTCGCGGTAGCCCTCGGGCAGCTCGTCCAGCTTGTCCTCGTTGAGGACGGCGAGGCTCATCACATGCCAGCGGACCTCGATGTCCCGGAGCTTCTCCACCTCCAGCACCCAGCGCGAGGTCATCCACGCCCAGGGGCACAGCGGGTCGAACCAGAAGTCGACGGGGGTCTTCTGCGACATGTCTCTCCTCAAGCGGACGTCTTTCCCGGGACAACGCCGTCGCGCGCCCCGGCCATTCCCGGCGGCGGCGCGTCAGGGGCGCATGGCAGGATCGGTCCTGTCCTGCCGTAGTCACGACACACGAGGGAGTGCCGCCCGTGCCCGGTGAGAATCTGTCCCGCGACGAGGCCCGGGAGCGGGCCGCGCTGCTGTCCGTCGACGGGTACGAGGTGTCCCTCGACGTCCGCTCGGCGGTCGGTGAGCAGACGGGCGAGGGTGCGCGCACCTTCCGCTCGGTCACCACGATCCGCTTCCGCTGCAACGAGCCCGGCGCCTCCAGCTTCGCCGACCTGATCGCGCCGAGCGTGACGGCTCTCTCCCTCAACGGCCGCGACCTCGACCCGAGCGAGGTCTTCGACGGCTCCCGCATCCTGCTGGAGGACCTGGCGGAGGAGAACGAGCTGGTCGTGGACGCGCAGTGCGCCTACTCCCGCACGGGTGAGGGCCTGCACCGCTTCGTCGACCCCGAGGACGGCGAGGTCTACCTCTACACGCAGTACGAACCGGCCGATTCCCGCCGCGTCTTCGCCAACTTCGAGCAGCCCGACCTCAAGGCGCCGTTCCGCTTCGAGGTGCGGGCGCCCGAGGGGTGGACGGTGTGGAGCAACGGCGCCGGTGAGCGGGCCGAAGGCGTGTGGCGGTTCGCGGAGACCAGGCCGATCTCGACGTACATCACCTGCGTCGTGGCCGGCCCGTACCACTACGTCACCGACTCCTACGAGCGCACCCTCGCCGACGGCAGCACTCTGCGCATCCCGCTGGGCGCGCTGTGCCGCAAGGGGCTGGCGAAGCACTTCGACGCCGACGACGTGTTCCTGGTGACCAAGCAGGGCCTGGACTTCTTCCACGAGCACTTCGACTACCCGTACCCGTTCGGCAAGTACGACCAGGCGTTCGTGCCGGAGTACAACCTCGGCGCGATGGAGAACCCGGGGCTGGTGACCTTCCGCGAGGAGTACATCTTCCGCGGCAAGGTGACGCAGGCGTCGTACGAGGCGCGGGCCAACGTCATCCTGCACGAGATGGCGCACATGTGGTTCGGCGACCTGGTCACCATGGTGTGGTGGGACGACCTGTGGCTGAAGGAGTCCTTCGCGGACTTCATGGGCACCTTCGCGAACGTGGGCGCGACCCGCTTCCAGAACGCCTGGATCACCTTCGCCAACCGCCGCAAGGCATGGGCCTACCGCGCGGACCAGCTGCCCTCCACGCACCCGATCACCGCGGACATCCGCGACCTGCAGGACGCCAAGCTCAACTTCGACGGCATCACCTACGCCAAGGGCGCCTCGGTGCTCAAGCAGCTGGTGGCTTACGTCGGCCAGGACGCGTTCCTGGAGGGCGCGCGGCGCTACTTCAAGCGCCACGCGTACGGCAACACGCGCCTCGGCGACCTGCTGTCGGTACTGGAGGAGACCTCCGGCCGGGACATGACCGCGTGGGCACGCTCCTGGCTGCAGACCGCCGGCGTGAACGCGCTGACCCCGCAGGTCCTGCTGGACGCCGAGGGGCGCGTCCAGGAGCTCGCGGTACTCCAGGAGGCCGCCGAGTCGCACCCCGAGCTGCGGCCGCACCGGGTCGCGGTGGGCCTGTACCGACGCCAGGGCGACGCTCTCGTCCGCTACGCCCGCGCCGAGACGGACGTCGAGGGCGCGCGCACGATCGTCGCGGAGCTGGCCGGCGCCGAGGCGCCGGAGCTGGTATTGGTCAACGACGACGACCTGACGTACTGCAAGATCCGCTTCGACACCACCTCGCTGGAGACCCTCAAGGGCCACCTCGGCGCGATCACCGACCCCCTCGCACGCGCCCTGTGCTGGTCGGCTCTGTGGAACATGACCCGGGACGCACTGCTGCCGGCACGGGAGTTCACGGACCTGGTGCTGCGGTTCGCGGGCAGCGAGTCGGAGATCGGCGTGGTGCAGATGCTGCACGCCTGGACCGGCTCGGCGCTGGTGCACTACGCGGCGCCCGCCTGGCGCGAGACCGGGGCCGCGCTGCTCGCCGACGGCGCCCTGCGCGAGCTGCGCGCGGCCGGGCCGGGCAGCGAGCACCAGCTGGCGTGGGCGCGGTTCTTCGCGACGGTCGCCTCCCGGGACGCCGACCTCCAACTGCTGAAGGCGCTGCTGGACGGCACCGAGAAGATCGACGGGCTGGAGGTGGACCAGGAGCTGCGCTGGGCGTTCCTCGAGCCGCTGGCCGCGCACGGGGTGGCCGGCGAGGACATGCTGGCCGCCGAACTGGCCCGGGACGACACCGCCTCCGGCAAGCGGCACCAGGTGCGCTGCCTCGCCTCCCGGCCGTCGGCCGCGGTCAAGGCGCAGGCATGGGCGCAGGTCGTGGAGTCGGACGCGCTGTCCAACGCGCTGACCGAGGCGACCATCGCGGGCTTCGGCCGGCCGTCGCACCGGGAGCTGCTCGCGCCGTACGCGGACAAGTACTTCGCGGCGATCGAGCGGGTGTGGGCCGAGCGGTCGATCCAGATCGGGATGCACGTGGTGTCGGGCCTGTTCCCGATGCTCCAGGACTCCGAGCAGACCCTGCACGCGGCCGACGCGTGGCTGACCGCCCACGAGCAGGCCGCACCGGCGCTGCGCCGCCTGGTCCAGGAGGCCCGCGACGACCTGGCCCGGTCCCTGCGCGCCCAGACCTGCGACGCGGCCGCCGCAAGCTGAGAGGGCCCCCGCTCCGCCGTCGAAGGCGCGCCACGGCGTTGGTGCAGTCGCCGACGGCGGAATGAGGGCGGGTGGGGGGATGTCCGCCCGCAGCGTCCGGCCCCGAGAGACTGAGCGCTCGTCGGAAACGGCGGGCCGGACCGAGGACGGACACCCCCACCCCCGCAGACAAACGGAGACCCCACCCAACCTTTGGCCAGCGCCCAGCGCCCCGTAGCCGTTACGGAATTCAGGCAATCGGAACCGTAACCTCTTACCCCGACCTGGCCGGACCAGGGGTTTTCCGCCCCTACTCGGCATCCGAACACCCGTCCTTTAGTGCAGAGTTGTCCGGCTTTGTCGACAGGTGTGTAACAGCGGTTAAGGGATGGATCAGGCGCGGCAATCTCCGGGACATGAACCACAACACCCCGCTCCCGCCGGCCGCCCCCCGCCCCCTGCGTCACCTGCGCCACCTGCCCGACACCCACCGCCGGGTGCTGACGGTCGCCCAGCTGCGCGCCCACGGCGTGACCACCGCCGACCTGAACGAGCAGTGCCGCTCCGGCGGTTCCTGGCAGCAACTGCTGCCCGGCGTGATCCTGCTGCACCCCGGCCCGCCGACCTCCGACGAGCGGCTGCACGCGGTGCTGATGTACGCGGCCCGGGAGTCGGGGCCGGCCACCTCCGGCGTGCCGGTGCAGCCCGGCGCCGGGGACGCGCACCGTCCGCCGGCCTACCGGGAGGCGATGATCACCGGTCTCGCGGCCCTCACCCTGCACGGCTTCGCCACCACTTCCCCGCTGCCGTCCCTGGACAAGATCGACGTGCTGGTCCCGCGGCTGCGCCGGCTGCGCTCCACCGGCTGCGCCCGGATCGTGCGCACCGCCGTCCTGCCCGACCCGGAGCAGGTCACCGGGGTTCCGGTCGCCCCGGTGCCGCGCGCCCTGGCCGACGCGGTGGCCGGGCTGTCGGACGCGGGGGTGGTGCGCCGGCTGCTCACCGACGCGGTGCGCGCAGGACACTGCGATCCGGCCCCCCTGGTGCGCGAGCTGCACGACGCCCGGCTGCTGACCCGCCCGCACGTGGTGGACGCCCTCGACCTGCTGCTGGCCGAGGGCCGCGCCATCGCTGAGGACCGCCTCTACACGATGGTCCGCGACCACGCCCTGCCCGACCCGGTCTGGAACGTCGACCTCCGGCTGCCGGGCGGCCCGCACCTCGGCGGTGTGGACGCCTACTGGCCCGAGCAGGCGGTGGCGGTGGAGCTTGACACCCGGGCGCCCCGGCAGAACGACGACGCGCTGTGGTCGGAATACGCCCGAAAGCGCGAGACGCTGGAGCGGCTCGGCATCACGGTCGTCCATGTGACGCCGAAGAAGCTGCGGGATTCCGCGGAACAGCAGGCCACGGTGATCCGTACGGCGCTGATGGCCTCCGCGGACCGTGATCCGGCCGCCTATGTGGTGGTGCTGCCGCGGTAGTTGGGAACCCGGACAGTGCGTCAGGAGGGGACGGGAGGGGCCGCCGGCGGGGAATCGGCCGCCCCTCCCGCTGGGTTGCGTCAGCCGCAGAACTCGGCCTCGACCACCGCGTCGGTGTCGCCGGTCCAGTCTCCGTTGAGGTTGAGCGCCAGCGAGTGGCGGCCGTCGGCGGTGGTGACGGCCACCGAGGAGGAACCGTGGATGCCGCCGTCGTGACCCCAGACATGGACGCCGCAGCTCAGCTTGCGGTCGATCAGGCCGAGGCCGTAGCCCGCGTCGGGGATGTCCCCCGCCTTCACCGTCGTCTTCATCTCCTTCAGCTGCTGCGGCGGGAGCAGGGCGCCGCCGAGCAGGGCCCGGTAGAAGCGGTTCAGGTCGGCGGAGTCGGAGACCATCTCGCCCGAGCCGTAGGCCAGTGCCGGGTTCAGCTCGGTGACGTCGTACGTCGGACCGGTGGTCTCCCGGGCGAGCTTGCCGTAGGCGCGGCTGCTGGGCTGCGGCAGGGCGGGGCGGGTGCCGGGCACCGAGGTGCCGGTCAGGTGCAGCGGGGCGATGACACGGCGCCGGATCTCCTCGCCGTAGGGGCGGCCGGTGACCTTCTCGACGATCTGCGCGGCCAGCAGGTAGTTGGTGTTGGAGTAGTTCCAGGACGTGCCCGGCGCGAAGTCCGGCCGGTGGGCCAGGGCGATCGCGAGGAGCCGGCCGGGGGTCATGCGGTCGAAGCGGTGCGCGTAGAAGCCGTCCTTGGTGAAGTACGTCCGGATGACGGCGTCGTCCGTGGTGTAGTTGAAGACGCCGCTGGTGTGGTTGAGCAGCATCCGCACGGTGATCTTCGAACCGTCGTAGCCGTTCGTGTCGAGCACGCCCGGCAGCCACTTCTCCACGCTGTCGTCGAGTGACAGCCGGCCCTCCGCCTCCAGTTGCAGCAGCACGGTGGCGACGAACGTCTTGGTGATGCTGCCGACGCGGTAGCGGTCGGCCGTCGAGCGCGGCGCGCCGGTGCGCAGATCACCGACGCCCGCCGTGTCCTTCCAGGTGTGCCGTCCGTCCTGGGCCGTGACGGTGACGCCCGGGACGCCTGCCGCCACCTGGGCCCGGACGGCCGCGCGAGTGGCGTCGTGCCGGTGGTCGCCGCCGGTGGGCGCCGCCATCGCGGGCGCGGCGAGCGCCAGGGACAGCAGGGTTGCGGCGGTACCCGCCAGCGCGGAACGTGCTCTCATGTCTTCCCCTTCGTGGTGGCCGGGTCACCCCCGTGATGACCCGGTCGGGGGGAGAGACCGGCCGCCGCGCCGCCGGGTTGAGCGGCCCTGGGACGGTGGACGCTTTTCAGCCGTTGTCGTCGGCGGGCACGAACACCCTCCCCGTGGCGGGCCGTTCACGCCACAGCCGCAGACCGACCTCGACCATCCGGGCCCGGGGCAGGCCGGGTACCGCCTCGAGGTCGTGCCAGGCGGCCATGTCGGTGGAACCGTTCACCTCGAACCGCAGCTCGCCACCGGTCACCCGGGCCTCGTAGACCAGGCGCAGCCCGTGGTGGTCGACGGGGCCGCGCAGGCCGCGGCGGGGAAAGAGGCGGTGGGAGGAGTGCACGCCGAGCAGGGCACTCACCTCGACGTCGTAACCGGTCTCCTCGGCGAGTTCGCGCACCACGGCGTCCGCCGGGTCCTCGCCGTGCTCCACCCCGCCGCCGGGCAGCACCCACTCGGGGCTGCCGTCCAGGCCGGGTGAACGGGCCAGCAGCAGCTGTCCGTCTCGCACGCACACGGCGTACGCCGCCACCCTCGATTTCCGTCGCACGTCTGCCCCTCCATAGCGGGTTTTCCCCATACATCCATTTCGATTGGGTCAACTCTCCCCAAACAAACGGACCTTGCGTAAAGCTGTCCGCTCATCCGGGATCGCTCTCCGGACACTCCCCGACCTGGACCGATCGGTCCCGGTCGGTCCTCGCACGCTCCTTTACCGACAAGGGATGCCGATGACCCTCATCCCCCAGCGCGACCCCATACCGGGCGCCAGACGCGTGGCGCGCATCGCCGTGGCCGCCGGTGTGGTGGCCGCCCTCTGCGCCGCCGGGCCGATACCCCTGGCGCTCGCCGCGGACGGCGCCGCCACCAGCGTCCCCACCGCCGACCCGGGCGTGAAGCCCGCGCACGACAAGCTCGGCGCCGACGACGCCGACCGGCTCGCCGAGGCCAAGGCCGACGGCGACAAGACGGTCACGATGATGATCGCGACCGCGCCGGGCCAGACCGAGCAGGTCGCCGAGAAGCTGGACGACCAGGGCGGTCTCGTCGGCCGTACCTACGACAAGCTGGGCTACGTCCGCGCCACCGTCCCGACCGGCAAGGCGGACGCGGCCATCGCCGCCGCCGCGAAGCTGTCGTCGGTGCACGCGATCGACCTGAAGCAGGAGATCCCGCTCGACGACCCGGCGCCGAACGCACAGGCCGCCAAGTCCTCCGCGGGCACGGCGAAGTACCCGGGACCCGGCAAGGACACTCCCGCCGAGAACCCGTACAACCCGTCCTTCGAGACCGGTGCCGTCGACTTCGTCGAGGACCACCCGAAGGCGGACGGCCGCGGCGTCACCATCGGCATCCTCGACTCCGGCGTGGACCTCGGTCACCCGGCGCTGCAGAAGACCACCACCGGTGAGCGCAAGATCGTCGACTGGGTCACCGCGACCGACCCGGTCGCGGACGGCGACGCCACCTGGCGGCGGATGAGCACCCAGGTCGGCGGCCCCACCTTCACGGCGGCCGGCCAGACCTGGACCGCGCCCGCCGGCACCTACGGCTTCAACCTGTTCAGCGAGGCCGCCACCACCGGCGGCGACGCCAAGGGCGACGCCAACCGCGACGGCGACACCACCGACACGTGGGGTCTGCTGTACGACGCGGCGGCCGGCACGGTCCGCGTCGACCTGAACAACAACCACGACTTCACCGACGACACCCCGATGAAGCCGTACAAGGACGGCTTCCAGATCGGGTACTTCGGCACCGACGACCCGGCGACGGACGTCGTCGAGCGGCAGCCGTTCGTCGTCGAGGTCCGCAAGGACGTCGTCTACAACTCCTCCGGCGCCAAGGCCGACTACGTCAACATCGGCGTCATCGAGTCCGAGCACGGCACCCACGTGGCCGGCATCACCGCCGCCAACGGGCTGTTCGGCGGGAAGATGAACGGCGCCGCCCCCGGCGCCAAGATCGTCTCCTCGCGCGCCTGCACCTGGAGCGGCGGCTGCACCAACGTCGCGCTCACCGAGGGCATGATCGACCTCGTCACCAACCGCGGCGTCGACATCGTCAACATGTCGATCGGCGGTCTGCCCGCGCTCAACGACGGCAACAACGCGCGCGCCGAGCTGTACACCCGCCTCATCGACACCTACGGCGTGCAGCTGGTGATCTCCGCCGGCAACTCCGGCCCCGGCGCGAACACCATCGGTGACCCGGGTCTGGCCGACAAGGTCATCTCGGTCGGCGCGGCCATCTCCAAGGAGACCTGGGCCGCCAACTACGGCTCGGTCGTGGAGAAGAAGTACGCGATGATGCCGTTCTCCTCGCGCGGCCCGCGTGAGGACGGCGGGTTCACGCCGACGCTGACCGCGCCCGGCGCGGCCATCAACACCACCCAGACCTGGCTGCCGGGCTCCCCGGTCGCCGAGTCGGGCTACTCGCTGCCGGCCGGCTACTCCATGCTGCAGGGCACCTCGATGGCCTCCCCGCAGGCCACGGGCGCGAGCGCGCTGCTGCTGAGCGCCGCCAAGCAGAAGGGCATCGACCTCACCCCGGCGAACCTGCGTACGGCGCTCGCCTCGACCGCCGACCACATCAAGGGCACGCAGGCGTACGAGGAGGGCGCGGGCCTGATCAACATCGTGGACGCCTGGGACGCCATCAAGGACGGCGCCACCGCCCACGACTACACGGTGAAGGCCCCGGTCGACACCGCGCTCGACTCCGCCCTGAAGACCCCGGGCTTCGGCACCGGCCTGTACGACCGCGAGGGCGGTCTGAAGGCCGGCCAGAAGAAGACGTACGACATCACCATCACCCGTACGTCCGGCCCGGACAAGGCGCTCCGGCACGAGCTGCACTTCGAGAACAACGCCGGCGGGACCTTCCGCATCGTCGGCGACGACGAGGTCAAGCTGCCGCTGAACCAGCCGGTGACCGTGCGGGTGCAGGCCGCCCCGAAGTCGGCCGGCATCAAGAGCGCGATCCTGGAGGTCGACGACCCGAGGACGGAGGGCGTCGACAAGCAGATCCTGTCGACGGTCGTCGTCTCCACGCCGGTCGCCTACACCGTCACCAAGTCCTCCTCGGTGCAGCGCAACAGCACCCGGTCGTACTTCGTGACCGTGCCCGAGGGCGCCAAGTCGCTGGAGGTGGCGATCGGCGGCCTGAAGGACAAGAGCCAGACCCGCTTCATCGCCATCCACCCCTACGGCACGCCGGTGGACAACACCTCCACGCCGTACTGCTACAACAACTACCTCGACGGCAACGGCTGCAAGCCGGACGTGCGTTCCTACGCCGACCCGCAGCCGGGCGTGTGGGAGATCGAGGTCGAGGCGCGCCGCACCTCGCCGCTGCTCGACAACCCCTACACCCTGGACGTCGCCGTCCTCGGTGCCGCCTTCGACCCGGAGACGGTGACGGTTCCCGAGGCCAAGGTCGGCACGCCGGTCGCCGCGTCCTGGACGGTGACCAACAAGTTCGCCGCGCTGGAGGGCAAGCTCGCCGGCGGTCCGCTCGGCTCCGCCAAGAACGCCCGCCCGTCGATCAAGCAGGGCGAGACGCAGACCTCCACGGTCGTGGTCCCCGAGGGCGCCAAGTCCCTGGACGTCGCCATCGGCTCGGTCTCCGACGCGTCGGCCGACCTGGACCTGACGGTCAAGGACGCCTCCGGCAAGGTCGTCGGCCAGTCCGCCGACGGCGACTCGGAGGAGGCGGTCTCCCTCGCCTCGCCGGCCGCCGGTACCTACACGATCGAGGTCGCGGGCTACTCGGTGCCGTCCGGCACCACCGCCTACGACTACCGTGACGTGTTCTTCGCCGCCTCCCTCGGCACCGTCTCGGTGGACGGGGCGGCGCCGGTCAAGCTCGGCACGGGCCAGAGCGCGGCGGTGACCGCCACGGTCACCGCCGCGGCGGCCGCGCCGGAGGGCCGCGAGTTCTTCGGCCAGGTCCAGCTGGTCGACGCGCGCGGCACGGCCGCGGGCACCGGCAGCGTGAAGATCGAGAAGGTCACGTCGTAGTCGTTCGTACGACGGTGGGGCGGGCGTCCGGCAACGGGCGCCCGCCCTTCGTCGTACCGTCCGCAGTGGCGTCACGGGCAGGCCGTGGCGGTGGCCGCGGGCCGTCCTCCGCCGAGCCAGTCCCGCTCCTGGACCAGTTCCTGCGTGTCGACGACCCAGGTGTCGGGCACGTCGGCGTTGCGCGGGATGCCGACGAGCGCGTGCCGGCCCTTGACGGGCCGTGGGTCGAGGAACTCCTCCCAGGTGAAGGTGACGTCGGCGGGCGCCTTGGCGGGCTTGTAGGAGCGGGTGACGTGCAGCGTGACCCGCTGCTGCCCGGCCCGGGGGCCCGGCCGTACGGCGGTGACCGTGCCCTCGACGACCAGCCGGGCGCAGGCCAGGTAGGCGGCGGCACTCTGCCCGGCCGCCCCCGCATCGGCGTCCGCCTTGGACGAGGCCCCGTCCGCGGTGGCGTTCCCGCCCGGCGAGTGGGTGACCAGCCAGCCCGTGCCGAGAGCTCCCGTGACGACGATGGCCGTGACCAGCGTGCCGAGGGAGAGGGCACGCACACGGGACCGCCGGCGCGAACGCCCGGGACCGCCGGGGCCCGAGTGAGCGGCGGGGCGGGTGGGGCCTGCGGCGCGTGGCGCGGGTTCGGGGGCCGGGGGCGGGGGCGGGAACGGCGCGGCGTCGGCCAGTGTGTCGCCGAGCAGGGTCAGCTGGTCGCGCAGCAGGGTCACGTCGGCCTCGGCGGCGCGGTACGCGGCCAGGCGGGCGGGATCGGCTCGGGCCTCCTCGGGCAGCGGTTCGCCGGTGAGCACCGCCATCAGGGGGTCCGGGCCGTCGTGTCCGGCCGGCATGTGTTCGGCGGGCATCTCACACCACCTCGTCCTCGTGCAGACGCTCTCGCAGCGCCCGTACCGCCGTGTGCAGGCGGCTCTTGACGGTGCCCTCCGGGATGCCGAGCTGTTCGGCGATGGTGCGCACCGGCAGGTCGCCGTAGAAGCGCAGGACGAGGATCTGCCGTTGGGCGTCGGGCAGCTCGTCCAGGCCCCGGGCGACGGCGAGGGAGAGCACACGGGACTCCTCGCCGCTCGCGGCGGGCTCCCGCAGCGCGGCCAGGCGCTCGCCGAGGCGTTCCTGGCGGCGGCGGGCGCGGTGCCAGTCCATGGCCAGGTTCGAGGCGACGACCGCCGCCCACGCGGAGACGTCCCGCGGGCTCTCCTCGCCCTTGGCGGCGCGTTCCAGCAGCCGCAGGCGTACCTGCTGTACCCCGTCCGGCAGGTCCGCCTGCGGCACTCCCCCGAGCGCGAGCACCGCCCGCACCCGGCGTTCCTGAGCCGCGTCCAGCGGGTCGTCCTCGGCGTACGTCCCCCGGCCGCGCCGGGCCCTTCTGCGCAGCACCAGCCACCCCCTCACCCTGTCGCTCCTACGACGCCGCGGCGGCCCGGAACGTTCGGCCCGCCCGCCGGGACGTCGGCGAGGCGTACGTCACACTCCGTGTGGGCGAGAGCGCGATGGGCAGGGGAGCTTGCGGTGCGGGAAGCCCGCGGAATGAATTTCTCCAGCTCAGCCGGGGTGGACGCCGAATGTCCAGAACCGCTTGCGGGCCCGGGGCGTCCCATTCCGCGGGCACACCGCGCAATAAATTGGACAGGCGGACCGGGGTCGGCCGCATGATGGAAAGGCCTCGGCCACATGAGCCTCGGCCAAGTGTGAGAGACAGGGAGTCGCCGTGAGGGTCGGAATCGTCGGAGCCACCGGACAGGTCGGCACGGTCATGCGCAGGATCCTCAAGGAGCGGAACTTCCCCACGGACGAGCTGCGCCTGTTCGCCTCGGCCCGCTCGGCCGGGTCGGTCGTCGACGGCATCACGGTCGAGGACGCCTCCACCGCCGACTACTCCGGCCTGGACATCGTGCTGTTCTCGGCGGGCGGCGCGACCTCCAAGGCGCTGGCCGAGAAGGTCGCCTCCCAGGGCGCCGTCGTGATCGACAACTCCTCCGCCTGGCGCAAGGACCCCGAGGTCCCGCTGGTCGTGTCCGAGGTGAACCCGCACGCGATCGCGAACCGCCCCAAGGGCATCATCGCCAACCCGAACTGCACCACCATGGCCGCCATGCCGGTGCTGCGTCCGCTGCACGCGGAGGCCGGTCTCGAGGCGCTGGTCGTCGCCACCTACCAG
The DNA here is from genome assembly GCF_043088925.1 of Streptomyces sp. NPDC014006. NCBI lineage: Bacteria > Bacillati > Actinomycetota > Actinomycetes > Kitasatosporales > Streptomycetaceae > Streptomyces > Streptomyces sp. NPDC014006. The sequence continues at coordinate 363,485 of NZ_JBICAJ010000001.1, read as the reverse complement.
GCGGTGTCCGGCTCCGGCCTCGCGGGCGTGGCCGAGCTGCACGGCCAGGCACAGAAGGTGATCGCCGACGCCGACCAGCTCACCCACGACGGCGAGGCCGTCGACTTCCCCGAGCCGGGTGTCTACAAGCGCCCCATCGCCTTCAACGTGCTGCCCTTCGCCGGCAACCTCGTCGACGACGGTCTGAACGAGACCGACGAGGAGCAGAAGCTGCGCAACGAGTCCCGCAAGATCCTGGAGATCCCCGGGCTGAAGGTCTCCGGCACCTGCGTGCGCGTCCCCGTCTTCTCCGGCCACTCCCTGCAGGTCAACGCCCGCTTCTCCCGGCCGATCAGCCCGCAGCGCGCGGTCGAGCTGCTCAAGGACGCTCCCGGCGTGGAGCTGTCCGACATCCCCACCCCGCTCCAGGCGGCCGGCAAGGACCCCTCCTACGTGGGCCGCATCCGCCAGGACGAGACCGTCGACAACGGCCTCGCCCTGTTCATCTCCAACGACAACCTGCGCAAGGGCGCCGCGCTGAACGCGGTCCAGATCGCGGAGCTGGTGGCCGAGGAGCTGCGCGGCTAGGCCCTGCGGACCTCGTAGTAGAAGCAGCCGTACTCGACGGCCCGGACGTGGACGAGCGCCACGGACGGGTCGTCGAACGCTTTCCGGAGGTCCTCGTCGCCGAAGCCCTCCTCGACCAGCCGCCCACCGAGGATGTGGCCCTCGGCGGAGTAGCGGCGCAGGACACGGTGGGCGTTCGTGAACGCCAGGCCGTCGCCCTGCGGGCCCGCGCACTCCTCGGCGTGGATGAACACCGGGCCCTGCTCGTCGTACGGTCCCGGCTCCGCGCCGGTCTCGGACGCCCAGCGGCGCAGGGGCGCGTACGAGACCAGGGCGATCCGCTCCCCCGGCTCGCTGTGACGCAGGCAGCAGCGCAGCGGGGCCCCGCCCTCGTCGTCGGTGATCGCGGACGGGGCGCGGCCCGCGTCGTCGGTGGTGCGCAGGTCCTTCAGGACCTCGGCTGCGATGGGTCGTGCGGTGTACATGGTCATGTCCTCAGCCTCGCGCGCGCGGGCACGCGGCACCGGCGGAATTCGGACCTCGTGCCGCCCGCGCCGGATCAGCGCCGAAGCCGGAGCTGACGTGGAAGGATGGCGCAACCGACACATCACGAGGAGATGACCGCGTGCCTGGCACAAACCTGACTCGCGAAGAGGCGCAGCAGCGGGCAGAGCTGCTCACCGTTGACTCGTACGAGATCGATCTCGACCTCTCCGGCGCGCAGGAGGGCGGCACCTACCGGTCCGTGACCACGGTGCGCTTCGACGTCGCAGCGAGCGGCGCCACGTCCTTCATCGACCTGGTGGCGCCCACCGTCCACGAGGTGACCCTCAACGGGGACGCGCTGGACCCGGCGGAGGTCTTCGAGGACTCCCGGATCGCGCTGCCCGGGCTGCTCGAGGGCCGCAACATCCTGCGCATCGTCGCCGACTGCGCCTACACCAACACCGGCGAGGGCCTGCACCGGTTCGTCGACCCGGTCGACCAGCAGGCCTACCTGTACACGCAGTTCGAGGTGCCGGACGCGCGGCGCGTGTTCGCGTCCTTCGAGCAGCCGGACCTGAAGGCGACCTTCCAGTTCACCGTGAAGGCGCCCGAGGGCTGGACCGTCGTGTCGAACTCACCGACGCCGGAGCCCAAGGACAACGTCTGGGCCTTCGAGCCGACCCCGCGTATCTCCAGCTACATCACCGCGCTGATCGTCGGCCCGTACCACGCGGTGCACAGCGTGTACGAGAAGGACGGGCAGTCCGTGCCGCTCGGCATCTACTGCCGGCCCTCGCTCGCCGAGTACCTCGACGCTGACGCGATCTTCGAGGTCACCCGGCAGGGCTTCGACTGGTTCCAGGAGAAGTTCGACTACGCCTACCCGTTCGCCAAGTACGACCAGCTCTTCGTGCCCGAGTTCAACGCGGGCGCGATGGAGAACGCCGGTGCGGTCACCATCCGCGACCAGTACGTCTTCCGATCCAAGGTGACCGACGCGGCGTACGAGGTGCGTGCGGAGACGATCCTGCACGAGCTGGCCCACATGTGGTTCGGCGACCTGGTCACCATGGAGTGGTGGAACGACCTGTGGCTGAACGAGTCGTTCGCCACGTACACGTCGATCGCCTGCCAGGCGGCCGCGCCGGGCTCGCGGTGGCCGCACTCGTGGACCACGTTCGCCAACTCCATGAAGACCTGGGCCTACCGGCAGGACCAGCTGCCGTCCACCCACCCGATCATGGCGGACATCCGCGACCTGGACGACGTGCTCGTCAACTTCGACGGCATCACCTACGCCAAGGGCGCGTCGGTGCTGAAGCAGCTCGTCGCGTACGTCGGTGAGGACGAGTTCTTCCGGGGCGTGCAGGCGTACTTCAAGCAGCACGCGTTCGCCAACACGCGGCTGTCGGACCTGCTGGGCGCGCTGGAGGAGACCTCCGGGCGGGACCTGAAGACCTGGTCGCAGAAGTGGCTGCAGACGGCCGGCATCAATGTGCTGCGGCCCGAGATCGAGACGGACGGCGAGGGTGTCGTCACGTCGTTCGCCATCCGGCAGGAGGCGCCCGCGCTGCCCGCCGGCGCCAAGGGCGAGCCCGTGCTGCGGCCGCACCGGATCGCCGTCGGGTTCTACGACCTCGACGAGGCGGGCAAGCTGGTGCGGGTGGAGCGCGTCGAGCTGGACGTCGACGGGGAACTGACCGCCGTACCGCAGCTGGTCGGCAAGCGGCGTCCGGCGGTCGTGCTGCTGAACGACGACGACCTGTCGTACGCGAAGGTCCGGCTGGACGAGCAGTCGCTGGCGTTCGTCACCGAGCACCTCGGGGACTTCACGGAGTCCCTGCCGCGTGCGCTGTGCTGGGCGTCCGCGTGGGACATGACGCGGGACGCGGAGCTGGCGACCCGGGACTATCTGGAGCTGGTGCTGTCCGGCATCGGCAAGGAGTCCGACATCGGTGTGGTGCAGTCGCTGCACCGTCAGGTGAAGCTCGCGATCGACCTGTACGCCGACCCGGCCGCGCGGGACGCGCTGCTGAGCCGCTGGACCGACGCCACGCTGGCCCACCTGCGGTCCGCCGCGCCGGGCAGCGACCACCAGCTGGCCTGGGCGCGGGCGTTCGCGGCGACGGCCCGTACGCCGGAGCAGCTGGACCTGCTGGAGGCACTGCTGGACGGCTCGCAGTCGGTCGAGGGGCTCGTGGTGGACACCGAGCTGCGGTGGGCGTTCGTGGAGCGGCTCGCCGCGGTGGGGCGCTTCGACGAGGCGGAGATCGCGGGCGAGTACGAGCGGGACAGGACCGCGGCCGGTGAGCGGCACGCGGCGACCGCGCGGGCGGCGCGGCCCACGCCGGAGGCGAAGGCGGAGGCCTGGGCGTCGGTCGTGGAGTCCGACAAGCTGCCGAACGCCGTGCAGGAGGCGGTGATCGCGGGGTTCGTGCAGACGGATCAGCGGGAGCTTCTCGCGCCGTACACCGAGAAGTACTTCGCGGCGGTCAAGGGCGTGTGGGAGTCTCGGTCGCACGAGATGGCGCAGCAGATCGCGGTGGGGCTGTATCCGTCGGTCCAGGTGTCGCAGGAGACGCTGCGGGCCACGGACGAGTGGCTGTCTTCCGCGTCGCCGAACGCGGCTCTGCGGCGGTTGGTGTCGGAGTCGCGGTCGGGGGTTGAGCGGGCGCTGCGGGCTCGGGCGGCGGACGCGGGGCGCTGACGCGGTCTGAGCGGTCGGGGCCGTCGTTCGGCTGCGGGTGTGTGGGGGCTGGTCGCACAGTTCCCCGCACCCCTTTTGTGCCTGCGGCGGCCCCTTGCTGTCCGGTGGGGGGCTGGTGTCTCGCCTGCCGTGCGTGGTGGGCCGGGGCCGGAGCGGGTCACCGGTATCCCGCAGCCTGCCCCGCTCGGGCTCCCGAAGTGACCGGTACAGGGGGCCACTTGGGCGGGGAAAACGCAACTTCGACATGGCCCGCGGAGACCGCTACCTTCACCTGGTCTTCGGCGATCGCCCACGGTCGCACGGGAGTTCCTTCCGGCTGAGCCACCCAGTTGGTCACGCCCCACGAATCCTCGCCCCCAGGCGTAGGCCACCGAACCGGGTCCGCACCAGTCCACCCTCGACCAGGGAGAGACGCATGCCCCATCTTGCGCTTTACACATTCGGCGTCCTGAAGTCACCTCTCGCCGATCCCGCACCTCTCACGCGCGAGTTCTACGACATCGGTGAGGTCGTCTACCGGGAGATCAGTCAGCACCCCGGGTATCTCGCGCGTGCTGAAGCGGCAGGCGGTGACCAGGGCGTGCTCTTCGAGGCGGACTGGGGTGCATGGGGAGAGTTCGCCGTACCGGCTTGGTACGGCAAGGGCCGTACGGCGGAAACCACCGCCCTGGCCGCGACCCTCTCGCTCTGGACCGGCCTGCGCCCCGCCTTCGACGCCGTCTACACCGGTCTGCACCGTGAGGCGCTGAACAGGCGTTACGACTGGTTCGAGAGGGCAGGGCACCCGAATTACGTGATCTGGTGGGTCCCCGACGGCGTGATACCCACCTGGCAGGACGGGGTTTCCAGGCTGGAACACCTCCACGGCCACGGCTCCGCGCCGCACGCCTTCACCTTCCACCACTCGTTCACCCCGGACGGAACTCCGACCAGGAACAAAGGCATCGGGCCGAAGAGCGAGCAGGTTCGCTGACAGCCGACGCCGGGGACGCTACCCGTTGGACGCCTCGCGTAGGGCCTGCAGCACTCGGGCCACCGCCGGCGCTTCCGTTGTTCCTCGGCGGGTCGCCGCCAGGACGTGGCGGACCGGGCTGTCCTCGGAGAGGTGGCGCATGGCCACGCCCGTTCGCGGGACCGCCGCCATGCGGGGGACCAGCGCCACCCCCATGCCCGCCTCCACCATCGCCAGGATCGCCGTCCAGCCGGACGCCGCGTGGCCCTGGGCGGGGCTGAAGCCGGCCGCCTCGCAGGCGGCGCGGGTGATGTCCGACCAGGGACCGCTGCCGCCGAAGATCCACGGCTCGGCCGCCAGGTCGGCCAGGCGGAGCGCCGGAGAGGAAGCCAGCGGGTGGTCCCGGGGCAGGGCCACGTCCAGGGGGTCGGCCAGCAGCGGCACCAGGTGGAAGCGGGTGTCGCGCGCGGTGGGCGCGTGGGCCGCCAGGGAGAGGGCCAGGTCGACGTCGCCGGCCGCGAGGAGGTCGTACGCCTCCGCCGCCTCCGCCTCGCGCACGCGGACGGTCACCCCCGGCGCCGACGTCCTCAGGCTGCGGACGGCCGGTACGACCAGCGCCGGTACGGCCGTGGAGAACGCGCCCACTCTCACCTCACCGGCCTCACCCTGGACGTAGGCCGTCAGTTCGCTCTCGGCGCGCCGGAGTTGTTCGAAGACGGCTTCCGTGTGCCGCAGTACCAGCCGGGCCGCCGCCGTCAGCCGCACCCGGCGCCCGTGGGCCTCCAGCAGGGGCACGCCGAGCTGCCGGGCGAGGTTGGTGAGCTGCTGGGAGACGGCCGACGGGGTCATCCGCAGGGCCTCGGCGGTCGCGGTGACCGTGCCCTCCTCCCTCAGGGTGCGCAGGATCTGCAGTTTCCGGATGTCCCAGTCGGCCATGGACGGCAACCTATCCGGCCGGGTGAGGGGGGCCGCGGTCAGCGGCGGGACGCGGCGCCCAGCATGACGCCGCCGAGGATCAGTGCCATGCACAGCACCTGGCAGGGGCCGATCGCCTCGCCGAGCAGCGCCCAGGACAGCAGGGCCACGCACACCGGCTGAAGGTAGTAGACGACTCCGGCGCGGCTCGCGCCGACCAGCGAAACCGCCTTGTTCCAGGCGAAGAAGGCGACGGCGGAGGACGCCACGCCGACGTAGAGGAGCGGCAGGACGGTGCCGGGGGTCAGGGGGAAGCCGCCCTGCACAGCCACGCTGGCCGCCTGTGCGGGGAGCAGCATCACCGTGCCGAGGAGGAAGGTGGTGAACAGGAAGGCCGTACCGTCGATGCCGGCGGGGCGGCGGCGCAGCAGGGCGCTGTAGGAGCCGAAGCAGCAGGCGGCGGCGATCATCCACAGGTCGCCGGTGGAGAAGGAGGCCGTGCCGCCGCGGCCGACGAGCAGCAGGACGCCCGCGCAGGCCAGGAGCAGTCCGGCGATGCGGCGCCCTCCGAGCCGTACGCCGCCCGCCCGTTCGTAGACCGCCATCAGGACCGGTGATGCGGCCATGATCATGCCCATGTTGGCGGCCGGGGTGGTCACGCCGGCCTGGTTGACGAGGGTGTTGTAGACGGTGATGCCGAGCAGCGAGGCGAGCAGGATGAAACCGAGGTGACGGCGGATCAGGTGCCGTTGCCGCCAGGCGCCGCGGGCGCCGAAGGGGGCGACCGCCCCAAGAGCGATCACCCAGCGCCAGAACGCGTGCTGCACGGGCGGCACGGTCTCGCCCAGGGCGCGTGAGGCGACGAAGCTGCCGGACCAGATGAGGGTGGCGACGACGGCGAAGGCGATCCCCAGGGTGGCGGCCCTGGGGATCGTGGTGGTGCGGGGTGAGGCGGTGCGGGTGACAGCGACGGTCACGAAGCTCCCTTCCTGGGATGGTGCCTCTACCGTCGCAGGGTGGCGCTTGTCAGGTCCATCGAAAGTTTCTGAGCGTTTTGTTCAGGTGAGCTGAACGGTCGGGGAGCGCGGTGTCCCAGCTGGCCCGCGAGGGTCGCGGTGAACGCCAGGGCCATGCCCGCCAGTTGCAGGGGCGTGAGGCTCTGGCCGAGCGCGGCCCATCCGACGATCGCCGCGGTCAGTGGGGAGAGCGGGCCGAGGAAGGTGACCTGGGTGGCGCTGAGGCGGCCGATGCCGCGGAACCACAGCCAGTAGCCGACGGCCGTGTTGGCGAGCGCCAGGTAGAGGTAGCCGCCGACCGCCGGGGCGTCCAGGGCGGGCGGGGCGCCCTCGACGAGGAAGGCGAGCGGGGCGATCAGCAGTCCGCCGGCCGTCAGCTGCCAGCCGGTCAGCGCCAGCGGTCCTACGCCTTCGGGGCGGCCCCACTTCTTCGTCAGGACGGTGCCGGCCGACATCGACGCGGTGGAGGCGAGCGCGGCGAGCACGCCGACCGTGTCGAGCGCGCCGGCCGCCTTCAGGACGACCAGGCTCACCCCGAACGCGGCGGCGGCCCCCGTGACCACGGACCGGACCGTGGGCCGCTGCCCGAGCAGCAGCGCGGACAGGCCGACCACGAACAGCGGGCCGATCGAGCCGACGACCGCGGCCATGCCGCCGGGCAGCCGGTAGGCGGACAGGAACAGCAGCGGGAAGAAGGCGCCGATGTTCAGCGCGCCGAGCACGGCCGCCTTGCCCCACCAGGTGCCGCGCGGCAGCACCCGGGTGAGGGCGAGCAGCAGCAGACCGGCGGGCAGGGCCCGCATCAGGCCGGTGAACAGCGGACGGTCGGGCGGCAGGAACTCGCTGGTGACGGCGTAGGTGGTGCCCCAGGACACCGGGGCGAGAGCGGTGAGCAGGACGGTGGTGGCGCGGGACATGGCTGTGTCTCCCGGGGGTTACGCCGCGGCCGGCGCGGTGGCGGTGGCGGTGCCGTGGACGACGGTTGCCGGGCGGGGCCGTACGGCCTCGGCGGGCAGGTGGCGCTCCACGCGGATCAGCAGGGCGGCGGCGACGGCCGAGGTGGCGATCAGGACCGCCCAGGGCAGCCGGCCGTCCGCCGCGAACAGGGTGGTGAACACGGAGGGCGCGACGGCCTTCGCCAGCGACCAGGAGATCTGGTAGGCGGCCATGTAGCGGCCGCGCGCCTCCTCGGGCGCCGCCGACACCGCGAGCACCTCGGCGGCGGGACTGTGGATCAGCTCGCCGAGCGTGTAGAGGACGATCACGGCGGTGAGGGCGGTGCCGAGCACCGGGCCGGAGGCGGGCCGCAGGGTGCCGAGCACGATCTGCGCGGCGAAGGCCGCCGAGAACAGGGTGCCGCCGAGGGCCGCGGCCCGGGTGCGCCGGGCACCGGCCCGCCGTACACGGCTGCCGACGTACACGCCGGCCAGCGCGCACAGCACGGTGTTGACCGTGAACGCGGAGCCGGTGAGCGCGGCGGGCGCGTGCAGCCACTCCAGCAGGAACAGCGGGAAGAGGATGGACAGGGCCGAGTAGCTGAGCGCATTGAGGAAGTTGGCGCCGGTCACGACGAGGAACGGCCGGTCGGCGAAGACCATCCGGTACCCGGCGCGACGCCGGGTGGTGGCGGACCGTAGCGGCTTCAGCGGGCGCAGCAGCAGCGCGGCCAGCGCGAAGGACAGAGCGTTGCCCCAGGCGGTGTAGGTGTAGCCGGTGGGACCCGCGAAGGCGATGACCAGCGAGGCGAGGAGCGCGCCGGCGCCGTTGCCGCCGTTCTGCAGGGCGCGGGTGGCCGCCTGCAGCCGGTCTCGGTCCGCGCCGCGGGCCACCTCGCCGACCAGGGCCTGCTGTGCTGCGGGGAAGGCGCGGTCGGCCGCCGCCGTGACCAGGGCGACGGCGGCGAACGCGGGCAGGGCGTGGGCGAAGGGGTACAGCGCGAACCCGGCGACCCGCACGCCGTACAGCACGTACTGCACGCGCTTGGCGCCGTACCGGTCGACGGCCGCCCCGGCGAGCGGGAGCGCTCCGAGGCCGATGAGCCCGGTGGCGGTGAGGACGGCGCCGACGACGGTGAAGGACAGTCCGGTCACGCTGTGGAAGAACACCAGCGTGAAGGGCACGTACAGACCGGTACCGACACCGTTGACGGCGGCGGCGACGGGCAGGGCCCACTGGCCCGGTTGACGATCCGGCTTCTTCACGGCGGTACCCCCTCGTGGCTTGCTTGGCAGGAAATAGCTTAGTCATAAGCTACTTATAGTCAAGCTACTTAGAGCAGAGCTACTTTCTTGCAACCCATCGGTGTGATGCGGATACTTCGGCCCATGACTGCGAAGCCTCAGCCGGGCTCTCTGCCACCGGCCCCCCGGGACCCGGTCGACACGATCATCGAGCAGTGGGCCGCCGTGCGGCCCGACCTCGACACCCGCGCGATGGAGGTCTTCGGCCGCATCTACCGGCTCGCGCGGACCATGGGCGACCGCATGGAGAAGGCGTACACCCCGTTCGGGATCTCCCGTGGCGAGTTCGACGTGCTGGCCACGCTGCGCCGCGCGGGCGAGCCGTACACCCTCTCACCGCGCCAGCTCTCGGCGACGCTGATGCTCACCACCGGCGGCATGACCGGCCGCCTCGACAAGCTGGAGCGCGCCGGCCTGCTGCGCCGCTCCCCCGACCCGCACGACCGCCGCGGGCTGCAGGTGACACTGACCGACGAGGGCCTGCGCCTGATCGACGAAGCCGTCGGCGCGGGCCTCGCCGTCCAGACGGAGGCCGTGTCGGCGGCCCTCGACGAGGAACAGGCCGGCCACCTGGCCGACCTGTTGCGGGAGTTGCTGGCGGGGACGCAGCGATCGGGGAGCTGACCGGCGCGCTCAGCCCACGTGGGCCGCGAGCGCGGCTTCGATCCCCGTCGGGGACGGCTCGTCCGAGGCCCAGGCCGCATAGCCGTCGGGGCGGACCAGGAGGGCGGTGCGGCGGGCGCTCGCCCAGTGGGTGACCGTCAGGCGGTCCTTGCGGGTGGCGCCGGGGTCGTGGGCGTCCGGGGTGATCAGGACGAAGCGGCCGTCGCGCAGGGCCTCGTTCAGGCGGCCGCCGCCGGCGAGGGCGACATCGGGTACGCGCGTGCCGGTCAGGGGGTGGGCGCCGCGCGGCGCGGGGTAGCGGTAACCGATGCCGGTGATCTGGCCGACGGCGCGGCGACGGGCGGGCGCGGTGTGGTCGAGCAGGACGGTCAGCGCGGCGCGCAGGGCGAGGGTCCAGGGGCGCTTGGCCATCGCCAGGCGGACGATGCCGCCGCTGCTGCGCAGCACGGACCTGCCGACGGGGTGGCGTTCGCTCTGGTAGGTGTCCAGCAGGGCGTCCGGGGCGTGGCCGTGCAGCACCTGGGCGAGCTTCCAGCCGAGGTTGGCCGCGTCCTGCAGTCCGGTGTTCATGCCCTGGCCGCCGGCCGGGGTGTGCACGTGCGCGGCGTCCCCGGCGAGGAAGACCCGGCCCACGCGGTAGGCGGGCGCCTGGCGTTCGTCGCTGTGGAAGCGCGACATCCAGCGTGCGTCGTGCATCCCGTAGTCCCGGCCGAGGGCGAGCCGGGTGATCTCCTTGACCTCCGCCAGGTCGAGGGGCGTGTCGTCGGGGACGTTGCGGCCCCGGTGCCAGCCGATGACCCGGTGGTAGCCGTCGCCGAACGGCGCGAGGAAGGCGAACGCGTCGCCGACGGCGTTGACCGTCAGCACGTTCGCCGGCTCCTCGGCCAGCCGTACGTCGGCCAGCACGACCGAGCGGATCGCACTGCGGCCGGGGAAGGACAGGCCGAGGGCCGCGCGTACGGCACTGCGCATACCGTCGGTGCCGACGACGTACGCCGCCCGGAGTTCCTCGCCGGCGCCGGTCGCGGTGCGGACCTCGGCCGTCACACCGTCCGCGTCCTGGGTGAGGCCGGTCAGCTCCGTCTCGTACCGGAAGTCCACGCCCGCCGCGACGGCCCGCTCCTGAAGGGCCTTCTCCACCTCGTACTGCGGGATGACCAGCAGGTGGTTGAAGCGGGAGGGGAGACCGGCGAGGTCGACGGTGAGGCGGCCGAAGAGGCGGAGACGGTCCAGGGGGCGGCCGACGGCTTCCAGGCCGTCGGCGAGTCCACGGGCGTCGAGCTGCTCCAGGGTGCGGGCATGCAGGACGAAGGCGCGGGAGAGGTTGCTGATCTTGCGCGGGCGCTTCTCGACGAGGGTGACGGGGACTTTGGCGGCGGCCAGGTCACCGGCCAGGAGCAGGCCGGTGGGGCCGGAGCCGACGACGACGATCTTTCCCGTGGTGCCGTTCATGGGGGCCTCCTGGGCGCCTGCGCTCACTCACCAACGCTTGTTGGCCAACGCTTGTTGACCAACGCTCGTTGACCAACGTAGAGCCGAGCCTCTGGGCTGTCAACGCTTGTTGGCCAACGGGTGTTGGCCTACGCTCGTTGACATGCAAGCAAGCACCTCCGGCACGCCCCGCCCCGGCACCCCGCGCTCCGACGCCACCCGGGCCGCCATCCTCGCCGCCGCCCGCGAGCGGTTCGCCGCCGACGGATACGAGCGGGCCACCATCCGGGCCATCGCCAAGGACGCCCGCATCGATCCGTCGATGGTGATGCGCTACTTCGGCAGCAAGGACGGCCTGTTCGCGGCGGCCGTGGCGATCGATCTGCGGCTGCCGGACGTGTCCCGGCTGCCGCGCGGTGAGGTCGGGCAGGCGCTGGTGCGCCACTTCCTCGGCCTGTGGGAGGAGAACGAGGAGCTGACCGCCATGCTGCGGGTGGGCGTCACCAACCCCGCCGGCGCCGAGCGGATGCAGGGCATCTTCCGCGACCAGTTCCTCCCGGTCGCCCGCCAAATCTGCCCCGATCCCGAGCAGACCCCGGCCCGTGCGGCGCTGGTCGCCAGCCAGATGCTCGGCCTCGCGCTCACCCGCTTCGTCCTGCGGCTGGAGCCGGCCGTCGCACTGGCCCGCGAGGAGGTCGTGGCCTGGCTGGCGCCGACCGTGCAGCGGTACCTGACCGCGCCGCACCCGTGACCCGCCGCGGACCCGCCGCGACCCGTGCGATGCCGGCAAGGGGCGCATTGACTCGTATGCCCGGGTCTGTGGCGTATACATAGGCGTAGGCATGGGCGGGGAAACCGTCGATCTCGGCGTCCTTCGTACCGGGGACGTCTGCCGTCGCGCCCGCTGGGTAGGGCTGCGGTAACCCGTTCCGACGCCGCACCCGGCGCACGCGACAAGGAGACCCCTGTGGCCGCATCGGCACACCTTCTGCTCTCGGCCCTGTCCAAACCCGGGCCGGAGGCCGCACTGCCCCGCCAGGCTCCGCCCCCGGACATCGAGTACGACACCGCTCTGGCCTGCGTCTTCAGTGCCGAGAGCGCCTGCGTCGAGGCCCCGCTGACCAGCGAACCTCCCCTGCCCGACGCCGAACCCCTGACCAGTGAGCCGCCCCTGTCCGACGCGGCGCCGCTCACCAGCGAGTCCGACGCGTCCCTGGACCCCGGCACCACGAGGCCGTAGATGACCGCACCCGCGCCGCACGCCGCCGCCCCGGACCCCGACCTGGCGCGCCTCGCCGAACTGCACGGCGTGGCGCCCTCCTACCAGCCCTCCCCGGACCGCACGGTGGCCGCGTCGCCGGCCGCGCTCGTCCGCGTGCTCGGCGCCCTCGGGGTGGACGCGAGCAGCCCCGCGGCCGTGGCCGCCGCGCTCGCCGCGCGGGAGCGGGAGCTGGCCGAACAGCTGCTGCCGCCGACGCTGGTGAGCTGGGACGGCGCCGTCCCCGAGACCCTGGCCGCACTGCCGCCGGGCACTCAGGTCGAGCTGTTCACCGAGCAGGGCGAGACGCGTCCCGACCTGCACGTGCTGCCGCACGGTGTGCACCGGCTGACCGCCACCGCGCCCGACGGCCGCCGGGCGAGCGCGCACCTCGTCGTGGCCCCGCCCCGGCTGCCCACGCCCACCGCCCGCTCGTACGGACTGCTGGTGCAGCTGTACTCGCTGCTGTCCCGGCGCTCGTGGGGCATGGGCGACCTCGGTGACCTCGGCGAACTGGCGGCCTGGGCGGGGCGGGCGCTGGGCGCCGGGTTCGTGCAGGTCAACCCGTTGCATGCGGCCGTACCGGGCGCGCCGACCGACCCCTCGCCGTACCGGCCGTCGTCCCGCCGCTTCCCCGACCCGGTGCATCTGCGGGTGGAGGACGTCCCGGAGTACGCCTACGCCGACGACCACGGCGCTCTGCACGGTCTGCTCCAGCGGGCGGCGGGGCTGCGCGAGGCGGTGCTGGACAAGGGCGCGCTGATCGACCGGGACGCGGTGTGGGAGCTGAAGCGCGCCGCTCTGGAGACGGTGCGGCAGGTGCCGCTCGGTCCGGGCCGGCGGGCCGCCTACGCCGACTTCCTCGCCGAGCAGGGGCAGGCCCTGGAGGACCACGCGACGTGGTGCGCGCTGGCGGAGGTGCACGGCTCGGACTGGAGCCACTGGCCTGAGGAGCTGCGCGATCCCCGGTCGGCCGAGACGGCACACGCGCGTGCGGAGCTGAGGGACCGGGTGGACTTCCACAGCAATCTCGCCTGGCTGACCGACGCCCAGCTGCGGGCCGCGCAGCGGGCGGCGCGGGACGCCGGGATGGACGTGGGCGTGGTGCACGACCTGGCGGTCGGGGTGCATCCGCAGGGCGCGGACGCGTGGGCGCAGCAGGAGTTCTTCGCCGCGGGGATGTCGGTGGGGGCGCCGCCGGACGCGTTCAACGCGCGCGGGCAGGACTGGGGGCTGCCGCCGTGGCGGCCGGACCGGCTGGCCGCGTCGGGGTACGCGCCTTACCGGGATCTGCTGCGGTCGCTGTTCCGGTACGCGGGGGCGCTGCGCATCGACCATGTGATGGGGCTGTTCCGGCTGTGGTGGGTGCCGCAGGGCGAGGCGCCGACGGAAGGCGCGTACGTCCGCTACGACGCCGAGGCGATGCTGGCGGTGCTGGTGCTGGAGGCGTCCCGGGCCGGCGCGGTGGTGGTCGGCGAGGACCTCGGCACGGTGGAGCCCGGGGTGCGCGAGGCGCTGCGTCAGCGCGGGGTGCTGGGCACGTCGGTGCTGTGGTTCGAGCGGGACTGGACGGGCGACGGGCGTCCGCTGCCGCCGGAGCGCTGGCGCGCGGACTGTCTGGCGACGGCGACGACGCACGATCTGCCGCCGACTGCGGCCCGGCTCACAGGTGAGCACGTGGACCTGCGGGAGCGGCTGGGCCTGCTGACGCGTCCGCTGGAGGTGGAGCGGGAGGAGGCGGCGGCGGACACCGGCGAGTGGCTGGCGGTGCTGGCCCGGCTGGGGATGCTGCGCGGGGCAGGCGGTACCGACGTGTCGTCGGAGGAGGCGGAGATCCAGGCGGTGCACCGGTTCCTGCGGCGCACACCGGCCCGGCTGGTCGGGGTGTGGCTGCCGGACGGCGTCGGGGACCGGCGCCCGCAGAACCTGCCGGGAACCTGGGACCAGTACCCCAACTGGCGGCTGCCGGTCGCGGACGCGACGGGCCGGCCGGTGACACTGGAGGAACTGGCCGCCTCGCCGCGGCTGCGCGCGCTGATCGAGGCGGTGCGGGCCGAGCCGTGAGCCCCGTACGGCACCCCGGCCGCGCGGCCCTCGGAGGCGTTCGCTACTTTGGCACCGTGGACAAGAAGAACGCCCTGCGCGCCGGCGCCCTGGCCGCCGGTACGACGCTGATGATGCTGCTCATGTCGTCTCCCGCGCTCGCGCTGACGCGCGACGACGGTGACGACCCCGGCAAGGGCCTCAGTGTCGGTGAGACGCTGGGCCTGTACGTGTTCACCCCGCTGGTGATCTTCGCGGTGATCACGGGCCTGGTGATGGTCCTGGACCGCTCCAAGATCCGCGTGTCGAAGCCGAAGGCGCGCGTCTGACGAACGCCCCGTGAAAAACCCGGCCGCACTCCGCGGCCGGGTTTTCGCATGGCCTTTTTTCGGGCCACTATTCACTCAGTACATGTAGCGAGTACATACTGATCTGCATGAGCACCCGCCACGTCCTGCTGGGGCTGCTCGCTTCCGGGCCGGGCCATGGCTACGACCTCAAGCGACGCCACGACGAGCGCTTCCCGCAGGGCCGCCCCCTCGCCTACGGGCAGGTCTACACGACCCTGCAACGCCTGGTCCGCGACGGTCTCGCGGCCGTGGAGGGCACCGACTCCGACGGCGGTCCCGAGCGCACGACGTACCGGGCGACCCCGGACGGCGAGGCCGAGCTGGCCCGCTGGGCGGCCGAGGTCGCGCCGCCGGCGCCGTTCGTCGCGAACGAGATCTTCGCCAAGGTGGTCGTGGCGATCCTGTCCGGCGGCGACCCGGCGGCCTATCTGCGGGCGCAGCGCGCCGCGCACATGGCCCGGATGCGGGAGCTGACGGCCGTGAAGACCGCGCCGGGCGCCGACCTGGCGAGCGTGCTATCGGCGGACTACGCCCTCAACCACCTCGACGCCGACCTCCGCTGGATGACCACCACCGCGGACCGGCTCACCCATCTGACCGCGGAGGTCGACACGGCATGAACGCCAAGGGGGAAGACACGGCGGCGCTGCTGGCGGCCCGTGACCTGGTCAAGACGTACGGCAGGACACCGGCCCTGCGTGGCGCCGGTCTCGAGCTGCACGCCGGGGAGATCCTCGCGGTGACCGGGGCGAGTGGCAGCGGCAAGTCCACGCTGCTGCACTGTCTGGCCGGGATCGTCCGGCCCGACGCGGGGTCGGTGGTCTACGACGGCCGGCGTCTGGAGCAACAGCCGGAGCGACGGCTCGGTGAGCTGCGGCGGACGGAGTTCGGGGTGGTGTTCCAGTTCGCGCAGCTGATCCCGGAGCTGACCGTGCTGGACAACGTGGCGCTGCCCCTGCTGCTGGGGGGCCTCGCGCGGACGGCGGCCCGGGAGCGAGCGGGCGCGTGGCTGGAGCGGTTCGGGGTGTGCGGGCAGGGCGAGCTGCG
Source organism: Streptomyces sp. NPDC014006 (assembly GCF_043088925.1). Taxonomy (NCBI): domain Bacteria; kingdom Bacillati; phylum Actinomycetota; class Actinomycetes; order Kitasatosporales; family Streptomycetaceae; genus Streptomyces; species Streptomyces sp. NPDC014006. Next base: position 347,870 of record NZ_JBICAJ010000001.1, on the reverse strand, counting down.
CCCCGGTGAGCTGAGTGGCGGTCAGGCGCAGCGGGCGGCGCTGGCGCGGGCGCTGGTGACGGGGCCGCGGATCGTGTTCGCGGACGAGCCGACGGGGGCGCTGGACTCGCTGGCGAGTGAGCAGGTGATGACGGCGCTGGTGCACACCGCGCGGGAGACGGGCGCGGCGGTGCTGCTGATCACGCACGACGCGCAGACGGCAGCCTACGCGGACCGTGAGGTGCGGCTGAGCGACGGCGCCGTCTCGGGCCTGGGGGTGAGCGCGTGAGCGACCACGGGGCCATGGCGGGGCTGGGCACGGATCCGCGGCGGGATCGCGGGGGCGCGCCCGGGTTCGGGACCGATCTGCGGTTGGCCTGGGCGCTGACGCGGGGGTCGGACCGGCGGGAGTGGTGGCGGTGGGGCCTGACCGCGTTGGGGGCGGTGCCGGCGACGGCGTTCGCGCTGGCGGCGGCCGTCCTCGGCGGACTGCGCGGCGGGCATGACGTGCCCATGGGCGGGGGTCTGCTGAACCAGCCGGGCACCCGCTCGGGGGTGATCGTCGCTCTGCTCCTGCTGCTGGTGCCGGTGCTGGGATTCCTCGGACAGTGCGCCCGGATCGGCGCCGTGCACCGCGACCGGCGGCTGGCGGGGCTGCGGCTGGCCGGGGCGACTGCGGGGCAGGTGCGCCGGATCGCGGCGCTGGAGACGGGTCTGGCCTGTCTGCTGGGCTCGGTGCTCGTGACGGCCGTCGCCGTGCCGGTGCTGGCGGCGGGCTGGACGGACGCGCCCGCCCGGGTCTGGGCCGCGGTCGTCGTGGTGGCGGTCGGGGTGCCGGTGCTGGGAGCGGGGGCGGGAGCCCTGGCGCTGCGCCGGGTGGTGGCCTCGCCGCTGGGCTGGGTGCGGCGGGTGCGGCAGCGCACCGGGCGCGGTCCGGCCCTGGCGTTCCTGGCCGGGCCGGCGCTGGTGGCGCTGATGGCCGTCGCGGCCGTGACGGGCACGGGCGGCACATCGCCGTGGCGGGCGTACGCCGAGGGGCCGCTGCTGGTGTCCGGGCTGCTTCTCGCGGTGGGTGCGGGAGCGGTGTGGCTGAGCGGTGCCACGGCCCGGCTGACGGGACGGCTGCTCGCCCCGCGTGCGCGGTCGGCGGCGGCGCTGATCGCGGCGGAGCGGCTGCGGGACGACCCGTGGGCGGCGGCGCGGACCCATGCCGCGGTGCTGCTGGTGACGGTGGCCGGCACCGGCTTCGTCGGCGTGCGGCAGGCGCTGCTGGCCGAGCTGCGCCGGATGAGCCGGGAGGGCAGCCTCGGATCGGGCGTCGGGTACTACACCGGCGGCCTGAACCTCACCGCCGCCGCACTCGCCGTCGCCCTGGTGATCACCCTGTCCGGCCTGGCCGTCGGCACCGCCGAGTCGGTGGCCACCCGGCGCCGGGGCCTGGCCGCGCAGACGGCGGCCGGTGTGCCGCGCGCGGTGCTCGGACGCGCGTTGTTGCTGGAGACGGCGCTGCCGCTCGCTCCGGCGGTGCTCCTGGCGGGCGCGGGCGGCATGACGGTCGGCACCTGGTACGCCGCGCTCACCACCGGCCCGGGTGCCCCCACGGTGCCGTACGCGGCGCTGCTGGTGCCGGTGGCCGTCTACGCCGTGTGCCTGCTGGCGGCGGCCACGGCTCTACCGCTGCTGCGACGCACGGCCGACCCGGCCCAGCTGCGCTACGTGTGACGGCCGGGCAGCGCGCGGTCGGCCGGTACGCGTGATCGCGAGGGCAGGGCACGGCCCGGCGGCACGCCGGGCCGCCGCCGTGCGGATGGGCCGCCCGAGCGGCCGTCCCGGGGGCGCAGGGGACTCCCGGGGCGGCGGCCCGGCCCGGATGCCGGCCGCCCCGGCGGCGTCCGACCCCGCCGGGGCGGCCGGCACCGCCAGGACGGCCGGTACCGCCAGGACGGTCGGTGCCGTCGGGTGGCGGCTTGCGGCCGGTGGACGGGCGAGGCCCGGATCGGGGTCAGGCGGAGATGCCGTCGATCCGGGCCAGGGCGTCGTCCGCGCCGAACGGCTGCAGGTAGGGCAGCCAGCGTGGATCCCTGTGGCCCGTGCCGATGATGCGCCAGGCCAGCCCGGTCGGCGGCGCCGGTTTGTGGCGCAGCCGCCAGCCCAGTTCGATCAGGTGGCGGTCGGCCTTGACGTGGTTGCAGCGGCGGCAGGAGGCCACCACGTTGTCCCAGACGTGCTTGCCACCGCGCGAGCGCGGGATGACGTGGTCGACGCTGGTTGCGACGCCACCGCAGTACATGCACCGGCCCCCGTCCCGGGCGAACAGCGCCCGACGGGTCAGAGGAACGGGCCCCCGGTAGGGAACCCGCACGAATCGCTTGAGCCGGACCACGCTGGGTGCGGGGACGGTGACGGTTGCGCTGTGCAGAAAGGCGCCGGACTCCTCGAGGCAGACTGCCTTGTTCTCGAGGACGAGGACGAGCGCGCGGCGGAGCGGTACGACGCCGAGCGGCTCGTACGACGCGTTGAGGACCAGGACATGCGGCACGGATGCCTCCTTGTACGCCGGCGGCGCGTGGCTCGCGCCGGGACGATCCGTAGTCAGTCTCCCCTCATGCCTGGTGGCGGCGCCACCATGTCCCGGTAACGGGCTGGGAGTGTTTTCGACCACATCTGGTTCATCCCCCGGGCCGCGACCGGTTCAAGCCCAGGTGAGCACGGTCTCTCCTTGCGGCATCCGGCGGATGCACACACCATGCCCCGTTAGTGTGGTGCTCCTGCCCTCCGGTGACCTTTCCGTGACCTTGACGACCGGGACCACCGTCCCGTGCCCGGGGGCAGACCGCTGCACCTGGAGGTATCCGCCGTGTCCTTGCCCGCCGTCCTACTGGCCGCCGGTCCCTCGCCGTCGCCGTCCGGTTCCCAGACGCCGTCGGTGACCGTTCCCACGCTCCAGGACGCGCAGGAGAGCGCGACGAACGCGGCGAGCTGGATCGAGCAGAACTGGTCGACGTGGCTCGCGATCGGCCTGCGCGTGCTGCTGATCCTGGTGATCGCGACGGTGCTGCGGGTGGCGGTGCGGCGGGCGATCACCAAGCTCATCGACCGGATGACCCGTACGGTCCAGGCGGTGGACGGCACCGCGCTCGGCGGCCTGCTGGTGAACGCCGAGCGCCGCCGCCAGCGCTCGCAGGCGATCGGCTCGGTGCTGAGGTCGGTGGCGTCGTTCCTGATCCTCGGCACCGCCGCGCTGATGGTGCTGGCCACCTTCGACATCAATCTCGCCCCGCTGCTGGCCTCCGCCGGTGTCGCGGGCGTGGCGATCGGTTTCGGCGCGCGCAACCTGGTCACGGACTTCCTGTCCGGCGTGTTCATGATCCTGGAGGACCAGTACGGGGTCGGCGACACGATCGACGCGGGTGTCGCGTCGGGCGAGGTGATCGAGGTCGGCCTGCGCGTGACGAAGCTGCGCGGCGACAACGGCGAGATCTGGTACGTCCGCAACGGCGAGGTCAAGCGCATCGGCAACCTCTCGCAGGGCTGGGCGACGGCCGGGGTGGACGTCACCGTCAAGACGTCGGAGGACCTGGACCGGGTGAAGGCCACCCTCGACGCGGTCGCCGAGACGATGGGCAAGGAAGAACCCTGGAACGAGCTGCTGTGGAGCCCGATCCAGGTGCTCGGCCTGGACAGCCTGCTGATCGACTCCATGGTCGTCCGGGTCTCCGCCCGGACCATGCCGGGCAAGTCCCTCACGGTGGAGCGGGAGCTGCGCTGGCGCATCAAGCGCGCCTTCGACGCCGCCGACATCCGCATCGTCGGCGGTGCGACGGCTCCCGCGGAGGATGAGGTTCCGGACCCGTCGGCCTCGGTCGCCGCCCCGTCCGCGTTCGCCAACTCCACCTCCGCGCAGGCCCAGGCGGCCACGCCGCTCGTCCCGCCGCCGAGCAGTTCGAAGTAACCGCCCACGGCTCGTCGCCGACGCCGCGCAACGCGTCGCCGACGCCCCACTCGGCTCTTCCCCGGCGCGCCCGCGCCTCTTCCCCGACGCCCCCGCAGGTAACGACTCCGTTGCCGCGGGGGTGCCGTGTCTTGACGGCCCCTTGACGGCGGGCTTACGTTCCTGACGGACGATAGGAAACTTTCCTAACAGTGCCGTAGCCGGGTGGACAGCCCTCCCCGCGCACTGGAAGGCTGTCCCGCTGGAAAGGCAGGTGCGCACCCCATGGCAGGAACCGCCGGTACGCCGGGCACCCCGCGCGTGCTGCGCGCCATGAACGACCGTGCCGCCCTGGACCTGCTGCTGGAGCACGGCCCGCTCTCCCGTACCCGCATCGGCAAGCTCACCGGCCTGTCGAAGCCGACCGCCTCCCAGCTTCTGGCCCGTCTGGAGGCAGCCGGGCTGGTGCTGGCCACCGGCAGGGCCGAGGGCCGCCCGGGCCCCAACGCCCAGCTGTACGAGGTCAACCCCCGCGCCGCCCACGCCGCCGGCCTCGACGTCACCCCGGGCCGCATCCGGGCCGCCGTCGCCGACATCACCGGGCGCGCTGTCGGGCGCTACGAGCTCGCCACGCCCGGCCGGCGCCCCGCGCAGCCCGTCGCCCAGCAGGTCACCGACGCCCTCGACGGCGCCGTCAAGGCCGCCGGGCTGGCCCGCTCCGACGTCCACCGGCTCGTCATCGGCACCCCCGGCGCCTTCGACCCGGGCACCGGCCGGCTGCGCTACGCCTCCCACCTGCCGGGCTGGCACTCCCCCACCCTGCTCGACGAACTCGCGGCCGCGCTGCCGATGCCGGTGGAGTACGAGAACGACGTCAACCTCGTCGCGCTCGCCGAGCAGCGTCTGGGCGCCGCCCGCGGGCACGAGGACTTCGTGCTGCTGTGGAACCAGGAGGGCCTGGGCGCCGCACTGGTCCTCGGCGGCCGGCTGCACCGCGGCTTCACCGGCGGCGCGGGAGAGGTGGGTTTCCTTCCGGTGCCCGGCACCCCGCTGGTGCGTGGGGTGAGGAAAGCCAACAGCGGTGGCTACCAGGAGCTGGCCGGCTCCCAGGCCGTCCCCCAGCTCGCCCGCGAACTCGGCATGAGCGACGTCCCGTCCGGGCCGAACGAGGAGGCCGCGGCGGCGCTGGTGGCCCGGGCCGCCGCCGAGGAGACCGTGCTGGGCCGGCTGCTGCTGCAGACGTACGCCACCCGGCTGGCCACCGGTCTCGCCTCGCTGGTCTCCGTGCTCGACCCCGAGCTGGTCGTGCTCTCCGGCGCCTCGCTCACCAGCGGCGGCGAGGTGCTGCGTGCCCTGATCGAGGACGAGCTGCAGGAGCTGGCCGCCTCCCGGCCCCGGCTCGTGGTCGGTGAGGTCACCGACCAGCCCGTCCTGCGCGGCGCGCTGGAGCGCGCGCTGACCGTCACCCGCGACGAGGTCTTCGACACCTCGCGCTAGCCCCTCAGAGCACCTCTCCCCTTCCCGACCCCGCCCCCTCAGAGCACCTCCTCCTTTCCCGACCCCGCCCCCTGGGAGGCCTCGCCATGCCCGAAGTCATACCGTCACTCACCCGAAAGACGGCTTTTGCCCTGACCGCGTCGCTGGCCCTGCTCGCCACCGCCTGCACCGGCCAGTCCGGCGCCGGCGCGAGCGACGACCCGTCGAAGGACACGACGATCACCTTCTGGCACGCCTGGAGCGCGCCGAACGAGGTCAGGGCCGTCAAGGAGCTGGTCGCCGGCTTCGAGAAGGCGCACCCGAACATCCACGTCGACGTCGTCGGCAACATGACCGACGACAAGATCAACCAGGCGCTGCGCGCGGGCGGCACCAAGGCGCCCGACGTGATCTCCTCCTTCACCACGAACAACGTGGGCAAGTTCTGCTCCTCCGGCGCGCTGGTCGATCTGAACCCCTTCTTCAGGAAGGCGAAGATCGACCCGCAGCAGACCTTCCCGAAGGCGATGAACGAGTACACACGGTTCGAGGGCAACCGCTGCGCGGTCCCGCTGCTCGGCGACGCCTACGGCCTGTACTACAACAAGACGGCGTTCGCGAAGGCAGGCATCACCTCCCCGCCGAAGACCTGGTCGCAGTTCGAGGCCGACGCCAAGAAGCTGACCGTCCCTCAGGGCGACTCCTTCCAGCAGCTCGGATTCATGCCCGACTACCACGGCTGGGAGTCGACCACCGAGCACTACCTCGGCCAGTTCTCCCCGACGTACTTCGACCGGGACGGCAGGTCCAACATCGCCGGGGACCCGGCGTTCGAGAAGGGCTTCACGCTGCAGAAGCGGCTCGTCGACGCACTCGGCGGCTTCTCGAAGCTGGAGCGCTACCGGGCGAAGCTGGGCGACGAGTGGGGCCCCAAGCACCCCTTCCACACCGGCCAGGTCGCCATGCAGCTCGACGGCGAGTGGCGGCTCGGCATGGCCCTGGACGCCAGGCCCGCCTTCGACATCGGCGTGGCCCCGCTGCCGGTCCCCGACGACCAGGCCGACCAGTACGGCAAGGGCTACATCACCGGCACCATCGCCGGAATCGCCGCCACCAGCACGAAGCAGAACGCCGCGTGGGAACTGGTGAAGTACATGACCACCGACACCGACGCGGTGGTGGGCTTCTCCAACGCGATCCACAACGTTCCCTCCACCCTGGCCGCCCTGAAGTCGCCGAAGCTCCACTACGACCCGCGCTTCAAAACGTTCCTGGACATCGCCGCGAACCCGCACTCCACGAGCACGCCCGCATCCGTCAACGGCGGCCAGTACCTGGTGACGATCCAGCAGCTCGGCTACGACTACGAGAGCGGCAAGGTCACCGATATCAAGGCCGGCCTGAAGAAGGCGGCCGCGCAGATCGACACGGACATCGCGCAGGCGAAGTAGCGATGAGCGCGATCACCCTGGAGTCCAAGCGCCGCCGCGCGGCGCTGCGCAACCTCGCCTTCCTGTCGCCCTGGCTGATCGGGTTCGCGGTCTTCTTCGCCTACCCGCTCCTGTCCACGGTCTACTTCTCGTTCATGCACTACGACGGCTTCCGGCCGCCGGCGTGGAGCGGGACGAAGAACTGGTCCTACGTCTTCGCGCACTACCCGCTGTTCTGGCCCGCCCTGCGCAACACGCTGTGGCTGGTGCTCGTCATGGTGACCCTGCGGGTGGCCTTCGGACTGGGCGTCGGCCTGCTCATCACGAAGATCAAGACCGGTACGGGCGTCTTCCGCACGCTCTTCTACCTGCCCTACCTGGCCCCGCCCGTGGCCGCCACCATGGCCTTCGCGTTCCTGCTCAACCCCGGCACCGGGCCGGTGAACTCGATCCTGGAGAAGGTGGGCGTGCCGACGCCCGGCTGGTTCAACGACCCCTCCTGGTCCAAGCCGGCGCTCACCCTGCTCGCGCTGTGGGGCATCGGCGACCTGATGGTGATCTTCATGGCGGCGCTGCTCGACGTGCCCGCCGAGCAGTACGAGGCGGCGGAGCTGGACGGGGCGTCGGCCTGGCAGCGGTTCCGGTACGTCACGCTTCCGAACATCTCCCCCATCGTGATGTTCGCCGTGGTCACCGGCGTGATCCAGACGATGCAGTACTACACACAGCCGCTGATCGCCGGGAAGGTCGCCTCCGGTGTGATCCAGGGCGCGGGCACCCAGTTCGAGCCCGGCTACCCGGACAAGTCCACGCTCACCCTCCCGCAACTCGTCTACAACCTCGGCTTCCAGCGCTTCGACTACGGCTCCGCCTGTGTCGTCGCCCTGGTGCTGTTCGCCCTGTCGATGGTGTTCACCGCGTTCCTGATGCGGCGCCGCGGCGGTCTGATCCAGGCAGGTGACTGACCCATGACCCAGGTTCTGGACCAGCCGGTGCAGGTCCCCGTGCGACCCGCGGCCGAGCGCACCGCCCGCCGCCGGGCCCTGCTGGAGTGGATCGCGGTGCACTGCCTCGGTGTCGCCGCCGCGCTGTTCTTCGTCCTGCCGTTCGTGTTCGTGTTCCTCACCTCCCTGATGAGCGACAGCCAGGCCCTCAGCCGGGACCTCGTCCCGCACACCTGGGAATGGGGCAACTACCGGAAGGTCTTCGACACCCCCGGTTTCCTCACTTGGTGGAAGAACACCCTGCTCTACGCGGGACTGGGAACCGTCCTTACGGTCGTCTCCTCGATCCCCGTGGCCTACGCGCTCGCCAAGTTCCGCTTCCGCGGCCGCAATCTGGCGCTGATGCTGGTGATCTCGATGATGATGCTGCCGCCGCAGGTCGTCGTCATCCCGATGTACCTGTTCTGGGCCAGGCAGCTGGACCTGTCCGGCTCGCTGTGGCCGCTGATCGTCCCCATGGCGTTCGGCGACGCGTTCTCCATCTTCCTGCTGCGGCAGTTCCTGACGACCATCCCGAACGAGTACCTGGACGCGGCGAGGGTCGACGGCTGCGGCGACCTGAGAACCCTGCTGCGGATCGTCCTGCCGATGGCGAAGCCCGGCATCGCCGCCGTCGCCCTGTTCCAGTTCTTCTACGCCTGGAACGACTACTTCGGCCCGCAGATCTACGCCTCCGAGAACCCCGGCGCCTGGACGCTGAGTTACGGCCTGGAGTCCTTCAAGGGCGCGCACCACACCGACTGGAACCTCACCATGGCCGCCACCGTGCTGGTCATGGCCCCCGTGATCCTCGTGTTCTTCTTCGCGCAGAAGGCGTTCGTCGAGGGCGTCACGCTCACCGGAGTGAAGGGTTAACCGCATATGAAACTCACCGTGGTAGGGGGCGGCTCGACCTACACCCCCGAACTCGTCGACGGCTTCGCACGCCTGCGGGACACCCTCCCCGTCGAGGAACTGGTCCTCGTCGACCCGGCCGCCGAGCGGCTGGAACTGGTGGGCGGCCTGGCCCGCCGCATCCTCGCCAAGCAGGGCCACCCGGGCCGCGTCGTCACCACCGCCGACCTCGACGCCGCAGTGGACGGCGCGGACGCGGTGCTGCTGCAGCTGCGCGTGGGCGGGCAGGCGGCCCGCGAGCAGGACGAGACATGGCCGCTGGAATGCGGCTGCGTCGGCCAGGAGACCACCGGCGCGGGCGGCCTCGCCAAGGCGCTGCGCACCGTGCCCGTCGTCCTCGACATCGCCGAGCGGGTCCGCCGCGCCAACCCGCACGCCTGGATCATCGACTTCACCAACCCGGTCGGCATCGTCACCCGCGCCCTGCTCCAGGCCGGCCACAAGGCGGTCGGGCTGTGCAACGTGGCGATCGGGCTGCAGCGCAAGTTCGCCGCCCACCTCGGCGTCTCCCCCGCCGAGGTGCATCTGGACCACGTCGGCCTGAACCACCTCACCTGGGAGACCGGGGTGCGCCTGGGCGGCCCCGAGGGCGAGGACGTGCTGCCCCGCCTGCTGTCCGAGCACGGCGACGCCATCGCCGCCGACCTGCGCCTGCCCCGCCCGCTGCTGGACCGCCTCGGCGTCGTCCCGTCGTACTACCTGCGCTACTACTACGCCCACGACGAGGTCGTCGGCGAACTGCGCACCAAGCCGTCGCGGGCGGCCGAGGTCGCCGCGATGGAGAAACAACTGCTCGAGATGTACGGCGATCCGGCGCTGGACGAGAAGCCGGAGCTGCTGGCCAAGCGGGGCGGGGCCTACTACTCGGAGGCCGCCGTCGACCTCGCGGCGGCGCTGCTGGGCGGCGCGGGCAGCCCGTACCAGGTGGTGAACACCCTCAACAACGGCACGCTGCCCTTCCTGCCCGACGACGCGGTGGTCGAGGTGCAGGCCGCGGTCGGCGCCAAGGGCGCCGCCCCGCTGCCCGTGCCGCGCCTGGACCCCCTGTACGCGGGCCTGATCGCGAACGTCACCGCGTACGAGGACCTGGCCCTGCAGGCGGTGAAGGGCGGCCGCGACCGCGTCTTCCGCGCGCTGCTCGCCCACCCGCTGATCGGCCGGTACGCCTACGCCGACACCCTCACCGACCGGCTGATCGCGCACAACCGGGAGCACCTTCCGTGGGCCTGACGGGGAGCGTCCTCGCCATCGACGCCGGCAACAGCAAGACCGACGTGGCGGTCGTGGCCGCGGACGGCACCGTCCTCGCCACGGCCCGCGGCGGCGAGTTCCGGCCACCCACGGTCGGCGTTCGGGCGGCGGTGGACACGCTCGCGCAGGCGGTCGCGGAGGCGTACGCGCGTGCCGGGGTGACCGCCGTCGGGCATGTCTGCGCCTGTCTGGCCAACGCCGACCTGCCGGTGGAGGAGGAGCAGTTGGCGGCGGCCCTGCACGCGCGCGCGTGGGGCTCGTCCGTCGAGGTGCGCAACGACACCTTCGCGATCCTGCGGGCCGGTGTCGCCGAACCGCGCGGGGTGGCCGTGGTGTGCGGCGCCGGGATCAACTGCGTCGGCATGCGCCCCGACGGCCGTACCGCCCGTTTCCCGGCGATCGGCCGCATCTCCGGGGACTGGGGCGGCGGCTGGTTCCTGGCCGAGGAGGCGATGTGGCACGCGGCGCGCGCGGAGGACGGGCGCGGCGGCCCCACCGAGCTGGCCCGCACCCTGCCCGCGCACTTCGGCCTGGACTCCGTGTACGCGCTGATCGAGGCCCTGCACCTGGGACACGTGGAGCACGCCCGCCGGCACGAGCTGACGCCGGTGCTGTTCGCCACCGCGGCCGCCGGCGACCCGGTGGCCCGCCGGATCGTCGACCGGCTCGGCGAGGAGATCACCACCATGGCGGTGGTCGCGCTGACCCGCCTGGACCTGCTGGCGGAGGAGACCCCGGTGCTGCTCGGCGGCGGGGTGCTCGCCGCCGGCCACGCCCAGCTCGACGACGCGGTACGGCGACTGCTGGCCGAACGCGCGCCCAAGGCCGTACCGCGGGTGGTGCGGGAGCGGCCCGTGCTGGGGGCGGCGCTGCTGGGCCTGGACCGGCTGGGAGCGGCTGCCGCCGCGCAGGAACGGCTGCGGGCGCACTTCGCCCACGACGCGAGCTGAGCGGTACCGGAACACACGCGGTGGGGTGACCGTCCGTCACCCGTGAGTGACGTCGGGGGAACCGATCCGGTTCCCCCGACGTATTCATGGGCAGGGCGGTTTCAGGACGGGCAGGCACGGGACATCCGGCGCCGGGCCGCGCATCACGCTGCGATCGGATCAAGATCGGGTGACGGCCGGTGCGGATACGGGCCCCGGCAGCGATACTTGCGGCGACGGATGACCATGGGGGAGGTCAGCAGTGACACACCCGCAGCGAAGCAGCGCGGCGCCACCGCCGGGCCCCGGCACGCCCACGATGCCGGCGATCCCCCCGCAGCCCGCCGTCCGTCCCCCCGCGCCCGCGGCGACCACGGGCCCCGGCTCCCCCGCACCGGGCCGCCCCGCGCGCCGTACGGCGTTCGCCGAGGGCGTGGAGCGGCTGCGCACCGCCGCCGTCACGGAACCGGGCCGGCTGCGCACCATCGGAGCCGTCCTCGCGCTGCTCGTCGTCGCGTTCGGCGCGGTCACCGCCTGGCAGGTCACCGAGCGGGCGGCCGCCGCCGACGACGTCCTGCACAAGAGCCGGCCGCTGAGCGCCGCCGCGGCCGACATCTACCGCTCGCTCGCCGACGCCAACACCGCTGCCTCCAGCGGCTTCCTGGCCGGCGGCCAGGAGACCAAGGCCTCCCGCGACCGCTACGAGCGGGACATCCGCACGGCCGCCACCGGCCTGGTCACCGCCGCCGGCAGTTCCGACCCCGGCTCCCCGGCCGCCGCCACCATCACGAAGCTCAACCGGCTGCTGCCCGAGTACAAGGGCCTGGTGGAGCGCGCCCGCACCTACAACCGGCAGGGGTTCCCGGTCGGCGGCGCCTACCTGCGGTACGCCAACGAGAAGATGCAGCAGCAGATGCTCCCGGCGGCCGAGGACCTGTACACCAAGGAGAACGAGCGCCTTAACGCCGATTACGCGGACGCCACGCCCTACCCTTGGGCGGCGATCGCGCTCGGCGTGCTGGCGCTGGCCGCGTTGGGCTGGGCCCAGCACCGGCACTACCGACGCACCCACCGCGTCCTCAACCAGGGCCTGGTCACCGCCACCACGGCGGCCGCGGTGGTGCTGTTGTGGCTGGTCGTCGGCCACAGCGTCGCCCGCGCGGACCTGAACGACTCCCGCGAGAGGGGCGTGCGCTCCCTCAACGTCCTGCAGGACGCGCGTATCGCCTCCCTGAAGGCCCGCAGCAACGAGAACCTCACCCTGGTGGCGCGCGGCGCGGAGACGACCAAGGACGGCAAGGACCGGTACGACACCTCCTTCCGGACGGACATGGCCGCCCTGGACAAGGCCCTGGCCGCGGCCCGCCGGCTCGCCGACGACACCGCCGGCGCCAAGCCGGTCACCGCGGCCGTCGGCAACATGGCGGAGTGGAACCGGCGCCATGACGCGGCCCGCGGCCAGGACGAGTCCGGCGAGTACGAGAAGGCGCTGAACGGCGTGATCGGCGCCAAGGGCGCCACCGGCGAGTGCTTCGACAGCGTCGACGCCAACCTGGCCGCGGCGCTGGCGCACGAGGAGACGGAGTTCCGGCAGGCGGCCGGCGACGGCCTGGACGCGATGGCCGGCCTGGCGTGGGGCGCCGCCGCCCTCGCCGTGCTGGGCGCGGCCGGCGCGGTCCTCGGCATCGGCCGCAGGCTGTCGGAGTACCGATGAGGGACGCACGGGTGGAAGGGGGCGTGACGATGAGGCTGCGACACCTGCGGGCCGGACTCAGGGGCTGGGGCGGGGTCGGCGCGATGGCGGTCGTGTGCGCCCTGGCGCTGGCGTGCGCCCTGCTGCTGCCCCTGACCCAGCGCGGCGGCGGGAGCGCTCCGGCGAGGGACGACGCCTCCCGGGTCGCCGTCGGCACCCAAGCGCGCGCCGAGACGTGCACGGCCCCCGAGAAGCAGACGCCGGCGCCCTCGGCGGCCGACGGGCCCACCATCGCCCGGATCAAGGCCAAGGGGAAGCTGGTCGTCGGCGTCGACCAGAACAGCTACCGCTGGGGCTACCGCGACCCGAACAAGAAGGGCGCGCAGCTGGAGGGCTTCGACATCGACCTGGTGCACGCCATCGCCCGGGACCTGCTCGGCGACCCCGACGCGGTGCAGTTCAAGGCCATCCCGACCAACCAGCGCATCCAGGCGGTCCAGAGCGGCGTCGTCGACATGGTCGTCCGCACGATGACGATCACCTGCAAGCGCCTGCAGGACGTCGCCTTCTCCGCCCCGTACTTCCGCACCGGCCAGCAGGTCCTCGCGCCCAAGGACTCGCCGGTCACGGGCTACGACGACACGCTCGCCGGCAAGAAGATCTGCACGGCGGCCGGTTCGACGGCGTACACGAAGCTCGCGGACGACCGGAAGGCGGGCCGGCTGCCCGCCTCCGCGGACATCTCCACCACCGTCCCCAACCAGCTGGACTGCCTGGTCCGCCTCCAGCTCGGCGAGGTCGACGCGGTGGTCACCGACGGCGCGCTCGCCGCGAGCCAGGCCGCCCAGGACCCGACGGTCGAACTGAAGGGAAGTGCCTTCACCACCGAGTACTACGGCGTGGCGATGAAGAAGGACGCGGACGATCTGGTACGCCGGGTCAATCGCATCCTGGTCGCCTACAGCGCGAGCGGCTGGCAGACGTCATACGGCACCTGGCTGTCGGCGACACTGGGGAGCAACGCGGCCACGTCCAGACCGCCCGCGCCGCAGTACCTGCGCACGAGCTGAGCGAAGCGCGGACACGAGCACCGCAACGACCCACACAGCAGCGAGAGGTGATCGATGGGCGTCACGGACCCCGCCGGGCCGGTGATGGACCGGGACGAGGTGGACCGTGCGCTGGCGCGGCTCGGCCAGGAGCACGAGGCGATCGAGACGTCGCTGCTGGCCCTGCAGGACCACGCGGGCCGCAGGCTGCTGGAGGGCGCCGAACTGACCGGCGTCACCCGTGAGCGCTGGATCGCCACGGAGGCGTCGATCACGCTGCTGTGGACGTACTTCGACGCCTACACGGCCGCGCTGCGCACCGCCCGCGAGATCCGCTCGCGGCGCCGCTGGTCCAGCCGCGAGGACCTGGTGGAGCTGACCGAGCTGCTGCGCGGCGACTGTGTGACCGTCGCCGACGCCCCCGCCGGGCAGGGCGGTTCGGGCAAGCTGAGCGAGCGGTACTCGCTGGCGGAGCTGGTCGACCGGATGAACGAGCTGTACGCCGCCGGCCTGGACATGGTCGTCGCCGCCGACGCCGTGTGGTCGGCGCTGCCCGCCCGTATCGATTTACTCGCCGCCGAACTCCAGCGCACCCGGCAGCTCGCCCACTCCGTCGGAGTGCGACCCGGCGAGCATCCGGCCGGTGACGACCTGGAGCGCATCACGCGCACGCTGACGAAGCTGCGCGAGGAGGTGGTCAGTGACCCGCTGGCGTACTGGCTGCCCGCGCAGGGCAGTTCCGCGCCCGGCGGCGGCCGCCCGGACACCGCGGTCTACGACCGTGAGGCGCGGGCCCTTGACGAGGTGCGCCGGGAGATCGAGGCCGTGCTCACCGTCCGGCGGGACGCCGAGAAGCGGTTGGTGCGGCTGCGGGACGTGCTCTCCCGCGCCGACCGCACCCTCGCCGAGGCCCGCACCGCGCGCGGCGAGGTGCTGGCGAAGATCGCGGCGACCGAGGTGCCGGTGGTCAGCGGCCCGCCGACCGCGCTGCACGAGCAGCTTGCCACGGCCGCCGAGTACCGCCGGCAGGCCCAGTGGCACCGGCTGTCGCCGCTGCTGGAGTCGCTGGAGCAGCGGGCGGAGGACGAACTGCTGCGCGCCCGCGAGTCGTTGACCGCGGTCACCGCGCCGCTCGCGGTCCGCGCCGAGCTGCGCGGCCGCCTGGACGCCTACAAGGCGAAGGTGGCACGGCACGGGCTGGCGGAGGACCCGCTGCTGATCGAGCGGTACGAGAAGGCGCGCCGCATGCTGTGGAGCGCGCCGTGCGATCTGCGCGTCGCCGGACAGGCCGTGCTGCGCTACCAGCAGGCGGCCGCCGAGGCGCTCGCCGCGCCGCGGGTGCCGGAGCAGCAGAGCCGGTCGGAGGACGTCAGGGGGGAGTCGTCATGAGCCGTGCGGGGCAGAGTTGTCAGCGGCCGGGCTGCGACGGGGCGTACGAGGACGTCGGCGGCGGCGAACTGTACTGCGACACCTGCGGGCTCGCGCCGGTCGTCTCCCCGACCGGCATGGTCGGCTCGGTGCCGACCGGCCTCACCGCGGGCGGCCGGGGCTCCAAGGGCTCCTCCGGCACGAGCGCGCGCAGCTCCCGTACGTCCTCGCAGTCGTCGAAGTCGCGGCGCTCGGTGTCCGGGCGGCTGTCGCGCTCGCTGTCGGGGAAGTCGACGGGCCGCTCGGTGTCGGTGCGCAGCTCGGGCTCGGGCGCGGCGTCCTCGGGCCGTTCCCGGCTCGGCGCGGGCCTGGTGCAGGTGCCGCCGATCCCGCGGCCCGACCCGCGGGCCATGGTGCTGAACGACGCGGAGGTGCCCGAGCGCAAGCGGTTCTGCTCCCGCTCGGACTGCGGGGCGCCGGTCGGTCGCGCGCGGGGGGACCGGCCGGGCCGCACCGAGGGGTTCTGCACCAAGTGCGGGCACCCGTACTCGTTCGTGCCGAAGCTGAAGGCCGGGGACGTGGTGCGCGGCCAGTACGAGGTCGTGGGCTGCCTGGCGCACGGCGGCCTCGGCTGGATCTACCTCGCCGTGGACCGGGCCGTCGCGGACCGGTGGGTGGTGCTCAAGGGCCTGCTGGACACCGGCGACCAGGACGCGATGGCCGCCGCGATCTCCGAGCGGCGCTTCCTCGCGGAGATCGAGCACGCCAACATCGTGCGGATCTACAACTTCGTCGAGCACCTCGACCAGCGCACCGGCTCGCTCGACGGTTACATCGTCATGGAGTACGTCGGCGGCAAGTCCCTCAAGGAGATCGCCAACGCCCGCCGCACACCCGCCGGCCACCGCGACCCGCTGCCCGTGGAGCAGGCCTGCGCGTACGGCATCGAGGCGCTGGAGGCCCTCGGCCATCTGCACAGCCGCAACCTGCTGTACTGCGACTTCAAGGTCGACAACGCCATCCAGACCGAGGACGAGCTGAAGCTGATCGACATGGGCGCCGTGCGCCGCATGGACGACGACGAGTCCGCGATCTACGGCACGGTCGGCTACCAGGCGCCCGAGGTCGCCGACGTCGGCCCGTCGGTGGCGAGCGACCTGTACACGGTCGGCCGGACGCTGGCCGTCCTCACCTTCGACTTCCAGGGCTACACCACCGTCTACGCCGACTCGCTGCCCGACCCCGACACCATCGAGGTCTTCCGCCGGTACGAGTCCTTCTACCGCCTGCTGGTGCGCGCCACCGACCCGGACCCGGCCCGCCGGTTCGCCTCCGCGCAGGAGATGGCCGAGCAGCTCACCGGGGTGCTGCGCGAGGTGGTGTCGCTGCAGTCGGGGCGGGCGCGGCCGGCGCTGTCGACGCTGTTCGGACCCGAAGTGAAGGTCACGGACACGGAGTTGTTCCCGCGGCTGGAGGGCGAGGTGTCCCGGCTGGGGGCGCGGGCGGTGCGCGGGCGGCGGGGTGCGGGCGGCGCAGCGGCGGCGGGTGCTGCTGGAACGAACGGTGCCGGTGCTTCCGGTGTTTCCGGGATCCCCGCCTCGCTGGTGCGGCCGGTGGACATCCGAGCGGCCGCGCTCGCCCTGCCCGTGCCGCACGTCGACTCCGGGGACCCCAACGCCGGTTTCCTGATGGGCCTGATGACCTCCGCGCCCGCCGAGCTGCTCAACGCGCTCGCCGCAGCGCCGGCGCCGTCGGTGGAGACCCGGCTGCGGCAGGCGCGCGCCTGGCTGGAGCACGGCGACTTCGACGCGGCGCGCATGTCGCTGGCCAAGCTGGACGACGAGCGTCCGGACGACTGGCGGGTGGTCTGGTACCGCGGCGTGGCCGCGCTGGTGACGGGCGACCACGAGGACGCCGCGCTCGCCTTCGACGCGGTCTACGACGCCTTCCCCGGCGAGATCGCGCCCAAGCTGGCGCTCGGTCTGTGCGCGGAGGTGCTGGGCCAGCTGGACAACGCCGCCGAGTACTACCGGCTGGTGTGGGCGAGCGACCCGAGCCATGTCAGCGCCGCGTTCGGCCTGGCCCGGGTGCGGCTCGCCTCGGGTGACCGCGCGGGTGCCGTCCACACGCTGGAGTCGGTGCCGGAGGCGTCGATCCACTACACGGCCGCCCGCGTGGCGGCGGTGCGGGCCCGGCTGCGCCGGCGTACGGCGGCCGCCGCGGACGGTGCGTTCCTGGACGATCTGACGGCCGCCGCCGCACAGGTCGAGGCGCTTCAGGCGTACGGTCTGGACCCGGGGCGGCGCGAGCAGTTGGCCACGGAAGTGCTCGGGTGCGCCCTGGACTGGATACTCTCCGGGGGCCAGGGCGGCACGCCGGCCGCCCGGCGAGTGCTGCTCGGCAGCGAACTGGACGAACGCGGGCTGCGCTTCGGACTCGAGCGCTCGTACCGCACGCTGGCCCGGCTCGCGCCCGGCGGCGAGGAAAGGATCGACCTGGTGGAACGTGCCAACCGTTACCGCCCCCGGACGTGGGTGTAGTTGATGTCGCAGATGCCCCAGCAGGCAGCCCTGTCGAACTGCCCGAGCTGTGCGGAGCCGCTCGAGTCGGGTGACCGTTTCTGCGGCGCGTGCGGATACGACCTGTCCGCCGTGCCGGCACCGCCGCGGGAACACCCGACGGTCGCGAGGAACGGCTCGGCGTCACAGCCGGACCCGGGCGCGGCAGCGCAGCCCGGCCCCGGCACGGCGGGCCCGTGGCCGCAGGCGGCCGAGCCGGGCGGCTCGCACACCCCGCCCTCGGTGCATCTGCCGACGGACCTGCCGGGCACCGACTCGGGCGGCGGCGCACTCCCGGGCCCGGCGCCGCAGATGCCGCCCACGGCTGCGCCCGCTCCCCCGGTGGTGCCCCCGCAGGCCCCGCCCGCGGCGGGCCCCGCCGTACCGCCGCAGGCACCGGCCGCCGTACCCCCGCAGGCTCCCGCCGCTCCCGCCGCCGGCGTCTGCTTCGACCGGCCGGACGAGCCCGACGAGTACGCGTTGCAGGCGCCCGACCCGCGCGCGGCAGCGGAGGCCGCCGCGGCCGCGCCGGAGACCTCGGTGTGCGTGGCGTGCCGGGCGGGCCGGGTGGACAGCGACGGCTACTGCGAGAACTGCGGGCACGCCCAGCCCCGCGAACGCGACCACATGGAGCAGGAGTCCGGTCCGGTGGCCGCCGTCAGCGACCGCGGGCTGCGCCACCACCGCAACGAGGACGCGTTCGCCCTGGCCACCACCGCGCTGCCCGACGGCTCCCCGGTGTCCGTGGCGATCGTCTGCGACGGGGTGTCGTCCGCGACCCGCCCCGACGACGCCTCCCTGGCCGCGTCCCGCGCGGCCGGCGACGCGCTGCTGAGCGCCCTGCCGCGCGGCACGCACCCGCAGCAGGCGATGCACGACGCGATCGTCGCCGCCTCGCAGGCCGTCAACGCCCTGGCCGACGAGCCGGAGACGGCCCGCGAGCACGCCCCGCACCAGAACGCACCGGCGTGCACCCTGGTCGGCGCGGTGGTGACGAACGGCCTGCTGGTCGTCGGCTGGGTCGGCGACAGCCGCGCCTACTGGGTGCCGGCCGACCGCAGCGCGCCCCCGGCCCGGCTCACCGAGGACGACTCCTGGGCCGCGCAGATGGTCGCCGCCGGGCTGATGAGCGAGGCGGAGGCGTACGCCGACGAGCGAGCCCACGCGATCACCGGCTGGCTCGGCGCGGACGCCTACGAACTGGAACCGCACACCGCCAGCTACAAGCCGGACCGGCCCGGCGTGATCGTCGTCTGCACCGACGGGCTGTGGAACTACGCGGAGGGGGCGGAGGAGATGGCCGAGGTGGTTCCCCTGGACGCCGCCGTGCGTCCGCTGCACAGCGCGCGGGTCCTGGTCGGGCACGCCCTGGACGGCGGGGGCCACGACAACGTAACAGTGGCGGTCGTGCCGTTCCCCGGGCCGCCGCAGGGGGCAGGATCGGCCTGAGGCCCGTGCACGGGACCACCCGGGCCGGCCTCGCTCGGGGAAGCTCACGGGCCGGAGGGGACCGGTCCGCGTCGGGTCACACCCATGCGGGTGGTTGAGGGGGATGCGAAAAGGCATGGCCAATTTCTCGAAATCCACGGTGCCGCAGTTCTCGGTGGACGTGTACCAGAACGAGTACCTGCCGGAGGGCGGCCGCGAGGTCAACGCCATCGTCACGGTCACGGCGACCGGCGGTGGCACGATCGGCAGCGCGGTGAGCGCGCCGCGCCTGTTCGCCGCCGGGCAGGGTCCGTCGGCGGCGGTGGCGATCATGGTGGACTGCTCCGGGTCGATGGACTACCCGCCGACCAAGATGCGCAACGCCCGGGACGCGACGGCCGCCGCGATCGACACCCTGCGCGATGGGGTCCATTTCGCGGTGGTCGGCGGCACACACGTCGCCACCGAGGTCTACCCGGGCGGCGGGCGGCTCGCGGTCGCCGACGCCACCACCCGCGAGCAGGCCAAGCAGGCGCTGCGCCGGCTGAGCGCCGGCGGCGGCACGGCGATCGGCACGTGGCTGCGGCTCGCCGAGACGCTGCTGTCCTCGGCGGACGTCGCCATCCGGCACGGCATCCTGCTCACCGACGGCCGCAACGAGCACGAGTCGCCCGCCGATCTGAAGGCCGCCCTCGATCACTGCGCGGGCCGGTTCACCTGTGACGCGCGGGGCGTGGGCACCGACTGGGAAGTGAAAGAAGTCACAGGGATCGCCTCCGCCCTGCTCGGCACGGCCGACATCGTCGCCGATCCGGCGGGTCTGGCCGCCGACTTCACGCGGATGATGGAGACGGCGATGGGCAAGGAGGTCGCCGACGTCGCCCTGCGGGTGTGGACGCCGGTGGGCACGACCATCAAGTTCGTCAAGCAAGTCGCGCCGACGGTCGAGGAGTTGACCGGTCGCCGCAGCGAGGCGGGGCCGCGCGCCGGGGACTATCCGACGGGTTCCTGGGGCGACGAGTCCCGCGACTACCACCTGTGCGTCGAGGTCCCGGTCGCGCACGTCGGCCAGGAGATGCTGGCCGCCCGCGTCTCGCTGGTCGTGCCGCAAGGGGACGGCGGTGCGCAGAACCTGGGCGTGCAGGGTCTGGTACGGGCCGTGTGGACCGACGACATGGTCGCCTCCACCTCCCTCAACCCGCAGGTCGCCCACTACACCGGGCAGGCCGAACTGGCACAGGCCATCCAACAGGGGATGGATCTGCGCAAAGCGGGTGATATGGATGGAGCAACGGCCAAACTGGGCCGGGCCGTTCAGCTCGCGAGTGCCTCCGGCAACGCGGATACTGCGAAACTGCTCGCGAAGGTGGTGGACGTGGTCGACGCGGCGACCGGTACTGTGCGACTGAAGGCGAAGGTCACGGAGGCCGACGAGATGACGCTCGAAACCCGGTCGACAAAGACTGTTCGTGTAAAGAAGTGACGTGCTGAAGACCACTGAAGCCCACCGACGACCACTGAAGAAGTGACCTAGCAGGAACGAAGGGACGCACCGACATGCCGACCTGCCCGAACGGACACCAGTCGGGTTCCGACGACTGGTGCGAGGTCTGCGGTCACCGCATGGCCGGTGCCGTACCTCCGCCGCCTCCCCCGCCGCCGCCCGGCGGTGGCTACGGCTTCCCGCCGCCCCCGCCGGGCGGGCAGCCCGGTGGCCAGCCGGGCGGACGTCATCTGTCCGCCGTGCCGGAGCCCGAGCCGGAGCTGTGCCCGCAGTGCCGTACGCCGCGCGAGGGCGGGGCGCCGTTCTGCGAGGAGTGCCGGTGGAACTTCCTGACCAACACGGCGACCACGTACACCCCGGCCGCGCCGCCGCGCCCCTCGGCGCCGGGCCCCTCGGCGCCGGGCGCGCCGCGCTTTCCGCAGGGTCCGGGGCCGTCCTTCGGCGGCAGTGACTCCTTCGACTACCAGAGCTCCCGTCCCTCCCAGGTGAACCGGCCCGCCGAGCCGATCCCGCCGAGCCCGTTCGGCGGGGAGCCGTCGGGTCCGGGCGGGGCGGGTGCCTCCGGCGGTCCGGGCGGTCCGTATGGCGGCGGTGGGCCTGCGGGCCCGGGTGGTTCCGGCGGTCCGTTCGGCGCCGGTGGGCCCGGTGGGCCTTCGCGTCCGGGTGGCCAGGGCGGTCCGTTCGGCGCGGGTGGTCCCGGTGACCAGGGTGGCCCCGGAGGTCACGGTGCCCCTTCGGGTCCCGGTGGCCAGGGCGGGCCCGGTGCTCCCGATGGCCGCGGCGGTCCCTTCGGCACGGGTGGCCCCGGCGCTCCGGCAGGTCCCGGCGGCCCGGTGACGCACGGCGGTCCCGGTGGCCCGAACGGCCCCGGCGGTCCGGGTGCGCCAGGCGGTCCGAACGGCCCCGGCGTCCCCTTCCCCTTCGGCAGCGACCCGTCGCGTCCGGTGCCCCCGCCCCCCGGCCCCACGCCGCCCGCCGGTCCCGGCGCGGCACCGGGCGGCCCGGGTGGCCCCGGTGCTCCCGGTGGCCCGCAGGGCTTCCAGCCCCCCGCGTTCCCGCAGGGCCGGGGCCCCTCGGCGCCGCCGGCTCCCCCGGCCCCGTCCGGGCCGTCGTTCGGCGGCGGTGGCGGTGGCGACGACTGGGTGATCTCCCCGCCGTCGGGCCCCGCCACCGGCCCCGGCGGCCCCACCCCCTCCGGCCCGAACGGTCCGAACGGTCCCGGCGGCCACGGCGGCCACGGCGGTTACGGCTACCCACAGGCAGGCGCCACCCAGGCACCCCCCGCGCAGACGGGCCCGAACGGCCCGGCCGGTGGCTACGGCTACCCGCAGCCCGGCGCCACCCAGGCACCCCCGGCCCCCGGGTTCCCGCAGCAGCCGCAGGGGCCGGCCACCTGGACGGCGACCATCGGCCCGGACCGCGAGTACTTCATGGCGATGATGCAGCGTTCCGGCCCGGAGGCCGCGGGGCTCAACCTGCCCGCGTACTCGCCGGAGCAGCAGCGCACCCTCACCGGCAACCAGGTCAGCATCGGCCGTCGCCGCCACTCCACCGGCGAGACGCCCGACATCGACCTGTCCGTGCCGCCGGAGGACCCGGGCGTCTCGCATCAGCACGCGGTGCTGGTGCAGCAGCCCGACGGCAGCTGGGCCGTCGTCGACCAGAACTCGACGAACGGCACGACGGTCAACGGCTCGGACGAGCCGATCCAGCCGTTCGTGCCGGTCCCGCTCCAGGACGGCGACCGGGTGCACGTGGGCGCCTGGACGACGATCACGGTCCGCCGGGGCTAACCCGGCTCCGGGAGGGGCCACACGTACGGCCCCTCCGGATCGTCCAGCCACGCCCACTCGCGCTCGCCGCGGACCGTGAGGCCGTAGCGCTCCCGGGTCGGCATGCCCTCGCGCTCCCACAGGGCGTAGGCCTCCTCCGCCTCGAGGCTGCCGCGGGTGAGGGCGAGCAGGAAGCGGAACAGGTCGCTCTCGCGGGCCCGGCGCGGCAGTCCCGTCGGCAGCGGCGGCTGGGCGGCGGGCCGGGCCGTACCGCGCAGGGGCACGAAATAGGCGGGCGTCGCCAGGAACCGGCCCTCGGCGTGCCCGGCGTCCCGCACGTCCAGCGCGGCCACCCCGGTGGCGAACGGCGTGACGACCCGGCCGCCTGGGCGGCACTGGGCGAGCCAGGCGCGCGGGATCACCGGCAGCCCGCAGGTGGCGATGATCCGGTCGTACGGCGCGTGCCCGGGCACCCCGCGGGCGCCGTCGCCGGTGACGACGAGCGGGTGGTACCCGGCGGCGTCGAGGTGCCGGCGCGCGGACTCGGTGATGTCCGGGTCGAGGTCGATCGTGACGACGTTCTCCTCACCCAGCCGGTACGACAGCAGCGCAGCGTTGTAGCCGCTGCCGGCGCCGATCTCCAGCACCCGGTCGCCGTCCGCCGGGCGCAGCGCCACCAGCATCGTCGCCATGAGGGACGGCTGGCTGCTGGAGGAGAGCAGTTCCCCGTCGCGCAGGCGGGTGGCGAGGGGGGTGTCGTCGTAGGCGCCGCGCAGCCAGCGTTCCCGGGCGGCGGGGTCGGGGTGCTCGCCCCAGCGGCGCTCGTAGCCCCCGGGCACGCCGACGTAGTAGGAGGGCACGAAGAGGTGGCGCGGCACCGCCGCGAACGCCTCCCGCCAGCCGCGGTCCCCGGCGAAGGCCCCGCTCGCCGCGATCTCCCGCACGAGTGCGCTCCGCGCCACGTCGGCGACCTCCTGCGACCCCCGCGCACGGGCATGGACAGCCATACCTCCACTGTGCTGCGCGCCACGCCCCCGGGCGAGCGGCGCGCCCGTGTCCGCGGGGGCCGGTCCTACGTCTTCCGGCCTCGGTCGGCGCGTCTGAGAGCATGGGAGGCGTGACAGAGATTCGGCGCGGCACGCTTCAGGAGCAGACGTTCTACGAGCAGGTCGGCGGGGAGGAGACCTTCCGCCGGCTGGTGCACCGTTTCTACCAGGGGGTGGCGGAGGACCCGCTGCTGCGGCCGATGTACCCGGAGGAGGACCTCGGTCCGGCCGAGGAGCGGCTGGCGCTGTTCCTCATGCAGTACTGGGGCGGCCCCACCACGTACAGCGAGAACCGCGGCCACCCGCGGCTGCGGATGCGGCACGTCCCGTTCACCGTGGACAAGGCGGCGCACGACGCGTGGCTGAAGCACATGCGGGTCGCCGTCGAGGAGCTCGCCCTGTCCGAGGAGCACGAGCGCACGCTGTGGAACTACCTCACGTACGCCGCCGCCTCGATGATCAACAGCCCCGGCTGAGCCGAGCCGTCCAGCGATCGCACCCCGAGTCCATCCCGCCCCTCCCGGTCCGATGAACTCCGTATTCCGGTCGTAGTACGCCGGATTCCGGTCACAATCCGGTCAAGCTGCGTTCACAACCGCTTACCCGTGCCCGCCTCCTCTGACAACATCGCCGACAGGTCTGGACAAGACGAACGGCGGGGGGCCGGGGGTGGCGGGGTTCGGGGGGCTTGCCGGTTTCGTGCTGCTGCGCGCCCGGGCGCACCGGCTCCTGCTCGCCGCCGCGCTGCTCACCGTCCTGCTCACCACCTCCGTCCTGGCCGGCCTGACCGCCTACGCCGGAGCGATCGGCGACGCCGCCCTGCGTCACGCCCTGGCCCGGCCCGCCGACGCCGCCGACGCCGCCCTGGTCGTCAAGGCCGACGTACCCGCCGACCGCCGTGGCGCCGCCGACGCCGCCGTACGCCGGGCGGGGCGCACCGCGTTCGACGGGTTGCCCGTGACCGTGCGGACCCTGGTGCGGTCCGGCCCGTACGCGCTGCCCCGCTCCGTGCAGCCGCCGGCCGAACGCTCCGGGGATCCCGATCTGACGCACTTCGCGGTCCTGGACCCCTCCCAGGTACGGCTCACCGAGGGCCGTACGCCCCGCGCGGGCACCGGCGACGTCGAGGCCGCGCTGCCGCAGGCGGCCGCGCGGCGCCTGGGCCTGAAGCCCGGCGCCCGGCTCACCCTCACCGACCGCTTCGGCGGCAAGGCGGTGACCGTGCGGATCACCGGGGTGTACCGGCCCGCCGACGCCGCCGCGCCGTACTGGCGGCTGGACGACGTCGGCGGGCGCGGCGTGAAGAAGACCGACTTCACCACCTACGGCCCCCTGCTCGCCGACCCGCGCGTGCTGACCGGCGCCACCGTGAGCGCGGGGCCGTCGGCGTGGGTGGTGAGCGCCGACTTCTCCACGCTGACGACCACCCGTATCGACGCGCTGCGTTCCTCGGCGGCCCGTGCCGGCGCCGCCGTGCGCTCCGCCCCGGCCCTCGCCGGGTCGACGACCGCGGTCACCTCCCTGCCCGGCGTCCTGGACGGCATCGAGCGTTCGCTGCTGGTCTCCCGCTCCACGCTGCTGATCGTCGCCCTCCTGCTCGCCCTCCTCGCGGCCTGCGCGCTGCTGCTGGTGGCCCGGCTGCTGAGCGCCGAACGCGCGGCCGAGACCCGGCTGCTGCTGGCCCGCGGCGCCTCCCGCGCCCGCCTGGCGGTCCTGGCCGCGCTGGAGGCACTGCTGCCTGCCGTGCCGGCGGCGCTGTGCGCGCCGCTGCTCGCCGGACCGCTGACCCGGCTGCTGGCCGCGCAGGGGCCGCTGGCCCGGATCGGACTGCGCCTGGACGTGCCCGCCGCCGGCCGGCCGCAGGTGTGGCTGGTGGCGGCGGGCGTCGCCCTCGGCTGCGCGCTCGCCGTCACCGTGCCCGCGCTGTCCGCGACCGGTGCGCGCGCGGGCCGGGCGCGGGCGCTGCCCGGCGCGCTGCGGGCCGGCGCCGACCTGGGGCTGCTGGCGATCGCGGGGCTCGCGTACTGGCAGCTCGCCACCCGCGCCGCCGTCAGCGGCGACCGCACCGGCGCCCTCGGCATCGACCCGCTGCTGGTCGCCGCGCCCGCGCTGGCCCTGCTCGCCGGGACCGTGCTCACCCTGCGGCTGCTGCCGCCGGTGGCCCGGCTCGCCGAGCGCCGCGCGACCGGCGGACGGGGGCTCACGGCCGCGCTGGCCGGCTGGCAGTTCAGCCGCCGCCCCATGCGCGGCGCCGGGCCGATGCTGCTGCTGGTGCTCGCCGTCGCGCTCGGCATGCTGGCCATCGGCCAGGGCGCCTCCTGGGACCGCTCGCAGCAGGACCAGGCCGACTTCCGGGCGGGTGCGCCGGTACGCCTGACGGCCGCCGGTGACGCCGGCCCCGCCCGCACCGAACAGCTCGCAGCACTGCACGACGTCACCTCGGCCGCCCCCGCCGTGCGCACCGCGCTGCCGCTGTCGGACAACCGCACCGCGACCGTCCTCGCCCTGGACACCGCGCACGCCGCCGACACCCTGCTGCTCCGCCACGACCTGGCCGGCCGGCCCGTACGACCGCTGCTCGCCGGCCTCGCCCCGGCCCAGCCGTCGGCGGGCGTGGCCGTCCCCGCAGGCACCGCCCGGCTGCGGCTGACCGCGACCCTGAACAGCTCCGACCCCGAAGGGGGCGCCGACGTGACGCTCACCCTTCAGGACCGCTGGGGCGTGCCGTACCAGCTGCCGTCCGGGCGGCTGCCCGCCGACGGCCGCCCGCACCCGCTCACCCCGGACCTCGGCGGCGCCCGCGGCCCGCTCGCCCTGACCGGCGTGCAGCTCGTCATCGCCCAGCCCACCGGCCGCGCCGAACAGCACCGGCTGACGCTGGACGCGCTGACCGCCACAGCCGCCGACGGCACCGGCCGGCGGCTGCCGCTGCCCAGCGCGTGGACGGCCGTCTCCCGCGCCGACGGCACCGTCGCAGGACCCGACGACAGCTCCATCCCGTCCCGGCCGCGCCTGACGTCCACCGCGCCGCCCACCCTCGTCTACTCCACCGGCCACCTGCCGGCCGGCGACCGCTGGCTGTCCGCCGCGGTCACGGTGCGGCTGCGGATCGCGCAGCCGCCCGCGCCCGAGGTCACGGGCGTGGCCACCGACCGCTTCCTCGCCGCCACCGGCGCGCGGACCGGGCAGCGGGTGGACGCCGTCTTCGGCGGTCAGAGCGTGCCGGTGCGGATCGTGCGCACGGTACGGGAGCTGCCGACGACCGGTGACACCGAGGGCGGCGGCGCCCTCCTGGTGGACCTGCGCACCGTCGACCGGGTGCTGCAGGCCCGCTACGGCGCGAGCGTCACGCCCACCGAGTGGTGGCTGGCCACGAACGCCCCGGCCGAGGTGGCCGCCGCCGTCCGCGCCTGGCCCGACATCGATCCTTCGCAGGTCATGGTGCGCGCGGAGATCGCCGAGGAGCTGCGGGACGACCCGTTCGGCGCCGGGCCCGAGGCCGCGTTCGCCGCGGCGGCCGCGGTCGCCGCCGCGCTGGCCGCGGTCGGTTTCGCGGTCAGCGCGGCCGGGGCGCTCAGGGAACGGGACGCGGAGTTCGCGGTGCTGCGCGCACTGGGCACCCCGCGCCGCCGCCTGGCCCGCATGATCGCCGCCGAGCACGGCGTGCTGGTGGTGCTGGCGCTGGCCGTCGGCGCGGCGCTCGGCGCGGTGCTGACCCGCGCGGTGATCCCGCTGATCCTGCTCACCGCCCAGGCCACCCGCCCGCTGCCCGAGGTCCTCGTCCAGCTGCCGGCCGGGCAGGTCGCCGTCCTGCTCGCGGCCGTCGCCGTCGTCCCGCTGGCCGTCTCCCTGCTCCTGTCGCTGCGCCGCGCGGACCCCGCGTCGGCGCTGCGGGAACAGGGAGGTGAGTGAGATGCCGGCGCTGCGTTCGACGCCTCGCGTGCCCGCCGTACCCGCGCCCTGGATCCGCACCCGGTTGCGGGCCGCACCGGCGGCCGCCTGCGCGCTGGCGCTGCTGGTGGCGCTGACGGCCGCTCTGGCCGCCGCGTTCCCGCGCGCCGTCGACCGTTACGAGGACGCCGGTCTCGCCCACGCCGTCGAACGGGCCACCCCCGGCCGCACCACCCTGTGGGTGGCCGCCCCGGCGCCCGACGGCGCGTCCTCCGTGCAGGAACTCGAACAATCCCTGCGTCCGGGCGCGTTGAACGCCCGGAACCGCAAGATCCAGGCCGCGGTCCACGCGCCCCTGTACCTCGACCCCGCCCAGTCGACGTACGGGGTGCGCACGTTCGAGGAACTGGAGGTGCCGGACGCCTGGCTGCCGCGCCCCTACGGTCTGCCCGCGCGCGTGTTCCTCGCCACCCAGACCGGCCTCGGCGAGCACAGCCGGCTGCACGCCGGCCGGCTGCCCCGCGCCACCGGCCGGGTGACCGCCACGACCGCCGCGGTCGAGGGCGCCGTCACCACGGAGACGGCGAAGGCCCTGCACGTGCAGGTGGGCCGCGTCCTGCACGTCCCGGCCGCCGGACGCCCCCCGCTCACCGTCCGCATCACCGGAATCGTCGCGCCGCGCACCCCCGACGGCGCCTACTGGTCGGCCGACAGCCTGCTGCGCAGCCCCACCCTAAAACCCGTGCCCGGCGGCGGCACGGACCCGCTGCGCTACTGGCTCGGCACCGTCCTGCTCCCTCCCGACGCGGCCCCCGCCCTGCTCGGCACCCGTGGCTCCCCGCAGCGCTACTGGCGGTTCGCGCCCGACGCCGCCGCCCTGCACGGCCGGGACATCGCCGCGCTGAAGTCCTCGGTCGCCTCCCTGGAGTCCGGGCCCGCCCTGCGCGAGGTGCGCTCAGCCGTCGACCCGAACGCCGACGCCGACACCGACCTCGACACCGTCCTCACCACCTACGACGGCCTGCGCTCCGGTGTCTCCCCGCTCATCGCGGTCGCCGCGTTCGGCGCCGGCACGGTCGCCGCCGTCATCCTGGCCATGGCCGGTGGCCTCGCCGCCGACCGCCGCCGTAGCGAACTGGCCCTGCTGCGCGCCCGCGGCGCCTCGCTGCGCGGGATGTCGGGACGCCTGCTCGCCGAGACGGCGGTCGTGGCGCTGCCGGCCGGAGCGCTCGGTCTGTTCGCCGCCGTCCTCGCGGTGCCCGGCGGCCGCCTGCTGCCCGCTCTGGCCGCCGCTCTCGTCGTCACGCTCGTCGCCTGCGCCGTGCTGCCGGCGCGCGCGGCGGCCGCGCACCGCGTGGTCCGCGTCCACTCCGGCCGCCAGGACGTGACGGCCCGGCGCCCCTCCCGGCGGCGTACCGTCGCCGAACTCACCGTGCTGGCGGGCGCGGCCGCCGCCGTGGAGACCCTGCGCCGGCAGGGCGGCGACGGCGGGCAGCTGGTGTCCGCGGCCCCCGTGCTGGTCGCGGTGATCGCGGCGCTGGTCCTGGTGCGGCTGTATCCGTGGCCGCTGCGCGGGCTGGCCCGCCCCGCCGGGCGGCTGCGCGGGGTGGTCGGCCCACTGTCCCTGGCCCGCGCCGGCCGCTCCTCCGCCTCCGCCGTGCTGCCCCTGCTGGCGCTGCTCACCGCACTGACCACGGCCGCGTTCGGCGGCTCGGTGCTGGCCGGGGTGCGCGAGACCCGCGACCACGCGGCCCTGCTCGCCGTCGGCGCCGACGCCCGCGTGGAGGCGCAGACCACGACCGTGCTGCCGGCCGGCCTGGCCGACCGGGTCCGCCGTGTGCCAGGGGTCCGCTCGCTGGCCGAGGTCAGCATCTCCTACCAGGCGACGCCCGCCGACAGCCCGGCCTCGGTACCGGTCGCGGGCGTGGGCCCGGCCGACTACGCCGCGCTGACCGCCCGCACCGGCCTCGGCGCCCTCCCCGCGAGCGCCCTGCGCGCCCCCGCGGCCTCCGGTGCCGTCCTGCCCGCCCTCGCCTCCCCCGCCGTCGCCCGCACCTACGGCACCCGGCCCTTCCCGGTGCGCCTGGACGACGGCAGCACCGTCACCGTGCGCATCGCGCTCGTCCGGGAGCGCACCCCGGCCGTGCCCGGCGACCGCTTCCTCGTCGTGGACCGGGGCGCGCTCACCCCCGAGGCCGCCCGCCCGGCGGCGCTGCTGCTCACCGGCGACCACATCGACAGCGCGGCCCTGCGCCGGACGGCCGGCGGCACGGCGGGCGTACAGCTGCGCTCGGAGGTGCGCGCCGGGTACGTCGACTCACCGCTGCAGTCCGGCGCGGAAGACGTCTATACGGCGGCGGTCCTGGCCGGCGCCGGATACGCCGTGCTCGCCCTGCTGCTGTCCCTGGTGCGCGCCGCGCCCGAGCGCACGGCGCTGCTCGCCCGGCTGCGCACGATGGGCCTGACCCGGGCCCAGTCCCGCCGTCTGCTGATCCTGGAGTCCCTGCCGCAGGCCGTCCTCGCCACGGCGGGCGGCGCCCTGACCGCCTGGGCGGCCGTCCGCCTGCTCGCCCCCGGCATCGACCTCACATCGATCGCCCTGGCCGCGAACCCGTCCGCGGGCCCGCCCGCAGCCCTGCACACCGACACCCTGTCCCTGGTGATCCCGGCGCTGGCGGTACTGGCGGTTGCGGTCGGCGTCGCGGCGGCCCAGGCGTGGTGGACGGGCCGCCGGGGCGCGGTACGGGAGTTGCGGGTGGGGGACGCGCGATGAGGGACCTTGCGCGCACGGTGAGGGACCTTGCCGTGAACCGGGGCCGCGCCGGGGAGCGGGTCGTGAACCGGGGCCGTGCTCAGGACCGGGTCGCGAACCGAGGCCGCGACGAGGAGCGTTCCGTGAACCGAGGCCGCGCTGAGGAACCGTGTGGTGAACCGACACCGCCGTATGCCGAAGATCGTCATGCGGGGGAGGCCCTGATGGTGAACGTCCCGCGCCGGAGGTCACGATGACAACCAACCCCACCCTCGCCGACCTGGCGACCAGGGCGGCGGCCGCCCGCGACACCCCCGCCTACGGCCACGACGCCCTGATCACCTGCGACCGCCTGGTGCGGATCTTCACCGCCGACGGCGTGGAGGTGCAGGCCCTTCAGGGCCTCGACCTCCTGGTCCGCCAGGGCGAGCTGATGGCCCTCGTCGGCGCGTCCGGCAGCGGCAAGTCCACCCTCATGAACATCCTCGCCGGCCTGGACACCCCCACCGCCGGCGCCGCCCGCGTCGCCGGCCACGACCTGCTGGCCATGACCGCCAAGGACCGCCTGGCCTACCGCCGCGAGGTCGTGGGCTTCGTCTGGCAGCAGACGTCCCGCAACCTGCTGCCGTACCTCACCGCGGCGCAGAACGTCGCCCTCCCCCTCCAGCTGAGCGGCAACCGCACGTACGCCCGCCGCCGTGCCCGCGCCCGACGTGCTCTGGACCTGCTGGAGTTGCTGGGTGTCGCCGACTGCCGCGACCGGCACCCGCACCAGATGTCCGGCGGGCAGCAGCAGCGCGTCGCCATCGCCGTGGCTCTGGCGGGCGACCCGGCGGTCCTGCTCGCCGACGAACCCACCGGCGAGCTGGACTCGCACACCGGGGAGCAGATCTTCGCCGCGTTCCGCACGGCGAACGAACACCTGGGCACGACCATCGTGATCGTCACCCACGACCAGGCGGTCGCGAGCGAGGTCCGCCGCACGGTCGCCATCCGGGACGGCCGTACGTCCACGGAGGTGCTGCGCCGCAGCGAGGTCGACGCGACGACGGGCCACGAGACGGTGGTGGCACGCGAGTACGCCATGCTGGACCGCGCCGGCCGCCTTCAGCTCCCCGCGGAGTACACGCGCACGCTGGGCATGCGCGACCGGGTGGCGCTGGAACTGGAGAGCGACCACATCAGCGTGTGGCCGGATCAGGAGGAAAGCTGAACGAGAGCCTCAGCGCACGCTGACGCCGAGCGCGCCCAGCGTCCCGAGCCCCGCCGTGCGCACGGCGACCGAACCGTAGGGCGTCCGCAGCCGCAGCCACGCGCCCGACGAGAAGAGCGTCGGCTCCTCCGCGCTCTCACCGGACCGCAGAAAGCCCAGAGCCTGCGCGGCGTGCACGACGCGCAC
The DNA here is from genome assembly GCF_043088925.1 of Streptomyces sp. NPDC014006. Lineage (NCBI taxonomy): Bacteria > Bacillati > Actinomycetota > Actinomycetes > Kitasatosporales > Streptomycetaceae > Streptomyces > Streptomyces sp. NPDC014006. Next base: position 316,516 of record NZ_JBICAJ010000001.1, on the reverse strand, counting down.
CGGAAGCCGGGTCTCCCCCACGGTCCGGGACCAGATGTCCCGCCCGATGAGGTCGAGTTCGGCCCGCGTGCGCCGGTCGGCGGCCAGCTCCTCGGTGCGGGTGCGGAACTCGGCGACGACCGCGCCGACCAGAGCGCGCAACTCGCTCGCGGACGGCAGCCCCGGCTCGCGCCGCCAGCCGCCGCGCGGAGGCAGAACGCCCGCCCACGGCGGACCGGTCACCGCGGCCGGGACGACGGCTGTGGCCCCCGCCTCGTCGACGGACTCCAGCAGCTCACCGGCGGAGACGGTGACGTCCAGGGTGACGTCGAGCCCCTTCTCGTACGGCTTGGCCAGCCGTACCGCGCGGATGGCGAGCACCTCGAACGACGGCGGCCGCCCGAACACGGCCAGCGCGGTGCCCGCCGCCTGCAGGCGCACCGCGGCCGACCGGTCGTAGTGCAGCAGCCGGGAGAGGAAGGCGGCGAGGTCCGCCGCCTCCGTCTCGTCGGCGAGGTGCAGCACGGTCATACGGCGCCGGCCCCCCGCTCGGACGCGTCGTCCATGTACTCCTTGAGGAACGCGCGCTCCTCCTCGGTGATCCGGCGCGGCCGCTGCGCCTCGAAGTCGAACGGCACGATGACCGTCGACGCGCGGACGTAGACCAGGTCGTCGTCCTTCACCTCGTAGGTGAGGGTGAAGGACGCGGCCCGGATCTCGGTGACCCACAGCTCGATGTCCACGGGGTGGTGCCGGTGGACGAGCTGCCGCTTGTAGTCGATCTCATGCCGCGCCACCACGGACCCCTGCTGGAAGTCCTTGTCCGGGCGGAACAGGAAGTCGATACGGGCCTCCTCCAGGTAGCGGAGGAACACCACGTTGTTGACGTGGCCGTACGCGTCCATGTCCGCCCAGCGCAGCGGGCAGCGGTAGAGATGCCGCAAGATCAGCCCCGGGTCAGCTTCTTGTAGGTGGCGCGGTGCGGACGCGCGGCGTCGGCACCGAGTCGCTCGATCTTGTTCTTCTCGTACGACTCGAAGTTGCCCTCGAACCAGAACCACTTGGAGTCACCCTCGTAGGCGAGGATGTGCGTGGCGACGCGGTCCAGGAACCACCGGTCGTGGGAGACGACGACGGCGCAGCCGGGGAACTCGAGCAGCGCGTTCTCCAGGCTGGACAGGGTCTCGACGTCCAGGTCGTTGGTGGGCTCGTCGAGGAGCAGCAGGTTGCCGCCCTGCTTGAGGGTGAGCGCGAGGTTCAGGCGGTTGCGCTCACCGCCGGAGAGCACACCGGCCGGCTTCTGCTGGTCCGGGCCCTTGAAGCCGAACGCGGACACGTACGCCCGGCTCGGCATCTCGACCTGGCCGACGTTGATGTAGTCCAGGCCGTCGGAGACGACCTCCCACAGCGTCTTCTTCGGGTCGATGTTCTCGCGGCTCTGGTCGACGTAGGAGATCTGGACGGTCTCGCCGACCTTGATGGTGCCGGAGTCCGGCTCCTCCAAGCCCTGGATCATCTTGAACAGCGTGGTCTTGCCGGCGCCGTTCGGGCCGATCACGCCGACGATGCCGTTGCGCGGCAGCGTGAACGACAGGTTGTCGACGAGGACCTTCTCACCGAAGGCCTTGTTGAGCTGGTCGACCTCGACGACGACGTTGCCCAGGCGGGGGCCCGGCGGGATCTGGATCTCCTCGAAGTCCAGCTTCCGCATCTTCTCCGCCTCGGCGGCCATCTCCTCGTACCGCGCGAGACGGGCCTTGGACTTGGCCTGCCGCCCCTTGGCGTTGGAACGGACCCACTCGAGCTCTTCCTTGAGGCGCTTGGCGCGCTTGGCGTCCTTCTGCCCCTCGACTTTGAGACGGGTCTGCTTGGTCTCCAGGTACTTGGAGTAGTTGCCCTCGTAGCCGTGCAGGCGGCCGCGGTCGACCTCGCAGATCCAGCCGGCGACGTTGTCCAGGAAGTACCGGTCGTGGGTGACGGCCACGACGGTGCCCGGGTACTTGGCGAGGTGCTGCTCCAGCCAGTTCACCGACTCGGCGTCGAGGTGGTTGGTGGGCTCGTCGAGCAGCAGCAGGTCGGGCTGCTGCAGCAGCAGCTTGCACAGCGCGACGCGGCGGCGCTCACCACCGGAGAGGTTGGTCACGGGCCAGTCGCCGGGCGGGCAGCCCAGGGCGTCCATGGCCTGCTCGAGCTGGGCGTCCAGGTCCCAGGCCTCGGCGTGGTCCAGCTCCTCCTGGAGCTTGCCCATCTCCTCCAGCAGCGCGTCCGAGTAGTCGGTCGCCATCAGCTCGGCGATCTCGTTGAACCGGTCGAGCTTGCCCTTGATCTCGGCGACACCCTCCTGGACGTTCTCCATGACGGTCTTGTCTTCCGTCAGCGGGGGCTCCTGCAGCAGGATGCCGACGGTGAAGCCGGGCGCGAGGAAGGCGTCGCCGTTCGACGGCTGTTCCAGCCCCGCCATGATCTTCAGGATCGTCGACTTACCGGCGCCGTTCGGGCCGACAACACCGATCTTTGCGCCAGGCAGGAAGTTCAGGGAGACGTCGTCAAGGATCACCTTGTCGCCGTGCGCCTTGCGCGCCTTGCGCATGGTGTAGATGTACTCAGCCAAGAGAAACCGTCCGGCAGCTTGAATCTGGCAGTGGGCAGATACACCCCATCTTGCCTGACCGCCACCCTTGGGGGGAAACGCGTATGGTTCCGACCCCCTGACCTGGGGGTTCGCCCTTGGCGGCCGGGGCTCGCCTGTCACTGCCGGTCGCTGTTGCTCGGCCTCGGGCACCCTCGCACGGCCCAGAGACGGCCCAGGAAGTGAAGTCCCGGCCGGCACCGCGCCGGGCTATCGTGCCGCTGTGACCAGCGCAGCGGGGCGCCCCATCCTCTTCCTCGACGTCGACGGTCCACTCATCCCGTTCGGGGCGTCGTACGGCTCCTCGACATCTGTCGGTCAGGGGAACCCGCTGCTTGATCGACTAGATCCCGGCATCGGATCGCGCCTCCTTGTCCTGGGCTGCCACCTCGTGTGGGCCACGACGTGGATGGAGAATGCGAACGAGGCCGTCGCTCCGCGCCTGGGGCTGCCGAAGCTGCCCGTGGTGGAGTGGCCGGATGCCGGCGCCGACGGCGGACCCCGCGGCCTGCACTGGAAGACTCGCCCCTTAGTCGAGTGGGCCGACGGCCGACCGTTCATCTGGGTCGACGACGAAATCAGCGCCATGGATCGCCTGTGGGTCGATGCCCAACATCCTGGGCCGTCGCTGCTTCATCGCGTCGATCCGGCTCACGGACTCGTAGACGCCGACTTCTCGGCGCTCGGCGATTGGCTCGCTGCTGAGGGCGCCGGCTAACGGTTGATCGGGAAATCGCGCGGGTAGTACGTGCCGGGAAGGTGCGTCACCTGCTGCAGGCAGCGACGATGCCCAGAATCACCAAGGCCACGAAGAACATCGCTACGCAACCGCCTATGGCGCTCTCGGCCTCCGCGACGATCCCCTTGGGCTTCGGGCGGGACTTCTCGTAGTCCTGCATCCCTCGCGCTACCGCGCGACTGATTTCGTCCTCGTCCACGGAGTCCCCCAAGCCAGCCACTGGTTTCTGAACGGCCACGGCCAACCTACCTGCTGCACCACCGCTGCTCGATTCATCAGCGGCGCACCGTGGTCGAAACTGACCTCTTCGTTCCGAAGCAACTTGGGATGCGCGCCCCCCTTGCCCTGCGGCGCCTGTCACCTGCGCTGACGGTCCGCTGACGTCCACGGTTATTCGCGGCTGTGCGTTGCGGCTGCCATGCATTTAGACACTGAGCATTTCCAGCGTTGCCTCTCCAGGGTGAAGACGGCCTTGGCGACCGACGTCATGCGGTTCGGGCTGATCCGGGATCTTCGGAAGATCCGCCAGGACTTCAGCAGCGCCCTACCCCGTTCGACGGGTGCCCGGGACGCGGCCAGCGCCCGGTTGACCGTCTGCTGTGTGGGGGACAACTGCCCGCCGGGCGGCCTTCTGCGCCCGGCGGTGACCCAGGGGCCGGCGCCCTGGTAAGCGCGGTCGGCCAGGACGGGGACACCCTGGCGTTCGCAGATCCGGATGATCCGGTGAGCGCGGGCCGCGGTCAGGTCGTGGCACCGGCCCGGCAAGGCCGGGGAGATCCACAGCACCTGCCCGATCGGATCGGTCACGACCTGCACGTTCACGCCGTGGCGACGATGCTTGTGCGAGTAGTCGGCCCGGCCGTCGTCCACACGGTCGCACTCGGCGAGCGTCCCGTCGAGCAGTACGTACTCCGGTTCGGCCGGGTGCCCGGGCGGCCAGGAGGTCGATCACCGCGGTGGTATGGGCGTGGGCGGTGCCGACCGAGATGCCGAAGCCGGCGGCTATCTGGGCCGCGTGAGCCTTGGCGTGTGCCTTGGCGTGTGCCTTGGCCAGTTGAGGGGAATCGCCGCGGCGAGCGTGCCGGCATGCCGCTCGAACCGCTCGATCGCCCAGACCGATGGCGGCGCGACCGGACCGCCTGCCCCCGACAAGGACGTGCAACCCCCTCCGCCCGATCACCCGGACTTTCAACTATGTGACACGTACACAAACGGGACGCAAGGGATCGATCCGGCCAGGCAATGACCGCAAAGGGCTTCTTATGCGCTGTCCGTCCCGGCCCTTCTGCCACTCCCTTGATCGACGTGCGCCAGACGCAATTCCGTGCTCTCCTGGAAATACGTCGCATATCCGTCATACGTCTCGCGGGCACTCGCTCACCGCATGCGACGGCTACCGCCTCGGAGCGGCAAAAGCAGCGGCGGCGTTCCTGAGCGCAATGCGCTTTGTCCAGATCTACGACCCCGCCGTGATCAGCTGGACGTGACGCCATATCGCCCACTTGGGATGTGGTCGCAATGAACATCCGAAGGGCTTTGGCCATGAGCAGCCCGGTGATGATGTCCGCAGCGATCGGCCTGAGCGCGACGCCCGCAGGGCCGGCATCGGCGGCTACCACGACCGACTCATTTCCTGAAGCAGGCGCCTACGCAACTCAAGGCAATAGCAACGTCATCTCGGACAACGGAGAGCTGCAAGTCTCCTGGATAGCCAGCCAGGTTTTCCCATGGGAGGGAGGGATACCGACGCGGTGGCAGGTGAACGTCATCTACAACAACACATCAGACCATATCGTTTATTTGACATGCAAGGGTTGGGACACCGGAAAGGTACGAGAGGAAATATCCGGACCAGGCAAGAACACCGGGTATGTAAAAGCCGAGTACGACCTGTGCACAGAGCACCCGGAGTGGAACGCAAATCTTAGCCCCAACCACAGGATTTTGATGTCCTGGGCCGTATTTCATAACGTTCCCAGGATCGGCGACCGGGTCTCACTGCACTGGGGTGACTACGGAACATCCGAGAAACTCGACCCCTTCGGCCATTGATCCTGCGTAAGCGGCCTCTGCACCGCCGGCGACGCGACAGTAACTGGAGACGGCAATGACCAAGAACGCTGATGAGCGCCGAGAGGCCGAGGTGCGACATCAGATCGGCACCCAGCCTCGGCAATGGGAGCAGCGGCCCCGAGCTACCGGACCGACTCCACCCCCATTCACACCCCAACCGACACCACCGGCAACAACGACTGGATTGGCATCACCGAGCAATTGCCCCTCATGCGGCAAAGCGGTCGGCGGTGAACTGTCTTGCCAATTCTGCAGTCAAGTACTGTTCCTGCCGCAGGGAATAGTGCTCTCCACTGCTGGACGTCGCTTCGGCGGATACGTCCTGGAATGCGTGCTCGTGATCTGCACTTTGCTGATCGGCTGGGCCATCTGGGCTGCCATAGTGTTCCAGTACGGCCAAACACCCGCCAAACAGCTGCTTCACATGAGAGTCGTCTACATTCCGCAGGCTCGAACCGCCAGATGGTGGAGAATGTTCTTCCGCGAAGTGATTGCGAAGACGCTCATCGGGATCCTTGCCAGCTTCACCCTCCTGATCCCATACTTCTGGCTCCTTTGGGATCAGAATCGACAGGAGTTGTGGGACAAGATGGCCACCACCCTGGTCGTGAACGACCCGGGAGATCGACTTCATCCACAGCCTTCGAATCAGTAGCGCTGGTACAACACCACACGCCCGATCCGAGAAACGACGACGTCCCCAGGTCGGGTATCCCAGTGCTCTCACTCCGCCTCGACGAAGCCCAGCGTGCGGTTCATGGCGATGGCCGTGGTGTTCTCGGGGTGATGGAAGGTGCGGACCCGCGTGACGCCGCAGCGCCTGGCGAAGCCCATGCCGAACGTCTTCATGGCGATCGAGATGCCGCGGCCCCGGTAGCCGGCTCTGACGCCGGTCATCTCGTTGAAGACGAAGTCGTCGTGGCGGGACGTCGCCGCCATGCCGACCCAGGTGTCGCCGTCCAGTGCGATCACCACGCCCCGCGGGTCGTACTCCGGGACGGCGAGGCGCTGTTCCACGTACTCGTCGTAGCTGCAGAACGCGCCCCGGCCGGGGATGTCGGCCGAGCACTCCTTGTTCAGCTCGTACAGCGCGCGCCGGTGTTCCGGGGTGTCCCCCAGCTCGGCGAGCGTGGTGAGGCGGATGCCCCGGGCCGCGCACCGGTCGAGGTACGGCTCGAAGCGGCCGGCGTCGAACGCGGTGACGTCCAGTTCCAGCCTCACCCAGTGATCAGCCACGTTCGGCTTCCCGGCGTCGGAGCAGCACCAGGACCCCGCCGCCGATCACCACCAGGCCGATGGCCGAGCCTGCGATCAGCGGGGTGAGGGCGCTGCCGCCGGTGTCGGCGAGGTTGGTGGGCACCGTGGCACCGGCGGAACCGCCGACCGTGGCCGGGCTCGGTTCCGCGACGGTCTGCGTCGTCAGGGCCGGAGCGTTGCCGCGGGTCCTGCAGTCCAGTACGCCGGTGAAGCGCTGTCTGAGGCCTGCGGGACCGGTGATGGTGATGTCGTAGGGCTGGTCCTCCTGCAGCGGCATCGTCACCGTGCGCGGAGCCCCGGCCGGGACGGTGTACGTGGTGCCCATCAGCTGGAAGGTGAACGGCTGGTCGCCACGGTTGACGGCGGTGATGTCCACCCCGCCCTTGACGCAGTCCTCCTTCGCCGACAGCGCCGGTATCGGCCCCTGCGCGGCCCAGGTGGCGCTCGCGCTCGCCGAGACGGTGGACTCGCTGGACCCGGCGAGGATCTGCGTCTGGCTGCGACTGTCGGAGGTGAAGGCCCGGCCCACCGGCACGGTGGTGGAGGCCTGCACGGTCAGCTGGGCGGTGCCGGCCTCGGCGTCCTCCGGTACCGCGAAGAAGAGCTTCGCGCCGTCGGGCGCGGCGGTCACCGGCTTGCCGTCCTTGCCGACGATCCGCACCCCGCTCAGCGCCGCGTCGGCCGGCGGTGACACGACCGCACCGGTGGCGTCGGTGTGCACGGTCACCGGGCCGAGCAGCTCACCCGGGTGGCCGGAGACCGCCGGCGGGTCCAGGATCAGCGAAGCCGCCGGTTCGGGCAGGTCGCGGGCGCTCTTGAAGAGGTGGTCGGCGAGCTGCTCGGCCTGCGGGTCCACCGCGTCGACCCGCGCGCCGTCGGAGTAGCGCCAGATGGCCACCTGGGTGCCGGCCGCCGCGTCCTGCTCGGTCAGGCCGCCGTGGATGCCGGCCTTCTCGGCCAGCGCCGCCAGGTCGTTCACCTGCGGGTAGGAGTGCTGCAGGATCCAGCGGATGCGGCCCGCGTTCTTGTTCGCGCCGAGGGAGGTGCCGCTCCACGGGGTCTCGTGGTACTTGGCGTCCCTCTGGGTGGGGTTGTACAGGTCGACGCAGTACGTCTGCAGGGTGCCGCCGCCGTCGACGGACATCTCGAACAGGCCCGCCGACACCTGCTGGTCGGTGCCGCCGTCGTGGACGACCGCTCCGCCGAAAGTCTTCAGGCCGCCCATGGTCGCGCTCGCCCCGGCCTGGCTCTGCGGGGTCTCGGCGGCCGAGGCCGGTGCGGCCCCGGTCAGCGCACCCGCCGTAAAAAGCCCGGACACCAGTGCGGCGGCGGCGCGCCGGCTCGTCCCTCGCCCGCGCACGGACCGCGCCGTGAGCGCGGCGAACGAACAAAACACAGCAATTCCCCTTCGCGCAGGACCCGTTGATGTGGGGGGTATGCGGTCCCACCAGCAGAATCGGGAGCCCCGAGAGCTCTCCCGCATCCTAGGGAGGCTGCCGCACCGGCTTTCGCCGTCATCTTGCCGGACCGATGATCCGACTCGTAATCGTTATCGCGGACACCGCCCTCGAGCTGGGCTTATCGACAAATCCACCGGATGCTTCGGCATGCATGTGCCGATAAGCCGCAGTCGTACCGCCTCGGGCGCTTCCCGACATCAGGAACCTGACGTCACGTCACCGAAGCTGCTACGGCCTGCCGTTGAGGCTGTTCCTGGCTCGGCGTCTCCCACTCGGGCTCGGCGGGGTCCGGCGGGGCTGCGGCCCCTTCCGGTCGGCTCGCCCGCTTGAACGCCGTGGTGCCCCGCGCCAGATCGTGGCCGATCGCCACCGCGTCGACGTCGGCGGATGTCCAGCTGGGCTGGCCTTCCCTCACCTCCGTACGGACCTTCAGCCGGCCCTGCACGATGACCGGATCGCCCACGTTCAGCGACGCCGCCACGTTCACGGCGAGCTGCCGGTTGGCCCACACAGTGAAGAAGTTGGTGTGCCCGTCGATCCAGGTGTTCTTCTCCCGGTCCAGATAGCGCGCGGTCACCGCCAGCCGGAAGCGCGCCGACGCTCCGGACGCCACTTCCCGGAACACCGGCTGCGTCGCCACGTTCCCGACCGCGCAGATCATCGTCTCGTTCATCTCGGTAACCCCTCCCGGATACGCCGACGGGCCCGTCCCGACGGCGGCGTCTGGCCACGGCGGCCGGGTCATCCCCTCTGCCGCCGTGCACGGCAACCGTGTTCGTAGCGATCGCCGCACAGCCAGACTGCCTCCGTCGGGCCGGGCCCGCTGAGCGCTGTGGATCAACCCCGCGCTGTGGAAAACTCCGCCACCCGCACGGGTGAACCGCCTTCCGGCAGCACCGCACCCACGCCCTTCACCGGCTCACCGAACCAGCCCCCCAACGGCCCACCGAACCGGCTGCCCCGCTCACCGAACCAGTCCCCACCACGGCAACCCGCATCACGGCCTCACCGCCCCGCTCACACACCCACCCCCGAGACCCGGGCGTACTGCTCCCGCACCTCCCGGTACCGCAGCAACTCCGCCGCGAGCGGATCGAGCACCCGGGCCCGGCCGCACGCTCCGGCCGCCTCTCTGAGCCGCCGTTCCGCCTCCTGCCCGTAGCGCCGGGCCGGACCGCGCGCCGCCATACGGCATCCCCACTCGATGAAGGGGCCGCCGACGATCCCGCACACCATCAGCAGCACCGGCACGCCCAGGTTCGGCGCCATCACCCCGACGATCTGCCCCACCAACCACACACCGCCCAGGACCTGAAGCAGCGTCATGGACGCCTGCGCCAGCACCGCCACCGGCCACCAGCCGGGACGCGGCGGCCGCCCCGGAGGCAGCCCGGCCCGCGGCGCCAGCTCGTCCAGCGCCTCCGGCAGCCCCTGCGCGCCGCGCACCGCCGCCTCCCGCACCGCCTGCGCCCAAGGCGCGGGCAGCCCGGCCGAGGCCCGGTCGGCCACGGTGCGCACCGCGTGCTCGACGCGCTGCCGCGCCGTGGCCTCCTCGTCGGGCTGGGAGCGCAGCGGCAGCCGGCCCGTCGGGGGTTCGCGGCGGTCCTGATACCAGCGCCACAGCCGCAGCCACGGCGTCCCGCAGGCCCGGTTGGCGTTGCGCAGCCAGGCCCGCTCGGCCGCCTCACCGGCCGCTGTGGCACCCACCGCATCCGCGAGCCGCGCGGAGAACTCCTCGCGCGCCTCCTCGGTCAGCCCGGGCCGCCGTCGCGTGGCGTACACCGGCCGCAGCCCGGCCGCGGCCGCGTCGACATCGGCGGCGATACGGCGGGTCGGGGCCCCACGCTCGGCCACGAACTGCCCGAGCGCCTCCCGCAGATCGCCGACGCCCTCACCTGTGAGCGCGGACAACGCCAGTACGTTCGCGCCGGGTTCGCCGAACTCGCCGAGAGCGATGCCGTCCTCGTCGAGCAACCGCCGCAGATCGTCCAGGACCAGGTCGGTGGCCTCGCCGGGCAACCGGTCGATCTGGTTGAGGACGACGAACATCACCTCCGCGTGCCCCGCCATGGGCCGCAGGTAGCGCTCGTGCAGCATCGCGTCGGCGTACTTCTCCGGGTCGACGACCCAGATGACGGCGTCGACCAGCTTCAGGATGCGGTCCACCTGCTCGCGGTGCTGCACCGCCGCCGAGTCGTGGTCGGGCAGATCGACCAGGATGAGCCCGCGCAGCTGCTGCTCGGAGTCGGCGTTCTGCAGCGGGCGGCGGCGCAGCCGGGGCGGGATGCCCAGCCGTTCGATCAGACCGACGGCGCCGTCGCTCCAGCTGCACGCGATGGGCGCGGCGGTGGTGGGCCGCCGTACCCCGGTCTCCGAGATGGGCACTCCGGCGAGCGCGTTGAACAACTGCGATTTGCCGCTTCCCGTCGCGCCCGCGAGCGCTACGACGGTGTGCTGCCCGGACAGCCGGCGCCGGGCGGACGCCTCGTCCAGGACGCGGCCGGCCTCGGCGAGGGTGCGGTTGTCCAGGCGGGCGCGGGAGAGCCCGATGAGTTCGCGCAGCGCGTCCAGCCGGGAACGCAACGGCCCGTCGTACGCCAGAGGCGCGACGCTCAGCGGCCCGGGGGCCCGTGGCTCCAAGGGCGCCGCCGACTCGGCGGCGGTGGCCTCGGTGACCCGCCGGGCGATGAGCCCGTCGTCCCAGAACCCGGCGGCGTCTTCGCCGGCGGCGGCGTCGGCCTGGCCGCGGTCGTCGGGGGCGGGTTCGGCCCTCGTACGGTCTTCGGCGGGGCGCTCAGGCTGTGCGCGGTCGCCGGGGACGCGGTCGGGCTTCGAGCGGTCACCGGGCGTGCGGTCGGCTGTCGTACGGCCGCCGGGTGCGCGCTCGGGCTCGGTACGTCCCCCGGGCACGCGCGCGTAGCCGCCGGCACCGGCGGAGGCTTGAACGGCCTCATCGTCGGTGGCGGGTGAGGGGGTGTCCCCCGCGTCACCCTGCGCCACCTCGGCACCAGCGGCCTCCGGGCCGGCTTCCTCCGGAGAGGCGGCCTGCGGAGAGGCGGCCTCCGCCCCTTCCCCCACCTGCTCGCCCCGCGCGGGGTCCGGCATGGCATCCGTGACGGCTGCCCCGTCCTCCCCACGGCGTTCGTCGTCGTCCACGGCGCTCTCCACTGAGTGATCCGGTCGCTCCGGTTGATTCAGCTGGTCCAGATCATCGACGTGATCAACCCGATCAACGTGAACGACATGGTCGCTGTCATCGATGTGATCCATGTGGTGCGGACGACCGAGGTGATCGGTGTGCTCGGTGTGGTCCTGGTCAGTGACGGCGGTCACCGGTCACCTCTCCTTCTGCAGCAGGGACAGCGCTGCGATGAGTTCGGCCTGTGGCTCGGCGTGGACGTCGAGAACGTCCAGAGGCGCCAGCCTGCGTTCGCGTTCGGCTTGCATCACCCGGTCCACGTGCTCGGTGAGCAGCCGCCCGCCCCGGTCACGCAGCCGCAGCGCGCCGTGGGCACCGATCCGCTCGGCCAGGCTTTCACCGGCAGAGCGCGCCCGGCGGCCACCGAGCAGCGCGGTGGCGACGAGCACGGCGAGCGCCTCCGGATCGGGCGCGGAGCCACGTTCCAGCTCGCGCACCTCCTCCTCGGCGTACTCCTCCAGTTCGCGCCGCCAGCGCCGTACCGCGAGTCCGATGCGGTGCTCGGCGCTCTCCAGACCGGAGTCGCGGTCGGCGAGGCCGGGGGCCTCCGCGCCCGGTTCCCGGCGCCAGGCCTCGTCGATGCGCTCGTCGGCGGCGGTCACGGCGCACAGCAACAGCGTGGTGAGGCTCTCCATGAGCGCGTCGAACAGTTCCCCGGCGGTGCAGTCGAGCGGGAAGGCCCGCCAGCGCTTGAGGGCGTCACCGGCGAGGACGGCACCGGCCTGCAGCCGGCTCCGTACGCGCGCGTGTTCGCTGTCGTAGGCCCCGTCGACGGCGGCGGTCAGCCGCAGGGCGGCGGCGTACTGCTGGGCGGCGGCGCTGGCCAGCTCGGGCATCCGGGACTTGAGGGAGTCGAGGACGCCGTGGACGGTGCGGGCCATGACGTGCCGGCGGGCGCCGGGGTCCTGCGTCTGGTGCACCAGCCAGGTGCGCAGCGACGCGACGGCGCTGGCCGGGAGCAGCCCCGCGCCCCAGGCGGACTCGGGGAGTTCGGGCACGGTGAAGCGGGGTACGTCGCCGAGGCCGGCCTTGGTGAGGAGGGCGCCGTACTGCCGGGAGACCTCGGAGACGACCTGGTGGGGCACCCGGTCCAGAACGGTCACCAAGGTGGCGTCGTACTCCTTGGCGGTGCGCAGCAGATGCCAGGGCACGGCGTCGGCGTAGCGGGCTGCGGTGGTCACCATGATCCAGATGTCGGCGGCGCACATCAGCTCGGCGGCCAGGACACGGTTGTCGGCCACGAGGGAGTCGACGTCGGGGGCGTCGAGGAGGGCGAGGCCGGGCGGCAGGGTGTCGGCGGTCTCGATGCGCAGCGCGCGCGTGGGGCTGTCCCCGGTCAGGAGAAGTTCGTCGTCGCCGGGATCGTGAGGGGGCACCCACACCCGGGTGAGGGCCGGCAGGATCCGTGGCCCGCTGAACCAGTGATGGTCCTCCGGGTGACAGACCAGCACCGGTGTCCGGGTCGTCGGCCGCAGTACGCCCGCCTCACTGACGCGTCTGCCCACCAGTGAGTTGACGAGCGTCGACTTGCCCGCGCCGGTGGATCCGCCCACGACGACCAGCAGCGGGGCGTCGGGCTGCCGCAGGCGGGGCACCAGGTAGTCGTCGAGCTGCGCGAGCAGTTCGTCCCGGTTGGCACGCGCGCGTGGGGCTCCCGCCAGAGGCAGCGGAAAGCGTGCGGCGGCGACACGGTCGCGCAGGGCGGAGAGTGCGTCGAGCAGCTGAGGCCGTACGTCCAAGGTCACCACATGCGAAGAATGCCCAATTTTGAGGGAATTCTGAAGCATATAGGCATGTCTGCGCGCCGATAGAACACAAGGGACGGAAGGGATGACCGGGACATGAGCACAGCGCAGGCATAACGAGTGCACAACACCCGGCCCGCCAGACGCCAAAAGCGCTGCACGATTCGCACCTGCCTGCGATTATCGGGACCGCTTCACCGAACCTCCACACCGAGCCACGGAGGCGAAGCGACGGGGTCAAGGAACCGGGAGCCCTATCCTTGTCCCCGGCAACGTCAGGGTGCGGCCCGCCCGCCCCCACGACCGAGGCCACACCAGGCCCCCGTAGCTCAGTGGATAGAGCAGGCGCCTTCTAAGCGCTTGGCCGCAGGTTCGAGTCCTGCCGGGGGCGCATGTCTCCGCCCTCCCTCACGGGAGGGCTTTTTGCTGGTCAGGGTGGGTGTGGGGCGGCACGGCGAAGCCCCGGGCGACCTCTCGATGATCAAGGGCGGGATCCGGGGCTGTCCAGCTGTCACCGGGTTTTCGCGGGTGGCTGTGTCGGATACGTGTCGAAGTTTTCGGCTGGGGATCAGCGGGCGCCGAGCAGCTCCTCAGGTCGCCCGCGGCTTCGAGCCGCCGCTTGAGGCCCGGCGTCCAGCTGCCCGTCGCCGCATCGGGCGTACGTGGCGAGGAGCACGGCGACGCTGTTCCCGGCCCACTCAGCCACCTCGGCGAGTGGGATGCCGTCGTTGAGCCACTTCGTCACTCGCGCGTTGCAGTTGTCGCACACGGGCCGCACAGCAGGCAGGCGGCACGCCTCGCACCGGGCGGCCTCGCCCTGCGCACAACCTTTCAGGCCGCAATGCTCATGGATCTCCCCGCGCCCCGGGGCGCCGGGTTCGGGAAGGGGCACGGGCTTCCAGCGGACATGCGGGGCCCGCCCGGGCCGAACCCAGCCCGGCCGGGCCGTTCATCCCCTGCGATCAGCTCGACATGTGGGCGAACATGCCGGGCTCGTACGAGCCCCCCGGGTTCTGCACGATCACGTTCATCCGGGTGGCCGCGTTGATCAGGGCGACCAGGCAGACCAGCGCCCCTACTTGGTCGTCGTCGTAGTGCTTGCGCACTTCGGCCCAGGTGTCGTCGGACACGCCCTGCTCGCCGAGCCGGGTGCCCTCTTCGGCGAGCGCCAGTGCGGCTCGCTCGGCCTCGGTGAACACGGTCGAGTGGCGCCAGGCGGCGACCAGAGCGAGCCTGAGCGCGGTTTCACCGGCGGCCGCTGCCTCCTTGGTGTGGATATCGACGCAGAAACCACAGCCATTGATCTGGCCCACCCGCAACTCCACCAGTTCCCTCAGGGTCTTCGGCAGCGTCGACTCTTCCAGAGGCAACGAGGCGTTGTAGAACCGCTTGGCGATCTTCGCGGCGGTCGGGCTGTCGAACAGGTCGAAACGAGCGGCCATGAGGTCGTCCTCACTGTGGAGTTACGTGCGGCGCGGATCGTCCGCGGCGTCCTGACGAACACCAGATGCCGGCCGCCCGATCCTTGTGACAGCACGGTGATGTGACGTAGAACACCGATCTTGCATGTCACATCGCGGCTGAGGCCGGCGTCTTGTGCGTGACACGGTCGAGACCGAACAGCGGGAGCCGGCTATGAGCGAGCGCAGCGAGTGGACAGGGAACACATCCGAGCCGCCCGCCCGTGACGGCCGCATGGACTCCGCCACCGAGGTGTTCGTCGCGCATCGCAACCTGCTGTTCACCGTCGCCTACGAGATGCTCGGCTCTGCCGCCGACGCCGAGGACGTCCTGCAGGAGACGTGGCTGCGCTGGGCGGGCGTGGACCTCCTCACCGTGCGGGATCAGCGTGCCTATTTGGTCCGGATGACCACCCGGCAGGCGCTGAGCCGACTACGTACGCTCCGACGGCGCAAGGAGTCGTACGTCGGCCCCTGGTTGCCCGAACCACTGCTGACCGCGCCCGACGTGGCCGAGGATGTACAGCTGGCCGACAGCATCTCGATGGCGATGCTGCTGGTGCTGGAGACGCTCACCCCGACCGAGCGGGCGGTGTTCGTGCTGCGCGAAGTGTTCGACCTGGAATACGCCGAGATCGCGCAAGCCGTCGATAAGAGTCCCACCGCGGTTCGTCAGATCGCGCACCGGGCACGAGCACACGTCGCTGCGCGCCGGCCACGCGAAGTCGTCTCTCCGGCCGAGACCCGCAGCGCACTCGAGGCGTTCCAACGGGCAATCGAAACCGGCGACCTGCAGCGACTGCTCGACATGATCGCACCGGATGTCGTCTTGCTGGCTGACGGAGGCGGAAGAGTACAGGCCGCGCCGGTGCCCGTCATGGGTGCCGACAAGGTGGCCCACGTACTGGGCAGGATCGGTGCGGAAGTGTCGCTGCAGCCGGCCCAGGTCAATGGCCACCCAGCGCTCACCCTCCGGCGGGACGGCAAGGTCGACACCGTCCTGGCGGTGCGCATCGACGACGGCCTCATCACTGGGCTCTACGCCGTGCGCAATCCCGAGAAGCTGTCACGCATCGACCGCGAGACTCCTGTGAGCCGCTGAGTGCTTCCCCTTCCCTCGGCGAACACGCAGGCAGAAGACCACTGGCAGAACGAACTGATACGTCTGGAGGTTGTGTTGAGCCTCACTGCCTCGCGGCTGCGCACCGCCACGGGTGTGACGGCCCGCTTGCCCAATGAAGTTCGTCAGCTGGGTCCGCCGTTGCAACCCGGTGCCGCTCGGTCCGTCCGAGACCGAGGTCACGCTCACCTACAACCGGTCGGCTGTGCAGCAGTTCGTCCGGGAGCGGGGCACCCGGCTCGTGCCGTTCGGCCCTGCCCATCTCACCGACTCAGCCACCTGACCGAGTCTGCCGCCCCGATCTCACGGACTCGGACGCCCGCCAACCCCTGGATCCGCCGCCCGCCGAATGTGTGCCGAAGAACGGTCGACGAGACGCCAAGCACGGGAAGAGGTGGAGGTCAGCAGACGCGGTACTCTCCGGCCTCCGTCACGGGAGGGCTCGCTGCAGGCCGTCCGGCGGCGCCGAGCGCACGTCGATCGAGTCGACAGCCGTCGAGTGGCTCACCCACGACGAAATCAGCGAACGCATGGCCGAGGTCTACGCGATCAGGCTCCTGGACGCCCTGGACGGCATCGGCCCCCACGCACGGAGCCACGACGGGAAGCGCCTTGTCCCTGTCGGATCCGCAGCGCCGGCTTCTTGAAGGTCCACTGGGCGGGCAACCGCACCAGAGGGCCCTCCCGGAAGAAGGTGCTCACCATCGCCGCACCTGGTCGGCCGTGCGGGCCGCACCGCTCGGCCAGTTGGGGCAGGAAGCCGTAGGAGACGGCGAGCGGTCACTGCGACCCCGCCGGTCACAGTTGCCCCGCTCGCGCAGCCTGACCAGGGCCGCGCGGTGACCTTACCCGGAAGCCCTGCTGCCTCGGCGACCCGCCAGGGGCTGTCCGCGACCAGGGCCACCGCGGCCGGCGCACGCGGACTGCCTGGACGACCCGCCGGGGCTGTCCACGCCCAGGGCGACCTCGGCGAAGGCACGCGGTCGTCGCTCGTCGGCGAGGAGTCCGAGCAATGGCCGGTCCCTCCGCCGGTGCCTGTGCCGGTGTCCATGGCCGGCGGCGAGGGGAGCGCCGCCGCCGGACGGCTGCGCATGCCACCGGACGCCTCGGGTCCGCCTCATCCGTACCGGTAGATCCGGCTCAGGTCCTCCAGCTGGTCCGGGGTCTCCTTCCACGGGGGGAGCTGCTCGTGGCGGGCCACGACCCGCCGGTGCTGCTTGTCGGCGGCACCGGGCGGGTCGGCGGGCAGGTAGCGGTGAGCGCGGTGGGCGCGCTGCCAGCGGTCCCACAGCAGGTCCACGAAGGCGTGATGCAGCCAGAACACCGGGTCGTTGACGGACGCGCTGCCGACCATGGCGCCGCCCACCCAGCGATGCACCCGGTTGTGGTTGCGCCAGGAGGCACTGCCTCTGCCGGCTCCCCAGCCTTCCAGCTTGTTGCGGAAGCCCTTGGTGACGGTCGAGTCCCAGGGCCACACGTCGTAGACGGGGTCGTCCAGCGCACCCTTGACGTCGCCACTGGTGGGCAGCTCGATGGGGGCGGCGGAACGGCCCAGGTCCCTGGTGAGGAAGTTGGCGTTGGTGGTGTTCTCCTTGATGGTCCAGTGGCCCGCCGAGTAGGCGAAGGGCCCGGTCATCACCTGGTGGTCGGGCTTGCGTCCGGTGCCGCCGAGCAGGTCCGCCGTCCATGGCACGGCGGTCTTCGAACGGTTCCGGGTCCAGTCCCAGTACGGCACGGTCACCGACGAGTCCACGCGGCGCAGCGCCCGCTCCAGCTCCAGCAGGAACCGGCGGTGCCAGGGCAGGAAGGACGGCGCCATGTGGGCGGTACGCAGGCCGTTCCCGCCATCAGGCGCATAGAACTCGATGTGCATGCGCACGAACTCGTCGTACTCACCGCGGCGTTTGAGCTCCAGCAGCGCGTTCACGAATCGCCGCCGCTCGCTCGCGGTGAGCGTGCTGACGTTCTTACGCACGTACGGCATGGTGTCCTCCCATGTGTGCATGTCCCCCGGCCGGTTCCCCGCCGGGCGAGACGGGGACCGGGTCGCTCAGCTTCAGGCGGGGCCCCAGCTCGTCCACGGCCGCGCGGGTGGCCTCCAGTGGCGTCCGGTACGACGTGTAGTGGTCGACCATGCTCAGCCATGTGCCATCGGCCCGCCGCATCAGGTGCAACGGGCGGCCGTCGACGGTGATCCGCCAGTCACCCTCGGCCGTTTCACCGCCCGCGACCGGTACCGGGGCGCCCTGGATGCGGCGGCCTCGGTAGGTCTCCTCGAAGGAGTCGCGGTCGGGGTGCTGGGCCGGCAGCGCCGAACGCGAGGCGGCGACGAGCGGTACCGGTGCCACGGCGGCGGTACAGGCCAGCAGCCACCGCGCCACCTCTCTGCGCGACAGTCCGCCCGCACCCACTGTGATCCGCCGCTCCGCGCTCACCGTCATCCCGTCAGCACCGACAACCATCGCGCACTCCTCGTCCGGGTCCCGTCATGTCCGTACCGTTAACCGAGGAACGGCGCGCCGGGTCACTCCCCGCAAGGGCCTTGGCCGCTGACGCGCGGTACGCGGGCGCCGGCGTGCGCTCACGCCCGGCCCACCCCCCACCCCGCCGCAACGCCCGGCCCCGGCCCCGCCGCTGCGGCCCGCCGCGGCCCCGCCACACGCTCGAGGGGCACCGTGCGCGGGCGCACCGCGGGCCGGTCCCGCAGGTGCGGTACCGGCCCGGGGAAAGGAGCCGTCAGTGGCGGACGGGGAGACCGCCGAGCAGGCCACCGCGCTCGGAGACGGAGGTCGCGGCGCCCTTGAGGGTGCCGAGCACGGAGTCCTTCTTCTCGGTGTCGAGGACGACCGAGTGACCCTTGACCGGCAGCACGTTCTGAGTGGTGACGGGACCGCCGGCGAGCTTGTTGAGCGTGCCGTTGAGGTTCGAGGGCGCCAGGTCGGCGCCGCTGACGGCGAACGCGGGCGCGGCGGCACCGGCGAGGGCCAGGGAACCGGCGACGACGGCGGCAGCCTTGAGGGACTTCATCTTGTTCCTTTCTTCGGTGACTCACGTCACCCAGGTGATGTCCGGCGCCGTGCCTAACGAGGGTCGGACGGGACGGAAACCCTCGTCCGCACAAGACATATGAGATCCCCGAGGCGTCACCCGGTCGGCAGCGACGGCAGGGGCAGGGTGGACGGGGAGGACCTGGGCCGGAGGCCACCGAGGATCGTGCCGAATCAGGCCGCCGAGGTCGTTCACCGGATCGGTGGCCGGGGGGAGCACCTGGCCGAAGTCGGTGGTGACGGCGCTGACCAGGTTGTCGTCCCCTGAATCACCGTGGAGAGCAGGTCGCCGACGAGTCACCGACCGCGGGCTGCTTGCCGTCGTCACCGGCCGCCGTGAGGGCCGGGGGCGCGGAGAGGGGAGAGCTGGACGCCACGACGGGTCGGCGAGCGCGCCGGGCGTGGCGGGTGCTGCCGGTGCGGCGGGGCCACCGGACAGCGCGGGGACCGCGGGCCGCGTGGGTGTGGCCGCCGTGTTGGGCGCGGGTGCTGCCGTCGGCGTCGACAGTGCGGCTGGGTGCCCCGCGGCCTCGGCGACGGCCTTCCTCGCCGCGCCGCCGAGCCGCGTGGCCCGGTCGGCGGGCAGCGTGCCCTTCTTCGGTGCCTGCTCGAGCAGACGACAGGGCTGAGGGTCTCGGCGCCGCCAACCCGGCCCTCCTGCCTGGGCGAGCGGCTTCTCGCTGCGGGGGTGGCACCCCGCGACCGCTCGGCGGCCCGGGGTGACCCGTCCGGATGCGCAAAGCCGCCCGCTCCGCGGACCGGTGGGGTGGCCCGGGACGTCCACGGTGTACACGGCAGGCGCCCGAAGAAGCGGGCACGACGGGACCATTTCCACGATTTCGACACACTTGTTACGTTTCGCCGGAATAGTCCGACATGCTACTAGAGTTGCGGATCTCGCCCGCATATGCGAAAGGCTCCGCCAGTCATGCGCAAGTTCCTGGGTCCCCTGCTGCGTACGACGGCGAGCGCCGTCGCCCTCGCCGCCCTCCCGGCCACGGCAGCCGCCAGGCCGGTCGCGCCGCCCTCCCCCGATGCCCCGCGCCTGTCCTTCGAACGGCGCCACCACGCGGTTCAGCACGGCGGGTTCGTCCGCGCGGCCAACGCCACCATCAGTTGCCGCGTCCCCAAATCGGCCGCCTGCCGGGCGGTCCGCGAGGGACGGACCGCGGTGAACGGCGACTTCGACATGTTCTACGTCGACGTCGACAAGGACCCCAACACCTACAACTCCTCCCGCGCCGAGGTCCGCATCCCCGCCGGTGGCCGGGTGACCTACGCGCGGCTGTACTGGGGCGGCAACCTGCGCGTCGGCGAGCAGAAACCGCCGAAGGACAACGGGCGCGTGCTGATCGCCGAGCCCGGCGGCAAGTACAAGGAACTCCTCGCCGACACGGTCGTGGGGCACCGGGTGGCGCAGGGCGCCGACGCCTACCAGGCCTCGGCCGACGTCACCAAGCTGGTCCGCAACAGCGGTTCCGGCCTGTACACCGTGGCCCAGGTCAACACCGCCATGGGGCGGTCGGCGGCCGGGGCGTGGGGTGGCTGGACGTTGGTGGTGGCGTACGAGAACCCGGCGGAGCCGCTGCGGGACCTGTCCCTCTGGGACGGCTTCGATTCGCTCCGCTCCCCCATGGTCATCCGGCTGCGCGGCGCGCGCGTGGCGGCCGGGGCGGGCGGACGCGTCGGCCTGGTGGCCTACGACGGCGACCGGGGCATCACGGGCGACTCGCTCACTGTCTCGACCGGGGGCAAACGCAAGCCCGTCGCACTGCGCGACGCGGCCGACCCCGCGCGCGACGTACTGAACTCCACGATCAGCGAACCGGGTAACTCACCGGCCCGGCGGGTTCCGGCCTTCGCCAACACGCTCGGCTACGACTCGGATGTGTTCGATTTCCGCTCGGCCCTGCGCCGCGATGGTGACCAGCTGGGCTTCCGGCTCGTTTCCCACCGGGACGCGGCATGGGCCGGTGCGCTCTTCGTCGCAGTGGACGCCCGGCGTTGAGGCGCGTTCCCGACCGCAGTCCCGAGCGCCCCCCGTGAGCGAGGTATCCCGCGCATGCACCAGCCAGCACCCGACTTCCGGCCGCGGGTCCTGCACCTTGTGCAGCCCGCCGACGGCGGTGTCGCCCGGGTCGTACGGGACCTGGTCGCGGCTCAGCTGGCGGCGGGTCTGCAGGTCACGGCGGCCTGCCCCGGCGGCGAACTGGCCGCGGAGCTGCGCCGTCTGGGCGCCGACGTGCGGGACTGGCAGGCCGGCCGGGGCCCGGGGCCTGGGCTGCCGGGCGAGGTACGGCGGCTCGTACGCCTGATCGGCGAGGTACGGCCGGAACTGGTGCACGCCCACAGCGCCAAGGCGGGCCTGGCCGGCCGCCTCGCCGTCCGCGGTCGCGTTCCCACCGTTTTCCAGCCGCACGCCTGGTCGTTCGAAGCGGTCGGGGGACTGACCGCCGCACTCGCGGTGCGCTGGGAGCGGTGGGGGGCGCGCTGGGCCGAACGGGTGGTGTGCGTCAGCGAGGCGGAGCGCATGACCGGCCTGCGCGCCGGGGTACGCGCCCACTACGCCGTCATCCGGAACGGCATCGACGTAGACCGTTTCACACCGGCTCCGTCCACCGGCTCGTCCCCGGTCGCCGCCCACGCGGCGCGAATCGCCGACGGCGGGAACACCCCACCGGGGCCACCCGCGCGCGGCCACGAGAGCCGCACAGGTCACGCAGACGAAGGCGCCGGAGGTGAACAGGCGCCAGCTCCTGTGGTGGTCTGCGTCGGCCGGCTGTGCCGGCAGAAGGGGCAGGACGTACTGCTGCGAGCCTGGCACGACGTACTGGACGCAGTGCCGGACGCGCAGCTCGTGCTCGTCGGTGACGGGCCCGACCGGGATGCCTTGCGCCGACGCGCCCATCCCTCAGTGCGGTTCACCGGTGCGGTCGCCGATCCCGTGCCCTTTTACCGGGCCGCCGACCTGGTGGTGCTGCCCTCACGCTGGGAGGGCATGGCACTCGCCCCGCTGGAGGCCCTGGCGTGCGGTCGGCCCGTCGTCCTCACCGATGTCGACGGCGCCCGCGAGAGCCTGCCGGCCGCCCTGGCCGCGCACTGCCTGGTCCCGCCGGAGGACCCCGCGGTGCTGGCCGGCACGATCGCCGGACTGCTGTCCGACCCGCCGCTGCGCGCGGCGCTCGGCGACCTGGGCCGCCGGCACGTCCTGTCCACGCACGACGTGCGGCACACCGCCGAACAGGTCGCGGCCCTTTACCGCGAAGTCCTCGGCGCCCGACCGCCCGTGCCCTGCGAGTCCTGGGAGTCCAGCCAGTCGTGACTGCGGAAAACACCATCCCCTCCCCCGGCACGCCGCCATGGGAGAGCGGATTCTCGCCCGTCTCGGTCCTGCCACCCCGCGCCGGCAGCGGCTTCCGGTTCCCGCTGCGGCGCCCGCCCGCGCGGCCGGCCTCGCCGCTGCCGCTGCTCGCGGCGGACCTGCTCGCCGCGCTGGCGGGCGCGGGCGCGCTCGTCCCAGCCGCCCGCAGCCCGCTGCCGGCGGCCCTGCTGGTGTCCGGCGCGCTGCTGCTGTCCGGCGCGCTGCTGCTGCGACCGCACTCCGCGCGGCCGGTGCCGGGAGTCCTCGACGAACTGCCCGCGGTGTGCGGGTGGATCGCGGTGACCTGGCTGGGTCTGGCCACCCTGCTGGCCGCCCACGACCGCGAGCGCGCCCTCGCCGCCCCCGCCCTGCTCCTCGGCTGGACGTTGCACGCGGCGGCGGCCTGCGCGTGCCGGGGCGTGGTGCACTGGCGGCGCCGGCTCGCGCTGCGGCGGTGCCCGCGCGCGGCCCTGGTGGTCGGGCCCGCCGCGACCGCGCAGCGGGTGGCCGCGGCGCTGCTGCGTCACCCGGGCTGCGGGGTGCGGCCGGTGGGCGTCGTCGCCGACGACCCCGACGGCAGTACGGGCCTGCCCGTGCTCACCATCGACGAGGAGGTGCAGCGGGCGCTCATCCAGAACGGGGTGCGGGTCGTGCTCAGCGTCGGCCCGGCCGTGCGCACCGAGAAGGGACCGCTGCTGTGGGCGCTCGCGGAGTCCGGCTGCACGGTGTGGGAGGTGGACGCCGACTGCCCCGCGTACGAGATGCCCGACCAGCTCGCCGGGTTCGCCGTCAGGCGGCTGAACCTGGGCCCGCGCAGGCGCACGAACGCCGGCAAGCGGCTGCTGGACGTGACAGTGTCCGGGGCGATGCTGGTGCTGGTCAGCCCGGTGCTGTTGATGTGCGCGGTCGTGCTCCGGCTCACCGACGGGCCCGGTGTGGTTTTCCGGCAGGAGCGCATCGGCAAGGACGGCCGCCCCTTCACTCTGCTGAAGTTCCGTACCCACCGCCCGGTCGACGAGCACGAGTCGGCGACCCGCTGGAGTGTCGCCGGCGAGCGGCAGATGGGCCGCTTCTGCCGCTTCCTGCGCAAGACCTCGCTGGACGAGCTGCTGCAGCTGTGGAACGTCTTCCGGGGTGACATGAGCCTGGTCGGCCCACGTCCCGAACGGCCTTACTTCGTCACCCAGTTCAGCCAGGCCTACCCCGGCTACGCGGCACGGCACCGCATGCAGACCGGCATCACAGGGCTCGCCCAGATCAACGGGCTGCGCGGGGACACCTCCATCGAGGACCGGGCCCGCTTCGACAACGTCTACATCGACAACTGGTCGCTGTGGCAGGACGTCTGCATCCTGTTGCGCACCGCCGTCGCGCTCGTACGCCCGACGGGGAGCTGACCGATGTCCCTCGCCCCGCCGCTCCGCCTCCCCGCGCGGTTCTCCCCGGTGCTGCCCGTGGTGGCCGTGGTCGCACTGCTCGCACTGCCGGTCCACCCCGGCGGCGAGGGCGGCGCCGGCCCCGCCGACGCGCTGTCCGCGCTGGTCGTGGGCCACTGCGCCGTACGCCTGCTGCGGACACGGCGCCGCCCGCTGTCCCGTGCCGCCGCGGTGGTGCTCGGCCTGCCGGTGGCCGGTCTCGCGTTCGCCGCGATGAACGCGGTCTCGCCGGGCGCCGGCATCACGGGCCTCGGCCGCTATCTGCAGATCTTCGTCCTGGTCCCCGCCGCGGTCCTGCTGCTGATCGCAGACCGGCGGGACTTCCGGCTGCTGGCCTGGTCGCTCGTGGGCCTGGCGCTGTGGCAGGGAGCGGTGGGGGTGCACCAGTACCTCACCCGTACCGGCGCCTCCTACCAGGGCGAGGACATCCGCGCGGTCGGCACCTTCGGGCCGACGGACGTGATGGGTATGGCAACGGTGGTGTCCCTGGGGCTGGTGTGCGCCGTGGGCCTCGTCCTCGGCCGCTCCTCGTTCAGGGTGCGCGCGGCGGCTGCGGGGTGTGCCCTCGCCCTTCTCCTGCCCCTCGCCCTGTCTTTCAGCCGCGGCGCCTGGATCGCCACCGCTCTCACGCTCACCGCCCAGCTGGTGCTGGCCGGGGCGCGCCGGGCACTCATGGTCGGTGCCGCCACGGTGGCCGCCGGCGTGGTCCTGGTGGGCGGGTTCGGGCTGGGTACGGCGATGCTGCAGGAGCGGATCGGCAGCATCGCCCAGGTCACCGACGCACCCGACCAGTCGGTCACCGACCGGTACACGATGTGGGCGGCGGCCGCCGGCATGTGGCAGGCACGCCCGCTGACCGGGGTGGGGCTGAAGGGCTTCCCCGAGTACCGCGACGGACACGCCTCACTGGCGCTGTCGTCCGGCGGCGACACCGAGGGCGCGGGCGCCGCCTACCGCCGCCAGCCGCTGCTCTCTCCGCACAACATGTACCTGCTGGCGCTCGGTGAGCAGGGCCTGATCGGGTTGCTCGGCCTCGTCGGCGGCTGGCTGGCCCTGCTGGTGTGCGGCCTGCGCGGGCTGCGACAGGTCCGCGCCGTCGGCGGGCCGGGCCTGGATTGCGCGCTGGTCGGCTGCGGGCTGCTGATCTGGCAGCTCGTGGACTTCCTCTACGCCGACATCGGCGGCCGGTCCACCGTGCTGACGGCGCTGTGTCTCGGTCTGGCCGCCTGGTGGTCACTGCTGGGGGCCCCCGGGGCCGCCACCGCCGAGAGCGCCACCGTACCGACCGCGCGGGGAACGGTGCCGGGGAAGGCCACGCTGCGATGACGGTGACGACGCCCCCCGACCGGCAGCTCCTGACCGACCTGCCGCTACGGTGCACGGCCCGCCCGGCACCGTGCGGCCCGGTGCACCGGACGGCTCCGGGCCGGCTCCCTCGGCCGGTCCGTGGTGACGTGAGCCTGCCCGGACCGAGAGCGGGCCGCAGGCCGGCCCGGGGACCGGTAGTGAGCCGGATGCGGGGCCGGAGGCCGGTGCGATGACGAGTCCCAGGGCCGGCGAGGTACCGGGCCCGGAAGCCGGCACGGCGCAGGGCCACGCAGTGAGTCCGGCGCCGGGCGGGGAGGCATGCCTCGACGGGGTCGTCCTGCCAGAGGTGCGGTCGGCCGTACGGGCAACTGCGGCCGGGTCACGCGCCTCGGCCGAGCCTCCCGCTTCGGCCGTACCTCCCGCTTCGGCCGGGGTGGACACCTCACCGGCACAGCGCATTTCAGCGAAGCCCGGCACCACACCGGCACCCACCACGTCAGCCGATTCCACCGCGGCGGCACACATCACCGCGGTCAGCCCCGGCACCTGCTGGCCCTCGACGCTCACCCCGGCCTCACTCCCCGCCCCGTGCGAGAGCGCTGCAGCGGTGTCCCGCGTCACCGAGCAGCGGCACGCCACTGCTCGGTTCCTCGCCAGGACCACGTTGGTCACCGCTTCCCTCGCCGTCGCGGCGGCGCTGCTGGGGCTGGTGCGTGACCAGTCGCTGGCGCGGTTGTTCGGGGCCGGCCGGGACACCGACGCCTTTCTGGTCGCCTGGACGGTGCCCGAGTTCGCGGCCACGCTGCTCATCGAGGACGGGCTGGCCTTCGCGTTGGTCCCGGCGTTCAGCAGGGCGTTGGCCCGCCGCGCCCAGGGCGCCCCCGGGGACCCGGTCCGCTCGCTGGTCGCCGGGACGCTGCCGAGGCTCACGCTGGCGTTCGCGGCGGTCGGCACACTGCTCGCGCTGACCGCCCCGGAGTTCGTCGCGGTCCTCGCGCCGGGTCTGCCCGACCCGGCCCTCGCCGTGGACTGCACCCGGCTCACCGCAACCTGCGTGCTGAGCTTCGGCCTCACCGGGTACTGCAGCGCGGCCCTGCGGGCCCACCGCCGGTTTCTGGCCCCGGCGGCGATCTACATCGCGTACAACGTCGGCATCATCACGGCGATGTACGTCCTCGGCGGCCGCTGGGGCGTGCGGTCGGCCGCGTTCGGTGTCGCGGCCGGCGGCTGCCTGATGGTGCTCGTCCAACTGCCTTCACTGCTCCGGCACGTGCGGGACCGCCGCACGCCGGTCGCCGCCCCGAGGGCCGTTGCCGGGGAGCAGGCGATGGACGTGCCGCTGATGGCCACCGTGCTGCTGTTCGCGCTGTGCCGGCAGTCGCAGGTGCTGATCGAGCGGTTCCTCGCCTCGGGACTGCCCGCTGGAGCGATCTCGCACCTGAACTACGCGCAGAAGGTGGCGCAGATCCCGATGACGCTGTCGATGATGCTGTGCACCGTCACCTTCCCGATGGTGGCGCGGGCGCTGGCCGACGGCCACACCGAGCGGGCCCGGGACCGGGTGGAGCGGGACATGGCCCTGGCAGCCCATGTGGTGCTGTTCGGCGCCGCGGCGGTCGTCGCCTGCGCCCCGCAGTTGATCGCCCTGCTGTTCCAGCGGGGTGCGTTCACCGCCGAGGACACCTCGGCGACCGCCGACGTGATGCGGGTCTACGCGCTCGGCCTGCTCGCCCAGACGCTGACGGGCGTCCTGATCCGCTCCTACTTCTCCGCAGGACGCGCCACCTGGTACCCGGTCGGAGCGATGGCCGTCGGCATCCTGGTGACCTCCTGCCTCGGCGCCTGGACGGTCGGAACCCGTCACGTGACCGGTATCGCCGCCGCCAACGCCATCGGTATCACCGTCACCGCCGTCCTGCTGCTGGCCGGGACGGGGCACCGCAGCGTGCCCATCCGGACCCGGCATGTGCTGCGCAGGCTGAGCCGGCCGCTGGGGGCGGCGGTGGTCGCCGCGCCGGCCGGCGCCTTCACGGCGGGCCTGCCCGCGACACCGCTCGTCCAGCTGGGCGCCGGGGGCGCCACCGTGACCGTCGTCTTCCTTCTGCTCGTCTCCTCCCTGCGCGTCCAGGGCTTCACGCCCGCACTCCGTCCCATCCGCACTCTCGCCCGAAGGCTCGCCCATGTCCTCTTGCGTTGAGTCCCATACCCGCACGGGGTCCCCGGCCGGCCCCGGATCCGGCCCGGTCCCGTGGATCGCCATGTACCACTCGGTCGGCGACTGCTCCCACGATCCCTACCGCGTCACGGTCAGCCCGGCCCGGCTCGACCGGCAGCTGCGCTGGCTGCGCGGACGGGGACTCAAGGGCGTGTCGGTGGCCGAGCTGCTCGCCGCGCGGGCACGCGGGGCGGGGCGCTACCTGGTCGGTCTCACCTTCGACGACGGGTACGCCGACTTCGTGGACAACGCCCTGCCGGTGCTGGCGCGTTGGCAGTGCACGGCGACCCTGTTCGTACTGCCCGGCCGGCTCGGCGGCGTCAACGCCTGGGATCCGCTGGGCCCGCGCAAGCCGCTGCTGACCGCCGACGGCGTCCGGTGCGCCGCCGAGGCGGGCGTGGAGATCGGCTCCCACGGTCTCACCCACATCGACCTGACCCGGGCCGACGACATCACGCTCAAGGCCGAGACCGCCGACAGCCGCGCCCTGCTGGAGGAGCTGACCGGCAGACCGGTGACCGGCTTCTGCTATCCGTACGGCAGCGCCGACCAGCGGGCGGTGAACGCCGTCCGGGAGGCCGGGTACGGCTATGCCTGCGCCGTCGACCCGGGCAGTCTCAACGGGCCGCACGCCCTGCCGCGCGTGCACATCGGGCAGAACGACGTGTCCGTACGGCTGCATCTGAAGTACCGGCTGCACCGGCTGCGCCGCCGTCCCGTCGGGGGGCTGCGATGAAGGCACTGCACGTCATTACGGGCCTCGGCGTCGGCGGCGCCGAGCAGCAACTGCGGCTCATGCTGCGGCACTTGCCAGTGCAGTGCGAGGTGGTGACGCTGACCGGCCCCGGCCCGGTCGCCGACGGGCTGCGGGCGGACGGCGTGCGGGTGGTGCACCTCGGCATGGCCGGCAACCGCGACCTGTCCATGCTGCCCCGGCTGGCCCGGATCATCCGGCGCGGCCGCTACGACCTCGTCCACACCCACCTGTACCGGGCCTGCCTGTACGGACGGATCGCCGCCCGGATGGCCGGGGTCCGCGCGGTCGTCGCGACCGAGCACTCCCTCGGAGACACGCAGATGGAAGGCCGGCCGCTGACGGCGGGTGTGCGTGGGTTGTACCTGCTCGGCGAGCGACTGGGCCGGTCCACGGTGGCCGTCTCCGCCACGGTCGCCGACCGGCTCGTCCGCTGGGGCGTGGCCGCGCCGCGTATCGCGGTCGTACCCAACGGCATCGACCTGGCGCGGCTCCGCTTCGACCCGGTGGCCCGACTGCGCACCCGTGCCGGCCTGGGACTGCCCGACGACGCGTTCGTCATCGGCGGCATCGGCCGGCTCGCCCCCGCAAAGCGCTTCGACGTCCTGATCCACGCCCTCGCCCGGCTCCCCGGCGACTGCCGGCTGCTGCTGGTCGGCGGTGGCGCCGAGGAGTGCGCCCTGCGTCGCACCGCGCGCGAGGCAGGGGTCGCCGACCGGGTGCTGTTCACCGGCGAGCGGCCGTACCTCCCGGACGGCTCGCCCGGCCCCGACCTGCCCGCGCTGGCCGCGGCGATGGACGTGCTCGCCGCACCGTCCCCCGAGGAGGCGTTCGGCCTGGCGGTCGTGGAGGCGCTCGCGGCGGGGCTGCCGGTCCGGTACGCCTCCTGCCCCGCCCTGGAGGACCTGCCGCCCGCGGCCGCCCCGGGCGCGCTGCGCGTCCCGTGCGACGCCGGTGCCTTCGCCCGCGCGCTCGCCGAGGTCCGCAAGGCCGGCCCCGGCCCTCGCACCGCCTGCGCGGCGGCCCGGCACTACGACATCACCTCCAGCGCCGCCCGGCTCATGGACGTCTACACCGCGGCGCTGGGCCCCCAAGTCCCGACCCGACAGAGAGTCAGTCCGTCATGACCGAGAACCACCCCCGGCAGCACCGCATCTCCCGCCTCTTCCGGGCCCGGCCGCTCCCGGCCTGGTCGCTGATGGCGACCGGCATCCTCACGGGCGGGCTGCTCGGCGGCGCGTACGGCGTGCTGAAGGCCCCGACGTACACGGCGACCAGTTACGTCATCGCCGTACCGACCGAGAAGTCCGACACCGGCTCCACCCTGGGCTTCGCGCAGGCCTACGGCCGGATCGCCACCCAGCTCGCGGTGCTCGGCGACGCGCAGGTGTCGGCGGGGGTGTCGGTGCGCACTCTGCGCGACCACGTGCGCACCGCGACCTCGCCGGATGCACCGATGATCGCCATCTCGGCCAGCTCCGGCCGACCGGGGCAGGCCGTCGGCATGGCCAACGCGGTCGCCCGCGCGCTCACCCGGCAGGCCGACCGCACCAAGGGCGACACGCACGTCCAACTGCTGCAGTTCTCCCAGGCGGTGAAGCCGACCACGCCGACCTCACCCCCTGCGGAGGTGACCGGCCTGGTCGGGGCGAGCGCGGGCGGGCTGCTCGGCGGCCTGGCCCTGCTGGTGCGGCCCAAGCGCCGGAGCGAGGACGGGCCCGTGCACGCGCCCTCGGTGCCCGGCCCGGCCGCCGCCGCCGACGCGCACGGCCACCTGTGACGGCGACGTACACGGCGCACCCGGCCTGCACCGCCGAACTCGTCACCGATGAGGAGGCCTTCGCCGCTCTGGGCGCGGCCTGGGAGCAGCTGTACAGGCGGTGCGCCGCCGCGACCCCGTTCCAGAGCCATGCCTGGCTCCACTCCTGGTGGCTCTCGTACGGCCGACCCGGGCGGCTCCGGCTGCTGCTGGTCCGCGCCGGTGGCGAACTGGTGGCCGCGGCACCGCTGATGCTGGCCCGCCGGCCGCTGCCCACGCTGGTCCCGCTCGGCGGGACGATCTCCGACTACGCGGACGTGCTGCTGGACGACGCCGACGACGGGCGCGCGGCCGGCGCGCTCACCTGCCTGCTGGCGGATCTGGCACGCGGGACATTGATCGACTTCCGCGAGGTGCGGCCGGGCGCTGCGATCGAGCGGGTCTACGACCGCTGGCGCGGGCCGCGCCGCACGGTCCGTGACTCGCTGTGCCTGGAGCTGCCCGCCGCGCCCATGGACGGGCTGGTGGCCCGCTTGCCGTCGCACAAGGCCCAGCGGGTGCGGGCCAAGCTGCGCAAGCTGGACGCGATGGGCGTGCGGCGGCGGGTGGTCGGGCCGGAGGAGGTGGACGCGGCGCTGGGCAGGCTGCTGGAGCTGCACCGGCTGCAATGGCAGGGGCGAAGGGTGACGTCCGAGCACCTGCGTCCGCGGTTCCGCGAGCACTTGGTGCGCGCAGTGGGTCCGATGGTGCGCTCAGGGAACGCCGTGGTCACCGAGTTCCGGATCGACGGCGAGGTGATGGCCGTCGACCTGACGCTGCTCTCGCACGCCCTGGTCGGCTGCTATCTGTACGGCGCCCATCCGCGGCTGCGTGAGCGCAAGGCGGACGTGGCGGTGATGCTGCTGGAAGCCTGCGCCGAGAACGCCCTCCCCGCCGGCACCGGCGGGCAGGGCACGCTGAGTCTGCTGCGCGGCGACGAGCCGTACAAGCACCGCTGGCGTCCCGAGCGGGTCGCCAATCAGCGGCTGCTGCTGGCCAGGCGGCGCACCGCCCCGCTGTTGACAGCCGCGCTGTGCGACGCGGCCACCCGGCGGCGCGGCCAGGAGATGCTGGACCGATGGAGGGAGCGCCGCCGGGGCTAGCCGGTGCGCGACTGCCAGGGGAGGCGGACGCAGATCTTTCTGCCGAGCCAGTATTCGACCCAGTCGCCCAGGTTCAGCGGCGAGCACTTGACCTGATGCTTCACGGGGGGCGTGGTCACCGGCTCGTCCGTCGGGGGCGTGACGGGGGTGGGGTCCGTGAGCACCGGGGGCGGCTGGTCACCAAGGCCGTACAGGGCCGCCCGGTAGACCTCCGACGAGCTGGGGTTGTCCGTGCACTGCCACACGCCGTGCGGGCAGTAGTCGGTCAGCGTGTTGTACAGCGGTTTGTGCTCGGCGATCCAGGCGAGCATGCGCCGCATGTACTCGACGTTGTCACCGTTGCGGAACAGCCCCCATTCCGGATAGGAAATGGGCTTACCGCGGGTTTTCGCGAAAGCCACGTGCTGCGCAAGACCGTAGGGTTCCTTCACCTGCTCGTCGAAGGACATACCCGTCGGCTGGTCATAGGAATCCATTCCGATGATGTCGACCGTGTCGTCCCCCGGATAACACTCGGTCCAGGGAACGGCGTCCCGGCCACGGCTCGGCGCGAAGTCGAACCGGAATTTCTGGCCGGGTACCGAACGCATGATCCTGACAATTCTGTTCCAGTACGCCTTCCAGGCCTTAGGGTCCGGACCGCAGCGATGGGTGTAGGTGGTGCCGTTCATCTCCCAGCCGAGCACGATCACCGTGTCCGGCGCCTGCAGCTTCATCAGCCGCTGGGCCAGGACCAGGAAGTGCCGGTCGAACGCGCCGACCGCGGCCAGCCGCAGCAGCGGGCGCACCTGGGCGTCCGTCAGGTGATCCTCGTTGTGTTCCTGCATGGGCACGTTGAGGACCAGGACGCGGTCGGCCTTCTCGCGCCGCCACTGCGCCCATGGCTCCAGGAAACCGGGCGGGCCCTCGATGTCCCGCCAGCTGTTGCCGGGCAGGTAGGTGTGGGCGACCTTCAACTCGGTCCCGCCGAGCCACTGGCTCAGCTCTGCCATGCGAGCCACCCCACGGGGGTCGGAGCCGAGAAAGGCGCCGAAGGGCGGGATGCCGGCCCCGGTGGCCGACGCAGTGGCCCCAGGCGCGGGCGTCGACGCAATCGGTGCGGGCAGGACGGACGGCATGCCGACCGGTGTGGTTGGTGGGAGATCCGTGACCGGCGTCGCCGGTGCGGCCGGGATGGTCGTGGCCGGAGCGGTCGGCGCGGGGGTGGGAGGGTCGGCGATCCGCCCCGCCCCTGCCGCGATTCCGGGACCGGCCGCCAGGGCGATCGACCCGACGACCGTCGCCGCGACCACGGTCAACCGCCCGCAGCGGACCCGTCGCTGCTGTGGAGCCATGCCTGCACCTTTCTCCGCCGGACTTCTTTCTCGCCCGCAACTTCCTCTTACGGACACACAGTCATGTCGCTATGAATTCCGCCAGTGCGGTTAGGCTTTCAGGCGGGCCGGGACCACCGCACGGGTGAAGAACTCCCCACGACCGACCCCGAGGAGAAAACTCCGTGTCGCTGCTGGACTTCCGGGTTCCCGCCGTGTTGTTGCGGATCGACCGAAACCCTTTTCACCACGGAACGCTGGGGGCCGTGCGCTCGCTCGGCAGAGCGGGAGTCGAGGTGCATCTGGTGGCCGATTCCGCGGAAAGTCCGGTATCCCGCTCGCGTTTCGTCCGTCACCTGCATTCGCCGCCGCCGCCCGGGGCCGGTCCCCGCGACATCGCCGACACACTGCGCAAGGTGGCCGAGCACATCGCGCGCCCCGCCGTCCTGGTTCCGCTGGACGACGCCTGCGCGATCGCCGTCGGCCGCATGCGCGGCGAACTCGCGTCCTCCTACCTGCTGCCCGCCATGCCGGGCGTGCTGCCCGAAAACGTCGCCGACAAGGCCGACCTGGCCACTGTGTGCGCCTCCGTGGGCATCCCGCATCCGCAGACACTGATCCCGGACAGCCCGGCACAGGCCGCCGCAGCCGCCCGGCGGCTGGGCCTGCCGATGGTGGCGAAGTGGAGCCGGCCCTGGCTGCTGCCGCCCGGCAGCGGACTGCGCAGCACGGTATTGGTGGGCTCCGCCCGGGAGGCCAGGGAGCTGTACCTGCGCACCGGCCAAGCCGGCAGCGCGCTGCTGCTGCAGAGGTATCTTCTGCCGGGCCCCGACCGCGACTGGTTCTTTCACGGGTACACCGATCAGTACGGCACCATGCGGGCGAGCGGCTCCGGCCGCAAGCGACGGGCCTGGCCACGCGCTGCCGGGCTGACGGCGGTCGGTTGCTGGACGCCCAACGCCCAGGTGCGGGCGCTCGCCGAGCGACTCACCGGTGAACTCGGCTACCGGGGCGTGTTCGACCTCGACTTCCGGCACTGCGGCGCTACGGGCCGTTACCACCTGCTCGACTTCAACCCACGCCCCGGAGCCCAGTTCCGGCTCTTCTCCGACACCGCCGGGCTGGACGTCGTACGCGCTCTGCACCTGGACGTGACATGCCGTCCACTGCCGCAGGGGGCACCGCGGGCGGGGCGGGAGTTCGTGGTGGAGAACTACGCCCCGCTCGATGCGGTGCGGCCGGCCCCGCAGGGTCGCGAACTGGCCTGGTACGACCCGGACGACCCGGCACCCGTCCGGGCGATGTGGGCCCTGTGGTGCCGCCATGTGTCCCGCCGGCTGCGGAAGCGGCTGCGCGCCGCTGTGACCGCTCCCGCACCACCGCCCGCGATGCGCCTGACGGCCGATCCCTCCCTGACCGATGACGAGAAAGCGAGCAGCCGTTGATGTACGACCTTCTGGTAGTGGGCGCCGGCCCGTACGGTCTGTCGATCGCGTCGCATGCCGCGGCCGCCGGACTGAACCTGCGCATTCTCGGGCGTCCCATGGCAGCCTGGCGGGACAACATGCCACGCGGGATGTTCCTGAAGTCGGAGCCATGGGCCTCCAACCTCGCAGACCCCGAAGGGCGCTGGCGTCTGGACGCCTACTGCGCGACGCAGGGGGTGACGGCACGCCATGCCGAGCCGATCCCGGTGGCGATGTTCGCCGCGTACGGCCTGTGGTTCGCGTCCAACGCCGTGCCCCCGGTGGACGAACGGACAGTGAGCCGCCTGACGGCTCGTCAGGACGGGTTCGAGGCGGTCACCGAGGACGGGGAGGTGCTGCGTGCCCGGACCGCGGCGCTGGCGGTCGGCCTCATGCCGTTCGTGGAGATGCCGTCCGCGCTGCGCGGACTGGATCCCGCGCTCGTCTCGCACAGCAGCCACCACAGTGACCTCGGCCGCTTCCGCGGCAAGGACGTCACGGTGGTCGGCGGCGGCCAGGCAGCCCTGGAGACCGCGGCGCTCCTCGCCGAACAGGGTACGCGGGTACGGGTACTGGCCCGCGCCGAACAGCTGCGCTGGAACGACGTGCCGCCGCCGTTGCGACGTCCCTGGCGGGAGTCGGCGCGCGCCCCGCACAGCGGTCTGGGCTGCGGCTGGCGCAACTGGTTCTACGCCGAGTGTCCGGACCTGTTCCACCGTCTCCCGACAGCGACCCGAGCGCGCATCGCGGCCACCGCGCTCGGCCCTGCGGGCGCCTGGTGGCTGCGGAACCGGGTCGAAACCACCGTCGAGGTACTGCTCGACCGCGAAGTCGCCTCGGCCCGAGCGGTTCCGGGCGGGCTGCGGCTCGAAACGGTAAGCCGGTGCGGGGGGTCTGTGTCCCTGGAGACGGAACACGTGATCGCCGCCACGGGGTTCCGGGCGGCCGTGGATCGCCTGGGTCTGCTCGACGCCGAACTCCGCGGGAGCCTGGCGACGACGCCGGAGGGCTTCCCGGTGGTCGGGCGCTCCTTCGAGTCCTCGCACCCCGGGCTGTTCCTGGCGGGCCTGCTGACAGCCTCCGCATTCGGTCCGGCCATGCGCTTCGTCCACGGCGCGACCTATACGGCGTCGACGCTGGTGCAAGGGGTGCGCCGGCGACTGGGCACCCCCGCACCCGCCGGAACGATTCCGGTACCGGCGGCCGGGGAGCGTATCGACGTCCCCTCGGTGGCGCGCCCCTGACGGAGGCTCCGGGTGCCGGGCGTGGTCCGGCACCCGGAGCGGCGCACTACCGACGGGCTCCGGTCCGGCCTCGCCGGTACAGGATGACGCCACCGGTCATCAGCAGCGCGGCCGCGCCCGAGGCCATGAACGTCAGGTCCCCGGCACCCGTGTTGGGCAGGGAGGGGGGCTGCGCGGGCGTCGACGCCGGCGGGGTGGTCGGCGGCACCGTCGCAGGCGGGGTCTTCGTAGGCGGAGTACCGACGGGCGGTGACGCGGGCGGCGTGGTGGCAGGGGGCGTGGAGGGGGTGTCTCCGTAACCCTCGTCGCCACCGTGCACGTTGACGCCGCTCGCGGCGTTGGCGTGACCGTGACCCTGACCGAGGAGACCGCCGTCCAGCCCCCCACCGTGACCCTGACCGAGGAGACCGCCGTCCAGCCCCCCACCGTGACCCTGACCGAGGAGACCGCCGTCCAGCCCCCCACCGTGACCGTGACCGAGGAGACCGCCGTCCGGCCCGCCGCTGCGGCTGGGCACCGGGACGCTGCCGGCCGTGCTGCTGCCGTCAGCGGCCACCGGGACGTCATCAGCCGTGTCGCCGTCGCCGTAACCGGCAGCGCCGGAGTGACCGTTGCGGCTGCTGCCGACGCCCTGCCGACGGCTGTCACTGTGGTCTGCGCCGTGCGCCGCGGGGGCACTCGTGCCGGTGTTGCAGGATTTGTCCGTGGACAGGTCCGGCGCGACGCTCAGCTGAAGGGACTCGGCGCAGTTGGCCTCGGCGTCGGCCACCGGTACATCGGGGAGGGCATGGCCGTAAGCGCCCCCGAGGGGTCCCACCGGGGCCGCCTCGGTGTGCGAACTCGCGAACGCCGGGATGGCGTACAGCGACAGGATGCTCGTCGCGGCGCTGGCCACGACCATTCCCCTGCTCAGGTTCTGTCGCATTCTGGTCGTCTTTCTGATCGAGGAATGGGGAAAGTCGGCCCGGACTTCAGGTCGGGCCTGACATGCCGCCGCTGACTGGGTCCTGAAGGGAGGCGGGTACGGCGGCGACTTACAAGATCCTGCTGCTGAAGAATGCTCAGCGCCTGCCCTTCTTCCTGCCCTTGCGCTGGGAAGCGGCCTCACGTCTGCCGTAGTTGCGTCGCCACTTGATCTGCCGACTGGTCCAGTAATGTGACCCGGTGAAGTGCCAATACCGACAGTCCGAACATCGGTAAATACGGTCGGGAATTCTCTCCAGCAGTGGCTGCTTGACCAGCCAGGCCCGCGCCTCGACCTCAGTGCGAAACGAGGCTTTTCCCGTTTCCGGACAACGCGGCAGGATGATCACATCAACCACATTCCCTCCGAGGCATGACGCGGGCAGCTCCTCTTCAGCCTGAGGACGGGACCGATAGTGCAGCACCGGAGAATTCCCGCTCAAGCAGCCGACACCCTTTCAGGTGAGCGCCGGAGGGATTTCATCCACATGGCCCAAGAAGCGCAGCTGATGTGAATTACACACCGAGACGACCTGTATGGGGAAAGAATTGATGACGAACGTGGGTGAGCGCGCCCGGTCATCCCCGAGAAACAACTCAGCGACCATCACGGTGATGGTCGCTCACATTCACGACAGAAAAGGTGGTCACCCTTGGGCGCCGGGCGCGGTGCCGGCCTGACGCCCAAGGGGCGAGCCCGCACCGCAGGACCCACCCCCTGGGCCAGTCACCAGATCACTGACCGTGGCCGACCTGAGTGCAGAAATTGCCGATGTTCGTGTTCGTGACGCTCTCACCGAGGACGGTGACCGGTGCGTTGACCGTCACCAGCGAAGCCGTGAACTCCTGCTCGCAGTCCAGAGACTGCGCGTTCTCGACGGCGGGGCGGGGCGCCTGATCATCACAGGCCACAGCCTGGGCGGCACCGGCCGCCGTCAGACCGATACCACTGATGACGCTGGTCGCCAGCATGACCTTCTTCAGCCTGCGCATCCTTACCTCCATGTGTTGACTTGTGGCGACGACTGACGTGCCGCCGCCTGACATAGCAAGAAAAGAGAGGGACATCGGGCTCCTACCGCCGGGACATCCCGCCTTCTGCAATGAATCGGACCTCATCCGCGTCCCGAGCTGACGGGCCGGTCGGTGCGCCGCGCGGAAGGACGAGGAGCGGGTCCTGCACCCGAAAGGGCGGGACCCGCTCGGTCCGGCGTTCTGAGGTCAGCCCTCGATGGATCCGATGACCGTGCAGAAGTTGCCGATGTTCTGGGTGTTGTCACCAGTGGTCAGGGCGGGCGTGTTGGTGAAGAGGGGGCCGCCGTCGAAGGACTGGTCGCAGTCCACCGCCTGCAGGTTGTTGACGTGCGGGCCGTCGTAGTCGCTGCCCCCGTGGGCGCTGGCGACTCCACCGCCGACGAGGCCAATGCCGCCGACCATGAGCGCTACGGCCGCGGCCTTCTTGAGCTTCTGCATCGTCTCTCCGATGTCCTTACGCACACGGCCCTCCTTACGGACCGTGTGCAACTGGTCACCGACGATAACACGCGCCTCCACTTAATTCCCCATTCCAGATACACCCGAAAGAGTGGCACCAATGGCGGCATTTGGTCGTGATACCCAGTCGGACAAGGCACCCGGCATCGGACGCCACCACGTCCGAGTGCGACCCGAGGAACCGCGGATACGACACACCCCCCAAGACCCACAACAAAATGCCCCCGACAGGTAACGGCACAAGGAGTTCACATTCCTTGCGCGTACCCATCGGAGGCGCTTTCCGCTCTCGGTCCGGAATTCGATACCGTCCCGAGGAGCGGGACCCACTTGGTACAGCCTTCTGAAATCAGTCCTCGATGGATCCGATGACCGTGCAGAAGTTGCCGATGTTCTGGTTGTTGTCGTCGCCGGCAATAGGAAGGTTGGCGAAGGCGGCGCCGGCGTCGAAGGACTGCTCGCACTTGACGAGCTGCAGGTTGTCGACCGAGTACGGGCCGTCGTCGGCGCTGGCGACACCGCCACCGACCAGGCCCATGCCGCCGACCATGACCGCTACCGCGGCGACCTTCTTGAGCTTCTGCATCATCTCTCCAGTTTCCTCACGCACTCGACCGTCCTTACCGACCGTGTGCGGCTCGTCACAGACGATAACACGGATCTCACGTAAGCCCCCATTTCCGACACGTCCGACCGGGTGATTACAAACCGCTTATTCACGTATTTATGACAATCGCAGAATGTCAATCCATCTGGTCCCCTTCTCACCCCCGGACAAGCGTGATCGCCCGGTCGGCCCCTGTCGGAGCCGGCCGGGCGATCATGAAGGCCGATCGAGCGGTGTCACCTCGCGCAAACGACTGTCGCCGCCGCCCGACCATGCGTTGCGGATCCATGGACGGGCGGCGGCGACCACGCGCATCAGACGGGTGTGGGCGAGTGCATCACCAGAGGATGCGGACCATGGCCCTCTCGCCGCAGAACCCCCTGCGATCAGGCGTCGACGGAACCGATCACCGTGCAGAAGTTGCCGATGTTCTGGGTGCTGTCACCAGTGGTCACGGCGGGCGTGTTGGCGAAGGCGGTGCCGCCGTCGAAGTCCTGGTCGCAGTCGACAACCTGCAGGTTGTGGACGTACGGAAGCGAGCCGTCGTAGTCCTGGCCGCCGTGGGCGCTGGCGACACCGCCACCGACCAGGCCGATGCCGCCGACCATGACTGCTACCGCCGCGACCTTCTTGAGCTTCTGCATCGTCTCTCCGTTTTCCTCACGCACACGACCCTCCTTACGGACCGTGTCCGACTCGTCACAGACGATAACAGTCACTGAGCGTGCCCCTGATTTCCGACACACCCGACGAGCGCCACCGATCGAGTGATGCACGGGTTGCCCCGTCAGGGGGTGCAGAGCGTGGTGCTCTCGCCACCCGCCTGCACCGTCGCGCAGACCCGCGGAACTCGGGGCACGGTGACGCTGACGGCCTGGCTCACCTTGGCCTGGACCGTTTCCCGCGCGCTCAGCAACTCGGTGCCGCCCGCGGTGATGCTCACGTCGACCGTCTGCGCCTCGGCACAGTAGAGGCTGACGGTGACCGTGCTGGTCACCGTGGTGTCGAATTTCTGGATGCCGACGG
Organism: Streptomyces sp. NPDC014006; assembly: GCF_043088925.1. Taxonomy (NCBI): domain Bacteria; kingdom Bacillati; phylum Actinomycetota; class Actinomycetes; order Kitasatosporales; family Streptomycetaceae; genus Streptomyces; species Streptomyces sp. NPDC014006. The sequence goes on along the minus strand of NZ_JBICAJ010000001.1, from coordinate 277,720 downwards.
CGCAGGGGAGGTCCTGCCGAGCCGCAGCCTGCGCGGGCACGGCAGCGACGAGCGGCGCGGAAGCCAGCAGCGCGATGACCATCGAACGAAGCATGCGGTGCGACAAGGGTCCTCCCAGGGTCACTGGGGCAACCGGCCATGGGCGATCACCCTGGATCACGGCGCCCGATTGTGTCGTGTGTACCTTTTCTGAGAGATGTGATCATGGGGGTGCGCACCACGCCATGGGCCGCCCGGCCGATCACTCGAAAGGACGGCGCGTCCTCCGCCGACCGGCCCAGTAGACCGCGTCCTGCCCGCGAATCCGCGGAAGGCGAGGGCCCAAGGGGACCAGCACGTATGTCAGGGAGAGCGCGGCGCCCTGGACAGTCCTGGTCGACAGCCGGAACAGTCCCGCGGTGGCCCGTTGGGAAACGAAGATGTACGCCACCACGACCACAACGCGCTGTGCCGCGGCGTCGGACTGATCGAGGCTGAACACGGAGTCCGTCCGGCCCTGCGTCAGCAGGGTGGGCGCCTTGATGCGGTCGCTGACGGCGGACGGTGAGCGTTCTTCCGGGAGCCGTCGGCGGCGTCCGGGGTGCCGGACTCGTCGACGCGGTGGTCGTGTCCGGCGGGCCGGCGCATGTCGTCCTCGCTGCCGTCGAAGCCGTGCCCCAGCAGGACGGCGGGGTGGCGTGCCGGTGGCGCCGCCGTCCGAAGTACGAGGTGTCGACACGCGTCCCGGCCGTCGCCCGCGAGCACCGCATGGCGGCCATCAGCCGGCGCGGGCCCCTTCAGCAGCCCTCGCAGCGGGGCTCGCCCTGCCCCTTCGGCGGCCGGTGAAGATCCATGCACGACGGCACGGGGCTCGGGGGGGCCGGCCCGGCCCCGCGTACTTGGCCCGTGGCACGCCGGGCCGGCGGCATCAGGCCGCCGGCGACTACGTCCCTGCTGTGTATTCCATGCGGGCGAGGGGGACGGCGGATCGTGCGCGGTGTGGCGACGTGGGGATTCGCGGGACCGTCAGGCCTGCGCCGCCTCCAGGACGCGGTCGTCCTCCGGGATCGACACCAGCCAGCGGGTCTCGCGGCGCGGGCGGAGATAGAAGGCCCAGTAGAGGGTGGCGGCGGCTGCGATGCCGCCGGTCCACAGCAGGTAGCTCGCCTCCTGCTGGGTGAGGATGTACGCGAGAACCGCTATCAGCAGGACCGGCATCGCGGGCCACAGCGGCATCCGCCAGGCGGCCGTGTGCTGGTGGGAGCCGCGGCGGGAGAGCAGGGCGGCGATGGCGACCAGCAGGTACATGCCGGTCACGGACACGCCGGTCACGCCGTAGAGGGTGTCGAGGTTGACGAAGCACAGGATCGCGCCGGGGACGCCGACCGCGAGCGTGGCGACCCAGGGGGAGCCGAAGCGGCCGAGCTTGGAGAAGGCGTTGTTGACCGGCTCGGGCCAGGCCTTGTCGCGGGCGGAGGCGAAGAGCACGCGGGAGTTCTGGATGACCATGACGATGCCCGCGTTGATGATCGCGAGGGCCACGCAGAGGCTGACGAAGGTGCCCACGGCGGAGTTGGACCAGGCGGTGACCATCGAGCTTATGTCGCCGCCGGTGAGCTCCTCGAGGTCGCCGGCGCCCATGGTGATGGCGACGACCGGGACCAGGATGACCACCGTGGAGATGGCGAGGGTGGCCAGGACCGTGCGGGCGACGTTGCGGCGCGGGTTCTCCAGCTCCTCGGAGAGGTAGATGGCGGTGGAGAAGCCCTGGGTGACGAAGAGGGCGATGGCGAGGCCGGAGACGACCAGCATGGCGGTCACGGTGTCGGTGTGGCCGCCCGTGCCGGCCACCTGCATGGACAGCAGGCTGCCGGCCCCGCGGTGCCCGTGGGTGAAGCCGAGCAGCGCCACCACACCGGCGGCGATGACCTCCAGGACCAGGAAGATGCCGGTGATCCAGGCGTTGGCGCGCAGGTCGAGCAGACCGGCGAGAGTGGCGAGCAGCATCACGCCGGCGCCGGTCAGGGACGGGTCGAGGTGCACGATCGGGGCGAGGTAGTCCGCCGTGCCCATCGCGATCACCGGCGGCACGATCATCACGACCAGCAGTGACAGCACGAAGACCAGCCAGCCCGCCAACCGCCCGGCCAGCGTGGACACGATGGCGTACTCGCCGCCCGCGCTGGGGATGAGGGTGCCCAGCTCGGAGTAACAGAACGCCACCGCGATACAGAGGAGGGAGCCGATGGCGATCGTCAGGGCTGTGGCGGTACCGAGCGAGCCGAACAGGTCGGGGACCACCACGAAGAGCGTGGACGCGGGAGTGACGCAGGACAGTGTCAGCAGCGTGCCGCCGACCACTCCGATCGAGCGCTTGAGCTTTTGGGGTGCCTCTGAGGCGGCCTCTAGGACGGCGTTCTCGACTGAGCGGAGCGTGTCGGTCATGCGGCGGTTCCGATCGACTCGTGTGACTGCGGTGGGGTCGGGAGCGCTATCGCCTCCGGCGGATCGTCGTACGTCTCTGTCATCCGCTCCCGGCGCTGAATGGAACCCCGACGAAAACCGTCACGTCAATGGCCGATTACCTTCGGATTTCGCACTTGCGGAAGGGTGGCTTTGACATCACTTTCCTAGGCCGCGACGTCCTATTGGCGGTACCAACAAGACTGTCCGCCGTATGACCTTGCTTTCCAAGATCATCTAGGCTTTACCCCTTCGCCACCCGTTTCGTCCGGGGTAAACGGGAACCGCAGCCAAGGTGTCAAAAAAATGTCAGCGTGTCCGGTATCCGGACGGCCACGGAGGGCCTCTGGACCCCGGCCGGTGTTGTCAGAGGGGGCCGATAGAGTCGGCGACACAGTTGAATCACAGCTACGGGTGGGGACTCATGAAGCTGAAGCACACAGCCGTCTGGGTGGGGTTCACGGCGGCGGCGCTGCTGACCGTGTCCGCGTGCGGCGCGCAGACGACGAAGAAGGCGGCCGATGTCGCCGAGACCGCGCAGAGCCGGATCATGGCGGCGCTGAGCCGGGCGACGGACCAGACGCAGAACCTCGGCTCGGCCGAAGTGCGCATGAGCACCGACCTCGGCAACGGCCACCCGCCGGTCACCGCGGAGGGCACCTACTCCTGGGGCAAGGGTTTCGCCTTCGACGTCGAGATGGACACCAAGGCCGCCCAGATGCAGCAGGTGCACGCGGCCCCGAAGACCCGCATGATCTTCCTGGGCGGCGCCTACTACTACGACATCGACCCGCAGCCCTCCGGCCCGCTCAAGGGCAAGGAGTGGATGAAGGTCGACGCGTCGGCGCTCTTCGGCGACAAGGGCGCCCAGGCGATGAACGGCAGCAGCGGCGCCGGCAGCCCCTCGGCTTCCATGAGGGGCCTGAAGTACGCGAACGACGTCGACGACCTGGGCACCGAGACCGTCGACGGGCAGCGGGCCCACCACTACAAGGCCGTCATCGACCGGGCGCACATGGGCCGGCTCAAGGAGGCCTACGGTGACGACGACAACCTCTTCAGCTCCATGACCGGCGGCGTCGACTCGATCACCATGGACGTCTGGGTCAACGGCAAAGACCTGCCGGTGCGCATGAAGCAGCAGCTCGGCAGGGCGACGGTCACCATGGACTTCGAGAAGTTCGGCGCCACGGCGACCGTCACGGCGCCGCCCGCCGCGCAGACCGGGGACCTCACCGACGCGATCAAGGCGCGGCAACAGCAGCAGGGCTGACCACACGCCGGTGCCCCGCCCTCCCCTCGGAGGCGCGGGGCACCGGTGTCACGCGGACGCGTCAGTGGTTGCGCGGGAAGCCCAGGTCCACGCCCGCCGGGGCGTCGGCCGGGTCGGGCCAGCGGGTGGTGACGACCTTGCCGCGGGTGTAGAAGTGCGTGCCGTCGTTGCCGTAGATGTGGTGGTCGCCGAAGAGGGAGTCCTTCCAGCCGCCGAAGGAGTGGTAGCCCACCGGCACCGGGATCGGGACGTTCACGCCGACCATGCCGGCCTCGATCTCCAGCTGGAAGCGGCGCGCGGCGCCGCCGTCCCGGGTGAAGATCGCGGTGCCGTTGCCGAACGGCGAGGCGTTGATGAGGGCCACGCCCTCCTCGTAGGTGTCCGCGCGCAGCACGCACAGCACCGGGCCGAAGATCTCGTCCTGGTACGCCTTGGCGCCGGCCGGCACCTTGTCCAGCAGGGACAGACCGATCCAGTGGCCGTCCTCGAAGCCCTCGACGGTGTAACCGGTGCCGTCCAGGACGACCTCGCAGCCCTCGGCGGCGGCGCCCTCGACGTAGGAGGCGACCTTGTCCCGGTGGGCCTTGGTGATCAGCGGGCCCATCTCGGACGCCGGGTCGTTGCCCGGACCGATCTTGATCTTCTCGGCGCGCTCACGGATCTTCTCCACCAGCGTGTCGCCGATCGCGCCCACCGCGACGACCGCGGAGATCGCCATGCAGCGCTCACCGGCGGAGCCGTAGGCGGCGGAGACGGCCGCATCGGCGGCGGCGTCGAGGTCGGCGTCGGGCAGGACCAGCATGTGGTTCTTGGCGCCGCCGAGGGCCTGCACCCGCTTGCCGTTGGCGGAGGCCGTGGTGTGGATGTAGCGGGCGATCGGGGTGGAGCCGACGAAGGACACCGCCTTGACGTCCGGGTGCTCCAGCAGCCGGTCCACGGCCACCTTGTCGCCGTGCACGACGTTGAACACGCCGTCCGGCAGCCCGGCCTCCGCGAGCAGCTCGGCGATGCGGATCGAGGCCGACGGGTCCTTCTCGCTCGGCTTGAGCACGAAGGTGTTGCCGCACGCGATGGCCATCGGGAACATCCACATCGGCACCATCGCCGGGAAGTTGAACGGTGTGATGCCCGCGACCACGCCCAGCGGCTGGCGGATCGAGGAGACGTCGACCCGGCTGGCGACCTGGGTGGACAGCTCCCCCTTGAGCTGGACGTTGATCCCGCACGCCAGGTCGACGATCTCCAGGCCGCGGGCCACCTCACCGAGCGCGTCGGAGTGCACCTTGCCGTGCTCGGCGGTGATCAGCGCGGCGATCTCGTCGCGGTGCGCGTCCAGCAGCGCCCGGAAGCGGAACATGATCGTCGTGCGCTGGGCCAGCGACGACTGGCCCCAGGTGGCGAAGGCGTCCTGGGCCGCCGCGACGGCCGCGTCCACCTCCTCCACCGACGCGAAGGCGACCTTCGTGGTGACCTCGCCGGTCGCCGGGTCGGTGACCGGACCGTAGGTGCCCGACGTGCCCTCGGCGGTCTTGCCGCCGATCCAGTGGTTGACGATCTTCGTCATGCCCAGTTACTCCTTCGCAGATGGCGGCGTCGGGTCAAGACGTTGCCGTGGGTAGTGCTCGTGTGCCGGGAGGGCCGACGGGTGGGTCGCGCTCGCGGCACGTATACATCCCAGCAGGCCGGGGCGGGCGGCGCGCCCGACACTCTGTCTGCCGTTTGGGCGTCGGCATAGACACCGGGGCGGATGAGGAGGGATGGGGAGGGAGGGGGAACGGTCGGAGGGGACCTCCGGCGCGGGGCCGTAGCGGGCGGGGAGTCGTCGCTCGCACTTCGCTCCTGCCAGGGCGAAGCGGCCTCCCGCGCCGGAGGCGTTCGGTGGGATTCCCTCACCCGCGGTACCGGGCGCTGACTGCACCGTACAAGCAGCGTGGGGCGCGAGGTAGGGGATCGTGTTCACGGTGTCCGTCCCGGTCGCCCGGGCAGCAGGGCGACGGCCGCGTCGACGGCGGCGGCCACGTCGCCGTCCGGCGGGTAGAGCAGGGAACGGCCGACCATCAGGCCGCGCACGGTGGGCAGCCGCAGCGCGCCGCGCCACTTCTCGAACGCGGCGGCCCGGTCGTCGTCGCCGTCACCGACGTCACCGCCGAGCAGCACGGCGGGCAGCGTGGAGGCGGCCATCACCGCGGGCATGTCGTCGGGGTCGTCGGTGACCGGCACCTTCAGCCAGGTGTAGGCCGAACTGCCGCCCAGGCCCGAGGCGATCGTGATCGAACGGATCACGGCCTCGGCCGACAGGTCGTTGCGCAGCCGGCCGTCGGCGCCGCGGCGGCTGATGAACGGCTCGACGAAGACCGGCAGCCGGCGTGCGGCCATCGCGTCGACGGCGCGGGCGGCGGCCTCCAGCGTGGCGAGCGAGCCGGGATCGTCGTAGTCGATACGCAGCAGCAGCTTGCCCGCGTCGAAGCCGAGCCGCTCGATGTCCTCGGGCCGGTGGCCGGTGAAGCGGTCGTCCAGCTCGAAGCGGGCGCCGGCCAGTCCCCCGCGGTTCATCGAGCCCATGGCGACCTTGCCGTCCAGGGCGCCGAGCAGCAGCAGGTCCTCCAGGATGTCGGCGGTGGCGAGGACGCCGTCGACGCCGGGGCGGGCGAGCGCGACGCACAGCCGGCGCAGCAGGTCGGCCCGGTCGGCCATCGCCAGGTGCCGGCCGCCGACGCCGAGGGCGCCGCGCGCCGGGTGGTCGGCGGCGACGATCATCAGCCGCCCGGCCTCGGCGAGCAGCGGCCGGCGCGCACGGCGGGCGGCGGCCTCGGCGATCGCCTCGGGGTGATGGCTGCGGATGCGGACGAGTTCGGCGACATCGACCACGACGGTGGGTCCGCCGTGGCCCGGGTGCCCGGATCCGCCGCCGTCCTCGTACGGCAGGTGGTGGTCGGCCCCGCCGACCCTCCCCGCTCTCACCGGACCGCCCCCGCGTCCAGGGCGGCCTTCACCTCGGCGGACGTCGGCATCGCGGAGGAGCACTCCAGACGGGAGGCGACGATGGCGCCGGCGGCGTTGGCGTGGCGCATGGTGGTCTCCAGGTCCCAGCCGGCGAGCAACCCGTGGCACAGGGAGCCGCCGAAGGCGTCGCCGGCGCCCAGGCCGTTCAGCACGTTCACCGGTAGCGGTGGGACCTCGGCGGTGTCCCCGTCGCGGTGGACGGCGAGGACGCCCTTGGGTCCCTGTTTGACGACGGCCAGCTCGACCCCGTCGGCCAGCAGCGCGCGGGCGGCGGCGTGCGGATCGCGGTGGCCCGTGGCGACCTCCACCTCGTCGAGGTTGCCGACGGCGACGGTGGAGTGGCGCAGGGCCTCGGCGTAGAAGGGACGGGCGGCGTCCGGGTCGGCCCAGAACATCGGGCGCCAGTCCAGGTCGAAGACCGTATGGCCGGCCTTGGCGCGGTGGGCGAGGGCGCTCAGGGTCGCCGTGCGGCTGGGCTCCTCGCTCAGGCCGGTGCCCGTGACCCAGAAGACGCGTGCCGCGCGGATCGCGTCCAGATCGAGCTGGTGGGGGTCGATCTCCAGGTCGGGGGCCTTGGGCCGGCGGTAGAAGTACAGCGGGAAGTCGTCCGGCGGGAACACCTCGCAGAAGGTGACGGGGGTGGGCAGTCCCGGTACGGGGGTCACCCAGCGGTCGTCGACGCCGAAGCCGCGCAGCGCCTCGTGCAGGTAGGTGCCGAACGGGTCGTCGCCGGTGCGGGTGATGACGGCCGTACGGCGGCCGAGGCGGGCGGCGGCGACGGCGACGTTGGTGGCGGAGCCGCCGAGGAACTTCCCGAAGGTGGTCACCTCGGACAGCGGGACCCCGGTCTGCAACGGGTACAGGTCCACGCCGATCCGCCCCATGGTGATCAGGTCGTACGCCATCGGCTTCCCTTCGTCACCCGGGAGGTCCCGGCGCGCTGCCGTCTCTCCCGGCCGTCCCGGCTCTCCCCGGTTTTCTAGTCCCGTACGCGAATCCCTGTCAATGCTTTGTCCGGACATTCGGACGAGATTCTGTCAGCGCAGGTGTGCCCGGCGAGCGCCGGCACCCCTCTCCCCGTTCACCTTCCGTGCGCGGCCGGGTCGTAACGCCATGAGTTCCCTCCAGCGTTACGTGGGAGGGGGGCGGATGACGTGGCGCAGGAGGCCGGCCGGAGCGTGCGGCAGCTGGAGAGCCGGTTCCACCGGCAGACAGGGCTGAGCCCGAAGGCCGCTGGGCCGGTTCGCGGCGGCGCGACGACTCACGCCGGGCGGGTCCCCGATGGCCGACCGGATCAGCGGCGAGGCGATGCGCCTGCTGCCGGCGGCGGGCGGTGTCACGACGGCCCGTTCGGGGGGTGCGGATTTCTCCAAGACCCGCACGCGGCACTGACGGCAGGCTGTGCGGCGAGCCGGTCGCGTATCCGCGGGGGGGGACGGCGGGGAAGCCGGCGGGCCGGGCCTGTCGCAGCGGGCCCGGCCCGCCTCGCTGCATGGGTACGGAGAGAGACGGGCCGGGCGTGTCAGTCCTGCCTGCGGCCCCGGTTGCGCGGGCGGGATGCCACCCAGGCCCGGACGGTGTCGGCGTACCAGTAGGGCTTGCCGCTCTCCACCTGGTCGGGCGGCGGCAGCAGTCCGTGCTTGCGGTAGGAACGGACGGTGTCCGGCTGCACATTGATGTGTGCCGCGATCTCCTTGTACGACCAGAGCCTGCGGTCGGTCATGTCGTGCACCTCCCTGCGTGCGCCACAGCGGCGGCCGTCGGGCGGCCGTCGAGGGAGCCGGGCGCTGCGCCGGCGATCACCAAGCGTCTGCTCGGTGAACGACGCGGACGGCGGGTGGGCAGGGGCTGTCGAACGCGCGTGACGCAACGCCCGCGTATGCGCGACATATGCGACAGGAGCGGGACGTTCGTGACACGAGTGCAACAAACGCGTACACCGGCGCCGGCGCGCGACGCGTTGCGCTCGCGCCGCCGGGCGGCGAGGTGGACCACCGCCGGGGCTCAGTGCCGCCGGGCGGCGAGGTCGGTCACCGTCAGGGTTCGATGACCGTCACGCCCGCGCCCGCCGCCGCGCCCATCGCCGCCAGCGCGGCCGGGGCGTCCGCCAGCGGGATGGTGGAGGTGACCAGCAGGTCGGGGCGCAGGGCGCCGGCCCCGACCAGCTCCAGCATCGCCGGGTAGGTGTGCGCGGCCATGCCGTGGCTGCCGAGCAGTTCCAGCTCCAGGGCGATGGCGCGGGCCATGGGCACGGGCGTGGTGCCGTCGGCGGAGGGAAGCAGTCCGACCTGGACGTGACGGCCGCGGCGGCGCAGGGAGTTCACGGAGGCCGCGCAGGTGAAGGGTGCGCCGAGGGCGTCCAGGGAGAGGTGGGCGCCGCCGCCGGTGACGTCCCGTACAGCGGCGGCAGTGTCCGTGACGCGACCCGCGTCCACGCACTCCACCGCGCCGAAGCCGCGCGCCAGTTCCAGGGCCCGGGGCGAGACGTCGACCGCGACCACCCGGGCGCCCGATGCGGCCGCGATCATCACCGCGGACAGGCCCACGCCCCCGCAACCGTGCACCGCGACCCACTCCCCCGCCGCGACCCTGCCCTGCTGCACCACCGCGCGGAACGCCGTGGCGAACCGGCAGCCGAGCGAGGCGGCCGTCGCGAAGGTCATCTCCTCGGGCACGGCGACGAGGTTCACGTCCGCGTGGTCGAGGGCCACGTACTCGGCGAACGACCCCCAGTGGGTGAAGCCGGGCTGGGTCTGCCGCTCGCACACCTGCTGGTCGCCGGCCGCGCAGGCGGCGCAGCCGCCGCAAGCGCAGACGAAGGGCACGGTGACCCGGTCGCCGGGCCGCCAGCGGGTCACCCGGGCGCCCACGGCCTCCACCACCCCGGCCAGCTCGTGCCCGGGGACATGCGGAAGGCTGATGTCGGGGTCGTGGCCCTGCCAGCCGTGCCAGTCGCTGCGGCACAGCCCTGTGGCCGCCACCCGCACGACGACGCCGTGCTCGGCGGGCGCCGGGTCCGGCACCTGCCGTACCTCGGCCCGCTCACCGAACCGCTCGAACACCACAGCGCGCATAGGTCTCTCCCTCACCCCCGGCCGTCTTCCGCACGGTATCCGGCGGCTGCCGACGCGCCGACGGGTGGCCCGGCGATGGCGCCATACCCCCTAGGGGTATAATCTGAGAGTGTGGCGGCCCGCGCGGGCCCCCACCGACCCCACATGCTTCGATGAGGAGTAATGACATGACCGCCCACACCGACACCCCTGGTTCCGTCACCACCGTCTACAAGGTGAGCGGCATGAGCTGCGGACACTGCGAGGGCTCCGTCTCCGCCGAGATCTCCCAGATTCCCGGCGTCACCTCCGTGCAGGCCGTCGCCGCCGCCGGCGAGGTCACCGTCGTCTCCGCCGCCCCGCTGGACGAGGAGGCCGTGCGCGCCGCCGTCGACGAGGCCGGCTACGAGCTCGTCGGCAAGGCCTGAGCCGCGCCGCCGCGCACCCTCGCGCAACCGTCCCGACCCGGGCCGTACCGACCGGCTGATACTGGATCCGTACGGCCCCGGTCCGTTCCCAGGAGTACGCGCATGACCAGCACCGCACCGGCACCCATGACCGCCTCCGCCGAGACCTCCCAAGTCGAGCTGCTCATCGGCGGGATGACCTGTGCGTCCTGCGCCGCGCGCGTGGAGAAGAAGCTCAACCGGATGGACGGCGTCACCGCCACGGTGAACTTCGCGACGGAGAAGGCGAAGGTGGTCTACCCCGCCGGCCTGGAGGTCGCCGACCTGATCGCCACGGTGGAGAAGACGGGATACACCGCCGAGGAGCCGGCGCCGCCGCCCGAGGAGCCGCAGGACACCGCGGTCCAGCCGGACCCCGAACTGGCCGCGTTGCGTCAGCGGCTGATCGTCTCCGCCGTGCTCGCCGCGCCGGTCGTCCTGCTGTCGATGGTGCCGTCCCTGCAGTTCGACAACTGGCAGTGGCTGTCGCTGACCCTCGCCGCACCCGTCGTCGTCTGGGGCGCGTGGCCCTTCCACAAGGCCACGTGGACCAATCTGCGGCACGGCGCGGCCACCATGGACACCCTCGTCTCGGTCGGTACGGCCGCCGCGTTCGGCTGGTCGCTGTGGGCGCTGTTCCTCGGTGACGCCGGCATGCCCGGCATGCGGCACGGCTTCGACCTCACGCCCGCGCGCGGCGATGCCTCCTCCACGCTGTATCTGGAGGTCGCCGCGGGCGTCACCGCGTTCATCCTGCTCGGCCGGTACCTGGAGGCCCGCTCCAAGCGCCGCGCCGGTGCCGCGCTGCGGGCGCTGATGGAGCTGGGTGCGAAGGACGTGGCCGTGCTGCGCGCCGGCCGCGAGGTGCGCATTCCGGTGTCCCGGCTCGCCGTCGGCGACCGGTTCGTGGTCCGGCCGGGCGAGAAGATCGCCACCGACGGCACGGTGGTCGAGGGCGTCTCCGCCGTCGACGCGTCGATGCTGACCGGTGAGTCGGTGCCGGTCGACGTGGGCACCGGGGACGCGGTGACGGGGGCGACCGTCAACGCCGGGGGCCGGCTGGTCGTCGAGGCCACCCGTGTCGGTGCGGACACGCAGCTCGCCCGCATGGCCAAGCTGGTCGAGGACGCCCAGAGCGGCAAGGCCCAGGTGCAGCGGCTCGCCGACCGCATCTCCGGGATCTTCGTGCCCGTCGTCCTGCTGATCGCGGCCACCACCTGCGGCGGCTGGCTGGGCGCGACCGGCGACGCGAACGCCGCGTTCACGGCCGCCGTCGCCGTACTGATCATCGCCTGCCCGTGCGCGCTGGGCCTGGCCACGCCGACCGCGCTGATGGTGGGCACCGGGCGCGGCGCGCAGCTCGGCATCCTCATCAAGGGCCCCGAGGTGCTGGAGTCCACCCGCCGCGTCGACACCGTCGTCCTGGACAAGACGGGCACGGTCACCACCGGCCGCATGACCCTTCAGGAGGTGTACGTGGCCGACGGCGCCGACGAGAAGGAGGTGCTGCGGTTCGCGGGCGCCCTGGAGCACGCCTCCGAGCATCCGATCGCCCGCGCGATCGCGGCCGGCGCGGAGGAGCGGGCCGGTGCGCTGCCCGGCGTGGAGGACTTCACGAACGTGCCCGGTCGGGGCGTACGCGGGCGTGTGGACGGGCGCGAGGTGTTCGCGGGGCGCCTCTTCGACGCGCTGCCGCCGGAGCTGGCCCGGGTGCGGGAAGAAGCCGAACGGGGCGGTCGTACGGCGGTCGTCGTCGGCTGGGACGGCGAAGCGCGCGGGGTGCTCGCGGTGGCGGACGCCGTGAAGGAGACCAGCGCGGAAGCCGTCGCGCGGCTGCGCGGGCTCGGTCTGACGCCGGTGCTGCTGACCGGGGACAACCGGACGGTCGCCGAGGCGGTGGCGCGAAGCGTCGGCATCGACGCCGGGCACGTGTACGCCGAGGTGCTGCCCGAGGACAAGGTGGACGTCGTACGGCGGCTGCAGGGCGAGGGGCGGACGGTCGCCATGGTCGGTGACGGCGTCAACGACGCGGCGGCGCTCGCCACGGCCGATCTGGGGCTCGCGATGGGCACGGGCACGGACGCGGCGATCGAGGCCGGCGATCTGACGCTGGTGCGCGGGGATCTGCGGGTGGCCGCGGACGCGATCCGGCTGTCCCGGCGGACGCTGTCCACGATCAAGGGCAATCTGGTGTGGGCCTTCGGCTACAACGTGGCCGCGCTGCCGCTGGCGGCGGCGGGGCTGCTGAACCCGATGATCGCGGGGGCGGCGATGGCGTTCTCCTCGGTGTTCGTGGTGACGAACAGCCTGCGGCTGCGGGCGTTCCGATGAACTGTGTGTGATGTGTTCGTCACAGCCCAAGGACCGAACTCCTCTGGAGTCCGGCGCGGACCTCACATAAGCTCTTCACAAGCCTCGCGCATCTTCCTTACGCGGGGGTCCCGATCGTCATATCGGGGCTCTTGCGCATCTAAAGGACATATGCAAGAGACACAGATCACAGTGATGTGAAGGTAACCATCGAAGGGGTTCGAAGGTCTAAGTTGGCGATGTCGGGAAGCGTCTTGGGGGGCGCCGACCGACATCTGGAGTCGTCTTGGGGGACTTCTCCAGAGCTGCGTTGCCGGGACGCGTACACCGGGAAGCTTTGAGCGGCCCTCCCAGCGTGCGCCGTCCCGGCACACATCACTGGCGTACGGCGGGCTCGCTCGCCGTGCTCATCACAGCGATTCAGGCGCTGTTTTCTCACAAGCGCCCGGCCGGATCCCGTGGGGGGAATCCGCACCGGGACACGGGAAGGCGCCCTGGTCGTCAGCCCGTGGGGGGACTGACGCACCGGGGCGCCTTCCGCTTACCTCCGCCATGTACCTACGGGTGTGCCCCGCACCCGCGTCAGCGGATACGGGGCACACCACGAGCGTTCGTCACGGCTCTGTGCGGACCGCGAGGTACGGCTCTGTGCGGACCCGAGGTAGGGCTCAGCGCTCCTCGACGGGAACGAAGTCGCGCTCGACGACGCCGGTGTAGATCTGGCGCGGGCGGCCGATGCGGGAGCCGGGCTCCTTGATCATCTCGTGCCACTGGGCGATCCAGCCCGGGAGGCGGCCGAGGGCGAAGAGGACCGTGAACATCTCGGTCGGGAAGCCCATGGCCCGGTAGATCAGGCCGGTGTAGAAGTCGACGTTCGGGTAGAGCTTGCGCTCGGTGAAGTAGTCGTCGGAGAGCGCGTGCTCCTCGAGCTTGAGCGCGATGTCCAGCAGCTCGTCGCTCTTGCCGAGCGCGGAGAGCACGTCGTGCGCGGCGGCCTTGATGATCTTGGCGCGCGGGTCGAAGTTCTTGTAGACCCGGTGGCCGAAGCCCATCAGGCGGACGCCGTCCTCCTTGTTCTTCACCTTGCGGATGAAGGTGTCGACGTCGCCGCCGGAGTCGCGGATGCCCTCGAGCATCTCCAGCACGGACTGGTTGGCGCCACCGTGCAGCGGGCCCCACAGGGCGTTGATGCCGGCGGAGATCGAGGCGAACATGTTCGCCTGCGAGGAGCCCACCAGGCGGACCGTGGAGGTCGAACAGTTCTGCTCGTGGTCCGCGTGCAGGATCAGCAGCTTGTCCAGCGCGGAGACGACGACCGGGTCCAGGTCGTACTCCTGGGCCGGGACCGAGAAGGTCATGCGCAGGAAGTTCTCGACGTACCCGAGGTCGTTGCGCGGGTAGACGAAGGGGTGACCGATCGACTTCTTGTACGCGTAGGCAGCGATCGTCGGCAGCTTCGCGAGCAGGCGGATGGTGGAGAGGTCGCGCTGCTTCTCGTCGAACGGGTTGTGGCTGTCCTGGTAGAACGTGGACAGCGCGGAGACGACCGACGACAGCATGGCCATCGGGTGGGCGTCGCGGGGGAAGCCCTTGTAGAAGTTCTTGACGTCCTCGTGCAGCAGGGTGTGCCGCGTGATCTCGTCCTTGAACGCGGTGAGCTGGTCGACGGTCGGCAGCTCGCCGTTGATCAGCAGGTAGGCGACCTCCAGGAAGGTGGATCGCTCGGCCAGCTGCTCGATGGGGTAACCGCGGTACCGGAGGATGCCGGCCTCACCGTCGAGGTAGGTGATGGCCGATTTATAGGCGGCGGTGTTGCCGTACCCGCTGTCCAGGGTCACCAGACCGGTCTGGGCGCGCAGCTTCCCGATGTCGAAGCCCTTGTCGCCGACGGTGCTGTCGACCACCGGGTAGGTGTACTCATTGCCGTCGTACCGCAGTACTACAGAGTTGTCGCTCACGTCTTCCCTCACCGACGTTGTGCCTCATCTTCGAGGTTGCCCTGACTGTCTCTACCATCCCCCATTTGGCTCAGGAGAGTGCACTCGGGGTCGACCATTGGGCTTATCGACGGCACTCAGTGCCGCCAACTTGCACATCCTGCCCCCTTCCCTGCCCATCTGGAAGTGCTCTGTGACCTTCACGACTCATTTGATCGATCATTTTCTTCCGACGGCCCCCGTGAGCCGGAAGTCCAGGGCCGTGCACCGCCGCCCCGCGGACACCGTCCTCACCGCCTGACCGATCGCCTTGCGTGAACCGACGAGCACGACCAGCTTCTTGGCCCGGGTCACCGCGGTGTACAGCAGGTTCCGCTGCAGCATCATCCAGGCGCCGGTGGTGACCGGGATCACCACGGCGGGATACTCGCTGCCCTGCGAGCGATGGATGGTCACCGCATAGGCGTGCGCCAGCTCGTCCAGTTCGTCGAAGTCGTACGGCACCTCCTCGTCCTCGTCGGTCAGCACCGTCAGGCGCTGGTCGACCGGGTCGAGCGAGGTGACCACGCCGACGGTGCCGTTGAAGACACCGTTCTCCCCCTTGTCATAATTGTTGCGGATCTGGGTGACCTTGTCGCCGACACGGAACACCCGCCCGCCGAAGCGCTTCTCCGGCAGATCGGGCCGGCCGGGCGTGATGGCCTGTTGAAGCAGCCCGTTGAGCGCGCCGGCGCCCGCGGGCCCACGGTGCATCGGCGCGAGCACCTGCACGTCCCGTCGCGGGTCGAGGCCGAACTTGGCCGGAATCCGCCGGGCCGCCACATCGACGGTGAGCCGCCCGGCCTCCTCTGTGTCGTCCTCGACGAAGAGGAAGAAGTCCTTCAGACCGTCGGTGAGCGGGTGCTGCCCGGCGTTGATGCGGTGCGCGTTGGTGACGACACCGGACTGCTGGGCCTGGCGGAAGACCCGGGTGAGACGGACGGTGGGGACGGGGCTGCCGTCGGCGAGCAGATCCCGCAGCACCTCGCCCGCGCCGACGCTCGGCAGCTGGTCGACGTCCCCGACGAAGAGCAGGTGGGCGCCCGGGGGTACGGCCTTGGCCAGCTTGTTGGCGAGAAGCAGGTCGAGCATGGAGGCCTCGTCGACGACCACGAGGTCGGCGTCCAGGGGCCGGTCCCGGTCGTAGGCGGCGTCCCCGCCGGGCTTCAGTTCCAGCAGCCGGTGCACGGTGGAGGCCTCGGCGCCGGTCAGCTCGGCCAGCCGCTTGGCGGCCCGCCCGGTGGGCGCGGCGAGCAGCACCTTGGCCCGCTTGGCGCGGGCCAGCTCCACGATCGAGCGGACCGTGAAGGACTTGCCGCAGCCGGGGCCGCCGGTGAGGACGGCGACCTTCTCGGTCAGCGCCAGTCTGACGGCGGCCTCCTGCTCGGGCGCGAGGTCGGCGCCGGTGCGGGTTTTCAGCCAGCCCAGCGCCTTGTCCCACTCGACGCTGCGGAAGGCGGGCATCCGGTCCTCGTCGGTGCGCAGGAGCCGCAGCAGCTGGGAGGAGAGGGAGAGTTCGGCGCGGTGGAAGGGGACGAGGTAGACGGCGGTGACGGGCTCGTCCGTGTCCACCCCAGGCACCTTCTCCCGGACCACCCCGGGCTCCTCGCCGTCCTCGCCCGGCTGGGCCAGCTCGGCCAGGCACTCGATGACGAGCCCGGTGTCGACGCCGAGCAGCTTGACGGCGTCGGAGATGAGCTTCTCCTCCGGCAGATAGCAGTGCCCCTGGTCGGCGGACTGCGACAGGGCGTACTGCAGACCGGCCTTGACGCGCTCGGGGCTGTCGTGCGGGATGCCCACGGACTGGGCGATCTTGTCTGCGGTGAGGAAGCCGATGCCCCAGACGTCGGCGGCGAGCCGGTAGGGCTGCTCCTTGACCACCTGGATCGACGCGTCCCCGTACTTCTTGTAGATGCGCACGGCGATGGAGGTGGAGACCTCGACGGTCTGGAGGAAGAGCATGACCTCCTTGATCGCCTTCTGCTCCTCCCAGGCCTCGGCGATCTTCTTGGTCCGCTTCGGCCCGAGTCCGGGCACCTCGACGAGCCGCTTGGGCTCCTCCTCGATGATCCGGAGGGTGTCCGTCCCGAAATGCTGCGTGATGCGGTCGGCGAAGACGGGTCCGATGCCCTTGACCAGCCCGGACCCCAGATAACGCCGGATGCCCTGGACGGTGGCCGGCAGGACGGTCGTGTAGTTCTCGACGTGGAACTGCTTGCCGTACTGCGGATGCGAGCCCCAGCGGCCCTCCATCCGCAGGGACTCCCCCACCTGGGCACCGAGCAGCGCGCCGACGACCGTGAGCAGATCGCCGGCGCCTCTGCCGGTGTCCACCCGGGCCACGGTGTAGCCGTTGTCCTCGTTGGCGTACGTGATGCGCTCGAGCACGCCTTCGAGCGTGGCGAGCCGCCGCGCCTCCGTGCCGCCGTTCGGGGTCCCCTCCTGCTGAGCCATGATCCGACGGTACCGGTGGGGTGTGACAGCGGGATCGGCTCAGGGGTGGGGGTTCGACTCCTTCAGTGCGCCGAGGAAGGCGTCGAAGGCGGGGGTCGGGAAGGTGAGGGTGGCTCGGGCGGGGTCCTTGGAGTCGCGGACGGATGCGTGGGTGGGGGTGGCGGCTATCTCGACGCATTCGTTGCCGTCACCCTCGCCCGAGTAGGAAGACTTCCGCCAGGTATTCATGGAGGGCCTCACAGCTCTTGTGCCAGCCGGTGGATGAAGTCACGGGACGCGTCCGGTTCCAGTGATACAGCCTCCACCATACGGAAGCGCGTTCGATAGATGCTGAGCTGGGCCTCGGAGTCGACCAGCACGGTGCCATGAGGAGCATCCCGCATCACGGTGTCCAGTTTGGGCACGCGACCACCCGCGTACGTCATCGCGCTCGAGGGCACGAAACCGTCCCGGTCGAACGGGATGACGCGCACCGTCGCGTGGTCCGTCTCGGAGCGTTCGAGGAGCCGGGCGAGTTGAGCCTTCGAGGTGGCACGGTCGCCGACCCTGATCCGAAGCGCCGCCTCATGGATCAGGGCCACGTAGGGAACCGTGGTCTTCTGGCGCTCCTGGCGATGCCGGATGCGCAACTCCAGTTCTTCCTCGGTCAGTTCAGGGAGCCTGGAGGAAAAGACGGCACGGGCGTAGTCCACCGTCTGCAAAAGACCCGGCACGTACAGGATGGCCACGTGGTGCAGGAACCGGGCGTGATGCTCCAGCTCGGACAAGTCCAGGAAAGATGTCGGCAGCAACCCCCGGTACTCCTCCCACCAACCGCGCTTCCGGTCGGTGGCCATCGTCACCAAGGCGTCGACGAAATCCTCGTCCGTGCAGGCGTAGTGAGAGGCGAGCCGGCGCAGACGCTGCTCACTCACACCCTTGACACCGGCTTCGATCTGGCTGATCTGCACTCGATTCACCCCGAGCAGCGCAGCCGCCTCGATGGCGGTGAGACCCGCCGCCTCGCGGAGCCGGCGCAGCTCAGCCCCCAGGCGCAGCTCACGTGCGGTCGGTTCACGCCTCGGGCCCATCAATTGCTCCTTGCTCCAACACATGGTGCGACGCCGCCCGTTGGGGCCAGATTACGCGATCAGCTTGCCCCAAGTTACATGTAACCTCTACGGTCTGTAACGAAGCGCACACGCACCGGAAGTGCACCGCACCGTCCTGCCACGACGCCCGCGGCGATGCCACCGCGCGTGAAATCCCCTTCCACCGAACGGAGTTGCTTCCGCATGCCCGAGAACGAGACCTGGGACTACACGCTCTACATCCCCAACGACGTCAGAGCCGTGACCGTGTGCCGCCGCACCCTGCGCCTGATTCTGACCCTGCACGGTCTCATCGGCCTCGTCGACACCGCGGAGCTGCTCGCGGCCGAGCTGGTGTCGAACGCCGTGCGGCACACCAAGGGGCCGGCCGCACTCCGGGTCCGCCGTACCCCCGAGGGCCTGGTGTGGATCGGGGCGTGGGACACGGACCCCGCGCCGCCCGAGCCGCCACGGGCGTGGGACCAGGTCGCGGAGTCGGAGGAGGGCCGGGGTCTGGGACTGGTCACGGCCTGCGCCGACCTGTGGGGCTGGCAGCCGTCGGCCCGGTTCGGGGATCGGGGGAAGTACGTCTGGTGCCAGCTGGTGGCCGCGTAGCGGTCGCCGGGCGTCACGGCCGATCCGGTTCGGTTTCCCGGGCAGGCTCCGCCGGCGGTCGTCGCCCGGCGCGCCGTACACGCCGCCCGCGTCGCGGAGTTGTCCGCGGGAGAGGGAGCCGAGGGGTGGCGCCCTGCCGGGGACGGAGGGCGGGCGCCGCACCGCTCACAGCAGCGCCGTCAGCCGCGACGCGTTGCGGGCACCCTCGCGGCGCACGCCCACCGGGATCAGGGCCGCGCGGGCCGGTACGCGGACTCCGCCCGTGAAGGCCACCCTCGTGCCCGTGCCCTCCGGGGTCGCCGCCACTCCGATCAGCAGGAAGCGGCTCTGCAGCCAGCACCAGCCCGGGCGTTGCACTCCGCGCAGCCGGGCCCGCAGGCCGAACCTGCTGCGGGCCAGCGCCTCGACACGCTCGCCCCGCCGGTGGACGACGCGCAGCCGTTCCATGTCGGTCACCACCTGTCCGAAGCCGCCCTCCAGGTCACCGAGCAGGGACCAGACCCGCTCGAAGGGCGCGTCGACGTACACCTCGGTCACGTGCGCGCCGCGCACGCCGGCGGCCAGGGCGTTCAGGCGGCGCACGGGGTCGACGTCGGTGGTGGGCCAGAACTCGTTCATGACGTCCACGCCTTCCGGAAGGTGTCGCGCGCCCGGTGGAGCCGCGATTTGACGGTGCCCGTGCGCACGCCGAGCAGAGCGGCGGCGGTGCGCTCGTCCAGACCCTCCACGTCACGCAGCATCAGCACCGCGCGGTGTTCGGGGGAGAGCCGCTCCAGTACGTCCCTGATGTCGGCGGACAGCTGCGGGTCGCCCCGGGCCGGGAGCGTGCTCAGGTCGGCCGGTACGGTCCGGGCGGCGCGTTGCGCGGTGCGGACCGCCTCGCGCACCGCGATGGCACGCACCCAGCCGTGCAGGGCGGCCGGATCCTTCAGGGTGGGCAGTGACCTGAAGACCGCCACCAGGGCTTCCTGCGCCGCGTCCGCCTTCTGGTCCAGCGCGATGGGCGCGCAGATCCGCCCCACGTACGGGGCCAGGAGGTCCAGGAGTTCGGCCATGGCGAGGGTGTCGCCGCGCTGGGCCGCGCGCACCAACCGGGTCGTCCGGTCACCGGGTCGCTCAACGGGCACGGACCTCATCCTTCCACCGCGCAACGCGCAGCGCGGCCACGGCCAGCACGGCGCAGAGGGGGGTGTAGAGCGCGAGGTTGAGCCAGTAGAAGGCCGTGCCGGTGTCCTTGGCGAACAGCCAGTAGATCCCGGCGAGGGCGCGCAGCGAGAGACCCGCCGTCACGGCCAGGGTGGCGAGCCGCAGGACCGGGTGGCGGGGTCGGAGGGAGTGGGCGAACACGCAGGCGGCGCCGGTCAGGAGGACCGCTACGAGAGGCAGCAGGATCGGCGGCGTGAAGGGCACGTCCGTGCCGAGGACCGCCTCGGACAGGCTGCTGCCGTCGGCCGCCGGCCAGGTGGCGCCGGTCGTCCAGTACAGGTGGAGCAGGGCGTCCGCGGTGAGCACCGCGGTGACGAGCAGGGCGGCGCGGGCCGGGGCGGCGGTGCCGGGGTGGTGCGGCATGGGGTCCTCCTGGGGCGGCTTCGGTAATCCGTCGCCCACCAGAGGAGCCGCTCACGCGAAACGTTCCCTCGGCCACCGGACTTGTTACACGGAGCCGTCACCCACACGGCCGGGAGCAGCCCGGATCCCCTCGCCGCGGGTGCGGGGCTGGCACGCTGTACGGGTTCACGGCGCACCGGCCGGCCCGGCCGGCGGATCGCCGGGGGCGAGATGACAGTGCCGGTGAAGTTCGTCGTGCGCGACGGCGGGGCCGGCTTCGGTGGCTGACGGTGGGGAGTCAAGTGATGTATGACTACGACCTGTTGGTCGTGGGCTCGGCCAACGCCGATCTGGTGGTCGGCGTGGAGCGGCGCCCGGCGGCCGGGGAGACCGTCCTCGGCTCCGACCTGGTCGTCCACCCGGGCGGCAAGGGCGCCAACCAGGCGGTCGCGGCGGCCCGGCTCGGGGCGCGTACGGCGCTGCTGGCGCGGGTCGGTGACGACGCGTACGGCCGGCTGCTGCTGGACTCGCAGCGGGCGGCCGGGGTGGACACCGTGGGGGTGCTGGTCGGCGGGGCGCCGACGGGCGTCGCGCTGATCACGGTCGATCCGTCCGGGGACAACAGCATCGTGGTGTCCCCAGGCGCCAACGGCCGGCTCACCCCGGCGGACGTCCGGGCCGCGGGCAGCCTGTTCCAGGCGTCCACGGTGGTGTCGGCGCAGCTGGAGATCCCGCTGGAGTCGGTCGTGGAGGTCGTCCGGTCGCTGGCGGAGGGCAGCCGGTTCGTGCTGAACCCGTCGCCGCCGCGGCCGCTGCCGCGGGAGGTGCTGGACGCCTGCGATCCGCTGATCGTCAACGAGCACGAGGCGAAGGTGATCCTCGGGGACGCCGCGGTCGGGGACACGCCCGAGGACTGGGCGCGCATCCTGCTGGCGAAGGGCCCACGCTCGGTGGTGATCACTCTGGGCGGAGAGGGCGCGCTGGTCGCCTCCGCGGAGGGCGTGACCCGGGTGCCGTCGGTCAACGTGACCGCCGTGGACACCACCGGCGCCGGGGACGCGTTCACGGCGGCGCTGGCGTGGAAGCTGGGAACGGGCGCGTCCTTGGCGGACGCGGCGGCGTACGCGGCGCGGGTCGGGGCGGCGGCCGTGACCCGGCGGGGCGCGCAGGAGTCGTATCCGACGGCGGACGAGGTGGCCGCGCTGTGAGGCACGGCCGCCCCATGCCGGCCTGAATGTCTTCGAGGGGCCCGGTCCACGACCGGGCCCCTCGGCTTTCCCCCCGCCGAAGCCCCTTGAATCCCCCCCGGGTTCCCTCCCCCAGAAGCTCCGACGCCCAGTACGACCGGCCAGGTGCGGAAACGGTTGTACCGCTTCCGCGATTATTTTTTCCGGCCCCGTCATTCGATCACGTGTGCGAGAAACCGTTCCGCGGTCTCGGCCAGCACCTCCCGTCCGTCCCGCGCCCACAACTCCTCGTTGAACAGCTCGACCTCGATGGGGCCGGTGTAACCGGCCGCGTCCACGTACGCCGTCCACTCGCGCATGTCGACCGCGCCGTCGCCGATCTGGCCGCGGCCGTTGAGGACGCCCGCGGGGAGCGGGGTGGTCCAGTCGGCGAGCTGGAAGGTGTGGATACGGCCGCTCGCCCCGGCCCGGGCGATCTGCGCGGGCGCCCGGTCGTCCCACCAGACGTGGTACGTGTCCACGGTCACGCCCACCTGGTGGGCGGGGAAGCGTTCGGCGAGGTCCAGGGCCTGCGCGAGGGTGGAGACGACACAGCGGTCCGAGGCGAACATGGGGTGCAGCGGTTCGATCGCCAGCTTCACGCCGTGCCGCTCGGCGTAGGGGCCCAGCTCGGCGAGCGCGTCGGCGATGCGTTCGCGGGCGCCGCGCAGATCCTTGGAGCCGGCCGGGAGGCCGCCGGAGACCAGGACCAGGACGTCCGTGCCGAGGGTGGCCGCCTCCTCGACCGCGCGCCGGTTGTCCTCGAGGGCACGGGCGCGCTCGGCCGGGTCGGTCGCCGTCAGGAAGCCGCCGCGGCACAGGGTCGTGACACTGAGACCCGCGTCGCGGACCAGCTTGGCGGTCGCCTCCAGGCCGTACGCCTGGACCGGTTCCCGCCACAGGCCCACGTTGCCGATGCCGAAGTGACCGCACGCGTCGGCGAGTTCCGGCAGGGACAGCTGCTTGACCGTCATCTGGTTGATGGAGAAGCGGGACAGGTCGCCGGTCACTGGTTCACTCCGTACAGGCTCAGCAGGGTCTTCATCCGCTCCTCGGCCAGCTTGGGGTCGGGGAACAGGCCGAGGGCGTCGGCGAGTTCGTAGGCGCGGGCGAAGTGCGGCAGGGAGCGGGCCGACTGCAGGCCGCCGACCATCGTGAAGTGCGTCTGGTGGCCGGCCAGCCAGGCGAGGAAGACCACGCCGGTCTTGTAGTAGCGGGTCGGGGTCTGGAAGAGATGGCGGGAGAGTTCCACCGTCGGGTCGAGCAGGGCGCGGAAGCCGGCCGTGTCACCGGTGTCCAGGACGCGGACCGCCTCGGCCGCCAGCGGGCCCAGCGGGTCGAAGATGCCGAGCAGTGCGTGGCTGAAGCCCTGCTCGTCACCCGCGATCAGCTCCGGGTAGTTGAAGTCGTCGCCGGTGTAGCAGCGCACGCCGTGCGGCAGGCGGCGGCGCAGGTCGATCTCGCGCCGGGCGTCCAGCAGCGACACCTTGATGCCGTCGACCTTGTCCGGGTGGGCGGCGATGACGTCCAGGAACACATCGGTCGCCGCGTCCAGGTCCGCCGATCCCCAGTAGCCCTCCAGCCCTGGGTCGAACATGGGGCCGAGCCAGTGCAGGATCACCGGTTCGGCGGACTGGCGCAGCAGGTGGCCGTACACCTCGAGGTAGTCCTCGGGGCTCTTCGCGGTCGCGGCGAGCGCGCGGGAGGCCATGAGGATGGCCTGCGCGCCCGCCTCCTCGACGACGGCGAGCTGCTCCTCGTAGGCGGCGCGGATCTCGGCGAGCGAACCGCCGGTGATCTGGTCGGTGCCCACCCCGCAGGCGATACGGCCGCCCACGGCACGCGCCTCGGCGGCGGAGCGGCGGATCAGTTCGGCCGCGCCCGACCAGTGCAGGCCCATACCGCGCTGGGCGGTGTCCATGGCCTCGGCGACACCGAGCCCGTGGGACCACAGGTGGCGGCGGAAGGCGAGGGTGGCGTCCCAGTCGACGGCGGCCGGGGAGTCGGGGCCGACGTCGGCGAACGGGTCGGCGACGACGTGCGCCGCGGAGAAGACCGTGCGGGAGGTGAAGGGGGCGGCGGGGGTGAGCGCGAGCGGGTCGGTGCGCGGCTCGTACACCCGCAGGCCGCCCTGGGCGTCGGGAAGGCGGATGGTCACAGCGCGATCTCCGGAACCTCGATACGGCGGCCCTCGGCCGAGGACTTCAGGCCCAGCTCGGCGAGCTGCACGCCGCGGGCGCCGGCGAGCAGGTCCCAGTGGTAGTCGGCACCGGCGTGGACATGCTTGAGGAACAGCTCCCACTGGGCCTTGAAACCGTTGTCGAACTCCTGGTTGTCCGGGACCTCCTGCCACTGGTCGCGGAAGACCTCGGTGGCGGGGATGTCCGGGTTCCACACCGGCTTGGGGGTGGCGGAGCGGTGCTGGGCGCGGCAGCTGCGCAGGCCCGCGACGGCGGAGCCCTCGGTGCCGTCGACCTGGAACTCGACCAGTTCGTCGCGGTTGACGCGGACCGCCCAGGAGGAGTTGATCTGGGCGATCGCGCCGCCTTCCAGTTCGAAGATGCCGTAGGCGGCGTCGTCGGCGGTGGCGTCGTAGGGCTTGCCGTCCTCGTCCCAGCGCTGCGGGATGTGGGTGGCGGTGAGGGCCTGGACGGAGGTCACGCGGCCGAACAGCTCGTGCAGGACGTACTCCCAGTGCGGGAACATGTCGACGACGATGCCGCCGCCGTCCTCGGCACGGTAATTCCACGACGGGCGCTGGGCCTCCTGCCAGTCGCCCTCGAAGACCCAGTAGCCGAACTCGCCGCGCACGGACAGGATCCGGCCGAAGAAGCCGCCGTCGATCAGCCGCTTCAGCTTCAGCAGGCCCGGCAGGAAGATCTTGTCCTGGACGACGCCGTGCTTGATGCCCCTCTCCCGGGCGAGGCGGGCCAGTTCCAGGGCGCCGTCCAGGCCGGTCGCGGTGGGCTTCTCGGTGTAGATGTGCTTGCCGGCCGCGATGGCCTTCCTGATGGCCTCCTCGCGGGCGGAGGTGACCTGGGCGTCGAAATAGATGTCCACGCTCTCGTCGGCGAGGACCGCGTCGACGTCGGTCGAGAAGTGCTCCAGGCCGTGCCGGTCGGCAAGCGTCTTCAGCGCGTGTTCGCGGCGGCCGAGCAGGATCGGCTCGGGCCACAGCACGGTGCCGTCGCCGAGGTCGAGCCCGCCCTGGTCGCGGATGGCCAGGATCGAGCGGACCAGGTGCTGGCGGTAACCCATGCGCCCGGTCACGCCGTTCATGGCGATGCGCACCGTCTTGCGTGTCACGTCAGTCCCTTCGTGGGCGCGGGCGCGCCCGGTAGATCGGCCGGATCGGGCCCGGCGGCCGGATCGGCGGGTGAGCCGTGTGGCAAAGATGTACAGCAAGCGCTTTCTATCGTGAAAAGCTAGCCTCTCGGCAGTGGTCTGTACAAGGCTGCGGACCGGGCGAGTTGTTCGAGGGGGCGAACACCCGCGCCGGGTGGCCTTAAGGTCTGCTCGGAACCGTGGCCGTGGGCCCGGGTGTGTACGAGGGCGTACAACGAGATGCGCGACCGGAGGACGAGATGACGGTGACCCTGGCGGACGTGGCGGCCCGCGCGCAGGTCTCCCCCGCGACGGTGTCGCGCGTACTGAACGGCAACTACCCGGTGGCGGCCTCCACCCGGGAGCGGGTGCTCAAGGCCGTGGACGAGCTGGACTACGTCCTGAACGGCCCGGCCAGCTCACTGGCCGCGGCCACCTCCGACCTGGTCGGCATCCTGGTGAACGACATCGCCGACCCCTTCTTCGGGATCATGGCGAGCGCCATACAGGGTGAGATCGGCGGGCCGGGCGGGCGCGCGGGCGGCGAGAGACTCGCGGTCGTGTGCAACACGGGCGGCTCACCGGAGCGCGAGCTGACCTACCTCACGCTGCTGCAACGTCAGCGGGCGGCGGCCGTGGTGCTGACCGGCGGGGCCATCGAGGACGCGGCGCACCAGGCGGCCATGACGACGAAGCTGCGCAAGCTGGGCGAGGCCGGCACGAAGGTGGTGCTGTGCGGGCGGCCGCCGGCGCCGGACGCCGGCGTGATCGCGCTGACATTCGACAACCGCGGCGGCGCACGCCGGCTCACCGAGCACCTCATCGGCCTCGGGCACCGGCGGCTCGGCTACATCGCCGGACCCGAGGAGCGCACCACCACCCGGCACCGGCTGGAGGGGCACCGCGAGGCGCTGGCCGCGGCCGGCGTCGAGGAGCAGCCCGGCTGGACCGTGCACGGGCGCTACGACCGGCAGTCCGGCTACGAGGCCACACTGGAGCTGCTGCGGCGGGACCCGTCGCTGACGGCTGTCGTGGCCGCGAACGACTCCGTGGCGCTCGGTGCGTGTGCCGCGCTGCGGGAGTCGGGGCGGCGCATCCCCGAGGACGCGTCCGTCGCCGGCTTCGACGACCTGCCGTTCAGCATCGACGCGGTGCCGTCGCTGACGACCGTGCGGTTGCCTCTGGCGGAGGCGGGGGCGCGTGCGGGGCGCATCGCGATGGGCCGCGAGGAGGCTCCGCCTGGGGGGATCGCTACGGTGCGGGGGGAGCTGATGGTGCGGGGGTCCACGGGGGGGCCTCGGGTGGGGTGACAGTGCCTGCGGCGCCGGGTCGGGTGCCGGCGGTGGCCTGTGCCGGTTTCGTGGTGGCTGGTCGCCGGTGCCTGTGGCGGCCCGTGCCGGTTTCGTTGTGGCTGCTCGCGCCGTTCCCCGCGCCCCTTCGATGCCTGCGGCGGCCCGTTGCTGTCCGGTGGCCGGTTGCGGTAGCGCCTGCGGTGCGTTGTGGGTCGGGGACGGGGTGGGGGGTGTCCGTCCTCGGTCCGGCCGGCCGTTTCCGACGGGGGTGCCGTTGGTCGGTGCCGGCCGCTGCGCCCCCTCCCCTTCCCTCGTACGCGGGTGCGGCGGTCAGTTTTCGGTGTCGTACTGGGCCTCGCCGTGGCCGAAGGACCAGTCCGGTGAGGCGTTCTCGTACAGCGTGATCACTACGTTGCGCGGCTCGACGCCGGCGCGCGCCTCGGCCAGCTCGGCTATGCGGCGGTACAGGGCCCGCTTCTGTGACGGGCTGCGGCCGGCGCGCAGGGTGACGGCGACGAGGACGGCACCGTCGTCGTGGGGGATGCCGAGGTGGTCGCCGTAGCGCAGGGTGCTGGTCGTGCCGTCGTGGGTGGTCAGGATCTGGAAGCGGTCCTCGGGCGGGATGCCCAGGGTCTCCATGAGCGCCTGGTGCACCACGTCACCGAGCGTGTGCAGGCGGACGGTGTCCGGGCCCAGGGTGTCTATGCGGACCAGTGGCATGCGGGCTCCAGGGGTCGGGCGAGTAGCCGTACATACTAGTAGGTACAGCAGTCGCTGGGCGAAGTCCGTGTTTCGCGGCGTGCAAATGGGCCACCTGCGGGCATAGCAGCGCGATACTGGGCGGGCCCGCACAAGGCAGGAATGAGTCCCATGCGTACCGTGGCCAGCGAGTTCATCAGTCTCGACGGTGTCGTACAGGCGCCCGGCGAGCCGGAGGAGGACGCCGACGGCGACTTCGCGCACGGCGGCTGGTCGCTTCCGTATGTCGATCCGGAGGTCGTCGGCGGCGCGTTCGAGGGGGCGCTCGCCAAGGCGGACGTGCTGCTGTGCGGGGAGCGGACCTGGCAGGCCATGGCCACGCTGTGGCCGGAGCGGGCCGGGGAGATCTTCGCCGACCGGATGAACACGGTCGGCACGTACCTCGTCTCCGGCACTCTGGACGAGTCCGACCTGCCCTGGGACAACATGCGGCTGATCCGGGCCGGTGAGGTGATGGAGCGGATCGAGGACCTGCGGGCCACGCCGGGGGGCGATCTGCTGATCGCGGGCAGCCCGCGTCTGGTGCGCTCGCTGCTGGCCGAGGGGATGCTCGACGAGCTGATGCTGATCCGGATGCCGGTGCTGCTCGGCGGCGGGATGTCGATCTTCCCGCCGGACGGGGTGCGGCGGCCGTTCCAGCTGGTCTCGACGGTGACCGCGAAGACGGGCGCCGAGGTGTGCGTCTACCGGGCGGTGGCGCAGGAGTAGCCGCGGGGCGCAGGTTTGAAGCGGCGGGCTGCGAGTAGGGTCCTGGACATGAAGCTGGCGTTCTCCACTCTCGGCGTTCCCGGTCTGCCCCTGCCCGACGTGCTGAGCCTGGCCACCGCGCACGGCTATCACGGCGTGGAGCTGCGCGCCCATCCAGAGGAGCCGGTGCACCCGGGGCTCTCCCCGGCCGAACGGGCCGATACGGCCGGCGCGTTCAAGGCGGCCGGTGTGGAACTGCTCGGTGTCGCCGGGTACGCGCGCGTGGCCGCGCCGGGCGACGACGGGCCCGTACTGGACGAGATCCGCGCCCTGCTCCAACTGGCCCACGACCTCGGCGCGCCCTTCGTCCGCGTCTTCCCCGGCGGCCGCCCGGAGCAGTCGCGCGAGGAGGCCGA
Source organism: Streptomyces sp. NPDC014006 (assembly GCF_043088925.1). Classification (NCBI taxonomy): domain Bacteria; kingdom Bacillati; phylum Actinomycetota; class Actinomycetes; order Kitasatosporales; family Streptomycetaceae; genus Streptomyces; species Streptomyces sp. NPDC014006. The sequence continues at coordinate 249,826 of NZ_JBICAJ010000001.1, read as the reverse complement.
CGCGACGGCCGCGCGGCGGCTCGGCACGGCCGCGGAGGACGCCTCCGCGCTGGGCGTGCGCGTCCTGCTGGAGACCCACGACTCGCACCGCACCGGCGCCGACGCGATCCGCGTTCTCGGCCCCGTCGGGCACCGCAGCGTGGGCGCGCTGTGGGACGTGATGCACACCTGGCTGGGCGGCGAGCAGCCGTCGCAGACGTACGCCGCGCTCGCCCCGCACCTGGGCTACGTCCAGGTCAAGGACATCGCCTCGGCCGACGACACGACCCCGGTGGCGCTGGGCGCCGGGGTGCTGCCGCTGGCGGAGGTCGTGGAGGAACTCTCCCGGCACGGCTGGGACGGCTGGCTGTGCTGGGAGTACGAGAAGCGGTGGTACGAGTCGGCGGCGCCGCTGCCGGGGCTGCTGGACGCCGGGCGGGAGCATCTGGCGCGGCTGCTCAACGAGTCGGCCTGACCCCCGTTCACCTGGCCGTGTAGCGCGCGACCCGGCCCTCCAGCCGCTTGCGGCACTCGGGCCACTCGGACGCCGTGATCGAGAAGATCGCCGAGTCGCGCAGGTCGTCCTCCTCGCCCGGCACCCAGGAGCGGGACCAGTTGCGCAGGATGCCCTCGAAACGGGCGCCGACCGACTCGATGGCGGCGCGGGAGCGGGCGTTGCGGGCGTCGGTCTTGAGGTCCACGCGGGCCACGCCCCACTCCTCGAAGGCGTGGCGGAGCAGCAGCAGCTTGGCCTCGGCGTTGACGCCGGTGCCCTGCGCGGAGGCCGCGAGCCAGGTGAAGCCGATCTCGATCGCGTCGAGCCGGTCCTCAGACCGCCAGCTGCGCGGGTCCCAGTACGACGTGGTGCCCACGACCCGTCCCGTCGCCCGGGACACCTGGGCGTAGGGGGCCAGGGTTCCGGCCGCCGCGCGGGCCAACTGGGCGTCGACGTACGCCGGGACCTCGTGGGTGCGCGGCACCCAGGTGAAGGCGTAGGTGTCCCGGTTCTCCTCGGCCGCCTCCGCAAGCCCGGCGGCGTGCCGGTGCTCCAGCGGCTCCAGGCGCACGAGTGCGCCCTCCAGAACCGGGCCCTTCAGCGTGAAGCCCACCCCGTGCCACCTCTCCCTCGCGTGCACCGCTGCCGACGAGCGGAGAGTTTTCCGCAGCCGGGCCCCGGTCGTCGACCGAAATAACACCCGCGTGCGTCAGCTGCTCGTCGTCGGACGGCTCGCCATCAGGGGCATGGAGCACGCCGGTTGACTCGATCCGCACCGGCTGCGTCACCCTGCGCACCGTCTTGACTGGCAGAAACTTTCCGGATATTGGTGACCTCTCGGAAGTTTCCTTCAGCGGTTCCCCCTCCGGAAGGAGCGCACGTGCACCACGCCAGCACGGACAGCACGGGAAACACCGCACGACCCGCCAGACGCACCGTCCTCGCCGCGACGGCCGGCCTGACCGCCGCCCTCGCCGTCGGGCCCGCCACGACGGCCACCGCCGCCCCGCACGACGAACGCACACTGCGCGACCTCATCTCCCGGATGTCCCTGGAGGAAAAGGTCGGCCAGCTCTTCGTCATGCGGGTCTTCGGCCACTCGGCGACCGCCCCCGACCAGGCCGACATCGACGCCAACCTCGCCGAGATCGGGGTCCGCACGGCCGCCGAACTGGTCGAGAAGTACCGCGTCGGCGGCATCATCTACTTCGTGTGGGCGCACAACACCCGCGACCCGCAGCAGATCGCCGACCTGTCCAACGGCATCCAGCAGGCGTCCCTGAAGCTGCCGCGCGGACTGCCCCTGCTCCTCTCCACCGACCAGGAGCACGGCATCGTGTGCCGCGTCGGCAGGCCCGCCACGCTCTTCCCCGGCGCGATGGCGATAGGTGCCGGCGGCTCCCGCTCCGACGCGCGCACCCTCGGCCGCATCTCCGGCGCCGAACTGCGCGCGATCGGCATCCGGCAGGACTACTCCCCCGTCGCCGACGTGAACGTCAACCCGGCCAACCCGGTCATCGGCGTGCGTTCCTTCGGCGCGGACGCCGACGCGGTCGCCGCACTGGTCGCCGCCGAGGTCGGCGGGTACCGGCAAGCGGGGGTCGCGGCGACCGCCAAGCACTTCCCCGGGCACGGTGACACCGCCGTCGACAGCCACTACGGCTTCCCGGTCATCACGCACAGCCGCGAGCAGTGGGAGACGCTGGACGCGGTGCCGTTCCGGGCGGCCATCAGGGCCGGCATCGACTCGATCATGACGGCGCACATCCAGTTCCCGGCGCTGGACCCCTCCGGCGACCCGGCGACCCTCTCCCGACCGATCCTCACCGGCATCCTGCGCGAGGAGCTGGGCTACGACGGGGTCGTGGTCACCGACTCGCTCGGCATGGAGGGAGTGCGCAGCAAGTACGGCGACGACCGGGTGCCGGTGCTCGCGCTGAAGGCGGGCGTGGACCAGCTGCTCAACCCGCCCGACCTGGACGTGGCGTGGAACGCCGTCCTCACCGCCGTACGCACCGGGGAACTCGCCGAGGAGCGGCTCGATCAGTCGATCCTGCGCATCCTGCGGCTCAAGGCGCGCCTCGGACTCTTCGACAAGCCGTACGTCAGCCACGCGGGCGTGGAGCGCACGGTGGGGACGCCCGCGCATCTCGCGGCGGCCGACCGGATCGCCGAGCGGACGACGACGCTGCTGGTCAACGAGGGCGGACTGCTGCCGCTGAACCGGCGCGAGCACAAGAAGCTGCTCGTGGTGGGCGCCGACCCGGCCTCCCCGTCGGGCACCACCGGCCCGCCCACCGGGGTCCTCGCCGCCGCCCTGACCGAGCTGGGCTTCACCGCGACCGCCCTGTCCACCGGTACGGCGCCCTCCGCGGCGACGATCGACCGGGCCGTCGCCGCCGCGGCGGACGCGGACGCGGTCGTGGTCGGGACGTACAACGTCACCGCGGGCAGCAACCAGCGCACGCTGGTGCGGCGGCTCCTCGCGACGGGCAGGCCGGTGGTGGCCGTCGCCGTGCGCAACCCCTACGACGTGGCCCAACTGCCCGACGTACGCGCCTGCCTGGCGTCCTATTCGTGGACCGACGTCGAACTGCGCGCCGCCGCCCGGGTGATCGCCGGGCAGGTGGATCCGCGCGGGAAGCTGCCGGTGCCGGTGATGCGGGCGGACGATCCGGCTCAGGTGCTGTACCCCATCGGGCACGGCCTGGCGTACTGACGCCACGGCCCGCGCCGGGCGCACCACCCGGACCGGCCGAAGCACCTCGCGCGTCTGGCGTGCCCCCGCGGCCACGGGCCACGCCGGTCGCGGAGAGTGCGAGGGGGGCGGGGATGCGTGGGAGCCGGTGGGTGTGCGTGCTGCCGGCGGCGGTGCCGGCCGGGTGGGTGGGAGCGGCGGCGGGGGCGGGCCGCGCCCTCGTCGGCGACTGCGTCCACGGCTCGGGGGACGGCGAGGCCGCCAGACGGCTTGCGACGGCAGCGGCCCGCCGCGGTACCGGGTGGTGCGGGCCGTGGCCGGCCGGTCGTTCTGCCCGGCGGCCACGGCCCTGTACGTGCGGCTCGGCGGGGCGCAGCCGGCCGGCTGCCCCCGCCGGATGTGACCTAGGGGCGCAGGGCGGGCTCGCGCTCGATGTCGCGCACGTCCAGCCGGCTGTCGAACTTCGCCAGCGGCTTGGCCTGCGCGGTGTCCTGCTGGACGCCGGCCCACTGCAGGATGCGGGCGGTGGCCAGGTCCTTCTGCGCGGGCAGCAGACCGGCCACGTTGGCGCCGTGGTTCAGGCCGGGCGCGGTGAAGACGTAGGAGTCCTTGGCGCCCTTGTCGACGCGGAAGCGCTCGCTGCCCCACGGGTCGTTCTGGCCGTACACGAAGAGCATGTGGCGGGCGTTGTGCCGCACCCAGGTGTCGACGTCGCGCATCGCCCACGGCTGGAAGCGCATCGGGATCTCGCGCGGGACGAAGTTGCGCGGCGGCTGGTAGCCGTAGCGGATGTACTGCTTCTCGATGTGCGGGAAGTGGATGGTGGGCGCGCCGAGCTGGGTGCCCGCCTGGTAGTAGTACGGCGTGTAGGTCTCCAGGCCCTGGTCGGCGTAGGCGGAGAAGCCGGAGATCTCGTCGATCGAGTTCCAGATCTGGTCGTCGCTCGCCGTGGCGGCGTTCGCGGGGATCTTGTCGCAGTCGGCGAGCAGGCTGTACTGCCAGAAGCCCCACACGTAGTCGAGGACGACGGCCTCGTAGGCGCGGTCCAGGGAGCCGATGGTGGTGAAGGTGTAGCCGTTCTCGGCGGCGTACGCCGCGTACTTCTGCTCCAGCGGTTCGCGGCGCACCAGCGCCTCGCGCTGCACCGCGTTCAGCTTGTCGCGGCACTCCCGGGTGCCGACGGAGGCGAAGAAGCGGTCGTAGGCCGAGTCCTCGTTGTTCACCACGTCGTTGGGGGCGACGTAGGCGACGACGCCGTCCATGTCCCGCGGATAGAAGCGCTCGTAGTAGGTGGCGGTCATGCCTCCCTTGGAGCCGCCGGTGGCAAGCCAGTTCTTCGAGTAGAGCGGCTTCAGCGCCTCGAAGACGCGGTGCTGGTCGCTGGCGGCCTGCCAGATGTCGAGCTTGGACCAGTCGGCCGGGGCGGGGCGGGACGGGGTGAAGTAGCGGTACTCCAGGGAGACCTGGTTGCCGTCGACGATCTGGGTGGGCTCGCGGCGGGACGGGGTCGTGGAGACGTTGTAGCCGCTGGTGTAGAAGACCGTCGGGCGGCTGACGTCCTTGTGCAGCACGGTGATGCGCTGCTGGAACGTGCCGGCCGAGGGGTGGCGGTGGTCGACCGGCTGCGTGAAGTTCAGGACGAAGTAGCGGTAGCCGGGATACGGCTTCTCCTGTATCAGGCTCATGCCCGGTATGGAGAGAAGCCGGTCCTTGATGTCCTGGCCGCCGGAGGCGTCGGCGGCGGTGGCCGCGCCCGCCGCGCTCAGCGTGCCTATGAGCACGGTGAACGCCAGCAGCCATCTGAGTGCCTTGCGCATGCACCCTCCTTGTGAGACAGATGTGCGCCGGAAGCTATCGGAGCAACATCGTTTCCACCAGGGGGAGTTAAAGAAAGGCAAAACGCTTCAGCACAGAATCCAACCGGAGTTGACCGATCCGCCGCCCACCGTGCCGAGGACGCGTACGCAGCGGTGCCCGGCGTGCACGGTGACCGGTCCGGCCCGCTGGATGAACCGGCCCTGGTCCACCACCGGACGCCCGCCGCGCGCCTGCACGCTGACCGACATGGTCTGGCGGGGGCCGGGACGCCGGGGCACGGTGATCGCGCAGACGTAGCCGTCACTCCGGTAGACCTGCACGCTGCCGGTGGTAAAGGGCAGCGTCGCCACCCTGTGACCGCCGCACCGCGTGGGCGCCTCGGCGGCCTCGGCACTGCCCGGCGCGGCCAGCGCGAACAGCCCGGCCGCGGTCAGCACACCCAGCCCGACCGCCGTCCGCCGCCGTATCCCACCCCAGTCCACAGTCGTCCCTCCTACGTCCGCGATTGTGCGTCCGCGCGTGCGGGTTCGCCCGTGCGGGTTCGCGATTGTGCGTCCACGCGTCAAGAAGCGTACGGGTGTACGGACGCAGTACGTGTGTCGGATGGTTGCACGACCGTCAGGGAATCGGTGCGGGGGGGCGGGCTGATTGCGTTCGGCCGCGGGTGGGTTGTGGCTGGGCGCGCGGTTCCCCGCGCCCCTTTCGGGGCGCGGGGGTCAGCGGGACGCGCCGACCGGTTCCTCCGGCTCGGCCTCGCCGACGAACGTGCGCCACAGACGGGCGTAGTGGCCGTCGCGGGCGAGGAGTTCCTCGTGGGTGCCGTCCTCGGCGACACGGCCGTGGTCCATGACCACCACCCGGTCAGCGCGGGCGGCGGTGGTCAGCCGGTGCGCCACGACCAGGGTGGTGCGACGGCCCGCCAGGCGGTCCGTGGCCTGGTTGACCTGGGCCTCGGTCGCCAGGTCCAGCGCGGCCGTCGCCTCGTCGAGCAGCAGGATGTCCGGGTCGACCAGCTCGGCGCGGGCCAGCGCGATCAACTGCCGTTGCCCCGCGGACAGGTTGCGGCCGCGCTCGGCGACCTGGTGCAGATAGCCGCCCTCCAGCGTGGCGATCATGTCGTGCGCGCCGACCGCGCGGGCCGCCGCCTCCACCTCCGCGTCGGTAGCGTCGGGCCGGCCGTAGGCGATGGCGTCGCGGATCGTGCCGGGGAAGAGGTAGGCCTCCTGCGGCACCACACCCAGACGGTGGCGGTACGACGTGATGTCCAGGTCGCGCAGATCCGTGCCGTCGACCGTCACCCGGCCACCGGTCGGGTCGTAGAAGCGGGCCACCAGCTTGACGAGGGTCGACTTGCCGGCGCCGGTCTCGCCGACGAAGGCGACCGTCTGCCCGGCGGGGATGCGCAGGTCGATGCCGCCCAGGGCTTCCTCGTCGGCGCCGTAGGCGAAGTGCACGTCGTCGAAGGCGATCTCGCCGCGCAGGGACAGCACCTCCAGCGGCTCCCGCGCGGCCTTCGTGGACGTCGGCTCGCGCAGCAGCTCCTGGATGCGGCCCAGCGACACCGTGGCCTGCTGGTAGCCGTCGAAGACCTGGGAGAGCTGCTGCACCGGCGCGAAGAACAGGTCGATGTACAGCAGATACGCCACCAGCCCGCCGGCGGTGAGCGTGGCCGCCTCCACCCGGCCCGCGCCGACGATCAGCACCGCGGCCGCGGCGGCCGACGACAGGAACTGCACGAAGGGGAAGTAGATGGAGATCAGCCACTGGCCGCGGATGCGTGCCTGCCGGTAGCTGTCGCTGCGCTCGGCGAACCGCCGTTCGCCGTCGCGCTCACGCCGGAACGCCTGCACGATCATGAGGCCCGACACGGACTCCTGCAGGTCGGCGTTGACCGCCGACACCCGCTCCCGGGCCAGCTCGTACGCCTTCACGCTGGCCCTGCGGAAGAAGTACGTGCCGACGATCAGCGGCGGCAGCGTCGCGAAGACGACGAGCGCGAGCTGGAGGTCGATCACCAGCAGGGCGGCCATGATGCCGAAGAACGTGACGACCGAGACGAAGGCGGTGACCAGGCCGGTCTGGAGGAAGGTGGAGAGGGCGTCGACGTCCGTCGTCATCCTCGTCATGATCCGGCCGGTCAGCTCCCGCTCGTAGTAGTCGAGGCCGAGCCGCTGGAGCTGGGAGAAGATCTTCAGGCGCAGCGAGTACAGGACCCGCTCGCCGGTACGGCCGGTCATCCGGGTCTCGCCGACCTGGGCCGCCCACTGCGCGGCCACCGCGAGCAGCGCCAGCAGCGACGCCGACCAGACGGCACCCAGTGCCATCCGGGTCACGCCGCTGTCGATGCCGTGCCGGATCAGCACCGGCAGCAGCAGGCCCACCCCGGCGTCCACGGCGACCAGGGCGAGGCTGACCAGCAGGGGCAGGCCGAAGCCGCGCAGGAGGCGGCGCAGGCCGTAGGAGTCCTCCGCGCGGACCGCGGCCGCCTCGTCGACGCCGGGGGTGTCGGTGGCCGGGGGCAGCGCCTCGACCTGGGCCAGCAGCTCCGGCGTGGCCGGGGTGCCGTGCAGCGCCGCGTCCCGGGGCTCGCGCTCGCCCGCCCACAGCCGGGGCGTGATGCCGCGCTCGGCGTCGAACTCGGCGTCCAGTTCCGCACGCAGCGAGGTGTCCTCGGCGGGCGCGGCAGGCTGGGTGTGGCCCGGGGAGACACCGCCGAGCTCGTCGGGGTCGGTGAGCAGCCGCCGGTACAGGGCGCAGCGTTCCTGCAGCTCGTCGTGGGTGCCGAGGTCGGCGAGCCGGCCGTCGTCGAGGACGGCGATGCGGTCGGCGAGGTTGAGGGTGGAGCGGCGGTGCGCGATCAGCAGGGTGGTGCGGCCCCGCATGACCTCCTTGAGCGCCTCGTGGATCTCGTGCTCCACGCGGGCGTCGACGGCGGAGGTCGCGTCGTCCAGGACGAGAAGGCGGGGGTCGGTGAGGAGGGCGCGGGCGAGCGCGATGCGCTGGCGCTGGCCGCCGGAGAGGGTCAGGCCGTGCTCGCCGACCGTGGTGGCGTAGCCGTTGGGGAGATCCCGGATGAAACGGTCCGCCTGGGCGGCGCGCGCGGCGGCCTCGATCTCCTCGTCACTCGCGTCGGGGCGGCCGTAGGCGATGTTGTTGCGGACGGTGTCGGAGAAGAGGAAGGAGTCCTCGGGGACCAGGCCGATCGCGGCGCGCAGCGACTGAAGGGTCAGCTCGCGCACGTCGTGGCCGCCGACCAGGACGGCGCCGTGGGAGACGTCGTAGAAGCGCGGCAGGAGCAGGGAGAGGGTGGACTTGCCGGAGCCGGAGGAGCCGACGACGGCGAGGGTCTCGCCCGGCCGGATCTCGAAGCTGAGCCCCTGCAGCACCGGGCGCTGGTGGTCGTATCCGAAGGACACGTCGTCGAACTCGACCGTCGCCGGTGCGTCGGCGGGCAGCGTCTTGGTGCCGTCCTTCAGGGTCGGCTCGGTGTCGATCAGCTCCAGGACGCGTTCGGTGCCGGCGCGGGCCTGCTGGCCGACGGTGAGGACCATGGCGAGCATGCGGACCGGGCCGACGAGCTGGGCGAGGTAGGTGGAGAAGGCGACGAAGGTGCCGAGCGTGATGTGCCCGCGCACGGCGAGCCAGCCGCCGAGCGCCAGCATCGCGACCTGGCCGAGCGCCGGGACGGCCTGCAGGGCGGGGGTGTACCTGCTGTTCAGGCGGATCGTGCGCAGGCGTCCCGCGTACAGCCTGCGGCCGACCTCGCGCAGCTTGCCGGTCTCCTGCTCCTCCTGCCCGAAGCCCTTCACCACGCGTACGCCGCTGACCGCGCCGTCGACCACGCCCGCGACGGCGGCCGCCTGGGCTTGCGCGTACCAGGTGGCCGGGTGCAGCTTGGTGCGGCTGCGCCGGGCGATGTACCAGAGCGCGGGCGCCACGGCCAGCGCGACCAGGGTCAGCGGCAGGGAGAGCGAGGCCATGATCCCCAGAGAGATCAGGAACAGCAGGATGTTGCCGATGGTCATCGGCAGCATGAACAGCAGGCCCTGGATCAGCTGGAGGTCACTGGTCGCCCGCCCGACGACCTGCCCGGTGGACAGCTCGTCCTGCCGCCGGCCGTCCAGCCGGGTGATCGTGCCGAACATCTCCGTCCGCAGGTCGTGCTGGACGTCGAGGGCGAGCCGGCCGCCGTAGTAGCGGCGGATGTAGGTGAGGACGTACACGAGCAGGGCGGCGACGATCAGCGCGCCGGCCCACGGGGCCATGCGGCGGCTGTGGTCGCCGATCACGTCGTCGATGATCACCTTGGTGACCAGCGGGACGACGGCCATGACGGCCATGCCGCCGAGGGAGGAGCCGAGGGCGAGGAGGACGTCCTTCGGATACCGCCAGGCATAACCCCACAGTCGCCGAGCCCATCCCCGTTGCGGTGTCACTCCGTGCCTCCCAGTGGTCCTGCTCTACCGGAAGGCTCCAACGCCGACGGGGTGCGATTTCATCCCGCCGCAACAAACGTTCGGCGTTCACCCGCGGGGGGTATGCAGCGGACGTACGCAAGGTCCGGTGGGGAAGGGGAGGCCGTGGCGGACAGTGAGGCGTATCGGTGGGGGCAGGTGTATGCGGGGCTGCACACGTTGTGGCGGCTCGCCGGTGAGCGGGAGCGGCTCGACGAGGTCCGCTTCGACGCGGCGAAGAAGCCACGCGCCGTGGTCGGCGCCCGGCTCCAGGACGTCTTCGCGACGCTGGCCAAGGCCAAGAGCCGCAAGGAGACGTACGCCAAGGCCGCCGCCGAGGTGCTCGGCACGCTCGCCGAGGCGCACCCGCCCCGTTCCGCCCCGCCGGTCTCCCTGGGCGAGGCGGAGCAGAACGACTTCCTGAAGGGTTTCGGCTGCCAGCAGGGCCGGTATGACGGCCTCTACCGCGAGCTGCTCACCTGACCGCCGCGCCGCGCGTCGCGCCGGTGGGAGCGGTCGGCGCGCACGGGCTCGAGGCGTAGGCCGGTCACCGCGGGCGGGTGCGGTGACCGGCGGGAGGCCGCGTGGTGGGATCTCAGCCCTGCGGCGGGACCGCGACGAACGCCTCGCTCGGCCGGCCGGTCGGCGTGTAGCGGGCGGTGGCGGCCGGCACCAGGTCCCGGTGGATGACCTTGGCGACGTTCTGGATGGTGGTGACGCCGTAGCTCATGGTGCTGTTGTCCTGTGTCAGCACCGTGATCGTGTAGTCGTGGCCGGCGCCGTTGAAGGTGCCCAGGCTGTGCACCCGCCAGCCGTGCGTGGCCCGCTGCAGCCAGCCGTTCTTGACGTGCACGGCGACGGAGGAGGGCGCACCGGCGGGCGTGCCCCAGCGCTGCGAGGAGACGACCTGGCCCATGAGCTCCAGGATGTAGGCGCGGGAGTTGTCGCTGAGCACGCTGTTCTTCGCGGTGACGAGCTTGAGGAGGTTCTGCTCGTCGGTGACGTTGACCTGCGTCAGGCCCCAGTAGCCGTCCGCGCCGGGTGTCGTCTTCGTCATCCCGGCGGCGGCGAGGAAGCCCTTGATCTTCGTCAGGCCGAGCTGCTTCCACAGCGCGCTGGTGGCGTCGTTGTCCGACTGGGTGATCATGGCCTTGGTGAGGGTGGCCTCACGGTCGGTCAGATACCGGTTGTGCTTCTTGGCGTCCCACAGCAGTGTGGCGAGCACGGTGACCTTGACGGTGCTCGCCGAGTCGAAGCTGCTGGTGGCGCGGAGCGTGCAGGTCGTGTTGGTCGTACGGTCGTAGACGCCGAGCGCGACGGTACCCGTGCGGCCGGCGAGCGCCTCCGTGATGTCCTTCTGCAGTTTGGCGGCGAGGCCGGCCTTGGCCGACGTGCAGCTTACGGTCGGTGGCGCGGCGGCGGCGGGCGTGGCGGCGACCACGACCGGAACGAGAACGCCCGCACCGACGGCGGCGGCCAGCAGACGGGCGCGCCTGGATATCCCCTGAGTCATGCCCCTGTTGACGCACGAATTCGACCGAATGGTTGTACGGATCGCCAGGGTGGTGACTCAAAAGCGGGCGAATGACCTCAGTTGAGGTGCGTCGGCGCGAACATGCGCAGCACGGCGGGGAGTACGACCACCGACGGGCCCGGCGTCGCGAGCGCCTTCGCCAGGTCGGCCTCCAGGGCTTCGGGGGTGGTGCGCACGCCCGGCACCCCGAAGGATTCCGCCAGGGCCACGTAGTCCGGGCGGGTCAGCTCGGTCGCCGTGGCCTGGCCGAAGGCGTCCGTCATGTACTCGCGCAGGATGCCGTAGCCGCCGTCGTCGACGATCAGCCAGGTGACGTTCAGGCCGTACTGGCGGGCCGTGGCCAGCTCGGCGACGGAGTACAGGGCGCCGCCGTCGCCGGAGACCGCCAGGACCGGGCGGGTCGGATCGGCCGCCGCGGCGCCGAGGGCGGCCGGGAAGCCGTAGCCGAGGCCGCCGGCGCCCTGCGCGGAGTGCATGGCGTTGGGGGCCTTGGCGTCGAACGCGGACCACGCCCAGTAGGCGAGGATCGTCATGTCCCAGAAGGAGGGCGCGTCGGCCGGCAGCGCGCGGCGCACCGACGCGAGCACCTGCTGCTCCTGCGCGAGGTCCTGGGCGTCGATCCGCTCGCGGACCTTGGCGAGCAGGTCCCGGACGCGCTCGGCGGCAAGGACGTCGGTCCGCTCGGTGACCGTCTCCAGCAGCGCCTGCAACGCGAGCCGGGCGTCGGCGTGGATGCCGAGGGCCGGATGGTTCGACTCCAGTTTGCCGAGGTCGGCCTCGATCTGGATCACGCGGCCCCGGGGGGTGAACGTGTGGTAGTTCGAGGAGAGTTCACCGAGCCCCGAGCCCACGACCAGCAGGACGTCGGCGTCCTCCAGGAAGTCGGTGGTGTGCCGGTCCTCCAGCCAGGACTGGAGGGACAGCGGGTGCTCCCAGGGGAAGGCGCCCTTGCCGCCGAAGGTGGTGACCACCGGCGCGTTCAGCTTCTCGGCGAGCGCGCGCAGCTTGCCGGAGGCGTCCGCGCGGACCACACCCCCGCCCGCGATGATCGCGGGCCGCTCGGCGTGCGACAGCAAGTCGGCCGCCACCGCCGTCAGTTCGGGGCGCGGGACCAGCTCGTCCGGGGTGGCGTCCAGCGCCGTCACCACCGGCAGGCGGGTCTCGGCGAGCAGCACGTCCTGCGGGATCTCCACCCACACCGGGCCGTGCGGGGCGCTCAGCGCCGACTTCCAGGCCGCCGCGATCGCGGACGGGATCTGGGACTGGGTGCGGACCGTGTGCACGGACTTGACGACCCCGCGGAAGGAGGCGGCCTGGTCGGGCAGTTCGTGCAGATAGCCGTGGCGGCCGCCGCCGAGGCCGGCCGTCGGGATCTGGCTGCTGATCGCCAGGACGGGGGCCGAGGCGGCCGCCGCCTCCTGCAGCGCGGCCAGCGAGGTGAGGGCTCCGGGGCCGGTCGACAGCAGCAGCGGGGCCGCCTCACCGGTGATCCGGCCGTAGGCGTCGGCGGCGAAGCCCGCGTTGTTCTCCACGCGCAGGCCCACATAGCGCAGGTCGGAGCGGCGCAGGGCGTCGAACATGCCGAGGGCGTGCTGGCCGGGCAGGCCGAAGACGGTCGTCGCGCCGAGCCCGGCCAGGGTCTCCACGACCAGGTCTCCGCCGTTGCGCCCGGGGGGAGGATTCAGCGCGGCCTCCGTCTGGGCGGCACTCGGACGGAGCTCCAGGTCGTGGTCGTGGGTCACTTGCCCTCGTTCTCCTTGCGGGCGGCCGCGATCTGGCGGCTCATGATGGTGGTCAGTTCGTACGCCGTGTGGGAGGCGGCCACCGAGGTGATCTCGGCGTGGTCGTAGGCGGGGGCCACCTCGACGACGTCCGCGGAGACCAGGTTGCAGGAGGCCAGGCCGCGCAGGATCTCCAGCAGCTCGCGGGAGGTCATGCCACCCGCCTCGGGGGTGCCGGTGCCGGGGGCGTGGGCCGGGTCGAGGCAGTCGATGTCGATGGAGATGTACAGCGGGCGGTCGCCGATGCGCTGGCGCAGCTGGTCGGCGATCTCGTCGGCGCCGCGGCGGTAGACGTCCGCGGAGGTGACGATGCCGAAGCCCATCTTCTCGTCGTCGGTGAGGTCCTGCTTGCCGTACAGCGGGCCGCGGGTGCCGACGTGGGAGAGCGCCTCGGTGTCGAGGATGCCCTCCTCCACCGCGCGGCGGAACGGGGTGCCGTGGGTGTACTCGGCGCCGAAGTAGGTGTCCCAGGTGTCCAGGTGGGCGTCGAAGTGGAGCAGGGCGACCGGGCCGTGCTTCTTCGCCACCGAGCGCAGCAGCGGCAGCGCGATGGTGTGGTCGCCGCCGAGGGTCATCAGGCGGGCGCCGGTGCCGAGGAGGTCGTCGGCGGCGGCCTCGATCGTGTCGACGGCCTCGTTGATGTTGAAGGGGTTCACCGCGATGTCGCCGCCGTCGGCCACCTGCGCGAGGGCGAACGGGGAGGCGTCCTGCGCCGGGTTGTAGGGGCGCAGCAGCCGGGACGCCTCACGGATGGCGTTGCCGCCGAAGCGGGCGCCCGGCCGGTACGAGACGCCGGAGTCGAACGGCACGCCCACGACGGCGACATCGGCGCGGCCGACCTCGTCGAGGCGGGGCAGCCGGGCGAAGGTCGCGGGGCCGGCGTACCGCGGGATGCGGGACGAGTCGACGGGGCCGCGGGGCGTCTCGTTGCTGCTCATGGGAACTGCCTTCTTTCTTACGCTTCGTCGCGTATGTACTGCTTGGTCCCTATGACTTTACTGGGGAGCCGGGACCGGTTCGGACAGGGGTTCGGCGGTCCGGCCGGCCAGGCGCTCGCGCCAGGCGGTCAGGACGGCCGCGTCGGTGGGCTTCGTCGCGAGGGAGACGACGACGTAGGCGGCGAGGGAGGCCAGCAGGCCGTAGTAGACGGGCTCGTTGGCGAGGATGCCGTAGCCGGCCATCAGGCCGATGACGGCGAGACCGCCGACGATCACGGCGGCGAGGGCGCCCTGCACGGTGCCGCGCTTCCACAGCAGACCGCCGAGGATCGGCACCAGCAGCCCGCCGACGAGCAGGTTGTACGCCACGGTCAGCGCCTCGACGACGTTGTTGAGGGCGATGGCCGTGCAGATCACGGCGATGCCCATGATGAGGATGAAGGCGCGGTTGCCCCTGACCTCGTCGTGCTCCTCACCGGAGTTTTTGACCATGCCGCGCAGCCGGGACCAGATGTCGTTGTTGGCGACGGTGGCGCAGGCGATCAGAGCGCCGGAGGAGGTCGACATCACCGCGGCGAGGGCGGCGGCGAGCACCAGGCCGCGCACGCCGATGGGCAGTTCGTCCTTGACGATGGTGGCGAAGGCGTCGTCCGGGCTGCCCAGCTTGGGGTACAGGACCTTGGCGGCGGTGCCGATGACGGCGCCGGCGAGGGCGTAGACCAGGCAGTAGGTGCCGGCGACGGTGCCGCCGTACCGGGCCGTCCTGTCGCTGCGGGCGGTGAACACGCGCTGCCAGATGTCCTGGCCGATCAGCATGCCGAAGGTGTAGATCAGCACATAGGTGAAGATCGTCTCGCCGCCGATGCCCAGCGGGTCGAAGTACGAGGTCGGCAGCTTGGCCTTCATCTCCGAGAAGCCGCCCGCCTTGACCACGGCGATGGGCAGCAGCAGGAGCAGCACGCCGATGGTCTTCACGACGAACTGCACCATGTCCGTCAGCGTGATGGACCACATGCCGCCGAGCGTGGAGTAGGCGACGACGATCGCGCCGCCCAGGATGATCGCGACCGTGCGGTTCATGTCGAACAGGACGTCGAAGATCGTGGCGTAGGCGATGGTGGAGGTCACCGCGAGCATGAGGGTGTACGCCCACATGACCACGCCGGAGATGACGCCGGCCCTGCCGCCGTAGCGCAGGTCGAGCATCTCGGAGACGGTGTAGACCTTCAGCCGGGCGATGCGCGCGGAGAAGAAGACCGACAGGGCGAGCAGGCCGAGGCCGATGGTGAAGACCATCCAGGCGCCGGAGAGGCCGTACTGGTAGCCGAGGCCCACGCCGCCGATGGTGGAGGCGCCGCCGAGGACGATGGCCGCCATGGTGCCGGAGTACATCGCGGGCCCCAGGCGGCGGCCCGCCACCAGGAAGTCGCTCTTCGA
This sequence comes from Streptomyces sp. NPDC014006, assembly GCF_043088925.1. Lineage (NCBI taxonomy): Bacteria > Bacillati > Actinomycetota > Actinomycetes > Kitasatosporales > Streptomycetaceae > Streptomyces > Streptomyces sp. NPDC014006. The sequence continues at coordinate 234,691 of NZ_JBICAJ010000001.1, read as the reverse complement.
CTTGGCGCGGCGCATGCCCCACCAGCCCATGGCCAGCATGCCGGCCAAGTACAGGACGATGACTGTGTAGTCGACGGCCATGGGGCCTCCTTCCACCGTTCTCGGTGGCGTGTCGTGAAAGTGAGGAAAGAGTCGGCAGCGGTTCGCGGGGACATCCGCCCGTACCCGCGGCTGCCGGTTCCCACCTGACACTAGGTGGCCGAAAAGCGACTGCGAAGTGTACGTTTCCTCCATTCGTACGACCGGAGGGTGGAGGGAGTGCACACCATGCCGGAGCAGGCCGTACCCCCCACGCCACCCGTTCCCCTCACCTCGCTCCTGGCCCGTGAGGACCTGGCCCTGCGCCAGATCGCCGGGCCCCGCGACGCGGGTGTCGCCATCCGCTGGGCGCACACCTCCGAGATGTCCGACCCCTACCCGTATCTGCTCGGCGGCGAGCTGCTGCTGACCGCGGGCGTGCACATCCCCGAGGCGGCCGGCTCGGGCACCTACTTCGACGACTACGTCTCCCGGATCGTCGCCGCGGGCGGCGCCGCCCTCGGCTTCGGCCTGGCGCCGGTGCACGACACCGTGCCGCGCGCCCTGGTCCAGGCGTGCGAGGCGCACGGGCTGCCGCTGCTGGAGGTCCCTCCGCAGACCACGTTCTCCGGGGTCGCCCGGGCGGTGTGGCAGCTGATGGCGCAGGCCCGCCTCGCCGAGCTGCGCCGGGTCACCGAGGCCCAGCAGTCCCTGGCGGCCGCCGCGGCCCGCCCCGACCCGGTGCCCTCGGTGCTGCGCCAGCTCGCCCAGCGGGTGACCGGCCGGGCGGTGCTGTACGGCCCGGAGGGCGCCCGGATCGCCGAGGCGGGCCGGGAGCAGCCCGAGGAGGCCTTGGGCGCGCTCGCCGAACTGGCCGCCGTGGTCACCCGCCGCTCCACCACCACCGCCACGGACACCGCCGCCGGCGTGCATCTCGCCGCCTACGCCCTCGGCGCCGGTCAGGGCTTCGCGCTCGGCGTCGCCGCCCCGCAGCGCGACCCCGCCGACCACACCATCGCCTCGGTCGCCGCCGTCCTGCTCACCCTGCTCACCGGCGAGCACCAGAGCGGCACGGGCGCCGCCCGCTCCTCCGCGCTGGTCCGGCTGCTGCTGGGCGCGGCACCCGAGGAGGTGGCCGCGCTGCTCGGCGCGGACAGCCGGGTCGTCGTACACGCCGTCCCCGACGGGCAGGCCCCGGACCCGATGGCAGCCTCCGCGCTCGGCGCGGCCCTCGGCACCCCGCTGGTGGACCTGGCCGACGACGCCGTACGTCTGCTGGTGCCCGCCGACCACGACGTGCCGGAGCAGTCCGGCTGGACGCTCGGCGTGAGCGCGCCCGCCGGCCCGGCCGACTGGGCGGCAGCCGACCGCCAGGCCGCCCGCGCCCTGGCCCGCGCCCGCGCCGGCCACACCCCGCTCGTCCGGCACGACGCCCGTCCCGCGCTGGCCGACCTGCTGCCCGCCGAGGAGGCCGCCGCGCACGCCCGCGCCCTGCTCGCCCCGCTCACCCCCGCGCTCACCGACACCCTGCGCACCTGGCTGTCCCTGCACGGCAGCTGGGACCGCACCGCCGTCGCCCTGTCCGTGCACCGCAACACCGTCCGCCAGCGCATCGCCCGCTGCGCGACCCTGCTGAACTCCGACCTGGACGACACGGACGTACGGACGGAGTTGTGGCTGGCGCTGAAGCAGAGGTGAGGCGGCACGTGACGCGCGTCCCAGCGGCCGGTACGCCGTCGGCTCGCACAGCGATCTGCCTCACAATGGTGACCATGCCGATACCCGGGACGCCCAGCCGCGCCGAACTCGTCGCCCACCTCGTCCGCACCCGTATCGCGGGCGACGTCGCCACCCCCCGCGAGAACAACCTCTCCCACTACCGGCAGCTGGCGAACGGCAACCGTCACTACTGGCTCGGCCTGGAGCTCGGGGACCGCTGGAGCGACGAGCAGGACGTCCTCGCGGTGATGGCGGAGCGGGCCGGCGTCAGCGACGATCCCGAGTACCGCCACGGCCAGGACACCATCGACCCGGAGCTGACCGTCGACGCCCTGGAGCGCATGGCGGGGCGGCTGCGCAAGGCGGCCGACGGCGCACAGCGGGTGCTGTTCGCCACCGGGCACCCCGGCGGCCTGCTCGACGTGCACCGCGCCACGGCCGCCGCGCTGCGTGCGGCGGGCTGCGAGATCGTCGTCATCCCCGAGGGGCTGAGCACCGAGGAGGGGTACGTCATGCAGTTCGCGGACGTGGCGGTGCTGGAGCACGGGGCGTCGCTGTGGCACACCCACTCCGGTGAGCCGATGCGGGCCATCCTCACCGGCCTGGAGCGCGAAGGCCGCCCACTGCCCGACCTGGTCGTCGCCGACCACGGCTGGGCCGGGTACGCCGGGCAGCACGGCGTGGACTCCGTCGGGTACGCCGACTGCAACGACCCGGCGCTCTTCCTCGCCGAGGCCGAGGGGACCCTGCAGGTCGCGGTGCCGCTCGACGACCACGTGGTCAGCCCGCGCCACTACGACCCGATGACGGCGTATCTGCTGGGCCAGGCGGGTCTGGCCTGATCCGGGAACTCCGGCTCCACCGGACCGGCCGGCCATGTGCACGCGGCCTCCTTCGACGCCGGGCGCGCCCACGTCGGCTGACGCGAGGTCACGGCGAGGCGGGTGAGTTCCGCGGCGGGGACTCGCCTGCCTCCTCGTGCGGCGTGAGGCCGGGGGCCTTTGCCGCGATCTGAGCCGCCCGCCCCGGCGTGGGGTCCAGATAGACCCGTCCGATCGCGGGGAGCAGCTCCCGCAGCCGCCGTTCGGCCTGCTCGCAGGCCCGCTCGATCTGCGCGGCCGTGGACACGTCCCGGAAGTCGACCTTGGCCGCCACCAGGGCTTCCTGCGGCCCCTGCACGAGGGTGGTCAGCTCCAGTACGGCCTCGATCTCGTCCACGGCCAGCAGCTCCCGCCTGATCCGCTCCCGCATCGTCTTCGGCAGCGGACGCCCGATCAGCAGCTCGGCGTTGGAGCGGCCCAGCACCCAGGCGACGTAGAGCAGGAGCACGCCGATGCACAGGGACGCGAGCGCGTCCCACACGCCCGACCCGCTGAGCTGCCCGCCGAGCAGCCCGCCCGCGGCCAGCACCAGGCCGACCAGTGCGGCGGAGTCCTCCAGCACGACCGCCTTCACGGCGGTGTCCGGGGTGCGCCGCAGGTAGTGCCGGAACGGCACGTCGAGCCGGGCCGCCTCCCCGCGCGCCTGCCGCACGCCCGTCCGCAGCGAGAAGCCCTCCAGCAGGAAGGCCACGGCGAGGACGAGGTACGACAGGAGGGGGTCGCCGAGTTCCTCGCCCGCGACGAGGGTGTGGACGCCGTCGTAGAGGGAGAAGACGGCGCCGCCGACGAAGGTGGCGACGGCGGCGAGCAGCGCCCAGATGTACCGCTCGGGCCCGTAGCCGAGGGGATGGTCCTCGTCGGCGGGTTTCTCGCTGCGTTTGAGGGCGGTGAGCAGCAGGACCTCGGTGACCGTGTCCGCGACCGAGTGCGCGGCCTCGGACAGCATCGCGCTGGAGCCGCTGATCACCCCGGCGACCGCCTTCGCCAGGGCGATCCCGAGATTGGCGAGGGCGGCGACGATCACGGTGACCGTGGACTCGCCGCCGCCCTGCGGTGCGCTCTGCTGCGCCTGCTGTTGCGCCTGCTGTGCTGGGGCCATGCCCCTCAGTGTTCCCGGGGAACGCGGACCACGCCCTCCTGGATCACCGAGATGGCCAGTCGCCCGTCCTGCGTGTAGATCCGCGCCTGGCCCAGACCCCGGCCGCCGGAGGCCGACGGGGACTCCTGGTCGTACAGCAGCCACTCGTCGGCGCGGAAGGGCCGGTGGAACCACATGGCGTGGTCCAGCGAGGCGCCGACCACGTCGCCGACGGCCCATCCGCCGCGCCCGTGCGCGAGCAGCACGGAGTCCAGGAGGGTCATGTCGGAGACGTAGGTGGCGAGGACGACGTGCAGCAGGGGGTCGTCGTCGAGCTTGCCGTTGGTGCGGAACCACACCTGGGAGTGCGGCTCGCGCGGTGCGCCGAAGCGGCCGTACGGCGGCTCGTCCACGTATCTGAGGTCGATCGCCTCACGCGCTTCGAGGAACCGCTCGACGACGTCCGGAGCGAGGTGGTCGTAGCCGCGCAGCCGTTCCTGCGAGGTGGGCAGGGCGGCGGGGTCCGGCGCGGGCGGCATGGGGGCCTGGTGGTCGAGGCCCTCCTCGTACGCCTGGAAGGAGGCGGACAGCGAGAAGATCGGCCGGCCGTGCTGGATCGCGACCACGCGCCGGGTGGTGAAGGAGCGGCCGTCCCGGATGCGCTCGACGTCGTAGACGATGGGCGCGCCGGGGTCGCCCATGCGCAGGAAGTACGCGTGCAGCGAGTGGGGGAGCCGGTCCGGGGGGACCGTCCGCCCGGCGGCGACCAGCGCCTGGGCCGCGACCTGCCCGCCGAAGACGCGGGGGACGACGGCCGAGCGGGACCGGCCGCGGAAGATGTTCTCCTCGATCTGCTCGAGGTCGAGCAGATCGAGGAGATCCTGGAGTGCCTGGCTCATGGCAGTAGTTGTACCGGCCAGCGATTCCCGGTGTCCTACAGACCCATGTCCTTCGCGATGATCGTCTTCATGATCTCGCTGGTGCCGCCGTAGATGCGGTTGACGCGGTTGTCCGCGTACAGGCGGGCGATCGGGTACTCGTTCATGTAGCCGTAGCCGCCGTGCAGCTGGAGGCAGCGGTCGATGACGCGGTGGGCGACCTCGGTGCAGAACAGCTTGGCGGAGGCGGCCTCGGCGGGGGTCAGCTCACCGGCGTCCAGCGCCTCGGTCGCGCGGTCGGCGACGGCCTCGGCGGCGTCGACCTCGGCCTGGCAGGCGGCCAGCTCGAACTTGGTGTTCTGGAAGTGGGCGACCGGCTTGCCGAAGACGGTGCGCTCCTGCACGTACTGCTTGGCGAACCGGACGGCGGCCTTGGCCTGCGCGTAGGCGCCGAAGGCGATGCCCCAGCGCTCGGAGGCCAGGTTGTGGCCGAGGTAGTAGAAGCCCTTGTTCTCCTCGCCGAGCAGGTCCTCGACGGGGACCTTGACGTCGACGAACGCCAGCTCGGCGGTGTCGGAGGTCTTCAGGCCCAGCTTGTCCAGCTTGCGGCCGACGGAGTAGCCCTCGGACTTGGTGTCGACGGCGAAGAGGGAGATGCCGTGGCGGCGGTCCTCGGCGGTCGGCGCGGCGGTACGGGCGCACACGATCACGCGGTCGGCGTGCACACCACCGGTGATGAAGGTCTTGGCGCCGTTGAGGACGTAGTGCGTGCCGTCCTCGGAGAGCTTGGCGGTGGACTTCATGCCCGCGAGGTCCGAACCGGTGCCCGGCTCGGTCATCGCGATGGCCCACATCTCCTCGCCGGTGACGAACTTCGGCAGGAACCGCTTCTTCTGCTCGTCGGTGGCGAGCATCTTGATGTACGGCAGGGCGAGCAGGACGTGCACGCCGGAGCCGCCGAACTGCACGCCCGCGCGGGACGTCTCCTCGTACAGGACGGCCTCGAACTTGTGGCTGTCCAGGCCGGCGCCGCCGAACTCCTCGGGCACGTTGATGCCGAAGATGCCCAGCTCACCCAGCTTGTAGTAGAACTCGCGGGGGGCCTGACCGGCGGCGAACCACTCGTCGTAGACGGGGACGACCTCGGCCTCGATGAAGGCGCGGAGGGTCTCCCGGAACGCCTCGTGATCCTCGTTGAACACCGTACGGCGCACGGCCGCCACCTCCACGTACGTCGACTGTCTAAGCGCTTGCTCAGACTAACGGTACCGGCGAGTAGGGACTCCGTCCAGAGAAGGCGGGGGGTAACGCTGGTCACGCCAGGCACCCGCGGCAACCGGCCCGCCCCTCCCCGCGTCGCACAGGGCATGCACCCCGTATGGCTCTTCTCGCTCATCCCGCTGACGGTCGGCGCGGGTTTCCTCGCCTTCGGCGTCTCCGGCCTGCGCCGCGCGGAAGTCCTGCGCCGCACCGGTGTCACCGCGCGGGGCCGGATCGTCCGCCACGACACCTCGCGCAGCGACGAAGGCACCAGGTTCCACCACCCGGTCGCGGCCTGGACGACCCAGGACGGCCGCGAGTGCACACACGCGTCCCGCTTCGGCCGCGACAAGGTCGGCCCACGCTTCGGCGTGGGCGCGTCGGTCGTGGTCCTCTACGACCCGGCCAAGCCCACCCGGTTCATCATCCAGGGCTGGGACACCCCGGCGGTCGACAAGCTGTTCACGGCAGTAGGGGCAGTGCTCACGGCCGGCACGGTGGTGGGGGTACTCGTGCTGGCCGTCACCCTCTGACGGCGGCGACGTAGGTCATTCTTCCTCCGGCCTGAGCCGCAGGCCGGCTTCCCGATCGAAGTCCTGCCGGTAGACGACCGCGCCCTGGCGGCACCAGACCCGTATGCCTTCACGACCGTCCTGCGCAACCCCGGTCACCTTCACGCGGGCCAGCAGGCAGGCGTCGGCACGGCCGGGAGCAGGCACGCGGACCGGAGGCTCGCCGTGCACCCCGGCACCGGGCGCCCCCTGCGGTAACGACGCGTCGTCCATGAGACCCAGAATGCAGACGCCGTCGCCGTCGACAGCCGACACGCCGTAGCGCAGCACCCGAAGCCCCTGCGGCACGTGCACCCACTGAGCCCGCACCACGGTGAGCGGTTCCGCGGTGACATTGCCCGCCAGGGGCATGCTCACCCAGTACTCACCACCGACCCCGACGTGCTCGGAGCCGATCTCGCCGCCCCTCTTGCGTCGAGCCCCCGCCCCTGCGCCCAGTCCCGGGCCCGGTCACCGCCGGCGGTTCCCGTCCGCTACGCCGCCTCCGCCGCCGAGAACGCCCCCCGAGCCATCCGGTGCAGCAGCTCCGCCGTCACCCCCCGGCCGGGCAGCGTGCCGCCGCGGCCCAGGTGTGGGGTGGAGTTCAGCAGACCGAAGACCGAGTGCACGGCGGAGCGCGCCGCCGCCTCCCCCAGCCCCGGGTACACCTCCCGTACGACCTCCACCCACAGCTCGACGTACTGCCGCTGCAGCTGGCGCACCAGCTTGCGGTCGCTGTCGCGCAGGCGGTCCAGTTCGCGGTCGTGGAGGGTGATCAGCGGGCGGTCGTCCAGGGCGAAGTCGATGTGGCCCTCGATCAGGGAGTCCAGCACGGTGCTCGCCGGTACCCCGTCCGCCTCCGCCACCCGCAGTTTCGCCCCGGTCAGCAGCCGTCCGCTGATCCCGACGAGCAGCTCGGCGAGCATCGCGTCCTTGCCCGGGAAGTGCCGGTACAGACCGGGTCCGCTGATTCCCACGGCCGCGCCTATCTCGTCGACGCCGACGCCGTGGAAACCGCGTTCGGCGAACAGCCGGGCAGCCGCCTTGAGGATCTGGTCGCGGCGGGTCGGGGCGTCGGTTCTGGTGGCCATGCCGTCAATTCTAGACAGGCAGGTTAGCGGTCGTTAACCTGAAGGAAATGGTTAACGCTCATTAACAGTGATCGCTGGGTGAGGGGACCGCAAGGATGCAAGAGGCACCGGAGCTGACGAGCGCGGCCGACCCCGCGTCGGAGGCCTGGCAGGCCAACGAGGAGGCGCACCGCGCTCTCGTCGATGAGCTGCGCGGCAAGCTGGCCGCCGCCCGCCTGGGCGGGGGTGAGAAGGCGCGGGCACGGCATACCGCGCGCGGCAAGCTGCTGCCGCGGGACAGGGTGGACACGCTGCTCGACCCGGGCTCGCCCTTCCTGGAGCTGGCGCCGCTGGCCGCCGACGGGATGTACGACGGGCAGGCCCCGGCGGCCGGCGTGATCGCCGGGATCGGCCGGGTCAGCGGCCGTGAGTGCGTGATCGTCGCCAACGACGCCACCGTCAAGGGCGGCACGTACTACCCGATGACCGTGAAGAAGCACCTGCGCGCCCAAGAGGTGGCGCTCGACAACCGGCTTCCCTGCCTGTACCTCGTCGACTCCGGTGGTGCCTTCCTGCCGATGCAGGACGAGGTCTTCCCGGACCGTGACCACTTCGGGCGGATCTTCTACAACCAGGCCCGGATGTCCGGCGCCGGGATTCCGCAGATCGCCGCCGTCCTCGGGTCGTGCACGGCGGGTGGCGCGTACGTCCCCGCCATGAGCGACGAGGCCGTCATCGTCCGTAACCAGGGCACGATCTTCCTCGGCGGTCCGCCCCTGGTGAAGGCCGCCACCGGCGAGGTCGTCACGGCCGAGGAACTGGGCGGCGGCGAGGTCCACTCCCGCGTCTCGGGCGTCACCGACCACCTCGCGGAGGACGACGCGCACGCCCTGCGGATCGTGCGGAACATCGTCGCCACCCTCCCGGCGCGTTCCTCCCTGCCCTGGCAGGTCGCATCCATCACAGAGCCCAAGGTCGACCCCTACGGCCTCTACGGCGCCGTGCCCGTCGACTCCCGCACCCCCTACGACGTCCGCGAGGTCATCGCCCGTGTCGCCGACGGCTCGCGGTTCGCGGAGTTCAAGAGCGAGTTCGGGCAGACCCTGGTCACCGGCTTCGCCCGGATCATGGGGCACCCGGTGGGGATCGTCGCCAACAACGGCATCCTGTTCGCCGAGTCGGCCCAGAAGGGCGCGCACTTCATCGAGCTGTGCGACCAGCGCGGCATCCCGCTGGTGTTCCTGCAGAACATCTCCGGCTTCATGGTCGGCAAGGACTACGAGGCCGGCGGCATCGCCAAGCACGGCGCGAAGATGGTCACCGCTGTCGCCTGCACACGCGTGCCGAAGCTGACCGTCGTCGTCGGCGGGTCGTACGGCGCGGGCAACTACTCCATGTGCGGCCGGGCCTACTCGCCCCGCTTCCTGTGGATGTGGCCCAACGCCAAGATCTCCGTGATGGGCGGCGAGCAGGCCGCCTCCGTGCTCGCCACCGTCAAGCGGGACCAGATGGAAGCGCGGGGTGAGGACTGGGCCGCCGAGGAGGAGGAGAGCTTCAAGGCGCCGATCCGCGCGCAGTACGAGCGGCAGGGCAACGCCTACTACGCCACCGCCCGCCTGTGGGACGACGGCGTCATCGACCCGCTGGACACCCGTCAGGTTCTCGGGCTCGCCCTGACGGCCTGCGCCAACACGCCCCTGGGTGACCCCCAGTTCGGCGTCTTCCGGATGTGAGGAGGGGACTCGTGTTCGACACCGTACTCGTGGCCAACCGGGGCGAGATCGCCGTCCGCGTCATCCGCACCCTGCGGTCGATGGGCGTGCGCTCGGTGGCCGTCTTCTCCGACGCCGACGCGGACGCCCGGCACGTCCGGGAGGCCGACACGGCGGTCCGGATCGGCCCGGCGCCGGCCGCCGAGAGCTATCTGTCCATCGAACGGCTGCTGGAGGCCGCCCGGAGCACCGGCGCACAGGCCGTCCACCCGGGCTACGGCTTCCTCGCCGAGAACGCGGCCTTCGCCCGTGCCTGCGAGGAGGCGGGGATCGTCTTCATCGGTCCCCCGGCCGACGCCATCGCGCTGATGGGCGACAAGATCCGCGCCAAGGAGACCGTGCAGGCGGCCGGCGTACCGGTCGTGCCGGGCTCCAGCGGCAGCGGGCTCAGCGACGGCCAGCTCGCCGACGCGGCCCGCAGGATCGGCATGCCCGTGCTGCTCAAGCCGTCGGCCGGCGGTGGCGGCAAGGGCATGCGGCTGGTGCGGGACGCCGACCAACTGGCCGACGAGATCGCCGCCGCCCGCCGCGAGGCCCGCGCCTCCTTCGGCGATGACACGCTGCTGGTGGAACGGTGGGTCGACCGGCCCCGGCACATCGAGATCCAGGTACTGGCCGACGGCCACGGGAACGTCGTCCACCTCGGCGAGCGCGAGTGCTCGCTGCAGCGGCGCCACCAGAAGATCATCGAGGAGGCGCCGAGCGTGCTCCTCGACGAGGCCACGCGCGCGTCGATGGGCGAGGCGGCCGCGCAGGCGGCCCGCTCCTGCGGCTACCGCGGCGCGGGCACGGTGGAGTTCATCGTCCCCGGCGGCGACCCCTCGCAGTACTACTTCATGGAGATGAACACCCGTCTCCAGGTCGAGCACCCGGTCACCGAACTCATCACCGGCCTGGACCTGGTGGAGTGGCAGCTGCGGGTGGCGGCCGGTGAGCCGCTCGGCTTCGGGCAGGACGACGTCCGCCTCACCGGGCACGCGATCGAGGCCCGTATCTGCGCAGAGGACCCGGCGCGCGGCTTCCTCCCCTCGGGCGGCACGGTGCTCAAACTGCGCGAACCCGAGGGCGACGGGGTGCGCACCGACTCCGGGCTCAGCGAGGGCACCGAGGTCGGCAGCCTGTACGACCCGATGCTGTCCAAGGTCATCGCATACGGCCCCGACCGGGCGACCGCTCTGCGCAGACTCCGCGCGGCCCTCGCGGAGACGGTGACGCTCGGCGTGCAGACGAACGCGGGCTTCCTGCGACGGCTGCTCGCCCACCCGGCGGTCGTCTCCGGCGACCTGGACACCGGGCTGGTGGAGCGGGTGGTGGACGACCTGGTCCCCACCGGCGTACCGGAGGAGGTGTACGAGGCGGCGGCGGCCGTACGCCTGCACGCGCTGAAGCCGGAAGGGGACGGCTGGGTCGATCCCTTCTCCGTGCCGAGCGGCTGGCGGATGGGCGGCACGCCCAAGCCCGTCTCCTTCCCGCTGCGGGTCACCGAGCCCGTGGACCGCACCCCGCGCGGCACCCACACCGTCACCGGCGACACGGTCACCGTCACCCTCGACGGCGTCCGGCACACCTTCCACCACGCCGCCGACTGGCTCGGCCGGGACGGCGACGCCTGGCACGTGCGCGACCACGACCCGGTCGCCGCGTCCCTCACCCGCTCCGGGCACGCGGGCGCCGACTCGCTGACCGCGCCGATGCCGGGCACGGTGACGGTGGTGAAGGTGGCCGTCGGCGACGAGGTGGCCGCCGGGCAGAGCCTGCTGGTGGTGGAGGCGATGAAGATGGAGCACGTCATCTCCGCCCCGCACGCCGGCACGGTCGCCGAACTGGACGTCACCCCCGGCACGACGGTCGCCATGGACCAGGTGCTGGCCGTGATCACCCCGCACGAGGAGACGGCGCGATGACTGCTCCCGGACTGCCGATGACGGTCCCGGCCGCCGGGCTGCCCGCCCGGGTGCGCATCCACGAGGTCGGTGCGCGCGACGGACTGCAGAACGAGAAGGCCGCCGTGCCGACCGAGGTGAAGGCGGAGTTCGTCCGCCGCCTCGCCGAAGCCGGCCTGACCACGATCGAGGCGACCAGTTTCGTGCACCCCAAATGGGTGCCCCAGCTGGCCGACGCCGAGCAGCTGTTCCCCCTCGTGAGCGCGCTGCCCGTGGACCTGCCGGTACTGGTGCCGAACGAACGCGGCCTGGAGCGGGCGCTCGCCCTGAAGGCGACCCGGGTCGCCGTGTTCGCCAGCGCCACCGAGTCCTTCGCCAAGGCCAACCTCAACCGCACGGTGGACGAGGCGCTCGCGATGTTCGCTCCGGTGGTGTCACGGGCGAAAGCCGAGGGCGTCCATGTCCGCGGCTATCTGTCCATGTGCTTCGGCGACCCCTGGGAGGGCCCGGTCCCCGTCGACCAGGTCGTCCGGGTCTGCCGGGCACTGCTGGACATGGGCTGCGACGAGCTGAGCCTCGGCGACACCATCGGCGTGGCGACCCCGGGGCACGTCACCGCGCTGCTGACCGCGCTGAAGGGAGCCGGAATCGGCACCGAGTCCCTGGGCGTGCACTTCCACGACACCTACGGCCAGGCCCTCGCCAACACCCTGGCCGCGCTGCAGCACGGCGTCACCACCGTCGACGCCTCAGCGGGCGGCCTGGGCGGCTGCCCCTACGCGAAGTCCGCCACCGGCAACCTCGCCACCGAGGACCTGGTGTGGATGCTGCACGGCCTCGGTATCGACACCGGGGTCGACCTCGGCCGTCTCGTCGCCACAAGCGTCTGGATGGCCGAACAGCTGGGCCGCCCCAGCCCCTCCCGTACCGTCCGCGCCCTCTCCCACAAGGACCAGTGATCAGCATGGACTACCGACTCTCCCCCGAACTGGAAGAACTCCGGCGCACGGTCGAGGAGTTCGCGCACGACGTCGTGGCGCCGAAGATCGGCGACTTCTACGAGCGGCACGAGTTCCCTTACGAGATCGTGCGGGAGATGGGGCGCATGGGCCTGTTCGGGCTGCCCTTCCCGGAGGAGTACGGCGGCATGGGCGGCGACTATCTGGCGCTCGGCGTGGCGCTGGAGGAGCTGGCCCGGGTGGACTCGTCCGTGGCGATCACGCTGGAGGCGGGGGTGTCGCTGGGTGCGATGCCGATCCATCTGTTCGGCACCCAGGAGCAGAAGCGGGAGTGGCTGCCCCGGCTGTGCGCGGGCGAGATCCTGGGCGCGTTCGGCCTGACCGAGCCGGACGGCGGCTCGGACGCCGGTGCCACCCGCACCACGGCCCGCCTGGACCCGGACACGAACGAGTGGGTGATCAACGGCACCAAGTGCTTCATCACCAACTCCGGCACGGACGTCACCGGCCTGGTCACGGTCACCGCGGTCACCGGCCGCAAGCCCGACGGCCGGCCGCGGATCTCCGCGATCATCGTGCCGTCCGGCACCCCGGGCTTCACCGTCGCGGCGCCGTACTCGAAGGTCGGCTGGAACGCCTCCGACACCCGTGAGCTGTCCTTCCAGGACGTCCGGGTCCCGGCCGCGAACCTGCTGGGCGAGGAGGGCCGTGGGTACGCGCAGTTCCTGCGCATCCTCGACGAGGGCCGCATCGCCATCGCGGCGCTCGCGACCGGCCTGGCGCAGGGCTGCGTGGACGAGTCGGTGAAGTACGCCAAGGAGCGGCACGCCTTCGGCAAGCCGATCGGCGCCAACCAGGCCATCCAGTTCAAGATCGCCGACATGGAGATGCGTGCCCACACCGCGCGCCTGGCCTGGCGCGACGCGGCGGCCCGTCTGGTCGCCGGGGAGCCCTTCAAGAAGGAGGCGGCCCTGGCGAAGCTGTACTCCTCCACGATCGCGGTGGACAACGCCCGCGACGCCACCCAGGTCCACGGCGGCTACGGCTTCATGAACGAGTACCCGGTGGCCCGCATGTGGCGCGACTCGAAGATCCTGGAGATCGGGGAGGGCACGAGCGAGGTCCAGCGGATGCTGATCGCACGGGAGTTGGGGCTGGTGAGCTGAGCGTGAGGGGGCGCCCCCTGGACAGCGAGTGAGGTTAGGCTAACCTACCTTCGAACCTGTCCGGCGGGCGCTCCGCCCCGTTCGAAAGCAGTCATACCCATGCCCAACGCCAGCGCCACCCACTTCACCCGCCGCGGGATCCTGGCCGCGGGCAGCGTCATCGGCCTCGGTGCCGCGCTCGCCGCCTGCGGTGACGACGACGCGACATCCGGGGGCTCGGGCAAGGGCACCGCCGCCGCCAAGTCCGGCCCCTGGACCTTCAAGGACGACCGCGGGCAGACGGCGAAGGCCGACCAGGTGCCGTCGAACATCGTCGCGTTCACCGGTGTCGCCGCCGCGCTGCACGACTACGGCGTCGAGGTGAAGGGCGTCTTCGGCCCGACGAAGACCAAGGACGGCAAGGCCGACGTGCAGGCCGGCGGCCTGGACGTGAACAAGGTGACCGTCCTCGGCAACGAGTGGGGCCAGTTCAACATCGAGAAGTACGCCGCGCTCCAGCCGGACCTGCTCATCTCCACCATGTTCGACAACGTCGGCACCCTCTGGTACGTCCCGGAGGAGTCGAAGAAGAAGATCGAGGCCGTCGGCGCGCCCGGCGTCGGCATCTCCGTCTACGACCGTCAGCTCACCGAGCCGCTCGCGCGCATGCTCGAGCTGGCGAAGTCCCTCGGCGGTGACGTGACCGCCGCCAACGTCACCCGGGCGAAGAAGCGGTTCGAGGACGCGGCGGCCCGGCTGCGCGCCGCGGCGAAGGCCAAGCCGGACATCAAGGTGATGGCGGGCAGCGCCAGCCAGGACCTGTTCTACGTCTCCGGCAGCAACCTCTCCATCGACCTGGAGTACTTCAAGGCCCTCGGCGTGAACTTCGTCGAGCCGCCGGAGAGCGCGAAGAAGCAGGGCGGCGGCTGGTTCGAGTCGCTGAGCTGGGAGAACGTCGACAAGTACGCGGCGGACATCATCATGATGGACAACCGCACGTCGGCGGTGCAGCCCGCCGACATCTCCGAGGCCACCTGGAAGAAGCTGCCCGCGGTGAAGGCGGGGCAGGTCATCTCCCGTAATCCCGAGCCGATCCTTTCCTACGACAAGTGCGCACCGCTGCTCGAGCAGCTGGCCGAGGCCTTGGAGAAGGCCAAGAAGGTCGGCTGACACGTACCCCCGGGTGAGGTGCCCCCTCAGCGCCGTGGGGGTGCTTCGCCGCGGGCGGGCTGCGGGCCGGATCGCGGCTGGTCGCGCCCGCGCGGCGGAGCCGCATATCACATACTGCCCCGCACCCCTGAACGTCGGACACCTCCCCGTCCCGCAACCTGACGTCGATTCAGGAGACCTCATGACCACGGCCGTAGCCGCCCCGTTCCGTTTCTTCTCCCTTCAGGTCGTACGGACCAGGCGGCTCGGGCCGTCGCTCGTCCGGGTTTCCTTCGCGGGGGCCGATCTGGACGCCTTGCAGTCCCTGGGGCGTGATCAGTCGCTGTCGCTGTTCCTGCCGCATCCGGGGCAGCCGGAGCCGGTCGTGCCGATCGAGCTGGGCGACGGCTGGTGGCAGGCGTGGCGGGAACTCCCGGACGACGTGCGGGCCGTGATGCGGTCGTACACGCTGCGCGCCCTGCGCCAGGACGCGTGGGGGCGCACCAGCGAGATCGACATCGACTTCGCGCTGCACGGCGTCGGGCCCGGCGCGGCCGCTCCCGCCGGTCCCGCCTCCCGCTGGGCCGCCCGGGCCGCGGCCGGTGACCGGGTGCTGCTGCTCGGCCCCGCGGTCGCCGACAACCGGGCCGTCCGCTTCCGTCCGCCCGCGGACGCCGATCTCGTCGTGCTGTGGGGCGACGAGACCGCCGTGCCCGCCGCGACCGCCGTCCTGGAGTCCCTGCCGGCCGGTACGCGGGTGCGTGCCTGGCTGGAGGTGCCGCACGCCGGTGACATCCAGGACGTGGCCACCGAGGCGGAGGCCGAGATCACGTGGCTCGTACGGCACGACGGGTCCCCCACGACCGTCGACGCCGTACGGGCCGCCCCCCTGCCGGCCTCGACGCGGCCGTACGTGTGGCTCGCCGGTGAGTCCGGCCGGGTCAAGGAGCTGCGCCGGCACTTCGTCGGCGAGCGTGGCGTCGACCGGCGGCGCGTGACGTTCGTCGGGTACTGGCGGCAGGGCATGACCGAGGAACAGCTCCGCGCGGCGGAGTAACTCCCCCTTCGTGACCGCGGTCACGGCACAGCCATGTCGGCGCCTGATCAACTTAGCTTAGGCTAACCTAAATTAGCCCCACGGACTGTCCCACCGGAGGACCCCCACATGCGCTCGCACCTGCTCAATGACCTCACCGCGGAGCACTACCGCCGCTCCGTGACCGAAGGAGTCGAGCGGGTGGCCGCGAAACTCGCCACCACCGACCGTCCGTTCACCGGCGTCACCGCCGACGACCTCGCCCCCCGCATCCAGGGCATCGACCTGGACGAGCCGCTGCTCGACACCACGGCCGCCCTGGACGAACTGGAGGAGGTCTACCTCCGCGACGCCGTCTACTTCCACCACCCCCGCTACCTCGCCCACCTCAACTGCCCCGTCGTCATCCCGGCCGTGCTCGGCGAGGCCGTCCTGTCCGCCGTCAACTCCTCCCTCGACACCTGGGACCAGTCGATCGGCGGCACCCTCATCGAGCGCCGGATCGTCGACTGGACCGCACAGCGCATCGGCCTCGGCCCGGCCGCGGACGGCGTCTTCACCTCCGGCGGCAGCCAGTCCAACCTCCAGGCGCTGCTGCTGGCCCGGGAAGAGGCCAAGAGCGACTCCCTCGCACGCCTGCGCGTCTTCGCCTCCGAAGTCAGCCACTTCAGCGTGAAGAAGTCCGCCAAACTCCTCGGCCTCGGCCCCGACGCGGTCGTCACCCTCCCCGTCGACCACGACAAGCGGATGCAGACCGTCGCCCTCGCCCGCGAACTCCAGCGCTGCCGCGAGGACGGCCTGGTGCCGATGGCCGTCGTCGCCACCGCCGGCACCACCGACTTCGGCTCCATCGACCCGCTGCCCGAGATCGCCGAGCTGTGCGCCCAGTACGGCACCTGGATGCACGTCGACGCCGCCTACGGCTGCGGGCTGCTGGTCTCCCCCACCCGGCGCGCGCTGCTGACCGGCATCGAGCGCGCCGACTCGGTCACCGTCGACTACCACAAGTCCTTCTTCCAGCCGGTGAGTTCCTCGGCCGTACTGGTCCGCGACGCGTCCACCCTGCGGCACGCCACCTACCACGCCGAGTACCTCAACCCGCGCCGCATGGTCGCCGAGCGCATCCCCAACCAGGTCGACAAGTCCCTGCAGACCACCCGCCGCTTCGACGCCCTGAAGCTCTGGCTGACGCTGCGCGTGATGGGCGCCGACGGCGTCGGCCGGCTCTTCGACGAGGTGTGCGACCTGGCGCGGGAGGGCTTCCGGCTGCTGGCCGGCGACCCGCGCTACGACGTCGTCGTCGAACCGGCCCTGTCCACCCTGGTCTTCCGCTGCATCCCGGCCGCCGTCACCGACCCGGCCGAGATCGACCGCGCCAACCTCCACGCCCGCAAGGCCCTGTTCGCCTCCGGCGACGCCATCGTCGCCGGTACCAAGGTCGCGGGCCGCCATTACCTGAAGTTCACCCTGCTCAACCCCGAGACGACGGCCGAGGACATCGCGGCCGTGCTCGACCTGATCGCCGGCCACGCCGAGCAGTACCTGGGAGAGTCCCTTGACCGCGCTTGCTGAATCCCGAGACCGTACCTACGACTTCGTGGGCATCGGGCTCGGGCCCTTCAACCTCGGCCTGGCCTGCCTGACGGAGCCCGTCGCCGAGCTGGACGGACTCTTCCTGGAGTCCAAGCCGGACTTCGAGTGGCACGCCGGCATGTTCCTCGACGGCGCACACCTGCAGACGCCGTTCATGTCGGACCTGGTCACCCTGGCCGACCCGACCTCGCCGTACTCGTTCCTGAACTACCTCAAGGAGCAGGGCCGGCTGTACTCCTTCTACATCCGGGAGAACTTCTACCCGCTGCGCGTCGAGTACGACGCCTACTGCCGCTGGGCCGCGAACAAGCTGAGCAGCGTGCGCTTCAGCACGACCGTCACCGAGGTGACGTACGACGAGAGCGACGAGCTGTACGCCGTGCGGACCGCCGGCGGTGAGACGTTCCGCGCCCGCCACCTGGTCCTCGGCACCGGCACCCCGCCCCACATCCCCGAGGCCTGCCGGGGCCTGGGCGGCGACCTCCTCCACAACTCGCGCTACGTGCAGCACAAGGCCGAGCTGCAGCGCAAGGAGACGATCACGCTGGTCGGCTCCGGGCAGTCCGCCGCCGAGATCTACCACGACCTGCTCAGCGAGATCGACGTCCACGGCTACCGGCTGAACTGGGTCACCCGCTCCCCGCGCTTCTTCCCGCTGGAGTACACCAAGCTCACTCTTGAGATGACCTCCCCCGAGTACATCGACTACTACCACGCCCTGCCGGAGGCGACCCGCTACCGGCTCACGGAGCGGCAGAAGGGCCTCTTCAAGGGCATCGACGGCGATCTGATCAACGAGATCTTCGACCTGCTCTACCAGAAGAACCTCGGCGGCCCGGTGCCCACCCGGCTGCTCACCAACTCCGCGCTGACGCAGGCGGCGTACGACAACGGCGCGTACACCCTCACCTTCCGCCAGGAGGAGCAGGGCAAGGACTTCGAGATCGTCACCGACGGTCTGATCCTGGCCACCGGGTACAGATACGTCGAGCCGGAGTTCCTGAAGCCGATCCGCGACCGGCTGGTGTACGACTCGCACGGCAGCCTGGACGTCGCCCGCAACTACGCCGTCGACGTCACCGGCCGGGGCGTCTTCCTGCAGAACGCCGGCGTCCACACCCACAGCATCACCAGCCCCGACCTTGGCATGGGCGCGTACCGCAACAGCTACATCATCCGGGAACTGCTCGGCAGCGAGTACTACCCGGTCGAGAAGACCATCGCCTTCCAGGAGTTCGCCGCATGACCTTCACGTTCCGCCCCCTCGACCCGCTGAAGGACGCCGAGCTGGTGCACTCCTGGGTCACCCATCCCAAGGCGGCGTTCTGGATGATGCAGGACGCGAAACTCCAGGACGTCGAGCGGGCGTACAGGGAGATCGCCGCGGACGAGCACCACGAGGCGCTCCTCGGGCTCGACGGCGACGAGCCCGTCTTCCTCATGGAGCGCTACGACCCCGCCCACCGCGAGCTGGCCGGCCTGTACCAGGCGCGGCCGGGGGACGTCGGCATGCACTTCCTGACGCCGCCGGCCGACGCGCCCGTGCACGGATTCACGCGGGCCGTCATCACCGCCGTGATGGGGCACCTCTTCGAGGACCCGGCGGTGCGGCGTGTCGTCGTGGAGCCGGACGTGCGCAACACGGCCGTGCACGCGCTCAACGCGGCCGTGGGCTTCGTGCCCGAGCGGGAGATCGACAAGCCGGAGAAGCGTGCGCTGCTGAGCTTCTGCACCCGGGAGCAGTTCGAGAAGGCGGTGCGCGCGTGACCCTCGCCGACGCCGTGGCCCATCTGTCGCCGGAGCGCTGGGCGGAGGCCAACCGGCTGCTGGTGCGCAAGGCGCTGGCCGAGTTCGCGCACGAGCGGCTGATCACTCCCGAGGAGACCTCTCCCGGGCGGTACGTCGTCCGCAGCGACGACGGGCTGACCCGGTACGGTTTCACCGCCGTGCGCCGTGCCCTGGACCACTGGCAGGTGGACGCCGGCTCGATCACCCGCCACCGCGGCGGGGCCGAACTTCCGCTCGCAGCACTGGACTTCGTCATCGAGCTGAAGGGATCCCTGGGGCTGAGCGACGAGGTCCTGCCGGTGTATCTGGAGGAGATCTCCTCCACCCTCTCCGGCACCTGCTACAAGCTCACCGCACCGCGCGTGAGCGCCGCCGAGCTGGCGAGGAGCGGTTTCCAGGCGATCGAGACCGGGATGACCGAGGGCCACCCCTGTTTCGTCGCCAACAACGGGCGGCTCGGCTTCGGCATCCACGAGTACCTGTCGTACGCGCCGGAGACGGCGAGCCCGGTCCGGCTGGTGTGGCTGGCGGCGCACCGGTCCCGGGCGGCGTTCACGGCCGGTGCCGGCATCGAGTACGAGAGCTTCGTGCGCGAGGAGCTGGGCGAGGAGACCGTGGAGCGGTTCCACGGCGTGCTGCGCGAGCAGGGCCTGGATCCGGCCGACTACCTGCTGATACCGGTCCACCCGTGGCAGTGGTGGAACAAGCTCTCCGTCACCTTCGCCGCCGAGGTCGCGCGCCGGCACCTGGTGTGCCTGGGCGAGGGCGACGACGAGTATCTGGCGCAGCAGTCCATACGGACCTTCTTCAACACCTCGCACCCGCACAAGCACTACGTCAAGACGGCTCTGTCCGTCCTCAACATGGGCTTCATGCGGGGGCTGTCCGCCGCGTACATGGAGGCGACCCCGGCCATCAACGACTGGCTGGCGCAGCTGATCGAGGGCGACCCCGTGCTGAAGTCGGCGGGCCTGTCGATCCTCCGGGAGCGGGCGGCCGTCGGCTACCGGCACCTGGAGTACGAGCGGGCGACCGACCGCCACTCGCCGTACCGCAAGATGCTGGCCGCGCTGTGGCGGGAGTCCCCGGTGCCGTCGCTGGCGCACGGTGAGCAGCTCGCGACGATGGCCTCGCTGCTGCACGTCGACCACGAGGGCCGTGCCTTCGCGGCCGCGCTGATCGAGCGGTCGGGCCTGGCACCCACCGAGTGGCTGCGGCGCTATCTGCGGGCGTACTACACGCCGCTGCTGCACAGCTTCTACGCCTACGACCTGGTGTTCATGCCGCACGGGGAGAACACGATCCTGGTGCTGCGGGACGGCGTGGTGCAGCGGGCGGTCTACAAGGACATCGCCGAGGAGATCGCGGTGATGGACCCGGACGCGGCGCTGCCGCCGGAGGTGGCGCGCATCCGGGTGGAGGTGCCGGAGGACAAGAAGCTGCTGTCGGTCTTCACGGACGTCTTCGACTGCTTCTTCCGTTTCCTGGCCGCGCTGCTCGCCGACGAGGGGGTGCTGACCGAGGACGGCTTCTGGCGGACGGTCGCCGAGGTCACCCGCGAGTACCAGCAGGCGCATCCCGAACTCGCCGACCGGTTCCAACAGTACGACATGTTCGCCCCGGCGTTCGCGCTGTCCTGCCTCAACCGGCTCCAGCTGCGCGACAACCGGCAGATGGTCGACCTGGCGGATCCCTCGGGGGCGTTGCAGCTGGTGGGCACGCTGGAGAACCCGATCGCCGGGTTCTGACCTCCGAAAGCGGGCGGGCGCCCCGGTGTACGGTCCACCGGGGCGCCCGTCGGTGCTGTACGTCGGGGTGGTCAGGGAGCCGGCCAGGGGACCTGGGGCGACTTGTAGTAGCCGATGCCGAGGGCGTCCCAGCGGGGGCCCTGGGCGGCCAGGCGGCCCTTGTAGGCGTCCCAGTCGTGGGTGGCCGCGGGGGACCAGCCCAGTTCGGCGACGCCGGCGACGCGCGGGAAGGCCATGTACTCGATGTCGGCGGACGTGGTGATGCGCTCCGTCCACATCGGCGCCTCGACGCCCTTGACCGCGGTGGCTGGGGCGCCGGGCAGGTAGGCGCCCGGGTCCCAGTCGTAGGACTTCCTCACCTCGACGTAGCCGGCCCAGGTCGCGCCCTGCTTGGTCGTGCTGTCGTACTTCATGTCGAGGTAGAGGTGGTCGGCGGGCGACAGGATGAGCCCGGTGCCGTGCTGCGCGGCCTGGGCGACCTGCGCCTTCTCGGTCGCGCTGGTGGAGTCCAAACCCCAGTACTGGGCGAGGGCGCCGGGGGCGGGGGTGGCGCCGGTGAGCTGGTGCCAGCCGATGACCGTCTTGCCGTACTTGGCGACGACGGGCTGGATCCGGTTCATGAACGTCACGTAGTCGGCGTGGCCGGTGGAGTGCGCCTCGTCGCCGCCGATGTGCAGATAGCGGCCCGGGGTGAGCGCGGCCAGCTCGCGTACGACGTCGTCGACGAAGCGGTAGGTGACGTCCTTGGGCACGCACAGCGAGCTGAAGCCGACGCTCGTGCCGGTGTACAGCGGGGGCGCGGTGCCGTCGCAGTTGAGTTCGGCGTAGGAGGCGAGGGCCGCGTTGGTGTGGCCGGGCATGTCGATCTCGGGGACCACGTCGAGGTGGCGGGAGGCGGCGTAGCGGACGATCTCCCGGTAGTCGTCCTTGGTGTAGAAGCCGCCGGGGCCGCCGCCGACCTGGGTGGAGCCGCCATAGGTGGCCAGGCGGGGCCAGGAGTCGACGGCGATGCGCCAGCCCTGGTCGTCGCTGAGGTGCAGATGGAGCTTGTTGATCTTGTAGAGGGCGAGTTCGTCGATGTACCGCTTCACCTGGTCGACGGTGAAGAAGTGCCGGGAGACGTCGAGCATGGCGCCGCGGTAGCCGTAGCGCGGGGTGTCGGTGATGGTGCCGCCGGCCACCAGCCAGGGGCCGGGCTGCACGGTGTCCTTCTCGATGGCGGCGGGCAGCAGCTGACGGAGCGTCTGCACGCCGTGGAAGAGGCCGGCCGGTGTGCCCGCGGTGAGGGTGACACCGCCGGGGCCGCTGCGCAGCCGGTAGCCCTCCGCACCGTACCGACCGGGGGCCAGGTGCAGGGCGATGCCGCTCGTGCCCTCGTGGACGATCGGCAGGGGGTAGCCGGTGGAGGGCCGCAGGACGTCCGCGAGGTAGGCGGCGACCCGCTCGGCCGCGGGATCGTCGTCGACGCGCAGGAAGGTGCCGCCGGTGATGCGGTACGGCTGCCCGCTCGCGGTGACCGACGCGGGCGCCGGGACCACCTGGCCGAGCGGCGTGGCCCGGGCGGCGGGAGTCTGCGGTATGGCCCGCGGGGCGGTCGCGCCGACGGTGAGGGCGCCCGCCGCGGTCAGCAGCAGTGCGCCGAGGACCCGGGCCGTGCGGGTGGCCGTGGTCCGCTGTCGGGGAGTCGTGCTGTGGTGCCGTCTCACATGCGCTCCCTTCGGAAGTGGTTGAGACCACTGTCCCGCAGATCCGGTGAAACAATCCCCGCATGGCGGAAATCATCCAGAAGGACGGCACCTGGGCGTTCGACGGTGATGCCCTGCGGCTGACACCGGGTCGGGACAAGGCCGTCGGCGTGCTGCGCAGGACGCTGGGCGAACTCGTCGTACCGCTGGAGGCGTTGGCGGGGGTGTCGTTCGAGCAGGGCAGGAAGTCGGGGCGGCTCAGGCTGCGGCTGCGCGAGGGCACCGATCCGCTGCTGCAGGCGACCGGGGGCCGGCTCACCGAGCCGCACGATCCCTACCAGCTGGTGGTGGAGTCCGACCGGTACGGCGTGGCCGAGTACTTCACGGACGAGGTGCGGGGCGCCCTGCTTCTGGACGAGGTGGAGTCCGGACCGGCCACCGCGTACCTGCTGCCGGGTCCGCAGGTGCCGCTGTCGATGTCCGCCGGGGACGGCACGGCGAGCTTCGACGGGGAACAGGTCCGCCTGGAGTGGAACTGGAAGACGGAGGACGTGAAGGCCGCCGCCGGTCCCCGTACGCTCGCCCTGAAGGAGATCGCGGCCGTGGAGTGGCAGCCTGCGGCGGGCCTGGAGAACGGCTGTCTGCGCTTCACGGTGAAGGACGCGCCCACCAAGGCGCCGCCCAAGTACGACCCGCACGCGGTGGAGCTGTGGGGGTTCAAGAGGGACCTGCTGATGGCGCTGGTCGCGGCGGCGGTGCAGGCGCGGCTGCCGCACCCGTCCACGCCCGCGGACCGGCCGCGGACCGTGGCGGCGCCGGCGGCCGGGCCGCCCGCCGCCGAGGACGAGACCGACGCCCTGCTGCGGCGGCTGCGGGAACTGGGCGAGCTGCACCACGCGGGCGTGCTCACCCAGGAGGAGTTCACGCTGGCCAAGCAGGCGGTCCTCAAGCGTCTGTGACACCGGGACCGCCTGCCTTCCTACCGGGGCCTACTTCGCCCGGCGGGCGACCGTGAAGTGGTCGATACGGTCGCCGGTCTCGGCGATGCCCTGGACCTTCAGCGTGGTCCAGCGGCCCTTGGGCGCGGGCTCGACGTCCACCCGCAGGAAGGAGTAGTTCAGGTAGCGCACCCGGGACCAGGCGACGGTCTCGTTCTGCTTGCCGCCCTTGAGGTTGACGAAGGAGGCGACGGAGTCGACCTCGTGCTCGTGGCCCTCGTAGGAGTCCGGCGCGGTGAACGCGTACAGGCTGCGGCCCGCCGCGCCCGCCGTGACGTACACCACGCCCTCGGTCTCGGGGTAGGCCGTGCCGCCGATCGGCAGCTTCTTCGCGACCTGGTCGCCCTTGATCACGTCGGTGCGCTCGTACTGGTGGTTGTGACCGTTGATGACGAGGTCGACCTGGTACTTCTCGAACAGCGGCACCCACTCCTGGCGCACGCCCCCCTCCGAGGCGTGCGCGGTGGAGGTGCAGTAGGCGCAGTGGTGGAAGAAGACGACGACGAAGTCGATGTCCTGCGCCGCCCGGAACTTCCTCAGCTGGGCCTCGAACCACGTCGTCTGCGTGCCGCCGGAGATGCCGAGGTTGGCCGGGATCTCGTACGAGACGTCGTTGGGGTCGAGCGAGATGATCGCGGTGTTGCCGTGGACGAAGGAGTAGACGCCGGGCAGGTTCTTCCTGTCCGGCCCGTTGTCGGGCAGGGTGAAGCGGGCCTCCTCGCCGCCGTAGCCGTTGGGCGAGTACCAGGCCTCCATGTCGTGGTTGCCGTACGACACCATCCACGGGACCTGCTTGGCGACGGACTCGGTCTGGTACAGGAACTGGTCCCAGGTGCGCGAGTCGAAGCCGGTGTCGGTGGTCTTGCCCGCGCCGGACGGGTCGCCGTAGGCGATGTCGCCGGCGTGCAGGTGGAAGGCCGGGTTCTGACCGAGGATCAGCGCGTCGTTGGCCAGCGCGTGGTAACTGACGCCCTGGTCGCCGAAGGCGGTGAAGGTGAACGGCGCCTTGTGGGCGGGCGCGGTGGTGAAGGTGCCCAGGGTGCCCAGCAGGCGGGACTCGGCCGGGTCGAAGCCCTCGTGGCCCACCCCGTAGTAATAGGTGCGGCCAGGGCGCAGGTGGCTCAGCCGGGCGTGCAGGTAGTACTGCGTGTGGTCGCCGCTCGCGCCGACGCCGGCCGGGGTGTACAGGGTGCGCACCTCGGCCTCGATCTTGCGGGAGAGGTCCCAGGGGTGCGCGCCGATGCGCACGAACGGCTTCTTCACGGCGACCGGGACCTGCCAGGAGATGGTCATCTCGGTGCGCGGGTCGTTGCCGTAGGCGAGGTGGCGGCCGAAGGGAGCGACCAGGGCGCCGTCGACGCTCTCGGTGGCCGGAGCGGTCCTCCCCCACTGCCCGAAGGGCGTGGGAGGTGCCCCCACGGCCGGCACGGCGGCCCGGGCGGTGGCACCCGTCACGAACGCGCCACCGACCACGGCCCCCAGGGTGACGGCGCCGCCGCGGAACATGGTGCGGCGGGAGAATCTCGACCGCAGGTACTCGTGCTGTTCGGCCATGCTCATGCGGTCGGCGAGCTGGTCCGGTACTCCCATACGAGGAATGTCCATGGCGTCTGAAATTCATCCGCGCAGACAACGGGAGTCCGGCCGCCGGATGGACAGCCGACAAACAGCCGCTCATGAGAGTTCCAACAGTCACTTGCCCGAAATCGGGCAGGTTTCTTGCGAAAGAGCGGCCGGTACCCCAGGATCTACCGGGTGCACGACGAACTCGTAGATCACCTGACGCGCTCCACGCCCCTGAGCAGGGGCGAGGCGCTGCGGGTGATCCAGGACGTGCTCGCGTTTTTCGACGAGACGACCGAGGAGTACGTCCGTCGCCGCCATCGGGAACTCCAGGCACAGGGCCTGGTGAACACGGCGATCTTCGAGCGGATCGCGGCGGACCTGAAGTATCGCGCAGTGGCGCCCCCGGAGCTGTCGCTCCGGCAGCTGCGTCGCATCGTCTACGGCTGAGGAATACCTACATATGTGCGGAATCGTCGGATACATCGGGAAGCGTGACGTCGCCCCCCTCCTGCTCGAGGGCCTCCAGCGGCTGGAGTACCGCGGCTACGACTCCGCGGGCATCGTCGTCACCTCGCCGAAGACCGCCGGCCTGAAGATGGTCAAGGCCAAGGGCCGGGTGCGCGACCTGGAGGCCAAGGTCCCGGCGCGCTTCAAGGGCACCACGGGCATCGCCCACACCCGCTGGGCCACCCACGGCGCCCCCTCCGACGTCAACGCCCACCCGCACATGGACGCCACGGGCAAGGTCGCCGTCGTCCACAACGGCATCATCGACAACGCCACCGACCTGCGCCGCAAGCTGGAGGCCGACGGCGTCGAGTTCCTCTCCGAGACGGACACCGAGGTCCTCGTCCACCTCGTCGCCCGCTCCCAGGCCGACAAGCTCGAGGACAAGGTCCGCGACGCGCTGCGCCTGGTCGAGGGCACCTACGGCATCGCCGTCATGCACGCGGACTTCAACGACCGCATCGTCGTCGCCCGCAACGGCTCGCCGGTCGTCCTCGGCATCGGCGAGAAGGAGATGTTCGTCGCCTCCGACATCGCCGCGCTGGTCGCCCACACCCGGCAGATAGTGACTCTCGACGACGGCGAGATGGCCACCCTCAAGGCCGACGACTTCCGCACCTACACCACCGAGGGCACCCGCACCACGGCCGAGCCCACCACCGTGGAGTGGGAGGCCGCCTCCTACGACATGGGCGGCCACGACACCTACATGCACAAGGAGATCCACGAGCAGGCCGACGCCGTGGACCGCGTGCTGCGCGGCCGCATCGACGAGCGCTTCTCCACCGTGCACCTCGGCGGCCTCAACCTGGACGCCCGTGAGGCGCGCCGCATCCGGCGCGTGAAGATCCTCGGCTGCGGCACCTCGTACCACGCGGGCATGATCGGCGCCCAGATGATCGAGGAGCTGGCCCGCATCCCCGCCGACGCCGAGCCCGCCTCGGAGTTCCGCTACCGCAACGCGGTCGTGGACCCCGACACCCTGTACATCGCGGTCTCCCAGTCCGGTGAGACCTACGACGTCCTCGCGGCCGTCCAGGAGCTCAAGCGCAAGGGCGCCCGCGTCCTCGGCGTCGTCAACGTGGTCGGCTCGGCCATCGCCCGCGAGGCGGACGGCGGCGTCTACGTGCACGCCGGCCCCGAGGTCTGCGTGGTCTCCACGAAGTGCTTCACCAACACCACGGTCGCCTTCGCCCTGCTCGCCCTGCACCTCGGCCGCACCCGCGACCTCTCGGTCCGCGACGGCAAGCGCATCATCGAGGGCCTGCGCAAGCTGCCCGCGCAGATCTCCGCGATGCTCGAGAACGAGGACGAGATCAAGAAGCTGGCCGAGGAGCTCGCCGAGGCCCGCTCGATGCTCTTCATCGGCCGTGTCCGGGGCTACCCGGTGGCCCGCGAGGCCTCCCTGAAGCTCAAGGAGGTCTCCTACATCCACGCCGAGGCCTACCCGGCCTCCGAACTGAAGCACGGCCCGCTGGCCCTGATCGAGCCCGCCCTGCCGACGGTCGCCATCGTCCCGGACGACGACCTGCTGGAGAAGAACCGCGCCGCGATGGAGGAGATCAAGGCCCGCAGCGGCCGCATCGTCGCCGTCGCCCACCAGCACCAGGAGAAGGCCGACCACACGATCGTCGTCCCGAAGAACGAGGACGAACTCGACCCGATCCTGATGGGCATCCCCCTCCAACTCCTCGCCTACCACACGGCCAAGGCCCTGGGCAGGGACATCGACAAGCCCCGCAACCTGGCCAAGTCGGTAACGGTCGAATAACCGACGTCAGGGGCGCGGGGAACCGCGCGACCAGCCACAACGAACCCGCAGAGGCCGCAGCGGACCCCCTGGTGATGCCCCATCACCAGGGGGTCCGCTCACAAACGCCGGGGAGCCGCCCACCCCCCAGCCGGCGGCAGCTACCCGGTGGCCGTCACCCCCCGGCCCGCCGCACGCCGAGGAAGCACCGTCGGCCAGTGCGCGGCCGCCGCGGTCGCCGCGTACCAGGCCACCGCACCGGAGGCGACCGCCACCCAGCCGCCGATCTTGGTCAGCGCGGAGCTGTCGGCGAAGGCCGCGACGGCCAGCACCAGCATCGCCAGGAACAGCAGCCCGTGCATGACCTGGCCGAGGGCGTCCCCGCCCGCGACGGTCAGCGTGAGCGCCACCAGGGCGAACAGCAGCAGGAAGAGCCCCGCCGCGTGGGCCGAGCCGTGCCCCGAGACGGCCCAGGTGAACCACAGGGCGCCGAGAGCGACGTACCCCACGCCGGCGGCGCCGTCACGCAGGGCCAGCAGTCCGACGAGGAACAGCGCGACCCCGCCCACGTAGTGGGCCAGTGACACGGCGTCGGATGTCGCCACGCCGTCGATGACACCGGTCGTACCGAGCCCGAACGCCAACAGGGTGACACCCAGGGCGAGTCGGCCGACCACGGCAGTACTGACGCTTCCCGCAGAGACGTCGTTGTCCACGGCGGGCTCCCTTCATGCATGTGCAGTTGTGCGGTGACCGGTATATGCCCTTCACAACCGCACAAACACCTGCAACGCGCGAGTAACTTCACGCACTGCACAGGGAGGTTGACACGCCGTGAGCGGCGCGCAGAGAACCGGAGACGTCAGGGGATGACGATCACGGGCCGCTTCGCCCGCTTGGCGAGGCGTCCGGCGACGGAGCCGAAGATCCGGCCGACGATGCCGTGCGTGGACCCGACGACGATCGCGTCGGCCTCGTACTCCTGCCCGACTTCTTCCAGCTCGTGGCAGATGTCGCCGCCGCGCTCGACCAGGATCCACGGCACCTCGGCGAGGTAGTCCGCGCAGGCCAGTTCCAGACCGAGCACCTCGGTGCGGTGGTCTGGGACGTCGACGAAGACGGGCGGCTCGCAGCCGGCCCACACCGTGGTCGGCAGCCGGTTGGCGACATGGACGATGATCAGCCCCGAACGGGACCGGTTCGCCATACCGATCGCGTACGCCAGCGCACGCTCACTGGACGTCGAGCCGTCGAAGCCGACGACCACGCCGTGCTTGAAAGCGGGATCGCAGGGATGGCGTGCCTCTTCGGCCGCCTGGGGCTCCATCGCCGACGGGTCGGCGACCGGCCGCTTGCGGTCCGCTGGTTCGAAGAATTCGTGACCGGCCATGGCTGTCTCGGCGTTGTGATCCTTTATGGGGGACGACAGTGTGCGGCGGAGCTGTGTCCGGGAAACGTCTTCCCAACCCCATACCCCCAAGGGTACGGCGGCACGCCTCCTTAGCCCAGATCCCGCGCCTGCACAGCGGGGTTCACCGGAGCATGCACGAGTCGGCGCCCGTAACGCAATGGTTGCTGCCCCGTACAGGCGGTTCCGACGAGATCCACTGACGTCGGCCAGACGATCATCCCGCCGCCGTCACAGGGTGACCGACCGGTCGAACAGGCGTTGAACCCGGTGATCGACTCCAGGAGGCGCCATGCCCGCACTGCGTACCGAGGACACCTCGACCGATGTCGTCCGCTGGGCGGCCTTCAGCTGCGTCCTGGTTCCCGTGGTACTGCTCTGGTACGGCACTTCGCTCGGCGGCGCCACCGGCACCGCACTGGGCCTCGCCGCGGTCACCGCCGTCTGCCGGCTGCTGCTGCGCCGCTCCGAGCGCTTCCCGGCCCGGCTGCTGGAGGAACCGCCGCCGTACGGCGGGCGTCACCAGCGCACGGGGAGCGTCGCGCACCGCGGAGGGCGCCACTCCGCGCCCCCGGTGCACACGGAGGCAAACACACCGGTCAGCTGACCGGTTTCCGCGCACGCACCCGTCTCTTTTCAGCCAACTTCTTGATACCGCCCCCGACCGCCCCCGAACACCCGCCACCCCCCGTTCCACCTGCAAGGAAAGGGTCTCAGGACCCTCCCGCACCCTACGTGGATTGGCCACCGCGACGAGGCGCACTTCCCTGCGCCCTCCCCGAGTGCAACGCTTCGTGATCGAATGCTTTACGCCAAGTTGTCATGTCGACAATCCACGGGGTGGCGAACCGGTCACCGCGGCTTGGCGGGACACAGTAGATTCGATCTTGACTGTCTTACGGCGGGGGACTCGTGCAGGACCGAGGGGAAACGTGCAGGAGCGACACAACCGAGGAGCCGCGACCACCGAGGGGGGCTTAGCAGGATGAGCCACGACTCCACTGCCGCGCCGGAAACCGCGGCCCGGAAGCTGTCCGGGCGCCGTCGCAAGGAGATCGTCGCGGTGCTGCTGTTCAGCGGCGGCCCCATTTTCGAGAGTTCGATTCCGCTGTCGGTGTTCGGGGTTGACCGCCAGGACGCCGGCGTTCCGCGCTACCGCTTGCTGGTGTGCTCGGGCGAGGAAGGCCCCCTGCGGACCACAGGAGGCCTGGAACTCTCCGCGCCACACGGGCTGGAGGCGATCTCACGCGCCGGCACGGTCGTCGTACCGGCCTGGCGCTCGATCACCTCGCCGCCACCGGCGGAAGCGCTCGACGCACTGCGCCGGGCGCATGAGGAAGGTGCCCGCATCGTCGGGCTGTGCACCGGCGCCTTCGTACTCGCCGCGGCCGGCCTGCTGGACGGCCGCCCGGCGACGACCCACTGGATGTACGCACCGACGCTGGCCAAGCGCTATCCGTCGGTGCACGTCGATCCGCGAGAGCTCTTCGTCGACGACGGAGACGTCCTCACCTCCGCCGGTACGGCGGCCGGAATCGACCTCTGCCTCCACATCGTGCGCACGGACCACGGCAACGAGGCGGCCGGTGCGCTCGCCCGCCGCCTGGTGGTGCCGCCGCGCCGGTCCGGAGGACAGGAGCGCTACCTCGATCGGTCTTTACCGGAGGAGATCGGCGCCGACCCGCTCGCCGAGGTCGTCGCCTGGGCGCTGGAGCATCTCCACGAGCAGTTCGACGTGGAGACACTGGCCGCGCGCGCGTACATGAGCCGCCGCACGTTCGACCGCCGCTTCCGTTCACTGACCGGAAGCGCACCGCTGCAGTGGCTGATCACGCAGCGGGTGCTCCAGGCCCAGCGGCTGCTGGAGACGTCGGACTACTCGGTGGACGAGGTCGCGGGCCGCTGCGGCTTCCGCTCGCCGGTGGCCTTGCGTGGCCACTTCCGCCGCCAGCTGGGTTCGTCCCCGGCGGCGTACCGTGCCGCGTACCGGGCCAGGCGCCCACAGGCTGAGAAACCGGCCGAGGCCGACCCGACGCAGCAGCCGGCCGCGCTGTCCGGCCCGTCGGCACCGCACCCGCACGCCCCGGCGGCCCTGCACCCGGACACTCCGGTGCCCCTGCAGTCCCGCCGCACCACGGTAGGCGCGCTGAGCTCCGCGACCCCGGCACCGCTGAGCCTGCCGAGCCAACGCAGCGGCTCCTGACCAGAAAGGGGCTCGTGGGGACGGCTGTCCCCATGGGCCCCTTTCGCGTTCACCGGCGCGACTGCCCGCAGCTGTGCGCGCACGCGCGGCGCCCGACGGGCAGCGACGACGGCCGGCACCCGCCCACGGCGGGAAGGGACGGGGTGGGGGGTGTCCGCCCGCACGGCCGGCACCGGGCAGGGGCGCCCCGTCGGAAACGGGCGGCCGGACCGAGGACGGACACCCCCCACCCCGGCCCCGACCCACAACGAACCGAAGGCGCTACCGCAACCGGCCACCGGACGGCAACGGGCCGCCGCAGGCATCAAAGGGGCGCGGGGAACGGCGCGACCAGCCACAACGCAACCCGCGCAGGCCGCCGCAGGCAACCGCGACCAGCCACAACGAACGCCGCAGACAAAAACCGGCCCAGGCGCCGCAGGCACCCGCGACCAGCCACAACGAAACCCGCACCCGAACAACAGCCGAAGCGCCACCCGCACCCGCCCGCACCCTCCACCCCCGTAAGGTGAGACACATGAACGATCGCATGGTGTGGATCGACTGCGAGATGACCGGCCTCTCGCTGTCCGACGACGCGCTCATCGAGGTGGCCGCCCTCGTCACCGACTCCGAGCTCAACGTGCTCGGCGAAGGCGTGGACATCGTCATCCGGCCGCCGGACCAGGCGCTGGAGACGATGCCGGAGGTGGTGCGTCAGATGCACACCGCGTCCGGGCTGCTCGCGGAGCTCCCGAACGGCACGACCCTGAAGGACGCCGAGGAACAGGTCCTGGCGTACGTGAAGGAGTACGTGAAGGAACCCGGCAAGGCTCCCCTCTGCGGCAACTCCGTCGGCACCGACCGCGGCTTCCTGCTCCGCGACATGCCCACGCTGGAGGACTACCTCCACTACCGCATCGTCGACGTGTCCTCCATCAAGGAGCTGGCCCGCCGCTGGTACCCGAGGGCCTACTTCAACAGCCCGGAGAAGAACGGCAACCACCGCGCCCTCGCTGACATCCGCGAATCCATCGCGGAGCTCCGCTACTACCGCGAGGCGATCTTCGTCCCCCAGCCCGGCCCGGACTCCGACACCGCCAAGACGATCGCGGCCAAGCACGTCCTCCCAGCTCAGCCGCACTGACCGGGCCCCCGAAGGGGGCGCCGCCGAAAGCGGGCGCGAGCACCCCTTCGGACCCTGTACACTTTTTCTCGGCCGGTCAGGGAGACGGAAGAATCCCAGCGCCGGTCATGGTGGGTGTAGCTCAGCTGGTAGAGCACCTGGTTGTGGTCCAGGATGCCGCGGGTTCGAGTCCCGTCACTCACCCTGTGTGATCAGCCGGTGACCTTGTCTCAAGGTCACCGGCTGATTGCGTTCATCGACTCTCCCCGGGGGCCCACCCTGTACGCCGAGCCGCTGCGCACCGACCGCCTGGACGTCGTACCTCTGCGGGCCGAGCACGCCCCCGAGATGGCCGAGGTCCTCGCCGACCCCGCCCTGCACACCTTCATCGGCGGCTCCCCCGCCACACCGCAGGCACTGCGCACCCGCTACGAACATCTCGTCGCCGGCTCCCCCGACCCGACCGTCACCTGGTGCAACTGGGTCCTGCGCCTGCGCGAACACCACCCGCAGGACAGCCGTCTCATCGGCACCGTCCAGGCGACGATCACCCCCGGCGCCGCCGAGGCCGAGATCGCCTGGGTCATCGGCTCGCCCTGGCAGGGCCACGGCTACGCCGCCGAGGCAGCCCACGAGCTGGTGACCTGGCTGACAACCCGGCAGCCGCCGATCCGCACGATCATGGCCCACATCCACCCGGACCACCACGCCTCCGCCGCCGTGGCCCGAGCGGCGGGCCTGCACCCCACCGACGAACACCACGACGGCGAGCTCCGCTGGCGCCTCACCCGCTGACGGGGCTCAAGACGACGCCCGCGGCCACCGACCCCGCCGCCCCTCAAGACGACGCCCGCACCACCAGCTCCGCCGCCAGCACCACCTGCCGCCGCACGGCGTCCAGGTCCCGCGAAACCGCCGGCCGGCGATCCGCGATCTCGGTGAGCAGCAGATCGATCATCCGCCGCCCCATCTCCTGGATCGGCTGCCGCACACTCGTCAGCGGCGGCTCCATGTGCCGGGCGATCGCGGAGTCGTCGTACCCCACCAGCGCCACGTCCTCAGGGATGCGCCGCCCCGCCTCCCGCAGCACCTGTCGCGCCCCGGCCGCCGTGACGTCCGAGCCGGCGAACACCGCGTCCAGCTCCGGGCACCGCGCAAGCAGCCGGGTCATCGCCCGCCGGCCGCCCTCCTCGGTGAAGTCGCCGGGCTCGATGAGCGTGTCGTCCACGCCCCGCCCCGCGTCCCGCAGCGCCTCCCGGTAGCCGTCGACGCGCCGCTGGGCGCCGTAGACATCGAGGCGGCCCGTGATGTGGGCGATGCGCGAGCGGCCGCGCGCGAGCAGGTGCTCCACCGCCTGCCGGGCCCCGCCGTAGTTGTCCGAGTCCACCGACGGCAGCACCTCCCCCGCCGAGCGCGGACCGCTGATCACCGCGGGGATCTCCAGCTGGGCCAGCAGGTCCGGCAGCGGGTCGTCGGCGTGCACGGAGACCAGCAGGACGCCGTCCACCCGGTGCGCTGCCAGGTACTCGGCGAGCCGCTGCCGTTCGCGGTCGTTGCCCGCGAAGATCAGCAGCAGCTGCATCTCGGTGTCGGTCAGCTCCGCGCCGACGCCCCGCAGCATGTCCGAGAAGTACGGCTCGGCGAAGAACCGGGTCTCCGGCTCGGGCACGACCAGGGCGACCGCGTCGGTGCGGTTGGCGGCCAGGGCGCGTGCCGCGGTGTTCGGGACGTAGCCGAGTTCGGCGACGGCGGCCTCGACGGCGGCGCGGGTGGCGTCACTGACCCGGGGCGATCCATTGATCACCCGGGACACCGTGCCCCGGCCGACACCGGCGCGCGCGGCGACTTCCTCGAGGGTGGGCCGGCCCCCGCTCCGTCCCCGCACTCCGTGGCCTGCCATGGGCTCCGCCTCCCGCCGTCGTCGTCCCGCTGGCCTGGAATCTAACAGCCCCGCCACGCGAGGTGACCGCCCCGTGACGCCGGCACCGGAATCCTCAACTCCAGTTAACAGCCCGATAACTGAACGCATCTGACCGCGTCCGCTCCCTTGACACCCCCGCACGAACCCACGACTCTTCAACACATCACCTGTGGGAGC
Source organism: Streptomyces sp. NPDC014006 (assembly GCF_043088925.1). Taxonomy (NCBI): domain Bacteria; kingdom Bacillati; phylum Actinomycetota; class Actinomycetes; order Kitasatosporales; family Streptomycetaceae; genus Streptomyces; species Streptomyces sp. NPDC014006. Next base: position 200,843 of record NZ_JBICAJ010000001.1, on the reverse strand, counting down.
GCTCCCACAGTACCTGACACATACATGTCCCGCACGTTCCCCGCCCGAGCCGCAGCTAGCACGAACGGGCCCAACCACTGCAGTTGGCCGGGGGGTCGGCACGTCAGGCAACAGGAGGACGCAATGCGTACGAGTACCCGCCGGTCCCACCGGCTGACGGCACTGACAGCCGTCGCCGTACTGGCCACGGGACTGCTGGCAGGCTGCGCCAGTGACGACGGCTCGTCGAGTGCCGACAACGGCAGCGGCGGCGGAGGGGGGAGCTCCAAGGGCAAGGTGACGCTGTCCGTCGGCACCTTCGGGGTCTTCGGTTACAAGCAGGCCGGACTGTACGACGAGTACATGAAGCTGCACCCGGACATCGTCGTCAAGGAGAACGTCACCACCAAGACCGACGTCTACTGGCCGAAGGTGCTCACCCGCCTGCAGGCCGGCTCCGGCACCGACGACATCCAGGCCATCGAGATCGGCAATGTCACCGAGGCCGTCCAGACCCAGGGCGACAAGTTCGTCGACCTCGGCAAGGAGGTCGACAAGTCGCAGTGGCTGGACTGGAAGAACGCCCAGGCCACCACCAAGGACGGCAAGCTCATCGGGCTCGGCACCGACATCGGCCCGATGGCGGTCTGCTACCGCAAGGACCTCTTCCAGAAGGCCGGCATCGAGAGCGACCGCACCAAGCTCGCCGCGCTGTGGAAGGGCGACTGGAACAAGTACGTCGACCTCGGCAAGCAGTACATGAAGAAGGCCCCGAGCGGCACCAAGTACGTCGACTCCGCCTCCTCCGTGTACAACGCGGTCCTCGGCGGCGAGACCGAGCGCAACTACGACAAGGACGGCAACGTCGTCTACGACAAGTCCGCGGGCGTGAAGAAGGCCTGGGACGCGGCCATGGGCGTGGCGACCAGCGACATGTCGGCCAAGCTGAAGCAGTTCGACAAGTCCTGGGACCAGGCCTTCGCCAACGGCACCTTCGCCACCGTCGCCTGCCCGGCGTGGATGATCGGCTACATCCAGGAGAAGTCCGGCCCGGCCGGCAGCGGCAAGTGGGACATCGCGGCGGCCCCGACCGCGGCCAACTGGGGCGGGTCCTTCATCGGCGTGCCGAAGGCGAGCAAGCACCAGAAGGAGGCCATCGAGCTGGCGAAGTGGCTGACCGCGCCCGAGCAGGAGGCGAAGGTCTTCGCCAAGCAGGCGAGCTTCCCGTCCGTCCCGGCGGCGTACGCGAGCCTGAAGCCGCAGCCCGACACCCAGGCGTACTTCTCGGGCGCCCCGCTGACGCAGATCTTCTCCGACGCGGCCAAGACCATCCCGGCGCAGCCGCTCGGCCCGAAGGACAAGCCGATCGACACCGCGATCTGTGACATCGGCATCGTCCAGGTCGAGCAGAAGGGCAAGTCGCCCGAGCAGGGCTGGGACGCGGCCACCAAGGAGATCAAGGACGTGCTCGGCCAGTGACCAGCTCCAAGCAGGCTCTCGCGCATCCCGCGTCGAGCGCCGAGGCCGCGCCCGGCTCCCAGCCGGGCGCGGCCCGGGGCGCTCACGGTCGCGGTACGCCGCCGGCGGACAGGGGCTCCTGGCGCAGCCGGATGTACCGCTGGGACATGAAGGCGTCGCCGTACGCGTTCATCTCCCCGTTCTTCGTGATCTTCGGCGCCTTCTCGCTCGTACCGCTGCTGTACACCGCCTGGTACTCGCTGCACCATGTGCAGCTGTCCAACCTGGACGGGCAGAGCTGGGCGGGGCTGGAGAACTACAAGTCGCTGCTGTCCTCGGAGTTCTTCTGGAACGCCCTGGAGAACACCTTCACCATCGGCCTGATCTCCACCGTGCCGCAGCTGGCGGCCGCGATCTGGCTGGCGCATCTGCTGAACTTCAAGCTGCGCGGCTCGACCGTGTGGCGGGTGGTGATGCTGACCCCGTACGCCACGTCGGTGGCGGCGGCGACGCTGGTGTTCGCGCTGCTGTTCTCGCCGGAGAAGAACGGCATCGTCAACTGGGCCCTCGATCTGCTCGGCCTCGACCCGGTCAACTGGCACGAGTCCGACTGGGGTTCGCAGCTCGCCGTGTCGTCGATCGTGATCTGGCGGTGGACCGGCTACAACGCGCTGATCTATCTGGCGGCGATGCAGGCGATCCCGGCCGACCTGTACGAGTCGGCGGCGATCGACGGCGCGAACCGCTGGCAGCAGTTCTGGAACGTGACGATCCCGATGCTGCGGCCGACGATCCTGTTCACCGTCGTCGTCTCCACGATCGGCGCGACCCAGCTGTTCGGCGAGCCGCTGCTGTTCGGCGGCGTGAGCGGCTCCAAGGGCGGCTCGGAGCACCAGTTCCAGACCCTCGGCCTGTACATGTACGACCAGGGCTTCATCATCGGCAATCTCGGCAAGGCGTCCGCGATCGCCTGGACGATGCTGCTGATCCTGCTGCTCGTCGCCGCGCTCAACCTGCTGGTCTCCCGACGGCTGAGGAAGGCCCAATGACCACCAGTGAACTGACCCTGCCCCCGACGGCTGCCGCGCCGCAGGGCCGGCGCCGGGTGATGGGCGCGGGCAAGCAGCTGCACGCCGGGCCGGTCACCTATGTCGTGCTGGTCGTGTTCGCGCTCGTCTCGCTGGCCCCGCTGGTGTGGACGGCGATCGCGGCCTCGCGCACCAACACGCGTCTGGCGCAGACCCCGCCGCCGTTGTGGTTCGGCGGCAATCTGTTCAAGAATCTGGAGACCGCCTGGGACCAGGCCGGTATGGGCACCGCGATGGTCAACACCACGTTCGTCGCGGGCACGATCACCGTGGGCACGGTGCTGTTCTCCACGCTGGCCGGGTTCGCCTTCGCCAAGCTGCGGTTCCGGTTCTCCACCGCGCTGCTGCTGATCACCATCGGCACGATGATGGTCCCGCCGCAGCTGGCCGTCGTACCGCTGTATCTGTGGATGACGGACCTGCACTGGGCGAACCATCTGCAGACGGTCATCCTGCCGACCCTGGTGAGCGCCTTCGGCACGTTCTTCATGCGGCAGTACCTGGTGCAGGCGCTGCCGACCGAGCTGATCGAGGCGGCACGGGTGGACGGCGCGAGCAGCCTGAGAGTCGTGTGGCACGTGGTCTTCCCGGCGGCGCGGCCGGCGATGGCGGTGCTGGGGCTGCTGACGTTCGTGATGGCCTGGAACGACTTCCTGTGGCCGATCATCGCCCTGAACGGCGAGAACCCGACCGTCCAGGTGGCCCTGAACCAGCTCGGCACCGGCTACATCCCCGACGACTCGGTGATCATGGCGGGCGCGCTGCTCGGCACGCTGCCGCTGCTGCTGGCGTTCCTGCTGTTCGGCAAGCAGATCGTCGGCGGCATCATGCAGGGCGCGGTCAAGGGCTGACCGCCGAAAAGATTCCTGCGGGGCCGGGTCAGCGCCGCCTCGGCCCCCACCTCTCTTGTCCACCTGTCGGTCTTCACGACCACGAAGGTCTCCACGACCACCAATGGGAGCGCTTCCATGACTGAGTCCGTGACCCCGGGGAACCCGGTGACGTTTCCTCCCGCCTTTCTCTGGGGCGCCGCGACCTCCGCTTACCAGATCGAAGGGGCGGTGCGGGAGGACGGCCGCACCCCCTCGATCTGGGACACCTTCAGCCATACGCCCGGCAAGACGGCCGGCGGCGAGACCGGTGACATCGCGGTCGACCACTACCACCGCTTCCGCGAGGACGTGGCGCTCATGGCCGAACTGGGCCTGAACGCCTACCGCTTCTCGGTCTCCTGGCCCCGGGTGCAGCCCACCGGCCGCGGCCCGGCCGTCCAGCGCGGCCTGGACTTCTACCGCCGGCTGGTCGACGAGCTGCTCGCCCACGGCATCAAGCCGGCCGTCACCCTCTACCACTGGGACCTGCCGCAGGAGCTGGAGGACGCGGGCGGCTGGCCGGAGCGGGACACCGCCCACCGGTTCGCCGAGTACGCGCAGCTCGTCGGCGAGGCGCTCGGCGACCGGGTGGAGCAGTGGATCACCCTCAACGAGCCCTGGTGCAGCGCCTTCCTCGGGTACGGCTCCGGCGTGCACGCCCCCGGCCGCACCGACCCGGTGGCCTCCCTCAGGGCGGCGCACCATCTGAACCTGGCGCACGGGCTCGGCACTTCGGCGCTGCGCTCGGTGATGCCGGCCCGCAACCAGGTGGCGATCAGCCTCAACTCCTCGGTGGTGCGCCCGCTGTCGCAGACCCCGCGGGATCTCGCGGCCGCCCGCCGCATCGACGACCTGGCCAACGGCGTCTTCCACGGCCCGATCCTGCACGGGGCGTACCCGCGCACCCTGCTGGAGGCCACCTCCTCGCTCACCGACTGGTCCTTCGTCCAGGCGGGCGACCTGGAGCTGATCCGCCAGCCGCTGGACGCGCTCGGCCTGAACTACTACACCCCGGCGCTGGTCTCGGCCGCCGACCCGGACGCGCCGCCCGTGCGCGCCGACGGCCACGGCGAGAGCGAGCACTCACCCTGGCCGGCCGCCGACGACGTGGCCTTCCACCAGACGCCGGGTGAACGCACCGAGATGGGCTGGTCCATCGACCCGACCGGCCTGCACGAGCTGATCATGCGCTATTCGCGGGAGGCGCCCGGGCTGCCGCTGTACATCACGGAGAACGGCGCCGCCTACGACGACAAGCCCGATGCCGACGGCCAGGTGCACGACCCGGAGCGCATCGCCTACCTGCACGGCCATCTGTCGGCGGTGCGCCGCGCCCTCACCGACGGCGCCGATGTGCGCGGCTACTACCTGTGGTCCCTGATGGACAACTTCGAGTGGGCATACGGCTACGGCAAGCGCTTCGGCGCGGTCTACGTCGACTACGTCACGCTGGATCGGACCCCGAAGTCCAGCGCCCACTGGTACGGCCGGGCGGCCCGCACCGGGTCACTGCCGCCGGTGGAGGCCGCCTAGCGAGTGGGCGCTTGCCAGGGTGCTCAGTTGTAGGCCGCGAACGCCTTGGAGAAGGCGAAGTTCTCCTGGGCGATCGAGCTGCACGTGGCGTCGGCGGAGGGCTTCGGGCCGCCGGCGCAGGCCTTGTCGCGGGTGGCCGACCACATCGACAGCCAGCCCAGGCCCTTGGACTTGGCGAAGTTCACCAGCTGGGTGGCGTCGTCGACCTTGAAGACCTCGGAGGAGACGTCGTTGACGCCGATCATCGGGGTCACGGCGACCGCCTTCCAGGCCGCGCTGTCGGACAGCCCGAGGACACCCTTGACCTGGGCCTGGGTGGCAGTGGCGGCCTGCTCGGCGTAGGTGCCCATGTCGCCGTTGTAGGAGGCGCCGTAGTCCATCGCCATGATGTTGACGGCGGAGATCTTCACACCGCCCGCCTTGGCATTGGAGAGCAGGTTCACGCCGTCCTGGGTGAGGCCCTCGGGCATGACCGGGAGGGTGAAGGAGACGTCCAGGCCGGGGTGGCTCTGCTGGAGCTTGGCGATGGCCTGGGCGCGGCGGGTGTTGGCGGCCGTGTTCGGCAGCGCGCCGCCCTCGATGTCGAAGTCGACCTTGGTGAGCTTGAAGGCGTCGACGGCCTTGCCGTAGGCGGCCGCGAGGGCGTCGGCCGACGAGCAGGAGGTGGCCAGTTCGGTGCCGGAGGCGCCACCGAAGGAGACGCGGACGTCGCCGCCCTTGGCGCGCAGGGCGCCGATCTGGCCGGCGACGGCGTCGGCGGTGAGGTCGGTGACGCCGCCCCACTTGGGAGTGCAGCCGCCGCCGTCGGTGACGAAGGCGAGGTGGTAGTTCTTCACGCCGGTCGCGTCCGCGCTCGCGAGCAGGTCGAACGCCGGGTAGAGGGAGGTGTCGACGTAGGGGGCGAAGCCGGCGGACGCCTTGGTCCCGGTACCGCTGCTGGGGGACGGGGAGGCGGTGGGCGTCTGGGTGGGCTCGGCGGTCTGCGTGGGCTTGGCGGTGGGGGTCGCGGTCGGCGTGGGGGTCTGCGGCTGGGTGGGGCGGCCGCTGGGCTCCGGGGTGGCACCGCCGTCGGGGGAACACGCGGCCTGGTCGATGCTGCAGCCCGACGGATCGCCGGTGCCGTCGACGACGAAGCCGACGGTGGCCGACTCGCCCGCCTTCAGGCCGTCGGCGTCCCACTTCGGCGGCCTCACGGTGACGTGCTGCCCGCTGACGCTCGATTCGCCGTTCCACAGGGAGCTGAGCTTGGCGCCGGCCGGCAGGTCGAACTCGAGCGTCCAGGTCTTCTCCGCCTGGCCGCTGTTGTTGGTGACGACGTACTGTGCGGTGTAACCGGTCGACCAACTGCTGGTCTTCGTGTACGCGGCGTTCACCCCGGCCGCGTTCGCGGTGCCGGTGAGCAGGACCGCGCCGCCACCGGCCACGGCCGCGGCCACCAGGCCGCCTATCGCCTTGTTCCTGCCACTGATCCTGCGCCGGTGCGTGCTCATGCGTGCCTGCCTTCGCTGTTCACGGGGGTGTGGTGCGGCAGCACGCTAGCGAGCCCGAACAGGACAAATGCCCTGTTGCAGACGGTGGTTGGGGTTCTTAGGCCGCGCTTAAGGAAGGGATCGGGACCGGTTAAAGGTAGAGACCAATTCGAGCGACCGATGCGAGAGCCGATGCGGCGGCCGTCACCTTGTGAGGAGGCGACGGCGCCGCCGTACGCTCCCGCGGTGACCGCGCCCCGCGGGGGTGCGGCGGCGGCCGTCCAGCTGGATCCAGATCCGCACCTCCGCGCCGCCCAGCACCGAGGAGCCGACGCGCACATCACCGCCGGTGGACTCCGCGAGCCGGCGCACGATGTCCAGGCCGAGACCGGTCGAACCGTCGCTGCCCGAGCCCTGACCGCGGGCCATCGCCGCCTCCGGGTCGGGTATGCCGGGGCCGGCGTCGGAGACGAGCACGATCACCGCGTCCTCGCCGTTGTGCACGTCGACCGCGAAGGCCGTGCCCTGCGGCGTGTGCCGGAAGACGTTGCCGAGCAGCGCGTCCAGCGCGGCCACGAGGTCGGCGCGGGCCACGGGGATGCGCACCGGGCGCTCCGCACCGGCCACCCGCCACTTGCGGCCCTCGTCCTCGGCGAGCGCCGACCAGAACTCCATGCGCTCGCGGACCACTTCGGCCGCGTCACAGCCGGCGCCGGGCCCGGCGGCCGCGGTCTGCGGCTTGGCCTCCCGCGCCGTGCGGATGATGGTGTCGACCTCGCGCTCCAACTGCGCCACGGCGGCCCGGGTCTGGTCGGCGGCGGGCGTGTCACCGAGCGAGGCGGCGTTCAGACGCAGCACGGTCAGCGGGGTGCGCAGCCGGTGGGACAGGTCGGCGGCCAGCTCCCGCTCGTTGGCGAGGAGGTGGACGACCTGGTCGGCCATGGCGTTGAAGGCGACCGCCGCAAGCCGCAGTTCGGTCGGCCCCTCCTCCGGTACCCGGGCGCCGAGCTTGCCCTCGCCCAGTTCGTGCGCGCCCTCGACCAGCCGCTGCGCCGGGCGGACCATCCGGACGCCCAGCCGGTCGGCGACCGCGACGGAGCCCACGACCAGCGCCGCGCCGACCCCGGCGAGCACCGCCCAGGCCGTACCGACGCCGTTGCTGACCTCGGACTCGGGGACGTACACCTCGACGACGACGGTGCCCAGGCTGAGCGCCACGGGCTGGAGCAGCACGGAACCGCCGGGCACCTCCGCGGTGGAGGCGCGGCCCATTCTGCGTACCGCTTCTATGTCCCCGGTGGTGGCGCGGCGGCGGCCGAGGTCGAGGACGGGTGTGCCGTCGCCGGCCGGCAGGTGGACCGCCATGCCGTCACCGGCGCCGGCCGAGGCGACGACCCGCTCCAGTTGCTCGCGGTCGGTGGTGATGGACAGCGCGGGCACCACGACGGCCGCCTGCCGTTCGGCGTTGGAGAAGGCGCGGTCGCGGGCCATCTCCTTGATGACGAGTCCGAGCGGCACGGCGAAGGCGATCACGACCATCGTGGTGACCGCGAGGCAGACCCGTACCAGTGCCCACCTCATCGCGGTGGCTCCGCTTCCTGTGGCGGTTCCAGCTTCACGCCGACCCCGCGCAGGGTGTGCAGATAGCGCGGGTTGGCGGCGGTCTCGCCCAGCTTGCGGCGCAGCCAGGACAGATGGACGTCGATGGTCTGGTCGTCGCCGTAGGACTGCTGCCACACCTCGGCGAGCAGTTCGCGGCGGGGGACGACCACGCCGGGACGGCCGGCGAGGAAGGCGAGCAGGTCGAACTCGCGGCGGGTCAGGTCCAGCCGCGCGCCGTCCAGTTCGGCCTGGCGGCGCAGCGGGTCGACGGTGAGGCCGCCGACCCGGATGACGGTGGAGGGCGGGGCGTCGGCGGAGCCGCCGCGGGCACGGCGCAGTACGGCGGCCATGCGCGCCGACAGGTGTTCCGGGGAGAACGGCTTGGTCAGGTAGTCGTCCGCGCCGGCGTTCAGCAGCCGTACGATCTCCGCCTCGTCGTCCCGGGCGGTGGCGATGATCACCGGTACGTCGGTGATGCCGCGCAGCATCTTCAGCGCCTCGGAGCCGTCCAGGTCGGGCAGTCCGAGGTCCAGGATGACGACGTCGAAACGGAAATGGGCGACCTCGCGCAGCGCCTCCAGCGCCGTGCCGACACTGCGCACCGTGTGGGTGGCGTCGGTCAGATGCCGGATGAGCGCCGAGCGTACGAACTGGTCGTCCTCGACCACGAGCACACTTGCCATGCGCCGCACCGTACGCCATGCGCGGGACGCCGGTGGGAGGCTGTGGACAACTCCGATGCTGTGGAAAACGGGCGGCGTCGCGGGGGCCGGGCGCGGTCGGTTCGTGCGACACGTGGGCGACCGGTGAGGCAGTATGGCCCGCGATGCGCAGAGGACTCGTACACGTACTCGCGTGGTCGCTCGCCACGAGCGCGGCGGTCACGCTGTCGTGGTGGGGCGTGCACACGGTGATGGCGGGCACCGCGTACGACCCGCCGCGCGCCCTGCCGGTCACGGCGGTGCAGGCGACGACGCAGGGGGCGGGGCGCGCTTCGTCCACGGCCCGGTCCGCACCGCCGTCCCGTACGCCACCGTCCTCACCGTCGCCGTCGCCGAGCCGCCGCGCGACCGCCTCCGCCCGCCCGCCGTCCGCCTCCCCGAGCCCGTCCGCCACCGTCTCGGGCCGGATCAAGAGCTACGACTCGAAGGGCGGCCGCGTGGTGTTCGACATCGGCCCGTCCAGCGCGTCGCTGGTGTCGGCCGCCCCCAACCCGGGCTGGTCGATGCAGTGGTGGAAGACCGAGTCGTGGATCCGGGTCGAGTTCGCCTCGGGTGCGGACCGGGTGTCGGTGTTCTGCACATGGCACGACGGACCGCCGCGCGTGGACGTCGGCACGTACTGACAGCGGGGCCCAGGCCCGCGACGCGGGGACGACCCGAACGACAGGGCCTAACGGAACACCGACGGCGGTGGGGCGGGGGATGCGACGGCGGCCGCGTCCGTGACGGGGGCGGCGCCGCCGGTGAAGTCGCGCAGCGCCTTGCCGTGCTCGACGCGGCCGGGGTGCGGGTCGGAGGCCGCGCGGCGGGTCAGTTCGGCGACGGGCAGAGGACGGTCGCAGGCCACGAGCACCGCGTTGCCGAAGCGCTTGCCGCGCAGCACCGCCGGATCGGCGACCAGCGCGAGCTCGGCGAACCGCGCGGCGGCACTGGCGATCTGACCGCGCAGGTGCGCCAGCGGCGGGCCGTCGGCGATGTTCGCGGCGTACACACCGCCCGGCTTGAGTGCCCGGCGGACCTCGTCCAGGAACTCGGTGGAGGTCAGGTGGGCGGGGGTGCGGGCGCCGCTGAAGACGTCGGCGACGAGCAGGTCCGCCCAGCCGTCCGGGACCTTGCCGAGGCCCTCGCGGGCGTCGGCGGAGCGGACCCGGATCCGGGCGGCGGGGTCCAGCGGCAGCTCCCGGCGCACCAGCTGAACCAGGGCCGCATCCCGCTCGACGACCTGCTGGGTGGAGCGGGGGCGGGTCGCGGCGACATAGCGGGCCAGGGTGAGGGCGCCGCCGCCGAGGTGCACGGCGTGGACCGGTTTGCCGGCCGGGGCGGCGAGGTCGATGACGTGGCCGAGGCGGCGCTGGTACTCGAAGGAGAGGTACGCCGGGTCGTCCAGGTCGACGTGCGACTGCGGTGCGCTGTCCACCAGCAGCGTCCAGGCCCGCGCCCGGTCCGGGTCGGGGACCAGCTCCGCGAGCCCGCCGTCGACCTGCTCCACGACGGCATCGGCGGCGGCCTGCCGGCGACGGGGGTTTCTGGACTTGCCCATCCGGCCATTATCCGGGGTCGCGGGGTGCGGGGCGCGCGCGTGGAGTGACGGGGCGCTCGGGAGGGGGCGGGGGGCAGGCGCAGGGGGAAGGGGATGTGCCGGCAGGTCAGCGGCAGCTGTCCGCCGCCTCGATCAGGCGGGCCGCCTCACCCAGGGCGCGGCGCAGGACCGCCGGGTCGGTCGCCCGGTCGGCGTCGCCGGGCGGGAGCAGCCAGGCGGAGCCCTCCACCGGCGGCTCCGGCGCCAGGCGCAGCCCGCGGCCGTCGGTCTCGGTGCAGGTGCTGCCCGGGAGGTCCCAGCCGGCGGCCGTGCCGGGCGGGACGAGGAAGGCGAGGGTGCCGCAGCCGACGTCGTGCAGGACGGGGCCGACCGCGTCCGAGGCGCCGCGGCGCAGGATGTCGACGGCCTCCAGGCCCTGGCGGGTCGGCACGGTGACGAGGTCGCAGGCGCTCCCCGCACCGGTGTCCGGTCTGTGCGCGTGCACCACCGGCGAACCCGGTGCCGTACACGGTGCGATGCTCCGGCTGGTCTCCATCCCGGCCTCCATCACGCAATTCCTGGGCGCCTGTCGCGGACCGCACCGGCCGGTCACGTGTGGCCTGTTGCGGTCCACCGCGTTCAACGCGCGGTCGTGTCAACGGGTACGGCGAAAGTCCGCCGCAAAGGATGGCAGTTCATGGCAGATCGGGGGTGGGACATCCGGTTTGCAGCTAAACACTGCGTGGCGGGACGACCACAGAAGGTACGTTCTTGCCGCCGGAGAACAGGGTGATCACCCCGACATTGGGGCAACTCACCCCGGCTCCGGCATGGTTCGACGGTTCGCACGAGAGGACCCGGCCATGGCGTCGTCAACGGTGAACGCTGCCCCAGCGTCCCAGCCCAACCGGCCACCGCGGCCCAACCTCGTCTTCCGGCAGCTGCGCGGAGCGCGCTCACCGGCCGAGTTCGCCGCGCTGGTCCGGCGCGCGGCCCGGGAGATCGGTGAGCGGGTGAGCTGTGACGCGCGCTACATCGGCCGGGTCGAGGCGGGCGAGATCCGCTGTCCCAACTACGCCTACGAGCGGGTGTTCCTGCACATGTTCCCGGGCCGCACGCTCGTGGACCTGGGCTTCGCACCCCGGTCGGCGGTACGCGGGCGGGCGGCGCGCGTGCCGGTCGCCGGTGGCGCTGAACCGGGGGCGGGCGTCGAACCGTATGAGCCGCAGGACCCGTATGACACGCACCACCACGACCATGAGGAGAGCGACGTGCTGCGTCGCGCATTCATCAGCGGCGGAGGCGCCACGGTCGCCGCCGCCTCGCTGGGCCCCATCGGGCTCGCCCCGGACGCCGTGGCGTCCGGGCGCGCCGCGGGCCTTGCTCGCCTCGCCCGTCCCGTGCGCCGTGCCGGCGCGAGTGAGGCGAGCGCCCTGGAAGAGGCCGTCCGCAGGATCCGGGTGCTGGACGACCGGCACGGCGCCGACGGCCTGTACCGGCGGGCGGCCGCCCCGCTGCGCGCCGCGTACGCGCTGCTGGACGCCGGTGCGACCCGGCAGGTGACCGCCGACCGGCTGCACGCGGGCGCGGGTGAGCTGGCCATCTCGGTGGGGTGGCTGGCACACGACTCGGGGCGCTTCGAGGACGCGCGTTCGCACTACGCCGAGGCGCTGGCCACCGCGCGGATGACCGGGGACGCGGGGCTGGAGGCGCACGCGTTCTGCAACATGGCGTTTCTCGCGCGGGACGCCGGGCGCCCGCGGGAGGCGGTGCGGGCGGCGCAGGCCGCGCAACGGGTCGCCCGGCCGCTGGGGTCGGCACGGCTGATGTCGCTGCTGGCGCTGCGGGAGGCCGGCGGCTGGGCGGGGCTCGCGGACCGGTTCGGGTGCGAGCAGGCGCTCGGGCGGGCGCAGGCGCTGTTCGAACGGGGGCCGTCGGAGGTGGACCCGGAGTGGATGAGCTTCTACGGCGAGGCCGAGCTGGCCGGCCTGGAGGCGCAGTGCTGGTCCACGCTCGGGGACTGGGAGCGGGCGGCGCGGCAGGCGCGGCGGGCGGCGCGGTTGCAGGACCCGCACTTCACGCGGAACACGGCGCTGTACACGGCGGAGCTGGCGGACGATCTGGCGCGTGGCGGGCGGCCCGATGAGGCGGCCGCGGCGGGGTTGACGGTGCTGGGGCTGCTGGATCAGGTGCAGTCGTCACGGGTGCAGAGCATGGTGGCGGGGACGGCGCGGGTGCTGTTGCCTCACCGTCGGGCTTCGGGGGTGGCGGCGTTTTTGGAACGGCATGCGAGTTTGCCGCGCATGCCTTGACGGAGGGTGCCGTGCCTGCGGCGCCGGGTCGTCGTTCGTCCGCGGGTTTCGTTGTGGCCGGCCGCGCAGTTCCCCACGCCCCTTCGTGCCCGGCGGCTCATCCGGCTGAGCTGCGGGCAGTCGTGCCGCTGGGGCGGCACGGGTGGGCTGGGGTCCCCCCTGTTCGAAGAGCCTGGGGGTCCCCCCTGCTCGAAGAGCTTGGGGGGAGGCACCCCGTCGCGCCGGGTTGCGCGTCCCACCCCCGGCCGGCCAGCGCACCGGATGCCAGGTCGACGTCGGTGCGCAGGCCGGCCCGGGAGCTCAGCCCGGCAGGTGGCCGACGTCGTTCCAGGACTCCAGGGCCGGTTCGCCGTAGGCCCAGCCGAGGGTGGAGAGGGAGGTCGGGTTCAGGCGGATGCGGGAGGCGAAGTGCAGGGGGAGGTCCAGCCAGCGGGCGCCGATCGCGCGGAGGATGTGGCCGTGCGCGAAGATCAGGACGTCGCGGTCCGCCGAGCGGGCCCAGGCGACCACCTCGTCGGCCCGCGCGGTCACCTCGGCCAGGGTCTCGCCGTCGGGCACTCCGTCGCGCCAGATGAACCAGCCGGGGCGCAGCGCCTGTATCTCGGCCGGGGTGAGGCCCTCGTAGGCGCCGTAGTCCCATTCCATGAGCGTGTCCCACCGCGTCGCGCGGTCGCCGAAGCCGGCCAGTTCGCACGTCTCACGCGCGCGTGCCAGCGGGCTGGTGCGGACCTCCACGTCCGGCAGGCCGTCCAGCGGCGCGCGGTGCAGTCGCTCGCCGAGCAGCTTGGCGCCGCGCCGGCCCTCCTCCAGCAGCGGGATGTCCGTCCTGCCGGTGTGCCTGCCGGACAGCGACCAATCGGTCTGCCCGTGCCGTGCCAGCAGGATGCGCGGTGCCATGCGAGGGGCCTTTCGGGTGTGGAAGGGGGTTCGTCTCCATCATCGCGTACCCGTGTCGCGGGCAACCTGGCGGGCGGTCGTGGCGTCTTCCAGGGCCGGGGGCGGGCCGTCAGGGGCGCCGCCCACGCCGTAGAGTGACTCCCCCGCATCCGCCGGGTGATCCCGGCGTGAGGACCCGCCAAACAGCAGTGAGAAGAAGGGGGAGGGCGAATCGGATGCCGCAGACCGAGTCACCAGGCAGCGAGGCGGGCCCGGCGACCCGGTTGCGCTGGTGGACCGAGCTCCCTCTGGTCCTGCTCGTGTACGGCTGCTACTCGGCCGGCCGTCTGCTCGCCCGCGGTGACGTCTCCGACGCCGTCGACCACGGGCTGGCGCTGCTGCGGGTCGAGAAGTTCCTGCACATCAACGCCGAGCATCCGCTGAACCGGCTGTTCACCGGCAACCCCTGGCTCGGTGTCCCGGCCGACTTCTGGTACGCCTCGCTGCACTACCTGGTCACGCCCGCCCTGCTGGTGTGGATGTTCCGCGCGCACGCCGCCCACTACCGGGCCGCCCGCACCTGGCTGCTGACGTCCACGTTCCTCGGACTGATCGGCTTCACGCTGATGCCGACCTGCCCGCCGCGCCTGCTGGCCGCCGGGTACGGCTTCGTCGACACGATGGCCCACTACAGCTCGTACGGCTGGTGGGGCGGCGAGGCGAGCGCGCCGCGCGGTATGGGCGGCATGACCAACCAGTACGCGGCGATGCCGAGTCTGCACGTCGGCTGGGCCCTGTGGTGCGGCGTGATGCTGTGGCGGTACGGGCGCGGCCCGGCGGCGCGGGTCCTCGCGGTGGTCTATCCCGTGGGCACAACTCTGGTCGTGATGGGGACCGCCAATCACTATCTGCTCGACGCGGTCGCCGGGGTCGCCGTGATGGCTGTCGGGCTGCTGCTCGCGCCCGCCGTGATGCGGTTCGCGGACCGGCTGCGCGCGCGGTTCGCGGGCGGCTCTTCCGGCGCTCCTGCCTCGATTGTCAGTGGCGGATGCCAGACTTCGGCGGGTGAGCGAATTCCACGGCAGCGCGCATCACGGCCCGGAGCCGACGCCGAGCCGAGTGCCGTCCCCACGGACACCGGGGACGGCGCTCCGGCACCGGCTCGCTGAGCTGCGCGGACCCGACGTACCCGCCCGGGCGCTGGACGCCCGCGCCCTCGCGGCCCTCGCCGCCAACCCGGGCTGCCGGCGGCGCGCGCTCCTCGACGGCGCCGGGGTGGACAAGGCGGCGCTGGCGGGCGCGCTCGGTGCGCCGTCGGCGTTCGGGCAGTCGCAGTTCGCCCTCACCCGGGGCAACGCCTTCGAGGCGAAGGTCAAGGCGGACGGCGGCGCGGAGCTCCTGCGGCTGGTGCGGGAGAAGCTGGACCCGGCCGCCGAGCCGCCGGAGCGCACCTACGTGCCCGATCTGACCGCGGCCGGGCCCGAGGGGCGTACGGCGCGTACGGCGCTGGCGCTGCGGGAGGCCGTCGAGGCGGGCGGCTGGACGCTGCTGGACCATCCGATGCTCGCCCTCGAGGTCGCCGGTTCCCCGGCGTTCCTCGAGCCGGACGCCGTGGTGGTCCACCCGGACGGCAGCTGGACGGTCGTCGAGATCAAGTCCTTCCCGATGCTGGACGGCTCCGCCGACCCGGCGAAGGTGGGCGCCGCCGCCCGGCAGGCCGCCGTGTACGTGCTGGCGCTGGAGGAGGTCGCGGGCCGCATGGAGCCCGCGCCGCAGGTACGCCATCGCGTGCTGCTCGTGTGCCCCAAGGACTTCTCCAACCTGCCGACCGCCGCCGCGGTCGACGTGCGCAAGCAGCGTGCGGTGACCGGTCGGCAGCTGGCCCGGCTCACCCGCATCGAGGAGATCGCCGACTCGCTGCCCGAGGGGACGTGCTTCTCCCCCGAGCTGCCCGCCGAGCAGCTCACCGAGGCCGTCGAGTCCGTTCCGGCGACGTACGCCCCCGAGTGCCTGGCCGCCTGCGAGCTGGCCTTCCACTGCCGTCGGCGCTCACGCGAGGCCGCCGCGGTGACCGCGCTCGGCCGGTCCGTGCGGGCCGAGCTGGGCGGGCTGGCCACCGTGCCCGAGGTGCTGGCGGCCGCCCGCGGTCAGGCCGGGGACCCGGCCGATCCGGCGGTGGCCGCGCTGCGGCGGGCCGCGCAGTTGCGCGCCGAGGCGCTGGAGGGGACCGGATGTCGCTGATCGCCACCCTCGCCCGCATGGAGGCCGTCAGCAGCGGGCGCGCGCAGCCCGCCGCGACCGTGCGGCACCGGCATCTGTCCGACCGGCCGCTGGTCCTGGTGCCGCTCACCACGGCCGGTGAGGCGGGCGCCCCGCTCGGCGCGCTGGTCGGCACCGACCGGAACGCGCCGCGCCTGCTGGTCGTACCGCAGCCGCGTGACCGGGATCTGCGGTTCGCGTTCCTGGCCGAGCTGGCCGATGTCGTCCTGCCGTACCTCGAGTCGTACGGCGATGTGGTGGAGGCCGCCGAGCGCACCGAGACCGATCCGGAGACCGGCAAGCGGGTCAAGGTCGAGGTCGACCTGTGCGCGGACGCCCCGCAGCTGATCGTGCCGAGCCGGGCCGGCGTCGACCTGGTGCGGCTGCTCGGGCGTTCGATGCGGTTCCGGCGTACGGCCGAGCAGGAGCCGGAGACGCCGTATCCCGCGCCGCCCCGGGTGCCGCTGCTGGGGCGCTGGTTCACGCACTACGCCGAGCGGGCCCGGGTGCCCGGTTCGTCGCTGCTGCCGGCCCTGACCGAGGTACTCGCCCGGCACTGGGCCACCGGTCAGTCCGGTCTGGAGGACCAGCATCTGGGGGCGCTGCTGGCGTGGATCGATCCGCCGGAGGGCACCTCGGGGGCCGAGGCGGCGCTGGAGGCGGAGCTGGCCCGTGACGCGGGCGGGCAGTTGCGGTGCCCGCCCGCCGGGCCGGCCACTGATCCGGCGTTCGACAACAAGCTGCTCGCTCCCGCCATCGAGCGCTACGACCGGGCCCGCACCGCGCTGGCCGCCGCCGAGGACGGCCTGGAGGCCGACGAGCGGCTCGGCGCGCTGAGCCGCGCCGAGGAGGAGATCCGGGGGCTCGTCGAGCAGGTCACCCTGCCGACCTGGGACAAGGTCTGGCGGGGGCTCGATCTGCTGCGGGCGCTGCCCCCGGGGGCGCATGTCGAGGAGCGGTGGACGCGGGACCGGTGGTCGTTCACCGGGCACCGGGACCGGGTGCTGGACGGGGAGCCGCCTCAGCCGCGCCGCGACGACGCGGTCACCGCGGCGAACAAGCTCGCGGCGCGCGAGCGCGAGCAGGCCCGGCTGGAGGCGCAGGAGGCGCTCGACGACCCGCTGGTGATGGCGGGGCGGCGGCTGGCCGGGGAGGCGTTCGCCGGGGAGGTGACGGACGTGACCATGGCGTACAGCGAGGGAAAGCGGCCCAGCCCGCGCCCGCTGGTGACCGTGCGCACGGACGACCGGCCGCATCTGGGCGAGCGGGCGAAGGTGTACCGGTCGCTGGGCGGGCGGCCGCAGTCGGCGGAGTTCGTCGGCGCCGAGGAGGACGGCGCGCTGCTCGTGCTGCGCATCCTCGACAAGATGGGCCGCGGCAAGGAGCCCGAGGAGGGGTCGGTGCCCGAGAAGGGCGACCGGGTGTGCTTCACGCTGTTCGAGCACGAGCAGCGCGGCGGGGCGAAGCTGCCCGACCCGGAGGACACCCCGTGGACGCACGGCGGGCCGCCCGGTGAGCAGGCCGTCGAGCCCGCCGATCCCGTCACCGAGGAGGACGTGCTGTGACCGTGACCGAGACGGCCTTCGATCCGGGGGCGGCCGCGACCCGGGCCACGGACGCGATCCTCGCCGACACGCTGCACGGCGCCGCGCGCGGTGTCGTCGTCGACTCCCCGCCCGGCGCGGGCAAGTCGACGCTGGTGGTGCGGGCGGCGCTGGAACTGGCCGACGCCGGGCGCCCGCTCATGGTCGTCGCGCAGACCAACGCGCAGGTCGACGACCTGGTGCTCCGGCTGGCCGAGAAGAACCCCGAGCTGCCCGTCGGCCGGCTGCACAGCAGCGACGCCGACGCCTACGACCGGGCCCTGGACGAGCTGGAGCAGGTGCGCACCTCGGCGAAGCCGGCCGATCTCGCCGGGCTGCCGGTGGTGCTGTCCACTGCGGCCAAGTGGGCGCACGTGAAGGTGGACGAGCCGTGGCGGCACGCGATCGTCGACGAGGCGTACCAGATGCGCTCCGACGGTCTGCTCGCCGTGGCCGGACTGTTCGAGCGGGCGCTGTTCGTGGGCGACCCCGGGCAGCTGGACCCGTTCGCGATCGTGGGCAGCGAGCAGTGGGCGGGTCTGTCGTACGACCCGTCGGCGTCGGCGGTGACGACGCTGCTCGCGCACAACCCGCAGCTGCCGCAGCACCGGCTGCCGGTGTCCTGGCGGCTGCCGGCCTCCGCGGCGCCGCTGGTCTCGGACGCGTTCTACCCGTACACCCCGTTCCGTAGCGGCACCGGCCCCGGTGACCGCAGGCTCGCCTTCGCCGTCCCCTCGGACGGCTCAGGTCCCGACCGGGTGATCGACGAGGCCGCGGCCTCCGGCTGGGGACTGCTGCAGCTGCCGGCCCGGCACACCCCGCGCACGGACCCGGAGGCGGTCCGGGCGGTGGCG
The DNA here is from genome assembly GCF_043088925.1 of Streptomyces sp. NPDC014006. NCBI lineage: Bacteria > Bacillati > Actinomycetota > Actinomycetes > Kitasatosporales > Streptomycetaceae > Streptomyces > Streptomyces sp. NPDC014006. The sequence continues at coordinate 182,717 of NZ_JBICAJ010000001.1, read as the reverse complement.
CTGGTGGTCCGGCGGCTGCTGGACCGGGGCGGGGCGGCGGTGTCGGAGCGCTCACCCGAGCCGTCCCCGCTGACCGCCGACCGGATCGCCGTCGGCACGGCGCACCGCGACCAGGCGGCGGCGGTCCGCGCGGCGCTGGCCGAGCTGGGCGTGTCCGACGTGACGGTCGACACCGCGAACCGGCTCCAGGGCCGTGAGTACGACGTGACGGTGGTCCTGCATCCGCTGTCGGGCCGCCCCGACGCCACGGCCTTCCATCTGGAGACCGGCCGCCTGTGCGTGCTGGCCTCCCGCCACCGGCACGCGTGCATCGTGGTGTGCCGCGCGGGCGTGGAGGACCTCCTGGACGACTACCCGTCCACGGAACCGGTCCAGCTCGGCACGCTCGTGAAGTTCCCGGACGGGTGGGAGGCGAACCACGCGGTACTGGCACATCTGGCCGAGCACCGGGTGTCCTGGCGGGGCGCTTGACGTGCCGGGGTGCCGGGCCTTCCCGGGAACCGGGAGGCCGACGCCCTCTTGCGTGCGCGCGGGACAATGGAGGGTGGTCCACCCCGTGGCGGCGCCCCCTGGGACGTACGCCCCTGTACGAGAAGGAGAAGACATGGCGGAGCCCACGCCGCGTCGGAACGAACCGCGGCTACGCCCCGCGCCCCTGCTCTTCGAGCCCATGGCGGCGGCCGCCGATCCGGAGCACTTCTTCGACCTGGAGTCGATCGACGATCCGCGCGCGCTGCTGGAGCGGGCGACGGAGCTGACGCACGCGTTCCGCGCGGCGGCCGACCGGGCCGTGGAGTTCCAGGCGATCGCGGCGGCGCAGCTCGCCGATCCGCGCCGGTTCGACCGCCTGACGCCTGCGGACATCGCCGAGCGGGCCGAGTGGACCGAGGACTACGCGAAGAAGATGGTCGAGTTCGGCCGTGACCTGCTGCGCGGCGGAGAAGGGTCCAGCCCCTCCGACCCGGTCTGAGCCGTCCGATCCGGCCTGCCCCCGTGACGGCATATGCCAGGTGGGCGGGAAGCGGGCAAGATACCCCCTCCAAGTGCCCCCTGTCCCGATTTCCCGCAACCCTGTGGAAGCGCGCGCTCACGCCCGGTAGACCTGGGAGACATGAGCAGCACGTGTCATGTCACCCATGACGGCGCCAGCTGGCTGGCCTCGGCGGGTACCTACCCGCGCAGCACCCTCGCCCTGTGGGAGGAGCAGCCGGACGCCCCCGTCGTCCTTCCCTGCGGTACCGCCTTCGACGTCGTCGGCACCCCCGCGCTGTTCGGGCGCCGCATGCTCGACCGGCTCTGGGACGAGGGACCGGGTTCCGGCCCGGTGGCCGTCCTCCGGGGCCGGATGCTGCTCTTCGCCGCGCCCGGCACCGCCCAGCGGCTGCCGTCGCTGCTGGAGTGGGAGGAGTGGGGGTCGGGCAGCGACCGTACGGGCCGTACCGACGGGATTCCCCCGCTGATCTGCCACGGGACCGGTGACGCGGTGACCGTGCCGCCGGTGTCCGCGACCGCGCCGGGCACCTCCGCGGCCCGCTGGCTGGTCGCCCCCGACACCCGTCACCCATGGCTGCCGGGACCGGAAATCCTGCTGTGGGCGGCGGTGCGGGCGGCCCGCGCGGCGGTGCGGATTTCGATTTCACCTCCCGCCGACGTGGATGCTAAGGTCTACGACGTCAGCAGGCGCCGCTAGCTCAGTTGGTTAGAGCAGCTGACTCTTAATCAGCGGGTCCGGGGTTCGAGTCCCTGGCGGCGCACGATGACGATGGCGGGTTTTGTTCGCAGAAAGCGCGAACAGGACCCGCCATCGTCGTTTCTGCGCGGCTTCGCCGCGCGCGGTGGGGGTTCCGCCACCCACACCCCCGACGGGAAGGCCCCTCGCGAAGGCGAGGGGCCTTCTTCTGCATCCAAGGGATCACCCAGGCGCCCCCGGCGTGATCGTCACCGTCCACGCCCCCGACGGGGTGCGGCTCTCCACCTCCACCCGTACCCCGTCCCCGGGGACCGTGAAGCTCTCGCCGAGGGAGACCGGGGCGTCGGCGAGCGCCGGGTAGACGGAGTTCTCCCAGCAGGCCTCGGTGTGCGGGTGGGCGTCGATCACCTCGATGGGCCCGCGCCCGGACTCCGTGGTGGAGTGCACCCGGTACACGAGCACCCCGGCCCGGCAGGCCGCGCCGTCGTTGCCGACGGGGTCGCGCACCTCGAAGGCGAGCGCACTGTCGGGGCCGGTGCGCACGACGGCGAGCTTGGCCCCTGTGCCGAGCCCGAAGGCGGGCGCGCCCGCGGCGCCCGGGACGGGGACCCCGGGCCCGGCGGCGAGCGGCTCCAGGCTGAGCCGGGTCGGGCGCTGCACGCACACCACCTGGCGCGGATCCAGCCAGCCGAGCTTCCACTTGTGCCAGCCGAACAGGTCCGGCGCCAGACCGAACTGACTGCCCATCATGTCCCAGTCGCCGACATAGGTGTCCCAGTCGCCCTTGCCGTCGGCGGGGCGGTGGTAGAGGTCGGGCAGGTCGAAGACGTGCCCGGTCTCGTGGGCGAGCACCAGCCGGTCCGGTGGGTGCCGCTCGAAGACCGTCACCACACGGCGGATGTCCGTACCGTCCGCCCTGAGCGGGGTGTCGAGGTTGACGACCTTGGTGGCGTCGGAGTCGACGCCGGGGGCGTCCGGGTCGGCGACGAAGTACACGACGTCGTAGCGGGAGAAGTCGACCTGGTCGTCGGCGGCCCGCAGGGCGTCGCGCAGGTACAGGGCGCGCAGGCCGGCGCTCCAGTCACGCTGTATGCGGTACGTCGTGGACGGCCGGGGCATGCGGATCCAGTGCCGCATCGGGTGGGGGGTCAGGGTGAAGCGGCCGTAGGAGGCGCGGCGGAAGAAGTCGCTGGTGGCCGGGAAGTGGTCGGCGGTCAGTTCGGCGGGGGTGGTCAGGGGGGTGGCGTCGGGGAACGACAGGAAGACCATCACCGCGTTGAGGGCGCGGGTGGGCCGTGGGTAGGCGGCGTTCCAGGTGTCCACGCCCTCGGAGTGGTGGGCGTCGGTGCGCTGGAGGGTGCAGGGCTCGGTGGAGAAGGGCTCGGCGACCGAAGGGGCGCTGAGCAGCGAGGTCGCGGCGAGCGCCGACATGATGGTGAACACGGCGGCGGTACTGCGCAGCCGGGGCGGCTCCAACGCCGACTTGAGGCCCCTGCGGGTTCTTCGGCCCAGTCTTCGCAGGGTGAGCTGACGCGACAAGGGGACCTCCGGATGCGGTTCTCGGGACGCCGCACCCAGCCTGGTCGGGTTCGTTGCCGTATGCCCTGTTTATCTGACCCGGACGAGTGAGCGCCCGTCAGGCCGACACCCCCGAAGCGTTCACGGAACGTCACATTCGGTCGGGGGCCTGCGCAGGCCGCCCACCTGCGAACAGAAACGATCCGCCATCGGTCGGGGAGCCCTCGCGGACCGCCCGGGAACGAGCCATGGCTGGTACCGCCCGGGGCCAGCCTCTATGATCGGCACACTTTCCTGCGCGGACAGCGATCGAGTGCACTGCGGGAGCGAGCGGTGAGCGGAACGTCCGAAGGGTCGACACCTGCGGCAGATGCCGACGGGTCCGTCGTTACAGAGAGTGACAGCCCCACCCCTGCCCGTGCGGAGCCCCCCTACCGCTCCGCCTTCGCGGCCGCCCCGCTCGCCATGGCCGTCGTCGACCGCGCGGGCCTGGTCGTCGACGCCAACGACACCCTCGGGGAGCTGCTCGGCGGCGACCGGGCGGGCCTCACCGGCCGGCTCGCGTCGGATCTGCTCGACCTCGGCTCCGACACGCGAACCCGGCACGCCTACCGCGAGGTGCTCGACGGCCGCCGCGACCGGCTGCGCTGCACCCGCCGGCTGAAGCATCCCGACGGCCACTCGCTGTGGGCGCAGGTCACCGTCTCCCCGCTGCCGGCCGGTGAGGAGGGCGCGCTGCTGTCGGTCGCCGACATCAGCGCCCGCCGTGAACTCCAGGCGCAGCTGCGGCACTTGCAGATGCACGACCCGGTGACCCGGCTGCCCAACCGCACGCTGTTCTTCGAACGGCTGTCGGCGGCGCTGGAGTCGGCCGCGCTGGGGACGGAATCGTACGAGACGGGCGGGACCGGCCGGATCGGCCTGTGCTACCTGGACCTGGACGGGTTCAAGGCGGTCAACGACACCCTCGGCCACCGCGTCGGCGACCGGCTGCTCGCCGCCGTCGCCGAGCGCCTGACCCGCTGCGCCGACACGGCCGGCCACGGCCGCGCGAGTACGCCGCTGGTGGCGCGGCTGGGCGGCGACGAGTTCGCGCTGCTGGTGGAGGACTCGACCGGCACCGAGCAGCTCGCGGACCTCGCCGAGTCGGCCCTGAAGGCGCTGCAGGAGCCCTTCGAGCTCGCGGGTCAGCGGCTGTCGGTATCGGCGTCGATCGGCGTGGTGGAACGGCAGGCGGCGGGGACGACGGCGACCGGGCTGATGCAGGCGGCCGACACGACGCTGTACTGGGCGAAGGCGGACGGCAAGGACCGCTGGACACTGTTCGACCCCGAGCGCAACGCGCACCTGATGACCCGCCAGGCCCTGGCCTCCACGCTCCGGCCGGCCATCGAGCGCGGGGAGTTCGTGCTCGACTACCAGCCGCTGGTGGGCATGGCCGACGGCCGGCTGCACGGGGTGGAGGCCCTGGTCCGCTGGAACCATCCGCAGTTCGGCCTGCTGCCGCCGAATCGGTTCGTCGGGCTGGCGGAGGAGGACGGTTCGATCGTGCCGCTCGGCCGCTGGATCCTCACCACCGCGTGCCGGCAGGCCCGTCGCTGGCAGCTGGAGAACCCCGACGAGCCGCCGCTGTTCGTCAGCGTCAATGTGGCGGTCCGTCAGGTGTGGGACTCCGACCTGGTGGCGGACGTGGCGCAGACGCTGGCCGAGACGGGCCTGGCGCCGCATCTGCTGCAACTGGAGCTGACGGAGTCGGCGGTGATGGGCTCGGCGGGCCGCCCGCTGCAGACGCTGAAGGCGCTGAGCGACATGGGCGTGCAGATCGCCATCGACGACTTCGGCACCGGCTACTCGAACCTGGCGTATCTGTCCCGGCTGCCGGTGAAGGTCCTGAAGCTGGACGGCTCCTTCGTCCGCGGCTTCCGTTACGACGACCCCGCCGCGCATCCGAGCCCCGCCGACGAGGTCATCGTCGAGGCGATGATCCAGCTCGCGCACCGGCTCGGGCTCACGGTGACCGCCGAGTGCGTGGAGACGTCCGCGCAGGCCGACCGCCTCCGCCTGATCGGCTGCGACACCGGGCAGGGGTGGCTGTACTCCCGCCCGGTGCCGCCGGATCGTATCTCCGCGCTGCTGGCGACGCCGGGGGTTCAGCCGGACGTGGTCGTGAAACCGTAGGCGTCGGCGATCAGTTCGTACGACCGCAGGCGCACATCCCCGCTGTGCGCGTTGCCGGTGATCATGAGCTCGTCCGCGCCCGTGCGCTTGTGGAGATCGTCGAGCCCGGTTCGCACCTCGTCGGGCGTGCCGTGGACGACGTTGGCGTTCCAGAAGGTGACGAACTCCTCCTCCATGGGGCTGAACTCATAGGCCTCGGCCTCCTCAGGCGTAGGCACGAGCCCGGGCCGCCCGGTGCGCAGCCGGACCATGTTCAGCGCGGCGGCCCGCACCTGGCGCCGGGCCTCCTTCTCGTCCTCGGTGGCGAGCGCGGCGACGCCGATCAGGGCGTAGGGCTCGTCCAGGATGTCGGACGCCCGGAAGGACTCGCGGTACAGGTCGAGGGCCGGGAGGGTGTTCTGCGCGGAGAAGTGGTGTGCGAACGCGAACGGCAGACCGAGCACGCCGGCCAGCCGGGCGCTGAACCCGGAGGATCCGAGCAGCCAGATCGGCGGCCGGTGGGGCGACTGCACACCACCGGGCGAGGTGGCCTGCACCGGCCCCGGCACGGCGTGGATCCTGCGGTACGGGTGCCCGTCGGGGAAGTCGTCGTCGAGGAACCGGGTCAGCTCGGCGAGCTGCTGCGGGAAGTCGTCGGCGCCTTCGTCGAGCCGGTCGGTACGGCGCAGGGCCGCCGCGGTGGCCCCGTCGGTGCCGGGCGCCCGGCCGAGCCCGAGGTCGATCCGCCCCGGCGCCATGGCCTCCAGCGTGCCGAACTGCTCGGCGATGACGAGCGGTGCGTGGTTGGGCAGCATGACGCCGCCCGAGCCGAGCCGGATGCGGTCGGTGTGGGCGGCGAGGTGGGCGAGGATCACCGCGGGCGAGGAGGAGGCGACACCGGGCATGGAGTGATGCTCGGCGACCCAGTACCGGTGGAACCCGCGCGCCTCGGCGAGCCGCACCAGCTCCACGCTGGTCGCCAACGCGTCGGAGGCGGTCCGCCCGGCCCCCACGGTGACCAGGTCCAGCACGGAGAGCGGAACGGCGGCGGTCCCCCGCGCCGTGCCCCGGATCTCGTCACCGGACTTCTCGGATACGGCCACGGTGGGTCCTCCTGCGTGTACGGGTGCGCTGCCGCTGGGCTAACAGGAGGGGGTCTCCGGTTATTCCCTGCGGGGGTGGGTGGGGCGGCTTGGGTGGGTCGGCTTGGCGGGGCGGGGTGTGCCGCGCCCCGGGCGGCATGGGGTGGGGGTGCGCTGCCGGGCGGGGTGATCGGCGGGGTAGGCCCGGGGGGCGGGCCTACCCCGTACGCCTTGGGGCGCAGCCCCATGGCGGGGTCGGGGGCGGAGCCAAATGGCAAGGTCGGGGGTGCACGGGGCCCGGCGGCCCGGAGCGAAGCTCCCGGTGCCGGGCCCGGGGTCCGTGGCCCGGGGCCGTGGCCCGGGGCCGTGGCCCGGGGCCCGGGAGGCCGGGAGGCCGGGAGGCCGGGGTCCGGGAGGCCGGAGGCTCGCAGGTCCGGGGGCCGGTGGTCCGGGGGATCGGGGTCCGGGGGTTCGGGGTCCGAGGGCGAAGCCCCGGCGGGGTCCGGGGCGGAGCCCCGTGGCGGCACCTCCTGCCCGACCGAGACGGGTGGGTGGGTGGGTGGGAAACCTCCCGGGGCCCGGGGCGCAGCCCCGTGACGGCACCTCTGCCCGACCGAGGCAAACACCCCCCCGGGGTCCGGGGCGGAGCCCCGTGGCGGCACCTCCTGCCCAAGCGAGACGGGTGGGTGGGTGGGAAACCTCCCGGGGCCCGGGGCAAAGCCCCGTGACGGCACTTCCTGCCCGACCGAGGCAAACACCCCCGGGGTCCGGGGCGGAGCCCCGTGGCGGCACCTCCTGCCCAAGCGAGACGGGTGGGTGGGTGGGAAACCCCCCGGGGTCCGGGGCAAAGCCCCGTGACGGCACCTCTGCCCGACCGAGGCAAACACCCCCGAGGCCCGGGGCAAAGCCCCGTGGCGGCACCTCCTGCCCGACCGTCCCGCGAAACCGGCGGAGCCCCCGTCAGGCCTGGACGATCGGCTCCCGCAGGAACAGGAACCCCAGCGAGGGAGCGTTGACCCGGCGGTCGGTCAGCCGCAGCCCCTCCCACACCGTGACCGGGTTCGCCGTGAGGACGGGCTTGCCCAGTTCCTTCTCCAGGGCCGGGACGTGCGCCGCCGTGTGCAGGGCCGTGTCCGGCAGGAGAACCGCCTGTGCGTCGGGGTGGTCCGCGGCCCGGGCCAGGGCCAGCACCTCCGCCTCACCCCACGTACCGACCTCCGCCGCCGTGACGATCCCCGAGCTGCGCACCCCGGTGACCTCCACACCGGCCGCCCGCAGGAAGCCGGCGAACAGCTCCGCCACGTCCTCCGGGTACGTCGCCCCCACGGCGACCGTGCGCGCGCCGATCTCCCGTACCGCGTTCACGAAGGCGAACGAGGTCGAGGAGGCCGGCGTCCCGGCCGCCCGGGCCAGCCCGCGCACCTGCTCGTGGGCGCCCTCCCAGCCGTACACGAAGCTGCCGCTGGTGCACGCCCACACCACCGACTCCACGCCGGCCAGCCGCAGCTCCTCCACGCCCGCCGTGAGACGCTCCGCCTCGCCCATCCGCCGCAGCGCGTCCACACGGTGCGCGTCCTCGCCGATGTCCGTGTGGACGACGTCCACCCGGATGTCACTGCCCAGGAGCTGCTCGATGCGCGGATAGTCGTCCTCGGCCGAGTGACCCGGGTAGAGGAATCCGAGTGCGGTCATGTTCGCCCTTCCTGCTGTTCCTGCGGTCCGTCCGGCAGTACGGCGGGCCACGCGCGTGCCGAGTCGTCGGTCAGCGCCTGGTACGGCCCTACCGCGCGGGTACCCAGCCGACGCAGTGCCGCCCACATCGTGACTTGGTTGGCCGAGATCACCGGGATGCGCAGTTCCGCCTCCAGCTGCGGGATCACGTCGTACGTCGGCAGGTTGGTGCAGGACAGGAACAGCGCCTGGGGTTCCCCGGCCGCGCCCGGTGTGCCGACCGCCCGCCGGGCCATCTCCACCACGTCCCGGTACGGCACCTTCCAGATGTGCCGGGTCAGCCCCATGTACACGCACCCCGTCACCACGACCCCGGCCTGCGCGACGTACGCCCGCAGCGACCGCGTCACCGACTCCGTGTACGGCGTCACCAGCGCCACCCGTCGCACGCCCAGCTCGGCGAGCGCCTCCAGCAGCGCCCCGGACGTCGTCACGGACGGCACCGCGCCCGCCCCGGTCATCGCCTCGCACATCGCGCGCTCCCCGGCCGTCCCGCCGACGAAACTGCCGGAGGTGCAGGCGTAGGCGAGGACCTCGGGATGCACGGCGATCAGGGTGCGCACGGCGTCGGTGAGCGTCTCGTGCTCGCTGACCAGCCGGGCGAGATCCAGGCTGACCTCGACCGGCACATAGGGCGTGCGGGTCAGGTGCAGCGACACCTCGTCCGGCGTCCAGCGCCACAACTCCCGGTCGAGCGCGAAGTCGAAGGGCGCGACGACACCGACACCGCGCTGCGGGCGGGGGCCGCCCAGAAACATGGCCTCCAACAAGGGCACCGCCTCACGGTGGGAGACGACAGGGCAACGGATCGTACGCGTGGCCCTGTTGACGACGGTAGGTTCCGGTGCGAGCGTGGTCAAACCGCGCATGTCAGACGCCAGATCATCGCCCGGTCCCCGGAGAAACGGCCCCTGCATGACCACCGCCCCGCCCACGCTCCTCGTCCTCGACGCCGACCCCCCGCCCCGCCTCGGCCGTCTCACCGGCCGGGCGCGGATCGTGCACACCGACGCCGACGGCCTCGCCGCGCGGCTGCCCGATGCGGACGTACTGCTGGTGTGGGACTTCACCTCCACCGCCGTACGGGACGCCTGGCCCGGCGAGGGGGCGCGGCCGCGCTGGGTGCACACGGCGAGCGCGGGCGTCGACCATCTGATGTGCCCGCAACTCGTGCAGTCGGACACCGTCGTGACCAACGCGCGCGGTGTCTTCGACCAGCCGATCGCCGAGTACGTCGCCGCGCTCGTCCTGGCGATGGCCAAGGATCTGCCGCGGACGGTGCGGTTGCAGCAGCAGCGGGAGTGGCGGCACCGGGAGTCGCGGCGGGTGGCCGGCACGCGCGCGTGCGTGGTCGGCTCCGGGCCGATCGGGCGGGCCGTCGTACGGCTGCTGAAGGCGCTCGGCATCACCACCGCGCTCGTCGGCCGCACCCCGCGCACCGGTGTGCACGGCCCCGACGAGCTGGACCGCCTCCTGTCCCGCGCCGACTGGGTGATCTGCGCGGCGCCACTGACGGAGCAGACGCGGGGCATGTTCGACGCGCGCCGCTTCGGCGTGATGCAGCCGTCGGCGTGTTTCGTCAACGTCGGCCGCGGGCCGCTGGTGGACGAGGAGGCCCTCGCCGAGGCGCTGGCCAAACGCTGGATCGCGGGGGCCGCGCTGGATGTCTTCGCGCAGGAACCGCTGCCCGCCGGCAGCCCGCTGTGGCGGGTGCGGGACCTGATCGTCTCCCCGCACATGAGCGGCGACACGATCGGCTGGCGCGACGAACTGGGCGCGCAGTTCGTGGACCTGTACGAGCGCTGGGCGGCGGGCCGGCCGCTGCCCAACGTCGTCGACAAGCAGCGCGGATACGTCCCCGGCCACTGACGCCCCTGCCCACCGATGCCTCTGGGAGGCTGTGCATGACGGAACTCACCGCACTGACCGCGACCGAGCTCGTGGAGGGCTACCGCAAGGGCGAGTTCGACCCCGTCGAGGTGACCCGCGCGGTGCTGGAGCGGGCCGAGCGGATCCAGCCGGAGGTGAACGCGTTCGTCCGTCTGCTGCCCGAGGACGCCTTGGAGCAGGCGCGGGCGTCGGCCGGGCGGTGGCGGCGCGGGGAGCCGGCCGGGCTGCTGGACGGGGTGCCGGTGACCGTCAAGGACATCCTGCTGCTGCGCGGCCACCCCACCCTGCGCGGCTCCCGCACCGTCGACCCGGCGGGGACGTGGGAGGAGGACGCCCCGTCGGTGGCCCGGCTGCGTGAGCACGGGGCGGTGTTCGCCGGCAAGACGACCACGCCCGAGTTCGGCTGGAAGGGCGTGACGGATTCCCCGCTGTCCGGGATCACCCGCAACCCGCACGATCCGTCCCGTACGGCCGGCGGTTCCAGCGGCGGCAGCGCGGCCGCGGTGGCGCTCGGCGCGGGGCCGCTGTCGCTGGGCACGGACGGCGGCGGCAGTGTGCGCATCCCGGCGGCGTTCTGCGGGATCTTCGGGCTGAAGCCGACGTACGGCCGGGTGCCGCTGTTCCCGGCGAGCGCCTTCGGCACGCTGGCGCACGTCGGCCCGATGACCCGGACCGCGGCGGACGCGGCGCTCCTGCTGGACGTGATCGGCGCGCCGGACGCCCGGGACTGGTCGGCGCTGGGCCCGGCCGGGCTGTCGTACACGGAGGTGCTCGGCGAGGGGGTGCGCGGGCTGCGGGTGGCGTACTCGCCGTCGCTGGGCGGGCAGGTCGCGGTGCAGCCGGCGGTCGCGTCGGCGGTGCGGCGCGCGGTGGAGCGGCTGGCGGGTCTCGGCGCGTACGTCGAGGAGACCGACCCGGACGAGGCCGACCCGGTGGACGCCTTCCACGCCCTGTGGTTCGCGGGCGCGGCCCGGGTGGTGCAGCAGCTGAGGCCGCGTCAGCGTGAGTTGCTGGACGCGGGACTGCGGGAGATCTGCGCGGCCGGGGCCCGGCTTTCGGCGCTGGAGTATCTGGCCGCCGTGGACGTGCGGATGGACCTGGGGCGGCGCATGGGCCGCTTCCACGAGTCGTACGACCTGCTGCTGACGCCCACGCTGCCGCTGACGGCGTTCGAGGCGGGTGCGGAGGTGCCGGGCGGGTCGGGGCTGAAGCGCTGGACGGGGTGGACGCCGTTCACCTATCCGTTCAACCTGACCCAGCAGCCCGCCGCGTCCGTCCCGGTGGGCGTGGACGCGGACGGGCTGCCGGTGGGGCTGCAGATCGTGGCCGCCCGGCACCGCGACGACCTGGTGCTGCGGGCGGCGCACGCCCTGTACGAGGCGGGCGCCGCGGGTCTCACAGCCGCCGGAAGCTGAGCGTCTCGCCCGCCGCGCCGGTGCGCCACAGGTCGTTGCACGCCTCGGCCATGGCGTCCAGGCCGTCCACGACCTGGCCCCAGACGATCCCGGGCACCCAGCCCACGTCGCCGTTCAGCAGCAGGTTGTTGCGTTCGTAGAACAGGGCCAGGTCGACGACGGTGGTGCCGGCACCCACCTCACGGTCGTAGCCGTAGGCGTTGGTGCCCAGTTCGGCTCCCGCGAAGGAGAAATAGCAGAGATCTCCGGGAATCGGGGTGACCGTCGGGTTTTCCAGGGGTGGTTCGGTCGCGGCGAAGGGCGGGAAAAGCGCGTAGATCTCGTTGCGGGCGTATTTGGCGTGGTAGACGTCGCCGGACAGCGGCAGCGCGTTCCACACCGCGGCGCAGGTGACGGGTGCGCGATCGTCCAGCAGCTTTGCGGTGCAGTGGATTTGACGCTTGACCAGGGACACTTCGAGGTAGCGATCGGCCATGCAATCCATGGTGCATGCGTTGCGTTCAGTTGGGTAGCAGCGCCGCCATGGCTCCACCACACGGTCATGCAAGACATGGCGCACACACATCCGGACCCACTCGCCGGTCGCTGCTCGCGGGGGTGGCGGCGGTCGGCGCTCTGGGTGCCGCGGGCTGCTCGCGGGTGGCGACCGCGTCCACGAAGAAGGGCGGTGACCTGCTCGACCGGCTGCGCGCGCAGGGCGTGGTACGGCTCGGGATCGCCGGGGAGATTCCCTTCGGATACATCGACAAGAGCGGTGAACTGACCGGTGAGGCACCGGAACTGGCCAGGGTGATCTTCAAGCGGCTCGGGGTGGACAAGGTGCAGCCCGTGCCGACCGAGTTCGGCTCGCTCATACCCGGGCTGAATTCCCAGCAGTTCGATGTCGTGGCCGCCGGCATGTATGTCAATCCCGAGCGCTGCGCGCAGGTGATCTTCGCCGATCCCGACTACCAGATGCTCGATTCCTTCATCGTCCGCAAGGGAAATCCCAAGGGCCTCCACACCTACCGGGACATCGTCGCGAAGAAGGCGAAGTTCGCGACCGGCACCGGTTATGCGGAGATCCAGTACGCGGTCGAGGCGGGCTACAAGGAGAGCGACATCCTCATCGTCCCGGACCAGGTCGCGGGGCTGAACGCGGTGGAGGCGGGCCGTGTGGACGTGTTCGCGGGAACGGCTGTGACCGTCCGTGACGTGGTGAAGAAGTCGGCCAAGGCGGAGGCGACCAAGCCGTTCGCGCCGCTGGTGAAGGGCAAACCGCACATCGACGGCGGCGCGTTCGCGTTCCGGCCGACCGAGACCGGGCTGCGCGACGCCTTCAACACCGAGCTGCACAAGCTGAAGAAGAGCGGCGAACTGCTCCGCATCCTGCGGCCGTTCGGTTTCACGCGCTCCGAGATGACCGATCTGACCGCGAAGGAGCTGTGCGGCGGATGACCTCGGGACTGTGGGAACTCGTACTCAAGGGCGTGTGGGTCACGCTCCAGCTGCTGGTGTGCAGCGCGCTGCTGGGCGCGGCGGTGGCGTTCGTCGTCGGTGTCGCGCGCACCCACCGGCTGTGGATCGTCCGCTTCCTCGCGGGCTTCTACACGGAGGTCTTCCGTGGGACCTCCGCGCTGGTGATGATCTTCTGGGTGTTCTTCGTGCTGCCGCCGGCCTTCGGCTGGCAGCTGGTGCCGCTGTGGGCGGGCACGCTGGCGCTCGGTCTGACCTATGGCGCGTACGGCGCGGAGATCGTGCGCGGGGCGCTGAAGGCCGTCGATCCGGCGCAGCGGGAGGGCGGTATCGCGCTCGGCTTCACGCCGGGGCAGCGGATGCGCAAGATCCTGCTGCCGCAGGCGGTTCCGGAGATGATCCCGCCGTTCAGCAATCTTCTGATCGAACTGCTCAAGGGCACGGCGCTGGTGTCGGTGATGGGCATGGGCGACCTGGCGTTCAGCGGCAATCTGGTCCGCCTGGCGTTGCAGGAGAGCGCGGAGATCTACACGTATGTGCTGCTGATCTACTTCGTGATCGCGTTCCTGCTCACCCGTGGGATGCGGGGGCTGGAGAAGCGGCTGAAGGCCGGGGTCGGCCGGGCGCCGGAGAAGAAGGCGGACCCGGTGCGGGTGCCTGAGGGAGCTGGTGTCTCGTGACCTGGGACTGGAGTGCCGTCAGCGGTTTCATGCCGCACTTCTGGGACGGCCTGCTGGTGACCTTGCAGGCGTTGGTGCTCGGCTCGCTGATCTCGTTCGCGCTGGGCCTGGTGTGGGCGCTGCTGATGCGCACGCCGACGCGTTGGGTGCGCTGGCCGGTGGGGGTGGTCACGGAGTTCGTCCGGGACACCCCGCTGCTGGTGCAGCTGTTCTTCCTCTTCTATGTGCTGCCCGAGTGGGGCGTGACGATGTCGGCCCTGGCCACCGGCGTCGTCGCGATCGGCCTGCACTACTCGACGTACACCATGCAGGTCTACCGGGCCGGCATCGAGGCGGTGCCGCCCGGGCAGTGGGAGGCGGCGACCGCGCTGAGCCTGCCGGTGCACCGCACCTGGACGGTGGTGATCCTGCCGCAGGCGGTGCGCCGGGTGGTGCCCGCACTCGGCAACTACGTGATCGCCATGCTCAAGGACACGCCGATGCTGATGGTGATCACCGTGCTGGAGATGCTCGGGCAGGCGCGGCTGTACTCGCAGCAGCACTTCCAGTTCACCGAGCCGCTCACGGTGATCGGCGCCGCCTTCATCGTCATCTCCTATCTGGCCTCCCTTCTCCTTCGCACCCTGGAGCGACGCCTTGTCCGTTGACACCAGCAAGCAGCCGACCGCACCGCCCGCCGATGTCGCTCCGCTGGTGCGCCTGGAGCAGGTCACCAAGCGGTTCGGGGACAACACCGTCCTGGACCACCTGGACTTCTCCGTGGAGGCCGGCAAGCACGTCACGCTGATCGGGCCGTCCGGCTCCGGCAAGACGACGATCCTCAGACTGCTGATGACGCTCACCAAGCCCGACGAGGGCACGATCACCGTCGACGGGGACCGGCTGTTCCCGGCGAGCGAGCGGCAGTGCCGGGAGGCGCGCAAGAAGATCGGCATGGTCTTCCAGCAGTTCAACCTGTTCCCGAACATGAGCGTGCTCCGGAACATCACGGAGGCGCCGGTCACCGTGCTCGGCCTGTCGAAGGACGAGGCGGAGGAGCGGGCCCGGGAGCTGCTGGACCTGGTGGGCCTGGCCGACAAGTGCGACGCGCGCCCGACCCGGCTGTCCGGCGGGCAGCAGCAGCGGGTGGCGATCGCGCGGGCCCTGGCGATGCGGCCGAAGGTGCTGCTGCTGGACGAGGTGACGTCGGCGCTGGACCCGGAGCTGGTGGCCGGGGTGCTGGATCTGCTGCGGGACATCGCGCGCAGCACGGACATCACGATGCTGTGCGTGACCCACGAGATGAACTTCGCGCGGGACATCTCGGACCAGGTGCTGATGTTCGACGCGGGCCGGATCGTGGAGGCGGGGCCTCCGGAGAAGATCTTCAACGACCCCGCGCAGGAGCGCACGCGGGAATTCCTGAGCGCCGTGCTGTGACTGCGCGCCGTACGCGCGCCAACACCCCAGGTCTCGACCCTGGGTCATGACCCGGACATATGCCAGCGCGTCGATGCCGCAGTTGAGAGCGGTGCGACCTCGCCAACGCCCCCTCCACGCAGGACGCTTGCCCGTTATGGTGGAGGGGGTCCGGGTTTCGGATCACGGCCTGAAAGCGACCGCAGGGGGAGACACCGTGGCGCTGATGAACGAGCCGACCGCGCCGTACCACGCGGCACAGGACGCCCTGCGCGTGCTGGAGACCGTGGCCCGGCACACCGCCGGCGTCACCGACGCCCGGATAGCCCGCCTCACCGGCCTCACCACCGAGCGACTGACCCCGCTGCTGCGGATGCTGCGCCGCGAGGGATACATCGAGCAGATCACCGGCGGTGCGTACACGGCCGGTGACGCGCTCGCCCGGCTGGGCTCCGCCCAGGGGCGGGAGGAGGCGCTGCGGGCCCACCTCCAGCGCACCCTGGACCGGCTGCGCGACTCGGTGCGGGCAGCGGTCTACATCAGCCGGTACGTGGACGGCGAGGTGCGGATCACCCAGTACGCCGCCGGGCCGGGCGCTCCCCCGGTCAACGAGTGGGTGGACTTCCGGGAGTCCGCGCACGCCCACGCGGTCGGCAAGAGCCTGCTGACGCAGCTCGACCACAACGGCCGCCGCGACCACCTCTCCCGGCACAAGATGGCCCGCCTCACCTCGCGCACGATCACCAGCGACAAGCTGCTGCTCTCCCGCCTGGAGGCGCAGCCGCCGACGGTGCCGGTGCTCGACCTGCAGGAGTACGCGGTCGGCACGGTCTGCGCGGCCGTGCCGATCACCGCCGGCTCCTCGGTGGGATGCCTGGCGCTGTCGATGCCGGTGGAACACGCCCACCGCCTGCGCACGGCAGCGGACGCCCTGAGCCGGAGCGCCGCCCCGTTGCTCCTGTCGCTGACGATCTAGGCCTGCGGCGCCGTGCGGGGTGGTCACGAGCACCCCGGAAAACCAGGTACTATTTTCTTCGTCGCCGCCCGCGGGGCCAGGAAAACGCCTGGTGAAGCGGTCGGTGGGAGTCATGCGCCGCTAGCTCAGTTGGTTAGAGCAGCTGACTCTTAATCAGCGGGTCCGGGGTTCGAGTCCCTGGCGGCGCACAGAAGAAGGGCCCTCGCGAAAGCGGGGGCCCTTCGGCGTTGGGTCAGCCGGCGGAGATCAGAACGTGACGTCCGAGCAAGCGTAGAACGCGTTGCCCGTGTCCGCGACGGTCCAGACCGCGAGGATCACGTGGTGGCCGCTGAGGCCGGACGGCAGGGTGCCACTGTGGGAGAGGGTGGACGGCGGGCGCTGACCGCCGTAGGGGACGGTGAGGAACGGGGTGAGGTCGAGGTCGGCGCGGGTCAGGTTGTGGTCCTGGTTCCAGCCCGGCTTGGTGACGTAGTACTTGAAGTCGGTCGTGGCGTGCATCGCGGTGAACTGCCACCGGAAGGTGTAGCTCTGGCCGCCCGTCACCCTGGTGGTGGGCCAGGCGCCGCCCGACGGGGTGCGCGGGCTGTCCAGCTGGGCGAAGCGGGTGTTGCCGCCCGAGCACAGCCGGCCGTCGGCCGGTCCGGCGGCGGGGAAGCCCTTGGGGCCCTCCACGCTCTGCGGCTCCCACTGGATGTCGCCGCAGTTCGTGACGGTGCCGAGCTGGCAGACCTTCTGCCGGCTGACGGGCAGATCGGTGTAGCCGTGGCTGCTGGCCCCGCCGGAGGAGAGCGCGATCGCTCCGGTCGTGGCCAGCCCCACCACGGCGGCGTAGAGCTTGGTCCTTGTGCGCATGCTGCCGCTCCTGGGATGTGGGGAGTTCAGTGAGCCGTGCAGGTAGGTCTAGACCAAGTTCGAGGTTATTGGCGACCGTTGAACATGTCCATACCAATCGCACGCCCGGAACGGCCCGGCCCACGGCGCGCGTCTACCCCTCCCCGTGCCCCGCGCAGAACGCCACCGTGAGGTCCTTCACCAGCGCCTTGCGCTCGTAGTCGTCCAGCGCCACCAGGCCGCGCACGGTCAGCCGGGTCACCGTGTCCTCCACCGAGTCCACGACCGAACCGATCACGCTCGCCCGGTGCTCGGCCTCCAGCACGGCGATCCTCCGGCGCTGCATCACGGCGGCCACCTCCGGGGCGTACTCCACCCGCAGCGGCCGTACCGAGAACACCTCCAGGCCCACCGGCGCCACGTCCGCGGCGACCGAGCGGGTCAGCGCGTCCCCGCTCGTCTCCACCGGGGCGCGGCCGGCGCCGGGCACCTCCACCGGCACCCGGGTGAGCGCCGCCTCGACGCACTCGCGCAGAAACGTCTCGTGGTCCTCCACGCCGAGCGCCGCCCGCGCGGTGTCCCGTACCCGCCACACCACCAGGGTGACCACCCGCAGCGCCACCCCGCTGGCGTCGGCGGCCGGCATCGGCTCGCTGCGCCAGTGCCGCAGCCGCACGTCCACACCGCGGCGCAGCAGCAGCGGGTTGACCCACAGCAGGCCGGTGCGCCGGACCGTGCCCCGGTAGCGGCCGAACAGGCCGAGCACCCAGGCCCGTCCGGTGCGTCCGCGCGCCAGGCCGCCGAAGCCGAACAGGGCGAGCGCGCCCGCCCCCGCGTACAGCGCCCACTGCGCCGGCCCGAGCCCGGCGTCCGGCGTCGCCGGCAGGTGCAGCGCCCGGACGGCGAGCCGCGGTACCAGCCCCGCCCACCAGGAGGCGGCCACGCACCCGGCCAGCCCGCACATCCCGGCGAGCACTCCCACGGCGCCGGGCAGCGCCCGCGCCCGCCGCTCCACCAGCTCCGGGTCGACCTCCGGCACCGCGGGGCGCGGCACCCTCGGGGCCGGCCGGCGGACGCGCGGCTGCTCGCCGGTGCCCTGGCGGCGCGCCACGACGGTGGGGCGCACCGGCACCGGCTGCGGATCGGGGTCGTCGCGGAAGAGAAGGTGGACGGGGATCTCGGCGGTGGCCTCGTTCTGGATCAGCCGGGGCGGGCGGGACGCGGCGGCGTCCGCACTCCCCTCCGACTCGGGCGTCGTGGCCGTACTCAATGCATGCCTCCAACCACTGCGGATGGGTGATGTCACCGGAAGAGCCGTCGCCAGGTCTCCGGGCCGGGGTAGCCGTCGGCGGCCGGGCCCCGCCAGCCCTGGGCGAGCTGGAAGGCCTCTACGGCTCTGCGGTCCGCCTCGCTCCAGCGCGGACCGGGGCCGCTCGTGTAGAACCTGCCGAAGCCCTTCTTCACCAGCCGGCGGCCGAGCTCGGTGACATGGGCGTTGTTCGCGCCCGGGCGGAAGGCGCCGGGGCCGGGGAAGGACGGGAGGGCGGCGGGCGGGGCGGGCGTCGCCGGTGGTGTCGGCTTCGCCGGTCCCTGGGTCCCCGCGGGCGGGATGTCCTTGCCCGTGCCGGAGACCAGCAGCGCCCAGGTCTTCGGGCCCGGCAGGCCGTCCGCCCCGGTGCCGGTCCAGCCCTGCGCCCGCTGGAAGGCCTGGGTGGCCCGGCGGTCGGCGTCCGTCCACACGGGCCCTGGGCCGGAGGTGTAGAAGCGGGCGCCGCCGCGCTCGACGAGCCACTGGCCGAGCCGGGTGACGTGGGCGTTGTTCGCGCCGGGTCCGAAGGAGCCCGCGCCGGGGAACGCGGCGGCGTCCTTCTGGGTGCCCCCGCTGCCCGCCGGAGCGCCGGCCGCGCCGTCGGTGACGCCCTTGTAGCGGTACGGCAGATAGGAGGAGGCGTTGCTCCAGTACGGGTAGGGGGTGGCCTGGCGGCGGGTGGTGGGGCGGGTCTGCTCGTAGGCGATGTAGTAGGTGTGCGTGTAGTCCGTCCAGCCGCCGAAGATCACCACATGGGACCCCTGCTCGGGGTCGGCGGTGTTGTGGAACAGCAGGATGTCGCCGGGCTGGAGCTCCTCCTTGGTGATCCGGTCGGCGAACTGGCCGAGGCTGCCGGTCCACTCGTTGCCGGGCAGGTGCCAGGCCATCGACACGAAGCCCGAGCAGTCCTGCCGGTACCCGTCCGACCAGTAGGCGTACATGCTGTAGGGCACCTGGGCCGCCACCCACACCTTGGCGCGGTTGATGATCTCCGTACGGCTGATCGGCGGCAGCTGCACCGGGGCGGCGGGCGTCGCCGGAGCGCCGGCCGGGCCGTGCAGCGGGGCCTTGCCGCCCTGCGGGGTCTGCGGCTCGTCACCTGCGGGAACGCCGGGCCGGGTGGGGGTGTGCGGGGTGGCGAGGGCCGGTGCGGCACCGCTCGCGGCGAGCGCGGTGGAGGCGGCGGCCGCGACGATCACCGCACGGTGTGCGGCGGGGCCAGGGGTCGGGGAGGACGGCGGGGCGGGCCGGTGCAGCCGGGCGCAGCCGGGGCAGCCGCAGTCGCTCGCGGGATCGATTTCCTCGAATACCGGACTGTTCATGCGATCCGCCTCACACTCCGGTCCGTTTTGTCCAGGCCTGTACACGCTGATCAGTTTCCCAACCGTCTTACTGAAGCGCATGGTGACGGTCCGAATGATGTACGACTTTCCCATTTCATGACATAACGGCCACGACACGTGCGGTCAGAGGCACCCCCGCGTGTCCTGTAGAGTTGTCGACGTCAGCAGGCGCCGCTAGCTCAGTTGGTTAGAGCAGCTGACTCTTAATCAGCGGGTCCGGGGTTCGAGTCCCTGGCGGCGCACCGACGGCAAGGCCCCTCGCTTCGGCGAGGGGCCTTGTTTCGTTCCGCAGCCCTACGGGCGTTCCGCATCTTGCGATCATGCTGAGCCCCAGAGAACCCTGGACGGGCAACGGGGCGCGCATACACGGCACTTGCGAAGCCGTCGGCCGGTAGCCCGCGACCTGCCGGGCGGCGGTGCCGTCCGGCATCACCCAGAACGGGTCGGCCTCCTCGGGCTGGGATCACTCCTGGCATACGACCCGCAGCGCCCACGAGGTCCTCCGGACGGACCGTCGGCGAGCTGTTACAGCGGGGTGCCCGTCAGATAGGCGGACACGATCACGTTGGCCGTGTAGCTGCGGCTCGCCCGGTCGAAGGTGCCGCCGCAGGTGATCAGCCGCAGCTCCGCGCGCCCCGGCTGGCGGGGGCCGTAGGCGCGGTGGGCGTCGAAGTGGTCGCGGGGCAGGACCTCGACGTCGTCGACGGTGAACTCGGCGACGTGGCCGTCGGCGCGCACGACGCGGACGGTGCGGCCCGGCTTGAGCGTGCTGAGCTTGTAGAAGACGGCCGGTTTCGTCTCGGTGTCGACGTGCCCGACCATCAGCGCGGTCCCGGCCGCGCCCGGCGCCGCCCCGCCCGCGTACCAGCCGACCACCGCGGCCTGGTCGAACGGCGGCGGGTCGATGGCGCCCGCGGCGTCCAGGCCGCGCCCCACGACCGGCGCCTGCACGCCCAGGTCGGGGATGTCGATGCGCTGCGGCGCGGCCCCCTTGAGCGGCCGGGCGGCCGGGGGCAGCTCGGCCAGCGGCGGGCGGCCGGCGGCGGCCATGTCACCGGTGGTCGGCGCGGACATACCCTGCCGTACGTCGGTGACCTTCATCCCCCACAGCCAGAGCCCCAGCAGCAGGACCACCCAGGTCACGCCCATGACCAGGCGCGCGGTGCCGGAGGAGCGTGCGGTGTCCGCCATGGTCAGTGGGTCCTGCGGCTCCGGCGGGCGACGCCGCGCGCGCCCACTGCGGCCGCGGCGACGCCGGCCAGCACCAGGCCCATGACGGCGTGCGCGATGCCGGGCCCGTGGGTGTGGGCGTCGGCGGCGGTGAGGCGTGCGGTGCTCTCGGCGGTGAGCTGTGCGGTGCCGCCGCCGCCCGCGGGGACGGGGGCGATCGGGGAGGCGGGGGCGGACGCCGGCGGTTCG
Organism: Streptomyces sp. NPDC014006; assembly: GCF_043088925.1. Taxonomy (NCBI): domain Bacteria; kingdom Bacillati; phylum Actinomycetota; class Actinomycetes; order Kitasatosporales; family Streptomycetaceae; genus Streptomyces; species Streptomyces sp. NPDC014006. Next base: position 161,823 of record NZ_JBICAJ010000001.1, on the reverse strand, counting down.
TGCGTGGGAGGGGCCGTGTGCCCGCCGCGCGCGACGACGGTCACCTTGCCCTTGACCGTGCGGTCGGCGCAGGTGACCTTCACGTCGTATGCGCCGGGCGTCACGGAGGAGCGGACCTTGGTCTCGCCGCCGAGGGTGCCGCCGGCGCCGGCCAGGTGGGCGTCGGCGACGAAGGCGGCGGAGACTGCGGTGGCGGTGCCGCCGGCGCAGCCGTGCACGGTCAGCGACACGTCGGCGCCGGGTGCGGGCGAGGAAGGGGACACCGAGACTCCGCCCCCGTCCGCCGCGTACGCCGCCGGGGTGAGCGCGGCGAGCACCGCGGCGCCCGCACAGAGAGTGACCTTCAGTGAGCCCATCGTGTACCTCCAGTTATCTGGAGGCTCCCCGCCCGGCACCCTCCCCGCATCCGCAGGGGCGCCGATATTGCTCCGACCGGGTGATGTTCACGCCGACCTGGGTTGGACAGGGCCACCCAGGCCGGCGACGGCCCGGGTCAGACGAGGTCGACCAGGTCCGCGATGGAGTCCACGACGTGCGAGGGCCGGTAGGGGAAGTTCTCCACCTGGCCGGTCGTGGTCAGGCCGGTGAGCACCAGGAAGGTCTGCATCCCGGCCTCCATGCCGGCCAGCACGTCGGTGTCCATCCGGTCGCCGATCATCGCGCTGGTCTCGGAGTGCGCGCCGATGGCGTTCAGGCCGGTGCGCATCATCAGCGGGTTCGGCTTGCCCGCGAAGTACGGCTGCTTGCCGGTCGCCTTGGTGATCAGCGCGGCCACCGCGCCGGTCGCCGGGAGCGGGCCCTCGGTGGAGGGGCCGGTCTCGTCGGGGTTGGTGCAGATGAACCGGGCCCCGTCGTTGATGAGCCGCACGGCCTTGGTCATGGCCTCGAAGGAGTAGGTGCGGGTCTCGCCGAGGACGACGTAGTCGGGCTCGTGGTCGGTGAGGATGTAGCCGATGTCGTGCAGCGCGGTGGTCAGTCCGGCCTCGCCGATCACGTACGCCGAACCGCCGGGGCGCTGGTCGTCCAGGAACTTCGCGGTGGCCAGCGCCGAGGTCCAGATGTTCTCGATGGGCACGTCCAGGCCCATGCGGGTCAGGCGGGCGTGCAGGTCACGCGGGGTGTACATGGAGTTGTTGGTCAGCACCAGAAACGGTTTGCCGGACTCGCGCAGCTTCTTCAGGAAGGCGTCGGCGCCGGGGATCGGCACTCCCTCGTGGATCAGGACGCCGTCCATGTCGGTGAGCCACGACTCGATGGGCTTGCGGTCTGCCATGTGCTGCGTCTCCTGGCGTACGTACGGTCCTACACGGGCTGGGCGCCGGAACCACGGCGTACCGACGCCCCCAGCCTAATCAGCAGTCGCTGATCTCGACCCCGCCGAGGACGCTGATCTCGGCTGCCGGGCGGTATGCGGGGTCAGTTGGGGGTCGCGGACCTCCATCTGTCGACGGGGGCCCGGTCGTCGAGGCAGTCCACGCCAGGATCGTCGCCCGACGCGACGGCCCGGCCCGGCCCGGCGGCGCCCGTGTCCCCGTCAGCGGCGTCTGCGCAGCACCAGCAGTGCGGCGCCGCCCAGCAACAGGGCGACGGCGGCGCCGAGCGCGCCGTCGGCGATGCCGGTACGGGCGAGTTCGTCGATGGCGAGCGCGCCGGTGGGAGCGGGGGTGGGGGCCGGGGTGGGGTCGGGGGTGGGGTCGGGGGTGGCGGGGGTGCGGGCGGGGCCGGGGGGTGTGGCGCCGGGGTCGGTGGCGGGGTCCTGCTGGGGCGCGGGCCCGGACGGGTTGTGTACAGCGAAGCGGTAGTCGTTGGACTGGCCCACCCAGTCGCCGTCGTCGTCGTGCCTTCGGACGACCGCGGCCTCGGCGGTGACCTCGTTGGGTACGGCGTCGGCGGTGAACGCGAGCCGCACGCGCACGGTGAGGGTGCGGCGCGGCCCGACACTGAACCCCCCGAAGCCGTCCGTCTCCCCGAACGCGCCGACCAGCTCGTCCTCGTCGGTCGTCTCGAACCGGACGGAGCGGGTGCGGGCGCCGTCGTCGAACTCCAGCCGCGGCTGGGCCGCCGTCAGCGCACGCCGCTCGTCCACCAGGACGACGACGGGGTGAACGGCGGTGCAGGTGCCGTGGGTGGTGTTGGTCAGGTCCAGATACCAGACGCCGTACCCGCCGCCGGCGTCGTACACCGCGGGGCCACCGCGGATACGGGCCCGGAGGGGGAAGCCGGAGGAGCCGGTGTCGGTGGCGCAGGCGGGGTCGGGGGCGAGGGCGGCGTACGCGGGGGCCGTGAGGACATGTGCTGCGGGCGCCGCAGCCGTGACGGCGGTCGCCGCGTGGGCCGGTAACGGCAGCAGGGGCAGCAGCGTGGCGGCTGCCGCCGCGGGGACAGGGGCGAGCGGGAACAGTCGCATGATCACATGAGTGTGGCGGGTGGGGCGGGGGCCCGGCGGAGGCGTACCGAGCAGGCCCTCGAACGGCGGAGGGAAGTCATCCGACCGTGGCACGGGCACCGCCCGCCCGGCCGCGCGCCCCGCCTCCTACGCGTCCCGCCGCCCGAACACCGGCCCCAGGACCAGCTGCCCCGCACCCGAGGCGACCCCCCACTCCCCGCCCCCGGCGATCCGCACCGGCACCGCACCACCGGGCGTCCCCTCACGGACCGCCCGCTCCTGGAGGACCGCCGCCACCCCGCGTACGAAGGTCTCCGGCGCCCGCGCGACGACCCGCCCCCCGAGCAGCACCCCGTCGATGTCCAGCAGCCCCACGAGATTGGCCGCCCCGGCACCCAGCACCCGCGCGGCCTCCGCCGTGTCCCCGCGCCGTACCGCCCCCAGGCACAGCACCTCGATGCAGCCGCGGTCGCCGCACCCGCACACCGGACCGTCCAGCTGGATCACCTGGTGGCCGAACTCCCCCGCCCCGGTCCGCGCCCCTCGGTGCACGATCCCGCCGACGACCAGCCCGGCGCCCAGTCCCGTGCCGAGATGGAGGTAGGCGAAGGAGCCGCCCTCCCCGGCGACGGCGAGGCCGAGCGCGGCGGCGTTGGTGTCCTTGTCGACGACGACCGGCAGGCCGAGGCGCCCGGCGAGGGCGTCCCGCAACGGGAAGCCGTCCCACTCGGGGAAACCGGTCACCCGGTGCAGCACGCCCCGCACATGGTCGAGCGGTCCGGGCAGCGCGACGCCCACGCCCAGCACCGACCCGGCCGGCACCGAGTCGGCGAGCGGCCGCACCGCCCGCTCCACGCCGCCCAGCACCGCCGCGGCCCCCGCCCCGAGGTCGAGCGGCGCCCGCTCCCGCCCGACGACCGCGCCGGTGAGGTCGACCAGCACGGCCCGCAGCTCGTCGCGGTCCAGATGCACCCCGACGGCGTGTCCGGCGTCCGGCACCAGCCGCAGCACCGTGCGCGGTTTGCCACCGGTGGAGGCCCGGCGCCCGGCCTCGGCGGCCAGCCCCTGCTCCCGCAGCCGTGCGGTGATCTTGCTGACGGCCTGCGGGGTCAGCCCCGTGCGCTCGGCGAGTTCGAGCCGGCTGATGCCCTCGGCGCCGGCCGTGCGCAGCAGCTCGAGCACGAGCGCGGTGTTGTGGCTGCGCAGCCCCAGCAGATTGAAGCCGCCCCTGCTCGCGCCGCCGTCGCCTTTGATCTCACCGTTCGTACCGCTCACAGCCCCCATTGTCCCTGCCGCTTGCACTTTGGCAACAGCGTTGCGAAAGTGGGAGGCATGACAGGTACGACAGGCACCCCCCTCCGCGTGGGCCTCATCGGCTACGGCCTCGCGGGCTCCGTCTTCCACGCCCCGCTGATCGCCACCACCGACGGCCTGACCCTCGACACGGTCGTCACCTCCCAGCCCGAGCGGCAGGAGCAGGCACGCACCGAGCACCCCGGTGTGACGACCGTGGCCGGCGCCGACGAGCTGCTGGAGCGGGCCGGCGACCTCGACCTGGTCGTCATCGCCTCCCCGAACAAGACCCACGTCCCGCTGGCCACCGCCGCCCTCGAGGCGGGGCTGCCGGTCGTCGTGGACAAGCCGATCGCAGGGACGGCCGCCGAGGCCCGCGAGCTGGCGGCGCTCGCCGAGGAGCGCGGGCTGCTGCTGTCGGTCTTCCAGAACCGCCGCTGGGACAACGACTTCCTCACCCTGCGCAAGCTGCTCGACGAGGGCGCGCTGGGCGACGTGTGGCGCTTCGAGTCGCGCTTCGAACGCTGGCGGCCCAAGCCCAAGGGCGGCTGGCGGGAGTCCGGCGACCCGGCGGAGATCGGAGGCCTGCTGTACGACCTCGGCAGCCACGTCGTCGACCAGGCGCTGGTGCTCTTCGGCGCCGTCACCCAGGTGTACGCCGAGTCGGTGGTCCGGCGCGCGGGCGCGCAGGCCGACGACGACACGTTCCTTGCGCTGACCCACGCGAACGGGGTCCGCTCCCACCTGTACGTCTCCTCCACCACCGCCCAGCTCGGCCCGCGCTTGCGGGTGCTCGGCTCGCAGGCCGGCTACGTCAAGTACGGCCTGGACCCGCAGGAGGCGGCGCTGCGCGAGGGCCTGCGCCCGGGCCCCGGCTGGGGCGCGGAGCCGCAGGAGCTGTGGGGTCGCGTCGGCGCCGGGGAGTCCCCGCTGACCGGCGGCGGCCGCGCCGAACCCACCCTGCCCGGCGACTACCCGGCCTACTACGCGGCCGTGGCGAAGGCCCTCACCGGCACCGGCCCCAACCCGGTGACCGCGCTGGAGGCGGCCGACGCCCTCGACGTCCTGGAAGCGGCCCGCCGGTCGGCCCGCGACGGAGTGGCGGTGACCCTGCGATGAGCGGACCGACCCCGAAGTTCACCCCGGAGCTGACCCCGAGCATCGAGGAACTGGAGGCCCAGGAACGCCGCCTGGTCTTCCGGCAGTTCACGCACGACGACGCGTGGGCGCTCGGCTCGCTGCTGGTCGGGCTGGCCCGTGAGCGGCAGGCCCCGGTCGCCATCGACATCCACCGGGCCGGCCAGCAGCTCTTCCACGCCGCCCTGCCCGGTTCCACGCCGGACAACGACTCCTGGATCGCCCGCAAGCGCCGGGTCGTCGAACGCTACGGCAGCGCCTCCTACCTGGTCGGCGCCCGCTTCCGCGCCAAGGGGACCACCTTCGAGGAGTCCTCCCGCCTCGACCCGGACGTGTACGCGGCCCACGGCGGCTCCTTCCCGATCACCGTGGAGGGCGTCGGCGTGATCGGCGCGGTCACCGTCTCCGGGCTGCCCCAGCTGCAGGACCACCGGTTCGTGGTGGAGGCGCTGGAGGAGTTCCTGAAGATCTGAGGAGTTCCTGAAGATCTGACGTGCGCCGGGATTAACCCGGGGGACCCTCCGGTTGGGACTGGCCGTAGACGCGATGATCACGGACCCGTCCGGAGGGACCCATGAGCACGGTGCAGGACACGATCGGCCGGTACGGCATCTGGAGCGTGGGCCTGCGCTCCGAGGACCCGGCCCGGCAGGGCGAACGGGCCGACGCGGCAGCCGAGTTGGAGTCGCTCGGCTTCGGTGCCCTCTGGCTCGGCGGCAGCAGCGCCGTCCACCACGCCGAGCCCCTGCTGGCGGCGACCGGGCGCATCACCGTCGGCACCAGCATCCAGAGCATCTGGCAGCACACGGCTGCCGACACCGCGGCCCGCTTCGCCGACCTGGAGCGGGCCCGCCCCGGCCGCTTCCTGCTGGGTCTGGGCGTCAGCCACGCGAAGCTGGCCTCGCAGTACCGCCGCCCGCTCGCGGCGCTGGCCTCCTACCTCGACGAACTCGACGCGGCCGGCGTCCCCGCCGAGCGCCGCGTCCTCGCCGCGCTCGGTCCGAAGAACCTCCGGCTGTCCCGGGACCGCGCGGCGGGCGCGATCCCGTACCTGGTCACGCCCGAGCACACCGCCGAGGCCCGCGAAACCCTGGGCGACGCTGCGCTGCTGGCCCCGGAACTGAAGGTCGTCCTGGAGACCGACCCGTCCCGCGCCCGCGAACTGGCCCGCGCCGCCCTCGCCGTCTACCTGGGCCTGCCCAACTACACGAACACCTTCCTCCGCCTCGGCTTCACCGAGGCCGACCTCACCGGCGGCGGCAGCGACCGCCTCATCGACGCGGTGTTCGCCTGGGGGACGGAGGACCGGATCCGCGAGCGCATCGACACCTACGTCAAGGCCGGCGCCGACCACATGGCACTCCAGCTGGTGACCGACGGCCCGAGGGAAGACCTCCCGAGGGAGGCATGGCGGAGGCTGGCTTCTCTGCTCCGGTGAGGTGGCCGCCCTGAAGGGGCGCGGGGAACTGCGCGAGCAACCACAAACGACCCGCAGCCGCCCGCGCGTCACAACCCACCCGCCCCTCAGGCGTCCTTGAGCTCCTGCCGCTGCCGTCCCAGCCCGGAAACCTCCAGCTCCACCACATCCCCGGAACGAAGGTACGGCTTCGGCTCGGGCTGCCCCATCGCAACCCCCGCAGGCGTCCCCGTGTTGATGACGTCCCCGGGGTACAGCGTCATGAACTGGCTGACGTACCGCACGACCTCGCCCACCGGGAAGATCTGGTCGGCCGTGGTCCCGTCCTGCTTCAGCTCGCCGTTGACCCACAGCTTGAGGGCCAGCGCCTGCGGGTCGGGCACCTCGTCCGCGGTCACCAGCCACGGCCCGAGCGGGTTGAACGTCTCGCAGTTCTTGCCCTTGTCCCAGGTCCCGCCCCGCTCGATCTGGAACTCCCGCTCGGACACGTCGTGCGCGACGGCGTACCCGGCGACGTGCGCGAGCCCTTCCGCCGCCGAGCCGAGGTAGCGGGCGGTACGGCCGATGACGACCGCCAGCTCGACCTCCCAGTCGGTCTTGACCGAGCCCCTGGGTACGAGCACCGTGTCGTTCGGGCCGACGACCGTGTCGGAGGCCTTGAAGAAGATCACCGGCTCGGCGGGCGGCTCGGCACCGACCTCGCGGGCGTGGTCGTAGTAGTTCAGCCCGATGCACACGACTTTGCCGATGCGGCCCAGCGGCGGACCGATGCGCAGCCCGGTCGCGTCCAGCGCGGGCAGCTCACCGGCCTCGGCCGCGGCGCGGATACGGCCGAGGGCCGCGTCGTCGGCGAGCAGCGCGCCGTCGATGTCCTCGACGAGGCCCGACAGATCCCGCAGGGTCCCGTCGGCGTCGAGCAGCGCCGGGCGCTCGGCCCCGGCCGTACCGACTCGCAGCAGCTTCATGGTCGTCACCATCTTCCTCGATCGCGGGCGCCCGGCCGATGGTGCCGCCGGGTGCGGCCGTGGCGCGACAACCATCGGAGGACTGGTCGATCCTCCAAGGGGGGGGTCCACTCCGCAAGACCCGGTTCACGTACTGGACCGTAGGGCGAGCCGGGCGGGAGGGGCTCGTGCGCCGGACGGGAGCGGCTCAGCGGTAGAGCACCGCCCGTTCCACCGCGCTCCACGCCGTGCTGGTCACGACGTACAGCGCGGCGGCCAGCGGTACGACGGCGACGGTGACAAGGGTGAAGAAGGACATGAACGGCATGGCCTTCGTGACGGCGCCGATGCCCGGAACCTGTTCGCCCGCCCCGGCCGCCGCCGGCATGGGGGCGTTCTCGGCCATCATCCGGCGGGTGCGCCGGAAGTTGACCGTGGCGACGACCGCGACCAGGGCGAACAGGGCGAGGTAGACGAGTCCCGCGCCGCCGAGCGGGCCGCCTGCGGCAAGGGCGTCGGCCCAGCGGTCGCCGAGCGGCGCCGCGAACAACTGGTGGCCGAGCAGCCCGTTGGCCTCGCCGCCGATGCTGGTGCTGGAGAACAGGTGGTACATCAGGAAGAACGCGGGCGCCTGCAACAGGCTGGGCAGGCAACCGGACAGCGGGGAGACCTTCTCCTCGGCGTGCAGCTCCATGATCGCCTTCTGCAGCTTCTGCGGGTCTTCGGCGTGCTCGGTGCGCAGCTCGGCGATCCGCGGCTGGAGCGCGGCCTTGGCCTTCTGCCCGCGGGCGGCGGCGCGGGACAGGGGGTGGACCAGCAGCCGGACGAGCATCGTGAACAGCACGATCGCCGCGGCGGCCGCGGAGGCGTGGAACAGGGGCTGGAGCAGCTCGGCGAGCCGCTCGACGAGGTGGGCGAAAACGGACATGGGTGAGTGGCCCTCCGGGGTCACGTCGTGCCGGAACGATGGAGATCGTCGCGTTCGACCGGATCGACGAGATCGATGCAATCGATGTGGTCGACGGGATCGAGGCGATCGGCATGACGACCCACGCGGGGACCCGTCCGCCCGGGGAACGGTGATGCCCGTGGGAGGCGGCGGGATGCCCTACGCGGTGGTCGCCGGGAGGGCGTGTCCGGGTGCCCTGGGCCGGCGGCGGCCGCGCGCGTCGGGATCGCGCTGGGGCAGGAAAGCCGTACGACGGGCACGGTCGCGTATCGCGGTGCGGACCCGCGTGGACGGCACGCCGGGCACGCAGAGCGCGGTGACCAGCGCACACAGCGCGAGCGCGGAGCCGACGGCGGCGGTCGCGGCGAGGGCGACGGTGGCGGAGAGGCTGCCGGTGTCGAGCAGGGCGATCTGCAGGACGAGGAGCAGCAGCGCGGCGGCGGGACGCAGCCCGGCCCAGTCGCGGTTCATCGGCGATCCCCCCGCCCTCTTCGTCGTACGCCCGGTGGGTACGGGCTGTTCTTCCGCCCTGTTCGTCCAGGCCGTTTATACAGGATCCGGTTCGAGCGGCTGCAGCAGCCTCCGGGGCTGGAGCAGGGCCCGGCTGACCGGATCCGCCGGGTCGGGATCGAGTCCCGGCCCCGGCTCCATGACAACGTCCGGGACCGGCACGACGGTTCCGCACTCGGGACATTCGCCGTAGGGACCGAGTTCGCGCTCGGTGCCGCAGCCGGCGTGCCGGAAGAGGCGCAGCGGCCGCTCGCCGTAGTGCTCGCGGCCCCACAGGCCGAGCGAGCGCAGGGTGGGCCACAGGGCGATGCCGCGCTCGGTGAGGACGTACTCGTCGCGCGGCGGTGACTGCTGGTACCGGCGCTTGTACAGGATTCCCTGCTCGGTGAGGGCCTGCAGACGGGCGGCGAGGACGGCGCGCGGGATGCAGAGGTGGACGAGGAAGTCGTTGTAGCGCCGGACGCCGAAGAAGGCGTCGCGGATGACGAGCAGCGTCCACCGCTCGCCGACGACCTCCAGCGCCCGGGCGATCGAGCACTCCTGCGCCGCGTAGTCCTTGCCCAGTGCCATGAGGCCACTGTACCGATTTCTCTGCCATAGGTTCAATCACCGAACCAACCTGCTACGGTGACGGTACCTCCTAGGTTCAGTGAGCGAACCGACGGTTCCGCGACCGAGGTGGTGCCAGGTCCCACCCGGTCCCGTGTGCCCACGAGGGACCGTCCCGGAAAGGAAACGGCGATGCCCAGCTCCGACCTCCCCAGCGCCGAGGCGACCTCCGCGCCGCCCGTGCCCCCGGCGTCCGCGCCCCCGGTGTCCGCACTCTCCGCGTCCGCGGTCCCGATGTCCGGCCGGAAGCCCACCGCCGGCGGGGAAACGACCCCCACCGCCGCCCGCCCCCGCGCCACCCTCGCCCTGACCAGCGCGGCCACGGCCATCGCCCTGATGACCTACACGGCGCCGATGGTCACGCTCCCCGACACGGCCGCCGATCTGCACACCCCTTTGTCCGCGCAGGCCTGGCTGCTCAACGGCACCCCGCTCGGCCTCGCCGCCCTCCTGCTGGTCGCCGGCAGCCTCGCCGACGACTACGGCCGCCGCCGGATCTTCACCGCCGGCACCCTGGCCCTCGGACTGACCACGGCCCTGGGCGCGCTGACCACCTCCACGTGGCTGTTCACGCTGGCCCGCATCGCCCAGGGCGCGGCCAGTGCGGCCCTTTTGGCGAGCAGCCTGGGCCTGATCGTGCACGCGTTCCCGACCCCGCGCGGCCGGCTGCACGCGACCGGCGTGTGGGGCGCGTTCGTCTCCGGCGGCATCGCCGTCGGCCCGCTGCTCGCCGGTGCCCTGCCGCACTGGCGGGTGGCGTACGGCGTCCTGGGCGCGGCCGCCGTGGTGACGGCGGCCCTGTCGACGCGCACCCTGACGGAGTCCCGCGCGCCGCGCGGAGGACGCCCCGACCTGCTCGGCGCTCTCACCTTCGGTCCGGCGCTGGTCTGCCTGGTGGCCGCTCTGACCCTGGGCCGGGACGGCTGGCTGCGCGCCCCGGTGGGCCTGTTGCTGCTGGCCACGCTGGTCCTGCTCGCTCTCTTCGTCGTGGCCGAGCGCCGCACCGCAACCCCGATGATCGACCTGACCCTGCTGCGCCGCCCCCGCTTCCTGGCGTCCTCGGCGGGCGGCCTGTTCACGGGACTGGCGGTGATCGGCCTGTTCAGCTATCTGCCGGCGCTGCTGCAGCAGACGCTCGGGATGTCGGCGATGGCGACGGCGTGGCTGTTCCTGCTCTGGTCCGGCCTGTCCTTCGTCGTGGCGTTGCAGGCACGGCGCCTGGCGGGCCGTGTGCCGCCCCGCCTGCAGCTGGCGGCGGGCTTCGTCCTGCACGCGGCGGCCGCGCTGACGATGCTCGGCGCGCTGTCGGCCCACTCCTGGCCGCGCCTGCTGCCGGGCCTGCTGATCGGCGGGATCGGCAGCGGACTGCTGAACGCCGCGCTGCCGCTGGTCTCGGTCGAGTCCGTCCCGCCGGAGCGCGCGGCGATGGGCTCCGGCGCCCAGCAGACCTTCCGCTACATCGGCTCGTGCGCCGGCGTCGCCCTCACCATCGCCCTGGTGACGTCCACGAAAAGCCTGCCCGACGGCGCGGACGTCGCACTGCTGGTGTCGGCGGCCCTGGCGGCCGTGGGAGCGGTCGGGGTGGGGGTGTTGCGGGAGCGGGACTGAGGGCGTGGGTCACCCCCGTCCGGACATGCAGCCCTGGCCAGCGGACACCTCACGTTTGTCATTCATCGGCAGTACGGTGTCCCCCATGCGCTCCGACACGCCCGCCGAGAACGTCGACCACACCGCCGAAGCGGCACGCCTGGAGCGGACCGCCGGCCTGTATCCCGAGGACGCGGAAGCCCTGCTGCTGCGGGCCGCGGCCCACCTGGAACTGGCCGGCGACCGCCCCGCCGCGACCACCCTCTACGACCGCCTGCTCGCGACCGGGGACTTTCTGGAACACCCCCACCTGATCCGCGCCCGCAAGGCCGCGAACCTCTGGGAGTACGACCACGAGGCCGAGGCCCGCGCGATCATCGAAGGCATCCGCGTGGCCGCCCCCCGCGATCCGCTTCCCTGGGTGATCGTGGCGGAGGCCTTGGAGTCCCACGACGAACTGGAGGCGGCCCAGGACACGTTCACGCAGGCCGCGTACCTCCTGGTCCCCTCGGAGGGCGAGCCCCCCTACTCCACGCGCCCCCTCCTGTTCGGCCGCCACCGGGTGCGCCGCATGCTGGGCCTGCCGCACGACGACTGGGACGCCCTGGCGGACACCCTGAACACGGCACCGGTCCCCCTGGACGAACTCCACGACCCGAAACGCGTCTGGTCCCTGGGCTCCTCGAACCCGGCGGAACTCCAGGCGGAGATCTCCCGCCTCCACGCCGAGCTGGGCACCTACCGAGAGGCCCTCTCCCGTCCCTTTCCGGTGGCCGTCCTCCACTGGCCGGCGCCGGAGCTCGCCGAACTCGTCGCCGACTACCCGGCCCTCGCGGAGGAGTACCCCTCCTACGAGGACCACCTGGCGACGATAGAGACGTCCCTGCGCGAACTGTCCGCCTCCGGCACCCCCAACCTGGGCATCGTCACCGGCACGGTCCCCTCCTACGAGGCCTTCGCCGCCTCGGAGGGCACGTCCCCCGCAGACCCGACACTGCTCCCCCAGTACGCGACGACACTGGCGGCACGCGGCAGGGCGGTGCCCTGGCCACCGGAGCGGGGGGAGGCTTGCTGGTGCGGGTCGGGGGCGGTTTATGGGGAGTGTCACGGCGCCTAAGACCCAGTACGCATACCCGGGAGAGGGCCCCCACCCGCGCCCCGCAAGCCGCCAACCCACCCGGCGTGCATGCGAGGCGCCGTAGCGTCCCCGCGCACCAGTCACCACCTGAGTAACCGAGACGTACGCAACCGGGCCCCACTTCCCTCTCGGCCGCCCGCTCGCTTCTCCCCCGTGCTGGAGCGGTCCGAGTCAAGGGTGGCCCAAAGGGCCATCGCCGAAGGCGACGCGCAGCGCCCTTTACTCGGACCGCTCCAGCACGACCCTGGCAAAGAAGCGGGCGGCCCAACGGCGCGACAAAAGCCCCTCTGCCTCCTCCTCACCAAGCGTTCGCAAGTGATCCCTTTCCTCCAAGGACGCTCCGGGTGTCAGTGACACCTGTTAGAACTGATCGCCATCAGGACTAAGCACTGTGGGGTCGTGCGCAGGAGCGCAGGTCAAGGCGGCAAGACAGAGGGGGCCAGGGTGGCGTATTCGGGGGGCGCGAGGAAGCCGGTCGCGGGCGTCTACGAAGAGCTCATCACCGAGGGACTCCACGAGCGAATAGAGAGACTGGCAGCAGCAGGCTGGAAAGCAATCGACGTGGAGGTCAGCGCCGAGTCCGCCCCTCATGTGCTGGCTCGCTACATCGGTGAGGCGGTGTCCCAAGAGCTGAGCCAGGTGCCACGCGACCAGCAGGTGGCCGTTGCGAACCGTGTCTTGCAGGCGCTGACCGAAACCAAGGCTGGCCCGGAAGCCAGTACGGCGGATGCCATTCTCGAGGGTCCGCGTCAGTTGATCACACTGGCCAAGCAGGAAGCTCCTGGCGTGTACGCCGTACGCCCGCTTACTCCCCTGTCGGAAACTGCTCTGATCACCAACTCCCCCGAGGACCCCAGCCTCGGCAGCGAGTTGCGTGCGGAGCTTGCCACAGCAGACCGTGTCGACCTGATCTGCGCGTTCGTGAAGTGGTACGGGTTGCGGGTCCTCGAGGACTCCCTCCGTGCCGCCCGGGACCGAGGGGTCCCCATCCGGGTCATCACGACCACCTACATCGGCGCCACCGATCGGCACGCGCTGGACCGTCTCGTCCGTGACTTTGGCGCTCAGGTCAAGGTCAACTATGAACTCCGCTCGACGCGACTGCATGCGAAGGCTTGGCTCTTCCGACGCAACAGCGGCTTTGACACGGCGTATGTCGGTAGCTCCAACCTCTCCAAGGCTGCCTTGCTGGACGGGTTGGAGTGGAACGTTCGTCTGTCCTCGGTTGCCACACCCGCGGTGCTCAACAAGTTCGAGGCGACCTTCGACGCCTACTGGAACGACAGCGCATTCGAGGCATACGACCCGGACACCGACGGCGAGCGCCTGGACCAGGCTCTCGCTCAGGCTAGCGGGAGCAGCCCGTCGGCCGACCTGAAGATCAACCTCTCCGGCTTGGAAGTACGCCCCTTCCCTCACCAGCGGGACATGCTCGAGCGTCTCCGCGTCGAGCGTGAGATCCGGGGCCGTCACCGCAATCTTCTGGTTGCAGCCACAGGGACCGGCAAGACGGTCATGGCCGCGTTGGACTACCGGAACCTTCAGCAGAAGCTCAAAGACGCCTACCCCCGGTTGCTGTTCGTAGCCCACCGCAAAGAGATCCTCAACCAGTCGATCCGCACATACCGTGAGGTGCTAGACAACGCATCCTTCGGTGAGCTGCTTTACGGCGGCCAGGACCCGAACGACTGGAACCATGTCTTCGCCAGCGTCCAGTCACTGAACGTGCAGCGACTGGAGCAACTCGACCCCGACCACTTCGACATCATCGTCATCGACGAGTTCCACCACGCCACGGCGGCCACCTATCGTCGAGTCCTCGATCACTTCAAGCCGAAGGAACTCCTGGGCCTGACGGCGACGCCTGAACGCATGGACGGGCTCAACGTGCAGGACGAGTTCTTTGACGGCCGCATCACGGCGGAGATGCGCTTGTGGGAGGCGCTCGAGAACGACATCCTGTGCCCCTTCCACTACTTCGGCATCCCGGACGGGACCGATCTCACCCACCTCGGCTGGCAGAAGGGGTCCTACACAGAGCGCGATCTCGACGACCTCTACACCGGTAACCACGCCCGGGCTCGCATCGTCGTCAAGCAGATCCGTGACAAGGTCGCCAACCCCGGTGCCATGCGTGCACTTGGCTTCTGTGTGACCAAGGCTCACGCACACTTCATGGCTGACTTCTTTCGCAAGGCCGGGTTCGCAGCCGTCGCCCTTGACAGCGACTCACCGGCTGACGCCCGCGCCCAGGCACTGGCGAACCTTCGAGACGGCCAGCTACAGGTCATCTTCTCCGTCGACCTGTTCAACGAGGGCCTCGACATACCTGACGTGGACACACTGCTGTTGCTGCGGCCGACCAACAGCGCCACCGTCTTCCTTCAGCAGCTGGGCCGGGGGCTGCGACGCACTCCCACGAAACCGGTCGTAACGGTTCTCGACTTCATCGGCCAGCACCGGACGGAGTTCAGATTCGAGGAGCAGTTCCGGGCGCTCACCAACCTGACCCGCAACCGCCTGGTCGACCACATCGAGCACGACTTTCCGCAGCTTCCTTCTGGATGCCAGATCATCCTTGAGGGCAAGGCGAAAGAGCTCATCCTCGGCAACATCCGCTCGCAGTTGGGCGCCACGATCAAAACGTTGGTGAAAGAGGTCAAGGACTGCCGCGAGCCTCGTCTCGCCGACTATCTGCGGGAGAGCCGCCGCGAGATCAAGGAACTGTACAAGAGCGACACCACTTGGACGACAGTCCTGCGCAGGGCCGGCCTGGTGAGCGACCCGGCGCCGGATGGAGAAGCTGCGCTTCTTAAGCGCGTCCATGCCTTCCTGCACGTCGATGATGCTGAGCGGGCCCAGGCCTACCTCCGACTGCTGGCCGATGACGCCCCTGCCTACGCACGCCTCACGGCAAAGGACCAGGCGTATGCCCGCATGCTCTTCTTCAACCTCTGGGACGACGCAGGCAGCTACACAAGCTTCGACGAAGGCCTTGAGGCTCTGCGCGGACAGCGGTTCGTCCGTGACGAACTGCGGCAAGTACTGACGTACGTCATCGAGCGGTCCGATCATTACCCGATCGACCTGTCAGGACCGCACCGCGACCTCCCGCTCAAAGTGCACAGCGCCTACAACCGCTCCGAAATCCTGGCGGCGCTCGGTGTGGCACGCTTCGGCGGCCAGATGCCCCGATCGTTCGCACAGGGGGTGCAGTGGGTCGAGGATCTCAAGACAGACGCTCTCCTCATCACACTGGAGAAGAACGAAAAGGACTTCTCCCCTACGGTCCGCTACAAGGACTACGCCCTGAGCCCAACCCTCTTCCACTGGGAGTCTCAGAACGCCACCGCAGAGAACTCAGCCACGGGCCGGCGCTACCAGGAACACGTCCAGCAGGGCAGCCACGTACTCCTGTTCATGCGTCGCTACAAGAACACCGACATCGGCAAGCCTCAACCGTGGATGCTCCTTGGCCCGGCCACATACGTCGAGCACAAGGGCAGTAAGCCAATGGGCATCACCTGGCGTCTCGAGCACGAACTGCCAGCCGATGTGTGGACGTACGCGGCCATCGCAGCGAATTAGCCGGCCGAGGGGGCCCCACCGCGCCCGACCTGAGCCTCGAAGTGCGTCTGCGCACGGTCGAGGACGTCATCGGCGTCCCGCCCATGCGTCTGAAGCCAGTGGAGGAGATCGGTGATGATGTCGATGGCGGTCTCCTCAGCACAGGTGAGCCACAGCCGACCGGTGCCCACGTGATCAACGCTGCCTTGCCTGCGCTCGACACGACCGCCGTACACATCCAGTAAGCCTTGCGCTCTGCTGACACGTGGGCACGGCCGCTTCGAGGGCGAGATCGACCGCCCAGTGGTTAACTCGCACCACGTCACCTTTCGATCAGGGTGCAACTCCACGCCCCAGCGATTGGTGGTGGCCGCTACGAGAGCCATTCCACGCCCACCTTCACTGTCGGCTCCGGCTTCGACCAGAGTGGGCAACGCCCGCGTGTCCGGGTCGTGGACCTCGATCCGCAGACACCGTCCGTCCGTGGTGACGACAAGGGTCGTTGGAGTCCCTGGGCCGACATGGGCGATGACATTGGACACCAACTCGGTGACGCACAGCTGGGAAGGCTCCACCAGGTCGGACAGCCGCCACTTCTCTAACTGAAAGCGCGTCAACCACCGCAGAGAGGACAGCTCATGGGGTTCCGCCAGGAGCGGCAGCTCCCAGCACCTCGTCATCACCTGGGCCTCCTTGCTTCCAAGGTTCATCCAAGCCATCCCCTCACACTGAAGTCATGACGCGCTGCATCCGTCTACATACATAGAGTTGCACTGAGACTTTCAAAATGAAACTCTCATCAAGAACCTGAGGGGAGCAACGGGAGCGCACTTTTCCGTGAGCGCCCCCGGCGCACACCGTCTTGCCGCGCCGCCCGGGCAGCGGGGACGATCTGTGGGAGCGACACGGAGGGCCTTTACGCATGGCAGTTGGACCCACGACTCGCAGGCGTCAGCTGGGCGCGGACTTGCGGCGTCTTCGAGAGGCCAAGGGCCTGACCCTGGAGGAGGCCGGCGCCCGCGTCGGCATCTCGAAGGCCACGCTGAGCCGCTATGAGACCAAGGAGGGAACGGTCAAGTGGCCTGCCGTGGATGCTTTGTGCCGCGAGTACGGCGCATCAGACGCGGAACGGCTCGCCCTGGTCGAGCTCGCCAAGGGCGCCAAGATTCAGGGGTGGTGGCGATCCCTGGCCGACCCCATCCCCGACTCCATGAACCTCATGCTCACACTCGAGGACGAGGTGGTCCGAGAGGACCACTACGCCTGCATGTATATCCCTGGACTGCTCCAGACACGGGCTTACGCGGAGGCGGTTCACCGCGCCTCGGACGTTCAGTGCCCGGAACGGGAAGTGCAGCACATGGTCGACATCCGCATGAAGCGGCAAGAGCTGCTCGAGCGGGAGGAACCCCCGCACATCTGGTGCGTCATCGATGAGGCAGCTCTTCGTCGCCAGGTGGGCGGCACCGACGTCATGCAGGAGCAACTACGCCATTTGCTGGTCAGCTTGGAGCGGCCACGGGTGACCGTCCAGGTCTTGCCCTTCTCAAAGGGCGCCCACGCAGCTGCCGTCGGTAGCTTCGCCGTTCTCCGAGGTCCCTCTCGTGAACTGGACGTTGTCTACGTCGATCTGCTCAGCGGCGGGCTCTTTATGGAGAAGCCGAAAGAACTGGAGCGCTATAGGTTGGCGTTCGAGTACCTCAGCGCGCAGGCACTTGACCTCGAGTCCTCGGCGGACATCATCGATCGCATAAGCAGGGAGCTCTGATGACGGCGCAGTCCACGCCTCAGTGGTTCACATCCTCCTACAGCGGCGGCAGCGGGACCGAGTGCGTGGAGTGTGCCCGCATGGAGAGCGGCACGCTCGTGCGGGACTCCAAGCTGAGTGACGGCCAGGTTCTCGCCGTTCCCGCGGAGGCATGGCGCGCCTTCATACGTTGGTCAGCCGCTGTCGGAAGTGCCTGAGGACTGCGTCGGCTGTAGGAACGCCTTGATTGCCTCGCACACCGCCCCCGGCGCATCAAGATGCACGTCATGCCCCGCCCCCACCACCACCTCCACCCGGGTCTCCGGGCGGCGGGCCTGCATCTCCTTCGCCTCCTCAGCCGGCATCGTGCCCTTCTCGCCCCGCAGGACCAGCGTCGGGCAGGTGATCCGGGACCAGTCCGACCAGTAGTTCTCCGTCGCCAGTTCCCTCACCGCTGCGATCATCGTGTCGCGGTCCACGCGCGGGTGGTAGCCGTCCTCCCGCCTCTCCAGGCCGCGTGCCCACGCCTCGTGGCCGAAGAAGGACGTCGCCGCGGAGAAGGTCGGGAACGGTACCGGCCAGCTGTCCAGCCATCGCGCGATGCCCCCCGGCAGTGACGGGTTGGCGCACGCCGGGCCCGCCTCGATCAGGGTCAGGTGGGTGACCAGGGTGGGGTGGCGGGCGGTCAGGAGGAGGGCGGTCAGGCCGCCCAGGGACTGGCCGATCAGCGTCACGGGGGGCAATCCCAAACGGTCGATCAAGGCCACCGCGTCCGCGACCGCCGCCGCGCGGGCCATGTCCGCCGGGGTGCGTGTGCTCGCGCCGTGGCCTCGGGCGTCGTAGCGGATCACTCTGTGGCCGTCGGACAGGAGGAGGGGGATCAGGTCGTCCCATTCGCCCAGGTGGCCCGCCAGGCCGTGGAGGAGGACGATCGGCGGGCCCGGGGTGTCGGCCGGGCCCTGGTCGTCGTAGGCGATGTCCGTGCCGTCCGGGGTCGTCAGGTAGCGCACACGGCAGTGTTGGCCGGACGGCCCGGCCGGCGCCAGTCGATATGTGGTCGGCGCTCGGCTCGGGCCGTCGCGCTCAGTGGTGCGGTGCCAGGTCGGCTCGGCCGAACAGCAGGGCGTAGCCCGGGGGGAGTTCGGCGAGGATGCGGGTCGTCAGGTCCTCGCCGATCAGGGGCGGCAGGACGCTCAGGACCGAGCTGACGTCCCAGCGGGCCGTCGCCGGGGTCGCGCCCTCGATGCGGGCCGCCACCGAGTCCACGAACTCCGCTGCCGTCAGGCGGCGGGTGGCCGGGATCTGGGAGGCGACCACGCAGGCCGCCTCGGGCGGGAGGGACTGCGCGAGGGACACGCGTTCCTCGCCGATCACATGGCCGCCCAGTGCCGACAGGACGATGCGGGTGACCGTCTCGGCCTCCGCTCTCGTCGGGTACTGGCCCATCTCCTTCACCGCATCGGTCAACGCCCGCCAACCGTCGTCCCCTGCCGTGGCCTTGCGGGGCATCGGCGGGGCGGGGGTCGGTGTCCTCAACGGCGTCGTGTTCGGCAGCAGTGTCGTCGTGTTCGGCACCGTCGTCGTCATGTGCGGCGTCCTCCTCCGGGTTCCCGATCGTTCGCGCGCGCCGGGCTGCGTCGAGCCGTGGCGCCCGTAACCGAATCCCCTGCCGGGCGGTTCGTACACGTCTCACATCTCAGATATGGCGTGAAACCCTCGCGTGTGAGGGTGGGTGAGGGCCGGCGCGTTGCGCGGGTCGGGGCCTCCTCCCGGCCCCGACCCGTCACCGGCCGCGCTCAGCCCTTCAGTTCCTTGTGCTGCCCGCCGCTTCCGCTGATCTGGATACGGCGCGGCTTCGCCTGTTCCGCCACCGGGATGCGCAGGGTCAGGACGCCGGCCTCGTACGACGCGTCGATGCGTTCGGTGTCGAGTGTCTCGCCGAGGAACAGCTGGCGGGTGAAGGTGCCGGTGGGCCGCTCGGCGACGAGCACCTCCGCGTCCTGCGGCGCGGGCGACCGGCGCTCGGCGCGGACGTTGAGGACGTTGCGTTCGACGTCGAGTTCGATCGACTCGGGGTCGATGCCGGGGAGGTCGAAGTGGACCAGGAAGGCGTCCCCGGACCGGTAGGCGTCCATCGCCATCGCCGTCGGGCGGGCCATGGCGCCGAAGACCTGCTGCGTGACCCTGTCGAGCTCACGGAACGGGTCGGTACGCATGAGCATCACTGGTCACTCCCTTCGATGCCTACGTGCTGTACGTGGTGCCTCATGCAGGGGCTTCACTTTTTATATAGCTCCGGGGAGGAAAGTTGACAAGGGGGGACTCAGGAACGGGTCGCTGCCGTGCCGGGTTAACCTCGGGGCAGACCGACACAGGAGGCAGGCATGGCGAAGGTTCCCAGCTCGGTGGTCGCCGCGGGCGGGCTGGTCGGCGGGTACGGCGTGGCCCGCTGGACCAAGAAGCGACAGCTCGGCGGGGCCGTACTGGCCGTCGCCGGTGCCGCCGCCGCTCAGCAGTGGCGGGCCCGCGTCGGCGGCAGGGCCGCGGGTGCGCTGACCGCCGCGTATGTCGCCGCGTTCGCCGGGTCGCACCCACTCGCCAAGAAGGTGGGCGCCTGGCCGGCCGTCTTCGGTGTCGCGGGCGCCGTCGCCCTCGCCTCCTGGGCCGTCGCCGACCGCGACACCGGCCGGCGGTAGGCGACCTGCGACCGGTAAGCAACGCCCGGCGACCCATGGCAACGCCCGGCGCCCGCGGTGACCCACCGCGGGCGCCGGCGTCACAAACCCGTCAGCGCCGTCGGCTTTACGCCGTCGCCGTCCTGGACCCCGGACGCCCCGACGCCGTACCGGCAGCACCGGCCGCGCCCGACGCCTTCTTCGCCACCGCCGTCAGCGGCTCGGCGATGTCCTCCAGCGAGCGGCGTTCCGCGTTCACCGCGAGGAACGCCGCCACCAGCCCGGCCACGCACATCAGCGCCGCGCCGATGGAGAACGCCAGCACGGTGTCGCCGACCTCGCCGGTGCCCGTGAGGTCGGCGAACAGCATGGGTCCGCTGATGCCGCCGGCGGCCGTGCCGAGGGCGTAGAAGAAGGCGATGGACATCGCCCGCGTCTCCATCGGGAAGATCTCGGACACCGTCAGGTACGCGCTGCTCGCGCCCGCCGAGGCGAAGAACAGCACCGCGCACCAGCAGGCGGTCAGGGTCGTCGCGTTCAGGTGGCCCCGGTCGAACAGCCAGGCCGTGCCGAACAGCAGGAGGCCGGACAGCAGGTAGGTGGAGGCGATCATCACCCGGCGGCCGACCGTGTCGAAGAGCTTGCCGAGCAGCAGCGGGCCGCAGAAGTTGCCGACCGCGATGACCGCGAAGTAGTAGCCGGTGTGGTCGGACGGCACGTCGAAGAACGTCGTCAGGATCGCGCCGAAGCCGAAGGTGATCGCGTTGTAGAGGAACGCCTGGCCGATGAAGAGGGCGAAGCCGAGGATCGAGCGGCGGCGGTAGCGGGCGAAGACCGTGCGGGCGATCTCCACGAACGACACGCTGCGGCGCTGGTGGATGGTGATCTCGCCCTCGGGCTCCGGCAGCCGCACGCCGCCCTCGTCCGACTCCACCTGCCGTTCGATGGAGGAGACGATCTCCTCGGCCTCCCGGTCCCGGCCGTGGATCAGCAGCCAGCGCGGGCTCTCCGGGACGTGACGCCGTACGAGGAGGATGACCAGGGCGAGGACGGCGCCGAGCGCGAAGGTCAGCCGCCAGCCGACGTCCTTGGGCAGGATCGCGGTGTTCAGCGCGAGGATCGACAGCAGGGAACCGCCGACGGCGCCCAGCCAGAAGCTGCCGTTGATCATCAGGTCGACGCGGCCGCGGTAGTTCGCCGGGATCAGCTCGTCGATCGCGGAGTTGATGGCCGCGTACTCGCCGCCGATACCGAAGCCGGTGAGGAAGCGGAAGAGGAAGAACCACCAGGCGTCGAAGGAGATCGCGGTCAGGGCGGTGGCGGCCAGATACACCGCCAGGGTGATCATGAAGAGTTTTTTACGCCCCCAGCGGTCGGTCAGGCGGCCCCAGAACAGGGCGCCGACGCAGGCACCGGCCACGTACAGGGCCGCGGCGGTGCCGGTGATCTGGCCTGAGCTGATGTCCAGCCCGCTGCCGGACTCCGACAGCCGGCTGGCGATGTTGCCGACGACGGTGACCTCGAGGCCGTCCAGGATCCAGACGGTGCCGAGGCCGATGACGATGGTCCAGTGCCAGCGGGACCACGGCAGGCGGTCGAGACGGGCGGGGATGTTCGTGGTGACGGTACGGCCGGTCTCGGCCTCCGCGGTGGTCATGGGCACCCTCCTCCTTGAGCGAACCGCTCGTTCGGGTGCCCGGCCGACGCCGCTTTACGCTCCCAGCGCCTGCGTCACGACGTAGATCAGCAGGCCGGCCAGGGAGCCCACGACGGTGCCGTTGATCCGGATGAACTGCAGGTCGCGGCCGATGTGCGCCTCGATCTTGCGGGTGGTGTGCTCGGCGTCCCAGCCCGCGACGGTGTCCGTGATGAGGGAGGTGATCTCCTTGCGGTAGGTGGTGACGACGTGCACGGCCGCGCCCTCCACCCAGCGGTCGACCTTGCCCTGCGTGGCCGGGTCGGACGCCATCCGGGCGCCGAGGGCGAGCAGGGACGAGCGCACCCGCAGTCGCAGTTGGCTGCGTTCGTCCTCCGCCGCGGATACGATCATGGAGCGGACGGCGGTCCACGCGGACGCGATCAGGTCCTGGACCTCGCCGCGGCCGAGCACCTCGCCCTTGAGCCGCTCCACCCGGGAGCGGGTGTCGGTGTCGGACTGCAGATCGCCGGCGAAGTCGGTGAGGAAGCGGTCGAGGGCGCCGCGCGCGGGGTGCGAGGGCATGTCGCGCATCTCGGCGCAGAAGCGCAGCAGTTCCTTGTAGACGCGCTCGCCGACCTTGCGGTCCACGAACCGCGGGGTCCAGCCGGGCGCGCCGCCCTGCACGGCGCCCATCACCGAGTCGCCGTGCAGCACCAGCCAGTCGTGGGCACGGCTGACGATCAGGTCGACGACGCGTTTGTGGCCGCCGTCGGCGACGACCTTCTCCAGCATCTTGCCGAGCCCTGGGCCGATCTCCTGGGCGTTCGCGCGCCGGGTGATGGCCTCGCCGACCACCGCCTGCACATCGGAGTCGCGCAGCACGGTCAGCGCACCGCGCAGGGCCGTGGACAGTTCGGCGGTCACCCGGTCCGCGTTCGCGGGTTCGGCGAGCCAGGCACCGAGCCGGCTGCCGATGCCGACGGCGCGCAGCCGCTGCCGTACGACGTCCTCGGAGAGGAAGTTCTCGCCGACGAACTCGCCGAGGGAGATGCCGAGCTGGTCCTTCTTGTTCGGGATGATCGCGGTGTGCGGGATGGGCAGGCCGAGGGGGTGGCGGAAGAGGGCGGTGACCGCGAACCAGTCGGCGAGCGCGCCGACCATGCCCGCCTCGGCGGCCGCGGCGACGTAGGCCGCCCAGGCACCCGCGCCGGAGTCGTCGGCCCACTTGGCGAGGACGTAGACGACGGCGACGAGGACGAGCAGACCGGTCGCGGTGAGTTTCATACGGCGCACGCCGCGACGGCGTTCCTCGTCGGCGGGGCCGAAGGCGGTCATGGCGCGCCTGGACGTCTCACCGGCCTTTATCTCCGTTTCCATCCGCTCCGTCCGCTCCGTCCGGTCCATCCGATCATGGTTTCTTCACCCATTGTCTCTTTCCGGATCCGTCCTGCCCTGCAGGAGCGACTCCGGGGACCGGTGAAAGGTTCCCGGCCGGACGTCGGTCCGGGGCAACGGGGGGCCGTGCGCGGTGGTTTCTTCTTCATGGCGCATCATGAAGTGATCCTTTCGGAGTACCGGGCACCCGACCCGGGCTCCCGTTGTCCGAGGAGACACATACCCCCATGGCCAGGCGTCACGGTTATGCCCTGCTCTGCGCGATCGTCGCCCTCATCACGGTCGTGTCCGTCGGCATCTATGCCGCCGTGAACGACGGCTTGCCCGGCCGGGCCCGGACGGCCTCCACGCCGTACGACTCCGCCCACCCCGCCTCCACCGGGCGGTGGGTCGGCTCCTGGTCCGCCTCGCCGTCCGGTCATGAGCCCGGTACCGACGCCAGGGGCGTGGCCGGGCGGTCGGTGCGCAACGTGGTGCACACCGGCGTCGGCGGTACGAGTGCCCGGATCACGCTGTCCAACCTCTACGGCCGGACACCGCTGACCCTGACGGACGCCACCCTCGCCGTCGCCGCCGGATCCGGCACGGCCGCGGCGCGGCCCGGCAGCATGCGGCGGCTGACGTTCGGCGGGGCCACGCGGGTGGTCGTCCCGGCCGGCGCCGAGGTGGTCAGCGACCCCGTGCGAATCGTGCTCCCACCGGACAGCGATGTGCTGGTCAGCACCTACTCCCCCACCCCGTCCGGACCCGTCACCGTCCACCGGGTGGCACGGCAGATCTCCTACGCCGCCGACGGCGACCACGCCCGCAGCGAGAGCGCCGACCCGTACACCACGCGTGTGCCGTACTGGCGCTACCTGACCGCGCTGGACGTGCTGAGCGACACCTCCGACGGCACCGTCGTCCTGCTCGGTGACTCGATCACCGACGGGTCGGGGTCGACACAGGGCGCCAACCGGCGCTGGCCGGACGTGCTCTCGGACCGGCTGCGGGCCGCCCTGCTCGACGGCCGGGACGTGCCGCGCTACGCGGTGGTCAACGCCGGTATCAGCGGCAACCGCGTGCTGGTCGACGGGGACGGCCTGTCCACGGACAACCCCAGCGCCCTGCACCGGTTCGGGCGGGACGTGCTCGGCCGCCCCGACGTGAAGGCCGTCGTCATCGACCTCGGCGTCAACGACATCCTGCGCCCGCGTACGCCCGCCGCCCCCGAGCGCATCGTCGAGGGGCTGCGCGCCCTGGTGCGGCAGGCCCACGCGCACGGGCTGAAGGTGATCGGGGCGACGCTGACGCCGTTCGGCGGGCACGCCTGGGACACCGAGGAGCGCGAGACCGCACGCCGGCAGGTCAACGCGCAGATCCGCGCGGGCCGGGTGTTCGACGCGGTGGTCGACTTCGACAAGGCGCTGCGTGATCCGTACGACCCGCGGCGACTGCGGGCGGAGTACGACTGCGGGGACCACCTGCATCCCAGCGACCGGGGGTACCGGCGCATGGCGGAGGTGTTCGACCTGCGGGAGCTGACGGGCGGGGCCGCCGCGGTGCGGCGGGCTGCGGCCTGACCACGAGGCGCCTCGGTCCCGTCGGCGCCCGAGCCCGGCCGGACGCCTAGTAGTCCCCGTGCCTCCTGCGCTCCCGGTCCTCCCGGCGCTCCTCCCGCCGTTCCTCCCGGCGCCGGCGGTGCAGGTCGCGGTGGTCGTCGCGCAGGCGGCGGTGGGCCTCGCGGACGTCCTCGTGGAAGCCCGACTGGATCTCGCGGAGCGTCTTCCCGCGGTCCAGCTTCTCGCGGCGGCGCTCCTCCTTCAGGCGCAGCCGCTCCGCGCGGGGCAGCTTGCGTTCGACGCCGACTCCGCCCCAGAAGGCGAAGCCGGTGACGATCACGCGGGGGCCGCCGGGGTCGCCCACGACGTCGGCCTCCGTCTGGTCGAAGCCGCCCATGACGCCGATGCCGCGGACGACGACCTCGACGCCGGGCGGTACGACGATGTTCACACCGCCCATGATCGCCACGCAGTTGATCACGACCTCGCGGTCCGCGAACACAGCGTCACGCAGGTCCAGTTCGCCGCCGCCCCAGAAGGCCACGCAGTCCATGCGGCGCGGCACCGTCCAGCGGCCCTTGCGCTGAAAACCGGACATGACGGCCACGGCCCACTGCGAGGAGCCGTCGCCGCCGACGATCCGGTCCCGCCAACCCCCGCTCTCCTGCGGCTCCTTGATCAGGGAGACCGCCGGGGCCGGCGCGCCCGCGGCCGGCAGGTCACGGGTGATCGGGGCCAGTTGGCCGTAGGTGCGCGCCTGGTACGTCGCGTCGAGCCGTTCTTCGAACTCGGCCATGTCCAGGCGCCCTTCGGCGAGGGCGTCCCGCAGGATCTCGGCGACCCGCTCGCGATCGGCATCGGACGCGCGAAGGTCCGGGACTGCGTCGTCGGTCATGCCAGCAGCCTACGAGAACCACCGGTCGGCGGCTACGAAACCGACTCCTCGGCCGGACGGGGCGGCTGCCCGGCGGGACGGGACGGCTGCTCCGCGTACATCCGCGCGATCACGGCCTCGATGTCCGGCTCGCGCACCGACAGATCCACCAGCGGGTACCGCGTCGCGAGCCGGGCCACCAGCGGCGCCGCCGACTCCGACGCCGGGAACGCCAGCCACTGGCGCGGGCCCTCGACCCGTACCACCCGGGCGGGGGCGGGCGCGTCGATCGGCGGGAGTTCGCGTTCCAGGTCGATCACGAGCGTGCGCTCGCTCTCGCCCGCCTCGTGCAGTCCGGCGAGCGGGCCGTCGTACATCAGACGGCCGTGGTCGATGACCATGACCCGGGAGCACAGTTGCTCGATGTCCTGCAAGTCGTGCGTGGTCAGCAGGACCGTCGTGCCGCGTTCGGCGTTCAGGTCCCGCAGGAAGGCGCGGACCTTCGCCTTCGACACGACGTCCAGGCCGATCGTCGGCTCGTCCAGGTACAGCACCTCGGGGTCGTGCAGCAGCGCCGCCGCGATGTCGCCGCGCATCCGCTGGCCCAGTGACAGCTGGCGGACCGGCACGTCCAGCAGCTCACCCAGCTCGAGCAGTTCGACGCAGCGTTCGAGGTTCTCCCGGTAACGGGCGTCCGGCACCCGGTACATGCGGTGCACCAGCCGGTAGGAGTCGATGAGCGGCAGGTCCCACCACAGCGTCGTGCGCTGCCCGAACACCACGCCGATGCGGTGCGCGAGCCGGGTGCGTTCGCGGGAGGGGTCGATGCCGGCGACGCGCAGCCGGCCCCCGCTCGGGGTGAGGATGCCGGTCAGCATCTTGATCGTGGTCGACTTCCCGGCGCCGTTCGGGCCGATGTAGCCGACCATCTCGCCGCGCGCGACGGTGAAGGACAGCGCGTCGACGGCCCGCACCTGCCGCCGCTCCCGCCGCAGGAACCCGGTCCTGCGGCGGACGTCGAAGACCTTCTCCACCCGGTCGACCTCGATGAACGGATCGGTCATGCCCCACTCCACTCCCTGCGCTCCGCCACGACGGCCGCCTCCGCGTGCTCCGGTACGCCCGTAAGCTCCCCGTGCTCCGCCACACCCCTCAGCTCCCCGTGCTCCGGTAGGCCCGCAGCCCCGCCCGCCAGGCGGCCGCGGCCAGGGCGCAGCACGCCACCGCGACCAGCGGCGGCGCGAACGCCACCCAGCGGGGCAGGTCCAGCGGCATCGGCAGCCCGAGGACGTACGCCGCCGGCACCCAGTTCACGAACGCCAGCGGCAGCACGAACACCACCCCGCGCACCAGCTCCGTGCCGAACACCGTCGGCGGATACTGCAACAGCGTCGTCCCGCCGTAGGTGAAGGCGTTCTGCACCTCCGAGGCGTCCTGCGCCACGAACTGGAAGGCCGCGCCCGCCACGAACACCGCGCAGAAGATCACCCAGCCGCTGAGCAGCATCACCGGCATCAGCACCAGCCGCGACGGTGTCCAGTCGATGTCCAGCCGCAGCAGCGCCCAGCCCAGCACCAACGCGCCCTGGGTGACCCGGCCCAGCCGGCGCAGGCCGAAGCGGTCGGCGGCGATCTGCGCCAGCACCGGCGCGGGACGCACCAACAGGATGTCGAGGGTGCCGTCGCGCACGCGCCGGCCGAGCCGGTCCATCGAGCCGATCGCGAGGTCGGCCCCGCCGAAGGCGACGGAGGAGGCGCCGTAGAGGAAGGCGACCTGAGTGAGCGAGTAGCCGCCGAGGGCGTCGACGCGGGAGAACATCAGCAGGATCGCGACGAAGTCCAAGCCGGTCAGCGCGAAGTTGCCGAGCGTGGTCAGCGCGAAGGAGGTGCGGTAGGCGAGAGTGGAGCGGATCCACATCGCGGCGACCAGCCGGTACGCCCGCGCCGCCGCTCTCACACGGCCCGTCTCAGCCACCTTGGACCACCACCCTGCGGGTCGCCACCGACTGCACGACCCGTCCGGCCGCGAGCAGCGCCACGGCCCAGCCGGCCTGGAAGGCGTACGTCGGCCACGGGTCGGCGTGTCCCAGCAGCACGTCGGCCGGGGCCTGGAGCAGCGACGACCACGGCAGTGCGCGCATGACGTCGCCGAGCGCGCCCGGGAACAGGTTCAGCGGCAGCATCATGCCGGAGCAGAAGGTGCCGGTGATCATCAGCATCTGCAGCACGCCGGTGCCGTCCAGCAGCCAGAACGCGGTGAGCGCGATCAGGTAGCGGATGCCGAAGCCGACCACCATCGCCAGCGCGACGGCGACGAGGAAGGCGACCCAGGTCGCGGCGTGCGTGGGCAGGGCCACCGGGAAGAACAGCGCGCCGAAGGTGAAAGGAATCACGCCGCGGCCGAGCAGCTGGAAACAGGCCCGGCCCAGATCGGCGGCCAGCCACCACAGCTGCAGGTCGGCCGGGCGGTACAGGTCGATGGCGATGTCGCCGGTGCGGATACGCTCCATCAGCTCGTCCTCGACACCCCCGCCGCCGAGCGCGAGGGTGGACAACAGCGCCTGACCGAGCCACACATACGTCGTCGCCTGGGCCTGGTCGTAGCCGCCGAGGTGTGGTTTTTCGTCCCACAGGGCCAAGTAGGTGTATACCAAGATCAACCCGAAGACGGTGTTCGTGAACACTCCGGCGACCGTGGCCGCCCGATACGTCGCGTACCGTCTGAAACCGCCCACCGCGACGGCCGTGTACAACCGCCCCGCTCCCACGCCGACGACCTCCCGGCTCGTCCCGGCACCGAAGCGCAGGAGCCTAGTGCGTGTCCGCCGCGGTCCGCCACGCGTTTTCCGGCCGGAGGCGGAGCGGGGCGGGGCCCCCGGGAACGGAACGCCCGCTGCGAGAGTCTTCAATGGGGGCGCCGGCGGCGTAAGTGGGCGCTGACGGCGCATGTGAGCGCCGGCAGGCGTAGTAGGCCGTACGAGAACGTACGACGCGAAACAGGAGTCCGTGCACGAGATGAGCGACGAGCCGCAGCAGCCGAACCCGGGCTCGGCGAAGCAGGAGCCCGGGCCGGGCGCCGACCCCAAGGCCGCCCGAGCCGCCAGGGCCGCGCGTGCGGCGGCGGCCGCGAGGGCGGCGGGGGCCGACCCGGCCGACGGGACCGCGGGGGCCGGGCGGGACGCCGACGGCGGGGCCGGACGGGCCCCCGGCACGCAGGCCGACGCGGCCGGGCGGGCCGACGGCGCTGGGCAGGCCGCCAAGGGCGCCGGAGGCGCCGGGGTTGGGCGGGCTGCCAAGGCGGTCGGAGGCTCCGGGGCCGGGCAGGCCGCCGACGCCGCGCGGACCGCCGAGGGCACCGGAGCCGGACAGGGCGCCGAGGGCGCACGTACCGCGCAGGGCACCGAGGCCGGACAGGCCCACGAAGTCGGGGGCTCCAGCAAGAGCACCGCAGTCGGACCGGTCTCCGGCGCGCGGGCCGCCAGGGCAGCCAAGGCCGGGCGGGACACCGCGCCCGCACCCGACGGCGACTCCGACACCACCCAGGTCCTCCGCGCCGTCGGCACCGGGCGGCAGCCCAAGGGGACGCGTGCCCCGGGCGGCGCACAGACTCCGGCAGCCGAGTCCGCCACGGCGGGACCGGCCACCGGCGACACGCAGGCCGCAGGCAAGGCGACCGGCGGCGCAGGCCGTCACCCCCGGGCCACGCGGTCCGCGTCGCGGGGCGCAGGCGCCGTGTCGGCTGGAAGCGCCGCAGGCGCCGCCGTATCGTCCCCGGGCGCAGCAGAGGCCGTACCGCCCGCGAGTGCGGCCGGCGGCGTACCGCCCGCGAGCGCTGCGGGCGCCATGTCCTCCCCGCGCGCCACCGGTTCCGCCCGTGGAGCCGCAACCACCCGCGGTGCCCGCAGCGCACCCAGCACCGCAACCACCCAGTTCACCGCCCCGGCCGCCGCGGCAGCCCAGGCCGGCGCCACCGCGCACGCGGCCGGAACCGGCGGGGCCCCGCACTCCCCCGCGTCCACGCGAGCCGCCGCCGGAGCCACCGGCCCCGCTGCGGCCACCGCGGCCATGCAGGCCACCGGCGCCGGAGGGGCAGGCGGGACCGGCGGCGACGGGGGGACCGGCGGCGGAGGAGGCTCCGGCGACGGCGGCAAGAAGGGCAAGCGGCCCCGCCGTACCGGATGGCGACGGCTGTTCCCGACCTGGCGGATGCTGCTCGGCACCTTCGTCATCGGTGTGCTGCTCGTGGCCGGGGCCTTCTTCCTCGGGTACTCCATGGTGAAGATCCCCTCGGCGAACGCGGTCGCGACGAAGCAGGCCAACGTGTACCTGTACGCCGACGGCAGCGAGATCGCCCGCGACGGCGACGTCAACCGGGAGAGCGTCTCCCTCGCCCAGGTCTCCAAGGCCGCACAGCACTCCGTGCTCGCCGCCGAGGACCGCGACTTCTACACCGAGTCGGCCGTCGACCCCAAGGCCATGGTCCGCGCCGCCTGGAACACCGCCACCGGCAAGGGCAAGCAGTCCGGCTCCACGATCACCCAGCAGTACGTGAAGAACTACTACCTGGGCCAGGAACAGACCGTCACCCGCAAGGTGAAGGAGTTCTTCATCGCGATCAAGCTCGACCGCGAGACGAGCAAGGACCGCATCCTCGAGGGCTACCTCAACACCAGCTTCTTCGGCCGCAACGCCTACGGCATCCAGGCCGCCGCCCGCGCCTACTACGGCGTCGACGCCGTCGACCTGGACGCCGCCCAGGGCGCCTACCTCGCCTCCCTGCTCAACGCCCCCAGCGAGTACGACGTCGTCGCCCACCCGGAGAACCGCCGGGCCGCCGAGGCCCGCTGGAACTACGTCCTGGACGGCATGGTCAAGAAGGGCTGGCTGCCCCAGGCCGAGCGGACCGGGATGAAGTTCCCCGCGCCGAAGCAGGCCACCGCCCCCACCAGCATGTCCGGCCAGCGCGGCTACATCGTCGACGCCATCAAGGACTACCTGCGCGACAACAAGATCCTCGACCCCGACGACCTGGAGCGCGGCGGCTACCGCATCACCACCACCCTGCAGAAGGACAAGCAGGACGCCTTCGTCGAAGCCGTCAACGACAAACTGATCAGCAAGCTCGACAAGAAGAACAACAAGGCCGACCGGTACGTCCGGGCCGGCGGCGCCTCCGTCGACCCGAAGACCGGCAAGGTCGTCGCCATGTACGGCGGCATCGACTACGTCAAGCAGTTCACCAACGGCGCCACCCGCGGGGACTTCCAGGTCGGCTCCACCTTCAAGCCGTTCGTGTTCACCTCGGCCGTGGAGAACGGCGCCACCACCCAGGACGGCCGCCCCATCACCCCGAACACCATCTACGACGGCACCAACAAGCGGCCCGTCCAGGGCTGGGACGGCGACGGCTACGCCCCCGAGAACGAGGACCAGCGCTCCTACGGCCCCATCACCGTCCGCGAGGCCACCGACAAGTCCGTCAACGCCGTGTACGCGCAGATGGCCGTCGACGCCGGCCCCGCCAAGGTCAAGCAGACGGCGATCGACCTCGGCCTGCCCACGGACACCAAGGAGCTCTACGCCTCACCGTCGATCGCACTCGGCGTGGCCAACGCCAGCGTGCTGGACATGGCCGAGGCCTACGCCACGCTCGCCAACCACGGCAAGCACGGCACGTACACCCTGATCGACAAGATCACCAAGGACGGCGAGACCGTCCCGCTGCCCTCGCGGCAGACCCGCCAGGCCGTCAGCCGCGAGGCCGCCGACACCACCACGGCGATCCTGCAGAGCGTCGTCGACAACGGCACCGCGACCGCCGCGCAGGCCGCCGACCGCCCCGCCGCGGGCAAGACCGGCACCGCCGAGAAGGACACCGCCGCCTGGTTCGCCGGATACACCCCTGATCTCGCCACCGTCGTGTCGGTGATGGGACAGGACCCGGACACCGCCGCGCACAAGCCGCTGTACGGCGCGCTGGGCCTCGACCGCATCAACGGCGGCGGCGCGCCCACCGAGATCTGGGCGCAGTACACCAAGGACGCGCTGAAGGACACGCCCGTCAGCGACTTCGACCTGGAACTGCAGGACGGCGCGGACACCCCGCAGGCCCCGCCCAGCGACCCCGGCCAGGACCAGACCGGCACGGTCGGCGGCACCGACGGCGGCGGAGGCGGCGACACCGGCACGACCGGCGGCCAGGGCACCCAGGGTCAGCTCCAGGGGCAGACGCAGGGCCAGACCGGCGGCACCCCGACCACCGGCGGGACGGGCACCAACGGCGGCACGACCGGCGGCACCCCGACCACGGGCGGCACCGGCACCACCGGCGGCACGACGGGCGGAACGCCGACCACCGGCGGCACCGGCACCACCGGCAGCGGAGGCACCACCGGCGGCCAGGGCACCACGGGCGACACCACAGGCGGCGGGGGAACCGCCACCGGCGGGGGCACCGACGGCGGGGGCGGCACGGACACCGGGACGACCAACGGCGGCACGTTCCCCTAGCCGGGGCGCGCCGGCCCGTTCAGTGGCCGGACGTCGCCTTCAGCCCCACGACGGCGACGAGCAGCAGACAGATGAAGAAGATCCGGGCGGCGGTGGCCGGCTCACCGAGCACCACCATGCCGAGCACCGCCGCACCGGCCGCACCGATGCCCACCCACACGCCGTAGGCCGTACCGATGGGCAGGGAACGCGCGGCGTACGACAGCAGCACCATGCTCGCGACGATGCCGGCACCAGTGAACACGCTCGGCCACAGCCGGGTGAAGCCCTCGGTGTACTTCATCCCGACCGACCAGCCGACCTCGAGCAGACCGGCGACGACAAGCAGAACCCAGGCCATGACAGCACCTCCGGAAGATCACTTCTGAACGGGGGTGCGTCGTCTTTGCGATGAGCCCGGTACGGCGCGTCTCGTCGGGCGGTCTCCTTCGAAGGTAGCAAAGGGCGGCACAAAGGGGCTGGTGACCATGGTCACCAGCCCCTTCAGGACCGTCAGGTCACAGATACAGACCCGTGGAGTCCTCCGAGCCCTCGAACCGGTCGGCGGCCACCGCGTGCAGATCGCGCTCGCGCATCAGCACGTACGCGATGCCGCGCACCTCGACCTCCGCCCGGTCCTCCGGGTCGTACAGGACCCGGTCGCCCGGCTCCACGGTCCGCACGTTCTGCCCCACCGCGACGACCTCCGCCCAGGCCAGCCGGCGGCCGACCGCCGCCGTGGCCGGGATCAGGATGCCGCCGCCGGAACGCCGCTCGCCCTCGCTGGTGTCCTGCCGCACGAGGACGCGGTCGTGCAGCATGCGGATGGGCAGCTTGTCGTCGTGGGTGCTGTCGTTTCTGTTGGCGCTCACGCCACTGAACCTACCTGCCTGAACCGGATGCCTACGCGGGTGGGTGGGTCAGCCCCTGCGGCGCCGGGTGCTCAGCGTGAGCAGACCGACGATGCCGACCACGGCCAGGGCGACGGGCACCACGCGCTCCAGCCGGGGCGCTCCCTCCTCGTCCGTGAACTGCGCCTTCACCTCCGTGACCACCCGGTTGACCTGGACATATGCCCGGCCCACCGTGTGGTCGAGGTTGGCGACGACCTTGGCCTTCGCGTCCCCGACGATCGTCTTCGGGTGCACCCGCACCCCGATCTCGTCCAGCGTCGCGGCCAGCACCTGACGACGGTGCCTGATGTCCGCCTCGATCTGCGCCGGGGTTCTCGTGTCCGACGTGTCCGCCACCGTACGGCCTCCGAAGTAAGAGGATGCTGTTCTGGACAGTCTGTCAGTTCCTGGTCCCGCCGCACTGTCAGGACCCCCGGTTACGCTAGTCCGATGAGCGAGCGACTCCAGCCGGGGGACGTGGCCCCCGCCTTCACCCTGCCCGACGCCGACGGCAACGAGGTGTCCCTGGCGGACCACAAGGGCCGCAAGACCATCGTCTACTTCTACCCCGCCGCGCTGACGCCGGGCTGCACGAAGCAGGCGTGCGACTTCACGGACAATCTGTCGCTGCTGGCCGGCGCGGGCTACGACGTGATCGGCATCTCCCCCGACAAGCCGGAGAAGCTGGCGAAGTTCCGCGAGCAGGAGTCCCTGAAGGTGACCCTCCTCGCCGACCCCGACAAGAAGGTCCTTCAGGCGTACGGCGCCTTCGGCGAGAAGAAGCTCTACGGCAAGACGGTCGTCGGCGTCATCCGCTCGACGGTCGTCGTCGACGAGGACGGCAAGGTCGAACGCGCCCTGTACAACGTGAAGGCGACGGGCCACGTAGCCAAGATCATCAAGGACCTCGGCATCTGAGGAACGCCTCAGCAGCGCAGCGCCCCGCCCGGGTGGATGTTCCCGGCGGGGCGTCGCTGTCGTAGTACCGCGGTACCAGCCGCCCGCCACTGTTCAGCCCCCGGTATCACCGGATCGGGCAGATCACCGACCTACCGTGAGGGGAGGCGTCAGGCGTTCTTCGGGCGCCGGAGTCCGAGAGAGAGAACGCGAATGATCGAGGCACAGCAGCTCACCAAGAAGTACGGGGAGAAAACAGCCGTCGACGCTCTGGACTTCACCGTGAAGCCGGGCACGGTCACCGGCTTCCTGGGACCCAACGGTGCGGGCAAGTCCACGACGATGCGCATGATCGTCGGACTGGACGCGCCGACCGACGGCTCCGTCACGGTGAACGGACAGCGCTACGCCCGCCACCGGGCGCCGCTCCAGGAGGTCGGGGCGCTGCTGGAGGCGAAGTCGGTCCACCCGGGCCGCTCGGCCCGCAACCACCTCCGGGCGCTCGCGCTGACCCACGGCATTCCGCGCCGCCGGGTCGACGAGGTCGTCGAACTCGCCGGTCTCGGCAGCGTCGCGGACAAGCGGGCCGGCGCCTTCTCCCTCGGCATGGGCCAGCGGCTCGGCATCGCCGCCGCCCTGCTCGGCGACCCGCGGACGGTGATGCTCGACGAGCCCGTCAACGGCCTGGACCCCGAGGGCGTCCTCTGGATCCGCAACCTGCTCACCGCCCTCGCGGCCGAGGGGCGCACGGTCTTCGTCTCCTCGCATCTGATGAGCGAGGTGGCACTCGTGGCCGATCACCTGATCATCGTCGGGCGGGGACGGCTGCTGGCCGACACGACCGTGCAGGACCTGGTCCGCGAAGCCGGCGGCGACACCGTACGCGTCGCGACCGACGACCCCGCGCGGCTGCGGGACGTGCTGGCCGGACCGGGTGTGGAGATCACCGGTCGCATCGGCTCCGAGGAACTGCAGGTCACCGGAATGTCCGCCCGCGAGATCGGCCTGAAGGCCGCCGAGCACGCCATCCCCCTGTTCGAGCTGGCCACGAAGGCGGTGTCGCTGGAGGCGGCGTTCATGGAACTGACCCGTGACGCCGTCGAGTACCACGGCACCACCACCGGCACCGAGACCTCCGGGAGCGCTGCATGAGCACCCTCACGGCAACCCCCGAAACCCCCGAGACCGCCCCGGCGGCTCCCGCCCGGCCCGTGTACCGGGTGACCGGACGGCGCGTGCTGTCCTCCGAGTGGTCCAAGCTCTGGTCCCTGCGCTCCACCTGGATCACCCTCGGCCTGGGCCTGCTGTTCCTCGTGGCCTTCGGCGTCATCGCCGCGAGCCACTACAAGTCCAGCCTCGGCTCCGGCCGGCCCATGGACCGCGACTTCGCCACCGCGACGGCCGCGAGCCTGTCCCTGTTCGGCACGAACTTCGCCCAGCTCGCCCTCGGTGTGCTCGGCGTACTGGTCACGGCCGGCGAGTACTCCACCGGCATGATCCGCTCGACCCTGGCCGCGGTGCCGCGCCGGCTGCCCGTGCTCTGGTCCAAGGCGGCGGTGTACGGCCTGGTCGCGCTGGTGGTCGCGACCGTCGGCGCGTTCGTCGCCTTCCTGGTCGGCAGCCGTATCGTCTCCGGCACCCCCGCGGCCATGGGCTTCGGCCACGCCGGCGTCGTCCGCAGCCTGCTCGGCGCCGGGCTCTACCTGGGCCTGGTCGGCGTGATCGGCACCGCCCTGGGCGCGCTGCTGCGGTCGGTGGCCGGCGGCATCTCGGTGCTGGTGGCCGCCCTCATGCTCGTGCCGGGGCTGGTGTCCCTGCTGCCGAGCTCCTGGCAAGGTGACATCTCCCCCTACCTCCCGAGCAACGCGGGAGAGTCGGTCTTCGCCCTGACCCACGACGCGACCACCCTGTCACCGGGCGAGGGGCTGCTGGTCTTCCTCGGCTGGACGGCGCTCGCGCTGGCCGGAGCGGCGTACCGGCTGCTGCGCAGCGACGTCTGAGCGGCAGCGGCCCGCATCATGGTCCGGTGCCCACCATGACCACCGAAGAGCTCAGCGGGTTGGGACCGCTGGTCGCCCGGCTGGGCCGGGCCGGCCAGCGGCTCCGGCATGCCGACCGGGCCCGTCCGTGGGTCCTGGACACGGCGGTGGTGGTCGTGGTCTTCCTGCTGTTCTGCCTGCCCGACCTGCTGCACGCGGTCGGCGTGATCGGCGGGGACGGCGACGGCGACGGCCCGCACCGCTTCCGCCTGGCGTTCACCCGGCTGCCCGTGGCGGGCATGCCGGCGCTGCAGGCCGGGCTGGTGGTGCCGCTGCTGTGGCGGCGCCGCGCGCCCGCCGCGGCCTTCGGCGCCGTCACGGCCGTGTTCGTCCTGCAGTGGTCCCTCGGCGCGCTGCTGCGTGCGGATGTCGCCCTCTTCGTCGCCCTGTACAGCCTCGCCCTGCACGGGCGGCTGCGGCAGCTGCCGTGGGCGTGCGCCGTCGCAGCGGGTGCGCTGAGTCTGGTCGCGGCCCGGGTGTCGGTGGCGATGTCGGTGTGGGACGCACTGTTCTTCCTGCTCAGCACGGCCACCGCGGCGGTGGCGCTCGCCTTGGTGATCCGTATCCGGCGGGCCCAGCTGGCCGGGCTGCGCGACCGTGCGACGCGGCTGGAGATCGAACGCGACCAGCGCGACAGGCTCGCCGTCGCCTCCGAACGGGCCCGCGTGGCCCGGGAGATGCACGACATCGTCGGCCACAACCTGTCCGTCATCATCACCCTCGCCGACGCGGGAGCCTATGCCACCGGCGCCGCTCCGGAACGGGGCAAGGAGGCGCTGCGCCTCATCGGCGACACCGGCCGTCAGGCCCTGAGCGAACTGCGCCGGGTGCTGGGCGTACTGCGCGAGGCGGACGGATCGGCGGCCCGGCCCGAGCTGAGCCCGCAACCCGCTCTCAGTGACATCGACGCGTTGTGCGAGGCAGTGCGCGCCGCCGGCCTGGAGGTCGTCTACCGTACGGCCGGAGATATCGACGCCCTCGACAGCGGGGTGCAGCTGACGGTGTACCGCATCGTGCAGGAGGCCCTGACGAACGCCCTGAAACACGCCGGCGCCGGCGCCCGTGCGAACCTGGCGATCGTCGTGGAGGACGCACGGCTGACCATCACCGTCCAGGACTCCGGCCCGCCCGCCCCGGCCGGCCGTCCCCGCGCGGCGAACGAGGAAGGACACGGCCTGGTGGGCATGCGAGAGCGAGCGGCGCTGTACGGAGGGCAGGTCAGCGCGAGTCCCGCGGGCGCCGGCTGGGCTGTACGGGCCGACCTCGACCTCACGCCCCGGGACGGTGCCCGGTGACCACCGTGCTCATCGTGGACGACCAGCCGCTGCAGCGGTACGGCTTCCGGATGCTCCTGGACTCGGTGCCGGAGACGGAGGTGATCGGCGAGGCCGCGCACGGGGCGGAAGCGGTGCGCAAGGCCGCCGAACTGCGGCCCGACGTCGTCCTCATGGACGTACGCATGCCCGGCATGGACGGCATCGAGGCCACCCGCCGGATCGTCGCCGCCGGCGACCGCTCCCGCGTCCTCGTCCTGACCACCTTCGACATCGACGAGTACGTGTACGCGGCGCTGCGATCCGGGGCCAGCGGCTTCCTCCTCAAGGACGCCCGTCCCGAGGAACTCCTCGCGGGCATCCGCGCGGTGGCCTCGGGAGACGCCGTGATCGCCCCCGCCCTCACCCGGCGCCTGCTGCAGGAGTTCGCCCGCCTCGTCCCACCCGCCGGCGAGGACTCCGCCCAGGACCCGCGCCTGGCCTCCCTCACCGACCGCGAGCGCGAGATCCTCGTCGCGATCGGCAAGGGCTGGAGCAACGGCGAGATCGCCGGTCGTTTCGTCCTCGCGGAGTCCACGGTGAAAACCCACGTCGGCCGTGTCCTGTCCAAGATCGGCGCCCGCGACCGCATCCAGGCGGTGATCTTCGCGTACGACCAGGGCCTGGCCCGCCCGCAGGGAGGCACCGTGCAAGCGTCGCGGCCCCGGCGGGGTCGGCGAGACGCTCCCTGATCCACGGCCACGATGAGGCCGGCACCCGGTGCCGAGGCGGAAAACGAAACGGTGCGCACCCCCGGTAGCATGGGCGCCACGCGCGGCCGTTGCTGAATGGTATAAGCAGAGGTTTTAGGTGCCTCGGGGCATTTGCCCATGTGGGTTCGACTCCCATCGGCCGCACCCCCGTGAGGGGCCGCCCACTCGGGCGGCCCCTTCGTCATTCAGCCCAACAGCTCCCGCACCACCGGCACCAGCGCCCTGAACGCCTTCCCCCGGTGGCTGATCGCGTTCTTCTCGGCGGCCGTCAGTTCCGCGCAGGTGCGGGTCTCGCCGTCCGGCTGGAGGATCGGGTCGTAGCCGAAGCCGCCCGTGCCGGCGGGGTGTCGGCGCAGTACGCCCCGCAGTTGGCCCTCGACGACCCGCTCCGTGCCGTCGGGCAGTGCGAGCGCCGCCGCGCAGGCGAAGTGGGCTCCGCGGTGTCCGTCGGCGATGTCGGAGAGCTGGGCGAGGAGGAGGTGGAGGTTGGCCTGGTCGTCGCCGTGGCGGCCGGCCCAGCGGGCGGAGAAGATGCCGGGGGCGCCGTTCATGACGTCGACGCAGAGGCCGGAGTCGTCGGCGACGGCCGGCAGGCCGGTGGCCTGGGCGAGGGCGTGGGCCTTGAGCAGGGCGTTCTCGGCGAAGGTGACGCCGGTTTCCTTGACGTCGGGGATGTCGGGGTAGGCGTCCGCGCCGACGAGCTCGTGGGGCAGCCCGGCTTCGGTGAGGATGGCCTGCAGCTCGGTGATCTTTCCGGCGTTGCGGGTGGCGAGGATCAAGCGGGTCATGCCGTTCAGTATCCCGGCCGTCTCCGCCGACGCGCTCTCACGGTGTGCACACCTTGGTGAGTTCGCCTGCCGCGTCGGTGACGGGGGTGAGGTCGGGGGTGTTGTCGCCGTTCTTCACGGCGGCTCGGACGTTGTCGACGGCTTTGCGGAGGTCG
Source organism: Streptomyces sp. NPDC014006 (assembly GCF_043088925.1). Lineage (NCBI taxonomy): Bacteria > Bacillati > Actinomycetota > Actinomycetes > Kitasatosporales > Streptomycetaceae > Streptomyces > Streptomyces sp. NPDC014006. The sequence continues at coordinate 123,129 of NZ_JBICAJ010000001.1, read as the reverse complement.
TCGACGGCCTTGTTGAGGTCGGTGTTGTCGGTGCGGTCGCCGATCTGGTCGAGGTTCTTGTCGATGGCGGCGAGGGCCTGGTCGGTCTGTGTGGGGTCGTTCGCGGCGTTCTCGACGGCCTGTTGGAGGTCGGTGACGCTGTCGGCGATGGAGTCGGCGGTCTGGACGCAGTCGAGGGCCTTGCCGACGGCGTCGCACCCGGTGGTGAGGCCGGCGGTGAGGGCGACGGCGGCGATGGCCCCGGCGATGGTCGTGGTGATGCGGCGGCCTCGGCTCGCGGCCATGTGCGGTGTCCCTCCCCTGGTGGCCTCCCCGGCCCCCGTACGTGCTTGCGTGTCGGTATCCGTTCTGACGCGATGGCGGGCGGCTCGGTTGCCCGGGCCGCCCGCCTTTCTTGGCGCGTCTTTTACTTTTCGACGGTGATGTCGAGCGCGGCGCGCTGGAGTGCGGCGAGTTCGGTGCAGCCGGCGACGGCAAGGTCGAGGAGGGCGTCGAGTTCGTCGCGGGCGAACGGCTCTGCTTCGGCGGTGCCCTGGACTTCGACGAAGCGGCCGTCGCCGGTGCAGACGACGTTCATGTCGGTGTCGGCGCGCACGTCCTCTTCGTAGGCGAGGTCGAGCATGGGGACACCGCCGATGATGCCGACGGAGACGGCGCTGACGGTGCCGGTGAGGGGCTGGCGGCCGGGCTTGACGAGTTTCTTGCCCTGGGCCCAGCCGATGGCGTCGGCCAGTGCGACGAAGGCGCCGGTGATGGCGGCGGTACGGGTGCCGCCGTCGGCTTGGAGGACGTCGCAGTCGAGGACGATGGTGTTCTCGCCGAGGGCCTTGTAGTCGATGACGGAGCGCAGGGAGCGGCCGATGAGGCGGCTGATCTCGTGGGTGCGGCCGCCGATGCGGCCCTTGACGGACTCGCGGTCGCCGCGGGTGTTGGTGGCGCGGGGCAGCATGGCGTACTCGGCGGTGACCCAGCCCTCGCCGCTGCCCTTGCGCCAGCGGGGGACGCCTTCGGTGACGGAGGCGGTGCACAGGACCTTGGTGTCGCCGAAGGAGACCAGGACGGAGCCTTCGGCGTGCTTGCTCCAGGCCCGTTCGATGGTGACGGGGCGGAGTTGTTCGGGGGTGCGGCCGTCGATGCGAGACATGGCGTTGAGCCTATCCGGAGCGGCGCGAGGGGCTCCCCCCGTGTGGGGAGGAGCCCCTCGATGGGTGACCGGCTTCGGTCACATCATGTCTTCGATCTCCGCGGCGATCGGGTCGGCGTCGGTGCCGATGACGACCTGGATGGCGGTGCCCATCTTGACGACGCCGTGGGCGCCGGCGGCCTTCAGGGCGGCTTCGTCGATCTTCGAGGCGTCGTGCACCTCGGTACGGAGGCGGGTGATGCAGCCTTCGATCTCGTCGATGTTGTCGATGCCGCCGAGCCCGGCGACGATCTTCTCTGCCTTGCTGGCCATGTTCCGTCTCCCTGAACTACCTGATCCGAACCGCTATATCGCAGTAACCCACAGTTGGCCCAACTTCGCGAGCGGTCATGTCGTCCGTACCGAATGATGGCGATCACGACAGCGGAACCGAGCCGTACGCGACTGGTCTACACCAGCTGACGGACGGTCGCCAAACCGCCCCCGCCGTGAGGGGCCGGAAGGACACCGCCATGAGTGCCGAGAGCGCCGCCGCCGAACCTCGTCCGGTGAGCCCCGTGCGCGAACGCTGGAACCGTTTCTTCCAGGGCCTGCAGAAGATGGGCCGCAGTCTTCAGCTGCCCATCGCCGTGCTGCCGGCGGCGGGCATCCTGAACCGGCTGGGTCAGCCGGATGTGTTCGGCGACGAGGGGCTCGGCTGGACGAACGTGTCCAAGGTGATGAAGGGCGCGGGCGGTGCGCTGCTCGACGGCTCGATCGGTCTGCCGCTGCTGTTCTGCATCGGTGTGGCGATCGGGATGGCGAAGAAGTCGGACGGTTCGACGGCGTTGGCGGCGGTGGTGGGTTTCCTCGTCTACTTCTCGGTGCTGCACCAGTTCCCGGAGAGCTGCCCGGGCGGTTCCACGAAGGTCCCGGACGTCGGCTGCCAGGTGACTGTGGGCGGGGGCGTCGGGGCGGTGACGCCGTTCACGTTCCAGAATCCGGGGGTGTTCGGCGGGATCGTGATGGGTCTGCTGGCGGCGTTCTTCTGGGTGCGTTTCCATCGCACGAAGCTGGTGGACTGGCTGGGCTTCTTCAACGGGCGGCGGCTGGTGCCGATCATCATGGCGTTCGTGGCGATCGCGTTCGCGGCGCTGTGTCTGTGGGTGTGGCCGCCGATCGGTGACGGTCTGGAGAGCTTCAGCAAGTGGCTGCGGGACGCGGGTTCGTGGGGCGCGGGTGTGTTCGGTGTGGCGAACCGGGCGCTGCTGGTGATCGGTCTGCACCAGTTCCTGAACGTGCCCATCTGGTTCCAGTTCGGCACGTACACGCCGCCGGGCGGGAAGCCGGTGCACGGTGACATCAACATGTTCCTGGCCGGTGACCCGCATGCGGGGCAGTTCACGTCGGGGTTCTTCCCGATCATGATGTTCGCGCTGCCGGCTGCGGCGCTGGCGATCGCGCACACGGCGAAGCCGCACCGTCGCAAGGAGGTCGGCGGGCTGATGCTGTCGGTGGCGCTGACGTCGTTCGTCACGGGGATCACGGAGCCGATCGAGTACTCGTTCTTGTTCATCGCGCCGCTGCTGTACGCGGTGCACGCGCTGCTGACGGGTGTGTCGATGGCGGTGACGTGGGCGCTGGGCGTGCACGACGGGTTCAGTTTCTCGGCGGGATTGATCGACTACGTCATCAACTGGAATCTGGCGACGAAACCGTGGGCGATCATTCCGATCGGTCTGTGCTTCGCGGTCGTGTATTACGCGGTGTTCCGGTTCGCGATCACGAAGTTCGATCTGAAGACGCCGGGGCGGGAGCCGGAGGAGGAGGTGGAGGACACCACCAAGGCCTGACGGCCGCCGCCCTGATGCCCCCGGACCCCTGTGGTCCGGGGGCTTTTCGTCGTGACCTGCGGCCGGTACGGGCCGTGATGCCACCGTCGCGGAATCGTGGGTTCCTTACGCCGCCTTCATCGTGCTACAACAGGTCTACACCACTGAGTGGTGTAGACCATGCGTCGGTTTCTGTCGCCGCGCATTTCACGAGACGCCGCCGTCCTCATCTGTCCCCTGGCGGCGCCTTGCCCAATGGAGGAAGTTGATGACCACGGCGAGCGCGGCACCCGCCGCACAGAAGAAGGGCGCCGGGCCGATGGCGGTCCTGCAGCGCATCGGCCGCAGCCTGATGCTGCCGGTCGCTGTGCTCCCCGCGGCGGCCCTGCTGGTCCGCCTCGGCAACCCGGACATGCTGGGACGGGAGTCGTTCCCCACGTTCGTCACCAAGATCGCCGGATTCATGGCGGCCGGCGGCAACGCGATCCTGGACAACATGGCGCTGCTGTTCGCCGTGGGCATCGCGATCGGCTTCGCCAAGAAGTCGGACGGCTCGACGGCCCTCGCGGCGGTCGTCGGCTACCTGGTCTTCAAGAACGTGCTGGGCACGTTCACCGACAAGAACCTGCCCAAGGTGGCGACGGCCGTCGACGGCAAGGTCGTCATGGTGGACGCGCCGGTGGACGCCAAGGTCCTGGGTGGCGTGGTGATGGGCATCGTGGTGGCGCTGATATACCAGCGTTTCTACCGCACCAAGCTGCCCGACTGGGCGGGCTTCTTCGGCGGCCGCCGCCTGGTCCCGATCCTGTCGGCCTTCGCGGGCCTGCTCCTCGGTATCGTCTTCGGCTACATCTGGCCGGTCCTCGGCACGGGTCTGCACAGCTTCGGTGAGTGGCTGGTGGGGTCGGGTGCCGTCGGCGCCGGCATCTTCGGTGTCGCCAACCGGGCGCTGATCCCGATCGGCATGCACCACCTGCTGAACTCCTTCCCCTGGTTCCAGGCCGGTGAGTACCACGGCAAGAGCGGCGACATCGCGCGCTTCCTGGCCGGTGACCCGCATGCGGGCCAGTTCATGACCGGCTTCTTCCCGATCATGATGTTCGCCCTCCCGGCGGCCTGCCTGGCCATCGTGCACTGTGCCCGCCCCGAGCGGCGCAAGGTCGTCGGCGGCATGATGTTCTCCCTCGCGCTGACCTCGTTCGTCACGGGCGTCACGGAGCCGATCGAGTTCACGTTCATGTTCATCGCGCCGGTGCTGTACGCCATCCACGCGGTCCTGACCGGTGTGTCCATGGCCCTGACCTGGGCGCTGGGCATGAAGGACGGCTTCGGCTTCTCGGCCGGCGCGGTCGACTTCGGGCTGAACCTGGGCATCGCCAGCAACCCATGGGGCCTGGCCCTGGTGGGCCTGTGCTTCGCGGTGGTCTACTACGTCGTCTTCCGCTTCGCGATCACCAAGTACAACCTGCCGACCCCCGGCCGCGAGTCGGACGAGGAACTGGCCGAGCTGCAGAAGGCCGAGGCCAAGTAGCCTCCCGGCACACACGGAAGGCCCCCCGGAGCACTGGGCGCTCCGGGGGGCCTTCCGTGTGTCCGGAATCGTTTCTTCCGCGTCGCCGGAGGCGGGGTCAGATGTCGTACGACTTCCTCGGGGCCGCCAGGTCCACCGGGCCGGAGTACACCGCGCGGGCGTCGGTGAGGTTGACCTGGGGGTCCGTCCACGGGGGGATGTGGGTGAGGACCAGGCGGCGGGCGCCCGCGCGGGCCGCGGTCTCGCCGGCCTCGCGGCCGTTGAGGTGCAGGTCGGGGATGGACTCCTTGCCGTGCGTGAACGCGGCCTCGCACAGGAACAGGTCGGCGTCCCGGGCGAGTTCGTCCAGGACGGGGGTGACGCCGGTGTCCCCGGAGTACGTCAGGATCTTCCCGCCGTGCTCGATGCGGATGCCGTACGCCTCGACGGGGTGGGCCACGCGTTCGGTGTGCACGGTGAAGGGGCCGAGCTCGAAGGTGGACGGCTTGACCGTGTGGAAGTCGAAGACCTCGCTCATCGACGAGGCCGACGGGGTGTCGGCGTACGCCGTGGTCAGGCGGTGCTCGGTGCCCTCGGGGCCGTAGACCGGCAGGGGCTCGCAGCGACCGCCGTCGTGGCGGTAGTAGCGCGCGACGAAGTAGCCGAGCATGTCGATGCAGTGATCGGCGTGCAGATGGCTCAGGAAGATCGCGTCGAGGTCGTACAGACCGCAGTGGCGCTGCAGCTCGCCCAGGGCGCCGTTGCCCATGTCGAGGAGCAGCCGGAAGCCGTCGGCCTCGACGAGGTAGCTCGAGCAGGCCGAATCCACGGACGGGAACGACCCCGAGCAGCCGACGACGGTGAGCTTCATGAAGCAGAAACCTCCGCTGGCGGGGAACCGGGAAAGGGGGGCGACGGGGGTCGTGCGGTCCGTCGAGCGTAAGGCGCAAAACTCCCGGTCGCTCCTCCGCCAAGGGCTGTTGTGGGCGAACTCACCTGCGCTGTCACCGGTTCGGATGGAACTTGTGGGTTCGGGGCGCGTCCGGGCGGCGGATCGGTGTGACCGCGGGGGCGCGCTGCGTGGGGCGCGCCGGTAACGTCGTCGGTATGGACACGTCCTGGTGGCTGGCGCTCGCGGCGGTGGCGCTGCTGGCTCTCGTCGCCGTGCTCGTGGACGGCTGGGGGCGGGGGCGGCGCGAGGCGCGCCGGGCGCGGGCGGCCGGGCGCGCGGCGGCCGCGTCGCTGCGGCCGCGGCCGGCGGAGATCTGGTGGGCCCAGGTGCCCTACGAGGACGGGCCGCGGAGCAAGGACCGGCCCTGTCTGGTGCTGTCGGTGCGGCGCCGCCGGGTGCGGGTGGCGAAGATCAGCACGAAGTACCACGACGAGCGGGCCGGGGTGATCCCGCTGCCGCCGGGTTCGGTGGGGGACGCGCAGGGCCGGGCGAGCTTCCTGCAGACGGACGAGGTGCGCGAGGTGCCGGTGGGCGACTTCCGCCGCCGGGTGGGCGTGGTGGACCCGGTCCTGTGGGACCAGGTCCGTCACCTGGCGTAGGCGCTGATCAGGCGCCGATCAAGCCCAGAGCTGGCCCTGCAGGGTCTCGATCGCTTCCTCGGTGGTCGCCGCCGTGTACACGCCGGTCGACAGGTACTTCCAGCCGCCGTCGGCCACGACGAAGACGATGTCGGCGGACTCCCCCGCCTTGAGGGCCTTGTTGCCGACGCCGATCGCCGCGTGCAGGGCGGCGCCGGTGGAGACGCCCGCGAAGATGCCCTCCTGCTGGAGGAGTTCCCGGGTGCGGGTGACCGCGTCGGCGGAGCCGACGGAGAAGCGGGTGGTGAGGACGGAGGCGTCGTACAGCTCGGGGACGAAGCCCTCGTCGAGGTTGCGCAGGCCGTAGACCAGGTCGTCGTAGCGCGGCTCGGCGGCGACGATCCTGACGTCCGGCTTGTGTTCACGCAGGTAGCGGCCCACGCCCATGAGGGTGCCGGTGGTGCCGAGGCCGGCCACGAAGTGGGTGACCGAGGGCAGGTCGGCGAGGATCTCCGGGCCCGTCGTCGCGTAGTGCGCGCCGGCGTTGTCGGGGTTGCCGTACTGGTAGAGCATCACCCAGTCGGGGTGCTCGGCGGCCAGCTCCTTGGCGACGCGTACGGCGGTGTTGGAGCCGCCCGCGGCCGGGGAGGAGATGATCTGCGCGCCCCACATGCCGAGCAGGTCGCGGCGTTCCTGCGAGGTGTTCTCGGGCATCACGCAGACCATGCGGTAGCCCTTGAGCTTGGCGGCCATGGCGAGCGAGATGCCGGTGTTGCCGCTGGTGGGCTCGAGGATCGTGCAGCCGGGCGTGAGACGGCCGTCCTTCTCCGCCTGCTCGATCATGTGCAGCGCGGGGCGGTCCTTGACGGAGCCGGTGGGGTTGCGGTCCTCCAGCTTCGCCCAGATGCGCACGTCCTCGGACGGCGACAGCCGCGGCAGGCGCACCAGGGGGGTGTTGCCGACCGCGGCGAGCGGGGAGTCGTAACGCATCGCCGGTCAGGCCATACCGCCGGCCACGGCCGGCAGGATCGTGACGTTGTCGCCGTCGGTCAGCTTGGTGTCGATGCCGTCGAGGAAGCGGACGTCCTCGTCGTTGAGGTAGACGTTGACGAAGCGGCGCAGCTGCTCGCCGTCCACGATGCGGGCCTGGATGCCCGCGTGCCGGGTCTCGAGGTCGGCGAACAGCTCGGCGAGGGTCTCACCGTTGCCCTGCACCGCCTTCTGGCCGTCGGTGTAGGTGCGGAGAATGGTCGGGATGCGGACCTCGATGGCCATGGCTCAGGGCTCCTGTCGGAAGGTGTCGTGGGTTCGGTCAGGCGCGCGCACCCGGGGTGCCCCGGGATTTCGGCAGTGCGAGAGCGCCGCGGCCACGGTCGGACGGCGGCAGCGGAAGATCAACAGATGGCGCTGTTCAGCCTGCACAGGTCGACGTGCAGACGCGCCACGAGCAGCGTGCCCGGCGCCTTGTCGCTCACGTCGAGAAGAACCATGGGCTCATCGTATCGATTCCCGTACCCGGTCTCGGAGTGTGATTCCGTATGCCGGACGGAATTCGTCCGGTGAGCGAGACGCGGGGCGGGTTCAGTACGACTCCACGACCCTGACCTCCTCCTCCGTGACCTCGCCGTCCACGATCCGGAAGGAGCGGAACTGGAACTCGCCGAGACCGTCGGTGTCCGCGGTGGAGACGAGGACGTAGTGGGCGCCGGGCTCGTTGGCGTAGGAGATGTCGGTGCGCGAGGGGTGGGCCTCGGTGGCGGTGTGGGAGTGGTAGATGACCACCGGCTCCTCGTCGCGGTCGTCCATCTCGCGGTAGAGCTTGAGCAGGTCGCCCGAGTCGAACTCGTAGAAGGTGGGCGACATGGCCGCGTTCAGCATGGGGATGAAGCGCTCGGGGCGGTCCGAGCCCGCCGGGCCCGCGATGACGCCGCACGCCTCGTCGGGGTGGTCCTTGCGGGCGTGCGCGACGATCTGGTCGTAGAGGGCCTGGGTGATGGTCAGCATGTGGCTCAGGATAAGCAGAAGGGCCGTTCCGTACCGAGGGTTGGTACGGAACGGCCCATATGCCGGACGTCCTTGGGCGGCGACCGCAGCGGGGCACCACGAGAGCTCCGCTGCGCCGGGACGCTCCGGGGGGTGGCTCAGCCGACCCGGTCGAGCTCCGGCTCGCGGCGCTGGGTGACCTCGGGGTTGCGCGCCTTGAGCACGGCCCAGCCGATGCCCAGGGCGACGGCCCAGCCGGCCATGACGTACAGGCAGATGCGCGACTCGCTGTCGTAGGCGATCAGGCCGGTGACGAAGAGGAGGAACGCGATGGCGACGTACGAGCACTTCGCGCCGCCCGGGGCCGGGAAGGCGGAGGCGGGCAGCCGGCCGGCGACCACGGCGCGGCGGTACACCACGTGGCTGACGAGGATCATCAGCCAGGTCCAGATGCCGGCCGCGGTGGCGACGGAGGTGACGTAGCCGAAGGCCTTCTCCGGGACGACGTAGTTCAGCACCACGCCGATGGCCATGAAGGCGACGGAGACGGTGATGCCGAGCGCGGGCGTCTTGGTGGAGGACAGCTTCCGGAAGGCGCGGGGCGCCTCGCCGTTGTCGGCCAGCGTGCGCAGCATGCGGCCCGTGGAGTACATGCCGGAGTTGCAGGACGAGAGGGCGGCGGTGAGCACGACGAAGTTGACGATGCCCGCGCCGGCCGGGATGCCGATCACCGCGAACGCCTTCACGAAGGGGCTGACGCCGGCGGCGAACTCGGTCCACTTCACCACGCACAGGATGACGGTGAGGGCGCCGACGTAGAACAGGGCGATGCGCCAGGGCAGGGTGTTGATCGCCTTCGGGAGGGTCTTCTCCGGGTCCTCCGACTCACCGGCGGTGACGCCGACCAGCTCGACGGCGAGGTAGGCGAACATCACGCCCTGCAGGGTCATCAGGGACGAACCGATGCCCTTGGGGAAGAAGCCGTCGAAGGCCCACAGGTTGGAGACGGCGGCGGTGTCACCGGCGGAGGAGAAGCCGAAGGTGAGCACGCCGAGACCGATCACGATCATGCCGATCAGGGCGGTGACCTTGACCATCGAGAACCAGAACTCCAGCTCGCCGAAGAGCTTCACGGAGATCAGGTTCACGCCGAACAGGACCACCAGGAAGACCAGCGCCGTCACCCACTGCGGGACGGCCGGGAACCAGTAGTTCACATAGATCGCCGCGGCCGTCAGCTCGGCCATGCCGGTGACGACCCACATCAGCCAGTACGTCCAGCCGGTGAAGTAGCCGAAGAACGGGCCGAGGAACTCGCGCGAGTACTCCGCGAACGAGCCCGAGACGGGGCGGTAGAGCAGGAGCTCGCCGAGCGCCCGCATGATGAAGAAGATGATCAGGCCCGCCAGGGCGTACATCAGGATGAGGCTGGGACCGGCCTTGGCGATGTTCGCCCCGGCTCCCAGGAACAGACCGACGCCGATGGCTCCGCCGATCGCGATCATCTGGACCTGCCGGCTGCCGAGCCCGCGCTCGTACCCCTCCTCGGGGGTGGTCCCCTTGTCGACCTGCTCAGAGGTCATGTGTGGTGCGCCTTTCTCCATGCCGACCCGGGCCTTGAGTCGGCCGCGGATCGGGTCTCGATCCCCCCGGATAAATGGAGCTGTTGCCTGGCCGGCGGTTGCCGGCTCGGTGGCGCACCCGGCTGAACATGGGTGGTGTTCGCCGGGCGGTCGTGAAGATTTATCACGGCCGCAACAGAGATCACAGAGGCGCCCTGTGACGCATCACACAAGGAGAAGGGGGCAAAGGCCACCCGAAAGGGGCGAACGGGGGCGTCGATTTCACAGGATCGTTATCCGGATTTGAGCGTCCTCTGAGCGAACACTTTCCGGGGGCGGATCAGGGCATAAGGGTCGTGACGAGCGTCTCCTGGAGGCCGCCCAGCCACAGGTACGCCATCACCATCGGCTTGCGCGGGTCCTCGTCGGGCAGCCGGTAGAGCAGATCGGTGTCGTCCTCGTCGGTGATCTCCAGGCGGGAGCCGATGGCCAGGCGCAGATCGTTCAGCGCTCCCAGCCACTGCTGGGACTCCCCCGGGGAGAGCTTGAGGACCGCTCCGCCGTCGCCCGCGGGGTTCAGGGCGTCCAGGGAGCGGATCACCATGAGGGCGTTCTCCCGCTTGCCGGCCCGCAGGTCGTTCTCGGTGTAGCGGCGGAACTCCGCGGAGTGCGCGGCGCGCTCCTCGGCCTCCCGGGTGCCCGCCGGCTGCTCCTCGGGGTCGGTGTAGGCGTCCGGGAACAGCCGCTTGAGGACCGGGTCGGACGGCGGCTCGCTCGGTCCCTCGGCGAACAGCTCGGCGAGCGGATCGGCCTGGGCGTCCTCGGCGGGGCCCGGGCCGATCAGCTCAAGGAGCTGGACCGCGAGGGAGCGGATGATGGAGATCTCGACGTCGTCGAGCGCGACGGCCGCGCCGCCGCCGGGGAGCGGTTCGAAGGTTCCTGGCATGGAGGAGGTTCGCTACTTCCGGTCCTGCTGGAGGGTGGCCCACAGACCGTAGCCGTGCATGGCCTGTACGTCGCGTTCCATCTCCTCGCGGCTTCCGCTGGAGACGACCGCCCTGCCCTTGTGGTGGACGTCGAGCATGAGCTTGGTGGCCTTGTCCTTGGAGTACCCGAAGTACGTCTGGAAGACGTAGGTCACATAGCTCATGAGGTTGACGGGGTCGTTGTGGACGATCGTCACCCAGGGAACGTCGGGCTCGGGTACGGCGGACACCTCTTCCGCCGACTCGGTCTTCTCGATCTCGATGGGTGCGGCTGCCGTCACACAGCCCATGCTGCCACCTGGGCGGGGTACTCGCACAAACGGCCCCCCGGTGACGCGGAATTCGGGGCGGACACAGATCACACCGGGGTTAAATCGTCAGGGTGACGAGATGGGGGTAGCATCACTCGCCATGAACACAGCGGACCTTGGGCTGCCGGTAGACGTCCCCTCGACGGCGCTCTTCACGGACCAGTACGAGCTGACGATGCTGCAGGCCGCGCTGAAGGGCGGTACGGCCGGGCGGCGGAGCGTGTTCGAGGTCTTCACCCGGCGGCTGCCGGACGGACGGCGCTACGGCGTCGTCGCCGGCACCGGACGCGTCCTGGACGCGGTGGAGAACTTCCGCTTCGACGCCGGCGTGCTCGGCTTCCTGCGCGAGCGCGGGATCGTCGACGCCGAGACGCTGGACTGGCTGGCCGACTACCGCTTCACCGGGGACATCTGGGGTTACCCCGAGGGCGAGGTGTACTTCCCGGGCTCGCCGATCCTGCGGGTGGAGGGCTCCTTCGCCGAGTGCGTGCTGCTGGAGACGGTGATCCTCTCCATCCTCAACCACGACTCCGCGATCGCCGCGGCCGCGTCCCGGATGTCGGCGGCGGCGGGTGACCGGCCGCTGATCGAGATGGGCGCCCGGCGCACCCACGAGCTGTCGGCGGTGGCCGCGGCCCGCGCCGCCTACGTCGGCGGGTTCGCCTCCACCTCCGACCTGGCGGCCGGCTTCCGCTACAACATCCCCACCGTCGGCACCTCCGCGCACGCCTTCACGCTGCTGCACGACCGTGAGCGGGACGCCTTCCAGGCCCAGGTGGACTCCATGGGCCGGGGCACCACGCTGCTGGTGGACACCTATGACGTCACCGAGGCCGTACGGACCGCGGTGGAGATCGCCGGGCCGGAGCTGGGGGCGGTGCGCATCGACTCCGGCGACCTGCTGCTGGTGGCGCACCGGGTGCGGCAGCAGCTGGACGAGCTGGGCGCACGCGACACGAAGATCATCGTGACCTCGGACCTCGACGAGTACGCCATCGCCTCGCTGGCGGCGGCGCCGGTGGACGCGTACGGCGTGGGCACGCAGCTGGTGACCGGCTCCGGGCACCCGACGTCCTCCATGGTGTACAAGCTGGTCGCCCGGGCCGAGACCGCGGACCCGCGCTCGCCGCTGAAGGCGGTGGCGAAGAAGTCCACCGGCGGGAAGACGTCCGTGGGGGGCCGCAAGTGGGCCGCGCGGCGGCTGGACTCGTACGGCGTGGCGGAGGCCGAGGTGGTGGGCACCGGGGCGGTGCCGACCGAGCTGGCGGACCGGCAGCTGCTGGTGGAGCTGGTGAAGGGGGGCGAGGTCGTGGGGCGCGAGCCGCTCGATGCCGCCCGGGACCGTCACGCTGCGGTGCGCGCGAATCTGCCGCTGTCGGCGACCCAGCTGTCCCGGGGGGAGCCGGTGCTTCCCACCGAGTACGTGTAGAGGACCGCCGACGGGGACGTGCGGCCGACGAGGCCGCACCCCCCAGGGGCGCGGGGAACTGCGCGACCAGCCACCCACCCGCACCCGGCGACGGCCCGCACCAGCCCGGCGACTGGCCCCCGCCAGGTAGGGGTAGACAGCCCCTGTCGTGACTCCCTGTACATCCCAGAGCCCGAAGGACACCGCATGCGTCGCGCCTTGATCGTCGTCGATGTGCAGAACGACTTCTGCGAGGGGGGCAGCCTCGCGGTGGCCGGGGGTGCCGACGTCGCCGCCGCCATCACCGAGCTGGTCGGGCAGGCGCCCGCCGGCTACCGGCACGTGGTGGCCACCCGCGATCACCACATCGCGCCCGGGGGCCACTTCGCGGACGAGCCCGACTACGTCCGCTCCTGGCCGGCGCACTGCGTCGCCGGCACCGAGGGTGTCGGCTTCCACCCGAACTTCGCGCCCGCCGTGGCCTCCGGCGCGATCGACGCCGTCTTCGACAAGGGCGCCTACACGGCCGCGTACAGCGGCTTCGAGGGCGCCGACGAGAACGGCGTGCGGCTCGCCGACTGGCTGCGGGCCCGGGAGATCGACGAGGTGGACGTCGTCGGGATCGCCACCGACCACTGTGTGCGGGCCACCGCGCTGGACGCGGTGCGGGAGGGATTCCGCACCCAGGTCCTGCTCGACCTGACCGCCGGGGTGGCCCAGGAGACCACCGACCGGGCGCTCGAGGAGCTGCGCGAGGGGGGCGTCGAGCTGACCGGCAAGCCGGTCGTGGCCCGCGGCTGACTCCCGTCCGCGGCGGTCAGGTCCGGGGGGAGGTCCGGGCGGTCAGGTCCGGTGGGTCAGGTCTGCGGCGCCGGGCTGCGCAGCAGGGAGCGGATCGGGTGCCACAGCTCGGTCGCCAGGTCCGGCGAGCCGACACCGTTGTCCGGTGCGGTACGCCACACCAGGCCGTCGGGGTGGTGCAGGACGGCCGTGATCTCGTCCGGGGTCGGCGGGGCCGCGTTGCCGCGCAGGTAGACCGCCCGCAGTCCCAGGTTGCGCAGCCGGGTCAGGGCGCGCGCCCGGTTCTGGGCGTGGACGAGGACCCGTACCCCGGCGGGGCCGTCGCCGGCGGGGCTGGGCAGGTTGAGCGCAACCACCACCGTGCCGTTCGGCAGCTTGCAGAAACCTCCTGCGGCCATCTGGTCACATCCCCGTTCCGGTCGGCTCCGGCGCCTGTGCCGACGTCGGTGTCAATAAGACAGTCACAGCACGCACCTAAACACGATCGGCGGCAACCCGCCAGGGGGTTGCCGCCGATGCGCGTCTGACCTGCGAATATGCCGACTACTTCACCGCAGGGCCGACCAGGAGGTTGATCGTGGAGCCGTCCTTGGCCTCCTTGGCGATCTGGATCCTGGTGTTGGTGTCAGTGACCTTGACACCGGACGCCGGGTCCGAGGCGTCCCAGTAGGTGCTCGCGTGGTCGTTGAAGACCGACACGCCCGAGGACGGCCAGATCTTCGTCGCGACGTCCGCCTTGTGCAGCGTGATGCCGTCCGTCGGGTACAGGCTGAAGGGCGCGTCGTAGGACTGGACGCGGCCGCGCATCAGCGTGCCGTCGTTCCAGCGCAGCGCCTCCGGGTGGGAGTCGATCGGCAGGATCAGGCCGGCGCCGGGGTGGGTGCCGGTGTTGTTGTCCGGCTGGGAGGTGTCCCACTTCCAGATCAGCAGACCGTTCTGGTACGGGTAGTGCTCCACCCAGGCCGGACGGGTCGTGGAGAAGCCGAAGTTGTAGGGACCGGTCTTCAGCGTCTTGTCGTACGACACGTACTGCCGGTTCTCGGCGATGTAGTACTGCGCGTAGTCCTTGGTGAAGGACGCGCCGATGCGGGAGAAGCCGGCCGCCGTCCACGCGGCGTCCGCGCTCTCGGCGTTGTCGGAGAAGAGGGTGGCGCCGTCGGCGGTCACCGCGATCTCGTCCGCCGCGAAGCCCTTGAGGGCGACGCCGCTGTCGGTCTGGTAGCGGAAGCGCAGGTCGATCTTCTTGCCCGCGTAGGCGTCGAGCGAGTACGCCAGCTTCTTGTAGCCGTCGACCGAACCGGTCAGGGCCGGCTTGTCGCTGCCGTCACGCGGGATCGGCTGACCGTCCACCGTGCCGTCGAGGGCGGTCCAGTTGGCGCCGCCGTCGGTGGAGACCTCGGTGTAGAGGTAGTCGTAGTTGGCCTCGATGTCGTACCAGCCGTCGAGCGTGAGGGCGGCCGACTTCTTGCCGGTGAGGTCGACGCTGCGGGTCAGCGTGTTCTTCAGGTCGTCGCCGCTGCCGCTCCACCACTGGGCGCTGCCCTGGGCGGGCTGGACGACCGTGGTGGTGACCGCCTTGTCGGGCAGGTTCACCACGAGCGCCTGCTTGTTCCAGGTGTTGTACTCGGCGACGCCCAGCTTGTGGCTGGACTGCTTGCCGGCCTTGGCGGTGTCGTAGTTGAGCCAGCCGAGCTGCAGCTTGTCCCAGGCGTTCATGTCGCCCGGCAGGTCGCCGATGGCGTCCTTGCCGCGGCCGAGCCAGGAACCGGAGGACATCAGCGTCCAGAAGCCGGTGGAGTTCTCGCCGCCCGCGGTGTCGTACTCGTCGGGCAGGCCGAGGTCGTGGCCGTACTCGTGGGCGTAGACGCCGAGGCCGCCGTTCTCCGGCTGGATGGTGTAGTCGCCGACCCAGATGCCGGTGGAGCCGATCTGCGCGCCGCCCAGCTTGTTGTTCGAGGGGCCGGTGGCGCCGGCGTCGGTGCCGAAGGCGTACCAGCGGTGGGCCCAGATCGCGTCCTTGCCCTGCGCGCCGCCACCCGCGGACTCGTCCTCGCCCGCGTGGACGATCTGGAAGTGGTCGATGTAACCGTCGGGCTCGTTGAAGTTGCCGTCGCCGTCGTAGTCGTAACGGTCCCACTGGTCGAACTGGGCGACGTCCGCCTTGATCTGGGCGTCGGTGCGGCCGGCCGCCTTCTGCTGGCCCACCCAGGCGTTCAGGCCGTCGCTGACGACGTTCCACACGCTCGGGCAGTTGGTGGAGCCGCAGGCGTTGTTGCCGTAGCGGGCCTCGTTGTAGGGCACCTTGACCCAGTCGGCGACCTCGCCGTCGACGGAGTAGCGGCCCGAGGACTGCTTCTCGTAGTACTTCTTGACCGACTCGGTGTTCTTGCCGGTGCCGAAGTACAGG
The DNA here is from genome assembly GCF_043088925.1 of Streptomyces sp. NPDC014006. Classification (NCBI taxonomy): domain Bacteria; kingdom Bacillati; phylum Actinomycetota; class Actinomycetes; order Kitasatosporales; family Streptomycetaceae; genus Streptomyces; species Streptomyces sp. NPDC014006. The sequence continues at coordinate 107,676 of NZ_JBICAJ010000001.1, read as the reverse complement.
TCCTGGAAGTGCTGGCGGTCGTAGTTCGCCTGCCAGGCCGTGGAGTTGTCCTTGGTGCGGTCGGGCGCCGCGATCGTGTTGTGCAGCGGGCCGGGCGTGCCGCCGAACTTGGGGTCCGTCTGATCGCCGAACTCCACCAGGATGGTGAAGATCTTGTCGGTCTTCTCGCGGCCCATCTCGACGTACTTGCTGTCGCCCTTGCGGCTCTTGAGCTGAACGACCTTGGAGCCGTTCTTGTCCTTCACCTGGGCCTTGCCGGATATGACCTGGTCGAGCGCCTCCTGGCGCTGCGCTTCCTGGGTCTTGCTCAGCGGGCCGTCCAGGTCGTGCTTCTGCTGCTTCACCGGCGCCGGGTCGTGCCGGTCCACGCTGGTGGCCTTGGCGGTCGTGGCCGCCTCGGCCACCGCGAAGGTGGTGAAACCGGCGGAGGCCGCCGCGAGTGCGACGCCGATCGCCGCAGCTCTGTACATCCAGGATCTACTGGTCACTTGAGTTCCTCCCCCGCGTGAGCGCACGCGGAAGAGGGCCCTGGTCATGGCGGGGGACCGCGCGCGGTGATCGACGCGTGTAATCAAGTGACGACATTTGACTAGAAGTTTGAGAGAAAAGACAGATCTTGACTTGAACAAGTCAAGTGCACTATGCGGAAGAGCGGTTCGCTTTGCGGACACCGGGCGCTCGTCCTGTGGTCGCTCGGGCACGCTTCGACGGTGACTCGGTGCGCCCCCCGTGCACCGGCACTGTTGGTCAGGTCACGCTTACTGTTCGTTCCCCTCGGGCATGCACGCGAATAGAGTCGAGCACATCCCCGCTTCCGAGGACACGATTGCCATGCCTCGTCCGACCGTCGCACAGCTCGTCTACGGTTCGACCACCGTGATCTTCTCGACGCTCGCCATGCTGCTGCTGTCGCAGACGAGTTCGGGACCGGCGATCGCGGTCATAGCCGTCGCGGCACTCGCCCTCGGATTGCTCGTCGCGGTGACCGTGCCGGCTCCCACGCCCTCCCGGGCGGCGCCGGCGTCCGGTGCCGCCGAGGAGGCGGTGCCGCAGGCGACGGCGTCCGTGCGCTGAGCAGGCGCCGACGGTGCGTCAGTCGGTGGACACGGCCACCGTCTTGGCCGCTTTGTCGTGCAGGCCCTGTTTGTAGGGTTTGTCGAAGTAGCTCCAGCCGCCGCAGATCGCCGTCCAGATGCAGGCGCAGCAGAAGGCGAACGGGATCCACAGCACGGCCGCCCGGACCAGGGACGTCTGCACCGAGGGGTTCTGGCCGTTGTCGAGGTTGGCGACCCGCATGTTCAGCCACTTCTTGCCGAGCGTCTGACCCGACCTGCTGATCATGAAGGTGTCGTAGGCGATGTAGAGGACGGCGGCGACGAAGGACTCACCGATCGACTTGCTGACCTCGATCTTGGTGTCGTCCATCGTGTACTCGTTGACGCCGAAGCCCCAGGAGAGCAGCCAGACGACGATGCCGACGAGGATCATGTCGATGATCCTCGCCAGCGTGCGCTTGCCGCTTGCGGCGAGCGGTGGCATGCCGGCCAGGGGGTCGGCGGGGTAGCCGCCCCCACCGTAGGGCGAGCCGGGGGGCGGCGGCGGGGCCTGGCCGCCACCGTGGGGGCTGTCGTACGGCGACCCCTGCCCGGGGCCGGGCGGGGGCGGATTGTCGTACGGCGAGCCCTGCCCCGGACCGGGCGGGGGCTGTTTCCGGAACGGGTCGTCGTCGGGCGGCGGGCCGGAGCCGGGGGGCGGTTCGCTGCTCATGGCCCGAGTGGATCGCGAAGCCCTGGGCTGCGCACCCGGCGGGCGGCCGGACGGAGTAGCGGACCGGGATGCCGGGTGACGTTCCCTCAGCCAGCGACGAAGGTGTGCGCCGCCTTGTCGTGCCAGCACTGGTGCCATGGGCGGTCGAACAGGCCCCATACGACACCGATCACCCCTACGGCGAGCAGGCCCGGGACGCTGTAGACCAGCCAGCGGCGCAGCGCGGCGCCGAACGCCGGGGCCTCGTGCGCCTCGATGTCCCGTACCTCCAGGCCGAGCAGCTTCTTGCCGAGCGTGCGGCCCCAGCGCGCGGTGGGCAGCGCCTCGCAGAGGACGCCGGCCACGAGCAGGACCGCGAGCACGATGCCGAGGTAGACCCCGGTCGTGCCGTCCACCAGCCAGACGGTGACCTCGCGGCCGGAGAGCCTGGCCGCGTCGATCTTCTCGTTGATGTGGTCGGCCGCCTTCGTCCCGAGGGGTACGGCGGCCGCGGAGGTGACGGCGCCGAGCACCAGCGTGTCGATCAGCCGGGCGGCCAGCCGCCTGCCCAGACCCGCGGGGCGGGCCGCCGCCTGGCGCCGGGCGGCGGCCTGGAACACGTCCTCGACGGGCGGCTTCCAGGGCGCCACGGGCTGCTCGCCGTCCGCGGCCCCGGCCAGGTGATGGACCTGCTGCGCCCAGGACGCCTGCCCGCCGCCGGGGCCGGTGGTGAGGGGCGTGGCGAGCGGAGCGGGGGCGCCTGCGGCGGCGGGCTGGTGGGCGGGGGCGGACTGGTGGCCCGGGGTGGGCTGGGGTGCGGCGGCCTGGTGCGGGACGCCGGGTGCGGCTGCGGTCGCGGCGGGCGGCGCCGAGGCGGGGGTGGAGCGCTGGGGGCCGGACAGCGGGGTGGCGGCAACTCCCGCGGCGCCGCCCGGCGTCTGTGTCCCGGCCGCGCGATCGCCCGCGCCGCCGGACCCGGGAGCACCGAAGCCCGCGGCGCCCTGGGGGCCCTTCGCCGCCGCGCCGGGGCCGACCTGCGGGCCCTGGGCGGACGGGGCGGAGGGCGTGCCTCCGCGGGGCGAGACCGCGCGGAACGTGATGGTGCCCTCGTCGGAGTCGCGGCCCGCGCCGGGCCGGCCGCCGCCGCCGCCCGCGGAAGCGCCCGGGGTGCCCTGGCCCGCGCCCGCGCCACCGGTCGGCCGCCGGAAGACGAACGTGCCGTCGGCGGGCGCGTCACCCGAAGCCGGGGCGGAACCCGGCGTCCCGTCGGAGCCCGGGGTACCGACCGCGCCGGGAGTACCGGGGGTAGCGGCGGAACCCTGAGCCCCGCCCGCGCCCGGCGTCCTCGTGCCGTCGGCGGTCGGCCGTCCGTCGGCCGGGACGCGGGGGTCGGCGCCCGGTGCCGCGCCCCACGAGACGCGCCGGTCCTGCTCGCCGCCGAAGCCGGACTGCTGGGACCGGTCGGCGCTCCACGAGGACGCCGGCTCCGGCCACGCCCGCGCCGAGCCCGGCCCGGTACCGGCCTGCCCGGCGCTGCCCGGCGTCGGTCCCTCGGGGGCCGCCGCGCCCCGGTCCCCAGGGGCCGGTGCCGGCTGCGGGTCCTCGTCGAAGAAGTGCGGGCCGGTCTCCTCGACCGCGGGATCCGCAGGGCGCACGCCCGGTGGAGGTGCGAGCAGTTCGCCGTCCGTCGGCGCCGGACGGCTGGTGCCCGGTACCCAGGCGGCACCGTTCCAGTACCGGACGTATCCGGGGATGGACGGGTCCGGGTAATAGCCTTCGCGGGGCCGGTCGTCGCCGGGGGCCGGGGTTGGGGCGCTCATGTCCGTCGTCCCGTATCTGTCGAGGGGGTCGTATGACGGCCTCCACATCTATCAGACGAGCGCAAGCGCCACCGCCTCTCCCGCCGTACCCACCACTTTCCGGGCAACGCCGTACCCCTTCCGCCACTACTCGGGAAAAGAATTCCCCGAACCCGCGTAATGCCCGCGGCCCGGCGCTCTCTCCCTCGTGCGGGCCCACCGCAGGGCCCCCGACACGAGAGGAAGGCCGACCATGCACACCGTCGTGGAGCGCGAACTGGAGCTGCGGCTGATCCTGTCGCCGGAGCGCGCCATCCCCGTCCCGGCCCGCCTGGGCTACCGCACCGACGACCCCTACGCCGTCCACATCACCTTCCACGTCAACTCCGACCACCCCGTGGACTGGACGTTCGCCAGGGAGCTGCTGGTGGAGGGGGTGTTCCGGCCGTGCGGTCACGGGGACGTGCGGGTCTGGCCGACGAAGGCGGACGGGCACAGTGTCGTGCTGATGGCACTCAGCTCCCCCGACGGGGACGCCCTGCTGGAGGCACCGGCCGCCCAGGTCTCGGCGTGGCTGGAGCGCACGTTGCGAGTGGTGCCGCCGGGCAGCGAGAGCGAGCAGCTGGGGATCGACGACGCGCTGGACCAGTTGCTGGCCCGGTGAGAGCCGCCGTGACGCGGAGGTCAGAAAAGCTTTCCGGGGTTGAGGATGCCCAGCGGGTCGAAGACCTCTTTGACGGCCCGCTGCATCTCCACGCCCACGGGGCCGATCTCGCGTGCCAGCCACTCCTTCTTCAGCACGCCCACGCCGTGCTCGCCGGTGATCGTGCCGCCCAGTTCCAGGCCGAGGGCCATGATTTCGTCGAAGGACTCGCGGGCGCGCCGCGACTCGTCGGGGTCGGCGGCGTCGAAGCAGACGGTGGGGTGGGTGTTGCCGTCGCCTGCGTGCGCGCACACGCCGATGGTCAGGTCGTACTTCCCGGCGATGCGTTCGACGCCGGTGAGCATGTCGCCGAGCCGGGTGCGAGGCACGCACACGTCGTCGATCATCGTCGTGCCCTTCACCGCTTCCAGGGCCGTCAGGGACAACCGGCGGGCCTGGAGCAGCAGTTCCGACTCGGCGGCGTCGTCGGCGGGGACGACCTGGGTGGCGCCGGCCGCCTCGCACAGCGCGCCGACGGCGGCCAGGTCGGCGGCCGGGTCGGGGGTGTCGAAGGCGGCGAGCAGGAGGGCCTCGGTGCTCTCGGGCAGGCCCATGTGGGCCAGGTCGTTGACCGCCCTGACCGTCGTCGAGTCCATCAGTTCGAGGAGTGAGGGGACGTGTCCGGCCTCCATGATCCGGCACACGGCGTCGCAGGCGGCGGCCGTCGAGGCGAACTCCGCGGCCAGCACCAGCTGCTCGGGCGGCTTCGGCTTGAGCGCGAGGACGGCCTTGACGACGATGCCGAGCGAGCCCTCGGCGCCCACGAACAGCCGGGTCAGGTCGTATCCGGCGACGCCCTTGGCGGTGCGCCGGCCGGTGGACATCAGACGGCCGTCGGCGAGGACGACGTCGAGACCGAGGACGTACTCCGCGGTCACCCCGTACTTCACGCAGCACAGTCCGCCGGCGGCGGTGCCGATGTTCCCGCCGACGGTGCACATCTCCCAGCTGGAGGGGTCGGGCGGGTAGTACAGGCCGTGTTCCATCACCGCGCGGGAGAGCGTCGCGTTGATCACGCCCGGTTCGACGACGGCGACGCGGTCGACGGGGTTGATCTCCAGGATGCGGTCCATCTTGATCAGGGACAGCGCGATGCAGCCGTCGGTGGCGTTCGCGCCGCCGGACAGGCCCGTGCGGGCCCCCTGCGGGACGACCGGGACGCGCAGCTCGGTGGCGGTGCGCATGACGTGCTGCACCTGCTCGACGGTGCGCGGCAGGACCACGACGGCCGGGACGCCGGCCGGGCAGAAGCTCGCCATGTCGTGGGCGTAGGAGGCCGTGACGTCGGAGTCGGTGAGGACCGCCTCGGCCGGCAGGGCGGCGCGCAGCCGGTCGACGAGGTTGCCGGTCTGCTCGTCGCGAGGCGCTTCGATACGGCTCATGATCACAGGTTCGCACCCGGGGCCATCGGTGTGAACCCCGTGTACGGCGGCCGCCGTATGCCCGGGGAGGGCCGGAGCGGCGACGCACAGTGAGCGTCATGGAGAACCAGGAGTGTGCCGTGGAAGCCGCCGCGCCCATGCGTCGCCGGTGGCCCGTCCGGGTCCTTCTCGCCTCGCTCGCGGGGTCCCTCGTGCTCGGCGGGGCGCTGGCGCTCTGGCCCGCCGACGAGCCCGCCGGGCAGCCGCCGGCCCCGGGGGCGCAGGCGCAGGCGGCGGTGCGCGCCGGGGTGCCGGCGGCGCTGCCCGCTCTGGACGCGCTGATCGGCGAGCGGGAGGCGTACGTGCGCACGCATCCCAAGGACGCACGGGCATGGGCGGTGCTGGGCGCGGCGTATGTGGAGCGGGGGCGCCGGACGGCGGACGCGGCCGGGACGTTCCCGAAGGCGGAGCGGGCGCTGCGGACCTCGCTGAAGGTGCGGGCGCGGGGCAACGCCGAGGCGCTGGAGGGGCTTGCGGTGCTGGCGAACGCGCGGCGGGACTTCCGGGCGGCGCGCGGCTTCGCGGAGGAGGCGCTGAAGACGCAGCCGAAGCGGTGGACGGCGTATCCGCCGCTGATCGACGCGTGCACCGGGCTCGGTGACTACAAGGCGGCAGGGCGGGCCCTGGACGGGCTGACGGCGGCGCACTCCGGCCCGGCGGTGCGGGCGTGGGCCGCGGGCGTGTACCGGGACCAGGGGCGCCGGGAGGACGCGGCTGCGGCGCTGGCGGACGCGGCGGCGGCCGCGCAGGCACCGGCCGAGCAGGCGGCGTATCTGGAGCGGGCGGGGCAGCTGGCGTTCGAGCGCGGCGAACCGGACGCGGCGCTGCGGCACTTCGAGGAGGCGGTGCGGCTGGACCCGGACCAGCGGGCGGCGCAGGCCGGGCAGGGGCGGGCACTGGCCGCGCTCGGGCGCACCTCGGAGGCGCTGAACGCGTACCGGGTGGCGCTTCAGCGGCAGCCGCTGCCCCAGTACGCGCTGGAGCTCGGTGAGTTGTACGAGTCGCTGGGGCTCACACAGCCGGCCCGGGTCACCTACGACCTGCTGCGCGAGCGGGTCCGGCTGGACGCGCGGGGCGGCGTGGACGACACGCTGGTCCTCGGCCGCCTGGAAGCGGACCACGGCGACCCGGCCGAGGCGGTACGGCTGTTGCGCGTGGAGTGGCAGCGCCGGCCCGGCATCGAGGTGGCCGACGCACTGGGCTGGGCGCTGCACCGGGCGGGGCAGGACGCGGAGGCGCTGCGGTACGCGGCGACCGCGACGGACCGGGAACACGGCGGCACGGTGCGCAGCGCGCCGTACGCCTACCACCGCGGGATGATCGAGAAGTCGCTGAACCAGCAGGGGCCGGCCCGCAGGCACCTCCAGGAGGCCCTGCGGATCAACCCCTGCTTCTCACCACTGGCCGTCCGCGAGGCGCGCACGGCGCTGGCGGCGCTGGGCGAGCCGCCGGAGGCCGAGGTTCCGCGCTGACCTCCGGGCGGAGCGTCGGCTACAGGTTTCCGCGCTTCTCCTGCTCGCGCTCGATCGCCTCGAACAGGGCCTTGAAGTTGCCCTTGCCGAAGCCCATGGAGCCGTGCCGTTCGATGATCTCGAAGAAGACGGTCGGCTTGTCCTGGACCGGCTTGGTGAAGATCTGCAGCAGGTAGCCGTCCTCGTCGCGGTCGGCGAGGATCTTCAGCTCGCGCAGGGTGTCCACCGGCACGCGGGTCTCGCCGACCCACTCCCCCAGCGTGTCGTAGTAGGAGTCGGGGGTGTCGAGGAACTCCACACCGGCCGCGCGCATGGTGCGCACGGTGGCCACGATGTCGTTCGTGTTCAGCGCGATGTGCTGGCAGCCGGGGCCGTTGTAGAACTCCAGGTACTCGTCGATCTGGGACTTCTTCTTGGCGATCGCCGGCTCGTTGAGCGGGAACTTCACCTTCAGGGTGCCGTCGGCAACGACCTTGGACATCAGCGCCGAGTACTCGGTGGCGATGTCGTCGCCCACGAACTCCTTCATGTTCGTGAAGCCCATGACCTTGTTGTAGAAGGCCACCCACTCGTCCATCTTGCCGAGCTCGACGTTGCCGACGCAGTGGTCGATCGCCTGGAAGGTGCGCTGCGCGGGCGGCGCGACCATCGGCTTGGCGGCGGCGTAACCGGGCAGGTAGGGGCCGTCGTAGCCGGAGCGCTCGACCAGGGTGTGCCGGGTCTCGCCGTAGGTGGCGATCGCGGCGAGGACGACCGTGCCGTGCTCGTCCTTCAGCTCGTACGGCTCGGCGACGCTCTTGGCGCCCTGCTCGATGGCGTACGCGTAGGCGGCGCGCGCGTCCGGCACCTCGATGGCGAGGTCGATGACGCCGTCGCCGTGCTCGGCCACGTGCTGGGCCAGGAAGTGACCCCAGGCGGTGGCGGGCTTGATCACCGAGGTGAACACGAACCGGGCGGAGCCGTTCTCCAGCACGTAGCTGGCGGTCTCGCGGCTGCCGTTCTCCGGTCCGGAGTAGGCGACCAGCGTCATGCCGAAGGCGGTGGAGTAGTAGTGCGCGGCCTGCTTGGCGTTGCCCACGGCGAAGACGACCGCGTCCATTCCCTTGACCGGGAAGGGGTCGGCCTGCCGGGCGGTGTCGGGAGTGTGGTGTGTGGTCTGCGTCATAGCCGAAGCCTGGCCCGGCTCTGCAAGGTGCGCAATAGTTCGCGTATTCACTGGGCATTCTGCTCAGCGATACGGCCGCTCCGGCGGCCTTTCTGTACAGGATGCCCACCCCGGGGAGGCTGCTGTGGCGATCGATCACCTGGACGGCCGGATCATCGTGCTGCTCGCGCAGGAACCGCGGATCGGAGTGCTGGAGATGTCCCGGCGGCTAGGGGTGGCGCGCGGGACCGTGCAGGCGCGCCTGGACCGGCTTCAGTCGAACGGAGTCATCCGCGGATTCGGTCCCGAGGTGGACCCGGCGGCCCTCGGCTACCCGGTCACCGCCTTCGCCACCCTGCAGATCCGGCAGGGCCAAGGGGCCGATGTGCGGGCCCACTTGGCTTCCGTGCCGGAGGTGCTGGAGCTGCACACCACCACCGGCACCGGGGACATGCTGTGCCGGCTGGTGGCCCGCTCCAACGCCGATCTCCAGCGGGTGATCGACCGCGTCGTCGGTTTTGATGGCATCGTCCGGGCCTCCACCGCGATCGTGATGGAGAACCCCGTGCCGCTGCGGGTCATCCCGCTGGTGCAGCAGGCGGCGCAGGACCGGGAGCGGACCATGTGACCCGACGGGGTGAGGCCGGTGAACTTCTGGGAGTACCTCGGCAGCCGCCACCAGCAGTTGCTCACCGACGCCTGTCAGCACGCCGGCGCCGTCTTCCAGTGCATGGTGCTCGCGACCGCGCTGGGCGTGCTCATCGCGGTGGCGACCTACCGCAGCGAATGGGCGGGCAACCTGGCGACGCTCACCACGGCGACCATCCTCACCATCCCCTCCCTCGCCATGATCGGCCTGCTCGTCCCGGTCGTGGGACTCGGTGTGCCGCCGACGGTCGTCTCACTGACCCTGTACGGCCTGCTGCCGGTCGTGCGCAACGCGATCGTCGGCCTGCGCGGGGTCGATCCGGCGCTGACGGACGCGGCGCGTGGCATCGGCATGTCCCGGCTGACGCGGCTGGTGCGGGTGGAGCTGCCGCTGGCGTGGCCGCCGATCCTGACCGGTATCCGGGTCTCCACGCAGATGCTGATGGGCATCGCCGCCATCGCCGCCTACGCCTCCGGGCCCGGGCTCGGCAACGAGATCTTCCGCGGGCTGGCCTCGCTGGGCAGCAAGAACGCGCTCAACCAGGTGCTGGCGGGCACCCTCGGGATCATCGTCCTGGCCCTGCTGTTCGACGCCGCGTACGTCCTGATCGGACGGCTGACCATCCCCAGGGGGATCCGTGTCTGACGTGCCCGTGCCCGAGGTCTCCGACGCCTCCGGCTCGCCTGCCGCGTCCGGCGCATCCGGCCTGTCAGGTGCGCACGCGTCCGTCGCCGGGGCGGCCATCGAGCTGGAGAATCTGACCAAGCGCTACCCGGGCAACCCCCACCCGGCCGTCGACAACGTCAGCATGGAGATCAAGGCCGGCGAGACCGTGATCTTCGTCGGCCCGTCCGGCTGCGGGAAGTCGACCACCCTGAAGATGATCAACCGGCTGATCGAGCCGACCGGCGGCCGCATCCGCATCGGCGGCGAGGACGTCACCGACATGGACCCGGTGAAGCTGCGCCGCAAGGTCGGTTACGCCATCCAGTCGGCCGGGCTCTTCCCGCACATGACCGTCGCCCAGAACATCGCGCTGGTGCCGAGGATGGTCGGCTGGTCCAAGTCCCGCATCCGCTCCCGGGTGGAGGAGCTGCTGGACCTGGTCGGGCTCGACCCCGGCGAGTTCCACGGCCGCTACCCGCGCCAGCTCTCCGGCGGTCAGCAGCAGCGCGTCGGTGTGGCCCGGGCGCTGGCCGCCGATCCGCCCGTGCTGCTGATGGACGAGCCGTTCGGCGCGGTCGACCCGATCACCCGCGACCACCTCCAGGACGAGCTGATCCGGCTCCAGCGCGAACTGCACAAGACGATCGTCTTCGTCACCCACGACTTCGACGAGGCCATCAAGCTGGGCGACCGCATCGCGGTCCTGCGCGAGCACTCCCACATCGCGCAGTTCGACACCCCGGAGGCGATCCTCACCAACCCCGCCGACGACTTCGTCTCCGGCTTCGTCGGCGCCGGGGCGGCCCTGAAACGGCTGAACCTCACCCGCGTACGGGACGTGGAGATCACCGACTACCCGACGGTCACCGTGGACACCCCGCTCCAGCAGATCTTCGGGCTGCTGCGCTCCAGCGGCACCAACGAGATCCTGCTGCTCGACCGGCGTCGGCGCCCCTACAAGTGGCTCAGGCGCGGCGACCTGATGCGGGCGAGGGGTTCGCTGGCGCGGGCGGGCACGCTGGTGCACGACACGGTCACACGGGACGCGACCCTGCGCGACGCGCTGGAGGCGGTCCTCACCGACAGCGCCGGGCGGGTCGCGGTGACGGGGCGGCACGGCGCGTACACCGGCGTCGTCGACATGGAGACGCTGATGAACTCCGTGCACGAGCTGCTGGAGGCCGACCGGCTGGAGGCGATGGAGCACCGGCACGAACTGGAGGCGGCGCGTTCGGCGCAGACGCACGCGGAGCAGGAGGGCGAGGCCGGGGGGCGCAAGGCATGAGCGACGCCGTGGAGATGCGGGACGACCGGGTCGACGGGGAGGAGCCGCCGCCCCCGGCCCGGCCCGCCCCGCGGCGGCGGGTGAGCCGGCGGAAGCTGACCGTCCTGCCCCTGGTGCTGGTCGCCGTGCTGCTGGCGACCTGGCTGTGGTTCCGGCAGGCCGACCTGGACCAGATCTCGAAGAACGCCCTGTCCGGCGGCCAGGTGTCCAAGGCGCTGTGGCAGCACGTGCAGCTGACGGTGATCTCCACCTTCTTCGTGCTGATCATCGCGATCCCGCTGGGGGTGCTGCTGACGCGCCGGATGTTCCGCAGAGCGACCCCGGTGGCGATGACGTTCGCCAACATGGGGCAGGCCACACCCGCGATCGGCCTGCTCGCGCTGCTCGTGATCTGGCTGGGCATCGGCCGCCGGTCCGCCCTGATCGGCATCATCGCCTACGCGATCCTGCCGGTGCTGTCCAACACGATCGCCGGCCTGCGCGCCAACGACCCGACGCTGCTGGAGGCGGCCCGCGGCATCGGGATGTCCCCGCTCGGGGTGCTGCGGCGGGTGGAACTGCCACTAGCGGTGCCGCTGATCCTCGCCGGGGTGCGCACGGCGCTGGTGCTGAACGTCGGCACGGCGACGCTGGCCGTGTTCGGCGGGGGCGGCGGTCTCGGGGTGCTCATCACGACGGGGATCACCAACCAGCGGATGCCGGTGCTGGTGCTGGGCTCCGTCCTCACCGTCTCGCTCGCCCTGCTGGTGGACTGGCTGGCGTCGCTTGCGGAACTGCTGCTCAAGCCGCGGGGGCTGGAGGCCGGGACGTGAGACGACGCATCCGCGCCGTGGTGACCTGCGTGCTGCTGGCACCGGCCGGCTGCGGGCTGACCAGCGGTTCCCCCATGTCCGACGACGTGAAACCCGGCCTGATCGGCAAGGGCGAGCCGCTGAAGGGGGCCGACCTCACGGTCACGTCGAAGTCGTTCACGGAGAGCCTCATCCACGGCGCGATGATGGGCATCGCCTTCCAGGCGGCCGGCGCGGACGTGCTGGACCGCACCGGCATCCAGGGTTCCATCGGCGGCCGGGAGGCGGTGAAGAAGGGCGACGCGGACGCCATGTACGAGTACACGGGCACCGCGTGGATCACGTACCAGGGGCACAGCACGCCCATCCCCGACCCGCGGCAGCAGTGGCAGGCGGTGAAGGCAGCGGACGTGAAGGAGGGGCTGACCTGGCTGCCGCCGTCGCGGCTGAACAACACCTACGCGCTGGCGATGAACCAGGACGCGTACCGGAAGTACGGCACGAGGACGCTGTCGGACGTGGCGGCACTGGCGAAGAAGAACCCGGGCGCGGTGACGCTGTGCGTGGAGGGCGAGTTCGCCAACCGGGCGGACGGGCTGCCGGGGATGGAGAAGAAGTACGGCATGCACATCCCTGCGAAGAACGTCACGCAGATGGACACCGGGATCATCTACACCCAGACGGCGAAGGGCAGTTGCACCTACGGCGAGGTCTTCACCACGGACGGGCGGATCCGCTCGATGAACCTGGTGGTGATGGACGACGACAAGAAGTTCTTCCCCAACTACAACGCCGCCCCCGAGATCAACAGCACCACGTTCAAGAAGTGGCCGGCCATCGCCCAGGTCCTGGCCCCGCTGACGGCCCGCCTGGACAACAAGGTGGCCCAGGAACTGAACGCCAAGGTGGACGTGGACGGAGAGGATCCACACCAGGTGGCACTGGACTGGATGAGGAAGGAGGGGCTGGTGAAGTAGGGGGCGGATGGGGGTGTTGGGGGCGGGAGTGGGTGACAGGGAAGGCGTTGCCGAGGCCGCCTAGCAGCTCGGGATCGGGGTCTTGCCCTTTTCCAGGGCGGTCAGGGCGTCCACCGCGCTCTTCAGGGAGGTGACCGGGATCAGCCGCAGGCCCTTGGGCAGCTCGCCCTTGGCGTCCGAGCACTCCGCCTTCGGTACGAGGAAGACGGTCGCCCCGTCGCGGCGGGCGGCCTGCGTCTTCAGGCCCACGCCACCCACCGGGCCGACCTTGCCGTCGGCGTCGATGGTGCCGGTGCCGGCGATGGTGCGGCCGCCCGTGAGGTCGCCGCCGCTGCCGTCGCCGTCGAGCTTGTCGACGACACCGAGGGCGAAGAACAGCCCGGCGCTGGGCCCGCCGATGTCCGCCAGCTTCAGATCGACCTTGACCTTCTGCTCGCTGAGGTGGAGATAGCCCAGCGCGGCCTTGGCCGCCGCGTCCTGGGACTGGTCCATCTGCGCGAGGTTGTGCCGCTCGATCTCCTTGAGGTTCTCCCCGCTCGGGTACACCGCGTCGCGCGGCATGATCGCCCGGTCGGTGGCGAACCAGCCGTCGATGACGTCGCCGAGCGAGACGTGCGCGTCGGGCCCGGTCGCCTCGATGGTGGTCATCCGCAGCTGGCCGCTGGTCCGGCGGGTGGGAGCCCCGGAGATCGTGATGACCGGCGTGCCCTTGTTGTCGCCCAGTACATTCGCCGTCGTACCGGGCTGCGCCACCGAGAACGGCAGCGGCGCGAACGCCGCCGTGGCGAGCAGGGCCACGAGGGGCAGCGCGCAGACGGCGAGGGCCTTAGGGCGTGTGAGGCGAGAGAGCACGGAGCCAATCTAACGTGAGGCCGCTCCCCCACCCGGCGCCGGTCGGGGTGGCCCCCCGGCCCCGCCGACGGCGGCACGCCGAGGATCGGCGGGAGCGGCCCGTCGACGGCGGCCTGCTCAGCCTCTCCCCCGGCGCCGCCACAGCAACGGCCGGCGCCGGGTCAGCGCAGCGCCTCCGCCACCTCGCGGGCCGCGTCGACGACCCGTGGTCCGACCCGTTCCGGTACGGCGTCCGCGAGCATCACCACGCCGACGCTGCCCTCGACCCCCGTGAGCCCCAGCAACGGCGCCGCGGCGCCGCTGGCACCGGCTTCCAGCTCGCCGTGCGTCAGCGTGTAGCCGGGGTCGCCCAGCGGGTTGGCCCGGGCCGCGAGGATCGCCTTGCCGGCGGCCCCGCGCTCCAGCGGGTGCCGGAACCCGGCCCGGTAGGCCACGTGATAGTCCGTCCACGACGGCTCGACGACCGCGACGGCCAGCGCCTCGGTCCCGTCCACGAGCGTCAGGTGCGCGGTGGCACCTATGTCCTCCGCCAGCGACCGCAGCGCCGGCAGCGCCGCCTCGCGCACCAGCGGATGCACCTGGCGGCCCAGCCGCAGCACGCCGAGCCCGACCCGGGCCCTGCCGCCCAGATCACGCCGTACGAGAGCATGCTGCTCCAGCGTGGCGAGCAACCGGTACACCACGGTCCGGTTCACCCCGAGCTTGTGCGAAAGCTCGGTGACGGTCAGCCCGTGGTCGGTGTCGGCCAGCAGCTTGAGGACCCGCAGTCCTCGGTCGAGCGTCTGAGAGGTCTCCGCGGTCACGACGCCCACTCCTCCAAGTGGTGAGGTCGGCGGGCCTCCACAGGGACGGACGCGTCACCGAGTCCCGCCGGCGACGCGCAACGAAGGCCGCCGATCGGTGACGGTCCGGGTCGTTCCGGACCCAGTCGCTTCACGGCTGCGCTCCGCGGCGGCGCTGCCACGGGGCGTGTGCGTAGCGGGACAGTAGCGAAGCAGGTTCGCTGAGCGGAAGGCTCCGTCCAGAATCCGGGCAACGGCCGAGACGAACCATCTGCGTTTGTCCGGATACGTACTGCGCACGATCGGCCCCGCACCCCCCGTGGAGCGTCACTTCATGCGCGTGGCCCACTCCTGGACCTTGGCGATACGCTGCCGCAGCTGCCCGGCCGTGGCCTCCGCGCTCGGCGGCCCGCCGCACACCCGGCGCAGCTCGGTGTGGATGACGCCGTGCGGCTTGCCGCTCTGGTGGACGTAGGCGCCGACCATGGTGTTGAGCTGGCGGCGCAGCTCCATCAGCTCCTTGTGCGTGACGACCGGCCGCCGCTCGGCGGGCATCTCCAGCAGGTCGGCCTCCTCGGCCGGCTTCTTCTTGCTGTGCGCGATCTGCTTCGCCTGCCGCTTCTGCAGCAGCAGCTGTACCTGGTCGGGCTCCAGCAGGCCGGGGATGCCGAGGTAGTCCTGCTCCTCCTCGCTGCCGGGGTGGGCCTGCATGCCGAACTCGGCGCCGTTGTACATCACCCGGTCGAAGACGGCGTCGGACTCCAGCGCCTCGAAGGGCAGCATGTCCTGGTCGCCGGTGTCCTCGTCCTGCTGCCGCTCCGCCTCCTGGAGGAGCTTGTCCTCCTCGGCGTAGGGGTCCTCCTCGCCGTCCTTCTTCGGCTTGTCGAGGACGTGGTCGCGCTCGCGCTCCATCTCGTTGGCGAAGGAGAGCAGGTCGGGCACGGTCGGCAGGAACACGGACGCGGTCTCGCCGCGCCGCCTGGACCGTACGAAACGGCCGACGGCCTGCGCGAAGAACAGCGGCGTGGAGATCGTCGTGGCGTACACGCCGACCGCGAGACGCGGCACGTCGACGCCCTCGGACACCATGCGGACGGCGACCATCCACCGGTCGTCGCTCGCACTGAAGTCGTCGATCCGCTTCGACGCGCCGGTGTCGTCGGACAGCACCAGGGTCGCCTTGTGGCCGGTGATCTCCCGGATCAGCTTGGCGTAGGCGCGGGCGGAGTCCTGGTCGGAGGCGATGACGAGGGCGCCGGCGTCCGGGATGGCCTTGCGGACCTCGGTGAGCCGCTGGTCGGCGGCGCGCAGCACGGACGGCATCCACTCGCCGCGCGGGTCCAGCGCGGTGCGCCAGGCCTGGCTGATGGCGTCCTTGGTCATCGGCTCGCCGAGGCGGGCCTCGATCTCGTCGCCGGCCTTGGTGCGCCAGCGCATGTTGCCGCTGTAGGAGAGGAAGATGACCGGCCGGACGACACCGTCGGAAAGGGCGGAGCCGTAGCCGTAGGTGTAGTCGGCGGCCGAGCGGCGGATGCCGTCCGCCCCTTCCTCGTACGTGACGAAGGGGATCGGGTTGGTGTCGGAGCGGAACGGCGTACCGGTCAGCGCCAGGCGCCGCGTCGCCGGCTCGAACGCCTCCAGGCAGGCCTCACCCCAGGACTTGGAGTCACCGGCGTGGTGGATCTCGTCGAGGATGACGAGGGTCTTGCGCTGCTCGGAGCGGTTGCGGTGCAGCATGGGCCGCACGCCGACGCCCGCGTAGGTCACGGCGACGCCGTCGTACTCACGGCTCAGCGGCCCGGCGCTGTACTCGGGGTCGAGCTTGATCCCTATCCGGGCGGCTGCCTCCGCCCACTGCTTCTTCAGGTGCTCGGTCGGCGCGACCACGGTCACCTGCTGCACGACGTGGTGGTGCAGCAGCCAGGACGCCAGCGTCAGGGCGAAGGTCGTCTTGCCTGCGCCGGGGGTCGCGACCGCCAGGAAGTCACGTGGCTGCTCCTGGATGTACTTCTCCATCGCCCCCTGCTGCCAGGCACGCAGCTTGCTGGCGGTGCCCCAGGGGGCGCGGCCGGGGAAGGCGGGCGACAGGTGGTGCGAGTGTGACGAGGGGGAGCTGGCGGTGGTAGTCACGGTCTCCGGGATCAAGGTCGTGGCGGCTCGGCTACGTATGACAACCGGGCCACCCTACCGGCGCCGCACCCCGCACCACGCGCGGACAAGCCCGGCTCGACCGAGGGTGGGACCCACGTCACAGCGCCCTCAGCCGCCCCGCGATCACCGTCACATCGCTCTCCTTTCCGGAGGCCACGTCGATGACCAGGTCGTACGCCGTGTCCTGGTCGCAGCCGGCGAGATCGACGCCGTTGACGGCGAGGAAGGTCGCCGCGGCCAGCCAGGCGGTGCGCTTGTTGCCGTCGACCAGGGGGTGGTTCGTGGCGAGGGCGTGCAGCAGCGCGGCGGCCTGCTCCCACAGGTCGTCGTAGGCGGGCGTACCGAACATCCGGGCGCGCGGACGGTGCACCGCGGAAGCGAGCAGACCGGCCTCCCGGGCCTCGGGGGGCCGGCCGCCGAACGCGGTCGCGGCGAGCGCGGTGACCTCGGCGACGGTGAGATGCCGGGTGACGGCGGGTGTGCGGTGCGCGGTCATTCGCCCAGCCTCCGCAGCAGCTCGGCGTGAGCCTGGGCCAGCCGCTCACCGACGGCCCGCACCCGCGCGGCCTCGGCGTCGACGTACCCGCGTACGGCCTCCCGCGCGATCTCCTCCGGCCGCCGCCCGGTCGCGTCCGCGAGATCGTCGAGGGCCGCCTCGAGACCGGGGCCGAGGGGAACGGTGAGCTCCTGCATGCGGCGAGCCTACGGCCGTGACACCGGCCCTGCGACGCGTTTTACGGCCCGGCGACGCACCGGCCCGGCGACGTGGCGGACGCCCGGAGCAAGACCCGTAACGGAGTTGGACCCCTGTCACGACCTCCTTTCATGAACGGCGTGTGGCAGTCGCGTTGCACCACCCCGGATTCCCTTGAGCCCCGCTCCCGCCCCGCCGTACGGTCGACGCACCGAGTTCGGAACGGGGTCCACAGGACTCCGGCACCGACCCGGCCGTGTGCCCGAGTGGTTCAGGGACTCGCCTGCAAAGCGAGTTACGCGGGTTCGATTCCCGCCACGGCTTCGGCGCCTTGACCAGGCGAAAAAGGGCGGCACCTGCGGAAAGGGTGCCGCCCTTCTTGGTCTCCCGTCTCACTACGCGTTCTCGCCGGCCGCTATGCGCCGGGGTCACGGAGGCCGACTGCGTCGTGTTGCCAGAACGGCTCCGCGTAGACCAGTGTCCCTGTCATCCATGGCTCGTACTGCGGGAGTTCGAGGACCTGGAAGGCGCCATCCGGAATGCGCAGGGACGGCTTGCGGAAGCCCCGGTCGCCACCGGGCGCGAAGCCGAAACGGGAGTAGTAGCCCGGATCGCCCTCCAGGAAGACCAGTGGGACAGCCCGCTCCGCGAGGGTCTTCAGGCCGTGCCGGACCAGGGCCGAGCCGATGCCGCGCTTGTGATGCTCGGGTACGACCGCCAACGGGCTGAGCACATGCACCTCGACCAGTCGCCGAGGGGCATCGAGCAGACTGCGGGTGAACATGACGTGCCCGACGACCTGCCCGTCGAGCTCAGCGATCAGTGAGAGACCGCCGGTGGGCGTGATCGTGCCCCGCAAGGTATCGACCAGGTCGGCCACGACAAGGCCGTGGTCACCGAACGCCCGCAGGTGGATGTCCCGCACAGACTCTCTGTCGCTCGGAAGTTCTTCGCGAAGCTCCATGACCGGAGAGTACGGACCCGTCCCAGTCGCTCGCACAGGCTTTTGGAGCCCGAAGGACGCGCGGTGGCCGGCACCGGGGTTCCCCGATGCGGCACTAGATCCCCAGGGCCACCGGTGCGCCGGCGGAGTCGAGGCAACCCGTCTCGCGGCGGTGGGCCAGCCACAGCAGGAAGGCCAGGCTGGAGACGTCGGCGTTCAGCGGCTGCGCGGCGGTGCCGGGGCCCTGCCAGGACAGGACCGTGCCCGTCACGCCGTCGATGGTCAGGCTGGTGCCGTCCACGGCCTCGCCGAGCCGTATCAGGCGGGCCGCCCCCGGCGGCAGCGCTTCGTGCACGGCCGTGGCGAGCCTCAGTTCGTGCACCGCGTACTCCTCCAGCGTGGCCAGCGGCGCGTCCATGTCCAGCCGGAACCACGGCGTCTCCTCCGGCAGGCCGGCCTCACGCAGGAAGCGGCGCGTCGGCTCGTGCGTGAGGACGCGCGGGAAGTCGATCTCCTCGAAACGGACGATCCGGCCGACACCGAACTCCTCGTCCAGCAGCCGTGGCGGCAGATCCAGGGCCAGCCCGGACGCGGTGTCCGGGCCCCTGGCGGTGATGGTGTGCGTGCTCATGGTGCCCCCGTGTGCTACCCCGTGCGGGAGGAACCCCTGTTCCTCTCCCGCACTCAGAACACTACGCCGCGCCACTGACAACGGCCCCGTCAGTGGTTCACCACCGCCGCCTGCGGGCGGATCGGCAGCCGGTTCACCGGGCGGCCCGTCGCGGCGCGCACGGCCGAGGCGATCGCCGCGGGCGAGGCCACCACCGGCACCGCGCTCACCGCCTTCGCGCCGAACGGCGCCACCACGTCGCGCTCCTCGACCAGCTTGACGATTTTGATGTCCGGCGCGTCCAGGGCCGTCGGCAGCGCGTACCCGATGAGGTCGGGGTGGCGGATCAGGCCGCGCGGTGTGCGCAGGTTCTCCGTCAGCGCGATGCCCACGCCCTGCGTGACACCCGCCTCGATCCGCGCCGCAAGCTGCGCGGGGTTGAGGACGCGGCCCACGTCCTGGGCGACCGCCAGCTCCACCACCCGCACCGAACCCAGCTCGATGTCGACGTCCACCACCGCGCGGATCGCGCAGAAGGCGAGGCTGACGAAGGCATCCCCCTGGCCGGACCCGTCCAGGGGTTCCGTCGGGTGCGGGCGGCACTGCGCCGTGGCCCACAGCTCCTTGCCGTCCATCGCCTCGGTCACCGTCGTCGACAGCACACCGTCGTACGACGTGATCTTGCCGTCGGTGATCTGGAGCAGCTCCGTCGACATGCCGAACTTGTGGGCCAGCGGCTGCAGCAGCTGTGTACGGACCATCTTGGCCGCGCGCTCGACCGCGCCGCCCGACACCCACGTGTGGCGGCCGCGGCAGCCCGGGCCCGCCGGGGGCTGGTCGGTGTCGACGGGCGCCACGTGCACCTCGTCGATGCCGAGGGTCTCCTGCACGATCTGCCGGGCCAGCGTGGCGAAGCCCTGACCGGTCTCCACCGCCGCGCACAGCACGGTGGCGACCCCGTCGTGCACCTTCACGGTCGCCGTGGACACCTCGTCGGCGCCCTCCGCGCCGAGCATGTGCACCACACCCAGCCCGTAGCCCACACCGCGCCGCACCGCGCCCGGCTCGCCCGCGCCCTCGGGGCCGCCGGGCAGCAGCCAGTCCTCCTCGGCGGTGTCCTTGGGCAGCGGCGGCAGCGGGAAGTCCCGTACGGCCTGGAGGAGTTCGGCGACCGGCGCCGGGCAGGTCACCGGCTGCCCCGTCGGCAGCACGTCGCCCGTGGCCAGGACGTTGCGCAGGCGCAGCTCCGCCGGGTCGACGCCCAGTTTCTTCGCCAGCTTGTCCATCTGCGCCTCGTAGGCCGCACACACCTGCATGGCGCCCTCGCCGCGCACATGGCCCGACGGCGGGTTGTTGGTGCGCACCGCCCAGCCCTCGATGAACGCGTTCGGCACGACGTACGGGCCGCAGGCGAAGGCGACCGCCGCGGCGAGCGCTTCCGAGGACGTGTCGGCGTACGCGCCCGCGTCCAGCAGGATCTGCGCCTCGACCTTCACCAGCTTGCCCTCGGCGTCCGCGTGGTGGCGGTAACGCAGCAGGGTGGGGTGCCGGTGGACGTGGCCGAGGAAGGACTCCTCGCGGGTCGCGGTCAGCTTCACCGGGTGGCCGGTCTTCAACGCCAGCAGTCCGAGCGGAAGCTGGAAGCCCTGGTCCTCGCGGTCGGCGGTCGCGCCGGGGACGCCGGTGACGACGACCTTCACCCGTTCCGGTTCCAGGCCGTAGCAGGCGGCGAGGGCGTCGCGGTCGGTGTGCGGGTCGGTGGACGCCGTGTAGAGCTCCACGCCGCCGTCGGGGCGGGGCACGGCGAGAGCGGCCTCGGCACCGATCGGGGCGGGGTCCTGGCGGCCGATGCGGTACAGGCCCTCGACGACGACCTCGCCGACCGCGCCGGGGTCGCCGTGGTGCAGCGGGATGTGCCGGATCAGGTTGCCGTCCGGGTGCAGCGGCTCGGCCTCGAAGGCGTGCTCGGGGTCGGTGACGGGGTCGAGCACCTCGTACTCGACGATGACGGCCGCCGCGGCCATCCGCGCGGTGTCCGGGTGGTCGGCGGCGACGGCCGCGATGGGCTCGCCGTGGTGGCGTACGACGTCCGAGGCGAACACCGGGCGGTCGGCGGCGCCCCGGCCGTACACCGGGCTGCCGGGGACGTCCTCGTGCGTGACGACGGCCCGCACGCCGGGCATCTCGCGGGCGTGGGTGGTGTCGATGGAGACGATGCGCGCGTGCGGGTGCGGGGAGCGCAGCACGGCCGCCCACAGCAGTCCCTCGGCCCACAGGTCGGCCGCGTAGGGGAACGTCCCCTCCGTCTTGGCACGGGCGTCGGCGGACGGCAGGGAGGCGCCCAGGCCGTGCGGGATCTGCTCGGGGGCGGGTGCCGCCTCCGCGGTGGTGGTCGCGGCGGCCGCTTCGTTGCTCACGCCTGGCCTCCGTCCTCTCCCTGTCCGTACGGCTGCTGGTCGTGCCCGCGCGGGGCGGCGGGGTCCTCGAAGGCGGCCGGGCGCTCGAAGGCGCCGCCGTCCTCGAACACGCTCGGGTGCACGCCTCCCGCGCCGGGACCCGCCTGGTGCGGGATACGAGCTTCGTCGCCGGCCGTCTCACCGTCGCCGGCGCGCACCGCCTCCCGCTCGGCGACGACCTCCTGGACGGCCTGCAGGACGCCCCGGTAGCCCGAGCAGCGGCACAGGTTGCCGCACAGTGCCTGGCGGGCCTCCATCTCGGTCGGCGCCGGGTTGCCCTCCAGCAGGTCGTGCAGGGTCATCGCCATGCCGGGCACGCAGAAGCCGCACTGCACCGCGCCGCACCGGGCGAGCGCCCGCTGCACGTCCGAGGGCTGCCCCTCCTCGGCGAGGCCCTCCACGGTGCGCACCTCGCTGCCGGCGGCGGTGACGGCGGGCACCAGGCAGGAGGCGACGAGCCTGCCGTCGACCTGCACGTTGCACGCCCCGCACTCGCCCTGCGAGCAGCCGTCCTTGGCTCCGGCGAGCCCGAGCCGCTCGCGCAGCACGTACAGCAGCGACTCACCGATCCAGGCGTCGCCGACGGGCCGGTCGGCGCCGTTGACCCGCAGCACGTAGGAGGCGAGGGGGTGTTCGTCGTGCGGGGGCGGCGGGGCGTCGTGCGGCGGCCGGTCGCCCTGGGCGAACTCGCCGGGGGCCGGCGCGTCGTGCACGGGCGGCTCGGACGGCTCGGCGGCGGACGGCTCCTCGGCACCCTCCGGCGACGCGGCCGCCTCCGGCTCGGCTGCCTCTTCGGGCTGCGGCTGCGGCGCGGATACGGCGCCGCGTGCGGCGTCGGTGTCCAGGGCGCCGGCGTCCCCGTGCGCGTCGAGGGCGCCCTGGGTGTCGTCCGCCGTGTCCTGCGGGTGGTGTGCGTCCTGTGTGTCGTCCGCGTCCTGCGTGTCCTGTGCCCCTGGGGCATCGAGCGCCGACGGCCCGGAGGGCTCGGCCTGGGGCTCGTCGGCGGCGGCCCCGGTGCCGGGCGCCTCGGGGGCAGCGGGGGCTTCCTGGACGGGGGCGGCGTGAGCGGCAGCCGGGAGGGGCTCCGTCACCGGCGGCTGGGCGGGGCCGGCGGCGTAATCGCCCCCGTGTCCGGCGAAGTGACCGGTGTGCGCGGGACCGGCGTGCTCCCCGGGGTGCCCGGCGACCGCGTGCTCACCGGGGTGCGCCGGGTCGGCGTGCTGCTCCCCCTGCGCACCGGGCCCGGGAGGCTGCGGCGTGTCCCAGGGGTGACCCTGGGCCCCGGTCGCCCAGGGGGCGGCGGCTCCTCCGGGCAGCGTGGCCGGCGGTGTGCCGCCCCACTGCTCGACGAGGGAGGACGTCGAGTACTCGCCGGACTCGTCCGGCAGATCGCCCCCGGCGACCGGGATCGACCACTGACCGGTGACGTCGTGGCCGGGTGCGGGCGACGGCGCGGACTCCGGATCGGCGGGGGCGGGGGCGCCGCCGCTGCCGTACGCGTCCGTGTCCGTGTGCTCCGCGAAGTTCCACTGCCCGGTCGCCCCGGGCTGGTACGTGAACCGGTCGTCCGCGCCCGCCTGTGGCGCGTCGCCGGCCGCGGGCACGCCCCAGTGCACGCCGTCCACCGGCATGCTCCACGTGCCCGTGGCGGCCGGGTCGGTGCCCGCGGTGGTGGCGGGGGCGACCGTTATCTGCGGCGGCACATAGCCGTGCCCGGGCGCGGCGAGCGGACTGTCGCCGGACAGCAGCGCGTCGATGCCGCCCTCGGGGAGCTTGACGAAGGCGGTCGCGCCGTCGTCGTAGTCGCCCTGGGGCAGCGGGTCCCAGCGGCTGCCGCCCTGCGGGGTGCCCTCTGCGTGCTGGTCGTCGGTCACGACAATGCCCTCCCCAGTGCTCGTCGGGCCAGCGCGGCGACGGTGCGCCGCAGGTGCAGTACGGCGGGTGGCAGCTGCGGCACGGAGCCGTCCTCGGCAGGGGCCGGTTCGGGGATGCAGGCCGCGGCGACGTACTCGCCGAAGGCGTGCAGGGCCTCCGGGACGATCGCGCGGTTGTTGTCCCAGTCGATGAGCTGGGCGACCCAGTGCTCGGCCTCCAGGGGCCGCAGCGGCATCGGTGCGATGGCGCCGACCGCGCAGCGCACGCCGCGGCGCGCGGGGTCGAGGACCAGCGCGACGGAGGCGACGGCCCGGCCGGGGCCGGTGCGGCCGGTGGCCTTGAGGAAGACCTGCGGGGCGTGCAGCAGCGGCACGCGCACGTAGCCGATCAGTTCGCCGCCGCGCAGCATGTCCACCCCGGCCAGCAGGTGCGACACCGGGATCTCCCGGCGGGCGCCGCCCGGTCCGGCGATGATCAGGGTCGCCTCCAGCGCGGCCAGCACGGGCAGCGCGTCGCCGGTCGGGGCGGCGGAGGCGATGTTGCCGCCGAGCGTGCCGGCGTTGCGGATGTGGGGCGGCCCGGCGGCGCGGGCGGCGGCGGCGAGCGCCGGGATGAGGGCGGCGAAGTCGGGGCGGCCCATACGCGCGTGCGTGAGGCCGGCGCCGAGCAGGGCGTGGCCGTCCAGGTACTGCCAGCCGCGGATCTCGCTGATCCGGCCCAGGCCGACCAGCCCGGTGGGCCTGAGCTGCCCGGAGTTGACGGCGGTCATCAGGTCGGTGCCGCCCGCGACCGGCACGGCGGCGGGCATGGCGGTCAGGGCCTCCACGGCCTCGTCCAGCGTCGTGGGCAGCGTGACGGGCTGCGCCGCCTGCGGTGCGTGCGTGGTCAAAACCGGCTGCCCCTTCCCGCTGCCCCACCTGGTCCCGCCCTGTTGCGCCGTACGGTACGTGCTGACAGGGCGGACGTGGCAACTCTGGCACATCTTCCGGGCAGCTGAGGACGCGGGTCCGGTAGGAGGCGTTCGCCCACCTCACCGGCGAGTTGGTCCGTTTTCGCACGGCTTCACCGAAGGGCGCGAATTGGCACTCTTCGGTGACCCTGATGCGATTGTGCCACTACCTGTTCGACCGCCGCGGGGGCTGTGGAAAACGGCCGCCCGCACCCTGTGGACAACGCTGCGGGCGGGCTGCGGGCAACGGCCGACCAGGCGGGGCGGCGCCTACCGGTCGGGCGGCGGTCCGTCGAGCGGCCGGCCCAGGATTCCCGGCCGACGCTGCCAGGGCCGCGGTCCCGCGGGCGGGCGGTAGGCCACGCCGAGGGCGTCAAGTCGCCGGTAGTGGGCGGCCATCCGGCGCTCGAAGCCGGCGAAGTCCCGGGCGGCCGGGACCGGCAGGGCGCTCCAGGCCACCTCGGCGAAGGCGGCGAGCCGGGGGAACAGCTGGTACTCCACGCGCTGCTGGTCCTCCGTCACCTCCGACCACAGGTTGGCCTGCGTGCCCAGCACATGCCGGGCCTCGTCCTCGGTGAGCTGCTCCGGGACGGGTTCGAACCGGTAGACGTCCTCCAGGGTGCGCACGAAGCCGATGGGCACCGGCTCGTCCTCGCCCGCGGCCTGACGGTGGTCCAGATACACGTACTGCTCCGGGCACATGACGACGTCGTGGCCCGCGCGGGCGGCGGCGATCCCGCCGCCGTAACCGCGCCAGGAGGACACGGCCGCGCCCGGCGCGAGGCCGCCCTCGAGGATCTCGTCCCAGCCGATGAGCCGCCGCCCGCGCGCGGCCAGCCACCGGTCGAAGTGGGCGATGAACCACGCCTGGAGCTCGTCCTCGCCGGCCAGCCCGAGTTCCTTGATGCGGGCCTGCGCGGTGGCCGAGCGGCGCCACTGGTCCTTGGGGCACTCGTCACCGCCCACGTGGATGAAGAGGGACGGGAAGAGCTCCAGCACCTCCTCGAACACGCCTTCGTAGAAGTGCAGCGTGTTGTCAGTGGGGGCGAGTACGTTCGGGTTGATCCCCCAGGTGTCCCAGACGGTGAGGGCGGTGGTGTCGATGACGTCGGTGTTGCCGAGTTCCGGGTACGCGGCGATGGCAGCCTGCGAGTGTCCGGGGACGTCGATCTCCGGGACGACGGTGATATGCCGCTCGGCGGCGTAGGCGACGATCTCGCGGATGTCGTCCTGGGTGTAGTAGCCGCCGTGGGGCCGCTCGTCCCACAGCGGCGAGGCGCGGTGGCCGAGCTTCGTGCGGGCGCGCCAGGCGCCGGTCTCCGTCAGCTCCGGGTGGCGTTCGATCTCGATGCGCCAGCCCTGGTCGTCGGTCAGATGCAGGTGCAGCACGTTGAGTTTGTGCGCGGCCATCACATCCATCTGCCGCAGGACGCCGTCCTTGGGCAGGAAGTGCCGGGCGACGTCCAGCAGGAGGCCGCGCCAGCCGAAGCGTGGCGTGTCCTCGACGACCACACCGGGCAGGGTCCAGCGCCGGCCGGGCGTGACCGGTGCGCGCCGGAAGGCCTCGGGCCCGAGCAGCTGGCGCAGCGTCTGCGCACCCCAGAAGACGCCGGCCGGACCGCCGCCGTGCAGGGTCACCCCGGCGTCGTCCACGGTCAGCCGGTACCCCTCGGGACCGAGCGGCCCGGCGTCCTCGACGGCCAGCCGGATCGTGCGGCCGTCCCGGCCCCCGCCGGGCGGCAGCGCGTATCCGGTGACGGCCCCGAGCGTGGCGCGCAGCCAGCGCGCGGTGGCCTCGGTGCCGGGCCCGGCCGCCAGCAGGGTGTCCTCGCCGAGCGTGAACCCGGCGGCGAGCGTCCGCACGGCCCGGGGCGCCGGAATCAGTTCCTCAGCAGTCATGTCGATCCCCCACCACTCCCCGGACGGCCCTCGATTCGGCCCGCCCGGGGAAGGCCAGGGAGCCCGTGAACACGACCACAAGAGGTCTGCACCAATCGCGTGAACGCGCGGAGGCCCCGGCGGCGCGCCGCAGCACACCAGGGGGCCTCGTCACGCCGGGCAGTGGTCCGGCGGGCCGCCGTGCTACTTCTTGCCGCCGCCCTTGCCGTCCTTGCCGCCCTCGCCGCCGCCGGCGCCCATGGACTCGTAGATCTCCTTGCACATGGGACAAACGGGGTACTTCTTCGGGTCGCGGCCCGGCACCCAGACCTTGCCGCACAGCGCCACGACGGGCGTCCCGTCGAGGGCGCTCGCCATGATCTTGTCCTTCTGGACGTAGTGGGCGAAGCGCTCGTGGTCACCGTCACCGTGGGAGGTCTGCGGCGTCGGCTCTACGAGGGTCCCCGTACCAGTCCCGCGCTCGGGCTCGAGAGTGCTCATAAACGCCAAGGGTACTGAAGGTCACAGGGTTCAGTTGAGCGACGGGTCGTCCGGATACGTCGCCACCATCGCCAGTTCGTTGCGCTGGCGGCGCAGGACCTCGCGCCACAGTGTCTCGGGGGACGGGGAGGAGACGTCACCGGGTTCGGACTCGACGACGTACCAGGCGCCCTCGGCCAGTTCGTCCTCCAGCTGGCCGGGGCCCCAGCCGGCGTATCCGGCGAAGATCCGCAGGGAACCGAGGGCGGAGGCGAGGAGTTCCGGCGGGGCCTCCAGGTCGACCAGGCCGATCGCGCCGTGCACCCGCCGCCAGCCGAGCGGGGTGCCGTTCGCCTCCGGGTCGCCCGGGACGACGGCGACGCCGAGGGCCGAGTCCAGCGACACCGGACCGCCCTGGAAGACGACGCCGGGCTCCCCGGCGAGATCCGCCCAGCCCTCCAGGATGTCGCCCACGTCCACCGGCGTGGGACGGTTGAGGACGACGCCGAGCGAGCCCTCCTCGTCGTGGTCGAGAAGGAGCACCACCGCGCGGTCGAAGTTCGGGTCCGCCAGGGCGGGCGTGGCCACGAGCAGCCGCCCTGTGAGCGAGGACACCTCGGTCATGCCAGACATGATCCCGCATCTTCCCGGGCTGTGGGGAGGCAATCGGGGTAGGCGAGTGAAGGCAGGTCACGGCTCACGGGGGCGCCACGGGCGCACATGTCGCGGCGGTGACCGCATGTGCCCGGGCGTCAACGGTTCGTGTTGTGACACAGCTATGACGTTCCCGGGTGCTCCGCGGGCTTACTTCAGGGGGGTCCGTGGCGATTACTCTGTCTCTCTCCCCTGCCCGACTCATCGGAACGCGAGATACATGACCGTCAACGACGATGTCCTGCTTGTCCACGGCGGAACCCCGCTGGAGGGCGAGATCCGTGTCCGCGGCGCGAAGAACCTCGTGCCGAAGGCCATGGTGGCCGCCCTGCTGGGCGGCGAGCCGAGTCGACTGCGCAATGTTCCGGACATCCGTGACGTGCGAGTCGTGCGCGGCCTGCTGCAGCTGCACGGGGTGACGGTCCGTCCGGGTGAGGAGCCGGGTGAGCTGGTGCTCGACCCGACCCGGGTGGAGAGCGCCAACGTCGCTGACATCGATGCCCACGCGGGCTCCAGCCGTATCCCCATCCTGTTCTGCGGCCCGCTGCTGCACCGCCTCGGGCACGCCTTCATCCCGGGCCTGGGCGGCTGTGACATCGGCGGCCGGCCCATCGACTTCCACTTCGACGTGCTGCGGCAGTTCGGCGCGGTCATCGAGAAGCGCGCGGACGGCCAGTACCTGGAGGCCCCGCAGCGGCTGCGCGGCACCAAGATCCGGCTGCCGTACCCGTCCGTCGGCGCGACCGAGCAGGTGCTGCTGACCGCGGTGCTCGCCGAGGGCGTGACGGAGCTGTCCAACGCGGCGGTGGAGCCCGAGATCGAGGACCTGATCTGCGTCCTGCAGAAAATGGGCGCGATCATCGCGATGGACACCGACCGCACGATCCGCATCACCGGTGTGGACAAGCTCGGCGGCTACGACCACCGCGCTCTGCCGGACCGGCTCGAGGCGGCGTCCTGGGCGTCGGCGGCGCTGGCGACCGAGGGCGACATCTACGTCCACGGCGCGCAGCAGCGCTCGATGATGACGTTCCTGAACACCTACCGGAAGGTGGGCGGTGCCTTCAAGATCGACGACGAGGGCATCCGCTTCTGGCACCCCGGCGGGCAGCTGAAGTCGATCGCGCTGGAGACGGACGTCCACCCCGGCTTCCAGACCGACTGGCAGCAGCCGCTGGTGGTGGCGCTGACGCAGGCCACGGGCCTGTCGATCATCCACGAGACGGTGTACGAGTCCCGGCTCGGCTTCACCTCCGCGCTGAACCAGATGGGCGCGCACATCCAGCTGTACCGCGAGTGCCTGGGCGGCTCGGACTGCCGCTTCGGCCAGCGCAACTTCCTGCACTCCGCCGTGGTGTCGGGCCCGACCAAGCTGCAGGGCGCCGACCTGGTCATCCCCGACCTGCGCGGCGGCTTCTCGTACCTCATCGCGGCCCTCGCCGCACAGGGCACGTCCCGGGTGCACGGCATCGACCTGATCAACCGCGGCTACGAGAACTTCATGCAGAAGCTCGTGGCACTGGGCGCGAAGGTGGAGCTGCCGGGCCAGGCGCTGTAACGGCGCCACGCGCGCGTAGGACGCGCGTACGACGATGGGGCGGCCCCCGGTCAGGGGGGCCGCCCCATCGGGCGTTCAGAGCGCCCCCGAAGGAGCGCGGGGCTGCGTCGGTGTGCGGCCCGGCCGCGCGGTCACGACCGGCCACACACGGTCCGCAGTCGCACAGGGCGCTATGGGGCCATGGCGTCACGAGCCACGACCCTCACAGCGGCGCGATTACTTACCCTTGGCGGCTTCCTTGAGCTTGGAGCCCGCGGAGACCTTCACGCTGTAGCCGGCCGGGATCTGGATCGGCTCACCGGTCTGCGGGTTGCGGGCGGTACGAGCGGCACGGTGGGTGCGCTCGAAGGTCAGGAAGCCGGGGATGGTGACCTTCTCGTCGCCCTTGGCGACGACATCGCCGACGACGTCGGCGAACGCGGCCAGCACGGCGTCGGCGTCCTTGCGGGTCACCTCGGCGCGGTCGGCCAGCGCGGCCACCAGCTCACTGCGGTTCATGTTGTTACTCCCGTGTTCTTCTTGCCGTTGGGGCGTGCCACGCGGCGACAGCCGCATATCGGACACAGCGAAGCCGTTGCTGCCAGGGTCGTCGAACGGTCCCGGGCCCGGTCCCGTCCTCGGACGCGAGCGCCCAGAGAGGCATCCTGCCCCTACCTGCGGCGGGAAAGCCAATCCGGCACCCGTAGGAGTCGTGAGAACACTCTTGGGAGTCACACGAAAGCGCCACGGCCCCGGAGGCCACCCTCGCCACTGACCGGCCGCCCACCATAGAGGGCGGCCGCAGGCCGTTGGTTCCACGACGCGCCGGGCGGCGGTCGTGGCAAGTCTCACAAGCGGTTACGCGGTCGCTCCGGCGGCCTTGGCGGCGTCCCGGACCGCCCCGGCGACCGCACCCGCGACCTTGTCGTTGAAGACGGAGGGGATGATGTAGTTCGGGTTCAGCTCGTCCTCGGTCACCACGTCGGCCAGCGCCTTCGCGGCGGCCAGCATCATGTCCGTGTTGACGGTACGGGACTGCGCGTCCAGCAGGCCGCGGAAGACACCCGGGAAGACCAGCACGTTGTTGATCTGGTTCGGGAAGTCGGAGCGGCCGGTGGCCACGACGGCCGCCGTCTGGCGGGCGATCGCCGGGTCCACCTCGGGGTCGGGGTTCGCCAGCGCGAAGACGATGGCGCCGTCGGCCATGGCGGCCACGTCGTCGCCGTCGAGGACGTTGGGCGCGGAGACGCCGATGAAGACGTCGGCGTCGTGCACGGCCTCCTTGAGGGTGCCGGTGAGGTTCTCCGGGTTGGTGTTGTCGGCGATCCAGCGCAGCGCGGAGCCGGCGGGCGCGTCGACCAGGTCCCCACGGCCGGCGTGCACGACGCCCTGGATGTCGGCGACGACGGCGTTCTTGACGCCGGCGGCGATCAGGAGCTTCAGGATGGCGGTACCGGCCGCGCCGGCGCCGGACATCACGACCCGGACGTCCCCGATGCCCTTGCCGACCACGCGCAGGGCGTTGGTGAGGGCGGCGAGGACAACGATGGCAGTGCCGTGCTGGTCGTCGTGGAAGACGGGGATGTCGAGGGCCTCGCGCAGCCGGGCCTCGATCTCGAAGCAGCGGGGCGCGGAGATGTCCTCGAGGTTGATGCCGGCGAAGCCGGGGGCGATGGCCTTGACGATCTCGACGATGGCGTCGGTGTCCTGGGTGTCCAGGCAGATCGGCCAGGCGTCGATGCCGGCGAAGCGCTTGAACAGGGCGGCCTTGCCCTCCATGACCGGCAGGGCGGCCTTGGGGCCGATGTTGCCCAGGCCCAGCACGGCGGAGCCGTCCGTGACCACCGCGACGGAGTTGCGCTTGATGGTGAGGCGGCGGGCGTCCTCGGGGTTCTCGGCGATGGCCATGCAGACGCGCGCCACACCCGGGGTGTAGATCATGGAGAGATCGTCGCGGTTGCGGATGGGGTGCTTGGACGCCATCTCGATCTTGCCGCCGAGGTGCATCAGGAACGTACGGTCGGAGACCTTGCCCAGCGTGACGCCCTCGATGGCGCGCAGCTTGCCGACGATCTCCTCACCGTGGGCCGTGGAAGTGGCCGCGATCGTGACGTCGATCCGGAGCTTCTCGTGCCCGGACGCGGTGACGTCGAGGCCGGTCACCGAGCCTCCGGAGGACTCCACGACGGTGGTGAGCTGCGAGACGGCGGTTCCGCTCGCGGGCACCTCCAGCCGGATCGTCATCGAGTAGGAGACGCTGGGCGCCGTTGCCATGGCCGACTTCCTCTGCTTTCACCGTTTCGCTGGGATGTGCCGTCCGATCGTCGCACCTACCCCTGAGTACGTGGTAGTCGCCCCGGATTGCGGACGTTTTGTTCATGAGCGGGACAGTTTTCGGAAATTAACTTCCGCCATGCGAGAGAGTACGCCAAGCGATCAGACAAATAAAGAGACCCACGTCACTGGGTGACGTGGGTCTCCTCAACGTTCATGACACCGACCCGCCATGCTCGCCTCGCGGCAAGTGGTCCCTCTGAGGGACAAAGGTTGGGCCCGGGGGCTTGGATCGGGCCGGTGCCACACCAAGGCTAACAAACGGATCGACGAAGACAATTCCCCCTGCACGAAACGCGCTCCGCCCGCCGCTCCCGAGACGGACAGGGCGACGGCCCGCAGCCGCCGACGGCGGGAAGGGGACGGGGTGACACGCCACGACGCACCGCAACGGGCCGCCGCAGGCATCAAAGGGGCGCGGGGAACGGCGCGACCAGCCACAACGCACCCCGCGCAGGCCGCCGCAGGCAACCGCGACCAGCCACAACGCACCGACAGACGAACCACAAGCCGGCGCTGCAAGGCATCAGTCCCGCAGCAGATCCGGCACCCCCAGCCCATCCGCCTCGTCCCGCTCCGCCGAAACCACCGTCAACTGCTGCGTGGCCCGGGTCAGCGCGACGTACAGCACCCGCAACCCCGCCGGGCTCTCGTCGGCGATCTCCGCGGGCGAGACGACGACCGTCGCGTCGTACTCCAGGCCCTTGGCCTCCAGGCTGCCGAGGGCCACGACCCGGTCGCCGAGCCCGGCCAGCCACCGCCGGGCCTCCTCGCGGCGCTGCATCGCGACGACGACGCCGACCGTGCCGTCCACCGCGCCGAGCAGCCGCTCGGCCTCGGCCCGCACGGCCTTCTCCAGCGACTCCGCCGCGACCGCGAACCGGGGCTGCACGCCGGTGGAACGCACCGCCGACGGGGCCGTGGAGCCGGGCATGGCCAGCGCCAGCACCTTCGCGGCCAGCTCGGCGATCTCCGCCGGGTTGCGGTAGTTCACCGTGAGCTGGAAGCGGCGGCGCGGGCGGGTGCCGAGGGCCTCGTCGCGGGCCGCGGCGGCCTCGTCGACGTCGGACCAGGAGGACTGGGCCGGGTCGCCGACGACCGTCCAGGTGGCGTGCCGGCCGCGGCGGCCGACCATGCGCCACTGCATCGGCGTGAGGTCCTGCGCCTCGTCGACGATCACATGGGCGTACTCGACGCGCTCGGCGGCCAGCCGCTCCGCGCGCTCGCGCTGCGACTCCTCCCGCACCGGCATCAGCTCTTCCAGACCGGTGAGGTGGTCCAGCGGGTCGAGCTCGCGCTTCTTCTTCGGACGCACCGGGGTGCCGAGGATCGCCTGCAACTCGTCCAGCAGCGCGATGTCGTGCACGGAGTACCCGTCGCGTCTGAGCGAGCGGGCGACCTTGCGGACCTCGCCCGGGTTCAGGACGCGGCGCGCCCAGCGCCCGAGCCGCTTCTCGTCGGCCATCGCCGCGAGGACGCCGCGCGGGGTCAGCTCGGGCCACCAGGCGTCCAGGAACTGCAGGAAGGAGTCCTCGGTGCTGACGTCGTCGTCGAAGGAGGAGCGCAGTTCGGCGGCCAGCTCGGGGTCGGTGTGCCGGCCCGCGGCACCGGACTGCTCCCACAGGGCGTCCAGCAGCAGCTTGCGGGCGCGCGGGCGCAGCAGGTTCACCGGGGCCGTACCGCCGAGGGCGTTGCGGCGGATCGCGTCCAGCTGCCCCGACTCGAGCTCCAGGCGCCGGCCGAAGGCGACGACCCGCAGCCGGGTCGGGGTGTCGGGCCCCTCCAGCGCGCCCCGGGCGGCCTTGCGCAGCACCTTCAGCATGCGGCTGGAGCCCTTGGCGCGGGCGGTGGCCGGGGAGTCGTACACCGTGGCCTCGGCCCCGTCGACCAGGGAGCCGATCGCGCGGATGGCGACCTGGCCCTCCTCGCCCAGCGAGGGCAGCACGCCCTCGGTGTAGGCGACGAGCAGCGGGGTCGGCGAGACGATCAGGATGCCGCCCGCGTAGCGGCGGCGGTCCTGGTAGAGCAGGTAGGCGGCGCGGTGCAGCGCGACCGCCGTCTTCCCCGTGCCCGGCCCGCCCTCGACGTACGTCACGGACGCGGCGGGCGCGCGGATCACCATGTCCTGCTCGGCCTGGATGGACGCCACGATGTCCCGCATGGTGTGGGTGCGGGCCTGCCCGAGCGCCGCCATCAGCGCGCCGTCGCCGATGACCGGCAGCTCGTGCCCGTCGAGGAACGCCGTCAGCTGCGGCCGCATGAGGTCGTCCTCGACGCCGAGGACCCGGCGGCCCTTGGAGCGGATGACCCGGCGCCGTACGACCCGCCCCGGGTCCACCGGCGTGGACCGGTAGAACGGCGCGGCGGCGGGCGCCCGCCAGTCGATGACCAGCGGCGCGTAGTCCTGGTCGAGAACGCCGATCCGGCCGATGTGCAGCGTCTCGGCGATGTCGGCGGTGTTGTCGGGCCGCACGGCGCCGTCGGCGGGCTCCACGGCGGTGTACGCGCCGTCGGGCCCCTTCTTGCCGTCCTTGCCGAGCAGCAGGTCGATCCGGCCGAAGAGGAAGTCCTCGAACTCGTTGTTCAGCCGGTTGAGGTGCACGCCGGCCCGGAAGACCTGCGCGTCCCGCTCGGCGAGCGCGCCGGGGGTGCCGACCTGGCCGCGCCGGGCCGCGTCGTTCATGAGGAACTCAGCCTCGTGGATCTTCTCCTCGAGCCGCCGGTACACCCGGTCGAGGTGTTCCTGTTCGACGGTGATCTCCCGGTCCCGAACCGAGTCGTGAACCGGTTCGACCGCGGATTGCTGTGCCTGAGCGGCCACCGGGCCCCCTTCTGACGTGCTGGGCAGCCGTCAACCGTACGCGAAGGAGGCCACGCGAGGCGAGGGGCAGCGCCTGTCGGTGCCGAAGAGGCAGGGCGCGCCTCGCAGCCGCCGGCGGCTCACGCCTTGATCTGCACCAGTTTCTGCCCGTCGAACGTCATCACCTCGAAGTGGTCGATCTCGTTCGGTGTGAACGCCGCCCCGCCCCCGATGTACAGCGGATTCTTCGCCTCCTCCGTCTTCGCGTTCGGGATCCCGTACCCCCACCCAGGGACCGACCACGAGGAAACGGTCTCGCGCTCACCGTTCTTGCCGACGGCGATCAGGCTGCACTTCAGCGGACCCTTGACGTTCTTCAGTTCCAGGACCGCCTGCGTGCCCCAGTCCTTCTGTGCCATGCCGACGGTCCCGGTGACGTCGGTCGCCGCGTCGTGCGCCGTGACCTTGTCGCCCATCGTGGAGAACAGGGTCTTCGCGGGGCTCGCCGGCGCGGCCTGCGTCGTACCCCCGGAGTCCGAGCCGGTCGTGGCGACGGCGACCAGCGGACCTCCGACGATCAGCGCGGCGGCCGCGGCCACCATGTAGAAACCGCGGCGGCGCTTGGCGGCCCGCCGTTCGGCGATCTCGTCGACGAGCTTCTCCGCCAGCCGCGGGCTGGGCCTGGCCGACAGGGACTCGCCGATCACGGGCGTGCCGGCGCCGGGCAGGTCGGCGAGCGCGGACAGCATCGGTTCCATGCCGGCGAGTTCGTCGAGCTGCTGGGCGCACCATTCGCAGGTGGCGAGGTGGGCTTCGAAAGCGGTTGCTTCGGCGTCGTCGAGAATCCCCAGGGCGTAGGCGCCGACGGTCTCGTGTTCGTTCGGGCCCGGTGATCCCTGCATGGGTCCAGTGTTACCCGGGCCTTCCATGCCGAATCCTCGCATGTCCCCGTATCCGCTCATCACGCCGTCACCCCCCGCTCCTCCAGTGCCAGCTTCATGGACCGCAGGGCGTAGAAAACCCTTGAGCGGACGGTGCCGCTGGGGATGCCCAGCGTCTCGGCCGCCTCGTTGACGGTACGCCCTTTGAAGTACGTCTCGACGAGCACCTCCCGGTGGGCCGGGGTCAGGTCGTCGAGCGCGTCCGACAGCGTCATCAGCCACAGCGCTTTGTCGATCTCGTCCTCCGCGGGGATGACCTCCAGCGGCGACGGATCGACCTCCTGCGGCCGGGCCTGCCGGCTGCGGTGGCCGTCGATGACGATGCGGCGTGCGACCGTCACCAGCCAGGGGCGTACCGAACCGGTCGCTCGATTGAGCTGGCCGGCGTTCTTCCAGGCACGGATGAGCGTCTCCTGCACAACGTCCTCGGCGCGCTGCCGGTCTCCGGCGACCAGGCGCAGCACGTAGGCGAGCAGGGGTCCGGCGTGCTCGCGATACAGGGCGCGCACCAGCTCCTCGTCGGGTTCCGACGGCTGGGAAGCGCGATGTCGGGCCCTCGATCCACGTTCATTGGCCACGACGGAATCCTTGCGCACGCCCACCTCCGGTGTCCGGGGCTTCCCCCCAGTCGGTCGCTCGACCACGGGTACGGAAGAGGGGCGTCCGATGTTCAAAACGCGGGGACGATTTTCGCGGGGCAGGGTGACGAGGACGGACATGCACCCACATTCCCGCCCCGCCTTCTTTACATTTCCCCCACCGCGAGCAAGGTCGCCACTCGTTTCCCTACGGGAGCGTAGGTACACATGGTGTAACCGAGATCACTTCGGCGCTCCTCGGGCCGGCGTCGACGCACTTCGGGCGGACGGGGCGAAACGGGTGCCCGCGGGGGCGCCGGGTTGGCGGGAGGCGACCCGGCGGCGGTGCCGGGCCACCCGCTCGCGGTTGCCGCACACCTCGCTGGAGCACCAGCGGCGCCGGCGGCCCCGGGAGGTGTCGAGGTAGACGATCGGGCAGTTGTCGCCCTCGCACTGGCGCAGCGCCGCCCGGGCGACGGGGTCGGTGAGCAGTTCCACGGCGTCCCGTGCGACCGCGGCCAGCAGGGCGGCACACTCCGGGGCGTCCGCCAACGCCCGCACGAGCGTGCCGTCCTGGAGGCGTGCGGCGCGCGGAGCGGGTGGCGGGGTGCGGGCGGCGTCGTTGACGCGGGCGAGGGCGAGGTCGTACGGCAGGGGGCCGGGGGCGAGCCAGCCGCGCACCAACTGGCCCAGGTCCTCGCGCAGTTCGCGGAAGCCTCGCAGCCAGGTCAGGTCGGCGTGGGCCAGCGGGGTGCCGGACGGGACGAGCCCCGAGCCGGTGATCCAGGCGCACAGCACCTCGACGGAGCCGAGCCGTTCGACGGGGTGCGTCGTGGCGAGCAGGTCGAGACAGACCCGCCCGGCGTCGAAACGCAGTTCGTCCGGTGCCGTGGCCGTACCGAGTGCCATGTCCCTGTCACCGCCTAGGGTCGCCCCGCGGAATCGCTCCCCTCCACAGTGCCTGCCCACCGGCACGCCGGGTAGCCCTCCGACCGCCTGGACGCCCGCGCATGCGCTCGCGCGCCTGAGCCATGTCCCGCGGCGACGCCCGCCGCTTGACTGAGGACATGGCTGATACGACGGACAACAGGCCGCGGTCGACGGCCGCCGGGACGGTACTGGGCGCGGCCGCGGTCACCTCGGGGCTGCTCGCCGGGGTCTTCCTCATCTTCGCCTGCGCGGTGATGCCGGCGCTGGCGCGCAGCGACGACCGCATCTACGTCGAGGTGATGCGGGACATCAACGACGTCATCCAGAACCCGTTGTTCCTGGGCGTGCCGGCCCTGACGGCGCTGGCCGCGTGGCAGCTGCGGGCGGCGCCGGGGCGTGGCCGGGTGTGGGCGGCGCTGGCCGCGTCCGTCCTCGCGTTCGCGGTGACGGTCGTCGTGAACGTCCCTCTGAACGACGCGCTGGCCCGCCCCGGTGATCCGGCGGCGCTGCGTGAGCACTTCGAGGACCCGTGGGTGACGTGGAACGTGGTCAGGACGGTCCTGACCACACTGGCGACGGTCTTCCTGACCGCCGCGCTCCCACGCGCCCGCCGACCGCTGCCGACGGCTGCCGCCGACGTACCCCGCCACCCGGCGTTGCGGTGACCGTGGCGGGCTGCCGCTCGGCATCACGGTGACCGGGGTGGCTGCCGCCCGGCGTCACGGTGACGGGCGTCGGGCTGCCGCCCGGCATCACGGTGACCGCGGGGCGGGAGGCCCGGCCCGGCGCGAGTGCCGCGGACGTGCCCCCGGTCGGCCCGGCGCGCCCGCGGACGTGCCTCCGCATCTCCCCGCCCAACGGCGGCGGAACGGCAGCCGCGCCCCGGCCCGGCGCGAGTCCCGCAGACAGAGCCCCGCCCGCCCCACCCGCCGCGGGCC
The DNA here is from genome assembly GCF_043088925.1 of Streptomyces sp. NPDC014006. Taxonomy (NCBI): domain Bacteria; kingdom Bacillati; phylum Actinomycetota; class Actinomycetes; order Kitasatosporales; family Streptomycetaceae; genus Streptomyces; species Streptomyces sp. NPDC014006. The sequence goes on along the minus strand of NZ_JBICAJ010000001.1, from coordinate 70,641 downwards.
CGCATACCCAACCCCGCGCGGCTCCCGCCCGCCGCGGGGCGCACAGACCGACCCGCCCCAACCCCAGCCCGGCAAGGCTCGCCCACGGACCTCCGCACCACCGCAGGCACGGCGCGAGGCCCGAAGACCTACCCCCGCTCCCCCGCCCAGGGCAGGAGACCCACCCCCGCACCACCCCGGACACGGCGCGGAACCACAGAGGTACCCTGCACGACCCCCGCCCGGTGCAGGCCCACAAACCCACCCCGCACCACCCCCGCCCGGCGCAGGCCCACAGGCCTGCCCACCCGGCGCAGGCCCACAGACGTCCCCCCGAACCCCCGGAGGGCTACGCGTCCGCGTACTTCGCGTCGGCTGCTGGGTCCAGGGCGAGGCGGTAGCCGCGCTTGACCACCGTCTGGATCAGTTTGGGGGCGCCCAGCGCCGTGCGCAGGCGGGCCATCGCCGTCTCCACGGCGTGCTCGTCGCGGCCGGCGCCCGGCAGGGCCCGCAGCAGGTCGGCGCGGGCCACCACCCAGCCCGGCCGCCGGGACAGGGCCCGCAACAGGGACATCCCGGCCGGCGGTACGGGCCGCAGCTCACCGTCGACCAGCACCGCGTGCCCGCGGATCTCCACCCGGTGCCCGGCCACGGGAAGCGAGCGGGCCCGGCCCGGCAGCTCCTGGCAGAGCAGCTGCACCAGCGGCCCGAGCCGGAAGCGCTCCGGCTGCACGGTCTCCACCCCTTGCGCCTGCAACGGCACCGCGGTGACCGGGCCGACGCAGGCGGGCAGCACGTCGTGCTGGAAGGCGGCCAGCAGATCCGGCAGCAGCCCGCGCTCCTCCGCCCGGTTCAGCAGGGAGACCGCGGCGGGCGCGCTGGTGAAGGTGACGGCGTCCACCCCGCGAGCCACGGCGGCGTCCAGCAGCCGGTCCAGGGGCGCGAGGTCGTCCGGCGGCATCCACCGGTACACCGGTACGCCCACCACCTCGGCCCCGCCCTCCCGCAGCGCCTCCACGAACCCGGGCAGCGGCTCCCCGTGCAGCTGCACGGCGATGCGGCGGCCGTCGACGCCCTCGGCGAGCAGCCGGTCGAGCACCTCGGCCATGGACTCGCTCGACGGCGACCAGTCCTCGGTGAGCCCCGCGGCGCGCACCGCGCCCTTCACCTTCGGTCCGCGGGCCAGCAGCTCCACCGCCCGCAACCGCTCCAGCAGCTGCTCGCCGAGCCCCCATCCGTCGGCAGCCTCGACCCAGCCGCGGAACCCGATCGCGGTCGTGGCGACGACCACGTCCGGCGCCTGGCCGATCAGCTGCTTGGTCGCCGCCATCAGCTCACCGTCGTCGGCGAGCGGCACGATCCGCAGGGCGGGCGCGTGCAGGACGGCTCCACCGCGCCGCTGGAGCAGCGCGCCCAGCTCGTCGGCCCGGCGCGCGGCCGTCACCCCCACGGTGAACCCGGCCAGGGGTCCGTGTTCCGATCGCTGAAGCTGTTCGTCCATGGCTACTCGTCCCGCACTTCGGTAGTCGTCCCTTGCCGCCGGCATCCCCGGGCCCGGTGTACCTGCATGCCGACCGAGCCTGTCAACGGCGCGTGACAGGCTCGGTTCGGCTTGATGTCCACGGTGTTACCGATACCGCGTCACACCTCGGCGTATGTGAGCTGCGGCTCCGCCTCGGCGGCGACTGCGGCCCCGCTGCGCGCGGCCGTACGGCGAAGGTATACGGCCCATGTCACGGCGAAACAGACGCCGTAGTAGGCGAGGAAGGCGACGAACGCGCCCGTGCCGGAGCCGTAGGAGAGGAAGGACTGCCGGAAGGCGAGGTTGATGCCGACCCCGCCCAGGGCGCCGACGGCCCCGATGAGCCCCATGGACGCCCCGGACAGCCGCCGCCCGTAGGAGGCCGCCGCCTCGCCGGTGAGGCCCTTGGCCTGCGCCTTGGCCTGGAAGATGCCGGGGATCATCTTGAAGGTTGAGCCGTTGCCGAGCCCGGTGAGCACGAACAGGACCACGAACGCACCGGTGAACAGCGCCAGCGACTTCTGCATCGAGGCGAAGATCAGCACGGCGGTCGCGGCGCCCATGGCGACGTAGTTGGCGAGGGTGATGCGCGCTCCGCCGTACCGGTCGGCGAGGCGGCCGCCGAGCGGGCGGATCAGGGAGCCGAGCAGCGGACCGAGGAACGTGACGTAGGCGGCCTCCAGCGGCGTACGCCCGAACTGGTTGGTGAGCACCTGCCCGAAGGCGAAGGAGTAGCCGATGAACGAGCCGAAGGTGCCGATGTAGAGCAGGGACATGATCCAGGTGTGGGCGTCCCGGGCTGCGTCCTTGGCGGCGCCGGTGTCGTTGCGGACGTTCTCCAGGTTGTCCATCTTCCACGCGGCGAGGCCGGCGGCGAGGACGATCAGCGGGATGTAGATCCCGAGCAGTACGCGTGGTCCGCCGCCCGCGCCGATGATGGCGAGGGTGACGAGCTGGATGACGGGCACGCCGATGTTGCCGCCGCCCGCGTTGAGCCCGAGGGCCCAGCCCTTCTTCCGCAGCGGGAAGAAGGCGTTGATGTTGGTCATGGAGGAGGCGAAGTTGCCGCCGCCGACACCGGCGAGGAGGCCGACCAGGAGGAAGGTGGAGAACGAGGTTCCCGGCTCCATGACGACGAACGCGGCGATGCTCGGCACGAGCAGCAGACCGGCGGAGATCACGGTCCAGTTCCGTCCGCCGAACAAGGCGACGGCGAAGGTGTAGGGCACCCGGACGACCGCGCCGACCAGCGTGACCATCGAGGTCAGCAGGAACTTGTCGGCGGGGGTCAGCCCGTACTGCGGCCCCATGAAGAGCACCAGCACGGACCACATGGTCCACACGGAGAAACCGATGTGCTCGGACAAGACGGAGAACAGCAGGTTCCGGCGGGCGATCTTCTCTCCGGTCTGCTTCCAGAAGGTCTCGTCCTCCGGATCCCACTGCCGGATCCAGCGGCCGCCCCTGCCGGGGGCGGGAGCGGAGCTTGGGGCTGTCATGACGCCTCCACGGTGCGACGGGCTCGGTCCACGGCGGCCTTGCGGGTGGCCGGGTCCCGACGCTAGGGAGGGCGCGTTTCCGCGCTGTGGCTGTGGGTGACCGGGAGGGAACGTTGCTCTCACTCGGGGGCGGGGGCGGAGGTGAGGGCCCCGTCGCCGGCGAAGGTCCCTGTGCCGTGGGTCTCCTCCCTGCCGCGAGCCGACGTCCCTCTGCGGGACCGTCGTCACGGGGGCGGCAGGGAGGAGCCGCGGGAGCCGGATCAGGTGCGGTAGGCGTAGAAGTACGCGGTGGGGTAGGAGGCGACCAGGCTGGCCACCGACCTGTTGTAGGTGTTGGTGGAGTGGTACGTCACATACGGCACGCCATAGCGGTCGCGGTAGGTGACGATCATCGAGTGATCCTTGGACCCGTCCCGGTTGAAGTCCATCTGCAGGACGTCGCCGACGTCCAGCTGGTAGACGTTGGCGAGGCTGGTGACGCGCTTGGAGGACAGGGCGAACCAGGAGAACTCGTTGACGCCGACGAACGAGTCGGACTGGATGTCGGCGGTGCCGAACCACTTGTGCCAGTCGTCGGTGTAGCCGGGGACGTGCTTCCAGCCACCCGCCTTCAGGGACTGGCTGACGAAGTTGGTGCAGTCGCCGCCGGCCCCGTGCCCGTTGAAGTCCGGGTAGGCCGGGTTGTAGCTCTTCCAGTACTTGGCCGCGTACGCCGCCATGGCCTTGTAGTCGTAGCCGGTGGCCGAGAAGTCCTTCGGCTTGGCCGGCCCGGACCAGCTGGTGCTCGCGCGGGTCGCCGAGGGCGGGCCGTCGTCCGCGGTGGCGGTGTTCGCCTTGGCGACGGACGGCGTGACGACCTGGTTCACGGCCAGGTAGCCGTCGTCCGTGTCGCGGATGCCGGTCAGCTGCCACACACCGTGACGGTCGGCCTGGAAGGTCAGCTCGTGATGGGCCTGGAATCCGGTGGTCTTCGGTTCCTTGCCCGTCTGCTTGCTGTAGGTCAGGCTCGTGGTCTCGGTGACGGCCACCTTGGCGCGCCGGCCGTGGACCTCGGTCGCGTCGAGCGTGACGCTGGTGCTGGCCGCGCTGTACTTCTCACCCAGCTGGGCGAGGCGGGACTTGCGGCCACGCAGCTGGTCGAGCGCGGAGTCCTGCTGGCGCGTCTGCCCTCCGGACATGCGCACGGATCCGGAGAACCTGGTCGTGTGCCGCGTCCCCGTGCTGCCCTTGCCGTCCACGAGCGCCTGCGTACGGTCGGTGAAGACCGCGTCGGCCAGCCGCTGGAAGGTGGCCTTGGTGGCTGCGTCGACCGTCGGGTCGTCGGTGACGGCCGCCCCCGCACTCCAGTTGGGCAGCAGGGCCACGCCCGCCACGACCGAGGCAGCCGCGGCCGTGACTATGGTCGCGCGGCGCCGCTTACGGCTCAGTCTTCTCGATTTCAATGATGTTTCCCCTCTACGCCGGTACACCTACCGGGGAGGGGCATCTTCGCATGACATGTGCAGCGAATGTGAAGAGGGTTACGGAAGTGGAACCCGCCCGAAGGGCGCGTCACTTGACGACCGCGGACCAGTCCGGGGACTGCGCCGGATCGAGGCTGCGCAGCGCGGCCAGGGTCTGCGGCTTCTGGACGTCCATCCAGTCGGAGAGTTCCTTGAAGGACACGCACTTCACGTCCTTCTGGGTGCAGACGTGCTCGACCACCTGGTCGATGGCCTTCATGTAGATGCCGCCGTTCCAGTCCTCGAAGTGGTTGCCGATGAACAGGGGTGCCCGGCTGCCGTAGTAGACCCGGTTGAAGCCGGCCAGGTAGGAGTCGACGGTCTGCTGCTGCCACTGCGGGTACTTGGCCGCGTCACCGTGGGTCTCGCCCCCGGACTGGTTGTAGAGGAAGTTGAAGTCCATCGACAGGCCCTGGTACTTGCCGTTCTCGTACGGGAGCATCTGCAGCGGGAAGTCCCATATGCCGTTCTTCTTGGACGGCCATATCTGGAAGTCGCCCGGGGAGCTGGCGTCGTAGCGCCAGCCGTAGCTCTTGATGGCCTTCAGCAGGTTCGCCTGGCCCTCCAGGCAGGGGGCGCGGCCGCCGGTGACCTCCTGCTTGAAGTCGAAGGGGAGCGGCGGCACGTCCGTGAAGCCGGTGTTGGTCTTCCAGTTCTCAACGAAGGAGAAGAACTGGTCGATCTCGCTCTTCCACTGCTCGACGCTCCAGTCGCCGCCGCCTTTGGTCTCGCAGAAGTGACCGTTGAAGTGGGTGCCGATCTCGTTGCCGTCCTCGTAGGCGAGGCGGAGCTGCTCCAGGGTGGTGCGGATGTGGTCGTCGGTGGCGTAGTCGATCGCGGCGTCGCCCGGCGAGTGCATCGGCCCGTGGTAGAGGGACTTCTTGCTTTTGGGCAGCAGGTAGATGCCGGTGAGGAAGAAGGTCATGTGGGCGTCGTACCGCTTGGCCAGTTCCCGGTAGTGGGAGAAGAGGTGGTCGCTTCCTTCCAGGGCGCCGTCCCAGGAGAAGACGACGAACTGGGGCGGTTTCTCGCCGGGTTTGAGCGGCTCGGGCTTCAGCTGGCCCTTCTGCGGGCCGGTGTAGGAGGTGGACCCGTCGCCGAGGACCTTGGTCTTGCCGTCCCAGGAGGTCGCGCTGGGCTGCGGGGCGACGGCCTTGTCCTGCGTGCCGCCGGTGGCGGCCGACCCACTGTCGTCCGCGCGGGCCAGGGCCAGATAACCCGCCAGGAGGGAGACGACGACGATGAACGCGGCCAGCGTCAGGATCTGCGGGCGGGTGGCGGCAGGCAGGCGCCAGCGAGCGGCTGCTCGACGGCGGCCCGTAGGTGACTTCATGCGAGGCATGGGCGGCTCAATCTCCGAAAAGGACGAGGGCGGTGCGGGTCGGTTCGTCAGCCAAGACCCATCGCGGCCGACCAGAGGTTGTACGGCACGTTGTCGACGGTCGTTCCGGCCAGTCCGTCCAGGGGCAGCGGCTCCAGGGACTTCGCCAGGTCCAGGCGGTAGACGACCACCGCCGTCGACACGGAATCGGCGGTGCCGGCGTACCAGGCGGCGGTGTCCTGCCCGGCGGTTGCGGATGCGCCTCCGGCACCGGCCTTGCGCGCCGTGCCGGCCTTGCCCGCCACCCCGGGGTGGCGGGCGGCCTCGTCCGGGTGAGCGGTGCGGAAGGCGTCGGTGAGCGCCTCGGTGACCTCCTCGGCCACCTGCGCGCCGACGGCACGGGCCGCTCTCGGGACGAGCAGGGCGACCGGTGCGCCGTTGCGGGTGATCCGGCGCACCGAGTACGGCTCGGTATGACTGCCCCCGGCGGCGAAGGTGGCGTAACCGCTCGCCATCCGGATCGCACTCGGCGTGGAGCTGCCCAGCGACAGGTCGGGCACGTGCGGGCCGATGCTGGAGGGCAGCAGTCCGGAAGCCTCGGCGGTCGCGCTCACCTTGTCCAGGCCGGTGTCCATGCCCAGCTGCATGAACGGCGTGTTGACGGACCGGGCGAGCGCCTGACGCAGGGTGATCCTCCCGTAGGACTTCCCGCCGTCGTTGTGCGCGGCGACCTTCTTGCCGCTGCGGTCCCAGTAGGGGCCTTCGGGGGTGGTGACCGGGATGCCGTCGTCGCCGTCGTAGACCGTCTCCGGCGTGACGGGAGTGACGGGGCCGCTGCGCGTGGTGCGCACGCCGTGTTCGAGGCCGGCGGCGTAGACGAAGGGCAGGAACGCGGTGCCGGCCGGGACGGTGGTCGCGTTGGACTCGTTGTAGCCCTGCTTGCGGTGGTCCGGGCCGCCGTAGACCGCGAGGATCCGGCCGTCGGCGCCGACCGAGGCGGCGCCGTAGTGCCCGGTCCTGGCGGCCTCCGGATGGTCCTTCTGCGCCTTCTTGCGGGCCTGGGTGACGGCGTCGGTGAGCGCCTTCTCCCGCTTGCGGTCGAAGGTCGTGTAGATCTGGTAGCCGCCGAGGTCGAATTCCTTGTCCGTCAGGTGCCCGGCCTTCTTGGCGTACTGCGAGGCGAGCTCCACCAGGTAGTCGCTCTGCTCACCGGTGTCGTACAGCGGGTTGGTCTTGAGCGGGTCGGGGAACACCGTGTACTTCGCGCGTTCCTGCGGGGACAGCTTGCCGATCTTGACCATGCGGTCGAGGATCCAGTTCCAGCGCTCGACGGCGCGCTGGTGGTTGGCCTTGCCGAGCGTGGGGTCGTACAGACCGGCGCCCTTCAGCAGCGAGGCGAGCATGGCCGCTTCGGAGGCGTTGAGCTTGCTGACGTCCTTGCCGTAGTACGCCTGGGCGGCGCGCTGGATGCCGTAGGTGCCCCGGCCGAACCAGCTGGTGTTGAGGTACCCCTCCAGGATGTCGTCCTTGCTCATCTTGTTGTCGAGCTTGAGGGCGATCATCGCCTCGGTGAACTTGCGGCTCACCGTCTGGTTCTGGGTGAGATAGACGTTCTTGACGTACTGCTGGGTGATGGTGGAACCGCCCTCGGTGTCGCCCTGGCCCACCGTGCGCCACAGCGCCCGCGTGATGCCGGTGACGGAGACGCCCGGGTCCGAGTAGAAGCTCTGGTTCTCCGCCGCCAGCACCGCCCAGCGGACGTCCTCGGGTATGTCCTTCAGCGGCATCTCCTGGCGCTGCACCCAGCCCGTGCGGGCCATGGGCGTGCCGTCGGACCAGAAGTAGACGTTGTCCTGCTGTGTCGCGTACGAGTTGAGGTCGTCCGGTATGTCGGTGAGCGCGTAGGCGGTCACGAGGAAGCCGCAGAGCAGGACGAACGAGGTCAGGGTGGCACCGAGCCACTGACGCCAGGAGGGCAGCCACCGCCGCCATCCGGTCCGGCCGGGGCGCGGGTAGACGGGCTTGATGCGACGCGCGTAGGGGGCCGACAGGGCGAGCAGGCGGCGCGCGTGGGGCGTGAGGGGCGCGAGCAGGTTCGCCGCCCCCGTCATGGCGCGTTCCGTCGTCGAGCGGCGGGCGGTACGCCGGCGCTCGGCGCGGCCACCGCCCGCGGCAGGCTCCTCGGAGCGCTCCGCGGCCGGAGGTATTCGCAGTTGCATGGTCTCGTCCGCCGGTACGGCGCCGAGTCTGAGCTGCATGGTCGTCTGAGCATCGAGCGGCTGCTCGACGGGTCCCTCCCCGCGGGGCCGGTCCTCCCCTTGCGACGCATCGGTCACGCTTGCGTCTCCCCTCCGCACTCGCCCTCGCTCGCGCGGTGAGCTGAGCGGTCGTGGCACCAGGCTTCACAAGTTATCAGCGACATTTTCGAATCCCACGCACACCCGCAGGGTGGGAAACAACACGCATCGGACATTGAACGTCCGGAACCAGCGGGTGGCTGGACGCGCTTACCGCCTTGGCCGACAGGCCCGGACCGCTTACGGCGGTGCCGCCGCCGTGGGTCCTCGGGTGAGCCTCGAGGCAGGCTCCGGCACGAGTATCCACAGCGGACATGTGTCAGTCGTGAGACATCCCTGTGACGTCGTCGACGGCCGGAATCCATCCATCGGGCGGCCGGCGCAGCCAGCCCTCCTCGGCCGTGAGCCGGGCGGCCGCGCTGCGCAGGGCGTCGAGCGCGGGATGGGTGAGCCCGCGTCGCCACACCAGGGACACCGGCGACAGCGGCACCGGGTCGACGAGCGGCCGCACCACCGTGCCGGGCAGGGCGGGAAAGCCGACGACGGCGAGGACGGGATGGCCGGTTTTGGCCATCAGCCGCTGGAACTCCTCCTCCCCGACGGCCAGGGGAGCCGGTGGCGCGATCCGGATGCCCCGCCCCTCGAACAGCAGGCCGGCGAGATCGGTCCATTCCGGCGTGCGCGGGTTGCCGGCACCGGCGTACACCGTCTCCCCCGCCAGCGCCGCCAGCGGGACCACCTCGCGCGCGGCCAGCGGATGCGCCTCGGGGAGGATGACGGCCATCGGCTCGTGGCGCACCGGCTGGTGGTCCAGGGCGGCCCGCAGCGCCGGGTCCAGGCCGGCGAAGCGGCCGAACGACGCGTCGAGGCGGCCGGCGATCATCTCGGCGGCGGCGCCGGTCAGACCGCTCTCGTAGCGGGCCATCAGTTCACAGTCCGGGGCGAGGGCGCGGGCCCGCTCCAGGACGCGGCGGCCGGTGCCCAGGCCGGGTGAGTTGAGGTCGACGAGCAGGGGGCGAGCCTGCCCGAACGCGGCGAGCAGGTCGTCCTGCGCCTGGAGCACCCGACGGGCCAGCGGCAGCAGCCGTTCGCCGTCGGGCGTCAGCGCGACCTGCCGGGTGGTGCGCAGGAACAGCTCCGTGCCCAGGTCCCGCTCCAGCCGCCGCACGTCCCGGCTGAGCGCCTGCTGGGCGATGTACAGCCGGGTGGCGGCGCGGGTGAAGTGCAACTCCTCGGCGACGGCGACGAAGGCGCGCAGCAGGCGGGGGTCGACGGAGGACGGGGACGGCATCCGGCGAACCTACAACGCGGGTGCCTGGATCACGACCGGCTTCCACCACGGCCGGTTCCGCCGCGGACCGGTTCCACCGCGGGCCGGTTCGATCGCGGACCGGATTGACAACGGACCGGATTGACAACGTGGGTGCGTGAATCGGTGATGATCAGGTGTTGGACCCCTCGCTCCCTGCCGCGTCAGCCTGGCCGCATGCCGCATACCTCCCCGCCGCCCGCGCCCCTGCCCACCCTGACCGCCGACACCGTCGTCCTCGTCGACTTCACGTCCCGCACGCGTGACCGCCCGCCCGGCCCCTATCGCCGTCTCTTCGCCCGCCGAGGCGCGCTCGCGTTCACACTCGGGAACCTCCTGGCCCGCCTGCCCATGGGCATGTTCAGTGTGAGCGCGGTCGTGATGATCGCCGGGACCCGTGGGTCGTACGCGCTGGCCGGTGCCGTCACCGCCACCGGGCTCGCGGCGACCGCGGTGCTCGCGCCGCGCATCGCGCGCCTGGTCGACCGCCACGGGCAGGCCCGGGTCGCCGTCCCCGCCACCCTGTTCGCGGCGCTGGGCAGCCTGACGCTGCTGCTGTGCGTGCGCACCGGCGCGCCCGACTGGACGCTGTTCGCCGCGTATGCCGCGACCGCGACCACGCCCAACACCGGAGGCATGTCCCGCGCCCGCTGGGCGCACCTGCTGAAGGGGGAGCCGGAGGCCCTGCACACGGCGAACTCCTTCGAACAGTCGGCGGACGAGCTCTGTTTCATGCTCGGGCCGGTGCTGGCGGCGTTCCTGTGCGGGACGTTCTTCCCCGAGGCGGGCACGCTGGTCGGCGCGGCCCTGCTGGTCGCCGGCGTGCTGCTGTTCGCCGCGCAGCGCTCGACGGAGCCGCCGCCGCATCCCCGTACGACCCTCGCCTCACCGCTGCGCACTCCCGGACTGCCGCCGTTGCTGGCCGTGTGCCTGGCGCTGGGCGCGGTGTTCGGGGCGACGGAGGTCGTCACGATCGCGTTCGCGGACGCACACGGGCACCGGGCGGCGGCGGGTGTGGTCCTCGCCCTGCAGGCGGCCGGTTCCTGTGTGGCGGGCCTCGTCTTCGGTGCCGTACGCCCGTCCGGGCCGGCCGAATGGCGCCATCCGTGGTGTCTGGTGGCGATGGCGGCCCTGCTGACGCTGCCTCTGCTGGCGGCGTCCCTGACGGGTTCCCTGCTGGTCCTCGCGCCGGCGCTGCTGATCGCCGGGACGGCCACCGCGCCGACGATGATCACCACGATGACGCTGGTCCAGGAACGCACCCCCGAGGGCCGCATCAACGAGGGCATGACCCTCGCCGTGACGGGCCTCCTCGGCGGCATCGCCTGCGGCAGCGCCACGGGAGGCTGGATGGTGGAACACCTCTCCCCGACAGCCGGCTACGGCGTACCGGTGACAGCCGCAGCCCTGGCCCTCCTCCTCGCCCTGACCCACCAGACCCGGAGGCCGGTGTGAGGGACGGGGCGGCGGCGGGGACCGGCCGGAGAGGCGAGGTGGCGAAGGCGCCGGGGATGAAGTCCGGCCGGGCAGGCGGGGCGGCGGCGGCCCCGGCCACCGTCGCCCTCGTCGCCTGGCGGCACCACGTGCGGTTCGCCCCCGGGTCGGCGACGGTGCTCACCCGGCCGTCAGCCCCCAGGTGAGCGCGAGGCGGTAACCGGCGCACAGCTTGACGTCGAGCAGATACGCGCCGGCGCTCCCGCAGCCGGTGGCGGGGTCGACGGGCTGGCCGTGTCCCATGCCGATGATGCTGTAGGTCTCGACGACGGCCCGTCCGGCGCCGTCCCGGTACACCTGGTGCGGATACCCGGCGACGGTGTCGGAGACGTCGGCGGCCTGGTCGGCGCCCTGCACATCGGTCCACTGCTCGATCAGGTCGGTCATGTTGACGGGCTTGACGGTGTAGTCGGCGGTGCCCTGGAAGACGGTGAGCGTGGGCCACGGCCCGCCGTACCCGGGCCGGGCGGCACGCACCCGGTCGCCCCACTGCCGCGGGGTCTGCGTGGCGCCGACGTACATGCAGACATACGGCGAACCGGCGGCCTGCGCACACCCGTACGGCAAGCCGGCGACCACACCGCCACCGGCGAACTTCTCGGGGTAGGCCGCCATCATCACGGCGGTCATGCCACCGCCGGCGGACAGCCCGGTGACGTACACCCGCGCCGGGTCTCCCCCGGTGTCGGCGAGTTGCCGGTCGACCATCTGGGCGATGGACGCGGCCTCGCCCTGACCGCGCTGGATGTCGCCGGTCTGGAACCAGTCGAAGCAGCTGGAGGGGTTGTTGCCGCTCTGCTGCTGTGGCAGCACGACGGAGAAGCGGTACCGGTCGGCCAGTTGGAGCCACCCGCTGCCGGTGCCGTACCCGGCGGCGTCCTGGGTGCATCCGTGCAGCGCGACGACGACGGGCCGCCCGGCGGGGAGTCCGTCGGGGTCGTAGCGGAACATGCGCAGGTTGCCGGGGTTGGAGCCGAAGCCGGTGACTTCCTGCAGGCCCGGCGCCGCGGCGGCCCGGCCGGGGGTGAGGGAGGTGAGGCCCAGGGCGACCAGCAAGGTCGCCAGGAGGGCGGCGATACGGTGTGCGGCTCTGGTCACAGTCATGGGCAGGGACGGTAAGAGCCGGGCCGTCGGGCCGACATGGGGCGGCCCACCACAATCGGACGGCCGTCGTGTGGGTGTGTCGTACGTCTTGACAGGGACCCTCCGGCGACGGTTCCCTTCGTTGCCCATAGGGCAAGTTATTGCGCGATACGAAACTCGAAACCCGAAGAGAGGGGCCGAGATGGCCGTCACCCGGCGTCGTCTGCTCAGTGCGGTATCGGTCGTGGGTGCGGTGACGGCCGTTCCGGTTCCGGCGCGGGCATCGGACGGGCCCGCGCCCGGCCACCGGGGCGGAGGACGGGCGCGGCTGACGCACTGGCCCGCGGAGCAAGCGCGCCGGCTGGAGCGGCTCATCGCCGAGCACGCGGGGCGCGACGCGTACGCCGTGTTCGACGCCGACAACACCATCTGGCGCCACGACCTCGAAGAGGCCCTGCTCCCCTATCTGGAGATGAAGGGCGCGCTGAGCCCGGAGTCGATCGACCCGTCGCTGCGGCTCATTCCGTTCCGGGACAGCGAGAGCCTGTACTCGTACTACGTGCGGCTCTGCGAGATCGACGACAAGGTCGGCTACCCCTGGATCGCGCAGGTGTTCGCCGGTTTCAGCCTGCGGCAGCTCAAGACCCGCGTCGACGAACTCTTCGCCCGCACCGACCCCATCCCGGTCACGTACTACGACGGCGACACCCTCGTGCACGACACCGTCGACGCGCCGCGGATCTACCCCGGCCAGCGCGAACTCCTCAACGCGCTGCGGGAGCACGGGATCACGCCGTACGTCATGACCGCCGCGCACGAGGAGCTGGTGCGCATGGTCGTGTCCGACCCCCGCTACGGCCTCGGTGTCGAGCCGCAGAACGTCATCGGCGTCACGACGCTGCTGCGCGACCCCGCGACGGGTGAACTGACCACCGCCCGCAAGCAGATCGAGCAGGGGCACTTCCTGGACGCGGAGTACCCGGCGAGCCGGCACGCCGGCATGGTCGTGACGCCGTACCTGTGGACGCCGGCCACGTGGTACGTGGGCAAGCTCGCCGGCATCAAGGAGTACATCGACCCATACCGGCGGCCCGCCCTCGTGGCCGGGGACTCCCCGTCGGACTGGTTCATGCTCTTCGACACCGATGTGCGCTCCGGGGGCCTGCGGCTGTGGGTCAACCGCAAGCAGAAGTACACCGACGCGCTGGAGACCGAGAAGGCCGGGCGCACCGACCAGCAGAAGGCAGCCGGTGTCCCGGTGGACGCCGACCGGGGCTGGGTGGTCGTCAAGCCCGCGGAGATCGGCGGCTGACTGCGGTCGCCGGGCCCGGGGGGGCGTCTCGCTAGGCGCCCGGATCCCGCTTCCACGGTCCCACGCCCAGCTTGCCCGTCGTGCCCAGGTCGAGTTCCGGGGTCACCGTGATCGGCTCGGCGCCCGGCTTCGCCCGTACACGGACGTACGGGGCGTTCACCGCCTCACCGAAGCCGGTGGTGTTGCGCCAGGTCATGACGGCCGCCGCCCGCTGTCCGGGTGCCAGGGCGAGCGGCGCCGGGGCTCCGTCCGCGCCGGTGCCGGAGGCGATCTCGTCGCCGCCGTGCAGGACGCGGACCGTGTCCAGCGGCTTGTGGTCCTCGTCGAGGAGCTGGAGCAGGGGGTAGCCGTCGAGGCGGTAGGTGCCGGTGCCGCAGTTCTCCAGGTGCAGCCCCACGACCCTCAGGCCCATCGCCGCGTCGCCCCGGTCGGCGTACACCCGCACCCCGGAGGGCGGACACGGGCCGCTCTGCGAGGGCGCCTCGGCGGACGGGACACTGCGCACCTTCAGGACTTTCGCGCCCGTCACATCGCCCGTCCCGTACGGCGGCCCGGCCGTCCGCCGGACCGTCGCACCCGGGGCCACCCGCTCCACCGTCTGCGTCACGTTGGCGAGCGCGCCGGCGGAGCCCGCAAGGAAGCTGAGCGTGACCGTGTACGTCATCTCGGCACCGGTGCGGTTGGTGACCTCGTACGTGACCGTGGAACCGGTGCGACCGCAGGCACCGCCCCGGCCGGAGGCCGGGAGCGCGGTGATCCGCACCCCGTCCTTCTCCTCTCCCGCGCCGGTCGCCGGTGAGGGCGAGGGGCAGGGGGGTGCGCCGGCCGAACCGTCCGCCGTCCGGGTGCCGCACGCCGAGAGCAGCAGGGCGACGGCCAGGACGGCCGGGGCCGCGAGGTGGGTGGTCCGCATCCGGTCACCCCATCAGGGCCCCGGCCGGGCGGCTGTGGCGGAAGCCACTGCTCCGGTCACAGGGGTGTCACAGACCGGCGCCCCTCAGCGCTCCGGTGTCAGGACGGGCTTGATGTCGAGGATGGGGGTGCCGTCGATGGTCTCCAGGTTGCGCACATGGATGCGCGTGCCGGACACGGTGAGGACGCGGACGGTGTGCAGGCCGATCGGGTTGGGGCGGTCCGGCGCGCGGGTGGCGAAGACACCGGTGAGCGGCCGGGCGGCGTCGTCACGCGGGCGCACCGTGAGCGTGTCGCGGTCGGCGCGGTCGAGCCAGGTCAGCAGCACGACGTCGGCGCCCTCGGTGAGACCGTCGAGCGCGGCGGCGTACCGCTCGTCGACGACGAGCCAGGCGTCGGGCGCTCCCTCGTCGGGCTGGCGGGGCGCCGCGGCCCGGTCCGTGAGCCGGGACTCGACGCGTCCGATCGGGCGCAGTGTGTATGCGGTCACGATGCTCGACCCCTTCCGTACCCGTACAGGTCTGTACAGGTACATGTACGCATGGCGAAGGCCCCGCCGCTCGAAGCGGCGGGGCCTTCGCCCACATGGGGTGATCCCCGGAGGGATCTCGTGGAGATGGCGGGAATCGAACCCGCGTCCAACGGTGCGGAATCAGGGCTTCTCCGTGTGCAGTCCGCTGCGCTTTTCTCGGCCCCGGAGATCACGCGGACAAGTCTCCGACGGGCTCAGTCACTGTTTGATTTCCCTCTTCACCCCGTGACCGGGATCAAGGTTTAGTTCCCTAGCTGATGCCAGGATCCGGGTCGGGAACAGCCCCGGGCTGACACTTCGCAAGTCGCTACTTAGGCAGCGAGGGCGAAGGAATCGCGCTTGGTGTTGGCGATTATTTTTTTCGGCCTGTGGTTTACGAGATCATGGCCGCTTCCTCGACACGCTTCCCCTGCTTCGACAGCCGCTGTCGAAACCGATCATCCCCATGTTGATTTTTCAATGAGCACACCGGGCATCACGTCCGGTGCTACCTGCCATCGTACGTGACCAACGCCGGGGGATGCCAGCCTATTCCCCGGCCAGGGCCGACCCGCCGGACAGGCGCTACGCCCGCTGCTTGCGCCGTACCGCCGAGATCGCGCGCTCGGTCTCGCGGCGGTCCTGCTTCTCGCGCAGCGTCTGCCGCTTGTCGTACTCCTTCTTGCCCTTCGCCAGCGCGATCTCGATCTTGGCCCGGCCGTCCTTGAAGTACAGGGCGAGGGGCACGATCGTGTGACCCGTCTCCTGGGACTTCGACTCCAGCTTGGCGATCTCCTCGCGGTGCAGCAGCAGCTTGCGCTTGCGGCGGGCGCTGTGGTTGGTCCAGGTGCCCTGGCTGTACTCCGGGACGTGCACGTTGTGCAGCCACGCCTCGTGCTGGTCCAGCTGCACGAAGCCGTCGACCAGCGACGCCCGCCCCTGGCGCAGTGACTTCACCTCGGTCCCGGTGAGGACCAGACCGGCCTCGTAGGTGTCGATGATGAGGTAGTCGTGCCGCGCCTTCTTGTTCTGCGCGATCAGCTTGCGCCCTTTTTCCTTAGCCATAGTGCCCACCATTTTCGCACCACACCGGGGGTGCGCGGGAAGCGGATTAACCCGGCCCGCACGATCTACGTGGTGTCGCCCAGTCCGCTGAGCACCGTCCGGGCCCGCCTCAGCGCCTCGCCGTCGGCCTCCAGGTCCGGCGTGATGCCGGCGCCGTCGACGCCGCGGCCCGAGGGCGTGCGGTAGTGCCCGACGGTCAGCTCGGCCACGGAGCCGTCCGGCAGCCGGCTCGGCATCTGCACCGAGCCCTTGCCGAAGGTGCGCGACCCGACGACGACGGCGCGGCCGCGGTCCTTCAGGGCGCCGGTGAGCAGTTCGGCCGCGCTCATCGTCCCGCCGTCGACGACCGTGACCAAGGGCCGGGCCGTGTCGCCGCCGGGCGCGGCGTGCAGGACGCGCGGGGCGCCGTCCACGTCGTAGGTGGCGACCAGGCCGCCGTCGAGGAAGACGGACGCGGTGTCCACGGCCTCGGTGACCAGGCCGCCGGAGTTGCCGCGCAGGTCGAGCACGATCCCGGCGTCGGCCGGCGCCCGCCGTACCGCGGCGCGGACCTTGTCGCCGACGCCCTTGGTGAAGGAGGCGATCCTGATCACGGTGATGCCGCCGGGGAGCGTGCGGACCGTCACCGAGTTCGTCGACAGCCGGGCGCGGCGCAGGGTGAGCGTCCACGCACGCGTGCCGCGCTCCAGGCCGAGCCTGACCGGCGTACCGGCTCCGGCGTCGGTGGCGTCGCCGCGCAGCAACGAGACGACGTCGGTGACGGGGCGGCCGTCGACCGCGTGCCCGTCGATGCTGCGCAGCCGGTCGCCCGCGCAGATGCCGGCCTCTGCCGCCGGCGACCCGGCGCTGACCTTCGTCACCTCGATACGGCCGCCCCGCTCGCGCCGCGCCCACAGGCCGACGCCCGTGTAGCGGCCATCGAGGGCCTCCTGGAACTCCTCGTACTCGCCCTGGGAGTAGACGGCGCCCCAGCGGTCCCCGCTGCGGCTGACGGCCCGTTCGGCGGCCTCCGTCGGGGACTTGCCGTCGGCCATCGCCTCGGCGGCGGCCCGGGCTACCTCCTCGTGGCGCCCGCCGGGACCACCGGCCGTGCGGACCGTCTCCGCCGTGGTTACGCGGTCGGTGCCGGGCAGCGACCCGGTCGCCGCTCCCGCGACGAGCACGCTCGCGAACACCAATGCCAGGGTGGCCCCGCGGCCGATGCGGCGGGGCTGACAGAACAGGTCACGACCTGACATGGCGGTGAGTCTAGGACAACGACGAAGGGCCGCAGGGGCTCTTGCCCCCGCGACCCTCTTGGCGTGCGTCACACCTTCAGATACTTGCGCAGCGCGAAGAACGCGGCCAACGCGGGCATCAGGAAGCTCGCGGCGAGGATGAGCGGCAGCTTGGTCAACACCGCGTCCCAGCCGACGAAGTTGATGAGCGGCAGCTTCTGCGCCAGCGCCACACCGTGGTCGATGACGAAGTACTGGCCGAGGACCAGGAACGTACAGGCGACCGTGCCGCCGATCACCCCGGCGACGGCCGCCTCCATGATGAACGGCGCCTGGATGTACAGGCCGGACGCACCGACCAGCCGCATGATCCCGGTCTCCCGCCGGCGGCTGAACGCCGAGACGCGGACGGTGTTGACGATCAGCAGCAGCGCCACCGAGAGCATCACCAGCATCACGCCGCGCGCGCCGAGGTTGAGATAGCCGAGCAGCGTGAACAGGTTGTCCAGGATGCCCTTCTGGTCCTGGACCGACTGCACGCCGTCACGCCCGTTGAAGGCGGTCGCGATGACCTGGTACTTCTCCGGGTCCTTCAGCTTGATCCGGTACGACTCCTGCATCTGGTCCGGCGTCAGGGAGCTGGCCAGCGGGGAGTTGCCGAACTGCTCCTTGTAGTGCTTGTACGCATCGTCCTGCGACTCGTACACGACCTTGTCGACGACCGACATCTTCTTCAGGTCGTCGAGGATCTGCTTCTTCTGGTCCGCGGTCACCGCGCCCTTGGCACAGTTGGGGTCGGACTCGGCGTCGCTCTTGTTGCAGAGGAAGATCGAGACGTTGACCTTGTCGTACCAGAAGCCCTTCATCTGGCTCACCTGGTCGCTCATCAGGAGCGAGGCGCCGAACAGGGCGAGCGAGAGGGCGACGGAGACGATGACCGCGAGGGTCATCGTCAGGTTGCGGCGGAGACCCACACGGATCTCCGACAGGACGAACTGGGCGCGCATGGCGGCTGGTTATGCCTTTCCGTGGCTTGGATGCGGTCTCGTACGCGTCGGTCAGTGCTGGTAGCCGTAGACGCCGCGGGCCTGGTCTCGGACGAGGCGTCCCTTCTCCAGCTCGATGACGCGCTTGCGCATCTGGTCCACGATGTTCTGGTCGTGCGTCGCCATCACGACGGTCGTGCCCGTCCGGTTGATCCGGTCGAGCAGCTTCATGATGCCGACGGAGGTCTGCGGGTCGAGGTTGCCGGTGGGCTCGTCGGCGATCAGCAGCTTGGGCCGGTTGACGAACGCCCGCGCGATGGCGACGCGCTGCTGCTCACCACCGGACAGCTCGCCCGGCATGCGGTCCTCCTTGCCGCCGAGCCCGACCAGTTCCAGTACCTGCGGCACGGACTTGCGGATCTCGCCGCGGGACTTGCCGATGACCTCCTGCGCGAAGGCGACGTTCTCGGCGACCGTCTTGTTCGGCAGCAGGCGGAAGTCCTGGAAGACGGTCCCCAGCTGGCGGCGCATCTGCGGCACCTTCCAGTTGGAGAGACGCGCGAGGTCCTTGCCGAGGACGTGCACCTGTCCGTGGCTGCACCGCTCCTCGCGGAGGATCAGCCGCAGGAAAGTGGACTTTCCGGAGCCGGAGGACCCCACGAGGAACACGAACTCGCCCTTCTCGACCTCCAGGGAGACATCCCTGAGGGCGGGGCGGGTCTGCTTGGGGTAGACCTTGGAGACATTGTCGAATCGGATCACGGATGCACCACGGGTCGCCGGGGGTAGATGAGCGTGACCATACGCGAAGCGAGTGTGGCGGCGCAGTCACCGGTAACGGTTGAGCGAGGCTTGTACGTTTTTGTACGGAACATTGCAACGCGGCGTCCCCGGCGCACCCTCCGCGGGAACCTGGCACAGTGGTAGGGGGAACGTTCGCGTTTCCGTATGCGTTGTACGGGACAGAAACCGGTTCAAGGAGGGCGAGCGCATGACGTACGACCGGCTGGTGTGCGCGAGCTGCGCGGCGCCCGTGAGCGAGGGCCGGTGCCCCGTGTGCCGTGCGAACCGCCAGCGGCTGCAGCAGGAGAACTTCTTCGCCGGGCTCAACCCCGTGGCGCTGATCGCACTGCTGGCCGCGCTGATCGCGGCGGTGGCGCTGCTGGCGCACCAGACCGTGTAGCAGGCGGTCACCGAACGCCAGGACGACGACCGAGGGCCCGGAGCTGGATGCTCCGGGCCCTTCGTCGTGCGTGTACGGCCGGCTGCGTTACCGCCGGTGCCGGTGCCGCTACCGTCAGGCGGCGGCAGCGCCGCGGCCTGCGGCGAGACGCGGCAGGATGCGGAAGCCGATACCGCCGGCGATCATCGTGGCGGCACCGATGACCAGGAACGCGGTCTGACCGGCACCGGTCTCGGCGAGCTGGCCGCCCTTGCCCTGGGCGGAGGCGGCGGAACCGCCGGTGGAGGAGGTGGCCTCACCGGTGTCGGTCAGGGCCGAGGAGCCCTCTTCCTGGGTGGAGCTGCCACCGTTGGGGTCGGTGTGGTCGCCACCGGTGGTGGAACCGCCGGTGGCGGAGCCGCCGGTGGCGGAGCCGCCGCCCGTGGAGCCGCCGGCGGTGGAGCCGCCGCCCGTGGAACCGCCGGTGGTGGAGCCGCCGCCGGTGGTGGAGCCACCGGAAGCGCTGCCGCCGCCGCTGCCGGACCCACCGGAATTGCCGGAGCCGCCGTTGGACGAGCCACCGCTGTTGGCGCCGCCGTTGGAGGAGCCACCGCCGTCGGTCGTGCCACCGTCGGTGGTGCCGCCGTCGGTCGTACCACCGTCGGTCGTACCACCGTCCGTGGTGCCGCCGTCGGTGGTCCCACCGTCCGTGGTGCCACCGTCGGTGGTCCCACCGTCCGTGGTGCCGCCGTCGGTCGTGCCGCCATCGGTCGTACCACCGTCGGTGGTGCCGCCGTCCGTGGTGCCACCGTCCGTGGTGCCACCATCGGTGGTGCCGCCATCGGTCGTGCCACCGTCGCCGCCGCCGATGACGCCGCCGATCGCGCCGCCGTCGGTGGTGCCACCGTCCGTCGACCCGCCGTCCGAGCCGGTGCCTGCGACGTTGACGCCGATGTTGAGGTCGAGTGCGGAGGCGGCGCCCGCCGCCGTCAGGGACGCACCGGCCGCGATCACGGCGCCGGCGGCAATCCGCGCGACGCGGATCCGCGTCTTCTTGGTCATGTGGTTGCTACCCCCAGTAGCTGATCGTCAGTGAGGCGGCGCTCGGGACGGTGATCGACGGAGGAGGCAGCACGTTTGCTCACGTTCCCCCGGTTCACATGCGCCCCAGAAATACGCATGCCGCGCCCAACCCTTCCCATTTTTCAAAGCAACGTCAAGGCCGTTGCGGGCACGATGTCCGAATAAGGGGATCTTTGCAGTGAGTTGGCGAGTGTGAGCGTGCTGTAAAAGCTGGACAAACGACAACCGCCCCTACGCGAGGGGCGGTTGGCTTTGTCGATAAACTTACTTCTCCTGCTGCTTGCGCCAGCGAATTCCGGCCTCGAGGAAGCCGTCGATCTCGCCGTTGAAGACGGCCTCGGGGTTGCCGACCTCGTGCTCGGTCCGCAGGTCCTTCACCATCTGGTACGGGTGCAGGACGTACGAACGCATCTGGTTGCCCCAGGAGTTTCCGCCGTCGCCCTTGAGGGCGTCCATCTTGGCCTGCTCCTCCTGCCGGCGCCGCTCGAGCAGCTTGGCCTGGAGGACGTTCATCGCGGTGGCCTTGTTCTGGATCTGCGAGCGCTCGTTCTGGCAGGAGACCACGATGCCGGTCGGCAGGTGCGTGATGCGCACCGCGGAGTCGGTGGTGTTGACGCCCTGGCCGCCGGGGCCGGAGGACCGGTACACGTCGATGCGCAGTTCGGACTCGTCGATGTCGACGTGGTCGGACTGCTCGACGACGGGGAGGACCTCGACACCCGCGAAGGAGGTCTGGCGGCGGCCCTGGTTGTCGAAGGGCGAGATGCGCACGAGGCGGTGCGTGCCTTGCTCGACGGAGAGGGTGCCGTAGGCGTACGGGACGTGCACCGCGAAGGTGGTCGACTTGATGCCGGCCTCTTCGGCGTACGACGTCTCGATGAGCTCGGTCTTGTAGCCCTTCTGCTCCGCCCACCGCAGGTACATCCGCTGCAGCTTCTCCGCGAAGTCGGCGGCGTCGACGCCGCCCGCCTCGGCCCGGATGTTGACGAGCGCCTCGCGGGAGTCGTACTCGCCGCTGAGCAGCGTGCGGACCTCCATCTCGTCCAGCGACTTCTTGACGGACACGAGCTCGGACTCGGCCTCGGCGCGGGTGTCCGGGTCGTCCTCCTCCTCGGCCATCTGGAAGAGCACGGCGAGATCGTCGATCCGCGAGCGCAGGGCCTCGGCCTTCCGCACCTCGGCCTGGAGGTGGGAGAGCTTGCTGGTGATCTTCTGCGCCTCGTCCGGGTTGTCCCACAGGGACGGCGCGGCCGCCTGCTCCTCGAGCACGGCGATGTCTGCCCTCAGCTTGTCGAGGTCCAGGACGGCCTCGATCGACTCCATGGTCGAGGAGAGGGACTTCAGCTCTTCGGATACATCGACGACTGCCACGCCTCCAGCGTAACGGCTCCACCGTCCGACCTACGCCGGTCGGCCGCCCCGGCCCACAAGGGAGGACCGTCACCGCCGGTCAGAGCGCCCTTACGGCCTTACGGGGTGCGGGGCGAAGGGGCTGGGGAGAAGGGCCCGGGGCGAAGCCCCCGGCTGGGGCGGGCCACCGCACCGGGGCCGGGGCAGATCCCTGCCGGGGTCGGGGCAGGTCCCTGCCGGGGTCGGGGCAGGTCCCTGCCGGGGTCGGGGCAGGTCCCTGCCGGGGTTCGGGCAAAGCCCCTGGCAGGGGCCGGGCCGACACTCGGGGACCGGGGCAGACCCCCCGGGGACCGGGCGGAGCCCCGCCGGGGTTCGGGGCGGAGCCCCGTGGGGGTCCGGGGCGGAGCCCCGTGGGGGTGACTCTTGCGCAAGAGAGTCGGGTGGGTGGGTGGGAAACGCCCCGGGGTCCAGGGGGCGGAGCCCCGGGCAGTGGCCGTGTCGCCACACCGGGGTCCGGACAGACCCGCACCGGGGTCCAGGGCGGAGCCCCGTGGGGGTGGCTCTTGTGCAAGAGAGTCGGATGGGCGGGTGGGAAACGCCACGGGGTTCAGGGGCGGACCCCCTGGCGGGGCCCGGGGCGGCGCTCCGGGGCGGTCACAGCGGCGCGCGGGCCGGGGACAGCCCAGGTCACAGCGGCGCGCGGGCCGGGAGCAGCCCAGGTCACGGCGGCGCGCCGACCGGGCACAGCCGAGGTCACGGCGTCACCGGCGCCGAGTTCTTCGTGTCCGGCGAGGAGGCGCCGTCGTCGTCGGACACGGCCGCCCACGCCCCGACCCCCACCGCGGCAGCGACCAGCACCCCGGCCACACCCAACGTCACCCGGCGCCGCCGTACGGCCGTCGCGCGGTTGCGGGCGGAACCGGGGCGGGGGGCGCCCGCGGCACGGGGCGCGCGGGCCGTGCCCAGGGCGCCGCCGGCCAGCTCGTCGGGACCCGGCACCCTCATCGACGTATGCGTGTCCCGGTTGGAGTCCGGCGCCGCGCCCCGGACCAGGGGGACGGCCCCGCGGCGGGTCCGGACGGCGGCCCCTTCCGGCTCCGCCGTACCGTCGCCGTCCTCGGTCTCCTCGTCGCCCTCCGCCTCCGCGTCCGGCTCGTCGACGTCCAGCGGCGGCAGGCCGGCCAGTATCGGTAGCTGCTCCCGCAGCCGTACCGCCAGCTCGGAGGCGCGCAGGCGGGACGCCGGGGCCTTGGCCAGGCACTGGACGAGCAGCTGCCACAGCTCCTCCGGGATGCCGGGCAGTGGCACCACCGTCTCGGTGACATGGCGCCGCAGCACCGCCCCCGGATGCCCGCCGCCGAACGGCGTGAAGCCCGCCAGCAGCTCGTACAGGACCGTCGCGAGCGCGTAGATGTCCACCGCCGCCCGCGGCGGCAGGCCCTCCACGATCTCGGGGGCGAGATAGTCCGGCGTACCGATGATCTTCGTGGCGCGGGTCCGCTTCGGGGTGTCGATCAGCTTCGCGATCCCGAAGTCCGTCAGCAGGGCCCGGTGCGAGCCGCCGGGGCCGAGCGGGCCCTGCATGTCGAGCAGCACGTTCTCCGGCTTGACGTCCCGGTGGACGACCCCCGCCGCGTGCGCGGCGGCGAGCCCCTCGGCGACGTCCGCCACGATCGACACGGCCGCCGCCGGCGCGAGGCGCCGCTCGCGCTCCAGCCGCGTCCGCAGGTCCGTGCCGCGCACAAGGTCCATGACCAGCGCGAGATCGTTGCCGTCGACGACCAGGTCCCGCACCGACACCACGTTCGGGTGCTCCAGACCGAGCAGCGCCGTGCGCTCCTGCACGAAGCGGCCCACGAGCTCCTCGTCGGACGCGAGGTCCTCACGCAGCAGCTTGATGGCGACGGGCCCGTCGGGGCCCTCGCCCAGCCACACCGTTCCGGCGCTGCCCCGGCCGAGGATCTGGTGGGCGGTGTACCGGCTGCCGATCTTCCGTGCCAAGACTGCTCCTACAGACGCGTGTTGTCGCTAAAACTACGCGTCCGAGGAGCCGGCGTTCACCGCGGAGACGGAAATCACCCGTCTGTTGTCGACAAATCCCCAGACTCGTGCCGACGGGTCAGCTGCCGCTGCCACCCGACGAACCGCCGGAGGAACCGCCCAGATCGCCGATCCAGCCGGTCACGGTGTCGTACCAGTGCTTCAGCTCGCCCCAGTAGGTCCGACCGGTCCCGATCCAGTCCTGCAGCGGGGTGAACTCCCAGATCATCCACCCGGCGACGAAGAGGATGACGATCACGAACAGGCACCCCTTCAGGCAGCCGAGCCCGGGGATCTTCATCGGGTTGGCGCTGCGCTGACGCGCCGGCCGCGGCTCGCGCACCGGCCGCTGCGGCTGCTGGGGCGGGGTCGGCGGGGCGTACTGCTGCGGCTGCTGGCCCTGCGGGTAGCCGTAACCCTGCTGGTAGCGCGGTTGACGGCCCTGCGGGGCGGGCTGCTGCTGCGGGCGCGGCGCCGGCTGCTGGGGCCGGGCGACCTGCCGCTGGGGGCGGCGGCGCAGCGGGTCGTCGTTCGGGTCGAGGTACTGGATCTGCGTCTGCTCGTTGCGGTCGCGGGCGGCGCGCAGCTGGGT
Organism: Streptomyces sp. NPDC014006; assembly: GCF_043088925.1. Lineage (NCBI taxonomy): Bacteria > Bacillati > Actinomycetota > Actinomycetes > Kitasatosporales > Streptomycetaceae > Streptomyces > Streptomyces sp. NPDC014006. The sequence goes on along the minus strand of NZ_JBICAJ010000001.1, from coordinate 46,405 downwards.
CTGCCAGGGGTGCGGCTGGTCCGGGCCCTGCTGCCCCTGCCGGCCGTACTGTCCCTGTCCCTGCTGCCCCTGCTGTCCGGGCTGGTGCGGCGGGACGGGCGGCAGGACGGCCGTCGGGTCGGCCGCTCCGGCGCCCGGGCCGGTGTTCGGCAGGACGGCGGTGGGGTCGGCGGCGCCGGCCGGGCCGGCCGTGTGCGGCAGGACGCTGGTCGCGCCGTTCGGGTCGTACGCCCCGGCGCCGTGCGGCAGCACCTGCGTGGGGTCGGCGGCCCCGGGCACGCCCGGTACGGCGGTGGGCGCGGGGTCGGGAGCGAGCAGGGCGCCGACGCCCTCGGCGGCGGCGATCTGCGCGGAGCTCGCGTGCACGCCGACGCCCTCGGCGACGACCCGCAGTCCGCGGGCGAGGTTGACGGCGCTGGGCCGCTCGTCGGGGTTCTTGCGAAGGCAGCGCTCGATGACCGTCCACAGCGGGTCGGGGACGGTGGAGGGGCGGCGCGGCTCGGCGCTCAGGTGCTGGTGGAGGACCTCCAGCGCGCTGGAGCCGGAGAACGGCGGGCGTCCGGTGACCAGCTCGTACAGCAGGATGCCGGCGCCGTAGATGTCGACGGCGGAGGTCTGCGGGCGTCCCTCGGCGGACTCGGGGGCGACGTACGCGGGCGTGCCGACGAACTCGTGGGTGCGGGTGAGGCCGGGCGAGTCGGCCAGGCGGGCGATGCCGAAGTCGGTCAGCATCGGGTGCATCTGGTCGCCGTCCTGCTTGAGCAGGACGTTCGCGGGCTTCAGGTCGCGGTGGACGACGCCGTCGGCGTGGCTGGCGGCGAGCGCGTCGGCGATCTGCGCGGTGAGCAGGGCGGCGGCGACGGGTGTGAGGGGGCCGTTCTCGCGCAGGTAGCGGTGCAGGTCGGGGCCCTCGACGAGGTCCATGACGAGCGCCAGCAGATCGCCCTCGACGACCAGGTCGCGCACCCGGACGATGTTCGGGTGGGTCAGCCGGAGCAGGACGGACCGCTCCCGCAGGAACCGCATCACGACATCGGCGTCGTTCGCCAGCTCCTCCTTGAGGACCTTGATGGCGACGGTCTCGCCGGGCTGGCCCGCCACGGCCGCCTCGGCGCCCGCGGTCTGACGCTGGCTGGCTCGCCAGACGGTGCCCGTGGCGCCGCGTCCGAGCGGCTCCTCGAGCAGGTACTTGCTGCCGACTGGCCGCACGTCACGCGCTCCCTGCTGCTTGCCTTGCCTACGTTCCGACCCACTGTAGTGCCGTGGTGCCGGGCACCGGCGGAGTCGGAGGTCCGTACCTCTTGCGTACGAAAGACGCACGAGGTGGTCTCACGGGTTGCCGAAAGCGGACGTGACCGATCTCAAGCGGTCGCCGCTGCCGCCCCGGTCCAGCACTTTTGCGGGCAGAGCCGACCAATCAAGATCACTTGTTCCGGACGCGTGGGCGTGTTGTCAGCGGCAGGTGCGAGGATGCCTGCAAGCAACTGGCCGTCGTGCTCGTGTGGGGTGGGGGGAGTCCGCGCCCGCGCAGAAGGGACCGCTGACGCCGATGCAGATCCGGCTGACCGTCGTAGATCCGCAGGCCCCGCACCCCGGGGCGCGCGGCCGCGCCGCGAGCTGCGACGTGCTGGTGACGGCCCCCGCGGGCACGGCGCTGGCCGCGGTGGCGTCGGCGCTGGCCGCGGCGGTCCAGGCCGGTGACGGGCCGGTGGTGCTCTACGCGGGCGCCGACCGGCTCGACGCGCAGCGCTGCACGCTGGGCGAGCCCCCGCTCACCGACGGCGCCGTGCTCTCCCTGGGCGTGCCCGCCGACCCCGAACCCCACCCCGAGCTGGACGACGCCCCGGCGCAGCTGCAGGTCGTCGCCGGCCCCGACGCGGGCGGCGTCCATCTGCTGCACGGCGGCGAGGTGCGGGTGGGCCGCTCCGCCGACGCAGACGTCCCGCTCGACGACCCGGACGTCTCCCGGCTGCACTGCGCGGTGACCCTGTCCGCCGACGGCCGCGTCACGGTCGCCGACCTGAACTCCACCAACGGCACCACCCTGGACGGCACGCGCGTGGGCGAGCGCGCGGTGCGCTTCGCGCCGGGCTCCCTGCTCCGCATCGGCGAGTCGGCCCTGCGGCTGGCTCCGCCCGGCGGCCCGGGCACGCGCGTGCCGACCGCGCCGGACGGCGAGGGGCATGTGCGCGTGCGCGCGGCGGGGGACGAGCCGCCGCCCGGTCCTCACCCGCACACGGGCGGCCCCCGGCCGCCCGCCCTCAAGGAACCCGCGACGGTGCCGGGCCAGGGCGGCGCACCCCGTGCCGAGAGCTACGGCAGCGCTGCGGCAGCCCACGCCGACCCTTCCCGTACGACGGTCCCGGGCCCGCCGGTCTCCGGTACGCCGGTTCCGCGCGCCCCCCTGCCCGCCCCGGCCGACCACCCTCGCGCTCTGGACACCCACGGCGGCGCCGTCCCGTTCGGCGCGCTCACCGACACCCAGGAGCCCGCGCCCGCGCCTTCGCACCCGCATGCCCACACCGAGGGCGGCGACGCCGACGGCGAGGGCCGCAGGGGCGGCGGGCGGCGGCGGGGCGGGCTCTCGGCGTGGGCCCGCAGGCTGACCGGCGGACGCGGCGAGCCGGAGGGGGCGCCGGTGCCGGTGGAGGCCGACGGGTCGGCCTACGCGGAGCCGGCCGGCGAGCGCCCCGCCCCGATGCCACCCGTGACGGCCGGCACCGCGAGCGCTCGTGCGGAGACCTGGCCGGACCCGGCGGCGCTGCTGCTCACCGCGCTCGGTCCCGGCCCCCGGCTGTGGGAGCGCGGCCCGGGCCACCCGGAGGCGCTCACCGTCCGGCTGGGCACGGCCGACCGCACCACGCCCGACGGTTCCGCCCTGCTGCCCGCCGTGCCCGTGACGGCCGGTCTGCGCGAGGCCGGGGCGCTGGGGCTGGCGGGGCCGCGCCCGCGGTTGTCCGGGCTGGCCCGCGCGGTGGTCGCCCAGCTCGCCGCCCTGCACTCCCCGGACCTGCTGGAGATCGTGCTGATCAGCGTCGACCGCGCGCGCACGCTCGAGGAGCGCACCGCGGAGTGGGGATGGCTCGGCTGGCTGCCCCATGTCCGGCCCGGGCACGGCCAGGACTGCCGCCTGCTGCTCGCCTACGACCGCGAGCAGGCCGCCGCCCGCACCGACGAACTGCTGCGCCGCCTGGCGGACCACCTCGCCGACCAGCCACCGTCCCGGCCCGGCCCCGGACCCGCCGTACCGGTGACGCCGGACGCTCCGGAGGGCCTCCGGACACCTCCGCGGCGCCCCTCCTGGGCCCGCCCCGACGACGACGCCCAGGGCGACGCCCGGGAAGGCGCCCGGGACGACGGCGCCCAGGGCGGGACGACCGCCTCCCCCGGTCCGTACACCGTGGTCGTCGTGGACGGCGATCCGGGCGGAGCCGGGCTGCGGGAGACGGTGGCGCGGCTCGCGCTGGAGGGCCCGCGCGCGGGCATCCACGTCGTGTGCCTGGCCGAGACGGCCCCGGCCTCCCCCGCCTCCCCGGTGACCGACACGTACGAGGCGGCCTGCGCGGTCGCGCCGACGTTCCGTCAGTGTGGTGCCGTCGCCCTGCTCAGCGGTGACGTGGCGAGCGCGCTGCGCCTGCTGCGGGTGGCGCCCGCACCGCACCCGGCGCCCGTCGGGCACGGCACGGTCGCGGTGGTGGACGCGGTCTCCACGGCCTGGGCCGAGCGGTTCGCGCGGGCGCTGGCGCCGCTGCGGCCGGACGGGTCCGGGGAGAAGCACGCACGCGTGTCGGCTCCGCTGCCGTCGTCGGCGCGGCTGCTGGACGAGCTGGGTCTGGCCCGCGCCACGCCGACGTCGCTGATGGCGCGGTGGGCGGACGCGGCCGATGACGCCGAGGCGCTCGGCGGGCGGGCGTGGGCGGTGCTGGGCGCGGGCCCGCGCGGCCCGGTCACCGTGGATCTGGTCGCCGAGGGCCCGCATCTGATCGTCGAGGGCCCGCCCGGCAGCGGCCGCACCGAGCTGCTGCGGGCCCTGGTCGCCTCGCTGGCGGCGGCCGAGCGGCCCGACCGGCTCGGCATCGTGCTGATGGACGGCCGGGACCGGGTGGGCGGCGCGGGCGGCGACGGCCTGCACGTGTGCCGGGACGTGCCGCACGTCACGACCCACCTGACCGCCAACGACCCGGTGCTGATGCGGGAGTTCGCGCAGTCGCTGAGCGCGGAGCTGAAGCGGCGGGCCGAGTTGCTGGGCCGCTCGGACTTCGCCGAGTGGCACCGGCACCGCGAGGTCTCCGGCCGTCTGTTCGCCCAGCGCACCGCACCGGGCACCCGCACCGCGCAGGGCCTCGCGGGCACCGCGAACCCCGCCGGCGGCTCCCCCGGCACGCCTGCCGGAACACCCGGCACGCCGACCGGCACGCCCGGCGCCGCCGACCTCGACCCCCCGTCCAGCGCCACCCTGCGGCTACGCCCGTCCGCCGCCGCCCGCCGGCAGACGGAAGCCGCTCCCCCGCTTCCCCGCCTCGTAGTGGTCGTCGACGACCTGGACGCCCTGGTCTCGCCCCCGCTGGGCGCGCCGGGCCGGCCCGCCGCCGGTTCGGTGATGCGGGCGCTGGAGGCGGTGGCCCGGGAGGGCGAGCGGCTCGGCGTGCACCTGGTGGCGGCGGCCCACCCGGGGGGCCGTACGGGGGAGTCGGAGCCGGTGCGGGGAGCGGCGCTGCGGATCGTGCTGGAGGCGCCCCAGGCCGGACCGGACGCCCCGTCACCCGGCCGGGGCCGGCTGGCCGGGGCGCGCGGGCGGACCACGACGTTCCAGGCGGGGCGCGTCACGGGCCGTATCCCGCGTACGGCGACGCTGCGCCCCACGGTCGTCCCGCTGGAGTGGCACCGGATGGGCGACCCGCCGGCCCGCCGCCCGGTGCGCGAGCTGGGCAACGGCCCGACGGATCTGGCGCTGCTCGCCAGTGCGTTGCAGAGAGCGGCGAAGGAGGTGTCGGCGGCGCAGGTCCCGTCACTCCTTTAGCCCACGCGCACGGCGCGGCCGAAGAAACACGGGCCGGAGGGCGGGGGTTTCCTCGACCACGGCCTCAGCAACGCTGGAGACCCATCACGACGCGGTCACGATCCTCCGGTTGACACCCGTCGCGCTCTTGCCGACCCCTTTGACCCGGCGTAGACCAGACGGCACGGGGCAAACACTCGATCGTTCGACGACGAACGAAAGAACGGGGAAGTGATGCGCACCACGAGCAGTAGCACCACCCGGAACACCAGGGGAGCGAGGGCCGCAGCGGCCGTTGCCGCGGGCGCCCTGGCCTTCTCCCTCGCCGCGTGCGGGGGCGGCGGCGGCGACAACGACGGCACCAAGGCGGGCGGGTCCACCCCCAGCGCCGGCGACAGCGGCCTGAACCTGCCGAAGCTGAACGGCACGCACCTTGAGGTCGCGGCCGTTTGGACCGGCGCCGAGCAGGCGAACTTCAAGAAGGTTCTCGCGGAGTTCGAGAAGCGCACCGGCGCGAGCGTGACGTTCGTGCCCGCGCAGGACCCGATCATCAACTTCCTCGGTTCCAAGATCGCGGGCGGGCAGCCGCCGGACGTGGCGATGCTGCCGCAGCCCGGCGCCATCAAGCAGGCCGTGGACAAGGGCTGGGCCAAGCCGGTCAACGCGGACACCCTCTCCGAGTTGAGCAAGAACTACTCGCAGGGCTGGCAGAACATCGGCAAGGTGAACGGCAAGCAGTACGGCGTGTACTACAAGGCCGCGAACAAGTCGCTGATCTGGTACAACGCCAAGGTCTTCGAGAACGCGGGCGCGAAAGAGCCCAAGACGTGGAAGGACCTGCTGAACACCGCGCAGACGGTGTCCGACTCGGGTGTCACGCCGTTCTCCATCGGCGGCGCGGACGGCTGGACGCTCACCGACTGGTTCGAGAACGTGTATCTATCGCAGGCCGGTCCGCAGAAGTACGACCAGCTCGCCCAGCACAAGATCAAGTGGACGGACCCGTCCGTGAAGGACGCGCTGACCACGCTGGCACAGATCTGGGGCAAGAAGGACTGGATCGCCGGCGGCCCGAACGGCGCGCTGCAGACGGAGTTCCCCGCGTCGGTGACGCAGACGTTCACCGGCGGTGACCAGCCGAAGGCCGCCATGGTCTACGAGGGCGACTTCGCGCAGGTCAACATCACCGAGACCAAGGCGAAGGTGGGCACGGACGCCAAGGTGTTCCCGTTCCCGACCGTGGGCGGCACCGCGCCGGTGGTCTCCGGCGGTGACGCGGCGGTGATCCTGAAGGACTCCAAGGGCGCCCAGGCGCTGGCGAAGTGGCTGGCCTCGCCGGACGCGGCGACCATCCAGGCCAAGTTGGGCGGCTACCTGTCGCCGAACAAGGGCGTGCCGAACTCGGCGTACCCGAACGAGGTGCAGCGCAAGATCGCCAAGGCGCTGATCGACTCCGGTGACGACTTCCGGTTCGACATGTCCGACCAGGCCCCGCAGTCCTTCGGCGGCACGCCCGGCAAGGGCGAGTGGAAGGACCTGCAGGACTTCCTGAAGAACCCGAGCGACGTCGCGGGCACGCAGCGGAAGCTGGAGGCGGACGCGGCCGCCGCCTACGGGAGCTGACGCCATGGCCTCGGCCACTGCGGCAGGGGTCTCCAAGACCCCTGCCGCTCCTCGCAGGCGCAAGAGCGTGACCGGCACCCGCAAGACCGTGGCGGCGCTGTTCCTGCTGCCCGCGCTGGTGCTGCTGGGTGCGCTCGTGGTGTACCCGATCGGGTACTCGGTCGTGCGCAGCTTCTACGACCAGTCCGGCGACTCCTTCGCCGGCATCGACAACTACAAGGCCCTGTTCACGGACGAGGGCATCCGCACCGCGCTGAAGAACAACATCATCTGGGTGGTGTTCGCGCCGACGATCGCCACCGCCCTGGGGCTGATCTTCGCGGTGCTGACCGAACGGGTGCGCTGGGGAACGGCGTTCAAGCTGGTCGTCTTCATGCCGATGGCGATCTCCATGCTCGCGGCCGGCATCATCTTCCGCCTGGTGTACGACCAGGATCCGGACAAGGGCGTGGCGAACGCGGTGTGGGTGGGCGTGCACGACACGTTCGTGCAGTCGTCGGCGTTCCCGAAGGCCCACCCGGGCCGCACCTCGCCGCTGGTGCCGGAGGGCGGCGGCTTCGTCACGAAGACGCCGGTGCAGTCGGGGCAGCCGGTCCTGCTGCCGCTGGTCGGCGTCGCGCCCGACCAGATGCCCGGCAGCGCCACGAAGGCCGTGGCGCCCAAGGCCGAGCCGGGGAAGATCACCGGCACGACCTGGCAGGACTTCACGCGCGGCAAGGGCGTCGGCAAGCTGGGCTCACCCGACCCGTCCGAGCTCGGGTACGCCGGGATGCGGATCGAGGCGGTCAAGGACGGCAAGGTGGTGGCGTCCACGACGGCCGGCGACGACGGCACGTTCACGCTGCCGGACAAGGCCGCCGGGGCGCAGCTGAGGCTTCCGGCGAGCAACTTCAAGGAGGCGTACAACGGCCTGGACTGGCTCGGCCCGTCACTGGTCACGCCGGCGATCATCGGGTCGTACATCTGGATGTGGGCGGGCTTCGCGATGGTGCTGATCGCGGCCGGGCTCGCCGGGGTGCCGCGCGAGCTGCTGGAGGCGGCGCGGGTCGACGGGGCCAACGAGTGGCAGGTGTTCCGGCGGGTCACGGTGCCGTTGCTGGCGCCGGTGCTCGCGGTCGTGGCCGTCACGCTGATGATCAATGTGCTGAAGATCTTCGACCTGGTCTTCATCATCGCCCCGGGCTCCTCGCAGGACGACGCGAACGTGCTGGCGCTGGAGCTGTACCGCAAGGGCTTCTCCGAGGACCAGCCGGGCATCGCGAGCGCGATCGCGGTGTTCCTGCTGCTGCTCGTGATCCCGGTGATGTGGTTCAACATTCGCAGGCTGCGGCGGGAGGTACGGCGATGACGGCGGACGCCGGCAGGCTGACGCAGGCGGTGCCGCCGCCGGCCGGGGCCGTGAAGGTGAAGCGGTCTCCGGCCTCCCGGCTCGCGGGCTGGGTCAGCGGCGGCGCGGTGCGCGTGTTCCTGATCGTCGTCGGCCTGTTCTGGCTGGTGCCGACGATCGGTCTGCTGATCTCCTCGCTGCGCACGCCCGAGGACATGAACGCCAGCGGCTGGTGGACGGTGTTCAGCAAGCCGTCCCAGCTGACCTTCGCCAGCTACACCAAGCTGCTGGAGAACCCGGACATCACCAACTCGCTGGTCAACACCGTGCTCATCACGGTCCCGGCGACGGTGCTGGTCGTGGTGATCGGCTCGCTCGCGGGCTACGCGTTCGCGTGGATGGAGTTCCCGGGCCGCGACTGGTGGTTCCTCGGCGTGGTCGGGCTGCTGGTGGTGCCGGTGCAGGTGGCGCTGATCCCGATCGCCGGACTGTTCGGCACGCTCGGCCTGTTCGGCACGATCTTCGGGGTGATCCTGTTCCACGTCGGGTTCGGCCTGCCGTTCGCGGTGTTCCTGCTGCGCAACTTCTTCGCGGAGATCCCGCGCGAGCTGCTGGAGGCGGCCCGGCTGGACGGGGCGGGTGAGCTGCGGCTGTTCACTCGGGTCGTGATGCCGCTGGGCGGGCCGGCGATCGCCTCGCTGGGCATCTTCCAGTTCCTGTGGGTGTGGAACGACATGCTGGTGGCGCTGGTGTTCACCAAGTCCGGCACCCAGCCGATCACGGTCGCGCTGCAGACGCAGGTACGGCAGTTCGGCAACAACATCGACGTGCTGGCGCCCGGTGCGTTCATCTCGATGGTGGTCCCGCTGGCCGTGTTCTTCGCGTTCCAGCGGCAGTTCGTGTCCGGGGTGATGGCGGGCGCGGTCAAGTAGCCGCCCCGTCCGGCCGGTTGGGGACGGCGAGGGGTGCGCCCTTCGCCGTCCCCCGGATGCCGTACGGGCCGTAACCCCTCCCCCACCTGGTCCGTTGCCGGGCAAACGCCCGTGCCGAGACCATGGATGCCCATTGCTCAGGTTCAGTGTCATCGCCCCCGCGTGCCTGGAGTCGGTGCTGTCGCAGGCGTACACCGACTGGGAGCTGATCGCGGTCGACGACGGTTCACCGGGCGCGTGCGGAGCGCTGATCGACGAGGCGGCGGCACGCGATCCGCGGGTGCGGGCCGTGCACCTGCCGGAGAACTCCGGCGCGGGCCCCGCCCGCACCACGGGACTGGCCCGCGCCGGCGGCGACCACCTGGTCTTCCTGGACGGTGACGACACCCTCGCGCCGGGCGCGCTGCGCGCGATCGCCGACCGGGTCAAGGAGTCCGGCGAGCCGGACGTGCTGGTGTACGGGCACGCGCGCGTGTCTCTCGACGGGCGGGTGGTGCGGGCGACGCGGGGCCGCCTGCTCACCGAGCGCGGTCCCGCGCCCTTCCGGCTCGAGGACCGTCCCGGGCTGGTAGGCCTGCCGCCGGCGGCGTGGGACAAGGTGTGCCGCCGGGATCTGGCGGAGCGGGTGGGCCTCGCCTTCCCGCCGGGACGGCACGCGGAGGTGCCGTCGTCGTATCCGCTGGTGCTTTCGGCGCAGTCGCTCGCCACGCTGGACCGGGTCTGCGTGCAGCGCCGGGAGCGGCTCCCCCACCGCGGCCTTGGCGACGGCGACCGCGCCGGGCATGCCGACGTCGGCGGGCAGGAGGGCCGTCTCTTCGGGGTCGTCGAGCAGCACGACCGTCTCTTCGCGTTCGTCGAGCGGCACCCGGAGCTTCGGCGGTGGCGGCCGGTGCTGTCGCGCCGGATGTCCGGCCATCTCGCCACGCTCGCCGCCCGCCCGGCGCGGCTGCCGCGCAGCGCCCGCGCGGAGTTCGCCCGCCTGGTCCGCGCCCTGCACCGACGCCGCCGGACGGCCGGTTTCCCGGCTCCCCTGGTCCGGTTCGGGCTGCTGCGCACCGTCCGGGCGCTGCGGCTGGCGGCGACCGCGGCGCGCCGCACCGGCCGGCTCGCCGTACGGCTGGCCCGGGGGCTGCGGGTGGCCGCGCTGCGGCTGCACTACCGCGTCCAGCGGTGCCTGCCGCTGCGCGCCGACCGGGCCGTGTTCACGGCCGAGGACGAGCGCGGGTACGGCGGTGACCCGGGCGCGCCGGAGGCCGCGTTCCGCACCCACGCCCCGCACATCCGTACGGCGTGGATCACGCGCCCCGAGCACGGGCACACCGTGCCGCCGGGCCCGCGCCGCCTCTCCCCCGGCACCGCGGCCTACTGGACGGCACTCGCCCGCTCCGTCCACCTCGTCACGGGCGGCGAACTCGACCGGCGTCTGGCGAAGCGCCCCGGCCGACTGGTCGTCCGCACCGGGCAGGGCACGCCGCTGGGACACGTGGGCCTGGATCTCCTCGACCGCCCGGCCGCCGCCGGGAACCTGGACGCCGAGCGGGCCGTCCGCCGGATCCTGCTCGGTCACGGCGAGACGCGGCTGCCGCCCGTCGTGCCCCTCGCCGAGCGCCGCCCCGTGCCGTCGGCGGGCGGTGCGCACAGCCCGCTCGCCACCGTCCCAGCGCCGCACGGTCCGCGAGCCGCTCTCGACCCCCGCTGAGCGTCACCCGCCGGCCGATCCCCACCGACCGATCACCCTCTGAACGTCCTTGAGGCTCCCGGGAGTTCCCATGCCGTCCAGTCCCTCACGGCCCACGCCGACCCGGCCGCCCATCTGGCGCCCGGCCGGCCGACCCGGCGGCGGCCGCGGCCGGGGAACGCGGGTGCGCCCGCGACTCCCCTGAAGGAGTGCGGGCGCGGGACTGCTCGATGAGACGCGCGGGCGCGCGCGGGACTACTCGATGACCAGGTCGACGGGGATGTTGCCGCGGGTGGCGTTGGAGTAGGGGCAGACCTGGTGGGCGGTCTCGACCAGCTTGCGGCCCGTGGCCTCGTCGACGTGGTCCGGAAGCTCGATACGCAGGGTGACGGCGAGCCCGAAGCCCTCGCCCTGCTTGCCGATGCCGACCTCGCCGGTCACGGCGGCGTCGCTGACGTCCACCTTGGCCTGCCGGCCGACCAGGCCGAGGGCGCTGGCGAAGCAGGCGGCGTAACCGGCGGCGAAGAGCTGCTCGGGGTTGGTGCCCTGACCGTTGCCGCCCATCTCCACCGGGATGGCCAGCTGCAGGTCGAGCCGGCCGTCGGAGCTGACGGCGCGGCCCTCGCGGCCGTGGGTGGCGGTGGCGACGGCGGTGTAGAGCGTGTCCATGGCGGACCTTCCCTCTCGGTGTCGGGGTGACGGCCACCAGTAGAGCACGAAAGTTAGTTGTGCACAACTTAGTGACGCACAACTTCATGGGGTCGCGCTCTACTGTCCACAACTCAATGACTCGACAGAGCTACCCTGGACCCATGACCTCGACCACCCCGCCCCCCGCCGAGCAGGAGGACTGGCTCCGCCTGGACCGCCAGATCTGCTTCTCCCTGCACGCCGCGTCCCGCGCCTTCAACGGCGTCTACCGCGTGATCCTCAAGGACCTGGGGCTCACCTACCCGCAATACCTGGCGATGCTGGTGCTGTGGGAGCGGGGCGAGCTGCCCGTCAAGAAGCTCGGCGAACACCTGCGCCTGGACTCCGGCACGCTCTCGCCGCTGCTGAAGCGGCTGGAGGCGGCCGGCCTGGTCCGGCGCGAGCGCGACGCCCAGGACGAGCGGTCGGTCCGGGTGCGGCTCACCGAGGAGGGCACGGCACTGCGCGAGCGTGCCCTTCAGGTGCCGCGCAGGATCATGGCCTCCACCGGCTTCGACCTCGACGAGATCCGCGAGTTGCGCAGCCGTCTCGACCGGCTGACGACGGCGCTGGACGGGGCGGCGCACGAGGAGAGCGCTTCTCAGGGCTAGGGCCTCTCGTTTGGATCATGCCGGGCTCGCGGGGTCTGGCACCGCGCCTCGCCGCGTTGTCGTCGGTTGCCATGGCTCCGCCATGGCGCCCTCCTCCGCCTTGCGATCCACGGCACCAGACCCCGCTCCCTGATCCGGCCGGATCCAAACGAAAGACCCTAGCCGGCCCGAATCGCCCCCGACAGGCGCCGGACCCCGGACCGCGCGCTGAGCAACGCGTCCTGGCCGCCTAGCCGGCTGCCTCCTCAGCTCCGGCGGCCCGCAGCACGGCGGCCGTCTCGTCGTATCCCCCGGCAAGGGCCCACCGCAGGGGCGAGTGACCGGTCCCGCCGTCCTCGCGGAGTTGGGGGTCGGCACCGCCGTCGAGCAGGGCGCGTACCGTCTCCGTATGTCCCCAGCAGGCGGCCCCGCACAGGGGCGTACCCTCGCTGCCCCGCCCGCTCTCGGCATCCGGTGGCGCACCGGCCGCGAGCAGCAGCCGCACGGCACCGGCCTCGCCGTTTACCGCCGCGGCGTACAGGGGCGTGGTGCCGTCGGCATCGGGCAGCTCCGGCGAGGCACCGGCCCGCAACAGGGCTCCGGCCCCGGCCACGTCCCCCAGCATGGCGGCCGCCACGAGCCGCCTGGTCAGCTTCTTCTGCCGTCGCCTGTTCACGAGCGGGGACGCTAGGCGAGGGCGGAGCGCGTCGTCGACTGTATTCTCCGCCGATGCCCCACGACACAGCCCGCGCGGAGCGTGCTCTCGGCGCCGTCCTCGGTTCCGCTGTCGGCGACGCCCTGGGTGCGCCCTTCGAGTTCGGATCGGAGGGCGCCTTCTCGGCGCGCTTCCCGCACGCCGGGCACGGCGCGGAGATGTGCGGGGGAGGCGGCTGGGACCCCGGGGAGGCGACCGACGACACGCAGATGGCGGTGCTGACCGGGCAGTCCCTGCTGGAGTGCGGCAGGCTCGACCTGCCGGACATCTTCCACCGCTTCCGGCGCTGGGCGGCGGCCGAACCGAAGGACATCGGCCTGCAGACGGAGGCGGTGCTGAGCAGCGGCGACCCGTGGGACACCGCCGCAGCCCTGCATTTCCGGATGAACGGGCGCGCGGCGGGCAACGGCGCGCTGATGCGGGCCGCCCCGCCGGCCGTGTACTTCGCGTCCCGGGGCCGCGAGGCCACCTGGGACGCTGCCCGCCGCATCGCCGCCCTCACCCACGGGGACCGGGCGGCATGGGAGGGCACGGCCGTCTATCACGAGCTCATCCGCGTCGCCCTGGCCGGCGGCGACCCGCTCACCGCCGTGCCGGACGCGCTGGACGCCGTACACCCCGATCACCGGGAGCGCTACGCCGTCGTACTCGCCCCCGACTGGCACCCCGGCGACGCCACGGAGTTCAACGGCGCGGTCTGGCCCTGTCTCGGGTCCGCCGTCTGGGTGCTGCGGACCACCTCCGGGTACGAGGACGCCGTCCGCGCCGCCGTGGACCTCGGCGGCGACACCGACACCGTCGCCGCGGTGACCGGTGGCCTCGCCGGAGCCGTGTACGGCCGTGCCGCGATCCCCGAGCGCTGGCTGGAGCCGCTGCACGTGCCGCTGCCCGGATTCGGCGACCGCGTGCTGCGCACGCCGGAGCTGACCGAACTCGCCCTCGGGCTGAACGCGGGGACCGGGTCCTGACGCCTGGAGCGCCCCGGCGTCACGGGCCGATGCGCTCGCCCGAGTTCCTCGGGCGGGGTGGGTGCCCCAGACCCACCCCACTCGCTGCGAGCGGCGGAGCCTACAGCGCCCGCAGTGCTCCCGCCGTGCTGCGGGCCAGGGCGTCCAGGTAACCCTTGGGCAGCTGGGGGCTGCGGATGACGACCGAGCGCCAGTACAGGGGGCCGGAGATCAGGTCGAGGGCCAGGTCCTCGTCGATGCCGGCGCGGATCTCGCCGCGCCGCTGGGCCGCCGCGACGATGCCGCTGGCCACGCCCTCCTGGCCCTCCCGCAGGGTCTTCTGCATGGCCTCGGCGATGTCCGGATTGCGCGCCGCCTCCGCCTGGAGGTCGGGGATGATCTGCGAGGCCACCGGGTGGCGCAGGGCGCGCGAGGTCACCTGGTACAGCAGCCGCAGATCGCCCTCCAGCGTGCCCGTGTCCGGCACCGGCAGGCCCATCACCGCGAGCGCCGACACCACGTCGAGCACCAGGTGCAGCTTGGAGCGCCAGCGCCGGTAGACCGCTGTCTTTCCCACGCCCGCCCGCCGGGCGATGCCCTCGATGGACATGCGCGCGTAGCCGACGGCCGCGAGCTCCTCGAAGACGGCCAGCCTGATGGCCTCCGTCACGTCCTCGCGGAGTACGGCGGCGCCGGCGGGAGCCCGGCGGCGCGCAGGCGTCTGGGGCCCGTCGGCGTTCGTCGTCATACGAACAGCATATGCCGTCACGACGAAACGGTTGCGTCCCGACGTCTGATGGGCCTACGCTCGCGTTACGACGCTACGGTCTCGTCCCGACGTAAGAACCGGGATAGAGAACCGTAAGGAACGACGGGAAGACCCCCGCCCCGAACGAAAGCAGCGGATGTGAGCCAGGCCCTCGACACACCGCCCCCGACCTCGAAGCCGGCCGCCCCACCCGACCTCGCGGCGCTCGCCGCCCGCCACGGCCTGTCGGTCAGCGGCGCGCGCCCCTCCCTGCCGGAGTACGTCCGCCAGCTGTGGGCGCGCCGCCACTTCATCACCGCCTTCGCCACCGCCAAGCTCACCGCCCAGTACAGCCAGGCGAAGCTGGGCCAGGTGTGGCAGGTGATGACCCCGCTGCTGAACGCGGCGGTCTACTACTTCATCTTCGGTGTGCTGCTCGGCACCAAGCACGGCGTCGCGGACTACATCCCGTTCCTGGTCACCGGCGTGTTCGTGTGGACCTTCACGCAGAGTTCGATCATGGCCGGCACCCGTGCCATCTCCGGCAACCTCGGCCTGGTGCGCGCCCTGCACTTCCCGCGCGCCGCGCTGCCGATCTCCTTCTGCCTCCAGCAGCTCCAGCAGCTGATGTTCTCCATGGCCGCGCTGCTGGTCATCCTGCTGTGCTGCGGCGTCCCGGTGACCCTGTCGTGGGTCCTGCTCATCCCGGCGCTGGTCCTGCAGTTCGCGTTCAACGCGGGCGTGTCGATGATCATGGCGCGAATGGGCGCGAAGACCCCGGACATCGCCCAGCTGATGCCGTTCCTGCTGCGCACCTGGATGTACGTGTCCGGCGTCATGTGGAGCATCCAGAAGACGGTCGGAAACAACGACGTACCGCACTGGGCCGTGACCGCCCTGCAGTGCAACCCGGCCGCCGTCTACATCGACCTGATCCGCTTCGCCCTCATCGACACCTTCCACGCGAACCAGCTGCCGCCGCACGTGTGGGCGATCGCGACGGGCTGGGCCCTGCTCGCCGGCGTCGGCGGCTTCATCTACTTCTGGAAGGCAGAGGAGACCTACGGCCGTGGCTGACACCCTCCTGAACGGCACCCTGGCCGACGACCTCCTGCGCGACGCCGTGGCCGACGGCTTCCCGAGCGCCGGCGAACCGGCCCCCACCGTCGTCGTCGACCACGTCGACATCGTCTACCGGGTCAACGGCACCGGTGCCGGACGCGGCAGCGCCACCGCCGCGCTCAACCGCATCCTGCGCCGCGGCAAGGCCGAGAAGGCGTCGGGCGTGCGCCGGGTGCACGCCGTGAAGAACGTCTCCTTCGTCGCGTACAAGGGCGAGGCGATCGGCCTCGTCGGCACCAACGGCTCCGGCAAGTCCACCCTGCTCAAGGCCGTCGCCGGCCTGCTGCCGGTGGAGCGGGGCCGTATCTACACCGACGGCCAGCCCTCCCTGCTCGGCGTCAACGCCGCCCTGATGAGCGACCTGACCGGGGAGCGCAACGTCTACCTCGGCGGCCTCGCCATGGGCATGTCCCGCGAGCAGATCAAGGCCCGCTACCAGGAGATCGTCGACTTCTCCGGGATCAACGACAAGGGCGACTTCATCTCCCTGCCGATGCGCACCTACTCCTCCGGCATGGGCTCCAGGCTGCGCTTCTCCATCGCCGCCGCCAAGGACCACGACGTCCTCCTCATCGACGAGGCCCTGGCAACCGGTGACGCCCGCTTCCAGAAGCGTTCGGCCGAACGCATCCAGGAGATGCGCAAGCAGGCCGGCACGGTCTTCCTCGTCAGTCACAGCAACGCCTCGATCCGCGAGAACTGCGGCCGCGTGCTGTGGCTGGAGCGCGGCGAACTCCTCATGGACGGCCCCACGGAGGAGGTCCTTAAGGAGTACGAAGCCTTCACCAAGGGCGGCAAGAAGCCGAAGCCCGCCTAAGGCCAACGCCGCCAGGCCGCCCGGAACTTGAAACCCCGCGCGGTGCCCGGCCGCCCTCCGCTATCCTCGCCGCCAAGACGATCAAGGGAACGGGGGCGCGGTCGGCATGGCGGCGGACGTGACAGGTGAACCGCTGCGGGCCGAGGACCCGCGGGAGATCGCCGGGTACCGGCTGCTCGCCCGGATCGGCGAGGGCGGCATGGGCACCGTCTACCTCTCCCGTACCCGCGGCGGCCAGCCCGTCGCGCTGAAGGTCATCCGGCGCGACTTCGGCGGCGACCCGGGCTTCCGTGCCCGCTTCGAGCAGGAGGTCCAGGCGGCCCGCAGGGTCCAGGGCTACCACGTCGTCCCGGTCGTCGACCACGACACCACCGGCGAACGGCCCTGGCTCGCCTCCGTGTTCGTCCCCGGCCTGCCCCTGCACGAGGCCCTCGCGGCACACGGCCCGCTGCCGCTGCCGGCCGTCCTTCAGCTCGTCGGCGCCACCGCGCGGGCGCTGACCGCGATCCACTCCGCCGGCATCGTGCACCGCGACCTCAAGCCCAGCAACATCCTGCTGAGCAACCAGGGCCCGTACGTCATCGACTTCGGCATCGCCCGCGCCGCCGACGCCACCCAGCTCACCGTGTCCGGCGGTGTCATCGGCACCCCGCAGTTCATGTCGCCGGAGCACGCCCTCGGCGAGGCGGTCGGACCCGCCACCGACGTCTTCTCACTCGGTTTGATCGCCGCCGTCGCCGCGACCGGCCGCCATCCCTACGGCGACGGCGGCGCCCTCACCCTCGCCGCCCAGATCGCCAACACGGCCGTACGCCCGCCCCGCCTGGACGCCCACGACGAGCGGCTCCGCCCGCTTCTTGAGCGCTGCCTGGCCGCCGACCCCGCCGCCCGCATCGGCACCGAGGAACTGGCCGCGCTGTGCCAACAGGCCGCGGGCCGCCCCCTGAACGACTTCACCGGCTGGCTCCCAGAGCCCCTCGCCGCCGACCTCGCCGTGCGCGAACGGGCCGCCCTCACCCCGCCGCCGGAGCCGACCGTCGCCGATCAGGGGCCGCAGGGGCCGACGCCGCCCCACGGTCCCACCTTCGCCGGCGCCCCGACCATGGCCCCGCCCCCACCGACGTACGCTCCGCCCGCCCCACGGCGCTCCCGTACCGGGCTCCTCGTCGCCGGCGCCGCCGTGGCCGTCGTCCTCGCGGTGGGGGTGACCTGGGCGCTGGCCACCTCGCACGGCACGTCGGACGAGGGGCGGGGGCAGGGTGACGGCAAGCAGTCGGAGCAGCCCACGCACTCCGCCACGCCGCCGAGTCCGGACCCCACGGTCTCCGACTCGGGCACCCCGTCCCCCGACTCCGGATACACCGCCGTGTTCACCGACCGGACCTTCGCCCTGCGCTCCCCCGGCCCGGTCGCCGTCGTCCAGGCCGACCTCGACATTCCCAAGGTGCACGGCACGTCGGACATCACGTCGGGCAACGAGATCGAGCTCGACGAGGTGTCGGGCGGACGGTGGTCGTTCAAGACGCCCTGGGGCAAGAGCGCCGGCACCACGCCGGAGCAGTGCCTGGAGGGCGCCCGCGGCAATGTCCTGCCCGCCCAGATCGAGGCCGAGGACCTGCGCACCACCATCCCGGTCGGCACCGTCCTGTGCACCGAGACCGACGAGGGCAACCTCGCCATGCTGAAGGTCACCGACATCACCGCGGGCGCGGGCGACCTCCCCGACTACGCCACCAAACTCACCCTCTTCAAGCAGCGCTAGCCGGGGCGCGTACACGAACGGGGGCGCCCCGGGCCGAACCGGCCCGGGGCGCCCCCTTCGGCGCAGATGTCCCTACGCGTGCGCGCGCAGCAGAGTCCGCATCGTGCGCATCGCCACCGACAGGTTGGCGAGGTCGAAGGCGTCCGAGCCCTGGATCTCCTCCAGCGTGGTGCGCGCCCGCCCCAGGATCGGCGCGTTCTTCTGCTCCCACAGCTCGAAACGCTGCTCCGGGGTGGACGTGCCGTTGCCGACGGCCAGGACGTCCGCGGTGAGCGCCGCGTGCGCCGCGAAGAGGTCCTCGCGGATCGCCGCACGGGCCATCGACTGCCAGCGGTCGTTGCGCGGCAGCTCGATGATGCGGTCCATCAGCTGCGTGATGCCGAGCCGGTCGGCGAGGTCGTAGTACACCTCGGCGACGTCCAGCGGCTCCTTGCCCATGCGGTCGGCGATCGAGACGATGTCCAGAGTCGGGAACGCCGAGGAGAACCCGGCGACCCGCGTGGCCAGCTCGTCCGGCACGCCGGCGCGGGTCAGCTCGTCGTAGATCTGCTCGTACCACTCGAGGTCGTCGCCCCGCAGCAGCTTCGGCAGCTCCTGCCACACGTGCTCGACGCGCTCGGCGAAGAAGTCCACCGTCTCGCGCAGCTGCAGCGGCTGCGGCCGGTTGTTCAGCAGCCAGCGCGTGCCGCGCTCGACCAGACGGCGCGAGTGCAGCCGGATACGGGTCTGCACCGCGGCGTCGACCTTGTTGTCCAGCTCCTCCACCGCGTCCCACACGATCCCGGAGCGGAAGATCACGCGAGCCGCGGTCTGCGCCCGGACGATCTCCTCCAGCGACGCGCCGGTCTCCTCGCGCAGACGGTGCAGATACGTCGTACCGCCCGTGTTGACGGTGTCGTTGACCAGCACGGTCGTGGTGATCTCACGGCGCAGCGGATGGCCGTCGATGCGGTCGGTGAACTTCTCGCGCAGCGCGGTCGGGAAGTAGCAGTGCAACAGCTCGCGCAGGTACGGGTCGTCCGGCAGCGAGGTCGCCAGCAGCTCCTCGGACACCGTGATCTTCGTGTACGCCAGCAGCACGGCCGTCTCCGGGCCGGTCAGGCCCTGGCCCTGCGCGAGGCGCTCGCGGATCTGCCGGTCGGTGGGCAGGAACTCCAGCGCCCGGTCCAGGTGGCCCTCGCGCACCAGGTGGCGCAGGAAGCGCTGCTGGGCGTGGAGCATGTCCTTGGACTGGGCGAGGGCGTTGGCGATCGCCGTGTTCTGCGCGTAGTTGTTGCGCAGCACGAGGTGGCCGACCTCGTCGGTCATTTCCGCGAGCAGCTTGTTGCGCTGCTTGACGGTCATGTCGCCGTCCGTGACGAGGCCGTTGAGCAGGATCTTGATGTTCACCTCGTGGTCGGAGGTGTCCACGCCCGCGCTGTTGTCGATGGCGTCGGTGTTCACCTTGCCGCCGTGGTGCGCGAACTCGATCCGGCCCAGCTGGGTCAGACCCAGGTTGCCGCCCTCGCCGACGACCTTGACCCGCAGGTCCGCGCCGTCGACACGGATCGCGTCGTTGGCCTTGTCGCCGACGTCGGCGTGCGACTCCGTGGAGGCCTTGACGTAGGTGCCGATGCCGCCGTTCCACAGCAGGTCCACCGGCGCCTGGAGGATCGCCTTCATCAACTCGGCCGGGGTCAGCTTGGTGACGCCCGCCTCGATACCGAGGGCCTCGCGGATGTGCGCGTTGACCGGGATCGACTTGGCGCTGCGCGGGAAGATGCCGCCGCCCGGGGACAGCAGCTCCTTGTTGTAGTCCTCCCAGCTCGAGCGCGGCAGGTCGAACAGACGGCGCCGCTCGGCGTAGGAGGTCGCCGCGTCGGGGTGCGGGTCGATGAAGATGTGCCGGTGATCGAACGCGGCGACCAGGCGGATGTGCTCGCTCAGCAGCATGCCGTTGCCGAACACGTCACCGGACATGTCACCGACGCCGACGACCGTGAAGTCCTCGCTCTGCGTGTCCACGCCCAGTTCGCGGAAGTGCCGCTTGACCGACTCCCAGGCACCGCGGGCGGTGATGCCCATGCCCTTGTGGTCGTAGCCCGCGCTGCCGCCGGAGGCGAAGGCGTCACCGAGCCAGAAGTTGTACGACTGCGCGACGTCGTTGGCGATGTCGGAGAACGTCGCCGTGCCCTTGTCGGCGGCGACCACCAGGTAGGTGTCGTCCTCGTCGTGCCGCACCACGTCCTTGGGCGGGACGACCACGCCCGCGACCATGTTGTCGGTGATGTCGAGCAGCGCCGAGATGAACGTCTTGTAGCTGGCGACGCCCTCGGCCAGCCACGCGTCGCGGTCCTCGGCCGGGTCGGGCAGCTGCTTGGCGACGAACCCGCCCTTGGCGCCGACCGGCACGATGACGGTGTTCTTCACCATCTGCGCCTTGACCAGGCCGAGGATCTCCGTGCGGAAGTCCTCACGCCGGTCGGACCAGCGCAGACCACCACGGGCGACCTTGCCGAAGCGCAGGTGCACGCCCTCCACACGCGGCGAGTACACCCAGATCTCGAACGCCGGGCGCGGCGCCGGGAGGTCCGGGATGGCCTGCGGGTCGAACTTCATCGACACGTACGTGTGCGGCGTGCCCGCGTCCGTCTTCTGGAAGAAGTTGGTGCGCAGGGTCGCCTTGATGACCGTGAGGAAGGAACGCAGGATGCGGTCCTCGTCCAGGCTGGCCACCTGGTCGAGAGCGGCGTCGACCTCCTCCAGCAGGGCGTCGATCAGCTCGAGACCGGCCTTCTGCCGCTCCGGCGCCATCCGCGCCTCGAACAGCGAGACGAGCAGCCGCGTGGTGTGGACGTTGTTGCGGAGGGTGTCCTCCATGTAGTCCTGGCTGAAGGTGGAACCGGCCTGCCGCAGGTACTTCGCGTACGCCCGCAGCACCATCGCCTGCCGCCAGGTCAGCCCGGCGCTCAGCACGAGGGCGTTGAAGCCGTCGTTCTCCGCCTTGCCGGTCCAGGTGGCGGCGAAGGCGTCCTGGAAGCGCTCACGGGCATCGTCGCCGAGGTAGTCGGCGCCGCTCACCGCCTTCGGCATGCGCAGACCGAAGTCGTAGATCCACGCCACGGACCGGTCCGCGCAGCGCAGCTCGTAGGGCCGCTCGTCCATCACCTCGACGCCGAGCTGCGCCAGCACCGGCAGCACCTTCGACAGCGAGATGGACTCGCCCTTGCGGTAGATCTTGAAGCGGCGCTCGTCCTGCGCCGCGCCCACCGGCTCGTACAGGCTGAGCGAGAAGTCCTTCTCCTTGTCCAGCGCTTCGAGGTGGACGAGGTCGGCGACCGCGGAGCGCGGGCTGTGGTCGGCCTTGTAGCCCTCGGGGAAGGCGTTGTTGTAGCGGCGCAGCAGCTCGGCGGCGTGCTCCTCGCCGAACTCGGCGTTCAGCGCCTCCGCGAACCCGTCCGCCCAGGAGCGGGCCGCCTCCACCAGGCGGGTCTCGATGCGCTCCTTGTCGCTGTCGCTCAGCTCCGACAGTTCGGTGCCCGGCGCGACACGGACGACGAAGTGCAGGCGGGACAGGATGGACTCGGTGTTCCAGGCGGTGAAGTCGACGCTGATGCCGCCGAGCTCCTCCTTGAGGATGTCGATGATCCGCAGCCGCACCCCGGTGGTGTAGCGGTCGCGGGGCAGATAGACCAGGGCCGAGTAGTAGCGGCCGTACTCGTCCTGCCGAAGGTACAGCCGCAGCCGGCGGCGCTCCTGCAGGTACAGCACGGACGTGACGATGGGCTGGAGTTCCTCGGCCGGCATCTGGAACAGCTCGTCGCGCGGGTAGGTCTCCATGATCTGGAGCAGGTCGCGCCCGTCGTGGCTGTTCGGGGAGAAGCCGGCGCGCTGCAGCACCTCGTCCACCTTGCGGCGGATGACCGGGACACGCAGCACGGACTCGGTGTAGGCGGCCGAGGAGAACAGGCCGAGGAAGCGGCGCTCACCGACGACGTTGCCGTCCGCGTCGAACTTCTTCACACCGATGTAGTCCAGGTACGACGGCCGGTGCACGGTCGCGCGGCTGTTGGCCTTGGTCAGCACGAGCAGCTTGTGCTCGCGCGCCTTGGCGCGGGCGTCGGCGGGCAGCCGCTCGAAGGACGGGCTGACCGGGTGCTGGTCGTCGTCGGCGTGGTGCGGGTCGGAGCGCAGGATGCCGAGCCCGGTGCCGGGGACGGCGGCCAGGGAGTCGTCCTCGCGCAGCTGGTACTCGCGGTAGCCGAGGAAGGTGAAGTGGTTCTGGGACAGCCAGCGCAGCAGCTCGCGGGCCTCCTCGACCTGCTGCTCGGGCAGGTCGGCGGGGCGGGGCTCGTCGGCCAGGCCGTCGGCGAGGCGGGCCGAGGCGTCCCGCATCTTCTCCCAGTCCTCGACGGCCTCACGCACGTCGGACAGCACCCGCAGCAGGTCCGCGGTGATCTGCTTGAGGTCGGCGCGGTCGGTCTCACGGTCGATCTCGACGTGGATCCAGGACTCGATGTGCGCGTCGTGCGGCAGGTCACCGGACGGCGGGGTGGTGAGGACCTCGATCAGCTTGCCGGTGACGTCGCGGCGCACCACGACCTGCGGGTGGATCACGACGTGGATGCCGCGGCCCTGGCGGGTGAGCTCGTTGGTGACCGAGTCGACAAGGAAGGGCATGTCGTCGGTGACGACCTCGACGACGGAGTGGCTGCACGTCCAGCCGTTCTCGTCGACCGTCGGCGTGTGCACGCGGACGCTCGCCGTGCCCTGGGGGCGGTTCTCGGCCAGGCGGTAGTGCGAGTAGGCGGCACCGAAGACGTCGACCGGGTCGCGGTCGACGAGGTCCTCGGGCGCGGTGTGCAGGTAGTAACGCTGGAGGAACGCGAGTACGGTCTCCCGGTCCGTGGTGCCCGTGCCCGGGGTGTCCGGGGAGCCCTCGGCCGTGGTCCCGGTCGGAAGGTGCCCCCCGACCGGGCTGTTCTCAGCGACCCGGGCCGCCCGTTCGAGCAGCTCGGCCTTGGCTTCGTCCAGCTTGGTCTGCATTGTCCTCTGGCTCCTGTCGCGCGCCGTTGCGTGACGTAGAAGGAAGTACGGTCTCCGCCCTTCCGACGTGACGCCGAGACGCGGGGTGTCCGGTCTGTTCCGACGCTATGCCGCAAGGTGAGATGAGTGGGGGGATATCGGCCATGTTCAACACACCCGCAACACGGGACGCCGTTTCGCGTGCCGCCTGCTTCGGGGATGTGTCCGGCGTCCTGGGAGCCCTTGGGGCCCCGACCCGCCCGTGAAGACCAGCGACCGCCGCCCGGTCACGGATGTCGTCCGTGCTCGCCGGGCGCAGGGCAGGGGCAACACTGCCCCCGCGAGCTATCGCGCTGATCACGCCACCAAGGCTATCGCTCCTTACCGGGGGCCCGTCATGAGCCGTATGTGTACAAATCCAGGGGTGGAAGTTTGACGTTCTGCACAGGGGCTGGAGGGTGGTGGGTGACGTAGGTACGAAATCCGCAGCGGCCCGCGTTGCGCAACCGACGGCAAGCGCCCCGGCCGGCACCAACCGACGGCAACGGCCCCGCCGAGGCCGGGCAACGCCACGCACCGCGTCCCCGTCCTCGCGTTCGTCCGGCAGCACCAGACACAGCGTCCGCCCGGCAGAGCCACGCACCGCGCCCACCGACCCGCCGAGGTCCCGCAGCTCCCCGCGCCGCGTGAACCCGCCGCGGCCCGGAAATCCGCGCTGCCCGAATCCGCCACGGCATCCGGGACGGAATCCGCACGCAATCCGGCGCGTCCCCCTTGGCAAGACCGCCCCGGCGAGGCACGTTGCCCTTGGAAGCCACTGCCCCGAGGGGAGCGCAGCCGACATGCCCGCGAAAATCCTCATCGTCACCGGCGACGCAGCAGAGTCCCTGGAGGTCCTCTACCCCTACCAGCGCCTCATCGAGGAGGGCTACGAGGTCCACATCGCGGCCCCGACCCGCAAGAAGCTGCAGTTCGTCGTCCATGACTTCGAACCCGGCTTCGACACCTACACCGAAAAGCCCGGCTACACCTGGCCCGCCGACCTCGCCTTCTCGGAGGTCGACCCCGGTGACTACGCCGCCGTCGTCATCCCCGGCGGACGCGCCCCGGAATATCTCCGCAACGATCCCGAACTCCGCAAGATCCTCAAATCCTTCTTCGACACCGACAAGCCGGTCGCCCAGATCTGCCACGGCCCGCTCGTCACCGCAGCCATCGACGGCCTCCGTGGCCGCCGCGTCACCGCGTACCCCGCCCTGGAGCTGGACATGCAGTCCGCCGGCGCGACCTTCCAGGACGCCGAGGCGGTCGTCGACGGCACACTGGTCTCCTCCCGCGCCTGGCCGGACCACCCGACCTGGATGCGCGAGTTCCTCACCGTGCTGCGCGCGAAGGCCCCCGTGACCTGACCCTCACGCCGCTATCCGCCGGGCCTCCTCGACGGCCTCCTCGAGCGTGTCCACGACCGGCACCCCGACCCCCTCGAGGCTGGCCCGGCTGTGCGACCCGCCCGTGTACAGCACCGCCTGCACACCCGCGTGCTTCGCGGCCAGCGCGTCGTCGGCGGCGTCCCCGATCACCACCGTGCGCGCCGGGTCCACGCCGGTCAGCAGACTCAGATGCCGCACCATGTGCTCGGCCTTGCTGCCGCCGGACGGCCCCGTACGCCCGTCCACCCGCAGGAAGTGCTCCTCGATCCCGAAGGTCCGCACCAGCGGCACAAGGTCATCGTGCCCGTACATGCTCAGGATCGACTGGCTGTGCCCCGCCGACCGCCACCCGGCCAGCAACTGGGCCGCACCCACGGTCAGCTCGCACCGTATGCGGTGCTCGGCGTAGTACCGGTGGAAGATGCCGTCCATCAGCTCCCACTCGGCATCCGTGGGCAGTCTCCCCAGCAGCCGCTCGTAGAACTTCGGCACCGGCACGCAGTACAGCGCGCGGTACTGCTCCAGCGTGATCGGCTCGAGCCCCAGCTCGCCGAACGCCGCGTTCGTCGCCCCGATGATCGCCTCAATGTCGTGGAACAGCGTGCCGTTCCAGTCCCAGACAATGTGCGACGCTCCTCGCATCCCCATGCCAAAAAGGTACCCGCCCCCACTGACAATCGGGGACTGACCCGATCGCCGCAGGTCAGACGCCCTGCACCAGATTCGGGATCTCCTGCGTCGCGTACCACAGCAGCTCATGGTCCTCGGCGCCGTCCACCACGAACTGCGCGTCGTCGTCCCCGTCCTCCGCCGCCGGCAGCGCCTGCGCGGCGGCCGCCACGTCCGCCTCGGCGTCGTCCGCGTCCATGTGCACCGCGGCCGCCTTGCCCAGCCGCACGGGGCCGCTCACCCGCACCTCGCCGAGCGCCACCGGGTCCAGCGCCCGGCCGGGGTCGGCGCTCGCCGCGCCGTCGGGCACGTCCACGGCGACGACCACCCGGCGGCGCGCCGCGCCCGGATCTGCCGCGAGCAGCCGCAGCGAGGCCAGCGCGGCCCGGCTCAGCGCCGCGTACTCCAGCTCCTCGATGTCGTCGGAGACGTACCACTCGCGCAGCCCGGGCGTGACCGCGTACGCCGTCACCGGCTCGCCGGCCCCCAGCTCACCCGACTTGTGCGCCTCGGCGAGCGCGGGGAGGGTCAGGGGGACGTAGACGCGCATGGCCGGCCGCTTTCTCGTGGTCAAAGGGACTTCAGGATACGACGTGCGACGGTCCCCTTTCGGGTTCCTGTCCCCACCCTGCAAGGCGTCCACCGCGGTCCGCCGGTTCACCCCCCACCGCCCGCCGCACGGCGGGGCCGGCCCCGCCACGTCACCCGGATAAGTGAACTTCCGCCCGCCGCTCCCCGGCGCATTCCCTCCTTGCCCGGCCCTCACCGGCCGTACAAGATCCGTGACGAGAAGTTACCGACCGGTATCGACCGGCTCGCCGTGAAACGGGGACACGTATGAACAAGGTCATGACCAGGCTGCAGCGCCGCTCCGGCACCCGCCCGACCGGCCGCCGCGGCACCACCCGGCCGGGCGGCTCTCCCCCGCGCACCCCGGGCGGCACCCCGCCCCGCACGACGTCCGGTGCCCGCCCTCCGGCCGGCCCGGGCCGCACCCCCCGCACCCGCACCAGGCCCACGGACACCCGCCCACCGACCACCCCGCCGGCCCCCGTCCCGACGGACTTCTTCGCCGAACGCCTCCTGGCCGTCCTCACCGGCCGGCGCCCCGTCCACTTCATGCTCGGCCACACCCGCGGCCGCGCCTACGACGAACTGGCCTGGCTCGCCGAACGCGGCCCGTTGCGCACCGCCCGCGGCCCCCAACCGGTCGTCCACGACCTCGGCTACTACGAGGTCCACCCCGGCGCACTGGAGGTCTTCGCCCGCATCACCACGGGCAACCGCCTCAGCGCCCTCGCCTTCCGCCTGGAACGCGGCCAGGACCACCGCTGGCGCTGCACCGCGGTCGACACCGGCGGCCCCCGCCGCCCGGACACGGAGTGACCCGCGAGGCCGGCCGAACAACGCCCCCCGCGCCCCACTGAACACCAAGGGCCGGGCACCCTCACAGGTACCCGGCCCCTCAGCTCACGTCACACGGTCAAGCCCCGCGCGGCGCACGTCACTTCTTACGGCGACGCCCACCTCGCTGCTTGCGCCGCTCCGCCCGCGTCAGCCCGTCCGCCTCGGACCGCACCCCGTCGTCGTCGGTCGGCAGGTCACCCTCGATGACGCCGCCCTCACCGTCGACGGTCGGCGCGGTGAAGTGCAGGTTCCGCTGCTGCGGCGCGTCCAGCCCCTTCGCCCGGATCTCCGGACGCGAGGCCCCGGCCTGGGCCGGCACCGCGTCCTGGACACCCGCCGCCGGGACGACGTCCTCGACCGGGACCTCCTCGACCTGCTGCTCGACCTGGACCTCCAGGTTGAACAGGTAGCCGACGGACTCCTCCTTGATGCCGTCCATCATCGCGGTGAACATGTCGAAGCCCTCGCGCTGGTACTCGACCAGCGGGTCCTTCTGGGCCATCGCGCGCAGGCCGATGCCCTCCTGGAGGTAGTCCATCTCGTACAGGTGCTCACGCCACTTGCGGTCCAGCACCGACAGCACGACCCGGCGCTCCAGCTCCCGCATGATCTCGGAGCCGAGCTGCTCCTCACGCGCCGCGTACTGGTCGTGGATGTCGTCCTTGATGGACTCCGCGATGAACTCGGCGGTCAGGCCGGCCCGGTCTCCGGCCGCCTCCTCGAGCTCCTCGACAGTCACCTTCACGGGGTAGAGCTGCTTGAAGGCACCCCACAGCCGGTCCAGGTCCCAGTCCTCCGGGAAGCCCTCGGCGGTCTCGGCCTGCACATAGGCGTCGATGGTGTCGTTCATGAAGTGCTGGATCTGCTCGTGCAGGTCCTCGCCCTCCAGGACGCGGCGCCGCTCGCCGTAGATGACCTCGCGCTGGCGGTTGAGCACCTCGTCGTACTTCAGGACGTTCTTGCGCGTCTCGAAGTTCTGCGTCTCCACCTGCGCCTGCGCGGACGCGATCGCGCGCGTGACCATCTTGTTCTCGATCGGCACGTCGTCGGGGACGTTCGCCATCGACATCACGCGCTCGACCATCTGAGCCTTGAACAGCCGCATCAGGTCGTCTCCCAGCGACAGGTAGAACCGGGACTCGCCCGGGTCGCCCTGACGGCCGGAACGACCGCGCAGCTGGTTGTCGATCCGCCGCGACTCGTGCCGCTCGGTGCCGAGCACGTAGAGGCCGCCGAGCTTCTCGACCTCATCCTTCTCGGCCTTGACGGCCTCCTCGGCGCGCTTGAGCGCCTCGGGCAGGGCCGCGGCCCACTCCTCGATGTGCTCCTCGGGGTCGAGGCCGCGCTGGCGCAGCTCGGCCTCGGCGAGGTCCTCGGGGTTGCCGCCGAGCTTGATGTCCGTGCCACGGCCGGCCATGTTGGTGGCCACCGTCACGGCGCCCTTGCGGCCCGCCTGGGCGACGATCTGCGCCTCGCGCTCGTGGTGCTTGGCATTGAGCACCTCGTGCTGGACGCCGCGCTTGCTGAGCTGCTGCGAGAGGTACTCGGACTTCTCGACGGACGTCGTGCCGACGAGGATCGGCTGGCCCTTCTCGTGCTTCTCGGCGATGTCGTCGACGACCGCCTCGAACTTCGCCACCTCGGTGCGGTAGATGAGGTCCGACTGGTCCATGCGGACCATGGGGCGGTTGGTGGGAATCGGGACCACGCCGAGCTTGTAGATCTGGTGGAACTCCGCGGCCTCGGTCATGGCCGTACCGGTCATGCCGGAGAGCTTGTCGTAGAGGCGGAAGAAGTTCTGCAGGGTGATCGTGGCGAGCGTCTGGTTCTCGTCCTTGATGTCCACCCCTTCCTTCGCCTCGATCGCCTGGTGCATGCCCTCGTTGTAGCGGCGGCCGGCGAGGATACGGCCGGTGTGCTCGTCGACGATCATGACCTCGCCGTCGATGACGACGTAGTCCTTGTCGCGCTTGAACAGCTCCTTGGCCTTGATGGCGTTGTTCAGGTAGCCGACCAGCGGGGTGTTCACCGACTCGTAGAGGTTGTCGATGCCCAGCCAGTCCTCGACCTTGCTGACACCGGACTCGTGGATGGCGACCGTGCGCTTCTTCTCGTCGACGTCGTAGTCGCCGGTCTCCTCGATGCCCTTGAGCGGGTTGCCGGCCTCGCCGCGCTTGAGGCGCGTGACCAGCTTGGCGAAGTCGCCGTACCACTTGGTGGCCTGGTCGGCCGGGCCGGAGATGATCAGCGGCGTACGGGCCTCGTCGATGAGGATGGAGTCGACCTCGTCGACGATGGCGAAGTTGTGCCCGCGCTGGACCAGTTCGTCCTGCGACCACGCCATGTTGTCGCGCAGGTAGTCGAAGCCGAACTCGTTGTTCGTGCCGTAGGTGATGTCGCACGCGTACTGCTCGCGGCGCTGGGCCGGCGTCATGTTCGCGAGGATGCAGCCGACGGACAGGCCCAGGAAGCGGTGGACGCGGCCCATCATCTCGGAGTCGCGCTCGGCCAGGTAGTCGTTGACCGTGACGATGTGCACGCCCTTGCCGGACAGGGCGTTCAGATACGCGGGCAGGGTGCCGACGAGCGTCTTGCCCTCACCGGTCTTCATCTCGGCCACATAGCCCAGGTGCAGGGCGGCGCCGCCCATCATCTGCACGTCGTAGTGACGCTGGCCGAGGACGCGCTTGGCGGCCTCGCGGACCGTGGCGAACGCCTCGGGCAGCAGGTCGTCCAGGCTCTCGCCGTCGGCGTACCGCTGCTTGTACTCATCGGTGAGGGCCCGCAGCTCGGCGTCGGAGAGGTCGACGAAGTCCTCTTCGATGGAGTTGACCTGGTCCGCGATGCGGTGCAGCTTGCGCAGGATCTTGCCTTCGCCTGCACGCATGATCTTCGAGAGGACGGACACGGGGGTTGGTCTCCTTGCCGGTCGGGCCTGGGACGGTCGGTTACCACTTGGCTTACTGAGCAACGGCCATCGTATGCGAGGACCCCGCCGCGCCGGGAGGCCTGCCGTGACGAGGACCGTCCGCTCCTTCTCTGCTCTGCTTCAAATCTCCTTCAAAGAGGACAACGGCCGAGCCGCGCCGATGGTGCCGGACGCCGCCGACGAATTGCGCGAAATGTGATCGGGTGCTCACTCAGAGCGAAAGGGATGCGGTCCGAGGACCGACCCGAGCAGAATCGGCCGATGGAACCCGTCACGCTCGCCACCGACCGCCTCGTCCTGCGCACGGTGGGGCCGCAGGACACCGACGCGGTGTACGCCGCCGTGCAGGACCCGGACATCCAGCGCTGGACGACCATCCCCTCCCCCTACCTCCCGGAGCACGCGCGTGCCTTCACCGAGCAGATGGTCCCCGAGGGCTGGGCCGACGCCTCGGTGTGCACCTTCGGCGTGTTCCTGCCCGGCGGCGAACTGGCCGGCATGCTCGCCCTGACGATGCGCTCCCTGGGCACGACGGAGATCGGCTACTGGGCGGCGAAGGAACACCGCGGCCACGGCTACCTCACCGAGGCCACCGTCGCCGCCGGCCGCTGGGCCTTCACCCACCTGTCCGTCGACCGCGTCGAATGGCGAGCCGAGGTCGGCAACCACGCCTCCCGCGCGGTGGCGGAACGGGCCGGCTTCACCATCGAAGGCACCCTGCGCTCCGCGCTCAACAACAAGGGCGTACGCCGGGACTGCTGGGTGGGCTCCCTGCTCCCCTCGGACCTGGGCCTGCCCTCGACGGCGCCGTATTTGCCGGGACGCGCATAGCCGCGGGCCCCGCAACCCGGCACCGCTCCGGAAATCCCCAGCTCATCCCGCCCTGTCAGTCCCCACGCCTATCGTGCCGAACATGACGACCCCGCGCCCCACCGCAGAGCTCACCGCAGACGAGGCCCGCCGGATCACGCTCCGCGCCCAGGGCCTCCTCGGCACGCCGTCCTACGCCCGCCGCACAGCCTCCGGCGCGGCCGTCCGCGGTGTCCTTCGCCATCTCGGCGCGGTCCAGCTCGACACCATCTCCGTCCTGGCCCGCTCCCACGAGCTCGTCCCCTACGCCCGCCTCGGCGCGGTCGGCCGCAAAACGGTCGAGCAGGCCTACTGGACGGACGCGCACGCGTTCGAGTACTGGTCGCACGCCGCGTGCATCCTCCCCGTCGAGGAGTGGCCCCACTTCGCCTTCCGCCGCCGCGCCTACCGCAACCGCCCGCACTGGAACCATGAGCTCCCCGACGATGTCTACGACCGGGTCATCAAGCAGCTCCGCACCGACGGCCCCCTGACCGCAACGGAGTTGGGCGGTGCGAAGAAGACGAACGACTGGTGGGACTGGTCCGGCACCAAGGTCGCCGTCGAGCGCGCGCTGATGTACGGCGAGGTGGTCTGCGCGACCCGCCGCGGCTGGAAGCGCGTCTACGACCTGGCCGAGCGCGCGATCCCGGCGCAGCTGCTGCACGACGAGCTGGACGACTCCGAGTGCGTGCGCCGCCTGGTCCGCCAGGCGGGCGAAGCCCTCGGCGTGGGCACGCGCGCGGACATCGCCGACTACCACCGGCTCAAGGGCGAGCAGGTGGACGCGGTGATCGCCGACTCGGGCCTGGTGCCGGTGACGGTGGAGGGCTGGGGCCGCCCCGCCTGGGCCGACCCCGCGGCCCTGCAGACCCCGCCGCGCGGCCGGCACCGCACCACGCTGCTGTCGCCGTTCGACTCACTGATCTGGGAGCGGGCGCGCACGGAGCGGATCTTCGGTTTCACCCACCGTCTGGAGGCCTATGTCCCGCGGCCCAAGCGGATCCACGGCTACTTCGCCATGCCGGTCCTGGCCGGTGGCCGCCTCGTGGGCCGGGTCGACCCCGCGCGCGAGGGGCGCACGCTGGTCGCCAAGCAGGTCACCGTGGACGGGAAGAAGGCCGTCCCGGCGGTCGCGCAGGCCCTGGTGGAGGCGGCGTCCTGGGTGGACTGCACGGACGTACGCGTGGAGCGCGTCGAGGCTCCGGAGCTGCGCGAGCCGCTGGTCGCGGAGCTGTCCCGGCTGACGGCCTGAGACGCACCCGAGCGATGACCGGCAACGCCGTAACCGCTCGCCCCAAGGCTCAGCGGATCTCGAGGATCTTCTCGCGCATCGCGTAGACCACGGCCTCCATCCGGGAGTGCAGCTGCAGCTTCTCCAGAATGTTGCGCACGTGGTTCTTGACGGTGTTCTCGGAGATGAACAGCTCCTTGGCGATGTCGCGGTTGTTCATTCCGGTGGCGACGAGCTTGAGCACCTCCAGCTCACGGTCGGTGAGCCGGGGCGCGGGCACCAGCCGGCGTTCGTCGGTGCGCTGGATCATCGATTTGAACTCGGTGAGCAGCTTGGAGGCCATGGAGGGGCTGATCTGCGACTGACCGTCGGCCACCGCGCGAATGGCGGTGGCCACCTCGTCGGTGGAGATCTCCTTGAGCAGATAGCCGGTCGCGCCCGCCTTGATCGCGTCGTAGAGGTCGGCCTCCTCGTCGCTGATCGTCAGCATGATGATCTTCGCGCTGGGCGCGACCTCCTTGATGGAGGTGCACGCCTCGATACCGCCGCGCTTGGGCATGCGTACGTCCATCAGCACGATGTCGGGCAGCAGGTCGGCCGCCTTCTCCACGGCCTCGGCACCGTCGCCGGCCTCACCGACGACCTGGATGTCCTCCTCGGCCGCGAGCACGATCTCCAGGCCGCGGCGGAAGAGGGCATGGTCGTCCACGACCAGGACTCTGATCGGCTCGCTGCGTGCGGAGCCCGCTGCGCCCGGGCTCATGCCGACGACGCCGTCATCGGCGTCCTCGTCCCGCATCGGTCCGAAGGTGTCCGCCATCGTTCCTCCCCCTGAAGGCTGTGGCCTGTGGTCCTGTGCCATCGCCAACCCAAGGCAACGACCCACCGGTTGAGCCGTTGCGGCCATGATTTCATGCCTGGGCGACAACGCGGTGACGCAGCGGTGGGCGAAGGGGCGCACGCCGGTGCCCCTGGGGGCGCACGCCGCGCTCCAGGGGCACCGGCCCGGCTGTCGTACAGAGGGTCAACCGCCCAGCGAACCGCCCGCGTCAATGGAGGACGCCTCGGTGACCATCGTGTCGGTACTGAGGTGGATCACGCCGTAGTCGTAGGCGTGGCGCCGGTAGACGACGCTGGGCTCCTTGGTCTCGGAGTCGACGAAGAGGTAGAAGTCGTGGCCGACCAGTTCCATCTCGTAGAGGGCCTGGTCGAGTGTCATCGGGGCGGCGACGTGGGTCTTCTCGCGTACGACGAGGGGGCCGTCGCCCTGCACCTCGAGGGAGCCGATCTTCTTCGTGGGCACGCTGTCCGGCTCTTCCGACGGAACGGGGTGGCCGTTCCCGTTGAGCGTCGCGACGCCCGGGACGTGGTTGGGGACCTCTGCCGCGCTGATCCGCTTGGCTCCGCGGCGCGTGAACCGCTTGTCGTGCTGCTTGCGCAGCCGTGCTTCCAGCTTCTCCGCCGCCAGGTCGAGTGCCGCGTACGGATCGTTGGCCGCCGCCTCCGCCCGGATCACCGGACCGCGGGAGCGGAGCGTGATCTCCACTCGGTCGCATCGGTCGGCCTGTCGGGGGTTGGGCTCCTTGGACACCTCGACGTCGAGGCTGATCACCTTGGCATCGAGCTTCTGGATCTTGTCCAGCTTCAGCTTCTCGGCCACGTGCTTCCGGAACCGCTCGGGCACCTCGGTCTTGCGGCCCTTGACGACGATGTCCACGCAGAACTCCGTTCCCGGATCGCCCCGCGTCAATGGCGGAGCATCTCCCTTTTGCACCAGGCTCCGGTGTGGTCCGGAACCTCGGACTCGGTGACTTTCACCTCCTCCTCCCCCATGAGCAAGATCTACACCCCCTGTGCTGCGGATGATTACTCAAAACCCGCGGCACGGCATTCGGAAACGAGGGGCACGGCCTGCGGCTTTCCCTCACAACCGAACATATCTCGCCCGGCCTGATGTCGTCACCCTCTCCTGACGTGTACCTCCCTTCAGGTGAATTGCCCCCTCATTACCTGCAACGACTCAAGTTCTCGATCAGTTCCGGTTTACTT
This sequence comes from Streptomyces sp. NPDC014006, assembly GCF_043088925.1. Lineage (NCBI taxonomy): Bacteria > Bacillati > Actinomycetota > Actinomycetes > Kitasatosporales > Streptomycetaceae > Streptomyces > Streptomyces sp. NPDC014006. Next base: position 12,884 of record NZ_JBICAJ010000001.1, on the reverse strand, counting down.
CGAAAGCATCCGGAGAGGCCGCGACCACCGCCGCGCAGAGCACACGCCCCGCACGGTCCCCGTCCGGCATTCCCCACCTCACGTGCGCCCGATGCGGTCTCCCTTCCGGCACAGCGGCTTCGTGTTCCTCTCGTCCTTCCCCACCGGCTCGTGGGTACACGGGCGACACGCCGGTATCACGCACCGCTCGCGCCGCCTCACCGAGCGAGGCACCGGTCGTCATCAGATCGTCGACGAGCACCACCGGTCCCTGCGCGAGCAGTTGCCCGCCGCCGGGCACGACGGTCAGCGCGCCGGCGAGATTGGCCAGCCGCTGCCGCGAGTCCAGCCGCGCCTGGTCGGCCACCGCCCGCCGCTGCCGCAGCACCGCCGCGACCCGCACCGGCATTCCGCCCCGGCGCAGCTCCCCGGCGGCCGCCAGCGCGATCCGCCGCGCCGGGTCGTGCCCACGCGCCCGCACCGCCGTACGCCCCGACGGCACCGGCACCAGCAGCACGCACCCGTCCGTCACCGCGTCACCCGACGCCCCGCTCTGCCGGAGGCCGGCCCGCACCGCCGCCGCCAGCGCCTCGCCGAGCGGGCGGGCCAGCGCCAGCACGCCCCGCTCCTTGTGCGCGAGCAGCAGCGCCCGCACCTCGTCCGCGTAGCGCGCCGCCGCGTGCACGGCCGGCAGACCCGGCGGCTGCGGCTCCGGCCGCACCCGGCGCGGCCCGGCCCCGCTCAGCGCCGTACGGCAGTCAGGGCAGAGCACCGCACGAGGCCGCCCGCAGCCGGCGCAGTCGACCGGCAGCACCAGGTCGGTGAGGTCCTGCCACCACCCCCGCATACGACCACTGTGCCAAGCCCGCGAAGCCCCGGCCACCCCTGTGGACAACGCCCTGTGGAAAACCCCCGAGCGCTCCGATCAGCCGGGATGCAACAGCGCTCCGATCAGCCCGGATACACCGGTGCCGTACCGCCCTTCACGAGCTTCTGCCACTGCGCCCCGGTCGGCAGCCGCACGATGCCGTCCTCTCCGGAGTACGCCACCAGCGGCACCCGGTCGTCCTCGGAGGCGGCGATGTCCTCGACGCCGGACAGCGCGGCCGGCGGCGGCCCCTCCGGCGTGGAGCCGTCGACCTGGGCGTACCGCATCTGCTGCACGCCACCCGCCTCGCGCCCCACCACGACGAGCCGGCTGTCGCCGGACCAGGACATCGCCTTGATCTCCTCCAGGCCGGGCGTGGCGGAGCGCAGTTCCAGCACGGACACCGCCGGGTGCGCGGCGTCGGGCCCGGTGGCGTCCTTGTCGTCGGGGCGCTGGATCCGCCCCACGAACAGCGACTGCTTGCCGTCCTTCTCCACGACGAGCGCGATCCGCACCCCGTCCGCGGCCACCCGGACCTCCCGGATGCGCCCGTCCAGCCCCGGAACGGCCACGTCCACGGGTGTGCCCCCGCCCTGCCGCAGCAGCCACAGGTGCGGATGGGCAGGGTCGCGGTCGGCCACCCACAGGTCGCCGTTCGCGTCCCAGCTGGGCGTCGTCAGCCGGTCCGCGGGCGTCGCGCCGTGGCTGGTCACCACCGCGCTGCCGAGCGAGCTGCTGGAGACCAGCGAGCCGACGTACAGGGCACTCGCGTCGCTGCTGACGCCGGCCGCGTCCCGCTCGTCGCGCGACACGGCGGCCGCCCGCAGCGGCCGTACCCCCTGGCCCAGGGCGCCCGGCACCGGCTCGGCGCTGGTGCCACCGGCACCGGTGGCCAGCCGTACCAGCCGGCTCTTGTCGTCGATGAAGTACACGTAGCCGGGGTGCGCGGTCGAGCCGCGGGCGGCCACCGCCTCGGCCTGGTCGGCGGTGAGGGAGCACAGGTGTTCGTCGCCGGAGCGCAGCTCCACCTCGCTCACCGTGGGCGTGACGTACTGCAGGGTGAACAGCAGTTGCGCCGCCATCTCGTCGCACCGGGCCCGGCCGACCCGCGCGGCCTTGTCGTTCAGCGGCACGGTCAGCTTGTTCTGGTCGTCCGGGGTCAGGGGGGCCGTACCCCGCGCCAGGTCCGTACCGGTGGGGAAGCTGGAGCGGACCACCGGCCGCAGCCATGACGTGGCGCCCTGCAGCACGGAGCGCACGACCTGCGTCATCAGATCCACCCGCTCGCGTACGTAGACGGGGTCGGCGACGGCCGTCGTCTCCCCGTTCGTGGCGGCCACGTTCGACGCGAAGTAGTACTTGTTGACGGACATGTAGTTGCGCTGGAAGTCCGACTTGCCCATGACGACGCCCTGCGGCAGCCCGTCGATGCGCCACTGCTGCGTCTTGTCGTCCCGCGTCAGGTGCACCGTCTGCCGGTAGGGCCCGTCGGTGGGCCGGTACGACTGCTGCGCGTCCAGCGTCGCGACCCGGGTGCCGGTGAGCGTGAAAGCGGCGTCGTCGGCGTCCTCCCGGCTGGCGGAGCGGGCGGCCTGCATGCTCGGCCCGTCCTGAAGCACCGTGGTGGCCCGGCCCGGCTGCCAGGCCCGCGCCGCGGCGGGCGTCAGGTACTGCCGTGCCGTCGCATAGCCGGGATCGTCGCTGGTCAGCGCCTCAAGAAAGCCCTGCAGGATGTCCGCGGGCGGTGCGCCCTCCGCGGGTGGCATCGCGAACACCCGCACCTGCGAGTCCGGCCGCGGCGTGGACTCCACGCCGCGCAGATCCCCGCTGTCGGGCATCGACGCACAGCCCGCCAGCAGAACGACACCACAGGCGGCGTACGCCACCGCGCGCGCCGGCGTGCGCCGGGCGCCCCCCTCGCGGTCAGCGCCCACGGAAGGCCTCCCCTTGTGTGTCCGAGTCGTCGGGCCGAGCCACGGCGGCGTCCGCCCGGCCCTTGGCGGGCGCCCCACCCGCCGCCCCGTCCTGGCGTTGCGTCGCGCCACCGGGCCGGGGCACCACACGCGCGCCGTTGCCGGGCAGCGCCGTCGGATCCGCGGTCGCGGACCCGGTCGGCCGCGGCGGCAGCTGCCCCCGGCACGGCAGCCCGGGCCGCTGCTCACCGGCCGCCGGCTGGGCCGGCACGGTGGCCGTCTTCTCCGCGTCGCCGCGCGCCGACCCTGCGTCGTTCAGTCCGCGGTTGCGCCGCGAGTCCTTGGGCTCCAGCGGTATCGGCGAGCCCCGCAGCGGCTCGTCCGCGGTCCTGGGCAGCGTCAGCCGGAACTGCGAGCCGCCGCCCGGCTCACCCCACGCCTGCAGCCAGCCGCCGTGCAGCCGCGCGTCCTCCAGGGCGATCGACAAGCCCAGGCCCGTCCCGCCCGTGGTACGCGCGCGTGCCGGGTCGGCGCGCCAGAAGCGGCTGAACACGCGGGTCGCCTCGCCGGGCTTGAGCCCGACGCCGTAGTCGCGCACCGCGACCGCGACCGCTCCACCCGCAGCGGCCAGCTTGACCACCACGTCCCTGCCCTCGCCGTGCTCGACGGCGTTGACGACGAGGTTGCGCAGGACGCGCTCCACGCGCCGGGCGTCGGCCTCGGCGATCACGGGCTGCTGGTCGCCGACCACCCGGATGCGTGTGCCCTTGCGCTCGGCGAGCGGCTCGGCCCCGCTGACCACCCGCCGCACCACCTCGCGCAGATCGATCGGCTCCGCCTCCAGGGCCGCCGCGCCCGCGTCGAAGCGGCTGATCTCCAGCAGGTCGGCGAGCAGCGACTCGAACCGGTCCAGCTGGTCGGCGAGCAGCTCCGCCGACCGCGCGGTCACCGGATCGAAGTCCTCGCGCGCCTCGTGGATGACGTCGGCGGCCATCCGCACCGTCGTCAGAGGCGTGCGCAGCTCGTGCGAGACGTCGGAGACGAACCGGCGCTGCATCCGCGACAGGTCCTCCAGCTGGCTGATCTTCTGCTGGAGGTTCTGCGCCATCTTGTTGAAGGCCTCACCGAGCCGCGCGATGTCGTCCTCGCCGGTGACCTTCATACGTTCCTGCAGCCGCCCGGCCGACAGCCGCTCGGCGATCCCGGCCGCCATCCGCACCGGCGTGACGACCTGGCGCACCACGAGCCACGCGATCGCCCCGAGCAGCACGACGACGAACAGCCCGGCGGTCGCCAGCGTGCCCTTGACCAGGCTGAGCGACTTCTCCTCCTGGGTGAGCGGGAAGAGGTAGTACAGCTGGTACGGGTCACTGTTGGGGTCGTTGACCTGCTTGCCGATGACCAGCGCGGGCTGCGAGGGGCGGCCGTTGCTGTAGACGATGCGGGTGTAGCTCTGCGCCGCCCCCGTGCTGGAGTCGACCCGCTCGCGCAGGGCGACCGGCACGCTCTCCGAGGGGCTGACGAACCCGGACGCGCGCGGACCGAGCCCACCCGCGGTGCCGGCACCCGCGGGCAGTGTGACCACGTCGAAGGCGCCCTGACCGCCGCTGGCGAGGGAGGAGACGAGGTTGCTCATCCACTCGATGACGTTCTGCGAGGGACGCGTGTCGACACCGGTGCCGTCGTCGGTGCCCGCGGCGGCCTCGTCGGCCTTCTGCTTGGCCACCGCGAAGCCGCCCGCGGCCTGGCTCTGCGAGGCCTTCACCTTGGCCTCCAGCAGGCCGTTGCGCATCTGCCCGATGACGACGAAGCCGAGCAGCAGCACCACGCCGAGCGACATCAGCAGCGTGGTGGCGACGACCTTCAGCTGGATGTTGCGCCGCCACAGCCGCATCATCGGCAGCAGCGGACGGCGTATCCATCGCATGAACAACCGGACCACCGGGCTGCCGTGCACGCCGCCCTGCAGGAGCCCGCCCTGAAGCAGCCGTGCCCAGCGCTGGCTGACCGTTTTCCGGCCGACAGGCCGCCCGGCGCGGACCCCGGACCGGCCGGGAGCCGAGGCGGCACTGTCCCTGGACATGTCAGCTCGGTCCGGCCTTGTAACCGACACCACGGACGGTCACCACGATCTCCGGCTTCTCCGGGTCCTTCTCGACCTTGGAGCGCAGCCGCTGCACATGCACGTTGACCAGGCGGGTGTCCGCCGCGTGGCGGTAGCCCCACACCTGTTCCAGCAGCACCTCACGGGTGAACACCTGCCACGGCTTGCGGGCCAGCGCCACCAGCAGGTCGAACTCCAGGGGGGTCAGCGCGATCGACTGCCCGTCCCGCTTCACGGAGTGCCCGGCCACATCGATGACCAGGTCACCGATGGACAGCTGCTCCGGCGCGGGCTCCTCCGACCTCCGCAGGCGCGCCCGGATCCGGGCCACCAGCTCCTTGGGCTTGAACGGCTTGACGATGTAGTCGTCGGCGCCGGACTCCAGGCCCACCACGACGTCGACGGTGTCGCTCTTGGCCGTGAGCATCACGATCGGCACCCCGGACTCCGCCCTGATCAGACGGCACACCTCGATACCGTCCCGACCGGGCAGCATCAGGTCCAGCAGCACCAGGTCGGGCTTGGCCTCCCGGAACGCAGCCAGCGCCTTGTCGCCGTCGGCTACGAAAGACGGCTCAAAACCCTCACCACGCAGCACAATGCCGAGCATCTCGGCCAGTGCGGTGTCGTCGTCGACGACAAGGACTCGTCCCTTCATAAACGACATCATCCCATTCTCGTAACAGTGACCGGGGCGCCTGGTGAGGCACGTCACTGGCCCGTGACGATAGTCGTACTCACCGGTCACTGTCTGCCCACGACCGCCGTGGCCGAGAGCACCGCACCGGCCGCGTGCCTACCCGGCGGCCCCCTCCCGGGATCGCGCGCACAGTTCCGCGAGCCCCTTGCCCGTCACCGGGGACAGCGCGCCGCCCTCCGTGACGATCGCCGTGATCAGGTCCGGCGGCGTCACATCGAACGCCGGGTTGTACGCCTGCGTGCCCAGCGGCGCCACCGGCACCCCGCCGCCCGGCCCGCTCGCCTGCACCTGCGGCACCGGGATCTCCGTGACCTCGAACCCGGCACGCTGCTCCACCTCGATGGCCGCCCCGTCCGGGGTGTCCAGGTCCACGGTGGTCACCGGCGCGACCACGATGAACGGCACATGGTGGTAGCGGGCGAGCACCGCGAGGGGATAGCTGCCCACCTTGTTCGCCACCGACCCGTCGGCCGCGATCCGGTCCGCCCCGACGAGCACCGCGTCCACCTCACCGGCCGCGAACAGCGACCCCGCCGCGTTGTCCGTGAGCAGCGTGTACGCCATGCCGTGCCGGGCCGCCTCGTACGCCGTGAGCCGCGCCCCCTGCAGCAGCGGCCGCGTCTCGTCCACCCACAGGCGCCGCAGCCGCCCCGCCCGGTGCGCCGCCAGCGCCACCGCGAACGCCGTGCCCTCGCCCCCGGACACCAGCGCCCCGGTGTTGCAGTGCGTGAGGACCCGGTGCCCACCGGCAGGCAGCAACTCCTCCAGCAGCGCCATCCCGTGCTCGGCCATGCGGACGCTGGCCTCGGCGTCCTCCCGGTGCAGCGTCTGCGCCGCGGCCAGCGTCGCCTGAGCGGCCTGCCCGGGCGTGGCGCCCTTCTCGCACGCCGCCCGGTACGCCTCCACGGCACGACGCACCCCGACCGAAAGGTTCACCGCCGTCGGCCGGGCCCCGGCCAGTGCGGTCGCGGCCTCGTCCACGTCGAACCCGCGCGCGGCGGCGAGCGCGACGCCGTACGCCCCCGCGACCCCCAGCAGCGGGGCCCCGCGCACGGCGAGCGAACGGATCGCCTCCACCAGCGCGGACGCGTCCGTGCAGACCAGTTCGACCTCCTCGGTCGGCAGCCTCGTCTGGTCCAGCAGGACCAGGACGGGTCCTTCGGGCGGCTCCTCCCAGCGGATCGCGGGGATCCCGGTGAGCTGCCTGTGTTCGTCGGCGTGCGCGTACTGATCAGCCATGCCGTCAGTCTTCCCCGTATCCGGCGGACAATTGAAGATGCGCGGGCCCGACCTCGGCCGGTACCCGGATGACCACCCCATGGCACGATGGCTGCCAACCTGCCGCCGCGACCGCGGACGGGCACCGTGAAGGAGCGACGATGAACGACACTCCGGGCTGGGCCTCGCCCGGATCCGCCCCGTCCGACGGGCACGAGCCCGCCGCGTCCCGTCCCGCCGAGCCGGAGCAGCCCGCGGACCAGCCGGTTCAGGACCCGCAGAGCCCCGGTGCGAAGTGGTCCACGGTGCAGCCACCCGCCGGCCAGTGGTCGGCGCCGACCGGGCAGCAGAGCCCGGGCCAGGCCCCGCCGCCCCCACCGCCGGGCCCCGGCTGGGGCACCCCGCCCCCGGCGGGCCCCGGCGGCCCGGCCGGCGGATACGGCACCCCCGGCGGATACGGGGCGCCCGGCGGATACGGCTACGGCGCCCCCGGTCACGGCGCCTGGGGTGGCGGCTGGGGCGGTCCCCCGCCCGCGGCCAAGCCCGGCGTGATCCCGCTGCGCCCGCTCGGCGTCGGCGAGATCCTCGACGGCGCGGTGTCCACCATGCGCACCTACTGGCGCACGGTGCTCGGCATCACCCTGTCCGTCGCCGTCGTCACCGAGGTCCTCGCCGTCCTGTTGCAGGGCCTCGTCCTCGACACCACGGGCAGCGACACGCTCGACGACCCCAGCGCCACCCTCAGCGAGGTGACCCGTGCTCTGGGCGACACGATGCTCAACTCCACGGTCATCTTCCTGATCTCCATGATCGGCACGGTCACGGCGACCGCCCTGCTCACCACGGTGACCAGCCGCGCCGTCCTCGGCCGGCCGGTGACCTTCGCCGAGGCCTGGCGCGACGCCCGCACCCAGCTGGCCCGGCTCTTCGGCCTGATCGGACTCCTCATCCTCATCGGCGCCGTCATCTTCGGCGTGGGCATCACCCCCGGAATCCTCGTGGCCCTCGGCGGCAACGCGGACGCCGGAGCGGGCCTCGCCTCCCTCGGCGGCCTCGCCGCGTTCGTCGTCGTCCTGTGGCTGATGGTCCGCTTCTCCCTGGCCTCCCCGGCCCTGATGCTGGAGAAGCAGGGCATCCGCAAGTCGATGGGCCGCTCCGCCAAGCTCGTGCGCGGCTCCTGGTGGCGGGTCTTCGGCATCCAGCTGCTCGCCGCGATCATCGCGAACATCGTCGCGGCGCTCATCGTCCTCCCCTTCACCTTCATCGCCGCCGCCGCGAACGGGGGCGGTGTCTCCGGCCTCATGGAGGGCGAACGCGGCTGGACGTTCCTCATCATCAGCGGCATCGGCTCGGTGATCGGCTCCATGATCACCTTCCCGATCAGCGCCGGCGTGACCGTGCTGCTCTACATCGACCAGCGCATCCGCCGCGAGGCCCTCGACCTCGAACTCGCCCGCGCCGCCGGCCTCCAGGACCACAGCACCGGCCCGGCCGGCAGCACACCGAGGAGCTGATGCCGTGAGCCTGACGGGGGGAATCGTCACGGCGGCCACGGCACCGCCCCACGCTGCCGACACCGCCGTGACCGCGTGGCCGCACGCCGCCGACACGGCCGCAGCGGCTGTGGCCCACACGGCGGACACGGCCGGCGCGACGCTGGCACGCGCCGCCGCGACCACACTGGCCCACGCCGCCGACACCGCCGTACACGCACTGCTGCGCCTGCCCGGCGGCACGTCCCTGCTCACGCGCGCCGGCTCCGACGGCGAGCCCCCGGTGACGACACCGCGCGGCCCCGCGCGGGAGGCCGCCCGCCGTGAACTGTCCAAGCCGATGTACCACCAGGACGATCCCAGCCCGCTGCAGCGCGCCCTGAACGCCTTCTGGGACTGGCTGGACCGCCTCTTCAACGCCGCCACCACCGCGACGCCCGGCGGCACCGTCGGCCTCGTCGTCATCGTCGTCGCCGTCCTCGCGGTCCTCGCCACCCTCTGGTGGCGCCTGGGCACCCCGCGCCGCCGGCCCACCTCCGCCGCCGCCCTGTTCGACGACCGTCCCCGCAGCGCCGCCGAACACCGCGCGGCCGCCGACGCGCACGCCGCCCAGGGCCACTGGAACCAGGCCGTCCAGGAACGCATGCGCGCCATCGTCCGCGCGCTGGAAGAGCGCGCCCTGCTCGACGTACGCCCCGGCCGCACCGCCGACGAAGCCGCCGACGAAGCCGGCCGCGCCCTGCCCGCCCACCTGGACCGACTGCGCGCCGCCGCCCGGGAGTTCGACGACGTCACATACGGCGGCCGCAGCGCGAGCGAGCAGTCGTACCACCGCCTCGCCGAACTCGACCGCGACCTCGAACACACCAAGCCCCAGCTCGCGAACAGCACCGCCGGCCCGATCCCCGACGACCGCCAGGGAGCCGCCGGATGACCACCGAGGCCACCCTCCCGACCACCTCGGCCTCGCCCACCGCACGTCAGGTCCTCACCCGCGCCCGGGGCGTCGCCCTCGCGCTCGTTGTGCTCCTGGCGGCGGCCGTTGCGATCGCCCTGGTCCGCTCCACCACCAAGCACGGCTCCCTGGACCCCCGTTCCGCCGACCCCTCCGGCAGCCGCGCCGTCGCCGAACTCCTCGCCGACCATGGCGTGCACACGCGCGTGGTCACCACCCTGGACGCGGCACGCAACGCCGCGGGCCCCGACACCACGCTCCTGGTCGCCGTCCCCGACCTGCTGACACCCGGTCAGCAACGTCAACTGCACACCGCGGCGGCAGACTCGGGCGGCCGCACCCTCCTCGTCGCCGGCAGCACCTCCGTCGAACGGCTCGCCCCCGGCGTCACCGCCGACCCCGTCACCAGCGCCGACTCCCTGCTCGAACCCGGCTGCGCCCTGCCCGCCGCCCGGCGCGCGGGCACCGCCGACACCGGCGGCATCCGCTACACCACCACCCGCCCGGGTGCCGACGAGTGCTACCCCAGCGACGGCCTGGCCACCCTCGTGCGCGTCCCGGACGCCACCGGGCGCGGCGACACCGTCGTCCTCGGCGCGCCCGACATCCTCGTCAACGACCACCTCGACGAGCAGGGCAACGCCTCGCTCGCCCTCCAACTCCTCGGCTCCCGCCCCCATCTCGTCTGGTACCTCCCCTCGCTCTCCGACACCTCGGCCACCGCACCCGACGACCGGAAGTCCCTCGTCGACCTGCTCCCCTCCGGCTGGCTCTGGGGCACCCTGCAACTCTTCGTCGCGGCAGCACTCGCCGCCCTGTGGCGGGCCCGCCGGCTCGGCCCGCTGGTCCCCGAAAAACTCCCCGTCGCGATCCGCGCCTCCGAAACCGCCGAAGGCCGCGCCCGCCTCTACCGCAAGGCGAACGCCCGCGACCGCGCCGCCGCCGCTCTGCGCTCCACCACACGCACCCGACTCGCCCCCCTCGTCGGCGTGCCCACCAACCTGGCGCACACGCCCGAAACCCTGCTCCCGGCCCTGTCCGCCCGCCTGCTCGGCGACGGCCAACAAGACCTGCACACCCTCCTCTTCGGGCCGCCGCCCAGCGACGACGCAGCCCTGATCACACTCGCCGACCGACTCGACGCCCTCGAAAGAGAGGTACGCCGTCCATGATGGACCCGACCACTGACAACGCCGGGCAGACCGGAGCGCCGGGCGACCCCCGCGCCGCCCTCGAAGCCCTGCGCGCCGAGATCGCCAAGGCCGTTGTCGGTCAGGACCCCGCCGTGACCGGCCTCGTCGTCGCCCTGCTGTGCCGCGGCCACGTCCTGCTCGAAGGCGTCCCCGGCGTCGCCAAGACCCTCCTCGTCCGCGCCCTCGCAGCGGCCCTCGAACTCGACACCAAGCGCGTCCAGTTCACCCCCGACCTCATGCCCAGCGACGTCACCGGCTCCCTGGTCTACGACGCCCGCACCGCCGAGTTCTCCTTCCAGCCCGGCCCGGTCTTCACCAACCTGCTCCTCGCCGACGAGATCAACCGCACACCACCGAAGACCCAGTCCTCCCTGCTGGAGGCCATGGAGGAGCGCCAGGTCACCGTCGACGGCACCCCGCGCGCGCTCCCGGACCCCTTCCTCGTCGCCGCCACCCAGAACCCGGTCGAGTACGAGGGCACCTACCCCCTCCCCGAGGCCCAGCTGGACCGCTTCCTCCTCAAGCTCACGGTCCCGCTGCCCTCCCGCCAGGACGAGATCGACGTCCTCACCCGCCACGCCGCCGGCTTCAACCCGCGCGACCTGCGCGCCGCCGGCGTACGCCCCGTCGCGAACGCCGCCGAACTGGAGGCCGCCCGCGCCGCCGTCGCCAAGACGACCGTCTCCCCCGAGATCGCCGCGTACGTCGTCGACATCTGCCGCGCCACCCGCGAGTCGCCCTCCCTCACCCTGGGCGTCTCCCCCCGCGGCGCCACCGCCCTGCTGTCCACGGCCCGCGCCTGGGCCTGGCTGACCGGCCGCGACTACGTCATCCCCGACGACGTGAAGGCCCTCGCCCTGCCCACGCTGCGCCACCGCGTGCAACTGCGCCCGGAGGCCGAGATGGAGGGCGTGACCGCCGACTCCGTCATCACCGCGATCCTCGCCCACGTCCCCGTCCCCCGCTGATGGCCCTCACCGGACGCGCCGCGCTCCTCGCGGCCCTCGGCTCCCTCCCCGTCGGCATCCTGGAACCCGGCTGGACGGGCATCCTCGCGGTCAACGGCACCCTGGCCCTGGCGTGCGCCTGCGACTACGCCCTCGCCGCCCCCGTACGCCGCCTCGGCCTCACCCGCTCGGGCGACACGTCGGTACGCCTGGGTGACGCCGCCGACGTCACCCTGACCGTCACCAACCCCAGCGGCCGACCGCTGCGCGCCCACCTGCGCGACGCATGGCCGCCCAGCAGCTGGCGCCCCGGCACGGAGATCGAAGCCTCCCGCCACCGCCTCACGGTCCCGGCGGGCGAACGCCGCCGCATCACGACCCGCCTGCGCCCCACCCGCCGCGGCGACCGCCAGGCCGACCGCGTCACCGTCCGCTCCTACGGCCCCCTCGGCCTGTTCTCCCGCCAGGGCACCCACAAGGTCCCCTGGACGGTCCGCGTCCTGCCGCCGTTCACCAGCCGCAAGCATCTGCCGTCGAAGCTGGCACGCCTGCGCGAACTGGACGGCCGCACCAGCGTCCTGCAGCGCGGCGAGGGCACTGAGTTCGACAGCCTCCGCGAATACGTCCCCGGTGACGACACCCGTTCCATCGACTGGCGCGCCACCGCACGCCAGACCACGGTCGCCGTCCGCACCTGGCGTCCCGAACGCGACCGCCGCATCCTGCTGGTCCTCGACACCGGCCGCACCTCGGCCGGCCGCGTCGGCGACGCCCCGCGCCTCGATGCCTCCCTGGACGCTGCTCTGCTCTTGGCCGCCCTCGCCTCCCGCGCCGGCGACCGCGTCGACCTTCTCGCCTACGACCGCCGCGTCCGCGCCCTCGTCCAGGGCCGCACGGCCGGCGACCTCCTGCCGTCCCTGGTCAACGCCATGGCGACGCTCGAACCTGAACTCGTCGAAACCGACGCCCGCGGCCTGACCGCAACAGCCCTACGTACAGCCCCCCGCCGTTCCCTGATCGTCCTCCTGACGACGCTGGACGCGGCCCCCGTGGAAGAAGGCCTCCTCCCGGTCCTCCCGCAGCTGACCCAGCGCCATACGGTCCTGGTGGCCTCGGTGTCCGATCCGCACATCGTCCGTATGGCAGCGGCCCGCGGCACCACCGACGCCGTCTACGAGGCCGCGGCGGCCGCCCAGGCCCAGGCAGAACGCAGCCGCACCGCTGAACAGCTGCGCCGTCGCGGCGTCACGGTCGTCGACGCCACTCCGGACGACCTGGCACCGGCACTCGCCGACGCCTACCTGGCGCTGAAGGCGGCCGGCCGGCTCTGATGCCGTCATCGCTCCCCTCCGGGGGAGCGAAAAGGCCCGGAAACGCAGAAAACCCCGCACCGTAGGTGCGGGGTTTTCTTCAAGAATTGTTCGGCGGCGTCCTACTCTCCCACAGGGTCCCCCCTGCAGTACCATCGGCGCTGTAAGGCTTAGCTTCCGGGTTCGAAATGTAACCGGGCGTTT